>NVXI01000004.1 GCA_002747015.1 Zetaproteobacteria bacterium
GAGGGCATGCCGGCAGGTGTCTTGCCAATAAAAGAGCAGTCAGAACAAGATTACATGCAAGAACGTGAAGATCAGATTACTCATCTCATCGCTATCTCTATGGATAATAAAGGCTTTCCGACACAGCTTTTTACAACGAACCGCTGGGTGACGGCAGAGAATTGGTATGGCGCCGATGACGTGATCACATCACTTGAAAGCTTTGAAATTGATCTCGTCCCCCCGTCCTGGGCGGTTAATATCTGGCTAACCTCTCTTGTTCGGCTTTATAAGCCGGTCATAAAAACACTTATCCGCGAGCGAGACGTTAAAATCGCCAATTGGCAACAGCAATATCCTGACCGGGATGTATTTGAGGATCGAGAGCTGGAAATTACATCTGAAATTGACATCTCCGTTGAAGACTATCTTAAAGAGATCGAAGCCTACCTGCTTAAGAAAGCAAGCTAGCTGTATTCGGATCGGTGCCGCCTGGTCGCAATGATTTCCCATCGACATTCGTAAATTGATGCTGATATACTCAATTTCCCATCTCTGGGGCGCTTAGCTCAGTTGGTAGAGCAGCTGACTCTTAATCAGCGGGTCGTGGGTTCGAACCCCGCAGCGCCCACCATTTTTTCATAATAATTACAATAAGTTAGTATGTATTTGGTGGTCTTTCTCAAAAAGATCGCTTTGCTGCTATTTTTATCATATTCTATATGTTCCACAGAAACCATATTATCAACGCGTTCTAGATTGGAATGTTTTATAACATCAAGATACTTCAAAGAATCAATTCTATGATGCTCTACCCCCAAGCCTTTGGCGCGTTGCATAAAGTCAGTATCTTCTCCACCCCAGCCAGAAAATTCTTCGTCATACCCCCCCAAAGCCATAAAACTATCTTTTGATATCGCCACACGCCCAAAAAAGCCCTGATCGTCCTTACCAAATAATCTACTCACACGCACAGAGGGATTTACTACAATATCCATATTTTCAGAAAAACTTTGATGTAATAACTCTGCGAACCCTACACCTAAATAATTATCCGCATCCAGATTACAGAGCACATCCCCCGTGGCCATACGATGCACCATATTCTTTGCATGGGACATATGGAAAAACTCTGGATCCGTTGTCTTACCATACCGCACAAGCCCAGATTCAATATGTGCTTTCATTTCTGGATCTGTCGTCATCCATTCATGCAGATCATCTTGTGAATTATAATTCAGTACGACAAACTCTACGTCCATGCCTTCTCTCGCCGGATTGTCACGAATATTTTTCGGCAGCGTCTCTTTAAGATGATGCGCACGCCCCATACATGTTGTGCAAAATGAAATCTTCATAAGTGTACCCTAACATGCCGCACGGCCAAAAACAATATTATGAAAACAATGCATAAAGGCTATAGTTTCCTTTGCATTCCCTGATTTTATATGTATAAATAACGCGCTTACATGGAAAAATTTATTAAGGAATAGAGATATGGGCGACAATTCATCATCCAAGAACGTTATGAACCTTAAAACTGGCTTGGCTGAAATGCTTAAAGGCGGCGTCATTATGGACGTTGTCACTGCCGAACAGGCCAAGATTGCAGAGAATGCTGGCGCGGTCGCGGTGATGGCGCTTGAGCGTGTTCCATCAGACATTCGTAAGGATGGCGGCGTTGCACGGATGAGCCCACCTAAACTTATCGAAGAGATTATGGCAGTATCCTCAATTCCTGTGATGGCAAAATGCCGTATTGGTCACTTTGCAGAAGCGCAAATACTAGAAGCGATCGGTGTTGATTATATTGATGAATCCGAGGTTCTAACCCCTGCGGATGAAGAATACCACATCAATAAGTTTGATTATAAAATCCCGTTTGTATGTGGTGCCAAAAATCTTGGTGAAGCTCTACGCCGCATTGGCGAAGGTGCCGCTCTTATCCGGACAAAGGGTGAGCCGGGCACAGGTAATATTGTTGAGGCTATTCGTCATATGCGTCAGATCAATTCAGAGATTAAATGGGTCTGTAACATGGACGAGGCGGAGCTTATGACCGCTGCGCGCGATATGGGCGCACCGTTTGAGCTGCTTAAACTTGTCCGCGCAGAAGGTAAGCTTCCTGTTCCAAATTTTGCGGCGGGCGGTATTGCAACGCCTGCGGATGCGGCGATGTGCATGCAACTTGGCGCGGAGACCGTTTTTGTTGGGTCAGGGATTTTCAAATCAGATAATCCGGATCAATTTGCAAAAGCCATTGTAAAGGCCACAGCGCATTTTGATGATCCTGCGATTGTTCTGGAAGCATCAAAAGAACTTGGCGGTGTTGCAATGCGCGGCACAGAGATCAGTGAAATTGATGAGCCAATGTTGATGGCCAATCGCGGTTGGTAGTATATGGGTACTATTGCATTACTGCCAAACCATCCTGATTATATTGCATCAGAGAATGAAAAAGATTTGTTCTTTGATGCATGTATGCAGACGTTTGAAAAAACACTACATAAACGTAATCAAGATAGAGGCGCCATCCCCGCAGATACGGTGAGCATTGATACACTCATCCAAACTGAAAATTCATTAGACAAAGCATATGAGAATTTAGAGATGGCCTTTAAGAAGGCGCATAGAGCTATACCGGAAGAGCAAGAGAATATGTATCAAATACAGAAAAACTTGATATCTGACTACACAAACGACACACCAACATAAGAAAACGATCATAATGAAAAAAATTGGAGTTTTCGCCCTTCAAGGTGCTGTTGAACCACATAGACTCCATGTCGAGGCCTGTGGCGCGGAATTTCACGCCGTAAAAACTGCAAAAGACTTCAAGGCCGTTGATGCGTTTATCTTACCTGGTGGAGAGAGCACAACGATGCTAAAGCTGATCGAGCGTTTTGATCTGTGGAATATCCTCGTTGAGCAATTTGCGGCTAAACCTGTATGGGGTATATGTGCCGGCACAATTTTAATGGCCGAAACCGTAACAGACCCAGCGCAAAAATCATTTAACCTTCTTCCCATCACGGTGCAGCGCAACGGCTATGGCAGACAATTAGACAGTCACCACGCGCCTATTGATGGCTATAACGTATCTTTCATCCGCGCGCCTGTTATCACAAATATTTCTGATGATATCGACGTTCTCGCAACACATGAAAACGCGCCCGTCTGGGTACAGCGCGGCAATAAAATGGCCAGCACATTCCACCCTGAGCTTACCAAATATTACCCCTCGCCAATGCATAAAGCCTTTATCGCAACGATATAAAGCACTTTATTTTTGCACATTCCGCCATCTTATGTTAATACTCGCAGCCATAAACACATCATAGGAAAATATAAGCATGGACTTTGCAGCATTCTTAACAATATCAGGTATCTTAACAGCACTTGGATTTATAATCTTTGTTACGATTATAACTGCACTATTTTTAAGACGCGTTGTACCAACAAATGAAGTACACATCGTGCAATCAACAAAAAAAACCATGTCCTATGGTAAGGATACAAGAAACGGTAATACCTATTATGAATGGCCATCATGGATTCCGGTTTTTGGTATCACCAAAATTGTTATGCCTGTTTCTGTTTTCGACCTTACGCTTAACGCCTATGAAGCCTATGACGTTGGCCGTGTGCCTTTCGTTGTTGATATTGTTGCCTTCTTTCGCATAGATGATAGCAATCTCGCCGCGCAGCGCGTTGAGAGTTTCCGCGAGTTAGAAAGCCAGCTCCTCTCTATTGTACAGGGCGCGGTGCGTACCATTCTCGCCTCACATGACATCGACAAAATTATGTTAGAGCGCAGCATCTATGGTGAACAATTTACAATCGCCGTTAAAGACCAACTGACAAGTTGGGGGGTCGTGCCGGTTAAAAATATCGAATTAATGGATATTCGTGATGCACCGGAAAATCGCGTTGTTCACAACATCATGGAAAAGAAAAAATCTTTTATCGAAATGGAAAGCCGTAAAGAGGTTGCCCAAAACATTAAAGATGCCGAAATCGCAGAAATCGACGCGCTACGTGAACGCGATATCCGTGACCAACAAGCCAAACAAGCCGTTGGTGAGCGCACAGCCGAAAAAGAAAAGGCCATTGGTATCGCCAATGAACAAGCACGTCAGGAAATTAAAGAGCAACAGCGCATTACCAAAGAAAAAGAGATGGCTGTTATTCAGGTAAATGATGTGAAACGCGCCGAAATCACGAAAGATATGAATGTGGTAAAAGCCGATGAAGACAAACAAACCACAATCCTGCGCGCCGCTGGTGATCTGGATGCGAAGAAAAAAGAAGCAGAAGGTATCAAGGTTGAAGGGGAAGCCATCGCCGCCGCAGAAAAAGCAATGCAAATGGCGCCTGTTCAGGCACAAATCGCCTTGGCTCAGGAAATTGGTGAAAATGAAGGCTATCAAACATACTTGCTTGGTGTTGAAAATATCGCTGCCAATCAAGCAGTCGGCCTTGAACAAGCGGCAGCCCTGAAAGTTGCGGAAATCAAGATTATCGCCAATACCGGAGACCCCGTTCAAGGCGTTACAAACGTCATGGATTTATTCTCTTCCAAAGGCGGGACAGAGCTTGGCGCGATGCTGGAAGGCCTCGCACAAACAGAACAAGGACAAAGTCTGTTAAAGAAGATCGGTGTTCAACAAGATAAGCCAAGCCCAGACACTCAATCATAATTGTTTCATCGTTATGATTGATAATAGTTCCGGTTTTTATTGTGTTTAGAGTGCAATCGACTACGTCATTGCGTAAACTCTATCACTTTCTGCAATAGTTAAACTTCCATCAGGATCTTCGAAACGTTCATAGCGATCCTGAATGGCTTCTGGTAAAGAAGAGCAGAACACTTCTTCATATTGACGGTGTTTATCTTCTGTGAACTCAAAAAATGCCCGATGTAAATCTTCGCCTAAAACCTGACGCATCAAGTTTGAATTCTTATAATCAGATGCAGACTCATCATAATCCCTAGATAACGGATAATTAATGCTCATAAAATCTTCATGTGAATAAACGGCATCCTTATTTAAACCATAATGAACAGCGCCAAGAGTTGTCGCCAATTGCGTAAGAATAAGAGCACTCCCATCAGCAGGACCACACCCACCATCTGCATTTCTCAGTTCAATATGAACATTTTTCTCATTTGCAATCATTTTATATGGCACATTATGATGTTCATAAAATTCCTTAGAAAATGGACTTTGCGTAATAACCGCACCATGTTTCTTCAATGTGCCGGCCTGTACACTTGTCGGAGCGCTAAGCTCCCGATTACCAAGTCGTTGCCAAGATGACAGAGGTAAACTATTATATACAAGTTCTGATTGACTAATCACTTCAATAAGACCAGCAGACGCGTTCCAAGTAACAGGCGTCCCGATATCAATTTCATCCGCATTATAGAATGGATTTATAGGCTTGCCCTCTTCATCCATTTCCTTACCTACAAAACCCAAATTTAAATGTACACCACTTCCCGCTGCGCCATAATTATTGATCGGTGGATCCTCACCTAACAGAAGTTCATCAAGGCTTTGAACAGCAAGAATACGGTCCGCGCCAATAATATCACCACGATCGATCACTTGCTGTTTAATATCTTCTAAAATTTCATCTTCACTTAATGAGGTCACTTGCATAAGATGAGAGTAAATATCTGGAACTGGCCGCGGATTCCACGATACAGCGGCCGGAATATCATCTTCATCGTTATAATTTTCAATAAATTCTTCAATATCTCTGCGCATTGCCGTTAAGGCATTGGCTTTTCGTACCAAGTGATTTTCATCCTCTGGCCCTTCTGGGTCATGTTTCATCACCAATTCCAAACGGAATGTTCTTGGCATGTGCAAAGCTTGGTTCTGTCCAGCCTTTATCGAATCCAAAACACGCATCAAAGGGTGCTCATTATCCATACTGGAGAAAAATGTTGGATAATCCTGCGAAAGTTTATCGTGCAGAGCCTGCTTTACTGCATCATACTCACTATGGTGAATACCACTGACAACAAACTCATCTTCGATACCCAATAAAACATCGCCATACCTATCTTTCAAAGCAGCATGATACTCTTTCAAGCGCTCCGTCGCTAACTCTTCCACTTTGGATATAGTTTCAGAGAATGCCGCAGTTCGATACACTACACTTTTATCTTGAAAATCAGGGGAACATTTCGTATTTATCATTTTATCAACCATAGATCTTAAATTATATTACACATTAGCGTATTATGAAAATATCATTGTATGCTTATCACCCCAATAAAGCAAGATTATTACGCTGCGCACTTACTATAGTATTTAAGTCATGATTGACAGCTTTTGTTAAAGCCCGTAAGACAATATTATGATCAAATATATCTCGACACGCGGTGGGGGCAAACCCCAGAATTTTGAACAAGTCCTGTTAAGCGGCCTTGCGCCTGATGGTGGTCTTTATGTGCCTGAAACTTGGCCACAAATTGACCTTGATACGCTCAAAGGTAAATCCTATATCGAGATTGCAGAAATCGTTATGTATCCCTTCGTTGAAGGATCGATAGAGCGTACCGATTTCAAACAAATCATCATCGAGACATATAGTGCGGAAATCTTTCGCAATAAAGATGTCACCCCGCTGCACCATTTAGAGAATTACGCAGGCGGAAATATCCATATTATGGAGCAATTCCACGGCCCGACCATTGCCTTTAAAGATGTGGCCTTACAGTTGTTAGGGCGGTTATTCGACCATGTTTTAGCCAAGCGTAACGAGCGCGTCACCATTGTTGGTGCGACCAGTGGGGATACAGGGTCAGCCGCGATTGAAGGCTGTAAAACCTGCGATAATATCGACATATTTATCCTGCACCCAAAGGGACGAGTTTCCGAAGTGCAGCGCAAACAAATGACCACCATTGACGCGCCAAACGTCCATAATATCGCCATCAACGGTACGTTCGATGATTGCCAGAACATGGTCAAAGCAATGTTCAATGATGCCCCGTTCAGGCAGAGCATTAACTTATCTGCGGTGAATTCCATCAACTGGGCGCGCATTATGGCGCAAATCGTTTATTACTTTGCCACAGCCACAAAACTGGGCGCACCAAACAAGGACATATCCTTTGTTGTGCCAACTGGAAATTTTGGCAATGTATTCGCCGCCTACTGTGCGCAGAATATGGGATTGCCGATTAAGGCACTTGGCATCTCAACCAATAAGAACGACATTCTGACGCGCTTTTTAGACAGCGGAAGCATGACATTGGGCGATGCCCATGCAACCCTCAGCCCGTCTATGGATATCCAAATCTCCAGTAATTTCGAGCGTTATCTCTTTGACCTTCTTGGACGTGATGCCCTTCGATTAGAGAGCCTGATGAGCGACTTTAAAGACGATGGTGACATATCCGTCAGCGATACGGATTTGGCCACCGCACGCACGCAGTTTAGCGCTGTGCGCACCGATGATGATGAAACCCTTGCTTTGATCAAAGAATGCTACAACGCGAGCGGGTATATCCTTGACCCCCATACTGCGGTTGGCATGAAGGGCGCGAAGGAAATCGCCTCCGTGGATAAGGATGGCATTGTGGTCCTTCTGGCCACCGCACATCCAGCCAAATTCCCTGATGCGGTTGAACGCGCCATCAATATACGCCCCGAACTGCCCGCACATCTTTCAGACCTTATGACCCGCGCCGAATTTATGAGCGAGCAAGACAATGATTTACGCGCGGTACAAGATTTCGTACAGAAACATACGCGGGTAAGATGATTCTTTTGATATAGATATAGCTATGAAAAAAGAATTCCACATTTCCATTGATGAGAACATCGCCGCCAATTCTAAAGCTGTTAATATTTTGGCCGAGAATTCTGCCCTGTCAAAACAACTGATTAAGCAAGCCATGAAGAAAGGTGCGGTTTGGATAGAGGACACCAAAGGCATTCGCAGATTACGCCGCGCCGATACTGTGCCCCCACCGCACAGCACGCTCCATTTCTACTACGCGCCTTATGTTCTGGAAGAAGCACCACTGATACCAACATTAATCGCGGATGAACATGATTACAGCGTCTGGAGCAAGCCACCGGGCATGCTATCCCAAGGATCGAAATGGAGCGATCATTGCACCATCAACCGTTGGATTGAATCCAACGAGCCATTTCAAACCCGCCCCCAAAGAAATTGTTTTATCGTACATCGCCTAGATAAAGCCGCGCGGGGCTTAATGTTAATCGCACATAAAAAGAGCGTCGCCGCAAAACTCGCCGCCCTATTCGAGACACGTACGATAGACAAATACTATCGCATTATTGTGGAGGGGAGCTTCCCGCAAGACACGCTCACCATGGAAAGTGACATTGATGGCAAAGCCGCCTATTCATCTGCTTCTCTGCTTTCATTTAACACGGATACAAATCGCTCACTTATTGAAATTTCAATAAAAACCGGGAGAAAACATCAAATCCGCATTCATATGAGCCGCGCAGGATACCCCGTTGTCGGAGATCGATTGCACGGCACAGCAAAGACAGAGACCTCTCACCCAGAAGAGCTGCAACTGAGTGCTTTTTCCTTAAATTTCATATGTCCGCTGAGCGAAGAAATCCGGCAATATGGCCTGCCCGAAGATTTGCAACTAAAGCTCTAAACATAAACCGCTCTTTATTTTGCAAATATGAAGAGACAGTGATATAATCCAGAAAATTATAAAAAATAAATTGGGTGATACTTGGGCGAGGACAATAACAACAACACTGTAGACGCACAACCATCTGTCGATTTTGATCTCGACTTGATGGCGGATTCCTATGACCAATTAAAAAGCATATTATATAAACAAATATCTGGTGACTTGACGGACAGCGATAGGACCATATTCGCCAATCAAGATCGCACAATGGAAATTCTGGCATTCTATTTATTAGAACCGATCCTAAAACTGATCTTGATATCGATCCAGAAGAAGTAATTAAAACAGAGATACTCAGCACTGCCGCTCTACCAGAACATTTAGATACATTTAAAGAGCTTAGAGAATACAGCCTTTCCGGCGAGAAGCACCGCGATACAATACAAAAATTAGTGAACAACACACCATCCTTGGCGGGTTTTGATCTGAACAATGCAATGCGCCTTGCTAGTGGCGGTAATGAGGAAATGGCTGTCCGGCAAAAATTCTCTAATTCAAACCCTGATATCCTCATGAGTGCAGCATATCTCCTCTTGGCCGGAAGCAAGGACGAGCTCCAAGAATCTTATCCCGACTTTGCAGCCAAGCATGAAGAGTTAGGAACCGATTTTTCAGATATGGCCTCAATCAACATCCTATATTCTGCACAAGATAATTCGGCATACGATAATTGGGCCAAGGCAAAGCAAAGCGAAGTCATAAGTGCCATTGAGCAAAACCCTAAAATCATGGACGCACTACAAAAAATACGCGCGCCCGATAATATACATTCGGAGCAAGACATTAAAGAGCAATATATTATCCGCAATGATATCTCTGGCGAACTCGCCGGCATCTACGCGAAAGTCTACGATATGCCAACATTGGACAAGGATGATGTCCACCTCTCACATAGATCATTTGATGATTACAACTCTGGATATTCCACCGCATATGCCAGTGCTTGGTCAACAGTGCCAGGTGTCAAAAATGACGAAGCCATTTTCATGACCTATAACCCTGTCGTTGATATTATACGTGGAAAAGGCATAGAGACCAGTGACCTTGACTCTATGCATCGTTTTTTAAAAACCGCAATCGAAGAATTCCAACATGTAACCGACAACATATATGGCGATAAATTACTTGGCGGAGAATTAAAGTCAGATCATCCGGCTTTCGACCACACCAGTTTGACTATACTCAATACTCTAGATTATACAGAATCCAGTAGCGACCATGAAGGGTACCTTGCGCAGCACGTGGAAAGAACGGCAAAAGTTGCGGCCAGTCAAGTTACAGAAACACTGATCAAACACATCGTGCAACCGGAAACCGCACCAACGCCAGTTAATCCGGAAGACACAAATACACAACCGACATCAAATTTAGAGGATGCTCCAGATACCAATTCTGACATCTCGTCTACCTCATCCAATTCGCTTAGTGGATTTAAAATATAGCCTTTATTTATTAAATTAAACTGCCGCGATGTCGGTGAGGAATTTATCAACTTCGGTTTTCATGTTATCAGCCTGTGATGAAAGTGTGTTGGATGCTTCGATAACTTCTTTCGACCCGTCATTGGCGACAACAATCGCATCACTTACCTCACCAATGCTGTTACGAATAGCATCCGTACCTTGCGCAGCTTTTTGCATATTATTGGCAATATCTTGCGTGGCGGCACTTTGCTCTTCCACGGCCGCAGCAATACCATTGGCGGCAGAGCTAAGGCCACTAACCGCGCTGTTGATATCAACAAAAACATCAACAACACTGTTCGATATATGTTGGATATTGTTAATTTGTTCGCTGATTTCAGCCGTCGCAGATGCAGTCTGACCCGCAAGGCTTTTCACCTCATTGGCAACTACCGCAAACCCCTTACCGGCATCCCCTGCGCGCGCGGCTTCGATTGTGGCGTTAAGGGCAAGAAGATTGGTTTGCTCTGCAATATCTTGGATAAGCGATACAATTTCACCAATTTTTGTAGATGCACCCTGAAGTTCTTCTGCAGTTTTATTTGCAGACTTGGCCTTGTCAGATACATCGTTTGATGATGATGCAACACTTTGAATTTGCTGTGATATCTCACGAATAGATACATCCAGTTCTTCAACAGCAGCGGCAACTGTTTGAACATTTCCTGATGTTTCGTTGCTTGAAATCGTAATGTTATTTGCCTGATTCGTTGCATCTCCAACAGCGCTCCCCATGGATTCTGCCGTTGTGTGTAGCTGTGTGGCGGTACTTGCAACACTTGATGTCACACTTGCGATAACTTGCTCAAAGCCACTGACGAGCGTGTTTACTTTTTTGCTACGTGCTTCTCGTTCTTCTTGCGCCATTGCCTCGATACCCGCGGCTTTTTCCAATTGTATCGTTTTCTTACGGAAATCTTCAATAACATTGGATAAGTCACCAATTTCATCTTTCGTATCCACAGACAATGATACCGACGTGTCTCCATCGGATAATTTAACAAGAACGCGGATGGCATTTTTTAACGGAGACGTCACCATTTTTCGTGTTAACCACACCAAAAAAACCACCATCATAATGGATAAAATAAGGCCAACAACCATTATGCTCATGGCCTGCTGTTCCAGATGTTCTGCCTCTATTGCTGCTTTTTCTGTGAATTTTTCTATTTCAAGCTGTAACGCCTCAAGCTCATGATTAAGTTTGTCTTCTTCAATTTCGATTGCTTCGGCCAGATGTTCTGCCTTGGTTAATTTTCCATGCTCAATTAACTTAAAAACCTCTTCTGCGTGTTTTTCAAAACTGGCATGTTCAATTTCTATTTGTTTAAGAACAGCCAAGACATGTACGAACTCTTCTTTTGCTTCTTGGGAATGGGCTTCATGAATAAATATATCAACAAGTTTTTCGGTCGAGGCCAGTTCCTCATCAACAAGGTGCGATAGTTTTTGAAAATGATGCACAGCTTTTTCAAAATTCTGCTTGGCGGCGGCATTATGTGCCAACTCTTCGCCATAGCGCATGGCACGTTCAAAATTTATAGCCTGCTCCAATTGATGCACCGTTATTTGTGAGATTGCCTCTGTAAGGGGAATATCTTGATGGGCGATTTCAGAGATTTTTTCTCCCTCTTTTGCCAAAATATTCATCGTCATCAGAAGAACAACCGCCATAAGTGCAAAATTCGTCACCATGAATGACGTTATTTTGGCAGATATACTTAAATCTTTGAAGTAGGTGAACATAAGAATTCCTTTCTAGATATTCGATCAATATTATCGGTGCTATGAGAATAGAACTGTTACATTAGGTGAGCTGTGGATACAATGTACACTCGAACAGATCAACAAAATATTAACAATTACTCGCACGCCTAAAATAAACATTTATACAACCTTAGAATAAAAATAGCCTATTTATTACACGCCTTGCCCCAGTACTATCATTTCGTTGATAAAAAGAAAACTTTATAGCTAAACTCACATACTATAGAAATCGAACTCCAAAACTATTGTATTTTCACAATCATATGTCTTGAGATTAATAAGACAAAAAAGTAATAATACAAACATGAAAAACAATGAAAATCATTTAGCCTTCAATCTGTGGCGCAATATTAAATCCATACTTCCTGGTTTAATGGCATGCGTTTTTGTTGCTTTATCGGCCACATTCATTGCCCAGCATTACAACGCGCCTGCAATGTTGCTGTGCTTATTGTTTGGTATTTCTCTCAATTTTATGTCCAATAAAAAAAGCACACAGCAAGGAATTGATTTTACCGCGATAACATTACTAAGGGCAGGGATTGTGCTTATCGGTGCACGGATCATGATGTCTGATTTTATTGCTCTTGGTGGTGAAATGGTGGCGTTGGTGTTCTTCACAACGATCAGTGTTGTGATCCTCGGTTTGGTTTTTGCCAAGGCTCTTGGTCTTGATCGGGAACAAGGCTTTCTTATCGGCGGGGCAACGGCCATATGCGGCGCATCTGCCGCTCTTGCAATCTCTGCGATTTTACCGCGCACGAAAACGCTGGAACAAAATACGCTTTTAAGCATCATTGGGGTGACGTTAATGGGGACATTCGCCATGATTATGTACCCTGCCCTTATCGGTTATTTTAACTTTAACGACCAACAAGCCGGTATCCTTATTGGCGGCGCGATACATGATGTGTCACAGGTGGTCGGTGCAGGATACAGCATTTCTGAAGATGCTGGCGATATGGCCATGCTGGTTAAGCTGATGCGTGTGTTCCTTCTGGTTCCCTTATTACTGATCTTTGTTTTTGGCATTGGTAAGAAAAAAGAGGAAGATCAAGCCACACATTTCCCCTTTCCGATTTTTCTAATCGGGTTTGTCGTTATGATGCTCTTAAATTCATTTCATTTCATCCCCGAAGACATCGCAAGCATTTTAAAAGATACCAGTAAATGGTTTCTAATCATGGCGATTTCTGCGGTTGGTATAAAAACCTCGCCCAAGGCATTACTTGATCTGGGCTGGAAATCAATTTTTCTGATTTGTGGCGAAACAATATTCATTTTTGTGATTTATTTAACGTTTATTTTGATGCAGTCAAATGCCTGAAATCAACACAAAGAGATTAAAGAGCATAATGCTGTCACTTTTATCTGCGGGTAAGCATCATTTTAAATGCTCCTCCTGGCTGAAGATAAGCGATGAGAGGCCCTTCATTGTTTTCGATATTGAACGTATATATTGCCCCGCTCATTGTCAGCGTAAAGCTATCGCCATTTTGTGACCATATATTAAAATTATGATAGCTATAGTTTTTCGCCTCAGACCAGTTAAATCCGGCTATACCATCATCACGAAAATGTAGATAAGCACCATTTTTCCATAGGCGAATACCCCCATTCTCTTCAATCTCAACCACAGGATTAATCTTTCCATGCCAATAGCTGTTATTTAAGGAACCAGTTTGGTGCGTTGTTTTAGGCATTGGCTTAGCATTAGTGAGAACTGGTTTAACATGTTTAGTGTTGGTAGGTGTTGGTTTAGCATGGACACGTTCATGATTTAGTTTTACAGGAATATTACTAAATACAATTGGCTTTTCAGCTATTTTATGACCTCTTAAATCCCATGCTACAAAAATACCAACAACACTACGTACTCGTTTAGTATAAGTGGGAAGATTTTCAACAACTAAGTACTGAGTGTAGAGCTCTTTCGCCACCATGACCTGTCCACTAACAGACCCATTTTTCCTTTTCATACGAAACTCTTTACCCTTGTCATCCTGAAGTTTCGGATAAATAATTGCAGCTTTTTTGTCTTGATATAGGCTGGTGATTTCGACTTCACATTCAGCAGTTCTGTTCTGAGATACTAAACACCAATTCATCTTCATAATAAAATCATCTACTCGAACGACATTTCTTTCCAAATTTGGCAATAAATTCTGAAGCTGTGGCGCAATGGCAGTATTTTGGCACCCTAAAAGTAGCACCGTAAAACTAAGTATAATAAGTCTGTAGCTGCGTTTCATAGTAGTGATAACCTTTTTAAATTCTGAATTTTTAAATATAATTTTTATACTTCGGCAAGCTTACATCCTCACCCCCCAATTGTATAATAGAATATATTGCACGTCACGTGACACATTGTATAGGTGGCTTTTTCAAACAAAATATGCCCCAAGACTTGAGATCATCCTTTTGATTAAAGTACTGCTGAGAAGTAAAATACCATTATTAGGAAACAACAATTAAACTCCCAAGAACCTATATGAAACAGTTCTTGCATCCCTTTAAACGACGTAAGAAAAAATAATCTCATAAGTATATATCCAATTTCAATGAGTTATAATATACGCGCTGTCTTCACCAATTGATCAATAGAGGCCTGCAGCATTTGGTTTTGTCTTTCATCTTTTAACACACCATCTGCATCAAAGGCTTGAAACCCATTCGATATAGCGACCTGATTGGGTATGATATGCACCCCTATATTCCCAAGCAGCATTCGTAATGGCACTAAGCCTCGTAAACCACCCAAAGCACCCGGTGCAATTGAACCAATTGCCGCGACCTTATCCTTAAACGCAGAGAGTGGTTGTTCACCCTCCTCATGCGGACGTGAAATCCAATCAATCGTATTTTTTAACAATGGTGAGAATGAGCTATTATATTCTGGTGAGGCGACAAAGAATCCGTCATGCTCGGTGAATAATTTTTTAAGCCTCTTCGCATTMTCKGGAATGCTTTCTGCTGCTTCTAAATCCCCRTCATAGATCGGCATATCAAAGTCCTTTAAATCAACCACCGTGACAATWGCGCCCTTYTCTTCTGCGAGTTTCGCCGCAACATTTGCTAATTTYTTATTCGTGGATTCTTGTCTTGCRCTGCCTGCAAAAAATAATAATTTCGTCATTTTTATTCTCCTTATTTCTTCAATTAAAGTTACYGTGGGACATCAATGATTACGATTTCCGAATGCTTAYTTGCGTCTATCGTGACCATATCAAGCTGTGTTATTTCTGCGCCGTCACCTTTTTCAAGCTTTTGRCCATCAAGRTTTACTTCACCCTCGGAAACAATAAAGTAAGCCTGATTGGTGATCGGGTGRCTGATACTTTGCCCTTTSTCRAYAACACCACCATAAATTCTGGCATCTTGGTGAATATACAAAACACCGTCTTGTTGATCATCATCAAAGCCAGAGACAAGYAASGGCAATCYYCCMTCGATTACGCCCTTTGGAAAACGCATAGCCCCCCATTGTGGCTTTACCCCCTTATCTCTAGGCTTGATCCATATTTGAAACARRTTCGTMTCTTCACTYTCAAGGTTAAACTCAGAATGATAAATACCGGTTCCGGCGCTCATAACTTGKACATCACCSGCCTCGGTGCGSCCTTTATTCCCTTGTGAATCGTGATGCGTAATYGCGCCWTTTCGAACATATGTTATGATTTCCATGTCTTTATGGGGATGCGTATCAAATCCTGCGCCTGCCATAATCACATCATCATTGATAACGCGTAATGCTCCAAACCCCATTCGGTTACGATTTAAATACTCGGCAAAACTGAAATGGTAACGCGCATCTAACCAGCCAAGATCATGGTGACCCAATTGTTTATACGGATAATGTTTAATCATTTGCTTGTCCTGCTCTCTTATGCTTTTAAAATATTGGGAATAAGTGCGTCAATAATCGGTAACTTACGCATTGCAAATGGGCCACTGCCCTGCAAAGCAACACTGATCGCAATCACCGCCAAAAATACCGGATATTCCCAGCCGCCGCCTGTGTTACTAAACACCCATCCATTGCCGGCATGTACAAATGTTGCACCGAGTAAAATTGGAATGGAGAGCAGAGATGCCAATCTTGTATAAAGCCCCAGAAGTATTGCAGTTCCGCCAGCGATCTCACCAAATACGGCTAAATACGCGATTGCGGCCGGAAAACCCTGACTTTCGAAAAAGACAACTGTTCCAGGCATTGTAAATACCAGAAGTTTAAGTAAACCATGTGAAACTAACATTCCTCCAAAGGCCAGCCTCGCGACTAGGGCACCATAATTATGTGATTGTTCTTGTGACATATTCTTATTCCTCTCAAAATTCATTCGTTTGTTTAACTGATAATTAATTCTGACATATGGCGTTAAAATTGATAATATGCTATTATTGAATTTAATTAGTTCCATTTGATTGATAATAATATGGATCATTTATCACGTATTGGTATATTTATTAAAGTCGTGCAAAACGCCAGTTTTGCCGGTGCCGCGCGAGAGCTTGGCATCACAAGCTCTGCTATATCCAAACAAATACAAAATTTGGAATTTGAACTTCAGACAAAACTACTGAACAGAACAACGCGAAATGTCGCAGTGACCGAAGAAGGTGCAATATTTTTTGAACGTGCCAGCCGTGCTATGGAGGATTTGCAGGAAGCTAGGGAGCAAATACATGAGTTAAAGTCCTGCCCGCGCGGTACATTAAAGGTCAGCATCCCCTTTAGTGTTGGGACAAAGTACCTTGGTCAATCTATTGCTTCTTTTGCGAAACAATATCCTGAAGTAAATCTGGATCTAAGTTTTGATGATCGTTATGTCGATATCGCCACAGAAGGATTCGATCTTGCGATCCGAATTGGCGCCCTTCAAGATTCATCTCTGATTTCAAGACGATTGGCATCTTGCCCGATTTATATTTGCGCTAGTCCAGAGTACTTGGAAAAATACGGCACACCTCAACACCCAGAAGACTTGGCGCAACATAACGTCCTTGCTTATACACGTAACCAAGGCCCACATGACTGGCGATATAAAGACCGCAATGGCAAAGAGGGCCATGTTAAGCTACAAGGAACATTTAAATGCGATACGGGTGAAATGATGCGTGAGGCCGTTCTTGAAGGTGTCGGGATTGCTATTCTTCCTATATTTTATATTGCAGAGCCATTAGAAAGCGGACAAATAAAACAGATTTTACCAGAATATACGACTTGGCCGAACCGTGATATATATGCCGTTTTTATGCCGAACCGCTATCTATCAACGCGCCTTCGCCTCTTTGTTGATCACCTAACATTGGCATGCAAATCATTACCGTGGTCAGAGTGAGCTTCCCCTACTATTTAAAGATAATGTGCCTTGGGATGTTGGTGGACCCTAGCGGGATCGAACCGCTGACCTCCTCGCTGCCAGCGAGGCGCTCTCCCAGCTGAGCTAAGGGCCCTTTTGAAAAGGTGAGAATATCAATAGTCGGTTCTGCACTATTTTTCAAGCGATAAAAAAGCCCCGCATCGTTAAATGCAGGGCTTGTTCAATAATTTTATCTCTATCCTAACGACTACTCATTAAACGCAGAATATTCATGAACATAGCTACAAAACTAATATACAGAGTAAGCGCCGCGGACCAAGCCATACGGCTGTTGATTTCATCGCCATGCGCAGGGTTATACATTCTCTTTGTGTTTTGCGTTTGCCACGCCGTTATACCAGCAAAGATAAATACACTCGCAGCACTAATAATCATTTGCATCGAACTAGAGTATTGAATAAATATCCCTGTTACGCTCATGATAACAATACCGATAACTGCCATAAATAAAAATTTCTTCATTGGCTCTAAATCCCTCTTGGTCGTATAGCCATAAATACTTAACGATGCAAACATTGCAGAGGTAATAAAAAATGCACGCGCAATATCTGCGCCAGCATACACAAGAGCGAGGGCAGAAAAACTAAGACCATAGAGAACGCTCACCCCGATAAATGCAAATTTAAGTTTATTAGAAGACATTGATGCCGGATTAAAACCGAACATAACAATTAACATCGGCGCAAACATAACAAGATACATTTGCGGTCCACCTAATAGCAGCATCATCAGCTCAGGTGAACTACTCACCATCCATGCCACGATAGCCGTAATTAAAATCCCTGACGTCATGCGATTATAAACACTTAACATATGGTTACGTAGACCTGCATCAACCTCTGGCGTGCCGGATGGTGCACTTGAATATTGATCTCTTTGCATTTTTGAAAACTCCAAATTATTTAAAAATAAATCCAATTTATATCTTATAACCCTTATTATAGCAGACTTCAAAGGTTCTTACGATATTATTGCTTTTTTAATCATACATAATGCCCGCAAACTAATTATGTAATTTTATTTAAATATATCTTGCCTATAAGAAATTAAATAACATATATAATTAGATATTAGAAAAAAAATAACAATATGCGGTGAGGTTATGGATAGAAAATCAAATTTTAAGAATATGCAGGAACACGAGACTTCTGATTTCGGCACGAAAAAGCAAGTATTTGCAACAAATGACTATGATGAAGGCGTACATGTCTACACTCTTGATCTATACCAAACGCCCCCTGCGCAGACAAATTCAGAAAACAGCAAAGATAAAATTGGCTCCCTAACGATGGTCTATCGCCTGTCCGATAATGAAGAAACAGGGTACACGACCAGCGTAAACTTCCCCACAGATAGCGCCCTTTCGAGCGCGTTTGAGGACGTGATTAATCAAGATGATATGCAATCCTCGTTTACGAAAGCACCATGGAAAAGGATATTCAACGAGGCGGATGATCATTTCCAATTTGACGGGAGCGAGCCTAGCACTGTTATCTCTGCTCTACAAAAGGCCAACTGCCTGAGCGAAGCGCAACTTGAAGAGGCTCAAGCAATGGCAACGGAGCTTAGTGAAATTAAACAGGCACCACTTCCTGCGCAAAAACAGCAGCAACAACAGACAGAATTTGCAGATCACGGCCTATAGACGGCTATTTCCTACGATCACGGATAAGCCACGGATTTTTTCGTATGGATTTATCACGCGTACGCGATGAAAAGCTCTCTTCCTTCTTAACAGGTGCTAAATTCTCCGCGTCTGGTATGGGGGTATTTGTGACCTCCGATATCGCTTTAATACGCTGATCAATCGGGGGGTGCGTTGCAAACATTCCCATAAACGGGACGTGGTTCTCGATACACATCATGGCAATATCATCTGTTCCCTCGGGAATACGATCACGCCCCGATATACGCATCAAGGCACGCATCATGGCCTCAGGATTCTTCGTCATCGCAATCGCCCCGGCGTCCGCCATATATTCACGTCGACGCGATAAAGAAAAGCGCATCAGTAACGTTGCCATATAGCCCAGCCACAAGATAACAGCAATAACAATAATCGCGATTAGAACACCTGCGCTATTACGATCACGACGGCGGCTAGAAAAGAAAAGGTTATAGCGAATACTGCTCCAGACCAATTGAGACAAAAAGCCGAATAAACCCGTGAACACCACACATACAATCAACAGACGAACATCACGATTTTGAATATGGGTTAGTTCATGCGCGATAACCCCCTCCAGTTCATCTTTGGCCAAACTATTCATTAAACCCCGTGTAAGCGTTACGGCAAAATTACCCTCCGTCACGCCACTGGCAAACGCATTACGCGCGTGGGTTTCTATAATCTCCAAATGCGGCATTTTCATACCTTGGGAAATGCAAAGATTTTCAACAAGATTATAGAGCTCCGGCTCTTCTTTGCGTGATACAGGATGAGAGCGTGACAGTTTTCGGATCATTCGGGTATTAAAAAACCAGGCAATCATAAACCAAATTGCAACAATGGTTAAAACAAGTGGCCAAAATTCAAATGTAATCCTATTTGCAAATAGGAAAACCGCATCCCAATTCACGCCATCGGCCGTTTTATACGGCAACGCCACGCCAAGCGCATAAGAAATCAGCCAAAAAATCCCCAATATCAAAACAGGGTAAAACGACAATAACGCAATACACCGTATATTATTATTCCAAATATGGGTACTTAAACCAATTTTTTTACTGGCCATTTTCTATTAAAATTTAACCTCTGGTGGCTTTTGAACAGCAGCAGCTTCCGCTTCGTCCAGCTCAAAGAATTCCTCTTTTGAAAAGCCGAATGAATTGGCAATTAGAACTGCCGGGAATTGTTGTGTTGCTGTATTATATTCGGACGTTGCATTGTTAAAGAAGCGACGCGCAGCGGCAATTTTATTTTCGATATCAGACAATTCATCCATTAATTTTTGGAAATTCTGATCAGCCTTCAGGTCAGGATAATCTTCCGCAACCGCAAGCAAGCTCATCAACGCACCACCCAAAACATTTTCCGCTGCCACGCGCTCACCGGTTGCGCCTTTGGCCGCACCAACTTGTGAACGGGCATTCGTCACATTTTCAAATACTGATTTTTCATGCGATGCATAACCTTTAACCGTTTCCACCAATTGCGGCACAAGGTTAAAGCGCTGCTTAAGCTGTACATCAATATCAGAAAATGCATTCTCCCGTGTTTGACGAAGCGCCACAAGACGGTTGTAAAGCATGACGAACAGCCCCGCGATTGCAACAATAACCCCTAATCCAACCCATGAATTCATAATTTATCCCTTTCACTCTTACATATGCTACGCTATTTTATAGAGATGAAAGCATTTTGTCTTCTGTTATTTTAACCCCTGAATTAAAGCTCTTATTCTATGCCTTTATTTACATCGACAAATTTTGCAAGCACAAGCGCAAGCGGAACAGATTGGCGCGATACGTCCAAAAAAGTTCTAGAACAACTAGAAAGCGTTAGACACAGCCCTGATTCCTTTAATCTCGGGTTTCTATATATTTCCGATTATCTGGCAGATGATGCGACCAGTATCTTCAACTTATTCAAATCGGTTTTAAAAATAGATAACTGGATTGGCTCTGTCGGCATGGGCGTAATAGGCAGCGGGAAATCCTACATCGATATGCCGGCGATCTCTGCTATGGTTGGCAAATTCCCAGAAGATAGTTTCTGCATTTTTCCAGATGATAATGCTTCAACAGACAATGAAGGAATTGCCGAAAATGATCCAGGAGGGCCGACACGGCAAGAAGGCGTGCAATCATGGCTAAAAAACAATGCGGCCATGCTGACCCTTGTTCATGGTGACCCCATGGCGACAAATGATCCGCAAACCTTCATGAAAGAGCTAGAAGAAACAACCAACAGCTTTCTGGTTGGTGGATTAACATCATCACGATCAAAACACTACCAAATTGCAAATGCCGTACGCCATAACGCAGTAAGCGGAGTTTTCTTTGCCGATACCGTGCCAGTGTCCACCACCCTGTCACAAGGGTGTACGCCATTCAGCGACCTCCACACAATCACAAAATCTGATGAATTTACAATTTTAGAGCTTGATGAAAATCGTGCCTTAGACGTGTTTCAAGATGATCTACGTATTTTAGCCGCAAAAAAACTAGGGCTCGCACCCGATGAATTTATAGGTGACTTGAAAACAATGGAGACAAGCGACCATATTCCCAAAGAATTTAAAAACCTATTTAAAGGGCAAGTCCATGTTGCATTGCCTTTCTCGCAATCAGATCAAAAAGATTATATGGTGCGAAATATCACTGGCATTGATGCGGATGAAGGATCAATCTCCATTTCCGAAAATGTAACAACAGGCGGGCATATTACGTTTGTAGAACGTGATGATAACAGCGTTGCCGCAGATTTATCCCGCACATTGGTTAATTTACGCAAACGTGTTCAAGCAGAACGCGGCAGTTTTGAGCCCAAAGCCGCCGTTTACATCTCTTGCGTTGCACGTGGCTTTTCTGAAAAAACATCCAACTCCGAAGATGAAATGCATCTGATAAAAGATATCATAGGCGATATCCCGCTCACCGGTTTTTATGCTGGCGGTGAAATAAACAACGCCCGTCTATATGGATATACGGGCGTTCTCACATTATTTTTCTAATTTTTGGCTTAAGCAAGTTTAGGTGCGCCTGTTGTCACCTCTGCGCTCGCAGCTAATTTCGATTCTAAATCTTGGGCTGCACCTGCGGCTTTTCTGGCCTCTTCGTCAATAACTGCGCCAGTTGCCTTCATTTCTTCCTGAACACCTGCAACCGTACGGTTTTCTATTTCTTCTGTCCCTAGAACTTTGCGTGTTTCCACTTCTGCAACGGCGATTTGAATACCTGCAACACGTTCCAGCGAAGCCGCCTTCGCGCCAGATTCCTCGGCAAGTGTTGCTGCGCTATGACTTAAAACATGATGCCTTTGCGCCGCAGAATCATGCTGCAAAAAATCTGTTTCATCAAAACTTGCAGAGGCCAAACCCTCCTCCACTGTTTGTGCAACCCCATGGCTATTCGCAATAGAAGCGGCCGTTGAGCTCATCGCTGATTCTTTCTGAGAAGCCCCCTCAAAACTCGCAATCGTTGCGTCATTAACCGTTTGAACAACTGTCTCTTTATTTGTTATCGTTCCAATAATTGATATCGTTGGATCTTCTGGAAGTAATGCTGTTACAGACATATAGTCACCCTTTATTTTTTTTTGTTTTACGGCATGCGACAGGTAAATCTTACATATTCGCTTGCGATCAGTTTATTTTCTTTGAAATAACCGATAGCACAGAATAATTGATTTTTCAGTTTATTGCAAATTTCTTCATGCACAACACAATTAGGCTCCCATTCCTCATAATCCGGCTTAAACCTAAAGGTAATCACCCCTGTCAGCCCATCCAACACAACGTGATCTATCTCCTTTTCGAACGCACCATGACAGGCAAAAACACCATGCCCCTCGGGGGAAACAAAAATCTCTATATTCATCTGCACATTTCACTCTTTCGATAACCGACTATATGCTTTATCAATAGCGGGTCGATAAGTAAAATGGAAAACAACAATGTGCGGACTTACTGGTCTTTATACCTTCGATCCAAGACCTGACCGCTCTGCATTACATCAAACAGCAGAGCGCATGAATGAGGCCATCTTGAACCGTGGCCCTGATAGCGGTGATATATGGCAAGATCCTGATATGCCCTTGGTAATAGGGCATAGGCGGCTCTCTATTCTTGACCTGTCCCCTTCCGGGCACCAACCAATGGAATCCGTATCAGGGCGATATATGATTGTCTATAATGGTGAAATATATAATTTCAAATCCTTGCGCACAGAACTTGAAACTGCATTTAAAATAACCTTTCGCGGTGGCAGTGATACAGAAGTTCTACTCCACGCCATCGAGAATTGGGGCGTTGAAGAAGCACTTTCGAAAATTAATGGCATGTTTGCCTTCGCCCTTTGGGATCGCAAAGCCAAAGCACTTTATCTGGCGCGTGATCGTATGGGTAAGAAACCTCTCTATGTCGGTTGGGCAGGATCAACATTTATATTTGGCTCGGAATTAAAAGCACTCTGTGCTCATCCTGACTTTCGGCGCGATGTAGATCGTGCATCCCTCACATCCTATATGCGCTTTGGCTATGTCCCAGCGCCATTATGTATTTACCAACAAGTCTGGCAATTGCCTGCGGGCAATATGATGGCACTGGATATGCGGTTATTGCGCGGTGGACAAAATTTAGAGCCAATGTTCACACCTTATTGGAGCCATAAGCACGCCCTTATAACCGCGCGTAATAATCCGATAGAGCAAACAGATAACGTCGTTCCTGAATTCGAGGCATTGCTCGACACATGTGTGCGTGAACGCATGATATCCGATGTGCCGATCGGGGCGTTTTTATCGGGGGGCATTGATAGTTCAACCGTTGTTGCACTGATGCAGAAAAATGCATCAAACCCTGTTAAAACCTATTCCATCGGCT
Organism: Zetaproteobacteria bacterium; assembly: GCA_002747015.1. Next base: position 23,846 of record NVXI01000004.1, read on the forward strand.
TTGAAGAGGCTGAGTTTAACGAGGCTGAATACGCGAAAAAAGTGGCACAACATCTGGGTACAGACCACCATGAAATGTATGTCAGTGCAAAAGACACACTGGATATTGTCGAGAAACTACCCGTCATGTTTGATGAGCCCTTTGCCGATGCCTCTGCCATTCCCACATATCTAATCTCTAAGTTCGCCCGCCAAAGTGTTACGGTCGTCCTGTCTGGGGATGGCGGTGATGAGATGTTGGGCGGATATAACCGCCACCTTTCTGCGCCAAAAGCATGGAACACGGTGAATAATATACCGGCAAACCTACGCAAACCCTTTGCCCAAATGATTTCAACGGTACCGACATCGATATGGGATCGTTTGCGCCCATCACGTCCGCAATTTGGCTCTCACATGCATAAATTTGCCGATATATTGGGGAAAACCTGTGAAGGTGATGTTTATTTAAGTTTAGTAAGCCACTGGAAAACGCCAAAGACCTTTGTTCAAGATGGTAAAGAAAACATCATCCCTCTGGTTGATCCTGATATGCAAATAGAGGATTTAAGCTTTGCCGAGAACATGATGTATTGGGATACCCTCTCCTATCTTAACGGCGATATCTTAACCAAGGTTGATCGCGCCAGTATGGCCGTCAGCCTAGAGGCACGCGCACCCCTTCTTGATACGCGTATTTATGATTATGTCTGGCGATTGCCAATGGATGTTAAAATTCGTGATGGACAAGGTAAATGGCTGCTGCGGCAGGTTCTCAAAAACCATGTTCCCGATGATTTGTTCGATCGCCCCAAACAAGGGTTTAGCGTCCCTATCGCTGAATGGCTGCGTGGTGATTTGAAAGACTGGGCGGATGAATTACTCAATGAAAATACCTTGCGCAAACAAGGCTTATTGAACTATATGACGATACGCGCCCTATGGGATGAACATCAAAAAGGACGCGGCAATCATGCGCAAAAACTCTGGACGGTTCTGATGTTTCAGGCATGGTATAAGCATTGGATCGTAGAATGACAAAAATACTTTACCTATTTGAAGCAAGTGATTGGGATAGCCGCATGGCCGTTGCGCATGGCGCACGTGAGAAAGGGTATGACATTGTTATCGGTTTAATCAATGGTGATGACACCGACGCGGCGCGCGCGCCAGAGTTTAACATTATTCCGCTCAAGAAATCCGTCAACACAATGGGTGTTCTGTCATCCCTAAAGATGATTTTGAATATTAAAGAACTTATAAAACAAGAAAACCCCGATATTATCCATGCTGTTACCCTGAAATATGGATTTATGACCGGAATGGCCACTATATTCCTAAAAACCACGAGGAAAATATACACTTTGGCCGGTTTAGGATACTTATTTCGCAGTGACGATCAAAAGTCTGTATTATTACGTACAATATTACGACCATTGCTTACTTTTACATTACGTCGCCCGAATACCACACTGATTTTTCAGAATATTGATGATTTGAATTTAATGGTTAGTGGAAAATACGCCCATAAAAAACATTGCCTTCTTATTCGTGGATCAGGTGTCTATCTTGATAGATTTACGCCGCAACCAACCAATCACACAACAGAACTCCCAATTGTTTTAATGCCCACGCGCCTTGTGCATGAAAAAGGCGTTGCCATTTTTATTGAGGCCGCTCGCATCTTAAAAGCGCGAGGCATACAGGCAAACTTTCAAATTGCCGGTGGAGAAACACAACATAATCCAAAGGCAATATCACGCGAAGAAATGCTGGACATGGTGAAGGACGGCGCCGTTGAATGGTTGGGGCGGGTTAATGATATGCCACGGCTCATCTCTCAGGCGCAGTTAATTGTCTACCCATCATATTATGGTGAGGGCATTCCACGTGTTTTACTAGAGTCCTGCGCCGCAGGTCGGGCAATTGTGACAACCGATCACCCCGGATGCCGTGAAGCGGTAGAAGACGGGGTTAATGGCTTACTTGTCCCTGTTAAAAATGCACAAGAAACCGCACGCGCAATCGAAGATCTACTCCAAGATCATAACAAACGCAACGCCATGGAAATACAAAGCCGTAAACGCGCAGAAACACAATTCGATATCCACGTCATTGTCGCGAAAACTGTAGATATCTACCAACATACAAACAATACCTTAAAAACATAAAGTTTGATTTGTGCATTCCTTTTATGTGAGGATGCCCATAGAGAAAAAATTATGAGAGTTAAAAAACGTGGCCAGCGAGAAACAAAATAATTATTTAGCCGGAAAACTTCTCATTGCGATGCCCGGAATGGGCGATCCGCGTTTTCACCGCGCCGTTATTTTTATTTGCGCACATGATGATGAAGGCGCCATGGGGTTAGTTATTAATCACTCTATGCAAGATGTCGTATTCACCGATCTAATCAAACAATTAAAATTTGAATCTGATATTAAAGTTAATTTCGAGGCCATGGACTTACCCGTTATGTGCGGTGGGCCTGTCGAATCTGCGCGCGGTTTTCTGCTTCATTCCGGTGATTTTGTCCGTGATGACACAATGACGGTTGGAACATCTTATGGCGTAACTGGAACAGTTGATGCATTGAAAGACGTCGCCTGCGGACAAGGGCCTAGTGATCTACTGTTTATTCTTGGCTATGCGGGCTGGGACGCGGGGCAACTCGACATTGAAATACAACAGAATGCTTGGCTTGTGGTTGATCCTGATCCAGCGTTGATTTTCGAGGGTGCACCGGAAGAGAAATGGACCCGCGCCGTGAATAAGCTCGGCATTGATCCAGGTATGCTGTCAAGTGTTTCAGGCAATGCCTAATACTATCCCACCAGACGATCTTTAATTTTGTCAAAATCTTCTAATGCCCCTAATGGCCCCAGCGCGGCAAGCGTCGGTGTAGAGGAGAATATTTCTTTTGAAACTTTTTCTAACGCCTCAATATCCACCGCATTTATGCGCTCTATAATTTCATCAGTAGAGCGAATAGATCCGCGCAATAACATTGCCTTGGCATTTTGATCGGCACGGCTCATCATCGATTCTCGTGCAATTAATATAGAAGAACGAAGCTGCGATTTCGCACGGTCAAGTTCTTCTGCCTTGATATTTGATCCAATTTTTTTAATTTCATTACAAATCACAGGAACCAATTCAGGCAATTTATCTGGCCCCGTACCCGCATAAATTCCAAACTGGCCGCCATCAGAATGCGCCGAATGAAAACTGTAAATCGAATAAACAAGACCACGTTTTTCGCGTACCTCTTGGAACAAACGAGAGGACATCCCTCCGCCCATCACTGTTGCCAAGGTCTGCGCCGCGTAATAATCATCACTAACACGGGAAACCCCTTCAAACCCTAATATAACGTGGCTTTGCTCTAGGTCACGTGACTCTCTGTGCTCGCCACCTTGATATTKAGATGGGGTATGATTACGTTTTTGATCCTYCGGCAGAGCATTAAATTTTTCTTCAACCTGTTTCACAAAATGATCGTGATCTATATTTCCGCTGGCGCAGATAACCATGTTTGATGGCGTATAGAGTTGTTTTGTGAAATTCATTAACGTTTCACGGCTCATACTCTCAATAATTTTATTCGTTCCAAGAATAGGTGCACCAAAGGTTTGATTCGGATAGGCGGTCTCAAAATAATTATCAAAAATAATATCRTCMGGCGTATCGTAACACATRCCAATTTCTTGCAARATGACATCGCGCTCACGCTCAATTTCATTATCTGGCATWGTGGARTGTTGCACAATATCCGAGAGCACATCCAAGGCCAATATAACATCATCTTTTAATAAATGAATATGATAACTGGTCACTTCACGGCTGGTATARGCATTAATATGCCCACCAACATTTTCAATCACCTGCGCGATTACCAGTGCATTACGCGTCTTCGTACCTTTAAACAACATATGTTCAACCATATGCGCGGTACCATTATACGTTAAGTCTTCATCACGCGTCCCAACGCCAACCCATACGCCGACTGCGACGCTTTCAACTGACGTCACGCGATCTGTAACAATACGCAAACCATTTGATAATTTTGTAATTTCAAGAGCTGTCATGACGCCTTCATACAAAAGAAATGACGGAAAAACAACTGTTTGTTTAATGATCAACCCAAATCCATAGACAAAGATAGGCAAACCCCATTCAATGCGATATAAGGCACGCATGTCAAAATCAGAGATATCATACAGAGAATTTGTTGCACTTATGGCGCTGTTAATATCCTTAACGGCGTTATCCATTGATACTATGCTGCCGGCTTTACCCTTCATTGCAAACGATTTAAATATCACCGGCGATAATACGGCACAATATATTATTGGGGTTTTATTTCTGGGCTTTACCTTCGGTCAAATATTCTACGGCCCACTCTCAGACAGCTTCGGACGAAAGCCATCTATATATATCGGTATCACTATCTTTATTTTTGGTAGCATTTTAAGCATATCCGCACAAAATTATACCATTATGCTAATGGGGCGTTTACTGCAAGGACTGGGCGTTGCCGCACCGCGTGTTATCAGCACCGCAATGATACGTGATAAATATAAAGGACGGGACATGGCGCGCGTTATGTCCCTCATCATGTCTCTTTTCATTATCGTGCCAGCCATCGCCCCAACATTAGGGCAAGCAATCTTATATATATCAAACTGGCGGATGATCTTTGCTGTTCTTTTATGTGTTGGGCTTGTCCTTATGATCTGGGTTTATTTCAGATTGCCTGAAACCCTACCCAAAGCACAACGCATCCCCTTTAATTTCAAAGAAATTGGACGCAACATTTTTGAGATTATCAAACATAAATCAACAATGGGTTATACCATATGTACGGGACTGATCTTCGCAATTCTTATTGGTTATTTGAACTCTGCGCAGCAAATATTTCAGGTCTATTATGACGCAGCAGAGCACTTTCCAATATATTTTGGCATCATCGCCTTATCACTTGGCGTTGCATCCTTATTAAATTCTTACATTGTGAGATATCTGGGTATGCATAAAATTTGCCATTATTCTTTAATCGCTCTAATTTTAATATCCGCCACATTCGCCACACTTGTTTTATTCAGTGCGCAGCAAGTGCCGTTTTGGCAATTCATGGTCTACGCAATCACCACGTTCTTTTTTCTGGGGCTCTTATTCGGGAACTTGAACGCAATTGCGATGGAGCCAATGGGTCATATCGCAGGCGTTGCCTCGGCAACAATCGGCGTTTTATCGTCTGGATTATCTCTTATCATTGGCACAATAATCGGGCAGCTTTACAACGATTCGCTTCTACCCGTTATTTTCAGTTTTCTACTCTTAAGCAGCATAGCCTTCTGCCTGCAACTATTTCTGGATAAAGAATAGGGTTATTTCCCTTTGCGAATCTTTCGCCACTTGGCAACGTTACGATTATGTCCGGATAATGTTTTGGCAAAGGCATGACCACCACTACCATCTGCAACAAAGTAAATATAACTATGTTCCTCGGGGTTTAGTGCTGCTTCAATCGCTGCGCGCCCTGCATTGGCAATAGGCGTCGGTGGAAGGCCAGCATAAAGATACGTGTTATACGGTGAATCGACCTTCAAATCCTTCAACAACAAACGCCGGCCAAGTGGCCCTTTTCCTTCATTCTGGGGCTTGCCCTTCGTTAAGGCATAAATCACCGTTGGGTCTGTTTGCAATAACATCCCCTTGCGCAAACGATTTATAAAAACGCCTGCGACTTTTCGATGCTCTAAGCCAATGGCTGTTTCCTTTTCAATGATAGAAGCCAGAACAAGTGCCTCTTCCTTTGTTTTTAAGGGTAAATCGGGGCTGCGCATTTCCCATGCATCACTTAAAGTTTTTTCCAATGCTATATTCATACGGTTCATAATATCAACCGCGCTATCACCTTTTTGATAGCTATAGGTTTCAGGCAAATACATGCCTTCGGCCTTCATCTTAAATTCTACGCCTTTCGAAAGACCATCATGTGCAAGAAGGAGCTGTTTAATTTCCCAATTTGTTAGGCCTTCGCGGATAGTAACTTGGCGTTGGATAACTTTTCCTGACTCCAAAAGATCAAGAATATCTTTCATAGAAGCCCGTGCAGGAATTTCATATTCTCCCGCCTTGAGCTTAGTCGCCTGATCCGTAAGGCGACCGCCAATTTTAAAAATCATCGGTGATAACACAACATCTTCCAAAGCACCTGCATAAAGAAGGTTTTCAGCAATTCTTGAAATAGAACTACCTTGCGGAATTGTGATTTCAATCGGCTGATCAAAATCACCCTGATTATGAAATTTCTGATATGCCCACCATGAACCGCCGGCTGCAGCAAACAACGTCATTGTCGAAACAACAACAAATCCACCCAATATTATTTTAAGAAAGAGCTTCATCAATCAATCTAGAGCCTACACGCTGCGGAAAATCAAAGACGCATTCGTTCCACCAAAACCAAAGGAATTGGATAGAACTGTGTCCACTTTCTTTTCCTTAGCAACTTTTGGAACCAAATCCATACCCAGACAATCATCCGATGGATTCTCCAAATTCAGCGTTGGCGGGATAACACCAGTCTGCATCGCTTTTAGACCATAAATTGCCTCAACCGCACCAGCCGCGCCAAGCAAATGCCCAATCGCAGATTTTGTTGAAGACATCGAAACACTATCCAATGCACTGGAAAACATGCGTTTGACCGCACCAAATTCGATACCATCACCCATAGGCGTGGATGTTCCATGAGCATTGATATAATCTACGGCCTCTGGATTTATTTGCGCGCGTTTCAACGCCGCTTCCATTGCGCGATAGCCACCATTACCATCAGGCGCAGGAGAGGTGATATGATGCGCATCACCGGATAAGCCGTAACCAATTACTTCACCATAAATTTTTGCGCCGCGCGCTTTTGCATGTTCATATTCTTCCAACACAACAATACCCGCACCTTCACCAATCACAAAACCATCACGGTCTTTATCCCATGGGCGCGATGCCTCGGTTGGGCGATCATTATAACCTGTTGTTAACGCTCTAGCAGCGGCAAATCCGGCCAAACCAAGACGACAAACCGCACCTTCCGCACCACCGGCAATCATCACATCGGCATCATCCAGCGCGATTAAACGCGCCGCATCACCAATGGCATGTGTTCCAGTTGCACAGGCGGTCACAGCAGACAAATTAGGACCACGGAAACCATATTTAATCGATACATGACCAGAGGTCAGATTAATCAACGCAGCCGGCACAAAAAATGGCGATACACGGCGTGGGCCACGCTCATTTAAAATTGTTGCCGTTTTGTGAATCTCATCAAGGCCACCAATACCAGAGCCAATCAAAACGCCTGTGCGGTTTAGATCTTCCTCTTTTGTTGGTGTCCATCCGGCATCCTCAATCGCCTCTTGTGCGGCGGCAATACCGTAAGTAATGAATAAATCAATCTTGCGCTGTTCCTTCGGATGCAGAAAAAGATCGGCGTTAAATTCACCATTTTTTGGATTTTCATCCGTTGTCTTTGGAATAATCCCTGCAATACGGGACGTAATATCAGACACATCAAAATGCTCAATTTTTCTGATACCACTTTTTCCGTTGGTGATTTCACTCCAATTATGCTCAACACCATATCCTAGTGGAGAAACCATACCCATTCCGGTAATAACAACACGTCTCATATCTCAATCCTATGTATTTTTTTATTACTCTAAATAGCATCACAGCCCGCAAGCGGGCTGAAATTTATCTTTAGCTTTAAAACACAAATTAATGCGTTCTAAATTTATTCACCTGAATTTGCTTGGATGAAATTCACGGCATCACCAACAGTTTGAATGTCTTTAGCGGCATCATCAGGAATATCAATACTGAATTCCTCTTCAAATGCCATTACCAACTCAACTGTATCCAGAGAGTCTGCGCCCAAATCATCAATAAAGCTCGCAGCTTCAACAACTTTGTCATCTTCTACGCCTAAATGTTCTACAACAATTTTTTTGACGCGATCAGCGATATCACTCATGTTAATTCCTTATCTTTTTAAAACGTGTTTTATCTTATAGCGAACGATGAGACATATTACTAGTCCCGACATTCATYCGCAACGCTCTACCATAGCGAAAAATAAATATAAAGCAGTTTTTAAAGAAAACCACCCTTTACCGCTGTGGATAATATTTGAAATATAGTAAATATCCAGCCAAATTCRCGCAATTATAAAAAAAAAATGTACTTAAGAACAGATTATCGTTATCTTGCGAATAAATAATGATTGATTGATGAAAGGCTCATGTCCCGATGACACAGAAYAATCCTATGAAACATACRCTCTTAACCTTTATCGCTGCTTGCACCATGATGGGCTCTACYGCTTCAATCGCGCAGGATAATACCTTGTTACCAGAGCTKCCYRYRCCGATCAAAAACCTTRTGAATGAAGGCGCGCARGTRCGTTTCCTTGGTAAGGAYTTTGGTGTCGARGGTTGGGTTGCAATCAAAAATGGTCAAGARCAATATTTCTATGTTCTGCCGAATAATGGCGGGTTTATCTCCGGCATCCTTTTTAATGAAAAAGGACAAGCCGTTACAATTGAACAAGTTAGTCGCTTGCGCTCACAAAGTGGCGGGGCATTGCTTGATACACTCGCAGCTGATGCACCGCGCAGCGTGACAGACGTTACTCAAGCCAAAAAATATGAATTCAAAACACCTTCGGAACAGCTTTTCTGGGATATTGAAAACAGCAACTGGATTCCAATCGGGCAAGCGGGAACGCCAGTATTCTACAGCTTTATCGATCCACAGTGCGGACATTGCCACACAATGATGAAGGCCATGAAACCATATATCGATGAGGGACGTATGCAAGTCAGACTTATCCCTGTTGGCTTCAAGGAAGAAACGCGCGCACAAGCGGCCTTCCTTCTTGCCACACCTGCACCTGCACAAGTCTGGTGGCGTCACCTAGACGGGGACAGAACCGTGTTGCCTGCAAAACAGGAAATCAATCAACAGGGCGTGCAGAGAAACTTATCCATCATGCAATCGTGGAAACTGAATGTAACGCCACTGATTGTTTATCGCGGTAAAGATAAAAAAGTAAAAATTATCCGCGGCAAGGTCAAAGATATAGAAGCTCTTATCAGTGATCTCGGCGCAAGAACTTAGAAATTTTAAATAGCAGAGCACCATAGGGTAATCATAATGCCGCTTGGTGCTCTCTTTACAGGTTAAATATGGAACAATCCGCATTGCTATCTTCTATTATGCACGATGTCGGGTTGCCTTTAATTCGCGCCATTATAAAACATGGCTCTGATGATAGCGAAGATGTCGTTGCCGCAGAAATGACCAAACTTCTGGCGCAGACGATACAAAGTAACGATTATCTCAAAGACACCCTTGATATAAGTGAGGTTGCGGCACAAAACCCAAACCTCCACCTGATTCTGACATCGCTTTCCAGCAAAATGATTTCTGCACATTATGAACGGATAAAGACCCCACCAACCAATCAAGACTTAAAACGGTTTATGGGCGCGATTAATGCTTTACTCGCCTTTTCTGAGGATTACACCCCAATCATCAAACTAACAGATGCATATCCCGAGAATAAGTCAAAACCATCTCCCGCCCCAAAACACACAACCGACCTGACATACATAAGTGCGTTTTTACCTCTGATACATGTCGTCTCCACGTTCTCCTTTGGGGTCAATCAATCTCGAATGATACAAAACGTCTCGGAAAAGCTTAATGCACGAACAGCGCAAATCAGATCAAATCTATTAGGGGATGCACTAAACGATACCGATAAAAAAACGGCAGAGCTATGCATCCTTGAAACATTAATAGAGGTTTATGCCTTGTGTCATATGCAAGAAATTGACAGAATAACCACATTGGACCACACCGCGCAGACAACATTAAACAGTGAAAAACAAATTGAAAATATATGGCTACTATATGAAAATCGGGTAGCCCTCCTCTTTGGCTTAGCACAAAGTACCGCCCCCATCGATATTGTATCGAGCTTCGAATCCCTGTTTGAAGACATCGAAGAACCAGCAAACACGCAGGAACCGGAAGAAGAAAAACACACGCCCATGGCCTTTTACAAAAGAAAGTGACGCACAAGCATAATTATGCTTCTATCCATATCGTATAGTTTGTTAATATTTTTTTAGGATAAAACCATTGGCTGCTACCAAAATACTCGCCGCTTGCATGATGCTCGCTTCCCAGACACATGATGTCCCGCCTGCGTTACTGGCCGGTATATACAAAGCAGAAGGCGGCAAGGTCGGGCAACAAGTTGAAAACACAAATGGCTCCTTTGACTTGGGACCAATGCAAATTAATACAATATGGCTGCCTGAACTTTCTAAAAAATGGGGAGTAAGCCCCGATACTGCGCATCAGTGGATACGCGATGATGCCTGTACCAATGTCGAAGTCGCTGCCTGGATCTTGCGCGGACACATCAATGAGACCCACAGTTTATCAAAAGCATTAGAGCATTATCACTCCAGAACACCAAAATATGGCAAAAAATACAAAAAAAGAGTTCTAGACTTAATGGAAAAAAATGGACTTCTGAAAACAAACAGGTAATCTTTATAGCGCAAGCTCAGACTGCACTTGACGGAATATTTAATAACAAAACAGGTCGTATATATTATCAAGAAATTAAAAAAACATTACGAAACCTACATAATAATGTCGGTTATTCTTGATTTGCGTTACGATTTTGTCTAGTATTTCCAATAGACTAACTTGTCTTAAGTATTAGGGTTTTTAAAATATGTCTCGTAATCTTCTTATCTTGCCTTTGTTATTCGGCCTCACATTTACTTCTGGGTGCTCAAATTCTTCTCATAGTTCAAAATTTAGCAGTGGTAGTCCGCAAATCGTTGCATCTCCGGATACGGTATCCGCAATGCTTGCAGAATCTGCAGATCGAGCCTCTGCTGCATTAGAAGCGCTCGCCGCAGTGGAAAAGGCAAGAACACCAGCCGCCACAATGTCACCCATTGGTGATGTCCCCGCAGAATTACGCCGGACAATTACAGTGAACTGGGTTGGCCCAATTGAACCAATTGCAAAAACACTTGCAGATCGAGCGGGATACGGATTCCTTGTGCTTGGCTCTAAACCAGTTATTCCTGCCGTGGTCTCCATTGATGCAGAAAACACGCGCGTCGTTGATGTTTTGCGCGATATAGGTTTACAACTTGGCATGCGTGGTGACATTAAAGTTGATGCGCAAACGCACATGGTCGAAATCTATTACGCACCTAATTCAGGAATTGGCGGTTAGAGGAGTTTTTTAATAATGCGTTTTCTTTTAACAACTAGTCTTTGCGCGATTATCGCAGCGTCCGGAGCATTTATAACACCGAGTACGGCTTATGCCGTTCTTCCGGTCGATAAGGAAGAGCCAATAACTACGGCTCAAGAGCGTCCAATAGAGCTTGAAGATATCTTTGCTTATGAAGCCGTTCCCGACTATATACAAAATGACGAGCTTCCGTTCGATATTCGGGCCGAAGCCCTTAAAGAAGCGGCAATTTCATTTGGTGCGCGCGGTGGATTGGCCAAACGTACATATGAAATCAGACAAGAGCTTGACCTTCGCAAACGTTACCTCACTAAAATCTTTAATTTTAGCCAGCTTTTGGTTGCTGCACCGTCCGGTCTTTTAATAGAACCACCGATTGTCACCGAATCAATGAACTCTATGCTGATTGATATTGACGGACAAACAGCCGCAGTTTCCGACAAAATATATAATATTATCCGTAATGCCCGCATCGTATCCGCGCCAAGAACTTGGCACATATACCTTGAGCGTGAATGGGGTGAAGTTATGCCCCCGCCAGATATTCTCGTTCCTCAAAATGATAGAGAACGTGAACTTTGGGTCGAACATGCTACAAAAGGATGGGAATATGGCTGGGAACAAGCAAATGAAATATTTACCAGCGATTTAGCACGTCTTGAGTCTGATTTTAAAGGCATGATTCGTTACCGGATGTTGCTGGCTCAAGGTATGATTTCTCCACCTTATGCACTTCAAGTTGACCGCGGTATTACTGGCGGTGGCGATGAAATGCGCATAGGCGACCGCGCTGTCCAAATCACAGGTGTCCCCGAGCTTATGACTGGAGCAGAAACATGGAAGCCCGCAAGCCGGTAAGCCTTGTCAAGGCTGAGGATAGTCACGCTCTCACGTGGCCGGAAGAACCTCAAAGATTTACAGCAGGAGATGTAGACAATTTTCTTCTGTGGTGTGTAAAGCAAAACTCATCAGATATCACAATACAGAGCGAACGCCCTGTATATAATGATATTGGTGGAGAGCTTTACCCCGCAACATTTCGTGCTATTGATGCTGCGGATATGGCCATATTTCTTGAAAGGATTTATGGCGCAGAGGCACAAGCAAGGCTTGCTTCTGCAAAAGACCTCGATATTTCTTATGAAATTCGCCCTGACCGCTACACTAGAATTCGTTTTCGTGTCAATATCACTGCTATTTTGTCCAAAGGTCGCGACGGCGCGCAGATTACGATGCGTACCCTGCCCAGCGAACCACCGACTATGGATGATCTTTCAATCGAACAAGAAATACGCGATGCATGGGCACCGCGCCAAGGACTGGTTGTGATAACAGGGCCGACTGGATCAGGTAAAAGTACATTGCTTGCCGCGGGAAACCGAATGCTGCTGGAACGCCCGCGTGGCTGTGGTAAAATGCTGACTTACGAATCACCGATTGAATATGTCTATGATACAATCAACAGTCCACGGTCTTTAGTTGCCCAAACAGAAATTCCGCGCCATTTGCCCAATTTTGCACATGGTATTAGGAATGCCTTACGCCGGAAGCCAGAAATTATTCTTGTGGGTGAGGCACGTGACCGCGAAACCATTAACGCCTCAATTGAGGCTGCCCAAACAGGGCATGCTGTTTACACCACGACACACACATTGGGCGTAGCAAATACCGTGCAACGTATGCTTTCCACCTATGAAATGAGTGAACGTGAGGAGCGTGCCATTGCCTTGATCGAGACACTGCGATTGATCGTTACACAAGCCTTGGTCGCACGTATTGGCGGTGGTCGGTGTGGTGTCCGAGAATGGATGAAATTCCCTGATGAAGTTAGAGAAAAACTAATGGACATGCATTTTACAAAATGGTCGAATGAAATCCAACGAATGCTTCCTCAATATGGACAGAGCATGGAAAAATCTGCTGCAATGGCTTTTGAAGAAGGCACGATTGACAGGCGTGCTTATTTATTGCTTTCATCAAGTACGGGATCATAAAATTAACTTAAGAGTAATTTAAATTATATTTTGTAAAATGATTGTTACATTTTCAAATCACGAAAGGATGATACGGTGAAAGAACTAGAGAATATGGAAGCCAAAATGAATTGGCACTGGCGCGATACCATGCGTACCATACGTTTCATGGGTTTTGATGCGCGCGTGGCATTCCTTGTTCCTGTATGGCTTGTCTATCTAAGATGGTCCACAATTATTTTATCATTCATGGTTTTCTACACCTTTAAGTTCCTTGAAAACAGAGGCCTTACTTTTCCCGCCGCATTGCGCGCATTACGGTGTTGGGTTTTGGGGCGAGAACGCCCAGGACAAATCGGTGTAGAGGCGCATAAATTTATCGATTACGGATAATTAACCCATTGTTTTTATACGTGTGAATTTGACTTAACACTTGAATTATAAGCGCGTCAGAGATATCCTCTCCTCAATAGGAATAAATCGTATTTCCTTTTATATGGAATATACGATCTTTTGCGTGTAATTCTCTACTGATGTTTAGGAACAAAAAACATGTCTTCAAAGTATAATCGCTTTCTGCTTTCTGCCTGTTTGCCTGCTATGGCAGTTGCCGTTTTTTTGCCGACCCCCGCTTTTGCCGGCTTTGAATGGACACCACCTGAAGAAATCATGCCTGCGCCATTACCATTAGAAGAGTTAGAGCCAGAGATACTAGAGCCCATTGCACCGCAATCTGTTTTGTCTGAGCCCTTACCAGAGATAAACATCGTAGAAGAAGAAATCGCCGAGCCTGCTATTCAGATCAAAGTTCTTGATGATGACATCGAAACAGAAATGCAAGTCGATGAAGCAATTGAAAATGCAATTGATATGGGTGAAATAAACGCCGATGGAACAACACAAGAGATCATCACAATTGAATTAGAAGATGAAATCGAAGTCATCACAATTGAATTGGAAGATGAGGTTTTAGAAGGTGAAATCGCAGTCACCACAACTGAAGTTGTTGAAACCGTCAAAGAAATTGAAATAACCGAAAAACCGGTTGAAGTGGTCATTGATGTGAAAGAAGAAAGCCCCGCGCCACAACAATCAACGTCATTATCAATTAACCCCTATCCACTAAAGGAAAGTACAGAAGTCACGCCCAAGACAGAGACAACAATTACTTTACCTGCCGATTCAGATAAAAATCTGGATGATCTAACTGCGGAAGATGTAAATATCACTATAACTACACCAGAGAAAATATTCTGGAATGAAACAGAAACCTTTGATGTTATCGAAGGCTTTGGCACCGACATGGCTTTGGCACTTGCCTTACGTCAAATTGTTCCCGCTCAATATGCATTTTCTTTTGGAAAAGGCATCAATCCGGGTGAGGTGATTTCCTGGACCGGTGGACAACCATGGAACAGCGTTTTAGAGGCTGCGCTTGCACCTTTAAATGTGACCTTTAAACTTGAAGGTAAGACAATCTTGATTCGCTCTGTAAAAACAGAATCGGCACCCGCAGCAAATGAGACGCCTTCTGTAGAAGATGCAAATACCTCGACGAGTAACAGTGTTGAAGAAATTATAGACGAGGTAATCACATCCGAAAAAGAAGAAACACTGGAAACAAAAGTTATCATCATTGAAAATGTCGCGGCAGATCATGAGCAAAGCGCACAAATATCAACACCAGCGCAAGACATAGAAACCAACACCTTGCAAGAAATTGTCGAAAAAACCATAGAAGCGACCGCAATAGAACAGCCGCTTGATATTGTCACGCCAACAAAAGAGGCGGCAATAATCAAAGATGTTACCGAACCTGTAGAACCGATTTTAAAAACAGAAAACACAGTCGATCCAGTTTCAATTAAACGAAACAACATACAAGACCCCGGCCAAATAGAGACAAAGCAGCCTATTCCTGTTGAACAACCAAAAGTCACCGAACTTTTGGAAGAAAAAAAAAATGAAATAGTGCTCACAACCGCAGAAGGTGAACTTGCGCGAATACCCTCTAAAATGGAGACTATTGATTATACAAAGGAAGCTCTGAAACAAGCCTCTGTGCAAGAAGGGGAACTTAGAGCACTGGACGCATCGACAGAAATATCTAATGTAATACAAACTGAAGAAACTACGCCAGACAGCCAAACCGCCGAGGAAGCCGTACAAACAGTGCACATCGTACAAGAAGAGATTATCGCATTAGATGTACCCGTTATCATCGCACAAGAACCAACAGACATGGCCTCTACGGATAACGAAGCAACCATTGAAAGTGGCACAAATACCATCACACTGGATGAAATCATGCCCGCACAACAAGCTCATGCACAAATGTCACAAGACACCACGACAACCTCATCTCTGCGCGTGGCACCGTCTAACACCATAGAAATATGGGAAGCCAACCGAAAATCAAATCTACGTACAATCCTAAATAAGTGGAGCGCACAAGAAAACATAGAATTGGTTTGGGATGCGTCCGAAAATTACACACTGGACAAAGATATCTTCATCAGCGGCACTTTCAAGAACGCTATCGATATTCTCTTTTCCAAAGGACTCAACGCCTCTCCGAAATATGCTCTGGCGCAAACACCATCATATAGTTTACGCATTGAGGATTAGACCCTAGGCTATCACAAATAAAGTGATAAATAATAAAAGCGGCATAATAACGCCGCTTTCAAACACCACCGTATTAAGACAATCTATAAAAATCGTACAAGGCTAAGCCCCTGTATCAATGCCGTCACGCTATATGATGCTTCCAACTGGGTTCTTAATGTTGTGATTCGCACAGCCACCTCATTAATATCCACATCTTCAACACTGCTGACGGTACTGAGCAATAGGCTCTTTTGATTTACATGTGAGCTTTTGGTTTCGTCCATTTGCGCACGCACCGTCTCCACGCGAAAACGAATCTGATCAACGTCATCAATTGATTGCGAAACAATCTTAACCATTGCATCAAACAACTGATAAAAATTTTCTTGTTGTTCTTCTGCGGTTGTACCAGGCGCACCATTTGCATCTGGAACCCCAGGATATATACCATTTTCATATACATCAACGACAGGGGGCAAATTCTCGTTCTTCATCACGGCCAGAGCAACCATCAGATTTCTGAGGCTATTCTCATTTGCTAAAGTTGTATATTTAAATTCAGAAGACTCATCGGCGCGTACAAAAACATTACCCGCTGTTTCATTACTAAGAGACGCGGAAAAGCCAATCACGCTATCGGTTAGAGCATTAGGATTACCCGCCAACGCCGTTCCATCTGTGATGTCTGCAATCAACTCATCTGTTGTGATGGTTCCATTTTTCCAACTGACAATCAGCGTATTAAGGGAGGCCTCCAACGTGCCCGTATCCGAGAATGGCTTTTGAGAGCTATCCGCGCCAGCAAGCAGATAACGATCCCCCTCTTTCGTATTTAAAAGTTCCCCTAGAAAGCTAAAAAGATTCTCTGCATGATCAAATACCGATTTTAAATCCGCATCAATATTAGATGATGTATTCCCGAAAATCGTGTCTTCAATTTGCGGCGTTAAAGGATCATCATAGCGCACCTCTTCCCCTATTTGATGTGATCCTTGTTGAACCAGACCAGTCAACGTCGCCGCAAACTTTCTTGATTGTTCTTGAAATTCCTCCATAGATGTCAGCGTCAAAGAAATTGTCGTATCAGCCCGCGTAATATTACCAATATACACATCGATAGAAGATATTTCAGTGCGCGAACGTATCGAGGTCAAGGCATCGGTTCCCAAACCAGAATAAAACTGCGTCTTCTTTCCCGTCGCCAGTTGGCTGGATAAATCCGAAAATAATACTTGCTGGGAGTTTAAGTGCTCGATTTGCCTTAAAGCCTGCCCCAATGTTGATACACCTGTCATTTCATACTTCCCTTCTTATAACGCCTATACAATTCTTATCAGTTCATCAAAAATTTCTTGGACAACGGTAATAATACGCGCCGAAGCCGAGTATGCCGTTTGTAAAACAATCAAATTCCCAAGCTCTTCATCGATATTTACACCAGAACTATCCAATAGCTGCTGATGCAATAGAGTTTGTAATGTTTGTTCATCCGTACGACGCGCATTAATCAATGCAAGTTCTTGCGACACCTCGTTAATAATTTTATTCGCATAATCTTTCAATGATATAGATGCAGATATTTCTGTTCCAATATTCACGGACGGCCCCAACAAGTCAGAACGGAATGCAACAAATACGCCGCTACCCACTTCTGTTTCCGATTCATATCCAATATCTATAATCGGGGTTATATCCTCAATGACACCACCGCCTAGAACCTGATATGTACCAAATAAGGACTGCGATATATTAACCCCATCATCCAACGTTACMCGACCAGCSGCMGTYCCGCCCAATGMTGCGCCACCGGTTGTAAACGGGCCACCAATAATGGTTATATCCCCGCCAAAATCAGGRTTTGTAAAATCATTGCCCGGGCGCAAAGATAAAAACCCATCCGCATCAATTTGCGCAGCCAAACCATTCACTGCATTTAATTTCRCCAACAGCTCTACTTCCGTATCCGTTGGCTCAATCGTAATGCGCACCGCCTCATTATTACCAACCTTTACATCAAAATATGGGTCTTTCGCAGATGATGAGGAAACAGCCAATCCCAAAAAGGCAAAGCCCTGCGTTGACATAGGCTCAACGCCACTATTAACAATTTCAATATCACCAGAACTTTCAATAACCAACTCACCATTTGATCCTATTGAAACCGTTGCACCAAAATCCGCAACTGCAGCTGCCCAATCAGGGTCTGCGGTAATATGTGCAACCAGRTCCTGCGCGGCGCTTATGCCTGTGGTTGCCACAGTTCTTAAATCAATCTCCATATCATAGGGGCCACCACCAATATCCGGATCATCAAAGCGTAGAATAAACGTATCCGTTTCCGTCGCACCCGAACCAAAAACACTTGTACCACCCGCCGTTACAATAGCGGCWATACTGGCATAATTACTTAAGCTAACACCACTGGATATACTRTTCGTGGGTGACAAGCCCAACCAGTCTTGCAACGTTGTCCCACCTGTTGCGGCYGCRCGAATATCMACAGACGTTGCCGTGTCTAAATTAACCGCTGTCTGATAATTAACRCTACCAAATGTGAATTCAATAACGCGGCGAATAATATCATTCGCGCCACTTTGCAACRCGCCACCATATGTTCCCGTTTGCAAGAGMGAGGAATCCTGAATAATCAGATCATTAACCTGAATATGGGAGGAAAACCCAACATATTCTACGGATACGACAGGATCCGTCGTAGAATCGGGTGGGTTGTCAGATGGGATTGAACCAGTCTGATCGGTAAATAAGCGCAATCCCTGTGCCTCAAAACGCAATGCCATTTTATGTGCAAGTTCATCAAGCTGCGCTGTTTGTTTAGGAAATATCGTATCGCGAAGCTCTATTAAKCCCCCTAGCTTTGCACCTATATTACTYTGGGTAATTTCAATCGCATTTGGACTTGTCGTCGGATCGCCAACAAAAATCCCTGCTACTGATAATGGATAGGATACAGTCGGAGATAAGGGCGTGGGTCTAAAAAACAGCTCGGACACCTGTTCAGAGGCAAGCTCCACCCCCTCTAAAGTCTGAACAACCAAAACACCATCACCACGTGAGAATGTCGTAATCTCTACCAATTCAGCAAGCCTCAAAACRGCCTGATCACGAATATCCTCTACCGCTGCGGTACTTCTGTTTCCCGCTCTGGCAAAGCGCGCCTGCGAATTATATTCCGCGATTTGACCCAAAAGATCATTAATGCTTTGCACAACTGTTGCGGCTTCGTCTTGTGCATCATTACGCAGGGTTGAATAATAATCCGCTAAATCATTKATTTTTTTGGCAGTATCTTGCGCTTGGTCTACAACATCCGTTAATAAAAACTGATCATCAGGGGAATTTGCCAAAGCCGCAAATGCGTCTTGTAACTTTGAGACTTCTCCAGCCACAGATATGTTCGCCGCTGGCGCGCCATGGAATTGATCCACACGGTTTAAATACGTAGATTTTACATCAAAAAAGCTAACCGCACTGACTTGCGTCCATAAATCACGCTCAAGACGTAAATCAACATTACGTACAACTGTCCCACCAAGAACACCGATCGAACGACCATCAACAATTTGTGATGTTTGAGGCAGAATTTTCCGRGTATAGCCTTCTGTGCCTACATTGGCCACATTATTAGCAATGATATTTATCTGCTGCTGACTGACGCGCAGCCCCGAAAGTGCYGCACCTAAACTGGAAAGTCCCATATTGCTTCCTTGCTATACCATAATCACTAGAACCCGCATTTTGTGGGTTAATTAAGATATATGCAAAGATAGTGCCAACAAAYYTAARACGGAAYTTACATCTTMTYTTGAGSTTTKTKCATGCCTTCATAYATGKTCGARCTWACATYCTCAACATGTTTGGCAAGCCCTTCTTCAATCAAGAGAGAAGTTAACATTTCACGACGTAACAAAGATTCGAAACGATCYCTTTGATGCATAAGGGTAATCGCATCAATTGATGCCCCTATGCGATCCACATTCGCAGGTTTGTCGTAAAGATTYGTATAAAARTTAGGATWTTGATAAATCTTCTTGGTCAGAACTTCCATTTGCGCGTAATAGCTGGGGCGTTCYCCCATAATCTCATTAATTTGCTCATCTACTGTTAAATCTATMGSATCCGTTACATCACCATCACCATTAATATCAATRGCAGCAATACCAAACTCACGMAACATTGCCTTCATATATGCCCAACCGGCATCCTCGACMAGAATAGGCGGCGTTGGAAYACGTGGRCTGCTTATTTGGGCAGGAATAGGCGGCGYTGTTGCYGTTGCTGTYGTTGGMCGYCCTACCGGYGCACTGGACTTCATACCAACTATATTAAGGAAAGARCTATGCGCYACATTCATTTTTGCCGCAAAACTTCTGGAATTAAAATGCGAACGCGGATCACTGTCYATAAGTTCTTYCACTGGCAWTTCAAAAACRTTGGGRAARTACAAATTCTTTGCAAGTGCCACAATATCCGCTTCATCATCCTCCAAATCATTATTTGCCGTTCCGCGCGTTGGGCCATCTGAAAAATCAACATCTATAGTTAATTTATTGCCAATCATCCTTGCATAATCAACATCCTTATTGAAACGTCCGCGCTCTACCAATGTTGGTGCAGCCGTAGTACGTGGGCAAATACCAGAAGCTGCCCCATCATTATCCCTCGGATCACAATAATATTCCGAGAAACTATAAAGCTTGGCGAATTGGCTCTCTTTAGGTCCATGATCCGCACTGTTACCTGTGCTCGCCAAATATTGATTCATCATTATTCTGTTCAGTGCATGCTTGTTAAGCTCTGCCTTGGATTCAGTATGCGCGATGCTGCGCATGAACGTTCCGATACGACACATTTGCTCACTTGGGTGATAGTCCTTATGTGCGCGAGCACGTAATTCCTGATGCTTTCGTTGCGTTCTTAACTGCGCTGTTGCATCAAAAAACATTCCGATTGCCTCGGTTTGCATCACCATTACAACTGATAACTCTTCCGACATTTCACGCAAAGCCCAACTATATCTCCGGCGTACATCAGCCCTATTAGAGCCACTGCTATCCCCTAGGAAAATTTCAACCTTACCAGAGCCGAAACGGTTAAAATCTCTATCTACTCCTACATTTTGAAAGGCAAGCTCTACCTGTTTACTATAATGTAGCCCCTCATCTTCACCGCTTTGTTGATCATTAAGCGAATCCGACGCAAATAACCCTGCCCAATCTGCGGTTAAATTCTTACTGATTTCACCATTTTTAACAACCACATCAGAAAATTCGTTCACGCCAGAGCCTGACACAGAAATTTTACCAGTATCATGGTTTAAGCTCAATAATAAATCCAGCGTTTCGGCGGAGCTTCCTTCATCACCAAGACCTACAGAAGATTCCAAATGCAACCGATAGCTCAACAATCCTGTATCTTCTTGAACATCTGGCAATGGTAATTTTAATTCACCATCTACGCCCAGAGTGCGCGCCCCTTTATCAATCACCTTACCGTTGGCAAAAATTTCGTAAAATACGTGCGTTCCAGCAGAAAAATCGCTCACGATCACCTCTGAGCGCAATTGACTATAAAAAATACCTGTGCTGTTCATAAAAACAAGACCAAAAACAGCCAATGGCACACAAGCAGCTAAGAGCAAAGTCTTACGTTTATATTTATATATCTTCATTTCAAACCCTTTCTACTTGTTATTTTGACCACTAAGAGAACGAATATCATCTTCAACTTTCTTCTGCAATTGCTCCACTGACAATTCCAGCAAAATAGATAAGGATGCTTCCGTTCGTAAATTACTCTTAAACAAATCAAATTTTTGCATCAAACCAATAGCTTGCATTGCAACACCCTTACGTTCAACATTCGCAGGCTTGTCATACAAATTTGTATAAAACAACGGTGATTGATAAGCTTTCTTTGTCAAAATTTCCATTTGCGCATGATAACTTGGGTTCTCCCCAACAAATGCATTTATTTCACCCACAGGCATACCAAGTTCTTCAAGATAAGACACAATAAATTCTTTCGAACCAACCGTTCCCTCTGTCTTCATTGCAATAATCGCATTAAAGCTATTCTCGGCAACTTTAGTCTTTGCAACAACCGCGCGCATATCCAAGTACGCCTTTTGAATATCGTTCACACGATTTTTATTTTGAATGGCCTTTAAATCTGCCGTATCAAAGCTTTCAAAACCATAGAGATTATTTGACAATGCAAATATTTCTTCCTCAAGATCAGATGATGCGCCACCAACAGTCATATTAACCTCAATCGTCCACGGATCTTCAAACGTTCTTTGGAAATCAATATCCTTATTAAATCGACTTCTATCAGCCGATGCTACGGACGTTGCCGTAGTACAAATAAAACTTAAGCCATTATTATTATCAAAAGAATCACAGAATTTAGCCTTAAAAGCACCCAATCTAATATTAATGTCAGACTTTGATCCACCAGATCCTCCTGTAAACGAATTTCCTAAATACCGATCCAATGATCTCTCGCTCAAAATCAAGGCGTTGCTTTCACCCAAACGCTCTGACGCGGCCAAACTCTTTACACGTGTTCCAAACTCACACATCCCAATACTTGGTTGGTAATCTTTATTGGTCTGTGCATGCAATTCCTGTAACAAGCGCTGTGTTTGCATTTGCTCTTTAGCATCAATAAACATACCAATCATCATAACTTGCTGCGTTCCAACAGCACCTAATTGAACGCCCATTTGCATAAAGGAAGGAAGCATATATCTTTGCCAATAGGTATAATCAAACCAGATACGTTGATGGACAAATTGTAATTGAATGAAAAAATGAAGATTAATTTGGATCATGTCCTGGATCCAGCCCGATATATCGGCGCTCAACGTTTCAGACGTACAATTACAACCACCACAACAGCAATAAGGCACAAACGCTTCAGCATCCTTAGGCGGTGAACTCAGCATCATCGAAGAGAAAAACACCGTAATTAACACTGCACAAAATGCAATCTTCAAGCCTATATATTTTCTAAAAAACCGTTTCATATTATTTATCACTCACATCAATGGCCTGAATTTGGTCTTCGATTTCCCCTTGTAGATCCATAACAGCCAACTCAAGCAGGATAGAGGTAGATACCTCGCTACGTAGAGAACTTTTCAAAACATCGAATTTTTGCATCAATTTAATCGCCTGCAACGCCACAGTTTTTCTTTCTACATTTGCAGGCTTGTCATATAAATTCGTGTAGAAATCAGGGTTTTGGTATAGCTTCTTTGTTAAAATTTCCATTTGCGCATAATAGCTAGGATTATCGCCCAACAGCCTCAGAGTATCTGCCGCAGGCACACCCAACTCCGTCAATATAGACTGCATATACACGCGCGCACTCATAGGGAAACTATCTGGAGGAGTTGTTGCGCCCGTAGGAGGAGGCAACCTATTTCCTTCTGCCTTCATCACAGCAATTGCATAAAAGCTATTCTCTGCAACACTTCTTTTGGCAACAATAGCACGCATATCCATATATGCTTTTTGCATCGTCGTAAGATCTTTATCAATTTCATTTACAAGCAAACGCGCTGGTACACGGGGAAATGTTTTATGCGCATACAGATTACTCGCCATCGCCAGAAGATGTTCTTCGTCTTCATTATGAATCTTTGGATTAATTGTCGCCGAATCATCAATAATATCCTCATTTGTAAAATCCAACGTCAATGTCCATGGGGAATCAACCAAGGAGAAATAATCAATATCCTTATTCATTCGAACCCTAGCATCAGCATCAAAACTAGCGTTTGTCCACGCAAGATCAGAACACACAGACGATAATACGCTACCGCGATCATGCTCATTACAAAATAATGTCTTAAAATGCATTATGCGGACATCATGATCCAAATCATTTCCGTATGTCCCTGATGTATCCTGTTGCCCTAATTGTCTATCTTGTGAACGTTGAGCCAAAATAACAGCGGTAACCTCGCCGCGTCTTTCCGTTGCCGCTATACTCTTCATAACAGAACCAAATTCACACATTCCGACACTAGGCTGGTAGTCCTTATGAACCTGTGCCCGTATCTCCTGCAACAATCTTTGCGCGTCCATCTGGCTTTCAGCATCAATAAACATACCAATGGCCATCACCTGCTGGATCGCGACGGCTGTAAACTGCTCTGCCGCCAACATCATAGCAGGAAGGATACTCTGCTCCCACATCTCGTGAACAATAAATTCTTCAAGCTCAATAAACTCATCATCAAGAAGGTCATCAAACTCATCTTCAGCGTCCTTCCAAGTAGTACTATCAATCGCCCGTATAGCAACAGCACACAAGAAACAAAAAGCCTGAGAAGGCGCAGTAAAACCAAACAAGGTAACGCAGACCATGAGTGAAATCACAAATTTCGCGAAGCCACGCCGCGCATTTACAAAAATGTCCAATATTTTAAAACCCATAATCAGAACCTTACTTTTGCCTTTTCCCTCTAACTAAGTCACCCTCAATCGTGCTTACGCCCCGATTCAGCTCACTCGACAACATAACAGATAAAATCATTTCCTGTCTCAGTTCGCTTTCATACAAAGCCCTATCCAGCATTAACGAAATTGCTTTCATCGCGACAGACTTACGTTTCACATTTGCCGGTGTATCGTATAGATTCGCAAAAAAATCAGGATTTTGATAAATCTTCTTACTCAAAACCTCTAATTGCGCATAATAACTGGGGTTTTCACCAAGAATTGCATAAATTTCATCATCTGGTGTCCCTGCAGGCATCAAATCTTTTACAATCGAAGCCATAAATTTTCCGACATCAGGCTGGGTTGCGGCACCCGCATCACCATTTGTTCCTGAAGCCTTCAACGCAACAATCGCATTAAAGCTACTTTCTGCGACATTTCTTTTCGCTACGACACTTCTTAGATCCATATAAACCTTCTTCGCGGAAGTCGTTGTGATTGTTGCCCTAGAAAATGCACGAGATGGGACATTATTACTATATAAATTAGCAGCCATGGACAAAACATCTTCTTCATCTTCAGAAATCACGACATTAGAAAAATCAACATCCAGTGTTCTTGGCGCATCGACCAACCGCGTATAATCCACATCACGATTAATACGCGCCCTATCCACGGCGCCTGTGGCTACGCCCGCACCTAGACCATCTATGTCACAAGCGAAATCCAGTCCAGTTCCAATGCTTTCCCAAGAGTTATCTCTCGGATCACAATAAGTATCAACAAATCTTTGCCATCTAGAATTCTTATCATCATCGGCACCCGATGCCGCGACCGTATTCCTGAATCCCAATTGCCTACTCAAGGAAATCTCCGACATTGCAAGCATATTCAAATTCACACGACTATCACTTGAGGCAAGGCTACGCGCACTTGTTCCGAACCAACAGAAATCATCACTAGGGTGATAATCCTTATGTGCCTCGGCCTGTAATTCAAAAAACAAACGGCGCGTTTCCAATTGATTTTTCGCATCGAAGAATGCCCCAACCATTTCAACTTGATACATCCCAAACGTACTTAAAAAATTTGTTAATTCAGCCAAAGCCCTTAACCAAAAATCTTCAAAGAAATCCTCAACAATCCAATTTTGCTCCTGATTCATATGGCGCCTAATTATAGTTTTAACAAGCGGAGTCCAAACAAACTCCTCCATGAGCTCAAGAATAATCGCCGCAATAATCGGGTCAATAATCGGACAAAACACACAAGGCAGACAAACACTTAGTGCCTCTGCATCTTTTTGACGAGACGTCAAAATCGAACCTGAAAGAACAGAAACCAGAAGAACCAACACGATTACATTCCTTACCCCGCGAAACAAGCGAGACTTCCTCCACGAAGGCTTTCTTTTCTTTTCTACTTTATCAATCAAAGACAAAATTTTCTCACATTCTTTCAATTACTATTTACCTCTAGAGTTCGCCAATCCTTCATTCGCTGCTCTATGAGATTCTCTTAACTTACTAGACAACAACACCGATACATTCATTTCACGGCGTAGCTGACTTTCATATATTGCACGATCAATCATAAGCTCGATCGCACGCATCGCCACTTTCTTCCGTGATACATTTCTTGGTGTGTCATATAAATTGGCATAAAAATCAGGGTTTTGATAAATTCTCTTTGTCAAAAATTCCAACTGAGAATAATAACTTGGACTGTAACCAATCAGGTCAAATATGTTACCACCAAGACCTGCCGGACTGGCTGGTAACAGTTCTTGCACGATCGATGCCATAAAACGTCCTGAATGTTTAGTGCCAAGCACGCCCGCACCTATTGTTGCCGGTATACCCAAAGCTACCGAGGGATGAGCGAATGGACTTAATAATTGTTCATGCTGTGTCCCTGATGACTTCAAGCCAATAATCGCATTAAAGCTAGCCTGCGCAACACCACGTTTCGCAGCAATACTACGCAAAGCCAAGTATAGTTTTTGCGCACTACTGCTCTTCATAACGGCTCCGGAAAGCTCTCTAGACAAGACCTTATGCCCGTAAAGGTTTTTCGACAAGGCAATGACATCTTCTTCATCTGCTGGCTCATTAATAAGGCCAATAATAAGGGTGTCCAAAGGCTCTGCCGTAACATCCAACGTCAAATCGGCCATATCAATATTAAGCGTTCTTGGCTCCTCAACAAGACGTGTGTAGTCTATGTCACGATTAATGCGTTGGCGATCTCTTGCGCCCGCAGCACTTCCCGATGCCAAGCCATTACGATCGCAGGCAAGATCTAACCCCGTACCAGATATTTGCCTATTATTATCACGAGTGTCGCAATACGTATCAACAAACTGTTCCCACCGCGACCTATAATCATCACTAGAGCTTATTGAACCTGCGGCATTGACATTACCCATTTGCCGCGCCAAAGACAGTTGCGACAAAGCCAGACCGTTGAACCGTCCAATATTTTCAGTCGCGGCCAAACTACGTACATTTGTGCCAAACCAACAGAAATCTTGGCTGGGGTGATAGTCTCTATGTGCATCGAATTGCAGCTTCCGAAATAATCTTTGGGTATCCATTTGATTTTGAGCATCAAGAAACATACCAACAGCCTGCGTATATTGCATAGCAACCGCACTCATTTGCGTTGCCATATCAGCCATAGCAGGCAAGAACTGCGTTTTAAACATAACCTCAATCAACCACTCCTCGAATTCCTCAAGGTCATAATCAAATTCAGATGTCACACGATCAATAATATCTTCGTGGGCATTATCAATATAATCAGTTGCATTGTCACAGTCAGATTGCGCACATTCCGTACAGCAAATTGCGTACGCATCATCTAATGTAGATAACGTACAGGCAAAAACAAGAAAAGTAATGAACAGCACACGACAAAAAGCATCCGCTAATACGTTACCCCACCTATTATACACGCTCACCATCTTCAAAGACACCTAACTAAACTCATAACCACAAAACATCTTATGCTGCACCATTTTCCAATTCATTTCAATTATTTTTACAACAATCACAGCACCAAGGCATATTAATAATGCCTAACGATAGCACATGCATATCAGTGAGCGCACTTAAATATTTATTAAACACAATAAATATATATTCCGAATATTGTATATTACTTTTTTTTGTTACACAGTGTAGTGTCAAAATATAGATCAATTTAACAATAGGCTTTAAGAAGGTTCATATGCTGAAAAAATCAAAAAAGCAAGAAAACACAACCGACAGCACTTCAGGACAACCAACACCCGACGATACGTCTGGGCTAGGAACCGTTGTTATTCGAAATGAATTTTATAGAGACGGTTATCGCAGCCTTCTAAAAATGACTCTTATACAAAGCATTATTATACTTGGCCTTATTGGTGCCATGTATTATGTGATCAAAGTGCACCAGCCCCAGCATTTCTATTTCGCCACAACGGAGGATGGTCGCCTAATTCCCATGGTTCCACTCAGCCAACCAAACCTAAGCGCGCCATCTTTGATGTCATGGGTCGCACAAGCAACAACCGAGGTCATGACATTCGGCTTCAGTGATTATCGAAGAAGACTGCAAGAATCATCCCGCAACTTCACCAAGCGGGGCTGGGAAAGCTTCACACAAGCACTTCAGCGATCAAGAATTATTGAGATGGTCGAGGTGCACCAACAAATCATAACAGCCGCACCCAGAGGTGCTCCCGTTCTAAAATCAGAGGGGCTGGTCGCTGGTCGATATCAGTGGGTTGTGCAAATTCCGCTCATACTCACGTACATGTCTGGTGCAAAAACATCCAATACAGGACTGCTAGTAACGGTAGTCATTGTGCGCGTGCCCAGGCTCGAAAGTCCCAACGGCGTTGGGATAGAGCAATGGATCGCAGAGGCAAGATAATGGTTTGTATTAATTTTTTTCGCTATTGTGTTGATAATGCGTGACAATTATAAAAATCCAATGTATCGTTTACGAGTTATTTTAGAGTATCTGGGGTAAATGGAGTTCATGGATTACAAAAGATTTTCATATAAATTATATGCAGGCTTTAATATGAAAGTATTAAGCTTTGGTTTGGTTCTTGCTTGTTCTACGGCGCTTGCTGGTAATGTGGCTTTATCTCAGGATTTCGGCGATGATGCAATGTCGGAGAGAACAGCGGATAACGTCTTCAACTTTGATGACGATCTTGGTCCCGAGCAAGCAACGGAGGATATTGAGGAGAGCTTTAGAACTGAAGCTTTTGATCAGGCTCTAAAAAGGTTACTTCCTCTTCGTCCCGATGAAATCAGAACATTGCTTGAACATTTTGACCGCACTATAGAATCGGCACAATTACCTGTTCATCCATATCCTAGGCCAGAACTGACAGTTCAAAACGTATCTCTTGATCCTGGTGTCGTTCCTCTCACTGTAAAAATGGCTTATGGCTACGTAACGACCATCAGCATGCTCGACTCTTCGGGGCAGCCATGGCCGATAGAAGACATGAGTTGGGTTGGCGAGTTTAAGATACAAGAATCAACCGTTGATGAATTAACCCATATAATCAGAATATCTCCAGAATCCTCTTTTGCACATGGTAATATCTCCATGCGTCTTGTTGGATTAAATGCTCCGGTTATCCTAACATTCGAAACAAATAGAGATCTTGTTCACTACAGATTTGATGCAATTCTTCCTAAAATGGGGCCAAGCGCAACAACGCCTCTCATTGATACTGGTGTAACACTAACATCAGGCGATCCTGATATGTCAATTGCCCTTGGTGGTGTCGTTCCCGGTGACGCAGAGATACTAGATGTATCCGGTGTTGATGGTCGGACAACCGCTTACATATATAACGGTCTTACATATGTAAGAACGCCGCTTACATTACTTTCTCCTGGCTGGGATAGTTCTGTAACATCCGCTGATGGTACAAAGATATACGCATTGGAAGCCACACCTGTAATTTTACTATCTGATAGAGGCCGTATGGTTCGAGCCTATCTTACTGAGCGCGAGGATTTACTAGATGAATGATGATTTAGATGAGGATATAATCGGTTCTGAAGATGATTTTGATGAATTTTCGCAACAGTCAGATATGGGTGGTTCAATTAGGCAGAGCCCTGTTGCAAAAATTGCTATTATTGGTGTTGCGATTCTTGCTATCGTCGGCGTTATGTTTATGTTTGGTGGTTCATCAATCAAAGAAGAAGTATCGAGAATGCCTGCTGGGTCGGACATTACATCTGTTCCAGGAACGGATGAGGCACTCTCTCCTGCATATATTGAGGCTGTAGAAGAACAAAATGAGGCGGAACTAGAACGCGCTATATCAGAAAATCTTAGTGCAATACCCGTTCCTGTGCAAACACAAGATACACGTCTAGAGGCACCGGAAATTGAAGAAGCATCTGAAGACCCTCTTCATCGTTGGAGACTTCTTCAAGATGAGCGTATAGAGCGCGAAATGAAGATAAGAGAAACCGAAATTGAGCCTGTAACTGTTTTAAATGCAGAACAGCAAGGTGAAGCATTGGACGCACTTGCTGGATCAATGGAAGAACAAATGTCTTCACTGCTGGCTGCTAATACTGACGAAAAGACAATGACAACAGTTACTCTTATAAGTTACAGTGATGAGTCAGATGTAAATGGTAGTGGTAATGGTAGTGGTAGTGGTAATGACGGCGACGGCGGCGGTTTCTCAGAAGATGACGAAGAGGTTGTTGTTATTCCGGCTGGTAAAATTGTTTATGGCCAAATGCTGTTGCAAGCAAACTCAGATGTAGACGCCGTTGTTTTGGCGCAAATGGTTAGTGGCCCTCTTAAGGGATGGAAATTGCTTGGCGAGTTTGAATTAGAAGAAGATCTCGGAAAACTTCTCATTACTTTTGACATTGCCGTTAATGCGGATGGCGATCAGTATGATATCGATGCCCTCATGCTTGATCCGGATAATGGCCTTGCCGCAATGAGAACCGATATAGACCACAGGTACTTTAAACGTATTGTCTTTCCGGCCGCGGCGGCCTTTATCGAAGGCTTTGCAAGTGCGGTTGCAGATTCTGGCGCGACGTCTGTAACTGTTTCTGGTTCCAGCGGTACCGTCACAGAAGAAGAAGAAGAATCGACGGATGAGCAAGAAGTTGCGCTTGGTGTTGAAGAGGCTGCTTCAGAAATTAGTGAAATACTAGGCGATATGGCAGATATTCCTATTCAAGTTGTTATTGCCGCTGGAACGCCAATTGGTATATTCTTTGTTGAAAATGTTGTAGAAGAAGAAGGTGATATTTAATTCTGATCTTCATGAATTTTAATCGCAGTGAAATATGATTGAATCTGACAATAACTTTGAAGAATATGAGTTTGATGACGATTTAGATAACTCTTGGGATGGTGAGATTCTTGATGAGGTCAACATTGATGAAAATACCAAGAGAGAAGATCATGGGCCCTCTCATAAAAAGAGAAAATCTATAGTAAAACCAATTATATTTCTCGCCCTATTGGGCGGGATTTTCTTTGTTGCATATCCCTTTTTTATACCTTCCCAAGAAAAAACTCAGATACCTATCATAAAAATTGATAAATACTCCAATACCAAGCACATACAGCAAAATGATGCGCGAACAACAACACAAACGCAAAGCACACAGAATCAAGCTCAGCGAGATAATGAAATACCCGCGCCATTCAAAAACATACCTATAAAGCAAAGCCATAAAACAATTTTAACGCCTCTACCTAATGATTCTTTAAATAATACGATTGCTCTTCCGGATCTTACCTTCTCCCCACAAAGCAACACACAAATAAACGATCTTGGTCAAAATAAATTGATCGGACACACTTCAAAAACATTGAGTGAAGATGAACTTCTTTCGAAAACCGACACTGTTTTTGAGGAAATCATAGAACCATCGCCAACCATTCTCCCACCAAAGATGGAAGCACCACTCCCTCTATCGCACAAAGAAGAAAAAATTAAAGAGATCATAATAGAGAGCAGTGAAACGCCTCCTCTATTACAAAAAGAAATTATCAAAAATACAGCTGAAAAAAATAAAGACACAAACACAACAAGCAAAAAAACGCCGAAAAACATCAAAAAAATGCCCCAAAAAGCTGCATGGACGATACGTGCCGCACAACCTGGGAAAGCTGTTATCTACGATAAAAACAACAAAGAAATGAAATCTGTAGAGGTAAATGATACACTTATAGATATTGGACGTATAAAATCAATCCAATTAAAAAATGGTCGCTGGATTATTACAGGGACAAAAGGGAAAATAGTACAATAAACGTTAGTTTATTTAAGAGATACTTAAGAATGCACTCAAAATATTAACTATTTTCTTGTAGAATACGTTCTAAGACACAAAATGTAATTAAAAATTTGCAGTATGTCGCGTAAATATGCTGTAATAGTGTATATTAAGTAGGTTAAGGAGAAAAACATTGACGAGCAAGCAACTTTTTTCAGTATTCTTGGGGTTATTATTTTGCACTCTATTCTCACATAATGCTTTCGCTGCTGGCGATGATATTAGTCAGATCGCTGAAAATATATCCGACTCTACATCACGACTACCTGCTGTCATAGCTGGGTTCGCTTACCTCTCCGGATTATTGATAGCCGTAACAGCCGTTTTCAAATTAGTTGACCATGTCTCTAACCCTACGCAAACGCCTATCAGAGTGCCCGTCATCAGATTTCTAATCGGTGGCGCTTTATTCGCGTTACCTATAATTACAGAAGCCGTTGTTACAACCATTAATGGCGGGGTTCCTGGCGGATTTGAATATAATGCCGGAATCGTTGGGGCAATTTCAGGGCTCTTTGGTGTCGTTGGTTATGTTCCAGGGATTGGTGGTAACTTTAACTCTATTCTAAGCTCACTTATATTCTCTACAACTAGGCTACCCGCACTCATCGCGACAGTTGCGTATTTACTCGGAATGCTTATAACCGTATCGGCGTTATATAAGACAAGAGATCACGTCGAAGATCCGGACCGAGTGCCCCTTAAAGATGCCATTATTCGCTATGTTACTGCGGGTGCATTATTGGCTCTACCAACAACTTTTGATGCCATGTATAATACAATTAATGGTTCTGGAATGGGCACCTTTGGTATAATTTCTACCATACTGGGTGGGGCTGGGTGGTTCAACTCAACTCAAGTCGGAACTATTCTTACAGGGTTTAGTGGATGTACCGGCATTGTTGCCACCACAGCAGACATTGGTGCCGTTATTTGTAAAACACTTGCCTCAGGTATGGCATTGCCAGGCTTCCTAACCGCTGTTGCATATTTTATCGGATTGGTTACGGGCGTTTGGGCAATTCTTAAAATTCGTGATCATGTGTTAAATCCATCACAGACAGCACTTTCAGAGGGCATTTCAAGATTGGTCGCATCAGGTGCATTCTTTGCCCTGCCAGTTGTTTCCATGTCTATGGCGTACAGCGTTACGCCAAACACAGTCGCATTGCAAGGCCTTGACCAAGCGAATACTGGGTTTACAGGGCCCGCACTAACGTGTGGAACGGCCAACTCTCTTGATCAGGCTATGGCTTGTTTCATGGACGACATTCTCGGTCCGTCACATGTATTACTTAACTTCTTTTGTTTTTGCGCTGGTATGATTTTCATTATGATCGGCATATCAAGACTAACCAAATCCGCACAAGAAGGTGCAAGGGGACCTGGCGGCATAGGGACATTTACAACATTTATAGTTGGTGGCCTTTTAATGTCTGCAACAACAATCCTTAGAGCGATCTCCTCCAGTTTGTTTTCGGGTGTTGGCTTTACAGCGCAAACAGCAACCACAGCAAATCTTGCATATACTGGCACAATGTCCGCCGCAGAAACTGCGGCAGCGTACAATGTTATCAATGCAGTATTGAAATTCATGATCGTTATCGGCATGATTAGCTTTGTACGTGGCATATTCATTATGCGCGATGTTTCAGAAGGTAGTCAGGGCGCGTCAACTATGGCCGGAATGACACATATCATTGGTGGTGCACTGGCTGTGAACCTCGGCCCGCTATTAAATGCCGTGCAGACAACCCTTGGTATCACTGCGTTTGGGGTCACATTCTCATAAAATTTAAAAATAAATGAAAATAAATGTGGCAATATTGTGGCGCATCTGATACTCTCATTACATAAAGTAAGTTAACAATTGGTAAGAGGAAAAAACAATTATGTTCAATAAAACCAAAGTATCATATTATAAACTAGGCGCAGCGATGACAGTGGGTCTGATGGCAGCATCATCCGGTACAGCGCACGCTGCTAACAACTTCAGCTCAATCGCAAGTAACATCAACACATCTATGTCATCGCTTCCGGCTTTGATTTCAGCTGTAGCATACCTATTTGGTGTTCTTCTTTGTGTTCTTGGTATCATGAAAATTAAAGATCATGTTGAAAACCCAACACAGACTCCTTTGAAAGAAGGTACTATCCGTCTGATTTGTGGTGGTGCATTATTCGCGCTTCCAATCCTTACAGAAGCAATGTTGTCATCAATGAATAATGGTGCAACTGGTGCAGCTGCAACTACAGCTACTCTAACATCTGTAACATTTGTTACTTCTTAATTAAAAAGGATGGTAATGGGATCTATACCCATATCACTCGGGCTTTCCAGACAAAGCGGAAGTTCAAAAGAAATAAAAGGTGGAGCCGGTTCAACTGGCTCCACTTCTTCTGTGAAAAAAACTCTATCTAAAGAGTTAAAACAAAAAATATTCACACGCGATGACAATACATGCCAATGCTGCAACTTTCAGGCAAAAAAATATCAAGAAATTCTGTTCCTAAATGGTAATCGACATGATTTATCCGAGAACAACCTGAAAACAGTTTGCATTTTCTGTCACCAATGCTTCAATTTAGATAACGTCAGTATTATGCGCTCTGGTGTTTTGCTTTGGCTACCAGAAATTAAGCAGGCCGATTTACACCACATTTCACGCGCCATATATGTTGCGCGTATTTCGCAAGGTCCCGTTGCAGAAGCCGCACGAAAATCTTTAGATGCGCTTATGAAACGACGTGACGCAGTAAGGGCGCGCATCGGAACCGATGACCCCTACATCCTGTCAACTGTTCTAAAAGACTACCTAACGGATGCTCATTACAGTAATCGTGATGATAAAATAGAGGGTATTCGCCTCTTCCCCCTTGATCGACGCATTATCAAGGAAGCCGATCTGGAATTTAATCAATTCCCTCAAATTTTGGCTTACTGGCGCTCAAAAGATGGCCCTTTTGGTGGAAAAACACCTCAAAAATGGTTTGATATATATCATCAAATCCAAAATGCCGCATAAAAAGCGACGTACATTTCATAGTGTGCATAAATTTATTATGTTTGATGTTTTCTGTACTGGATTATAAAAATATGGTGTATTAATCTTAACGTTTATACGCTACTATCCTTTATAGACTAACAAGCAAAATAGACCTTTTATGAAATTATTTGATAAAATATTGGCGCCTTTTCAAAAAGCACTAAGGCAATCTGTATCTTCTTTTATTCGCCTAGAAACCAGAGAAAATGAGCATACACTCGTTTCAACAGATGGATCTCTTGTATCCTACCTAAAAGTTGAAGGCAGTAAACAAATCATCGGAGATGAGGAATATGAGAACATCGTCGCGTCCGCAAATATCAAGATTGGTGCACGTTTTGACCGTATTGGCCATGCCATGCAGGTATACTTTGTTCGCGATCCATCACGAATAAGGCAAACTCTTGAAAATCAAACAAACCCAAGCCGTATCACAGCACATAATATTGGATTAGATCTGGATGATTTGTTTGATGAAAAAATTGCCCACCTTGAAAAGTTTTTAACACATGAGGAGCAATATTTTGTTCTATGGACACGCCCTTCCAGTTTAACAAAAAATGAATCAAAAAGAGCCGGGGCAGACGCAAAAGAAGAGGGAAAAGATTGGCCCGTTGCGGCAAGCGCGCAATACCCCCTAGGCATAATGGAACCACTTAGAACACGCCATAAAAGTTTTATCGCCGCAATGACAACGGCGTTCGATGAGCTTGGCATTGAATGTAATGTTTTGGAAGTCCATGACGCACTTAATGCCATACGCTCTAACCTTTTCCCTGATCGTGCAAATGATAAATGGCGTGCCTGTCTCCCTGGTGATCCAATTCCACCACGCGCACCACAAAGCGCCGTTGATATGTCCGACATCCTATGGCCAAACCTTCCAAATCAAATAGTTGCGGCAGAAGCAAATGTTTTAGGAAAATCTGTCGTACGCATTGGAAATTTATTGTGGGCCGGTGCTGATATGACTTTAGGGCCAATGGATTCTCAGCCATTCCCTCTCCTGTTAAATCGTCTCGTCGAAGCAGATATTCCATTTCGTATTTCCTTCCTTATTGAGGGGGGTGGGGCAGCAGCCGTCGCGATGAGATCCTTTGCCGCGACCTTATTGGGGCCGACAAATGCCGGAAACAAACCAATTAAATACTCTTTGGAGAGTCTGATAACGCTTGCAAGACAAGAACCTGTCGTAAAAATTCGCATTTCCTTTGCCACATGGTGTAAAATCAGTGAAAAGGATCAAATTCTTGATCGCCTATCTATCTTGCTGCAATCTTTTG
Source organism: Zetaproteobacteria bacterium (assembly GCA_002747015.1). Next base: position 59,910 of record NVXI01000004.1, read on the forward strand.
AAAGCTGGGGATATGCGCAAGTTAGTGAATATTCAGGTGATCCACTTGATTGTGTCATGTCATCGGCAATGGGTATTCATTGYGCTGGYACCGCGCCATCGGGTATTGCGCCCATGGTTGAAATCATGCGCCTTTTACCGTGGCAACGACCCTCAAGCCCATTCGAAACAGGCGCGATGATCTTTAGAACGCCTGATGGTAAAATTTGGCCCTATCAAACAGGAACAAACTTAACCACGACGTGGTTTGAYCTAATATTTGCGCAACCWGGYGGTGGTAAATCCGTTCTTTTGAATACACTTAACTTCGGAACATGTATTACKCCAGGAYTAAGTAARCTGCCCTATGTTTCKGTTATTGATATTGGCCCATCATCMTCCGGTCTTATTTCCYTGATTAAGGAAGCTCTTCCCCTTAGCCGTCAACACGAAGCCGCCTATTTCCGCCTACAAATGGCSCACCAATACGCKATTAACCCCTTTGATACCCARTTRGGGTGYCGTTATCCTYTGCCRGATGAAAGAAGCTTCCTKGTTGAACTCCTRACACTTCTGACCACACCACCAGGRTAYGACAARCCATATGACGGTATGCAGCAGCTTTGCGGGCTTGTGGTTGATGAAATGTTCCGCTGGCGCGATGATGGTTCTGCAAACGCGGAATCACGTCCATATTTACCCCGTTTAGAAATGGAAATTGACGCGGCGATTCAAAAACACAATGTACATTTACCATCTGATCCATTCTGGTGGGATATCGTTGATAAAATGTTTGAGCTGGATCAAATTCACCTTGCAAATATGGCGCAACGCCACGCTGTGCCAACTCTTAATGATGCAATCACAGCCTCAAGACGGCCACAAATTCGTTCTCTTTTAGAAGAGACATCCGTTGGTGTTAGTGCAGAAAGTGTCGTCGGCGCGTTTGAACGTATGGTCACATCCGCTATTCGCGAATACCCGATCCTATCTTCAGTAACACAATTTGATATTGCAGACACACGTTTATGTTCTCTCGATTTGATGGATGTTGCCCCACAAGGGGATGAAGCCGCAGACAGGCAAACGTCTATCATGTACATGTTGGGACGCCACGCATTGGTTCGCTCATGGTGGGTTAGTGCAGAAAGCCTGCAACATATCCCCGAAAAATACCAAGAACATCACGCTGCAAGACTGCAAGACATTGGCGAAACACCCAAGCGACTGAACTTTGATGAATTCCATAGAACCAGCCGATCAAATGCTGTGCGTGCACAGGTTATTCGCGATGTTCGAGAGGGACGTAAACGCGGCGTACAAATTGTTTTAACATCGCAGCTTATTGATGATTTTGACAAAGATATGGTCGATCTGGCCACCGGAATTTGGGTTTTAGGAACCGCCATTTCTGATAAAGCCGTACAAAATGTTGTTGATCGCTTTGGCTTATCCAATACCGCTAAACATATTATGCGCTACAAGCTAACGGGGCCAAAATCAATTGGTGCACCTGCTTTGATTGTTATTGGATCAACATCCGGGCGTTATGAACAACATATCTACAATACTTTGGGGCCTATTGAACTTTGGGCTTTTTCGACCTCAGCGGAAGACGTTTCAATCAGAAACCGCCTATATTCTATTCTAGGGGCCGCACGTGCCAGACAAATGCTGGCATCAACATTCCCAGGCGGAAGTGCACGAACAGAAATTAGACGCCGCGTCCTCTCAAACAGCGAAAGCGGCGATTCAAGAAATGCAATGATTAGTGGTGTTATTGATGAAATCCTTAATGAATTAGTGGAAGAAAGCAAACTCACTCAAGAAGCCGAAGACGGCAAACGTATTAATCTCCAATTAAGTTAATGCCGATATGAGCGAAGAAACAGAAATATTAAAACAAACGATAATTGAGGAAGAAAAGCCAAAGGCTTCTCTTGCCAATAAACTCAAGGAACAAAAAAAAGCCAAAGGTAAAAAGAAAAGAAAAAGAATTATCATTTGGAGTTTTATTCTACTCTTTGGCTACGCTTTTTGGTGGTTAAGTAAACCATTCAAAGCCACGGCCGAATACGGTATTTGTAAATCTTTTCTTGAGCTATATGTGCCCTACCCACACACCATATATGTCAGCGAAATTAAACCTCAAAGAGACGGTAGTTTAAAGCTTTGGTTTACGCATACTGGTGCTTTTGGCGAATATCGCATGGAATCATTCACATGCAGATTAGTGCCCAACCCTGAGACTGGTCTTATTGAACTTACCCAGTTAAAATTACATAAGGTGCAAATAGGTCCGGATCGTGTCAAACATTTGAATAGTGCGATGCCATATTTTGTAGAAAACCCACTTGTCTTAAACTGGCCAACCCAATTACCAGACAGCTTAAACGACCTACATTTCGACTTTGACAAAGTTAGACGAATTATTATCAATCCAAACAAATAACATGAAAATTATACGCTATGAAATATAAAACACTAGGGCGCACAGACCTTGATGTCAGTCTTATATGTCTAGGCACAATGACATGGGGGCGACAGAATACCGAGGCTGAAGGCCATGAGCAAATGGATTATGCGCTGGAGCAAGGGGTCAACTTCTTTGATACAGCCGAGCTATACGCCGTGCCTCCCAATCCTGATACATACGGTAAAACCGAGGCAATTATCGGCACATGGTTCAATAAAACAGGAAACCGCGATAAAGTTATTCTGGCCTCTAAAGTAGCCGGACCAGGCATGCAATGGATACGCGGCGGCGGTAACATGACCTCTGCCAGCATAAAAGCAGCCTTGGATGACAGCCTTAAACGCCTACAAACAGATTATATTGATCTGTACCAACTCCACTGGCCTAATCGTGGCGGCTATCATTTCTCTCAACATTGGGATTACGCACCAAAATTCGATAAAAAACAAATCGAAGAAGACTTCATCAATGTTCTGGAGACACTGGAAACACTTGTTAAAGCCGGAAAAATCAGACATATCGGCCTATCAAATGAAACGGCATGGGGCGTTATGAAATGGCTTCGCCTATCCGAAGACAAAGCTCTGCCACGTATGGCCTCTATTCAAAACGAATACAGCCTCCTAAACCGTATGTTCGACACTGATTTACATGAAATTGCGATGGCAGAGGATTGTGGTTTGCTGGCGTGGTCGCCATTAGGCGGTGGCTTGCTTAGTGGCAAATATCTTGATGGCGCGCGCCCAAAGGGCAGCCGTTGGGACATTGATGACAGATTTTTACAACGCGATACACAACACGCCAATAATGCGGTCAAAGCCTATATTGCACTGGCCGAGACGCATGGGCTTGATATCTGTCAAATGGCACTGGCCTTTGTCAATCAACAGCCATTCGTCACATCCAATATCATTGGTGCGACCAACATGGCACAGCTTAAAAACAATATCGCTTCGATTGATCTGACACTTTCGCAAGAGGTACTGGCTGGTATCGCCAAGATTCATCGACAGTTCCCGATGGTATATTAACACTTGATATCGTAAACCCGATCATATTAAAGGATATAAAATTTGAAAAAAATCGCCTTTGTTTCAGGATCGGACAGCAACTATTTTCCCTTATTGGTGGAATGGATACATTGCCTGCGTAACCATCCCGATAACACACTCAAAAACTATGATATCTGTATCATGGATACAGGGATGAGCGATGAGCAACACGCCTATATCAAAACCGTTGCCGATAAAGTCATAAAACCAGATTGGCCGTGCGACCTACCGGCGCATCGCGTACGCGGACGGGAATATCTAAAATCTTGTGTATGCCGTCCGTTTATCAATAAAATATTCGAAGGATATGACACTTATTTCTGGATGGACGCCGATACATGGATACAAAACTGGAACGCCATTGAAACATTTATTAAGGGCGCGGAAAAAGATACCATTGTTCTCTCGGGGCAAATGGATCGCGCCTACCCCAAGGGCATGCGCGTGAAATGGATTGGTAGTTGGCCTTATAAAGCCCGCAGTTTTTATTTTTCAAACGCGCGCCGCGCCTTCGGCATTAAAATGGCAAAAGAAATATTCCCCTATCACGTTATTCTGGCCGGTGCTTTTTGCATGAATAAAGACGCGCCGCATTGGAATAAGTGGCAAGAGCTTATCTTGCAAGCTCTTAAGAAAGGCAAAGTTTTCACAGCTGAACAATTAACCCTGGGCATCATGGTGCATCTGCATAAATACCCTGCGGAGATTCTGCCCGCTTATATGCATTGGCTTTGTGGATTTAAGCCACTTTGGGATGAGAAAAACAAAAAATGGGTAGAGCCATATCTGCCGCATGAAGAGCTTGGCATATTGCATTTATCAGGCTTTGATGAAATGCGTGTCGACCGCAGCCAAACCACGGATTACAAAACTCTGGACGGTGGTACCGTACATATGAATTACCGCTATATGGCTTTTGATGGGGAAAAGGCCTTGGAAAAAACAACTGATGAGGCCGCAGCTTAAATGCCTCTTATTATCTCTTAGGCAACAACACCCAATACCGGCCTGATGATATCATTTTACCGGCCATATCCTCTGCGATTGGGCCATAACCCCAAAACACATCACCACGTACAGGCCCAGTAATCGCGCCGCCGGTATCTTGGGCGATCATAAGGCGGCGGATTGGGTTTGCCTCTTCTACTGGCTTCTCCAGATCCACCCAAATCGGCACGCCGTAACTCATCAATGTGCGATCAACTGCAAGGGATCGCCCACCCGTTAATGCCACACCTTCTGCACCCAGCGGACCATCGCCCATGATTTCACGGAAAAACACATAGGACTTATTGCTGTTCATGATCTCATCCGCGCGGGTCGGGTTTTCTTCCAACCATACGCGGATCGTTTGCATCGATACATTTTCTTTGCTTAATGCGCCGATCTTAATCAGCTCTCGCCCAATTGCGTAATATGGATGGCCGTTTTGCCCCGCATAGCCAATGCGCATAACACTGCCGTCATCCATCTGCACAAGACCTGAGCCTTGGATTTGCACAAAGAACGCATCAACCGCATTATCAACCCATAACAACACCCCCTCATCATGCGGCCAATCCCCTGCAACAATTTGTGCACGATTTTCATAGGGCTTTAAACGTCCATTTTTAACGCGCCCAGCGATACGATTGCCCTTTAATTCAGGGCGAAAATCACCCAACTGCACCATCACCAAATCATCGGGACGTTTATGCAGGGGGATGGTGTATGGGGCTTTACGTGTGCGTGAGCCTTTCAAGGATGCTTCATAATATCCAGTGAATAAACCAATCGGATTTTCATCGGCACTGACCTGATAGGGCGTAAAATTTGCCTCGAAAAAATCACGTAGAGCCGGCGAATCGGATGTAGATACTTGATCAAATGCCAAACAAGCGGCCTGCCAATCACCATAGGTTCCTGCCTGTTTTAAAACACCAAACGTCGTATCGGAGGCACGTTTTACAATACGCGCGCATGAGCGTTTAAATGCAGGAATAAATGTTTGTAAATCATCTGCGCCCCATGCAGGCAGATCAGAAAACGTGCTTTGGGTTAATATCAATTTCGGTGGAGCAGGGAGCGGGGAAGGCGCAATCACCTCTGGTTCTTGAACAGGTTGTTGCTCTGCCTCATCGCAAGAGGCCAAAACAAACATCGCTAAAAAAAGAATAATCCGCATGAGAAAAATCTATCACGCACATATGCAGAGTTCTAGGAAGATCTGATAAATTTAAATATTTTGAGTCGAAAATGCTGTTTTTCGAGAACCGCATCGCAGAATACATTTGCGTATTTAAGAAGCGGAAGCGCAGAAATTCAGTGTTTGCAGACCAAAAGATGAAGATTAATGTGTATTCGGGATAATCTCGTTGTCACCATCACCATCGTCTCTGGTTTCAACAACCAACCAACGCGGATCACGCGATTTCAAATCACGTGAGAATGTCCAAACATCACGCATAAGCGTTGTTTTCTCAGGATGACCATGAATAATATTACTGTTCTCATCCTTAATGACGGATGTCTCATCTGCCCAGAAACGTACTGTCACTAAAGCCACTTTTCTTTCAATGGAGGCCTCAACAATTTCAGATTTCTTAATCGCATGGATCTCTGTTACAGCCGTTTCATTGGCCTTTTCACGTGCAGATATTGCACCATCAAATGCGTTATAAACCTCTGATCCCAAAAGATTTTTTAATGTGTCTCTATCACCATCGGCAAAGGATTCAACAATATAAACAAACGCATCTTGCGTTGCTTGCAAGAAAACATACACATCAAAATCTCTATCCAATTTAGTAATCTCAATAAGGCCTTGCTCTGCCGCCTGTCCATCAATCGACATATTACCTTTTGAATTTTCTGCAAGCTCTTCAATCAAAGATACTTTTTGATCCGCACCACTTGGCACTTCAGCACCGTGTATGCCAACAACATTGCCTTCTGAGTTTAAGTTCATAGGCGCAACTGTGCGATCATCGCTATCACGTGTTCCTAAAATACTGCGCAGCCAGAAAACCAATCCAGCAGCGACCAAGGCGTAAACTATTAATTCTGCAGTCACGAGGTTCCCCTTAATTATTAACTTTATATTCTATACAAACAAAAAACGGATTTTACCACAGTTTTTGATATGATACACATAATGTTAAAGAAATATGGAGTTTCCTTGTGCCGTTTATCATTATTTTTGTTTTGATCCCCCTATCCGAGATTATGGTTTTCATTAATGTCAGCAGTGAAATCGGTCTTGGCAGCGCATTATTAATCGCCCTTCTCACTGCCGTATTGGGTGGTTTCATTGTGAAATATCAAGGCATCAATACCATGATGACTGCACAGAAATCCTTACAAGCAGGCCATATCCCCTCTAAAGAGCTATTTGATGGACTATGCCTAGTTGCGGCGGGGGCGACGTTAATTACACCTGGGTTTATTACAGATGCGATTGGCTTTGCGCTGCTTGTCCCTGCTGTTCGGGATATCTTACGGAAGAAGCTGGCCGCCAGCACTAAATTCGAAAGCATGCACTTTGATACCAACGATCATAGAACGCCTCAGGACCCCAATATTATTGAGGTAGAATATGAAACCATAGAAGACGATGACAAGCCTTGAGCTACGCCCCTGTTTCATGCTAATTAATACAAATATAAACATACTCATATATAAGGTAATTCCATGAGCGATAAAAAAGAAGAACAATTGCAGACGACAGACCTGCCAATCACCATTCACACACAATATATTCGTGATATATCCTTTGAAAATCCGGATGCACCCGAGTCAATGCGTGCAGACTTAGGGATGCCGGAGATGAACGTTAATATCGGCATGGACGCACGCGCAATAACAGATGATAAAATCAAAAGCCTTTACGAGGTCGCATTGACGATTTCCGCAACAGCAAAGCGGGGCGACAAAACTGTATTCATCGCCGAAGTTATCTATGGCGTTACCATCTCTATTGATGATTCTGTGCCTGAAGATCAACATCACCCATTATTACTGATTGAGATTCCAAAGTTTTCATTCCCATTTGCACGCCAAATCCTTGCAACATTAACATCACAAGGCGGGTTTCCTCCGTTGCTGCTGACACCTGTTGATTTCCAGGCGCTTTACATGGAACGCTTTAAAGATGAAATTGCCGAGGCCAGAGAAGCTGCAAAGAAGAAAACAGTAAACTAGGCTCATACCCTAAAAATAATGTGTTCGGATCGGAACCTTATGGCAAAGAAACATCGTAAAAAATTCTTTATTCATCTGGTATCCGATGCGACCGGAACGACTTTACTTGGGCTATCCCGCGCAGTGCTTGCACAGTTCGAAGGGATAGACCCGAACCAAAAATTTTGGCCCTTGGTGCGTACAGAACGTCAGTTAGAGCGCGTTATCAAACGTATCTCCGATAATCCTGGCCCGGTTATCTTTACCTTCGTTAATAAAAAGATGCGTCTGCGCCTGCAAGAACGTTGTGATGAGCTAGGTGTGCCTTGCGTTGCGGTACTTGATCCGATCATTCGCAGCCTCTCTACCTATCTTGGTGTCCACGCACAGGGCGTTCCAGGATTACAGCACACAATGGATGATGCCTATTTCAAACGCATCGCCGCAATTGATTTTGCCATGCAGTTTGATGATGGAAAATCACTGGATGGTATTAAAAAGGCCGATGTCGTTCTGGTGGGTGTCTCGCGAACATCAAAAACACCAACCAGTATTTTCCTTGCGCGGCGCGGGATTAAGGCGGCAAATATACCGCTTGTCCCCGGTGTTGAGGTTCCAGATACGTTTTTAACGCTAGACAGGCCACTCTATATCGGTCTAAACGCCTCACCCGCACGGTTAAAACAATTGCGCCAGACACGCCTACGCACCGATAAAAATGAGGCCGCTGCCTTCGCCGAAAACGCCTATCTTGATGAAGATGAAATCGAAACAGAAGTGCGCAAAGCGCGGCGCCTGTTCACCGATCATGGCTGGCCTGTGATTGATGTGACCAAACGATCAATTGAGGAAACATCAGCAGAAATTATGGCACTCCTCCAGAGTAAAAAGGAGAAAGAGGCAAAGCAAAGAAATGACAAGTAATCCACGTATCATTCTAGCCTCAGGCAGCCAAGGCAGGCAGAGTATGCTAACAAACGCCGGCATAGAGTTTCGCGCGATTCCGGCAGATATAGACGAAGATGCCATCATCACAAAACATCTGGCCAATCGCCTTGATATCAGTATCATAACCCAAAATCTGGCCACCGATAAAGCGTTACACATTGGCACCCAACATTCCAATGACCTCATCATCGGATCAGATCAGACCTTAGAATTTGACGGGAAAATCATTACAAAATCAAAAAATACCGCCGAGGCACGCGAAAAATTAGAATCTTTGCGCGGTAAAACCCATACACTGCATTCCGCCGTCTCTCTCATACAAAATGGAAACGTTCTTTTTTCCTATACTGACCACGCCTCTTTAACCATGCATAATTTTGATGATGTCTTTCTAGAACGATACATGAAAAAAGATACTGATGCTTTGACCTCATGCGTTGGCGGTTATAAAATAGAAGGCGCAGGGGCGTGGCTTTTCTCATCAGTGAGGGGGGATTTATTCACCATTATGGGAATGCCGCTTTTACCGCTTTTATCCTTTTTACGCAAAGAATGTAAAATTTTACCATGACAAACACCTTCATTAAAACTGCCGTTATAGGCCACCCGATAGGGCACAGCAAATCCCCGTTCATCCATAACTACTGGATTGAAAAATATGGATTATCTGGATCATATGAAGCCATAGATGTGCCTGTGGATAATTTGAAACAATGCGCAGCGGATATAATTAAAAACGGCTTTTCGGGCTTTAATGTTACCCTTCCGCACAAAATTTCTATCATGAGCCTCTGCGATCAAATTGATGACCAAGGTATGGCCATTGGCGCGGTGAATACAGTGACGATTAAGGACGGTAAACTCTATGGCACAAACACAGATGCCTATGGCTTTATCCAAAACGTAAAACGCAGCGCACCTGATTTTGACTTCACAAATGGTAGGGCCGTGATCCTTGGCGCGGGCGGCGCGGCCAATGCAATTATCTATGCCTTATTACAGGAAAACGTACCCGAAATATTCATTGCCAACCGCACAAAAGAAAAAGCAGAAAAGCTGGCCGCGCTAAACCCTGATAAAATAAATGCCATTGATTGGGCGTTACGCCATGATGTACTGGACAATGCCAATCTTATTATCAATACAACATCACTGGGTATGGCGGGCAATCCTCCGCTGGATATTAACCTTCGTGCCGCCCCTGCGCATGCATTGGTAACAGATATCGTCTATGCCCCACTGATGACGGATTTACTGACACGCGCCAAAGCAAGCAAGCTGCGCATAGTCACGGGCATTGGCATGCTTCTACATCAGGCACGCCCTGGATTTGAACTATGGAACGGTGTTCTGCCCGAGGTGAGCGAAGAGTTAGAACAGCTGGTGCTATAAGCCAACATCAAGATCGTTCATATCTTTATTTATACTAGGCATGAACGACGAAGCGTAGTTAACTGTGAATAATGACGTATAAATGAATAGAGGGACGATCAGGTGATTGTACTTGGACTAACAGGCTCCATCGCCATGGGTAAAACCACAATCGGCACGATGATGAAAAATATGAACATCCCTGTGCATGAATCCGATCATGTCGTGCATCAACTTTTACAGCGTGGCTCAGTCGCGCGCCGTGCGATTGCGGCGGCCTTTCCATTCTTTGAACATCCTGAAATATACGCCAAAAGAACCAAAGATTTAAAACGCAAAGAATTTGGTGATTTAATCTTTAACAATGACGCGCACAGGGCAACATTGGAATCCATCCTCCACCCGCTTGTGCAAAAATCCCAAAATGAATTTATTCGCGCCGAAACTTTAAAGGGGCGTAATATAGTCTGCCTTGATATCCCTTTATTGTTCGAAGTCGACGCACAGCAACGCGTGGACTACACAATAACCGTCAGTGCGCCTGCCTTTGTACAACGCGAACGCGCGCTTTCCCGCCCTGCAATGACAGAAGAAAAACTCAATGCAATTTTGGAACGGCAGATGCCTGATGCCAAAAAATGTAGCCTTTCCGATTATGTGATTAAAACCGGATTAGGTCGCGCCCATGCGATGAAAGAACTGAAAGCGATTCTTATCGATATCCGTGAAAAATCCGGATATATTATCGATCCAAAGACAGAAGACCCAGAACAAGAAAAAGCATTAAAATGATTTTTGATATCTTAATCAGTAACGTCCTACCACTATACGGTTTGATATTTCTTGGCTTTATCGTCGGGAAATACACAGATTTGGATGTAAAACCGATTGCGACAATCATCATTTATGCGATTCTGCCTATCGTAATGTTTGGTGCAACCGCCACCATGGAATTTACCGCCAAATATTTCCTGCCGCCCTTTATTATCGCCTCCATTTCAATCATTGCCTCAACCACCGGATATTTGATCGCCGGAAAGATTTTGGAAGAGGGTGATAAACGCCAAAACCTTATTGGCCTGCTCAGCGTCGGGGGAAATGCAACCTATTTCGGCGTTCCCATCGCGTTGGCAATTGCGGGAAAAGAGTGGCTGGGTGTTTATATGGTGATGGTGATGCCGATTTTTATTCTGGATGCGTCATTGGGATATTATTTCGGGGTACGCGGCGATTTCAGCATAAAAGAAAGCCTCCTGCGCGTTGCAAAACTGCCGATTATCTATGGTGCGATTTTAGGCTTTATCGTTAATGCGATCGGGGTAGAGCCACCGCAATTATTCCTCGATTATTGGGAGCGTTTCACAGGCACACTGATCGTTTTGGGCATGATGATGATTGGCGCGGGGCTGTCACAAATGGATAAGTTCCGCTTTGATTTACGGTTTTTTACCGGTATTGCCTTACTACGCTATATCTTGTGGCCTTGTTTGGGGATGTTATGGGTGTTTATCGACCTAAACATGCTGCATTTATTACCTAACACCATTCACACCTTCATCATTCTAGTTTGTGCGTGCCCTTTAGGCGCCAATACCGTCGCCTATGCCACAAAGATAGGTCTGTTTCCTGCCCTAACATCATGCATGGTTTTGGTCACAACGATATTGGCACTGGGCTTTATTCCGTTTATGCTATGGCTGCAAACCGTTATTTTTTAAGAGGCGTTTAAATGGCACGTGAGATTGTACTTGATACTGAAACCACAGGGATGGATCCGCTTAAGGGTGATCGCATTATCGAGATCGGCGCGGTGGAGCTGATCAATCTAATGCCGACAGGACGCACGTGCCAGATTTACATTAATCCAGAGCGTGATATCCCCGCCGATGCCACCGCCGTTCACGGCATCACCGATGCGTTTGTGAAAGATAAGCCAATCTTTTCTCAATGCTATATGGAGTTTATGGATTTCATTGCCGATGACAGCACATTGATCATTCATAACGCAGAGTTTGATATGAAATTCCTGAATTGGGAATTGCAACATGTCGGGCATAAGCCAATTGGATGGAAACGTGTTGTTGATACATTGATGATGGCGCGTAAGAAATTCCCCGGCTCACCGGCCAATCTGGACGCGCTATGTCGGCGTTTTGAAATTGATAACACCAGTCGTACCTATCACGGGGCGTTGCTTGACTCCGAATTATTGGCCGAAGTGTATCTGGAACTGCTCGGCGGTCGTCAACGCGGGTTAGAGCTTGGCGCGGATGCGGCAAAAAAAGGCGGCGCAGGCAAGCTTGCGAGGAAAGATCGGAAATTCCGTGAACCCCGCCCCCACAGCGCCAGCGAAGCCGAACTCGCCTCTCATAAAGACCTACTAGAAGAGCTCACCGATCCAATTTGGGATAAGGTGCAGGGAAAATGATCGCCGAACTATTCTATCCGAAGGAATTGAAAGACATCATCGCCGATTTACGGGCGAAGGATGATTTGAATGAGGGGGCTTTAGGGCAATTCGATAAGTATATAACGAGCACCCTGAAAAAAATCATTCTGATTAATTTATTTTTTTCGCTAATTTTGTTACATCCGAAAGCAGGCATGGATACAGGGCTATTTATTATATTCGTCGCTTTGGTGATGGTTTTTTCTTTATTCTATGAAGTGAGAATAAGCATGAAAAAACTTTTTAATCCATATAATTATGGGAGTTTTTTTACGGGTACTATCGAATCGTTTGGCTCACATAGAGGGGTTTATGGTATGACTTGTCTCTTTACTTTTAATGGCAAAGCAACTAAATCGTATTTACGTAGAATTCCTGCTGGGTTAATTAATGAAAAATACAAAAAAGGTGACTTGGTTTTAATTTGTTATGACCCAGAAAATCCAGATCGTAATGTTCCGTTTATAAAGTCACTTGCAGATATATTTTATTTGAGAAAAGAAAAACCGACCGTTCTCTAGGGCTTAATCTACCTATACTTCAAAACCCTTCCATTCTCCTGCAAACTTTGTTATACACACCCCACCTGTGCATAAGTATGGGATCGGTCGCAGCCTACCCGATAGTTAAAACAAGGAAAACGATATGAAGATTTTAGTAATCTGCTCTGGCGGATTGGATTCCGTCACACTTGCTTATAAAATCGCAAAAGAACACGACCTTATGGGCCTTATTTCCTTTGATTACGGTCAAAAACATAAAAAAGAGCTGGCCTACGCCGAGAAATGCGCAAAAGCCCTTAATGTTTCCTATGATATGATTGATATATCCACCGTTGGCGGGTTATTAAGTGGGTCTGCCCTAACTGAGGATGGTATTGATGTCCCCGATGGGCATTACGCCGAGGACAGTATGAAGCTGACCATTGTGCCGAACCGTAATGCCATTATGCTGAGCATTGCCTATGGGATTGCTTCCGCGCGCGGCGCCGACGCCGTTGCCACCGCAGTGCATGGTGGTGATCACTTTATTTACCCTGATTGTCGCCCCGATTTTATAAATACGTTTCAAACCATGCAAGATCATGCCTTGGGCGAACATATCAGGCTCTATACCCCGTTTATTGACATTCCAAAATCCGAAATCGCCGCGCAAACGGCCCCCCTCAATGTCCCTGTCATCGACACATGGTCATGCTATAAGGGTGGCGACATCCATTGCGGGCGATGCGGCACATGCGTGGAACGGATCGAGGCCTTCCACATCGCAAAAGTCGCCGACCCAACACAATACGCAGATCCGGATTTCTGGATTAAAACCACTCAAAACACAAAAACAGAGACAGCATAGCCATGTACACAATTTCAAAAGAATATCACTTTTCCGCGTCGCATCAGCTTTTGGATTTACCCGAAGATCACCCATGTCACCGTCTGCATGGGCATAATTACGTGGTTGAGGTTGAACTACAATCCGAGACGCTAAATACGTACGGCTTTGTACGTGATTACCGCGAATTGGATGAGTTAAAGACGTATATTGATGAGAAACTCGACCACCGCCATCTGAATGATGTGCTGGGTGATGATAATGTAACGGCGGAAAATCTGGCGAAATATCTTTATGATTGGTGTAAATCCCGCTGGTCAGAGGTCAGCGCCGTACGCGTCAATGAAACCCCGAAAAGCCGCGCTGAATACAGACCATGAGCACAAAATCCATCCGCATTTCCGAGATATTTGGCCCTACCATTCAGGGCGAAGGTGCGCTGATCGGGCAGCCGACAGTGTTTGTACGTACGGGTGGATGTGATTACCGATGTAGTTGGTGTGATACGCTGCACGCGGTTGATACGCAATATCGCCATAACTGGAAGCCGATGAGTGCGGCGGATATTTTTGCGCAAATCGAAGCGCTATCGGGCGGCGTACCTTTGATGGTTTCCCTATCAGGCGGCAACCCCGCGATACAGCCCCTCGCGCCGCTAATCGCATTGGGGCATGAAAAAGGCTATCGCTTTGCTCTTGAAACACAAGGATCGATCACCAAGGACTGGTTCGCAGATTTAGATGTGCTCACCCTATCCCCCAAACCACCCAGCAGTGAAATGGAAACCGATTGGGCGGCATTCGACAAATGCCTTCATAATGCACAAGGCAAACCCGAAATCGCGATCAAAATCGTTATCATGAATGATGCGGATTATGCTTATGCACGTGAAGCCGCAAAGAAATACCCCGACTATCCCATCTATTTACAGCCAGCCAACCACACACCGCCCTCTGGCGATGATGATGACGCCACAATTGATATCGACGGTATTATGGATCGTATGCTGTGGCTGGTCGATAAAGTAACACAGGATCAATGGTATGATGCGCGCGTCCTGCCACAATTACATGTCTTGTTATGGGGTAATAAAAAGGGGGTGTAACACACGTTATAAGAATACCCCAGCCCTAGATTTAAAAAATCCGCACACAAAGTTAAGTAATTATTACAGATTTTGTATTACAATTTCACAAGCATAAAATTTATTATACCAAAGCTAGGATTTACAAAACTGCTTAATTTTGGTTACATTAGACAATGGACATGAACAAAGAGAAAAATATTAAATATTTAGAATCTATAGATGATGTTCCTAAATGTTGGGATATCCATGATGATGGCGACCTCTTCACGACTTTCTCACTTACGTTAAAAAGTAAATTACGCCACCCAACTTATCCAGAAACCATAACTGTTACCAAAAAAGAACTAGAATCCGCATTGAATTTTTTTACAAAAAAAGCAAATAAGTTTAATGAAAAAATTCTTAAATATTCAACGCAAGACACACCTGAGCGCACGCGAAGTAATAAAGAATCCGCACAATTTCTTCATGATAGTAATAGACGAAATTCACTGGAAAGAGCAAAATCTATCATTCAAAAAACACTTAATCTAAGCGAGGTAATGTTCGAAATCTAACTTTTCCTGATCTTGCTGATCGCCAAAATCGCCTGAGAGCATAAGGTGTCCACTGGCATGCCGGTTTGCTTACACTGTGCCTCAAGTTCGGTTAATTTCCCCAATACTTGATTTAAGATCGGCAAAGACCAGCTGTTAAGCTGTGATTTAAATTTTGGTGCTTGCTTAAAGAAAATTGGCGGGCTTAATTTTTTCATCGCACTGTCCATATCCATACCATCCTGCATATAGGATTTCGTCATATGCAAGCGGCGAAAATGATTTTGCAAACTGCGTAATATCGCAACAAAAGCCGTACCCTCAGCCATTAACGTCGCATAGGCTTTCAACGCCGCGCGGCTGTTACGCCCGCCGACATTATAAACCAAATCGTCAAAGCCTTGCGCACCCGCTGCACCGCACGCGGCGCGTACATCATTCAAAGAAACGGCTGATTGCTCTTCACCCTTATAGGTAATTAGTTTTTCCAGTTCCGACCTCACTTTACGGCGATCACCAGAAATATTGGCAGCCAACCATGCAACTGCATCCGCATCAACGCGCAGATTTGCCGCCTGCAAAGTATCACGTACGAAACGCGAAACATCGCGCTCATCCTCAACATAACAGGGCAGGGCAACCGCATTTTTCGCACTCTCACACAATTTTCGAAGTGATGAACGCGGACCTAGCTCACCTGCCTGAATAACGACAAGGGTAAATGCGCTTGGCTCTACCAGATAAGATTTAACAAGCACGGTAAGCTTATCCCCGCCGCCCTTAATCATAACCAAGCGATCGCCACCCATCATGGATATTGCATTGGCCTCATCCACCAGACGCGCAGGGTTTTCGGCCAAAGCCTCAACTGACAAGTCGGCGACATTAAAAGGATCATTCAAGTCATCGACTATTGTTTTTCCGATCACCGCGCTGCGTTCACTTACCAAGCCACTATCAGGGCCATAAACCAAGATAACACGCGCTTTTTTATCGGGTGATTTTACGAATTGTTCAAGTTGGCGAAACTGAATTTTCATTCAACATACTCTTTTAATTTTATTAAGAACAAGCCACGGCAACACGTTTGCAAGCCCCGATTTCCTCTATTTCCTTTGCGAATATTGTTCGCGCACATAGATTTGGATCATCAAATATGGCCGTATCATAGGTTTGCTGAAACGCCATTACATCTTCTAATGTTGGGCAAAGGATACGGTTAACTTTGGCATCTGTACATCCACTGCGGAAGATTGTTAAAATTGGTACCACCTCATCGGTTAAGCCCTCTTCATTCGCCATGATCTCCACAAGATCAGCAAATGATTTTGCAAATTCTGCCATTGTACCTGTACCGTATGAAATATCAAAAAACTGACCACTATGTTCACGTGCGGATGCATATGATTTAAGCAACAAATCATAACTGCCTGATAAATTATCATCGGTAAAACCATATTGCGCCAATAACGCATCAACGCCACGTGCAAAATCCTGGTTAAAGGCCAAGCCAGCGGTTAAAATAAATGCTGTTTGATGTTGATGCACACCAACGCCGAACATCCGCGCTTCAAAGCGATGCCCATTTACCTCACCTGCATCATTTTTTAATGCCGCAATTTTTACATCCGGCCATAGAAGGCTTTCCGAGAGGAAAAAATTACTCGCCGTATTCAGACCTTTTCCTTTCAAACTCTGTGGCGTAACACTCCAATCACCTGAGGGCACACGTATCAGGCTACCCTGTTCATCGTAATACATAAAGAGCGGGTTATTAAACACATGATCAATATGATTAGAAATGAATTCTTCTCCCGAAGCTGCCGTAAAGACATATGGTAAAATGCCACCGCGCCCTTCTAACAAGCCATGATGACGCAAGGACATACCGGCATGACCGGCAAAGGGTTTTCCTTCGTTAAAGCCGACACTGTTATCGCTCATCAAAAATAGGAACGGCGCAAGAAGATAAAGCCTTCGGACATTCTCCAACATGTGATTCATGTTATACGGGCTAACAGACACCTGATTAGATTTACATACGGCGAAATATTGTACGCATTTTTTCATATCCGCACGATAGGGCGCATACATCACGTTATAACGCTCTACATCCATGATGCGGGATAATAAATCATCCGCCGTTCGATCAGGTAACTCTTGAAAATAAGAACGCTTTAACCCTAACCCCAGCGCGGTATCACTCAATATTTTTATTTTATTATTAATATCCTTTAAAATACCCTTGGCTTGTGAGAATGGTGCGGCCTTACTCACGACCTCCAACAATTCACTTGTTGGCTCATTATGAATCCAGTCCCCCTCTGGCAAGAGGACCATTGCCGCGTCTTTAAGCACAATATTTTGAGATTGACTCATAACCGGTAAATCAGCCTCTTGCGGATTAATAAAAGGTAACTCAACCTCTATCCCGACTTTGGCTTGATCACCTGAACCAGCATAAAGCGCGAATACATCATCCGCGCTATTGATCTTTGTTAAATCTGTGGCATTAACCTCTGACATAGAAGTTCCTCTTTATTTCCAAAAAAATCATTATATCTTTTTATTATTTCGGATACAAACTAAAGAGCGTTACAAAAATAACTTATCTATATTCAATATGCGCATCAGTATAATCGATCAGGGTTTCCGGCGCGGGCAAGACATGCAATCGTGCATCTTCATCCAGAACTTGATCGGCTTTTTCTTTAAATCGTTCAAAATTCGAATGATCCCTCGTAACCATGACATTATTAAAGCTGCCACTATTATTGCGCATACGAGTTTGTTGTGCGGGTTCTATATTAACGATAAGCGCACCCCATTCCCGCCTTAATTCATCACCATCATTAAGTTGCGGGCGATGGATTATCTCTCCACCAACACGTGATAAACTATAATCCGGTGCAATAATCGTAACGGGGGATATTGATGCGCCATTATGTGACGATAATTTATTTTCCGTACCCAAAACATTATGGAATAAATAGACCATATCCGTATTTTCCCCACCCGAGATATGATTATGCCACTGTGACACATGCGGACGATGAGTTTCCCCTTGCTCAATATCTGTGCGTTGGACGATAAAGCTCATTTTAGCTTTTTCAAAAATATCCGGACCATAAAGCTTTAAAGCATCAAAAGCCGCCGCATGGACACGGCTTAACGTAAATCCCAATATATCAGGGATCGCCAAATGCATATCTCCGGGGCGTTTAACCGTCATTGCACTAAAAGTGAAATCAGGTAACTCTTCCTGAGAAATATCATCACATAACGCGATAATACGCGTTTCCGCATCCTTATTACGTAATTTTTGCGCTTCAGGATCTCTGGAAAATGTAGAGGTTAAACGCCAATCAGTTGCATGAACATATTTTTCACCTGCGGCCTCTGGCAACTGTGAGGCGGCATCTCTAAAATCAAGGATAAGCCCAGAATCACTGGGGTAATCCATAAAATAATGTGTTGAAATTGCATCCGACCTGATCTTCATATCGATCCGCTCCTCTGTCATCCTGTTTCGGATACTACAGACGAACCGCCGTTGTAGCGCTTTAGCATTGGTAACGCGGTGCAAGCTGATCCTTCAAATCCCGCGGTATTGTTATAATTTATACAATGCTATGCACAAATTAGTCAATAAAAAATAATAAGCCTTATTCTAATTACGTCTTAAATAAAGTGAAATTTGCAATTCAATTTGTCGTGCCAAATCACTCAAAGCATTTTCACGCGTATTTTGCGCAGAAACGCGTGTTGCGAATTCGCTGGTCAAAACATTATAACTCGCAATCGATCTCAAATTACGTGTGAG
Organism: Zetaproteobacteria bacterium; assembly: GCA_002747015.1. The sequence goes on from NVXI01000004.1 coordinate 79,117, forward strand.
AACAATTTCTCCCGTATTGTCGTCTACTAAGTTCATGACTGTTTTCAAATGCAGTTGTGCACGCGTAGCGTCCGAATTTTTGGTGATATCCAGATCGACCGTTCTTTCATCGATTGGCTCTATCTGCAAAGTATAACGCACCTCTTGTGGGCGACCATCACGATAAAAACGATCAATCAACGCATTGCGCAAAAATTGCCCTTCACGATCAGGGATCTGACCTATGCCGACCTGTGCAAGTTGCACCTGAACGCTTTCCTGCCCTGCGCGAACATTCTTCGTATATGTCCCGTATACAGGTTCAAACCCGCACGCCGACAGATAAAAGCATGCACTTGCAACAAATAATATTTTTTTCATCAGACTATCCTACGACTACGTTAACAATTCGACCGGGAACAAAAATAAACTTACGCAGTGTCTTGCCGTCCATGGCGCGCTGTACACTGTCTTCTGCCAGAGCGATTTCTTCTGCCTGTTTTTGATCCGCATTGATGGGCAAAGTAATTGTTGCCCGCACCTTCCCATTGACCTGCACCGCGATTGTCACCGTATCGGCAACCATCAGCGTCTCATCATACGTTGGCCACGCCTGATCGACCAGCATATTTTCATGACCAAGAAAAGACCACAGCTCTTCCGCCAGATGCGGCATGATTGGGTTAATCATGATAATAAAGGTCTCGACTGCTTCTTTTAATGCAGATTGCTCTGCTCCATACTCAGGTTTAAAAGCTGTAAAGCCATTATAAAACTCACGCAACAATGCCACGGCTTTATTCATGGCAAAACCTTCGATAGCCTCGCCAACTTCCTTAATACTTTTATGCGTCAAACGACGTAAGTCTTTAGTTTTATCAAAAGAGGCTGCATCATCATTTCCATCTTGCAAATCCATGGATGTGATCGCGCCATGCACCTTATTCACAAAACGCCACGCGCCTTCGATCCCGCTTTCCGTCCATTCCAAATCACGCTCTGGTGGAGAATCCGACAAGATAAACAAACGCGCTGCATCTGCGCCATAGGTCTCTAGAATTTCCTCAGGGTCAATCACGTTCTTTTTCGACTTCGACATTTTAATCGTCGCGCCAATTGTTACAGGTTTGCCGGTTTCGACATGCACCCATTCACCATCTTTTTCAATCGCATCTGTCGGTAATATCCACTTACCGTTCTCGTCTTGATAGGTATCATGCGTGACCATCCCTTGCGTGAACAAGCCGTCAAATGGCTCATCCGAGACCACAAAACCGCAATCACGCATCGCTTTGGTAAAGAACCGCGCATATAATAAGTGAAGCACCGCGTGCTCAACCCCGCCGATATATTGATCGACCCCACCATTTTTTGGCAACCAATAGGCCGCTTTATCTTTATCTGTCGGTAGCTCCGTATTTTTCGAATCGCAATAGCGGAATTGATACCAGCTGCTCTCGAAGAACGTGTCAAAGGTATCTGTCTCGCGTTGCGCGTCCTTATTACAAGTCGGGCAGGGGACATTCTTCCATGTTGGATGATGGGATAATGGATTACCTGGCTTATCAAAGCTAACCTCATCAGGCAGGCTGACGGGCAAGTCGGCTTCAGGCACGGGCACCGCGCCGCAATCATCACAATAGATAATCGGAATAGGGCAACCCCAATACCGTTGGCGGCTAATGCCCCAATCACGCAAACGATATTGCGTCGTGCCAAAGCCTGTATCGTTTTCTTCACATTTCGTAATCACCGCGGCCTTTGCATCGGTAATACTCATCCCGTCAAGGAACTGAGAGTTCGCAAGAACGCCCTCACCTGTATAGGCTGCCGTCTCGACCGAGAAATCCTCTGCATCCTCAGGAATAACAACAGGCAAAATAGGGAGGCCATATTTGCTGGCAAAATCATGGTCACGTTGATCATGCGCAGGAACGCCAAACACCGCGCCTGTGCCATAATCCATAAGCACGAAATTCGCGATATAGATCGGAACTTCACAGCCCAAAACAGGGTGAATCGCGCTATAGCCCGTATCAAAGCCAATCTTCTCGGCCTTTTCAATCGCCGCCTCGGATGTGCCTGTGCTTTGGCATTGCTTTATAAAGTCATCAAACCCGTCTTTTCCCTCGGCCAAAACTTTTGCCGTTGGATGATCGGGAGCCAGCGCCATGAAGGACGCGCCAAATAATGTATCAGGGCGGGTGGTGTAGACCTCGATCTTCTCATCCGTACCCACAACATCCCATTTAAACTGTAGGCCTACGGATTTACCAATCCAGTTCGACTGCATAATACGAACCTTTTCAGGCCAACGATCAAGCGTATCCAAACTGGAGAGTAATTCCTCCGCGTAATCTGTGATTTTAAGTGACCACTGGTTCAACCGCCGACGCTCAACCGGTGCGCCCGTGCGCCAACCACAGCCATCAATCACTTGCTCATTCGCCAGAACCGTATTATCAACAGGATCCCAATTCACAATGGATTCCTTGCGGTACGCAATACCTTTATCAAGAAACTTCAAGAACATACGTTGCTCATGCACATAATATTCAGGATCACATGTTGCGAACTCACGACTCCAATCAATGGAAAGTCCCATGGATTTTAACTGCACACGCATTGATTCTATATTTTCATGCGTCCATTTTGCCGGATGCTCGCCACGCTCAATCGCTGCGTTCTCTGCAGGCAGGCCAAACGCGTCCCAGCCCATTGGATGCATAACATTAAAACCCTGCGCACTTTTATAACGCGCGACAACATCTCCTAATGTATAATTGCGCACATGACCAACATGGATGCGCCCTGATGGATAAGGAAACATCTCCAGAACATAATATTTTTCTTTAGAGGAATCCTCTGTCACCGCAAAGCTATCTGCTTCAACCCATTTTGCGCGCCACTTTTGTTCGGACTCTTTTATATTATAGCGTTCTGACATAATTTTACTTTTTACTTAATATTTTATCCGGCCTATTCTTCATCCGCAAGATGCGCAATTCGTAATTGACGCGCACGCGTTAGGACTGCATCTTCCAATTTACGACTTGTTTCCTCAGACACCACAGCATCACGCCATGCACTGCCCTTTATTTCCTGACGGAATGTACGAATACGAATGCCATCTGCCTTTAACTGACGCCCCATAATAAAAGCATTAATCTTAACCCGCTCATTCGGAGTCTTCGGATCAGTATACCAATCTGTTAAAATAACCCCGCCAAACGGATCGGCACTTGCCAATGGCATAAAGGAAACCGTATCCAATGTTGCGCGCCACAAGAAACTGTTCACACCGATACCACCTTCACCAGCAGCTGTCTTTTGGTTACCACCCAAAATCTTTAAACCATCTTCACCCAATATTGTCTGTCTTTTACCGTAAATATCGTCACCTGTTGCGCCCCTGTCATAACCTGAAGGGTATTTTGCTTCGGTTTTAATACCACTACAGGCAGAAAGCCCGACCGCAGCACCCGACATAAGAATGGCGGAGATAAGAATCTTAGTATTGCGTTTTGTCATGATTTATTTTTATCCTAAAATTTATGCATATGACTGTCTAGCATGCAGATTTTGCATCGACAAGTCTGTTTACGTTAAGAGGTCTGGATGTCAACATATATAGAAGTCGTGATGGGATGCCCTTCTCAATCCACCTGTTGCAAAAATGCCACGCACATAAAAAATGTTGCAAAAACCACACAGAATTCATTGACGGAGAATCAATAAAGTGGCGTAATGGCCATGTTCTTCGCATATGTGGGGGGCAAATCTACTTTAATATAATTAATTTGATCATTAAGATCATAACTTTAACAATGATTGCTCGCTTAAAGAAGCAATCGGAGGAAACTAAAATGAAAAAACTTTTACTTGCAAGTGTTGCTGTTAGTGGATTGGCTTTTGCCGCTCCTGCACACGCAGAACTAAACCTAGAAATCGGTGGTTTCTTTAACGGTTACGGCGCATATGTTAGCCAAGACGARWCAACTGGTGTTGAAGTTAATGACTTCGGCCTACTACGTCACTCTGAACTACATTTCGSTGGTGAAACAACTTTGGACAATGGTCTAACTGTTGGTGCACACATTGAATTCGAAATTGACCGTGGTAACACTTCAAACGCAAACGAATCTTACATCTATTTCTCAGGTGACTGGGGTCGTGTAAACCTTGGTGCTGAAGACGGTGCTGCTTACCTTCTACAAGTTGCTRCTCCTTCTGCTGATGCAAACATTGACGGTCTTCGTCARTACATTCAGCCATTCGCAACAAGTGGTGGTCTAACACCAATTCGTCTTGACTATGACATGAACCCATCTACTAACACAGACAAGATTACATACCTTTCACCAATCATGAACGGTGTTCAAATCGGTGCGTCTTAYACAGCAGATACAGACWCAGCAAGTGATCTTGGTGGTRTTGGCTTTGATRATACAGAAGATGATATCGGTTCAACATATGAAATTGCCATTCGTTATGAAGGTCAAATTCAAAATGTTGGCGTAATCGCTGGTGCAGGTTACTCACATGGTGAAGTTGAAGCAGATGCTGATAACTCTATGGATGATCGTCAAGTTTGGAATCTTGGTCTTGACCTAGATATCGGTCCATTCGGTATTGGTGCAATCTACATGGAAGACAACCAAGCAGCAAACAACAGCGATCTAGAAACTATCGTTCTTGGTGTTGACTACACAACTGGTCCATTCAAAATCGGTGCATCTTACTTGAACGCTGATACTGACAATGGTGTTGAGTATGATCGTTATACAGCTGGTGTTATATATAACTACGGCCAAGGTCTATCATTCCGCGGTTCTATCCAACAGCTAGAGCAAGACAATGCTGCTGGTACAGATGCTGATGGTACAGCGATCCTACTAGGTACAAAAGTTGTATTCTAGTCTAACGACTTAAAGAATTTTGAAAGGGCGCCTTTGGGTGCCCTTTCTTTTTGTCCGATCCTCTATCACAATCACTGAATTGCACTTGCTTATCCGCGTCAATCTTTCTATCTTCACCCTATGTCAATTCAAGAAAATTTAATGCATGTGCAGACACAAATATCCAAGGCCGCAGAGCCATGGGGCAGAGACACGCACGATATAAAGCTTCTCGCCGTTAGTAAACGCCAATCGCAATCCAAAATTCAGGATGCCCTCAATGCAGGCCATCGCCAATTCGCAGAAAACCGTATCCAAGAGGCGGGTGAACATTGGGAAGAGTTAAAACCAAAATACCCTGAGCTTCAACTTCACCTTATCGGCCCACTACAAACCAATAAGATCAAAGATGCCCTAAAACTATTTGATATGATTCACACCATTGACCGCGAAAAGCTCGCTAGAAAATTAGGGCAAGAACTTCAAACACAAAACCGTTCAATTCCATGCCTTATTCAGGTCAATATAGGGGAAGAAACACAAAAATCTGGCGTCGCGCCACATGATCTCCCTGAATTTCTGGCCTTTTGCCAAAAAGATTGCACGCTGGATATTCAAGGATTGATGTGTATCCCACCCGCAGACGAGCCAGCCGCACTTTATTTTGCGCTGCTTCAGAAAATGGCAAAAACTCACAATCTACCGGAACTAAGCATGGGAATGAGTGCGGATTTCGAACGCGCAATCCCATTAGGCGCAACTTATATCCGTGTTGGTACGGGCATCTTCGGCACACGTGATACGTAAAACATTATCTCAGAAGACCATTAGGAATAGATCGCGATCGTACCTGCGGTGCGGCCACTGGCAACCTGCACGCGCGCATATTCATTTCTCGACGCGACGATCTTCTCCTCATAACTCTCATTCATAGGCATCATAGGTGTTTGGGCAAAAGACAATAAGGCCACAGGCAGGTCATCATACGCCGTATATTCCGCTTCAAAATTATAGGGCTCTATTTTTTCTGGCAACGCACCCCCCAGCCCGACCAAAGCAGCGACATTGCCCATCAAGTCACGTCCTGTTTCTTCTTCAACCAGAACATTCACCAAACCACTTGCAAGCCCCACAGGGCCGCCAAACACTCCACCACCGATTACCTTACTCACCGATTTTATCTCATCGCCTGTTATCGCTCTATAGGCAAAATTAACCACTGGTATATGCTGCAACGGATTAACCATATCTAATAAATCCCAAAAACTGAACGGATCCGCTTCCGTTACCGCATCGGGCCTAACCTCTGATAAAATACTTGGGTCGGGTTGCGGCGCATAGGAATACAAAGCCCGATCAAAGCCCTGCGTTTGAGGTTCTTTGGGCGCATCCCACGACGGAACAAATCCGCCCATACGATCATTCTTAACCTTATAAACGGTTCTTTCATGCGCCTGGGCAGGCGTTGCCGTAAAGAAATTACTTTCCATGTGCTTCATCCTCTTTCATTTTTAATAAAGCAATTTCTATGCCATAATAATGCAAGAAATAATTCAGGATCAGGAAATCAATCGAGAAGAACCATGTCCACCATTGAAATTAACGCCGATCAAAAAATATACGACACCCTGAAATCTTATATACAAAAGCATGACTGTGCCGATTTATATCGCTTTAGCTCCGATGTACAAGATGGTGTGACGCTATGTTATAAAGATCAGAAAAAACGATATACCACGCCCATCAGGCTTGGTGAAATCCTTGATCAACTCACATCATATCAAAACAAAGCACAAAGACACGCAGCCTTCCCACAATTTGCAGGATATACGCTAGATCCCCATCAAGGCAAATTTACAAACGCGTCGAAATCCATATCACTGACAGAAAAAGAAGTGGCAATCCTGATGCATCTTTATGAAAATAAAGGGCAAGTCATTACGCGTGATGCATTGCTGCACGCTGTATGGAATTATGCGCAAAATGTCGAAACGCACACACTGGAAACGCATATTTATCGCCTGCGCCAGAAAATTGAAGACAATCCCGCACAACCGAAAATCCTGATGACCGCAGGAGAGGGATATAAAGTTTAGCAACCACGCCTTATCTTAATCAAGTTTAGACTTCTCAAGATTAACTGCCAAATATATACCATCCAGAAATGTTTTCTGAGTATTGATTTTAAGATATCCTGTACCGCGTTGCTGCAACTTTCGTAAATCCCTGATCAAGGAATAAAGGCTTTTCACCTGTATTTGTGATGCCTGTTTTTCTTTCACATCGTCTTGTTGCTGGGGTTTATAATAGACAGCTCTACCACTTGTCTCGGCGGCATGGGCATAGGCCTTTATCGCATTTTTTGATCGCACAGATGTGCCCGAATCATTACTCTGACGTTTACTAAACCATGGGGCAAATGATAATTGCTCCCCTTTATGCTCACGATCAGAAAGCACGGAAGAAAGGCGTAATTCTAAAAAATCTTCTAAAAATAAAATAATCGACTTTATCGATAATATCGAATAATCATCGGTCTGTTCTTCTCTCAAATCGTCATGATTTTCATGCGTTTTCGCTACCTCATCATCTAAGTCGTCAGAAGTAGTTGTAGATTTTTTTGGCTTTTTCCCCAGACGTGCGTCAACGGCCTCTGTCTCAAGAGGCTTTAACGCAGAAGTAATGTTTTGAACCAAAGAAAACATACCTTACAACACCAAAATTACATAATGATGCCTTCAACATAACAGACGAATGGTCTTTTCGCAAATTCACACAAGTATGCTGAAAATATACGGCGGTATGGGCATGCCTAATCTTTAAAAAGATCATATGGATGCGGGTATTTTTCTTCTTCGGGCGTATTCTTTTGCTCAAATATTTCCTCGTACCACGGCGCGACAAAATCCCATAACACACGATCGCGCCCCATGAACCCTACAACTTCACACTTCAAGTAGGCAACATCACCAATCATTAACCATTGTTCCACGCCATGCACCATAATTGGCTTCTCGGTGTCGGCCCTGTCTACACGAACGTGGACAATCAGCTTGGCATCAAAATAATCATCCTCATAGGGTATTTTAGGCAGTAATGTATTGTTTTGTGCCTCATTCAACGGCACATTTGCAAAAGAGGCTAAGCGATCAATAATCAAGGAAATGACATCTTCCCCGTACGGGTAGGCAAATGTCGGTACATAGGCCTCGTCAGCTTGAAAAAATTCAAAGGTAATGCGCGGCTGCTCATCATCGACAGCAGATATATATTTTACGATTACATTAATCGTCAACTCCAACAGATCTTCATCTGCATCATACGCACTATAACCACGTCCCAAACGTAATATCTCATTCAACACGTACGCATCTCTGCTCTTCTCAGGCAGGGCCTCATATCGGCCTTTAGTTTTTATCCAAAAATCATAATCCGGTGCACTGCCCGCGGCGCGGAAAAATGCAAAAACCGCTCTTTCCTTTGGCGTAGTTTTTTCTTCATACTGATCGGCCAGAGCAATACCCGAAAATAAAGGCACAAGACAAATACACGAAAATCCTGCATACAGAATAAACTTATTAATTTTTTTTATTTTTTCAAGCATACTGTATAAAGATTCATAAAAATTAAATGATACATTATAATGACCGATAAAACGTACAAAAGCCATAGTTTGCAGAATAAAAATAAAGAAAAATCTAGCTTATGGGAGCAGGTAACAAAAGATGTTACACCCTTGGACAATAAAAATATCGCGAAAAAGCAAGCCTCTACGGTAAAGAGCGCCTCATCGAAACCTAAAAATACAAAACCGAACGTTGCACCTGCAACAAGGCCGCAAAACACGTACACACCACCCAGCCTCAAAAGCAACGAAACAGATCACAGAACAAGCCAGCGCCTAAAACGTGGTAAAATACCAATTGAAGGGCGATTGGACCTGCACGGAAAAACTCAAAACGAGGCATTTGACGCGCTTTTAAGCTTTATCCCAAACGCCTACCATCAAGGAAAACGCTGTGTCCTCATTATCACTGGCAAGGGCAATCGACAAGACAGCAGCGCACCTTTATTATCGTCAAAAATGGGGGTTTTAAAGCAAAAAACGCCTGAATGGTTAAGGGGTGCGCCCCTGAATGAATATGTTTTAAAAATTGAAACCGCACGCCAAAATCATGGCGGAGAGGGCGCGTTGTACGTATTGTTACGGCGCAAACGCTAGGGCGCACACCGATCAGGACATCGCCCTAACGTACGCTGACGCGAAATTCTTTCTCTCTAACCACGCCATTGACGCGTTCAATTCTAACATGGCCGGCATATGTTCCGGATTGAAGCTGTACGCGTCCAATTTTACGGCCCGTATAATAATATTGGCGTGCCCTGTTTTTCGCCAAAACCTCGTTGCGCTGAACAAATATATTTCCATCAGGATCAATGACCTTCAAGATAACTTTATCGCCTTTTTCAACATTATAAAACCCGACCCAAAAAACAAAAGCGGCACTCCCCAAAGAAAGCGTTTGTGGGTTTTCTGCGCCACGTTTAATCGCCTCAAAATCCGGTGACTTACTACGAAAGCCACCATCAAATATCGCAACAGGGTTATAGTCCATAGGCAAGCCAATGTGCCACATACGCTCTTTCATCTTGCCACAGCCCTGCGTGCTTAACTCTCCGGTATAGGGATCAATAATGCCGCCCTCCCACATCACACCAAAATGCAAATGCGGAAATTCTGCCATGCCTGACTGACCAACTTGCGCAATTTTTTGCCCTGCACGTATCTTTTGTTTTGGCTTTACAATGATCGAGCCTTCACGCAAATGACAATAAATACTCTGCAAGCCATTACCATGGTCGATCAAAATACCATTACCGCATTCTTTCTTATTTTCTTTCATGGTTGCAATCTCTTCATCTGTTTTCAGACGATCGCTCTGCCCATCGCGGATACGCTGAACACGGCCATTGGCGGCAGCAAACACATCAACACCACTGCGCATTTGCACAATAGAGCCCAGCGCAAAATCCGTACCCTTATGCCCGTCATAGGTCTTTGGCCCACATTTAAAATCCTGACCGTCGCCCTCTATCCCATCAACATCAACGTAATTCACCGCCCAACAATCTATCCCCTGCGTGCATCCCAGAGGAAAGAGAAACTTAGAAGAATTACTGATTTCGTGACTTTGCGCGTAGAGTTTGTTACAAAAGACACTTGGGTAAGAGAAAATAACAATAAATATAAAAAAATACATTTTCTTCATAGATTTGATAATAACAGCGAATACCAGAGGCACAATGCCTTATTTCCTCTGATATCGCCGGAAAAGTTTGGGTGCGCATGAATGGGTAGCAATATCAATGAAGCAGGAAAGACCTATATCGCCAACGTCTCTATTACAGAGGCCGTTGCATTTGATCCTGAGCATGACAATCCAGATAAACCAGAGACTTGGAATACTTTAGAAGCCAGAGACTTCGATAAAGATAGCCATGGCCATATGAAATTCTTCTGCCCTTGCTGCCTTGATAAAGGCGATATGGTAAAATTGAAGAATCCGTCTGGTTCATATTTTCAACAAATCACTTTCGATATCGTTGATCGTGACACGCAAGAGCCTGTCCTTGATCCCACAACACATGAGCCAGTGACAGAGGCGAGGCGCTATCAAATTCCGCCACGCTACTCTTTATTTCCTCATGAAAAGCATACGTGTGATCTTGGAGAACAACAAAGCCAATTATCGCAATCAATCAAAGATCATGGCGGCGTTGTTTTAAACAGTGCCACGGGAACCTATATTGTTAACCTCAACATACCAGCAGGACAAGAGCCCACACAACGAAACAGGCCACGCACAACATTAACGCAAGATGGTGGCTTTAATAATGCCGCAACTAACATAGATACCGCACCTGCACGACGCCAAATCCACCGGTCATCCAATACACCACCCAAGCAACATTCTCACGGTGTGAAAACCGTTCAGGCATTGGCAGATCTTCTGGACAGTACAGAATTCGATAAAGGGCAACGCCAAGCGGTTCTAATGCGCAATGGCGGGCAAGTTATAACCCTTGAACAGGCCTATCACAAAAACACTGTTAATATGTATCGTGATTTATACCATGATGAGCGACAAGACGCGGGTAATCCTGAAAAAAATCATAATCATATTTCCCTGTTCCGTTTTAGACCAAACGGCATTAAGAAATTCTGGAATCGTGGGGCCGATGGCTCAATGAGCGTACTCTCACACCCCGAACAAGTACATGACAGGGATGGCAATAAATTCTATGTCAGTACGCGTCTAAATTTTCAAACCGAAAGCACCTTTGAGGCCTTTAAAGAGGCCTATGAAGCGGCAGAAACAAAAGAAGATCGTTGGTTTTTAATCTATAGTGAGCATGCAAGCGTTAATTTGGTTGAATATGATGCTGAGAAACAAAAACTTGAAAAGGGTACAGAGCAAAGCGCAGACGTACACGTCACCGCCACCATTTTCAGTGCAGACCAAATAATGCAATGGAAACCAAGATCCGCGCAATTAATGCTTAACTTTGACTTAGGTGAGGACGCAGACGCGAAACAAGAGCCTGATCCAAACGAAGATGATTTATCTATGTAGGATTGCTCTATAGGCGTGCGATTAGATTCTATAACGATGGCGCAAACCAAGACCCAGTAAGAACAACAATATCAACGCCAATATGCTCTGTGAAAAGGTGAGGGCATAGATTAAATCGGGCGGTGTTTTTCTAAATAATGCCTCCCCCAATTTAGAGCGTGCTCCACGACTGCTCGGGATAAAGGCAAACATTTGTGCCACGGAGTAAATTATCGATTTTAAACAATTAAAGTGCCCTAAGATTTGGTAACTCGCCCCCAAATATGCTGCCATATAAAAAATACAAATATCCAACAACCTATCCAACGGCCTACTTATAGATCGCCCATAATCACTGAGTTTTTCATACCAAAATTCAGTATTCCATAAATAACCGATAGGGCATTTACTATGTTCGCGGTTGGCCTGCATTTCCAAAACATGAAAGTTTTGCGCCGCCTGATGATCTTTATTCGCCTCCGCCAATTCCATTAACCGACGCGCGCACACGATGTCCTTTGGGTCATTCGCCACCATTTGCGTTGCCCAATCCCCATCAGTAAAGAAACGCGGCCTGCGTTTTGGCTTACGTAGAAGCGTACATTTCACACCATCCAGCGATACATGATGTGATGTTTTCGTATGTGTTAAATCAATTAGACAAGGAAACGTCTCATCAGAAGAAATATCAAAGGGCCCATTAAACACTGCACCTTTAAAAGAAAATGATTTAACCTTGTCAACCTCTTTAAGTCCAAGAAAGAGTGCATCACCAACAAACTTCACACCCAAAAAAGAAACATCTCCATCACCAAATGTTACTGATGAAAAAACAGCGCTTCCTTCACCAAACTGTGCCCTTGAAAAATCTACATACCCACTACCAAACTGCACATGCGTAAAATAGGTGGCCCCATCACCAAATTTAGTTTCCAAAAAAATAACGAATCCATCACTAAATGTTACCTTAAAGAAATCAACGTAACCATCGCCAAATTGTGCTCCCAAAAAAGAAACATTTCCATTGCCGAATTGTGCCTCTGTGAAAAAAACATCTCCATCACCAAATTTTACATATGAGAAAGAAACATCTCCATCGTCAAATACTGCCTCCGAAAAATCTACATCCCCCTTCGGGAAATTGAAACGCTGAAATGGCCACTCTCCTTTTGGAATGGTAGGATGTTCTCTATATTCAGAAAAATCTATACCGTGGAAAATTATATTATATTCTGGGTTTTCTTCTACCCATGCATTCCACACATCCTTCCCCTGTAGCCACAAGGCCACCGCACCATCAGGTCTTAGAGTCTTGAAATCATTATCTGCCACGGTCACTCCAATATAAAAACACGATCAGGCGTCATTATAGTTGAAGGATGTATGATTCTGCTAGGGTAATAATGGCTATAGGATAAACTTGCTGAGGTCCGTGGATTTTGCCAGTTCTTCGACGTGGTCGCGGACGTAATCCGCAGTGATAACCACGGTTTCACCATTACGATCTGATGCGGTGAAGCTGATCTCTTCCAGCAATTTTTCCATCACTGTATGCAACCTACGCGCACCGATGTTTTCGACGCTTTCATTGACCTCAAAGGCGAGGCGGGCGATCTCGTCTATCGCTTCATCTTCAAAGCTCAACGTCATGCCCTCTGTTCCGATTAAGGCCTCATATTGTTTTATCAGGCTGGCTTCGGTTTCTTTCAAGATGCGTTTAAAATCATCCACGGTCAGGGCGCGTAATTCCACCCTGATCGGCAAACGCCCCTGTAATTCCGCCAGCAAATCCGATGGCTTGGCATAATGAAATGCACCACTGGCAATAAAGAGCATATGATCGGTTTTCACCATGCCGTGTTTTGTAGAAACCGTTGTCCCTTCAATCAAGGGCAGTAAATCGCGCTGTACGCCTTCGCGGGACACATCACCGCCGCGTACGTCTTGACGCGCAGCGATTTTATCAACCTCGTCAATAAAGACGATACCGCTTTGCTGTACCAGTTCCAGCGCCTTTGCCGTGATTTTATCATTATCCAGTAATTTATCGGATTCCTCGGCGATTAAGATTTCATAGCTTTCTTCAACGCTTAATTTTTTCTTCTTTGTGCGATCACCAAACCCCTTGCCCAGCATATCACCCAAATTCATCATACCCATGGATGCGCCAGGCATACCTGGTATATCCATCATGCTGCCCATCGGATTAGAACTATCAAGGACATCAATTTCGATCTCGCGATCATTCAATTCACCTTCGCGTAGTTTCTTACGGAAATTTGCGCGTGTCCCTTCACCGGCCGTATCACCAACAAGAGCATCTAACACGCGTTCTTCCGCATAGATCTCGGCCTGTACCTTGACCGTTTTGCGCATATTTTCCTGCGTCATGCGCATGGCAATCTCGGTCAGATCACGGATGATCGATTCCACGTCTTTACCAACATAGCCAACTTCTGTGAATTTTGTGGCTTCAACTTTAATAAACGGGGCATTTGCCAGTTTCGACAAACGACGGGCAATTTCTGTTTTACCAACACCTGTCGGCCCGATCATCAAGATATTCTTCGGATAAATTTCCTCTTGCAGTTCAGGGTCAAGCTTAGATCGTCTCCAACGATTACGCAACGCAACCGCAACCGCGCGCTTTGCATCATTCTGCCCAATGATATGACGATCCAACTCACTCACCGTTTCACGCGGGGAAAGGGCGGATACAATAGGTGGCTTATCTTTTCTAATATCGGACATGATTTAGTCTCTTCTGCAATTCAAATATTTCACTACCTTGCCTGAATAGATTTTCTATTCATAAATGGCAAGGTCTATTGTTAAAATTATCAAGATTTTACGCATCCGACAAGACAACGAATACCCCTCTATATCAATAACCACCATGGTATTTCGGTTTTGATAGCAATTTTCATATACTCATGTTACATAATGATCGAAGTTTAGATGCACAAATAAAATTCGCACAACACAAGGCCTTTTCACTTATGGAAACATTAGACTGGATTATTTTCTTTTCCCTTGTTCCTATCCTTTTATTTATTGATTTAAAATTGTTTAATAAAGGCGAAAATAAAGTCATTGGCTTTAGACAGAGCATAATATTAAGCGCGTGGTACATCGCGGCTGCTCTCGCTTTTGGCTTACTGGTTTGGCACCATTACGGCGCAGATCGTGCCATGAATTATTACACCGCCTATGTGATCGAAAAAAGCCTGTCTCTGGATAATTTATTCGTCATGTCGGTTATATTCTCTGCCTTTTCTATTCCGCGTGAATACCAACATCGCGTATTGGTTTGGGGGATTATCGGCGTTATTTTCCTGCGCGGTATTATGATCAGTTCCGGCGCGGCACTTGTCCATAATTTCGATTGGGTTCTCTATGTTTTTGCTGCCATTCTTATCTTTACCGGTATCAGGATGCTGTTCATGGACGATGGCGATAACCTCGATCATTTTGAGGAAAAACCGCTGGTCGTGTTTTTGAAAAAGCATTTTGCCTTTACGCCTAAGATCCACGGTAATAAATTTATTGTCCCCAAAAGCGAGTGCCTTGATGAGGAAAAGAAAGGCAGCAAGTCCGCCTTTATCGCAACGCCTCTCTTGCTTGCACTAATCGTTATAGAGATCAGTGATGTGATTTTCGCAGTAGACAGCATCCCCGCCGCGCTATCTGTTACCACGGATGTATTTGTGGTATTTACCAGTAATATTTTCGCAGTTCTGGGCTTACGTGCTTTATTCTTTGCGGTTGAGCATGTCATTGAACGCTTTGAGCTTATGAAATACGCGCTTTCTGCTGTTTTGATATTTATCGGTGGCAAGGTCTTTTATAATGGAATGTTCGGACATATCAGTCCGGCGGTATCATTAACCGTAACATTAAGCGTTCTTACCGCGGGTGTGGTTTTCTCCTTGATTAAAACCAGAGGTGATGGGACAGGAACAGACGAAAACCAAACTTAAGCCTTGTCCTCCATCGTCATCAAAAAAATAGCATTAAAAGGAGTTATTATGGAGACAAGTTTTTGGCATCAGAGATGGAAAGACCATAATATTGGCTTCCACCAAGATGATGCCAACCACCAATTAGTAAAATATTTTAGTGCGCTTTGTCTGAAAGAGGGTGGGCGTATATTTGTGCCTTTATGCGGAAAAACCCTTGATATCGCTTGGCTATTATCTAAGGGATATCGCGTCGCCGGAGCGGAGCTAAGCAAAACAGCCATCGAGCAATTATTTACAGAACTTAAGATAGACCCAAGCATTTCAACCGTTGGGAAATTAGAGCATTACAGCGCAGAAAATATAGACATATTTGTCGGTGATATATTTAATTTATCTCAAAATATATTAGGGACGATCAATGCCACTTATGACAGGGCGGCTCTCGTCGCGCTGCCCAAAGACATGCGAAAGCGATATAGCACGCACCTCATGGAAATCACGAATAATGCGCCACAATTATTGCTTTGCTTTGAATATAATCAAAGCAAAATGGACGGTCCTCCGTTTTCCATTAATAACGCGGAAGTAAACCAACATTATGGCGATAGGTATAATTTAACATTCCTAGAAAGCACAGATTTACCGGGTGGGATAAAAGGGAAATATGCAGCAAAAGAAAATATCTGGCTGCTGGAAAGCAATAGGGGCAAGGCGCGTTAATAACGCCTTACATGCCACCTAGTACCGGAATATTATGAGCACTATCCAGAGCAAGCGCTACGGCTTCAGGTGCATTAACCTCTGGCGTGTTGCCCATACGCTCAACCGTTTCAGGGGCAAGATCAAGACCATAACGCTGGGCAAGATCCATCGCATTCAAATCATGCACACCCTCAAGACGTTTTACATCATCAAACAAGCCCGCCGCCATATCATCAGAATAACTATCAATTACATCACGGTTGGAAACTATTTCATTGGCTAAAGACAAATTATCACGAATGGTTCTTGCAGCATCTAGCCTATCAATACTTTCAGGGCTTAAGCTCTCGACAAGCTCACCTTTCATCTGTGCAATTTTATCAGGGTTATCAGGCAGATTCTCCCCAACGACTTCTCTTTCTTTTGGAGTTTTAGAAAGGTTATCGCCATCAAAATCCCATACGGCAAGATAGGCGACTTTCTCTTCCTCCAAAGCTCTATCATAGCCTTGCGGGTTATTTTGTTTCCAACTCTCAATACGATTTTGTTCGCTTATCTCTTCACCCAATACATTATTTTTTAATTATATTTTACGTAAAATTATACGTGATAGAGGTTAAGATTACAAATAAATACGATCACGATAAGAAACCAAAAATGATGGTTAACGATATATAAGATCGAAGACGAAAGACTTAAAGCGTTTCGATTGTGATATTTTCATTGGTATAGACACAAATCTCTGACGCGACTTTAAGAGATTTGCGCGCAATATCTTCCGCGGTTAACCCATCCAAATCATATAATGCACGCGCAGCGGCCAGTGCGTAATTCCCGCCTGAACCGATACCGATCAAACCATCTTGCGGATCAACAACGTCACCATTACCAGTCAAGATCAAAGATACATCCTTATCCGCGACCGCCATTAAGGCCTCTAATTTACGCAAGTATTTATCGGTACGCCAATCTTTGGCAAGCTCCACACAGGCGCGTGTCAATTGGCCTGGATGTGCTTCTAATTTTGCTTCCAAACGCTCAAACAACGTAAATGCATCGGCGGTTGATCCCGCGAACCCTGCGATAATATCATTATCACGGCCAAGCCTGCGCACCTTGCGCGCATTACCTTTCAGGACGGTATCCCCCATAGAAACCTGTCCATCCCCTGCGATCACAACGTCATTGCCCTTACGAACAGAAATAATCGTTGTTCCGCGCCATTTTTGCGCATTTGCGTAATCTTGAATATCATATGTCATGCAGGCGATCATGATGGATGGATGGACTCTCTGTCAAGTATGCTCTTATAATATCCGCATAATTTTATAAAATAATCACCGGCATATTTAATGACGCCACAGGAGGTTTCCACATGCAAATCATCGGATCACAAACTAGTCCCTTCGTCAGAATAGTACGTACCGCATGTGAAGAGCTGAATCAGCCTTATGAATTGCTGGAAACAGGGTTTTTCGTCAATATGAGTAAGCAAGCCAACGCATTGGTCAATGCCAATAATCCATTGATGAAAGTACCAGTTCTGCATGATGGGGACAAAAGCATTATTGATTCACGTATTATCGTAAACTACTTAATCAACAAAGTAGGCGATAATGCCAATCCCGATTTCGACACCACCATCAATGATGAGCAACAAAATATCATCAGCACAATTTTAGGGATCGCCGATGCCGCAGTATTACGCTTTATATTCGGGAAAACCACTGACCTTGACCCTGATAAGGGCTATTTAAAGCGCTCCTTCACCCGTATAGAGGCCGGTTTAACTTATCTAAACGAACAAGGTGATTTAGGAAAAACATTCGGTGTGCCGGAATTAATGCTCATCTGTCTTTTACAGTGGTTTAAAAAGCGCGATATCTGTGATTGGAGTATGTACGAAAACCTTGTCACCATTCATGATCGCTATAAAAATCGTGATTCAATCATCAAAACCGCTATTCCCGAAGATGCATAAACACGCACCTTTATTCCAATGTGATATCCAAATATTTCAGTGCATCTTCAATCGGGATGAAAAGGTTCAGGCCATCATCTGCTTGATGCAAGTTATAGCTATAGCCCGCGACGCTCATCCCGACTAGATTACCGTTACTATCCAATAATGGGCCGCCACTATTGCCGCCATGAATGGCGACATCGCCCTGAATAAAATCCATCTTTGTACCAAATATCTTATAACCCTTGCGATGCGCACTGACTATGCCCTTGCTCAGCGTATCTTGCAGTCTTGTTTTCTGTGGCGCAC
This sequence comes from Zetaproteobacteria bacterium, assembly GCA_002747015.1. The sequence goes on from NVXI01000004.1 coordinate 97,544, forward strand.
CCAGCGCATAGATATCTGCACTAACCTTTGGCCACTGCGTTTTAATCGGCAAAGTTACGATCTCCATACCCTCGGGGATTTCTTCCAATTTTAATAACGCGACATCGCGACGCGCACTTTTGCGCAAAACCTCGGCGATCAATTTATCCTTACGCCCCGCCGTTACAATGCGCACCCGCATTGCATCACCAACAACATGCGCATTGGTAATAATATGCCCTTGGCGGCTGATAAAATAACCAGATCCATGCCCAGATCCCGCCTGTACCATCACTGCGACGCGCCTTGTACGTTCTATATGATCGGTAAGAGGGATGTTGGATAAAGGCCGATTAGATATGAATACATCTTCTCGCGGATCAAAAACCCGTGGGCGGCTTTCATGCTTTTTGCGCTTATTCCAATCTTGAGGTGGTTTCGTGCCATAGAATATCAAATCATGAAATTCTTTTTTCGCACCCAAATTATGCGCGGCCATGGCAAAGGCCTCATTCACCATCAGAGTAACACCTTCTATATTTGCGCTCTTGCTATGAACGTAGCCTTCGGTGGTTGTTTTATAAACCGTTTTACGATGCAAATTATCCCATACACCCCATTCAATTTTTAGGAACAGCTTACCGCTCAGGCCGCCCGTTTCCGCAAATAATGGATCAACGAAAGGAAGCTCAAGAACCGTATTGGGCGTTTTACACACGTCAATTTGCGCGTCAATAATCTTTGCGCTGACCTTATATTCAGAGCGTAAACTCTCGACCTCGGCTTCTTCAACAAAAGAAAGGTTAAGGCGGCTGACCAGATCATACCCTTGGGCTTCTAATGCCTCGACGAAGCTATCATCAACCAATGGCTGGTTGATATTACCCTTCAGGTAATTACGCCCGACCTCGGTAAACGACATAAAGCACCGATGGCGATAAATGCCCATCTCCATCCCGACAGGTAATTTCATTCTTAATTTCGTAAATTTTATCGGCGCAGGGTACGCGTCTTCAGGATGATCTAGACTGGGTACGAACTCTGCTTTTTGCACATTGGAACATGAGGCGACCATACCAATCATCAGAATCGAAGCAATAAGCGGATATTTTTTTACGATAGAGCGCATAATCATTTTATGATAAGACTTTGATAAGTTTTACAGTTTATAGTTTTCAAGCTATAACCGTACCTGAAAAATACATAAGACACTAGACGAGAAAAATAATGAGCAAGCAGCGCACAGGCCAAGTAACCCGCAAAACAAACGAAACATCGATTGAGGTTTCAATCACCCTTGATGGCACGGGCAAGGCCGACATCAATACCGGCATCGGGTTTTTCGACCATATGTTGGAGCAGCTGGCGCGCCATTCTTTGATTGATATAACGATCAAGGCCAAAGGCGACCTACATATTGATGCACATCACACGGTGGAAGATACCGGAATTGCACTGGGCCAAGCGTTAAAACAAGCTATCGGTGACAAAACAGGCATCCGCCGTTATGGGCATTTTGATTTGGTGATGGACGAGGCACGCTCATCCGTTGCGCTGGATTTCTCAAACCGCGCTTATCTGGTTTGGGACGCATCATTTTCAATTGATCGCCTCGGCGAAATGGATACTGAGCTGTTCCGTGAATTCTTTCAGGCTCTCGCAGGGGCAGGTGGATTAACACTGCACATCACCAATATTTGTGGATTTAACAATCACCATATTATCGAGAGCATTTTTAAGGCTTGCGCCAAATCAATGCGTATGGCGGTGGAAACAGACCCACGCGCGGCCAATCAACTCCCCAGTACAAAGGGGGCGTTATAGATCATTAACCAGATCAATCTTACCGAAAAATTTACTCTCGGTAAGATCTGCAATAGATTTTTGATCGCCTAAAAATCCTGAAATGCGCGCGCGAACATTTTTAAGGTCTTCATCCCTTTGCACATTATCTTGATCAAATTCTGTCTTTAAACTACCGTGAAGTAAGAAAGCATCACTGTTAATTATAAAATCGGCTTCTTGCCTGATATTTATAAGCTCATCACGGGCGCGCTCACCCCCATCATCAGATAACGCAATCAATTCCGAAAGCGCAGAAGAAGAGTTTTCGTCCTGAGATAATATAGACTTACAATATATTGCCATTCCTTTTTTAGTAAATTTATCGGCGAATAGATCGCTTTGTTCATAAGGGCCATCACCATCTTGATATAACGCACCAACGCCAAGGAACGCTGATGCGACATTTTTATCGACAAGTCGCTCCAAGCGTTCACGCGCGCCCTTATAATCTTGTCGCGCAAGATCTGCATAGAGATCAACCGCTGCAAGCATATCCTTTTCAACGCCAAATTTACCTTTCTCAAAAATATTTGCCATCGCATTTTGTGCCGGCATATATGCGCTATCGGCAAGGTCTTGTAGTAACCTGACTGCCATCGGGTAATTCTTTTCAACGCCTATCCCGCCAAGATATTTCGCGGCATTATTGTACTGCTCCTCATGGCTTAGGCCACCCGCGCCCAGTATATTTTCGTGATTTTTTATTGTCATTTTTTTTATAACCTTAAGCCCAATAGCAGTATAACGCGCGGACATTAACAAAACATGGGCGTCCACGTCAAATATTTCTAGATCACTGGCCGTTAAGTCCTAATCCAGCGGGTAAGAAATTTCGACAATTTCAATTTCTTCTATACCTGCGTCGGTGCGCACCTTCACGATGTCGCCTTCTTCGGCTTTTAACATCGCTTGACCAACGGGGGAAAGCCAATTGATTTTTCCCTGATCAAAATCCGCCTCATCCACGCCAACCAGATGGACGATAATTTCACTGTTATCCTCTCGTGCATAGGTAACGCGCGCACCGAAATAAATCCGCTCTATATTCTGCTGATCTTTCGGATCAACAATCTTGGTATTCTCCAGCTTTTTCCTTAAATAACGTAAGCGCCCATCAATCTCACGCAGGCGTTTTTTATTATAGATATAATCACCATTTTCAGAGCGATCACCATTACCCGCCGCCCAAGAGACGATCTGGCAAATTTTCGGCCGTTCCTCGTGAATCAACCAATCCATTTCTTTATCCAAAACCGCATGGCCCTTCGGCGTCATATAATGAATGGCATCGGTCTTTGGTTGTTTGGGGGAATTATTACGTCTTCTGGTCAATGTTCTAAACCTTACGCCGTCTTAAAACCTCGCCATGGGCGGGAAAGTTTTCGTAATCTGTCATTGTGCAAACCGCGTCTTTCAGGCTCTCAAATCCTTGCTTATCACAGCGCGAAATCGAGGTGCGCTTTAGGAAATCCCAAACAGATGTACAGGAATAAGTATGCGCCCAGCCGCCTGTTGGCAACACATGGTTCACACCGATGCCGTAATTCCCAAGACTGGATGGTGTATATTCACCAAGCAATATCTCACCCGCATGGGGCAATTTATCCAGAAAATTTTCACCGTCTTTGATTTTCAGGTGTAGATGCTCTGGCGCGTATTCATTGCTAAACGCGATGGAGGCTTCTAAGCTCTCGGTCAGGATAATCCCACCATAGCTATCGTCTGATCCTGCCATGACATGGGCGCAAATATCGCGATGCTTTTCAGGCAGGCTGTTAATCACGTCGGGCATATTTTTCTGCACATATTTTGCCAAGGCCACATCATGCGTGACCAGTAATGCGCCGCTATCCATGCCGTGCTCTGCCTCGTTCAGGACATCCAAAATCGTGTTATCGGGATTGGCATGCTCATCCGCCAAAACGATAGATTCAGACGGCCCCGCGGGCATACCCGGATCCATAATATCCGACAATATGCGTTTTGCCGCCGCAACATATGGACTGCCTGGCCCAAGAACTTTTTTTACCTGCGGCACGGTTTGCGTCCCATAACCCAGTGCGGCAATGCCTTGTGCGCCACCGCATTTATAAACATTCTCAATCCCGCATAATTTCGCAGTATAAAGGGTCGCATCATCAACCCTGCCATTGGCCATCGGCGGCGTGACCACCGCAATTGTTTTCACCCCCGCAATCACCGCAGGAATACCAAGCATATAAAGCGCAGAAGGAAACGCACCCTTACCACGCGGAATATAAAGCCCAACAGAGTCAATTGCGCTGACCTGTTCGCCCGCCCAGACACCGGGTTCGATCTCTTCCATCCAACGATCTTCGACGCGATCCATTTGCTTCACGTGAAACTTATGCACATTATCGGCGCATTTTTTAATGGCCGCCTTTAGATCATCATCAAGATTTTCTTCCGCCTGTGCGAATTCTTCGGGCGTTACTTTGATATTTTCGATGTCTGCTTGTTCAAATTTTTTGGCATAGCGTTTAAGCGCATCATCACCATTGGCACGAACATCATCAATGATTGGCTGCACGATTTTACAAACGCTGTCGATATCGGCTTGCGCGCGGCGCATAATGCGACGCTTCGTCTCCGGATCGGTTTCATTCCATTTATATAAATTTATATCCATAGCGATAGATTTAAAACGACGCTCACATGATGTCGAGAGTTTTCTTTGAATAAAAGATCGCAGCCGCCTGACCATAGCTTGAAATATACGGGGAAGACGCATGAACCGCCATCGTATTTCTGATTAACGGGTCTTCCAGATCAAAGCCTCTCTGTCCTTTCATGAAGATCGCATCGCCCAGTTTTGCGCTGCTGAACTCTTCGCTATATTGCTGCGTTAAAATCGTAAGCGCTCGATCATTTTCTTTTTCTTGAGCCTGCATCACTCCGCTAGAGTTCATATATTTCCACTGTGTTTCCGATGTAAAACCATTTAAAAGACTCAGCGTCGCACCGGCAAACGTCACATGCAACGTTAATTGCACATTATCAACATGCATCATTGGACTGCGTCCCTCACCATGTTTTGGTGTAAACATAAGGTGGCCAACCGTTGTTTCATCATTTTCCTTACCAAAACAAGCATCATGCACACGTTGATACATCGCGCGAAGATAATTCGCCTTGTCAGAGAATAATCGACTGGCCTGCGGATCAACGATGATATTGGCCTCGCCTGCTTCCCTCAATACATCTGCAACGTTTACAACGTCCTGATATGATACTTTTCCGGCAATTTTTCTAGGAAAACGACCAGAGGGATCATCTTCAACATAATCCCACGCGGCTCGGGCATCATCCTTCATCGTAATTCCCGCACCAAATATTTCATTTTCCGTCTGCCATGCCACATCATCCCGCAAGATAACCGCACGCGTTGTGGCGTTATCTTCTTTCAATGCTTCGATGACTTGCGCCTCGGATGTCACAATCGGATATGACTTATTATTAAACAGGTAATCCATGATACTATATTCTCAGAAAATCTGTGGTTATGTCAACAAAAACCTTCTCGACATTCTAAACTGAGACGCTATAAAGAGGGCATGGAAACGATCATTATTATTGACTATGGCTCTGGTAACTTGCGTTCGGCGGCGAAGGCGTTTGAGCATGTCAGTACAGATACCACCGTAAAGATCAGTAATCGTCCGGAAGACTTATTAAATGCGGATCGAATCGTCTTGCCCGGTCAGGGGGCTTTCCGTGATTGTATGAACGGGTTGAGCGCAATTGACGGGATGATTGATGCCCTTAATGAATCTGTTATTAAAAAAGCCACACCCTTTCTTGGTATTTGTGTCGGAATGCAGCTTATGGCTGCGCGGGGAATGGAACACGGCGTTACCGCTGGACTGGACTGGATCGAAGGGGATGTTATCCCAATCAAGCCTAATGATAAATCGCTGAAAATCCCGCATATGGGCTGGAACGAGCTGCATTACCTCTCTGCAAATGACCAGCAAGACAACCGCCATTTTGTGCTACGCAACACAGATTCTTCAGAAAATTTTTACTTTGTTCACTCTTTTATGTTTCAATGTATATATAATCATAATTGCCTAGCAATGACAGAATATGGTGGCCTTATCCCGGCGATCATCGGGCGTGATAATATGATCGGGATGCAATTTCATCCTGAAAAAAGCCATAAAGCTGGGTTAAAGTTACTATCGAATTTTCTGGACTGGAAACCATAAAAAAAGAATTTTCGAAGGCAACTATTAAAGGCACGTAAAGGAATATAGAATGAGCGATCAAACAATCCTAAAGCCAATAAACCCCAGCCCAACAGTAGAACATATTCAAAAGTTTAATGCCGGGGATTTAAATGATCTTTGCGATGCGACCAACGCCGCGATTGAAGATGGTGGTGGTTTCGGATGGGTTAAAATTCCACCTCGTGATGTGCTGGAGCGTTATTGGGAAGGTGTCCTTGTTATACCTGCGCGCACATTATTTGTGGCGCGCCTTGATGGCGTCATCTGCGGCACATGCCAATTGTTGCACCCTCCTCGTAATAACGAAGCACAGAGTTTTGCCGTGCAACTGACCACAAATTTTGTAGCGCCATGGGCACGCGGATATGGTCTTGCCAAAATGATTGTCGAAGCCACAGAAGAATATGCAAAAACAGAAGGTTTTGAAGTTATTAACCTCGATATCCGCGAAACACTAACCGGTGCCATGGCTTTGTATGAAAGTATGAATTACACGCGTATTGGCGAACACCCACATTATGCCAAGGTCAATGATCAGGTTCTAAAGGGATATTATTATTGTAAGGTTATAAAATAATCGGCTTTCAGATTTTTAACCATGTACCCAGCTCATCACTTGCTATCGATCATGTGTTTTGCTAAGTATCTCTTATGATAATTTACCCTGCTATAGATTTAAAAAATGGTCAATGTGTACGCCTGTATAAAGGCGACATGAACAAAGATACAATTTACAATGATGATCCGGCAGCTCAGGCATTAGAATGGGCATGCAGTGGTTTTTCATGGGTGCATGTTGTTGATCTGGACGGCGCAGTTAACGGCGCGCCAGCCAATCATTCAGCCATTCGAAAAATTATTGAGGCCGTTGATATTCCTGTGCAACTTGGCGGCGGCATCCGCACAATCGCACAGATCGAAAAATGGCTGAACGAAGGGGTTAGTCGTGTGATCCTTGGCACAATTGCCGTGCGTGATCCTGATCTTGTTAAAAAAGCCTGCTATAAATTTCCAGGGCAAATTGTCGTTGGCATTGATGCCCGCAACGGTAAAGTTGCGGTTGAGGGCTGGGTCAAGGAATCTGACATGCTGGCAACGGAGCTTGCAAAAGTGTTCGAAGATGTCGGCGTTTCTACAATCATCTACACCGATATAGATCGTGACGGCACGGGAGAAGGCGTTAATGTTGTCTCCACAATCGCACTGGCACAAAGCACATCTATCCCTGTTATCGCCTCTGGCGGCGTTGGATCACTCGATGATTTAAGACTCGTCCGTGACGCAGCACAATACGGCGTTGAGGGCGTTGTCGTGGGCAAAGCTCTTTATGATGGACGCGTTACCCCTGCCAATGCGATTAAAGTTGTTTCAGGACAGATGTAATTGAATCAAATAAATAGAGGAATAGCTATTGCTGAAAACACGAATAATTCCCTGTCTTGATGTCGCAAATGGCCGTGTGGTTAAGGGCGTTAATTTTGTTGATCTTGTTGATGCCGGCGATCCGGTGGAACAAGCCAAACTGTATAATGAGCAAGGCGCGGATGAGTTATGCTTTCTCGATATCACCGCGACATCCGATAACCGCGAAACAATGTATGGTGTTGTGCGCGCCACAGCAGAAGAGGTCTTCATTCCCCTTACTGTTGGCGGCGGCGTGCGTGAATTAAAAGATATCAGAAATTTACTTGATGCCGGCGCGGATAAAATCGGCATTAATTCCGCGGCAGTTACGAACCCCGACTTTGTTAAGGAAGCAGCCAATAAATGCGGCAGCCAGTGCATCGTCGTTGCCATTGATGCCAAAGCCAAAGAAGACGGATCAGACGGATGGGAAATATTCACCCATGGTGGACGTAGGGGCACGGGCATTGACGCGGTTGAATGGGCAATAAAGATGGCAGAATATGGCGCGGGAGAATTGCTCCTGACCTCTATGGATCGTGATGGCACGAAACAAGGCTTTAATCTGGAACTAACCCGCGCGGTATCAGACGCGGTTCGTATCCCTGTTATTGCATCTGGCGGTGTTGGTAATTTGCAACATCTGGTCGATGGTGTAATCGAAGGCCACGCAAGTGCGGTGCTCGCCGCCTCAATCTTTCACTTTGGTGAATACACAATTGCCGAAGCAAAAGCAGCAATGAAGGCCGCCTCTATTCCGGTACGAGAGTAAGCGGGACGGTTCCTGGCATATGCTCACCACGTTCAAAAGTTATTGGGTCATTATGCTCGCTTTGTAATGAACGGGAATGAACATTCCTATTATTATCATCATAGGCCGCATCACCAATAGACACACGCTCACACGCCAGAAGAAAGCGATTTAATATCTGTTTCTCATCACCTTTTACATTGGGATCATCGTATAATTTTTGTGCTGTTATCGCCAAAGCCGCTAGATCTCTGTTTTTAAATGCCTCAGACTCCAAATTTTGCAATAACTTTCCAACATTACGAACACTATCTGAAAGCGGATCAAATTTCTGAAAGCGAATATCACGGATTTGATATTCACTCATATCATTGATGGTTTTATCTGGTAAATTGACGATATAGTCATTAGCCTCCACCATGCCCCAACCATATTTTTCTACCTCATTATTGTCACTATAATGAAAAATATTATTAAGCGCCCGCGCATCTGCATTGGCTTTAATCACACTATTATCTTCAAAAGACTTGCGGCACATAACAGAAGAAATTGCATCTGCCTGTGGCTCGCCCGCACCTGCGCCATGCGCAATCTCATGCCATAGGGCTTTATATTGCCATTGCTCCGCAGAGCCGGGTAATTCTGGCACATAGTTTTTTGAATTCCTTAACGAAACCAAAAAATTATTACCCTGCATATCAGAGCGAGGGGCAATAACAAAACTTGCTAATGGTTGCTTATATTCCTCTGGATCATAATTATCTGCAAAGTTTGGAAAACCAGGTGATTTAACGCGATAAGCACTCGCGTTAAATACGGTTTTATCAGATAAAAATTCTACTAACTTACTAGATACACGAACAATGGCATTATTTTTAATTATGGCCTTACCTTGACTAGAAGCATCAATATTTGGAAAAGAAATATCAAATGATTTTGCTAATGCTCTTTCCATCCTGCCTATATCAAGGGGGCGATAATTACATACTGAAAAATCTTCCTGCATAAGAACAAGAGTTGGAATCCCAAGGGGAGCAGATAATGATCGTACTTCATCGAGGATATGACTATCCTCTGCCTGCGTAGCAACCTGCTTATCTACCTGAACTAAAGAACTCATATTGCAACCCGTTATATTTTGTCGTTATTATAGCAATATAAATAAAAGAGAGTCAAAAATGAGCGACCATATCCTAGATGCATTATATCAAGTCTTGCTAACCCGTAAAAACACGACCGGTGAGAAATCCTATGTCGCCAGCCTCTATGAAAAAGGCTCGCCAAAAATTGCAGAGAAAATCTTAGAAGAAGCACAAGAATTTATCGATGAAGCGTTATTGCTCGATAAAAATCATGATGATGCGGATACACAAAAAAACATCCGTTCTGAGGCCGCCGATCTGTTGTTCCACCTCACAGTAATGCTCGCCCATCACAATATATCGCCAACCGAAGTATTCGACGTTTTAGAAAACAGATTTGGCACATCCGGCCACACCGAGAAAGCAACTCGTTGTACATAATTCTATTGACTAATTATACGTAACTATATTATAGATTAGATATTGCTTATGCAGTCATGGGATTTGAAGGATCAGCTTGCACCATGTTAAAAAAGCTAAAGCGCCACGGCACAAAAATTCGCCCGTGGTATCCTAAATTTAGGATCAAGCGCGGCGGTTTACGGCTTTTGTTTTAGCTCTCCCTGTTTTGATATTATTATTAATGATTCTGCACTTTTTAATAAATTGTGCAGAACATAAAAATGGGTTTGAGTACAAATGTCCTTAGTTACCAGCGATAAATTCACGCATGATTACATGCGCCGCAAAGAGGTAAACACATTAACATTAGAACAAGCAGAAAACAGCAATGAACGCGAACTTCATATTGCCGTTATAAATGCAATGCCAGAAGGTGCGGTGCGCCAAACTCCATCACAACTCGCAGGTCCAATGGCTGAGGCCGCAGGCTCAAGAAATGTTGTTCTTCATACTTTCTACGTCGATGACATTGATTACGGCGCACATACACAATATGTGATCGATAATTACCACCATCTGGATAAACTGGACGAGATTAAACCAGACATCATTATTGTTAGTGGCTCTGGTGATTATGATGCATTACTCCCCGCGGTTAAAACAATTTTGGAACATGAAGGAGCAACGACAAAGATATTTTCCTGCATGGCGGGGCACGCCCTGTTCGAAGCAAAATACGATACCTCACGTCAAAAGCTGGACGAAAAAAAACATGGCATTTTTCCTATGGAAAAAACAAATATAACCAGCCCCCTCACAAAAGGGATTAGCTCTAATTTCAACGAACCATTTTCAAGATGGTATGATATATCATGGGAACAAGTATTAGATGCTGATATGAAGTTACTAATCGACAGCGCAGATAATGGTGTTTTCCTTGCATCCAGCAAAGACGGCATAAGCGAGATTTTCATACAAGGTCACCCAGAATACAGTAAGGAAAGCCTGCTTAGGGAATTTAACAGAGATACCATCTGCGCCAGATTTAGTGAAATAACACATGAGGAAAATCCACGCGCTTATCCTAAATGTCCGGAAAATTACCTCATCTCCAAAACCCACAACGAGGAAAATAATCGTGGCTTAAGCCTTGTTGAGAATTATATAGATGACATAAAATCTGGAACATATGATGCGGAAATTCTGAAAAATCATGGAGCATTTAAGATGCCGGATCATATAGAAAAAAGCGTCATGCAAAGCATACCCGACACAAGCGCATCTGTAACCTACCATCTCTTCGCAAATATAATAAAAACTGTTTTCGAGGTTACGCATTTCGAACGCGGAAAACCTTTTATGGATGAATTAGACCCCAAAAACCCATGCCGCCTGCCTGAGGGTGAGCCGTTGCAATCCACATTACACTTATCACCGGAAGATCTCGCTAAAAGCGCATCATTAGAAATTTAGAAAGATCAAACTAACCTTTTGGAATGGCTAGATCATCACCAAGCTCTTGCGTAGAAATAGTATTTGAAAAAGACGGAGCATCATCAATACTAAACTTAATTACATTACCCTCTTTATCTGTCCATGACCCTTCTGACAGATCAATCGTGACATCGGGAGTATCGCTCATGTCATAACCATACAATGCTTGAACTTTATCAAATTCAGAACTTAAATTAGTCATGAAATTATTACCATCATTGTTAATGCGTATTGTTGCCGTTCTCTCTTCGCCTAACGATGCATCTATGTCACCTTTTTGACGATCGAAATGGAATGCCCCATAAACACTAACTAACTTTCCCTCTCCACGCGCGTCGCTCATACGTTGAGCAACAGCAGGATCATTATCAAAACGTCTTTTCATTTCTGACTTATCAAAAACAATACGCAAAACAGACTGCGCATCTTTTGACATGGTGCTAAAATCATCCTTAGTAAATGATCCTTTTTCTCCCATCTCTATCAAAAAATTCTCTACCTCTTTCTGAGCAGTTTAGGGAATTTGGCAATTTCTTTGGTGCTACTATCCGTAACCTCTTCTATCTGCAATTTTGCGTTATAAAGTTCAGGATTTTCTTTTCTAAACTCTCTTTTTGTCCTGCCTATTCGAAGAATTTGCTCTTGGTCACTTAACTTAGAAAAATTGGGAATATCATTAACCATCAAAGCCAGATGCTCAAGCAAAGGAATTTCATAAGCGGATTGTATAGCAAATTCTTTTTCCGAAAGATCGGGAAACATATGATTGCTTGACCTGATAGATATGCCTAACTCTTTTGCCTGCTCAATAATACTCACTTCTAGTTCTAGTGCTCTTTCAAGATCAGGATTTTCATGATTGATCGTGCCATACATGTCTGTGACAAAAAATTTCATAGTGTCTGATGTAATTTTATTATCATTATACATGTCAATAACATGTACAACTTCTGGCATAAGACGCTCAGTATCAATTACTGTAACCCCACATTTTGCCATGGTTTGCATTACTTCTGGTCTGGCCAGAAACTCATATGAATTATTATTCGTATGAACATCACCAATAAATATATAATCATTATTGGTGCATAATTCTTCAAGCATATTCCCAATTGTTGGCTTGGAATTATCCTTAAATGAAGGCATAAGATAGTTTGTGAGGTCTAGACCCTATTAATTCAATTTATACTTAAACTCTTGATAACGTTACCCGCTCAAGCGTGATTCCGGGAACATGCACGCTAAACTTCTGGCATTAACTCTGGGACATGCTCTGCGCGAATACCGCCGCTTGTTACACTAATCATCATGCCCTTCAAATCACCGCCAAACACATGTGCGTTTTTTTGCTGTGATAATGTTTTAATCGATTCATCACTTAGCTGATCTGAATTAACAAAACGATATGTCATCCCTTTGTAATCAACATCATGAAATGGCTTTTTCAGATCATCAGGATCTTGCGATTTTGCATACGTATCGCCAACCAAAACATGGGCATCTTCAAATTTACCAATTAATAATGTTTTCTCATTTTTTGACTTCGCCATAAGAACTATCCTCTGTTTCAATGCAAACGCAGCGTTTACTTAACATATTATGCCCAGAGATAAAAGGACTTTTAGCCGTTCAAACGTGATCCGGGGAAATGTGCAAGACGGTGTAAAACCTCATCCAACTGATCCAGAGATTTAAACTCAACAGACAGCTTCCCGCTTTTCCCGTCAGCGCTATCAATTATGACACGCATACCAAGGGCATTGCTGATGTCGTTTTCAAGTGCAACAGTATCTGAATCCTTGTCACTTACCGCTGTGCTTTCTGTTGTACGTTTTTTCTGTGGAACACCCTTTTTATCCGCCGCCAGCTTTTCCGTCTGACGAACGCTAAGTCCTTTTAAAATCACTTGTTTTGCCAAAGCTTCCGGATCTTTCGCAGTAATCAACGCGCGCGCATGTCCCATGGAGATATCACCTGCGCCAACATGTGCCTGAACAACATCTGGTAACGTCAGTAACCGCACGGTATTGGTAATATGTGGGCGACTTTTTCCAACTGCTTTGGCAAGCTCGTCTTGGGTTAAGTTATAATTATCCAACAAACGTTGATAACCCAAAGCCTCATCAATAACATTTAAATCTTCGCGCTGTAAATTCTCGATCAACGCAATTTTAAACGCGTCCAGCTCACTTATATCCAAAACAATAACAGGCACTTCATGTAGCTGCGCTTCTTGCGCGGCGCGCCAACGACGCTCTCCGGCGATAATTTCAAATTGCTCTGGATTGGATGGGTTCTCACGCACCAGTAAAGGCTGTAACACACCATATTGTTCAATAGATCCGGCCAGTTCACTCAGGCTTTCGCTGCTGAAAATACGGCGCGGCTGGAACTCACTGGGATAGAGCTGCTCAACACCTAAAGTTACGCGTTTACGCGCGCTTTCTGGCTCGCTCTCAATTTTCTCTTCTATTGCTGCAACGACAGAGGCGCTTTCTTCCTCATCAAACAGGGCGTTTAACCCAAGACCCAAACCACCTGATTCTGCTTCCATTTTGCACCTCTATTTTAAAATAATTTTTTAGATTGAATCATAGTAAGAAGATTCGTGAAATCCAGATAGAAAAATTCTGATCGCGCAAGAGGTTATGCACAAGTCAAATTTTCGATAAACAGCAATTGCGCGCTATCATCTGTCAAACTAGGGACTGATCTGTAACCGAAAGAATAGCGTTTTTGCGCCTGTGTAATCTCTTCATCCGCACGCCCCCCCTTCATAAAACAAAAGCGAATATCTGTATTCTCTTGCGCCCAAGGCAGGCAATAATCAAATAATTTCTCCAAAGAAGACAAGGCACGTGCGGTTACAAAGTCAGGGCAAAAATCACCTGTCACGGCCTCCACGCGTTTGGTATGGATCGTGACATTTGACGCACCCGTTTCCCGCGCAACGCTGCGCATGAATTGTCCTTTTCGCTCATCTGACTCAACAAGATGCACGTCTAAATCGGGGTTCATGATCGCCAAGACCAACCCAGGGAACCCGCCGCCGCACCCTAAATCCGCATATATCTTTGTACCCTCTGGTATCTCTTTGGAAAGCTGCGCGGAGTCAATGAAATGTCGGTGCCATGCTTGGTCGATGCTTTTAGAGCTGACCAGATTGATTGTCTTGTTCCATTTCAGCAACAGCGTATGATAGATCTCAACCTTCTCAAATGCCTCGTCCGAGATCTCAACCACCTTCTTAAAATCACTCTTTTGGTAAATCATTTTATTTGCACTCTTATTCAGGATCAAACGTATTATCATTATCCAGATGGGCATTATGATCGTTACCCACCGCAACATCATTTATTAAGCCGGCATTCACTGACTTACCAAAAAACTCCATTTTGATGTCAGGATAATCATCTCTAAATTGAATAAGGTCGTCTGTTTGCTCGTTATAGAACCCTTTATCAACAGTAAAATTCCGTCCATCCTCTAATACAATCAGTATCTCACTCGGTTTAAAGTCAGGGACATCATATGAATATGACGTAGAGCTGTCCACGCCATAGAATTGAAACTCTTTACGATCCAAAAGGCCTGAAAATACAGCCAAACCAGCTGTCGCAGACGTACTGCCAACACCTAATAAGTTATCGGCGTTTTGATCGATGCCCTCTATATAGCCATTCACCGCAAAAACCTTCGCGCCAACGTCTTGGATTTTCTGGAATATCGCGGGATCTGACTGCGCCGCAACAATATAGGTGATGTCTTCTTGTGGTTCGATATATTCGCACATAGTATCTGCCGCAAAACCAATAACACAATACTCGACACCTGTTAAATCCCCATCAGTGATTTTTTTATGGGCACTGCCTGTTACGACCTTAATAACGTCATTATTTTCATTTAAATTTTGCAAGATCGTTTTGCCATTATCATCATCGTCTCTGAGGGTGGGGCCGCCACCAATAAGCGCAATTGGGCGCTTATCATTCATTAATTCTGGCAATTGGTCTGCCGCCAAGAAAGGCACGCCCATATCAACAACGGCGTTATAATTACTGCCCTCGATTAAATCACTTTTATTTAAAAATTCGAAATTCTCACGTTCACGCAAGGCATCCTTTGGACTTAATTCTGAATATTTGACGGTCATACCTAAGCACCCTTTCAATCATTGATCTATTCGACAGAGATTAGCACCGCACGCACAGTCACGCCATTCTTCTTTTCTTTGACGCTTTTTGAGACGGTTTCTTAACATAGCGCAACAAAGCAACCACGGCCGCAGGCGTAACACCCGGAATACGCGACGCTTCCCCCAGTGTGATTGGGCGCACATGTTCCAACTTCTGACGTACTTCGTTTGACAAGCTGCCAATCTCTCCGTAGTCCAAGCCCTTAGGCAGCATCAAGTTTTCATCCTTGCGGAACGCCGCTATATCCGCATCATGGCGATCCATATATCCTGCATACAGGGCATCAATCTCTATTTGCTCACGAATATCAAGCGCAACATACGCTAGCTCTGGCCAGATCGCCGCCAAATCATCCCATGTGATTTCCCGATAAGACAGTAAAGCCGAGACACTGCGGCGCACGCCATCCTTGTTCACGCGCACACCTTTTTTCTCAAGTTCATTGGGTGTAGCACTTAATGTTTTTGCCATGTCTCGTGCAATTTTAAGAGCTTTTGATTTTTTCTGCCATATCTTGGCACGAAATTCACCAACGCACCCTGCGGCAATACCTTTATCCGTTAAGCGTTGGTCAGCATTATCGCTACGCAAGCGCAAGCGATACTCTGCACGGCTGGTAAACATGCGATACGGCTCTGGCGCGCCTCTGGTCGTTAAATCATCAATCAAAACACCAATATAGGCATCGGCACGATCAAGGATAAAAGTCTCGGTTGTTTCACGTGAAACGCTACGATTCAGTGCGTATATCTGCTTTGCGGCATTAATGCCCGCCATTAATCCTTGCGCCGCGGCTTCCTCATATCCTGTTGTTCCATTGATTTGCCCCGCTAAAAACAAGCCGGGTAACCTCTTGGACTCCAGCGTTTTCTTCAAATCCCGCGGATCACAGTAATCATATTCAATTGCATAGCCCCATTCGATCACTTTTACATTTTCCAACCCTTTAATTGAGTGAATAAATGCATCCTGCACATCAATAGGCAAAGATGTTGAAATCCCATTGGGATAAACCGTGTCATCATCCAAGCCCTCTGGCTCTAGGAAAATTTGATGGCGGGATTTATCGGCAAAGCGGCTCACCTTATCCTCGATTGACGGGCAATAGCGTGGGCCAGTCGATTCAATTTGCCCAGAATACATAGGGGAGCGCTCTAAATTATCTCGAATAATCTGATGTGTTTGCGCGTTCGTATGGGTGATATAGCATGGAATTTGCGGCACTGTTATTTTATCATTCAGATAAGAAAACGGAACAGGGGTCTCATCGCCGGGCTGTTCGTCCAGAATATCCCAGTTAATCGTCCGCCCATCAAGGCGCGCAGGCGTACCAGTCTTTAGGCGGCCCAAGGGAAACCCAAGACGCTCTAGCGTTTCTGCCAGCCCGATTGTTGGCGCTTCTCCAACACGGCCTGCTGGTTTCATTTCTTCGCCTCGGTGAATAATACCGCGCAAAAACGTACCCGTCGTCAGAACAACAGCCTGACAAGCATACTCAACATCATCCAGTGTCTTTAAACCGCATATCTCGCCATCATCATCAAGGATCAGGTCATCCGCCGCCCCCTCAATCAATGACAAATTAGGGTATGAGCCCAAAATTTCCTGCATCGCATTCAGGTAAAGCTTGCGGTCTGCCTGCGCCCGTGGGCCACGAACCGCCGGCCCTTTAGAGGCGTTAAGCATACGAAACTGTATGCCTGAGCGATCAATAACCCGCGCCATCACACCATCTAGCGCGTCAATTTCACGCACCAAATGCCCTTTGCCAAGCCCGCCAATCGCTGGATTACATGACATTGCGCCAACCGTGGCAAGCTTATGCGTCAATAATGCCGTTTTCGCACCGGTGCGCGCAGCAGCAGCGGCAGCCTCACACCCTGCATGCCCTCCACCGACGACAATGACCTCAAAATCCGTATTCATGCCTAAAATTCCTTTATCTCTGCGACTTCTATACATTTTTCTTGCAATATTATCCAGAAAAGAATTATATAAATGGAAGCAAGCGGCGAATGGTACTAATAATTATGATTCAAGAACTTTTTAATAAACTTAAAGTCATGATCAACAATCATGGAAAAGAAGAGCATCAAATCATCCATGATGACTTTGAAGCTCAATTCGGAAAAAGCGGTCAAACATTGGTAGAGCGTATCGCCTTGTCTCCTGAACTTAATGGTGAAGACAAAGAGAATCCTGAAGATTATTATGAAGGTCTTAATTACTCTCTTCCTATCATTATGTATATAATGAAGCGCACTATGGAAGAGGAAGAAGCCCTAGAAGAACAAGGCTACGCTGACACCTCTGCATCTTTATCCACCTTAGATACTCTGAACGAGCCGGATCCTCTTGACGGACAAACTCCGTATCAAGACCACTTGAATAATAGCTACACCGCTTTAACAGAAGAAATCATCGAAACTCACCAGAAACACGATGAGACACTCAAAATCGAAGACATCCGCATACCATCACAAGAATTCATTGAAAACCTTACAAATGACAATATTTCTAAAATTATCGCGCTAAACCCAGATATTGAACACACACACGAACATAGTGATTTCACTCAAGATATTTAATTTTTATCTACTTACCAATACAGAAATCCCGAAAAATAACATCCAGTAAATCTTCAACGTCCACCCTGCCTGTAATTCGTCCCAAGTGACGTACAGCAAGGCGCAAATCCTCGGCTGTCAACTCTGGCAATGGCGCCTTCAAACAACGATCAAGCGACGCACGGCAATCCACCAAGGCATCTCTGTGGCGTTGTCGGGTTAAAGCTGGTGCTTCATTCTTACCAACCAAGCCACGAATAACCTGTGTTAAACGCTCCAGAAACTCTGTTATGCCTTCATTTCTAACAACAGAGATACGCAATGGGTCGCCAGGGTGATTTAATTTAATTTCTTTATCTACCTTATTCATCACCACAATTGTATTTTCTTGTTGTTCTAGAGCCAAACTATGCTCATCCGGCTTACCCCACGTTGCATCATACAAAATAACGCGAATATCTGCCTCTTTTGCAATTTTCAACGCACGCCTAATCCCCTCAGATTCAATTAAGTCTTGCCCCTGCGCACCGATCTGCTCTGGGCGCAAACCTGCTGTATCAGACAAAATAACCGGATAACCGCCGATATCAAGGTGTGCCTCAATCACATCGCGTGTTGTGCCCGCAATGTCCGAAACAATCGCCACATCACGCCGCGTCAAAGCATTAACCAGAGACGACTTACCTACATTTGGTGCGCCAATTACTGCGACATGAATACCGTCGCGCAGACGCTCTCCTCTGCGGTTGTCATTTAGATGCGCGTCAATCTCCGCAGTCATTTCAATGATTTTTGGTGTTATTGTTGGCAAAATACTATCTGGCAAATCCTCATCCGGAAATTCAATCTCTGCCTCAACATAGGCCAGTATCTTGGTTAAACCCTCACGCCAGCCATCATATATTTCCGCCAATGCGCCACCCATCTGCAACAAAGCCTGATCTTTCTGAAGCTGGGTTTCGGCATGGATAAGATCAGCAATGGCCTCTGCTTCAGTTAAATCCATTTTTCCGTTTTCAAATGCACGGCGTGTAAACTCACCCGGCTCTGCCATTCTATAATGATCTAACGCACCAAGCGCATCCAAAACGCCCTGAACCACCGCAGTACCACCATGCAAGTGATACTCGACGACATCCTCACCAGTATAGCTATATGGTGATTTAAACGCCACAACAATGGCATTATCCAAGGTTTCACGTGAAACGGGACGTATCAATTTACGCAAAAGGGCGCGACGATAAATAACATCCGCATCATTTGTAAATGCCTTGAGGCTTTCCAGTGCATGCATGCCGGAAACCCGAACAACCGCAACACCGGCTTGCCCGCGTGCGCTTGCCAATGCATAAATTGTATCAGTCATTATTTTCCGGCTTTTCCGCAGTATTTACCCCCATTTGGGACCAGAACATTTTTTGCATATCACCAATACCTTGCATTGTCGCAGGCATCCATGTCTTCACCATTTCCTCTGGACTAAGATTACGAATATTATCCTGCATTTTTTGTTCCAATTCCTCCATAACCCGCTCCTGCATACGCGCAACGTTTGGTAAACCGACAAAGGCGCGTGCTTCCTCTGGTGTGCATTCGATGTCAAAATTGAATTTCATTGTATAACCCCCCTGGATTCGGTAATATTGCTAAATATTTATCTGTTATTTATACAGATTTTCTCAATAGAAGCCAGAGGCTATCCCTGTGACCAATGATATAAACACGCCACAAGACACAGAAATTCACGAATTCTCCATTAGTGACGAATACAGAGAAAATGCATTGGCGAAAGTCAAAAAAATGGTTAAGGGTAACAAATTCAACCCCGATGATGTGATACTGGAGAAATTTGAAGGTGAAGTCCTCCATTTTCAAGCCGAGAACATGTTGACAATCCTTACCAAAGTCAGCCACAGAAAGGTTGCTGGACGCTTGGAGGGGCCGATTCATGTCGCGAATGAGCAGGCCGTTAATGAAGCCATAAATAACGAATATGCTACCCTGTCACAAGATAGTAGTATGGAACGGAAAATTCGTGAGGTTATTTTAAATCGCGATGATCAGGGTTTTGCTCTAGATAAGAGTACAATCCCCCTGCCATTTTGGAAAAGGGAATTTGTGACCTATGAACCCTGCCATACCTGTAAAGCGACAGGAACCATAAAATGCCATCCCTGTGCAGGTAAAGGCGTAGACCAATGCCCACGGTGTAATGGATCGGGCATGGGACATTGCGGACATTGCAACGGCGCACAAATGATTCAAGGACCAAAAGGCGATCAAATACAGTGCCCGATTTGCAACGGACAAGGACATATTTCGTGTAAAACATGTAATCAAAGTGGGCGCGTTCAATGCCCAACATGTCGAAGCAAAGGCATTACATCATGCCCAAATTGCAAAGGAAACGCATGGGTTAGTACAATATATACTCTAACAATAGAGGTGCGAACCGCCTTTGATTATCCAAAAAAGCGTTTGCCGGAAAAAGTCGTGGCGATGATTGAAAAACACGGGGTAAAAATTCGTGAACACGCCGACATAAAAATATCTGAAACCACCCACAGCGTGGTCAATTCAGATGATGAAGAAAAAGCCAAAAAAGCTGAGGAAGACAATAAGAGAAACAATTACATTATTCCTATCGTTTATGAGGTTCTGCTCCCTTATGGACATATGGAATATAATATTGCAGGGACAAGCTATTATACTTTTCTTTTTGGTAAACAAGAGCGACTTATCCATGTCTCACCTTTTTTAGACGATCTAATTAAAAATGGCTTGAGAAAATTATCCGACGCGGCAGAGCAACGTGGGGATGTCGGCGATAACCTGATACAAGCTGCAGAATATAGAACCATTAAAGAGGGTGTTTTCTATACAACAATGCATACGCTTGGCAAAGCAAAAGCAAAGTTAAGAAAGAGTAATCCGTTAGGTCTGTCAGATACAATTGCCGAAGAGATCATAAAAACGACAGATCAGGCATTTAAAAATATTACAAAAAAACCAAGATTTACCGGCCTTATTGCCTCTGGTGTTCTTAATTTAGCATTATACAGCGTATATTTTCTTTCCCCTCTTCGGGGAATGCTCGTCTCGCATATTGCCAATCAAAACTTACATTTCGTTTTTGATATTTTAGCTTTGTTAAGCATCCTTTATCTGGGGGTGATTACCATTCAAATGATTTCCGCATCCGCAATTAAAAAGGTCATCGCGCGGATCGGCATAAGGAAAACCGCCCCACCTAAACTAGGTAATACTTTATATTGGACGCTAGGCTTGTCCATTGTTACATTTATGGCAACTTTAGAGCTTTCCAGAACATTAAGCATCGCCCCGCCTCTTTGGTATGCCGGTTTATTTTAAAGATAAAGCCTTGAGATCATCAAAAAAAAGGCCGCCTTGTGCATTTTGCAACAAAGCGGCCAAAGAGACGTAAAGGACACAACATCTTAGGATGAAAGCAATAATGCTTTCTTATACTTAGGTTTACGCACTGGTCGCTACCTTATTCAGGGCATGTTCTTTTTGACATCGACGATAAGCAATAACCGCCTGAGCAGAGCGATTGCCTAAAACTTTCTTTTGATGTCTCAAAACATGATTTTTTACTGACATTGCGCGTACATTTTCATTATTTTTTGGTTCGAGAGCAAAACGAACACCCAAAATAATACCAAGTGCAGCAATTTTACCAGCCGCGCGCTGGCTTCCACCTGTAGAAATATGGGAAGAGATGTGTTGAGTAGATTTGAGCAGAGATTTACACATGTCCATCACAGGGGAGGAGGGAAGTTTAGTATTATACAGCGCATTGGAGATATGTGCGCTGTTATTTATAGTTGTTGGTTTATATATTTTTTCAAAGGACCATGCTGTGCCCATAAAAAATACAATAATAAATGTAAATGACAGCAAGGTGCCTTTGACATAACGTATTGGAGAACCCAAAATAGTACTATAATTTCTGATACTAGAAATTCGACAAATCATTTTTCCACCTATATTTCAAAGATTCATTTAAATCTTTATTAACCTGACATGCCTTCTTTGTGCACATCCTTACCCTCTTATCACAACACAAAAATGCCGTTATGACAAATATTATCGTTTCGAGTTTATTTAGATTTTTATCTTATTTTTCAATATAATAAGGTGAAAATTTGTATGATATTTTCTATAAATACTGTATATGTGTGATACTAACATAAGATAATATACAAATTATAACTGCACGTAACATGATGTAAAAATGAACTTAGCCTTACCAAAAATACGAATACTGCTCATCGTTATAGCATTTCTCATGATGCTCTATTCCTATAGTGGTTCAAGCTTATTCAATACGTCTAGGGCCACAGAGCACACTCAAACCAGATTTCCTGATCCATGGCCACCCATTCTTAATCAAGCTTATCCAGATTTAGAATTAATTGATCAAGATGGTGAGAGTTTTAAGCTATCCTATCTTAAAGGCAAGGTCATTATTATAGAGCCTATTGGCATGAACTGCCCTGCATGCCAAGCGTTTTCAGGCGCACATGACTATGGTGCATTTAAAAATAATGCCATCGAGAAACACTCACAATCATTTCGTAAAATATTTCCCCTTTATGCCAAAGGCTTAGAATTACCCAGTAAAGATGTCATCTTTGTGCAACTTTTACTCTATGATATGAGAATGGGGAAACCGACACCGAAAAATGCGCGGGAATGGGCAAGACATTTTAAGATTTATAAAAAGAATAATCATTTTGTAGCAGTTAGCCCATACGACATGCGCAGTGATGCGAGCTTTAAAATGATTCCGGGATTTCAACTCATAGACAGAAATTTTATATTGCGCATTGATTCAACAGGACATAGTCCTAAGCATGGACTTTATAAGCATCTGATCCCAATGACACCTAAATTTGTAAAACAAATTGCAAAATAATAAGAGATTACTGATTCATACTAGAGAAGAATTCATCATTATTCTTCGTCTGTTTCATCTTGCCAAGCAAGAATTCAATCGCATCAACAGTGCCCATTGGATTAAGAATACGGCGCAGAACCCACATTTTCTGTAGAGTATCTCTGTCGACCAGTAGTTCTTCCTTACGTGTTCCTGATTTTTGAATATCAATCGCAGGGAAAATACGTTTATCCGCAATTTTACGATCAAGAACAATCTCGCAGTTACCAGTTCCCTTGAACTCTTCAAAGATAACCTCATCCATACGTGAGCCTGTTTCAATCAACGCTGTTGCAATGATTGTAAGTGATCCGCCTTGCTCTACATTACGTGCCGCACCAAAGAAACGTTTAGGACGTTGTAGCGCATTGGCATCCACACCACCGGTCAAAACCTTACCTGATGATGGAACAACTGTATTATAGGCACGTGCAAGACGTGTAATAGAATCCAGAAGGATAATAACGTCACGTTTATGCTCTACCAGACGTTTTGCCTTCTCCATAACCATTTCCGCGACCTGTACGTGTCTTTGCGCAGGCTCATCAAAGGTTGAGGACACAACTTCGCCCTGTACGCTTCGTGCCATATCGGTCACTTCTTCCGGACGCTCATCAATCAAAAGAACAATAAGATAAGCATCAGGATGGTTTTTAGCAATTGATGTTGCAATATTTTGCATCATCACTGTCTTACCTGTACGTGGTGGCGCAACAATCAATGCACGTTGGCCAAAGCCAATAGGAGCGGTCATTTCAATAACGCGCTGTACGTTACATTTTATCTTTGGGTCATCAAATTCAAGTGTAATTTTACGATCTGGATAAAGCGGGGTCAAACTGTCAAAATTCACACGATGGCGAAGTTTTTCAGGTGATTCATGGCTGATCGAGCCAACACGTAAAAGTGCGAAATAACGCTCTGAGTCTTTTGGTGCTCTGATCTCGCCTTCCACAATATCACCTGTACGTAAACCGAAACGGCGTACTTGTGATGGTGAAACATAAATATCATCTGGTCCTGGAAGGTAATTTTCCTCTGGTGAGCGTAGAAAGCCAAAGCCATCTTGTAATACTTCTAAAACACCAACGCCCGATATAGGGACACTTTGCTGAGACAACAGTTTTAAAATTGCAAACATCATATCTTGCTTGCGCATTGTGTTACAATTTTCTACTCCTAATTCTTCAGCAAAAGCCAATAGATCGGCTGGAGAGCGCATTTTTAATTCTTGTAAATTCATGAAATACTCATAATTTATTGATTTTCAAATAGGGGGAACTCTTAATTTTGTCATTTTAGGAATAAAGCCGCATTTTATATAATCGCTTTTATTCCGCGCCGAACAATTCGACATAGTTACCCAAAATTTCTATGGATTTTTCTTAAGACAACTGTTTTATAGCTAGACTAAAGATAAGAGTCAAGAAATTATATCTATCTGATTCGAATCACTGAAAAAATTGGTAAGTTAAAACGGTTCTGCAACCGCAAGAATAACGATTATAATCATAAGTACGGTTGGAACTTCGTTTAGGATGCGGAAATATTTAACCGGCTTTGTGTTTTTATCTTCCGCAAACAGCTTCACATATTTAATATAAACATGATGTACGCCTGTCATGAGAACAACAAAGAGCAGCTTTGCATGCATCCACGGCGTGGTTTTAAAAAGTTCCCAATGCGCATAGAGCATAAGAAGGCCAAATATCCATGTGAAAATCATTGCAGGATTGATGATAATTTTAAGAAGACGGCGTTCCATGATCTTAAAAGTTTCCGATAAGTCAGAACCCTTAGTTGCGGGAACATGATAAATAAATAAACGCGGTAGATATAGCATTCCCGCCATCCATGAAACCATTGCAATAATGTGCCCAGCGCGAATCCAGTCATAATATAAATTTAAAAAATCAGCCATGCGCGTATATATATCTTATTTAGATTATTGATTAAAGGATGAAAATTTATAATTTTACTGTTAAGCATCCCTAAAATTATAATAGAGTTAATATATGAACGATATTAAAAAACAGAGTAAATTAGGAAGCACCATTCATTCCATTTTTGTAGGCACATATATCTCTAGCGGGTTATTTGTTCTCGTTGGGTTTGGATTTACCGTTATTATATCCAGTGCAGGAATAATAGGGATGTCAGAGGCTCCATTAACCCTTCATATCGCAAATAGGATAGGGCACCATGGGGCAATCGTCACGGTTATCGCACAATTAGGCATTTATCTAGCCTGTGCATTAGGTGCAAAATTTCCGAAAGTTAAAAGAACTTGGGCAAGTTTAGGTGCGTTATTAACAACATTAGTTTTGATTATATTTTTAAGTGATGAAATCTCTGTTTTAAATTAAAGAGCTTTAGCCCTGAAGCGTAAAATCTGATTGCATCACACAACGGTTAAATTGTTCAGGACATGGACATGCGCCGCCTTCTGATTCTATATTCATTTTTTCGATATGGTCGTTCACTAAAAGCGATAAGGATTTTATAAATTTCGGTGCTGTTCCGACTGTTTTCGCGCGATAATAACCCTTTATTCCTTTTTCTTTAGACAAAGCTTTATATTCAATATCCAACTCCACCAAAGTTTCAACATGTTCCTGCGTGAAAGCATGCGGATATATAATAACCGCTTTTTGATCGGCGGCGGCTTTGTCCAAGGCATCATCTAGAGACGGCCCTATCCATTTTAATCGCCCGACGCGGCTTTGGTAACAAATTTGCCAATCAAGGCTCTCCACACCGTATTTTTCTGCCAAACAAGCAGCGATTTTCTCTGCGCCCTTCTCACATTGATATTGATAAGGATCACCATTTTTTATAATTTTCTCTGGCAATCCGTGCGCAGAAAATAAAACTCTAGGGTTTTTATATCCATCGTTCTGCGCTTGTTGATACAACGCATAAATATGCTCCGCAGAGGTTTCAATAAAACCATCATTATACGGATAACAACAAATCATCGATATCTCAGGATGATAATTTATATCACTAAGAGCGGTTTTAAAATTCTCTAATGAAGACCATGTTGTTGTTGTTGAAAATTGAGGATAGAGCGGCAGTAATATAATTTTMTCTGCRYCCCATTCYTGWATGTTTTTRACCACCTCTGGTGCCATAGGATGCCAATAGCGCATAGAGACAAATACTTTGYACGTATTACCATCATCTTGCGCGTTTAAAACAGTTTCCARSGCATTTGCCTGATCCTGTGTATTTTCCAGTAATGGMGATTTATCRCCAAGCTCTTGATAAGATAGSCCMGCCTCACGTTTCGAGCGTTTCTTACTGATATATTTTGCGAGTAAAAAACGGATTGGCARCGGYGCRGTAACAATATTCTTGTCCATGAAAAAATTCATTAAAAATGGTTCTATCGCTTCTTTTGAGGAKGGYCCTCCTAAATTAAAAAGAACGACAGCGATATTTTTATTCATAGCTAAATTCTCTGATRTAACGCACAAGATCTTCRACATGTTCAACTGGTGTATCTTTGTGAATACCATGRCCAAGATTAAAAATAAAATGACCGTCCGACAAATCACCAATAATYTTTTCTACCGCGAGCTTTAACGCATCACCCCCAGTAAGCAAACAAACAGGATCAAGATTTCCTTGAACTGGAACAAGTGGCTGTAATGAACGCGCCGCCCATTTTGTATCGAGTGCCTGATCTATTCCAACGCCAGTAACGCCGGTATCTTGAACATAGGATAAATAATTTTGCCCTGCACATCGCGGAAAACCGATAATCGGAACATTTGGATGTGTGTCACGTACCAAATCGATAATTTGTTTCGTCGGATGAATAACCCATTTTCTAAAACTTTGCGCATCCAAAGCCCCTGCCCAACTATCAAAAATTTGAAGAACTTCTGCGCCTGCATTCACCTGATTAATCAAATATTGCGCCGTTGATTCAACCAATAAATCCATTAATCCGGTAAAGCCAATTTGATCTTGATACGCCAATTTTCTAACATTGAGAAAATCTTTACTACCACCGCCTTCGACCATGTAACAGGCCACCGTCCATGGTGCGCCACAAAAACCAATCAATGCTGTTCCGTTATAATTTTCCTGTTTCAAGGATGTTCGCACGTTCGCCAAAGCCTCATACACCGGCGCAAGGGTTGTCTCGAAGCTATTAAAATTCAGTTTCGCAAAATCTGCGGATGAGCGTAATGGATCAAGTTTTGGCCCTTCGCCTTGTACAAATTCAAGACTCTGCCCCAAGGCATGCGGAATAACCAAGATATCCGAGAATATAATCGCTGCATCCATGTTGAACCTACGGATTGGCTGCATGGTAATCTCTGCCGCCATATCCGGGTTATAGGCCATATCCAGAAAACCGCCTGCTTGTTTGCGCAAATCCATATATTCTGGAAGATAGCGCCCTGCTTGGCGCATAAACCAAAACGGTATATGATCGGGTTTATGTTTGTTTAAAACCTCAAGAAAATTCTTTTTTTGGTAAGCCATTTTTTAATCTTTAATTTTGTTTAACTTTGCTCTGGGCGAGTATTTCAAATTAACGAATTTAAACATAGCGTTATTTTATAATATAAATAGTTTATTTAAATAGGTAGTAGATAGATATAGGGGCTGTGAGTCTCGGGGATTAAATTTTGTCCCATTTTTACACACAAGGGCTTTTGTCGAAGAATCGTAGAGTTCATTTTGAGTCGCATAGTGTCGAGACTTTTTTTTCATTTCATCATTTTAGAGTTTTGTACAAGTGGATGACTCACCCTAAGGGCATGAGGATGAATTCGGGGTAACTTAATCCACCTATTTATACAAAAAGTGCTCTTGGATTCGCACACAATGTTTTCCCCAAGATGAATTTGGCAAGTATCTTGATTTTTAGACATAAAACCATCATTATTACTTTTCCTACTCACTATTAGCGAATCACCTGATATGTTTGATGAAGCCTTCACGAAATTAGAAATTGACGAAATTGCATCTATTTTAGATGTTTTAAATAAAGAAGTGGAGGGCAGTATCTTTGATCCGCTTGAAACTGTTGTTCTTGCTGTTAATGTGCCCTTTTATTCGGGATACCGCTTTTTAAGTGTGGCAGACCATATAACCAATCCACCGCTTCAACGTTTTGTGTTTCAAAAGAACGACACATTTGATTTTACGGTTATTGATTGGACATATAATACAATTTACGATCTTAACAAGGTTGTGCCGATTACATTGAATGATGATAACATATTGGAATATGTACGTTTTTTCTTTATGTATGTGAAGGGTCGTCATGGACGGTTTATTGTTTGTGAAAGCGCGGATAACGTTCAATGGAAGGATGAGCCACCTAAAGAGGTTCGTAAAAAACTGAACGCGACAATGCAGCCATTGGAAATTAAAGAAAAGCGTAAAGATGGTGTTTATGCGATTAAAGCGTTCATGATGCTTAAAGATGCATTATTTAATGTTGATATATATGTGGAGCCAAATGGTCGTGTGACAATGTCGGATCATGAAATTTTGATTGAGGATGTTCCTGTCCTTGATTCGGCATTTGGACAATAATTTATATTTGTAATATTCCCAGCCCCCTCCGTAAAATCCCTCTATTTACATAATAATAGCAGTTCCTTAACCCTTTATTTACGTGATGTTAAGGGCTTGTTAGGGAAGGGCGCATTTTTCTTTAAAAAAGATGATTTTTCGTGTTTTTGGTAGTAAATCGTTAATAATTACCGACGATAATAAACTCATGTCACGCACAACTCCGTGCTGGTCATATTTATATTCACAAAATGGTATGGGTCCATGAGCAACAATTTTGAAGAATTTTCTAATGCAGCGTTAGCACATAAAAGAGTGTGCATGGTTGCTTATACATTAAATGGTGAGCAACCGGTTATTTCAACACATATAGGTGATCAACCACTTTACTATATGGATGAAGAAATTATTGAAGATGAAGAGATGTTTGATCCGGCAGAGCTTGATATGTTGTCAAATGAGATTCGTATATTAAAGAACGAAATTTCCGGCCTTGATGAAACACCATTTTTTATTCCTGAAAATACAATGATTGCGTTTACAGAATTTGCAGAAAATGCAGAAAGTTTTGGTATTGATTTATCCTTAACTGAAATCGAAAAGGCACAACGCCTGAAAGATATTTTAAATATCTTAAATGAAAGTCGTTTGGCTGCTTCATATTTAAATGTTGCAGAAAAACACGATATAAAAATTATGATGAGCGAACAGGTCGAAAAAGCATTCTATGATCGTCGCAGCGGGTCCATTTTAATAAATCCAAATATGCAAAAGAATGAGCAAGTCTTGTTACTTTCGCGTGAATTGCGTCGTCACTGGCAACATCGTCAGGGTGTTTTGATTAATCCTCTGATGTTTCAGCCAGAAAATGCGATTTTGATTAATCGTGCGCAAGAAGCCGATCTTGTGGTTTCAGTGATACGCACAGCGTGGGAATTACAATTAGCAGGTATTAAAGATGTGTGGGAGCGGGTTGAAAACTCTCCTATGGCGGATTTATCGCGTGCATATTCGCGTGAGGCCTTTTTAGATTTCCGTACAATTAATAATGGTGTGGCCAGTGCGGCCGTATTTGAAGCATGGTTTTTATCCGAACGTTGTCGTCAACAAGATAAGAAAATTATTCAAGCAATGTTGGCTGATTACAATGGATATGTGTTTGAGAGCAATAGCTCGTCCCAGAATGTAACAGTAGAATTAATTTCTAGTTTGGGTGAGATGCCGTTCGGCAAAAATTACCTCTCTGCCCATGCGGCTACGATCATGGAAGATCCAATTTTTGCCGAGGTAAGGGACCGCTCCAACGCGAATTTCCTATGGTTTATTAAGTTTGAACGCACCTTTAAGGAAACGGAACAGTACTTGCAAATAGACTCTGACTTATCCACACATGGCGTCCGTCATGATGTATTGAACCAAGATAGTCAGGATCAAATTAATGACCGTAAACAGAGTGCAGACATTATTCAGCTTTTTGAACACCAGCCAAAAGTCACAAAAGACAAAGGCGGCAAAAATCTCTCCTCAGGGAGTAAAAATGGAGCGCAAGTCATCGATCTTAAACGTTGGTCAAGCAAGAAATAAAACACGTATCGAGTATCTGGGCGAAGGCGGCACTATGGAACTGAGAGCAAATCAGCTACAGAAAAGAACAATAGATTGTCTATCTTTAGACACGCTAAGCATATGTGAAACGCAATGGTACTTTGCGGAGCTATGCTTGGATTATGTGGATGTTGATTCTTTTGAGAATGATGACGCGGATGTTGAGGATTACCGAGATATCTTAAGCTGGTGTGCCAGTGTCATGGCGAGCAGCCCTTCTGCACGCCTTCTTTTAAAGGAAGCCAGCGAAAAAGATTGGAAGATCACAGCAGAAGATCTACGTGGCAGTGATTATTTTATCGATGTAGAAGAAAAATTATTGATTCTTGATAATAATGCATTATTGCCCTGCGCGCTGGGTAAATCCGAATATTTTAGAAACATGATGCTTGTCACGATGATTAAAGCATTGCGTGATATCTGGCAGGAAAAACGCCATGGCGGTTTTGACGCATTATACTCACCAGACCATATTTTATTGATGGAGCGTATTCGTGCGGCGGATTTGGATGTTATAGCGGTATTGGTTGCGTGGGAGCTTCGCGCTGAAGATTACACAGATTTGTGGCGGCATTTGATTGGCTCTGAAATCGGAGATATGGCGATGTGTTTCTCTGGATATCTGGAGCGCGATCCATCGGCGCAATTTAATGGCCAAGCATTGGTATCGGCGTATAAGCAATGGTTCCGTTGTTCAAAGCGTATTGATTCTTGTGATCATGATGCGTTGGAATATATGGATGATGTGTTGGCCAGTTATGAGGCTATCAATCCCTTTGGTACGAAAAAACCATCGAAGATGAATGTTGAAATCTTGTCCTGCTTGCCGGATAAAACCGCGTATTTGCAAGGTTTAGGCACAGAAATTTTAAGTAATCCGGTTTATTCATCCGTGGATAATGTTATCAATCAAACGCATTTATTTCATATTATGTATGATTTACAAGCCGTCGTGGTCGAAGACGTCCCGTTCCGTGACGCAGATCTTGCGCGCAAAATTTTTCCAGTGGAATAGGGTTAGAATTTAGTTATTTCACCCTACCCTCGTCCACGATATGGCGCGATGCCTTGATCGGGAATCCAGACATCCTCAGGTGGTTTACCAGTTTGATAAAACACATCAATCGGCATACCACCACGTGGGTACCAGTACCCACCAATACGCAGCCACACAGGATCCATCAGTTCTACCAATCTATTGGCGATCGAAACCGTGCAATCTTCATGAAACGCGCCGTGATTACGGAATGAGCCTAAGAATAATTTAAGTGATTTACTCTCGACCAGCCAGTCATTTGGCACATAATCAATCATCAAAGTCGCGAAATCCGGCGCGCCTGTAATCGGGCACATCGATGTAAATTCCGGTGCGGTAAAGCGTACGAGATAGGGTGTTTTTTTCTGCGGATTTGAGACGCGCTCTAATACTGCCTTTTCGGGGCTTTCCGGTAGGGCACTGGAACCACCAAGCTGCGTCAGGTTTTTGTATATATTATCACTCATGTTAAATTCCTTGTATCGTCTTGATTAGTTTCAGGTTTTTTCATTGATTTGATGTGTAGTATGAATATTAAAATTGCGAAAAGGACAGCAACAGTCAACATGTATTGTTTGAATATGATGCTATAATCATTTAATTCAAATGCTATAACCATCAAGCCACTGAGAACGCTCATGAGACTGGCATATATGGAATAGATGATAAATAGAGGTTTTTTAATTTCAAAGTTTTTTAACAGCAGGAGACAAGTAGGGATATAAAATATGCCGTATATTGTATCAATAACTACGCGGGAATCCATTGATATTTTAAGCCCGCTAAATACGATGGTTAGAACAAGAATCGCCGGAATTATCACAAAAAATGACCATATTTGTATAGTACCTTTGGTTGTCTTACCCCGTTTTGCGTTACGTTTTGCAATGCGAAAGACGTATAGTGGGCTTAGTAAAATAAGGATAAGAAAGCCGATTAAAACGAGTACATTTATGTAGTAGTAAGCTGCACTTCCTAACGAACCAAATTTTCTGTAGTCATAGAGGGGTTCTCCTAAACCAAAATTAGGATCTAATAATACGTTTAAGGCCTTATAGAACACTTTAAACTCAATATGTTCCCAAATGGTTTTAGCCAAACCAAGCGCATTATGTTCAATCTCTATTACTGCATGACCGCATGCTATTATGAAGGGTCGTTTTATAAATTTTTCATCTTCCATATAGTTTGCGACCAACATAAAGCTTTGATCAATTTGCCAATAAGGTTCCGTGCATGATACATATCGAAGGGTGTAATTTTGTTTATCTTTTCCTTTCCAAATTCTTTCTACTGATAGGTTTAGATATCCTTGACCATTAATTGTATTACACGATTTAGCCTTAGCAGTAAAAAGTAAATCATATTCATTTTTTAGGTCGTATGGAAAGGACACAAATGCACAGGCATAGCTGTTGCTTGAATGCAATATGATCATTACAGAGAGTAAGAAAACTCTTTTAAAGTTTTTAAACATCATCTCAACGCGCCCAATCGCCCTACTCTTGTTCATCTACACTGACGCCTAGAAGGCTGGCGAGTTCTTTTACGTGGGTGATTTCTTTGCTTAAAATATCACTGTTTTTCTTGGCGGTTTTTTTGCTGAGTTTTGGGATTGTTGCGCGTTCAAAGCCGAGCTTCGATGATTCTTTTAAGCGTAATTCAGGTTGAGAGACTTGGCGTACCTCGCCGGCAAGGCCAATTTCACCAAAAAATATTGTATCTGCGGGCAGGGCTTCATTCGCCAGAGCGCTGATCAGGGCGGCGGCTACGGCCAGATCGGCGGCGGGTTCATTAATACGAATGCCGCCTGCGATATTCAGGAATATGTCATGGCTTGATAATGATATGCCGCAGCGGGATTCAAGAACGGCGACAATCATGGCAAGACGGTTTTGATCCCATCCAAGGACAGAGCGCCGCGGCGTGCCCAATGATGAGGCAACGACCAAGGCTTGCACCTCTACCAATAAGGGGCGTGTGCCTTCTAATGCGGCGAGGACGGCACTGCCCGCGGCGCCTTCGTGGCGCTGGGACAGGAACAGGGCGGAGGGGTTTGCAACTTCGATTAGTCCCTGCTCCGCCATTTCGAATACGCCAATCTCATCTGTGGGGCCGAAACGATTTTTAACAGTGCGCAGGATGCGGAATTGGTGGCTGCGGTCGCCTTCGAAATAAAGGACGGTATCAACCAGATGTTCTAATACCCGTGGCCCAGCGATTTGCCCGTCTTTGGTCACATGGCCGACAAAGACCACAACGATATTACGGCTTTTCGCCATGCGGATAATTTCTTGTGTGGATGTACGTACTTGCGTCACCGTTCCGGGCGCGCTGTCTACGGAGTCGACATACATGGTTTGAATGGAGTCGATCACCAGGAGCTGTACCGTTTCAGGGGAGGATTTAACCGATTCCAATATATCGCGTACGTTTGTAGCAGAGGCCAGCATAACGCCTGTATCCCCTAGCCCTAAACGGTTTGCGCGCATACGTATTTGGTCGATGGATTCTTCGCCGGAGATATAAACGCAATGTACGTTGTTTTTTGTAAGGGCACATACGGCTTGTAATAACAGGGTGGATTTTCCGATACCCGGATCGCCGCCGATCAAGATGGCCGAACCGGGAACGAGGCCCCCACCAGTTACGCGGTCAAATTCTGCAATTTTTGTTTTATGGCGCGGGTAGGTTTTTTTGTTACTGTGGCGTAAATCAACGAAATCTATGATGCGGCCTTTATGTTTACCACTTAGGCCTTTGGGTACTGTATTTGTGGCGACTTCTTCTTGGATGGTGTTCCATTCATTGCACGACTCACATTTCCCAGCCCAGCGGGTAGAGATAGAGCCACATGATTGACAAGTATAAGATTTTTGCGGTTTAGCCATGACAAGATCATACGCGATATTATTCTATCAGCAATATAGAAATTTGCATTTATTCCCTGATCTTAGTTTATGAGCAATATTTCTTCTGCGTGGGGTTTGGCGATAAAGTCTTCGGGTTTTAAATCCCAGCCTTGTACACCGGAAAACCCGATATCAAATAGATATTGTGCTTCTTCACGATTATGAACGCGTTCGGCGATCAGCGTGCAATCAGGATACTCACTTTGTAAATGTTTTATTGTTTCGTTGAATTGGCCTTGTGTGAACTCTGTATTTTCATCGCCCAGACCCGCTCTTACAAAGGGGCCATCAATTTTTATGAAATTCACCAAATCACCAAAAGCATGTAAGCGATTTTCATGATCCGCACCAATTGATAAATCATCCAAGGCAAAGCGATAGCCAAGTGCCCTCATCTCTTTTAAATGCGTGATATCTGCGTTTCTGTTCACATCATTTTCTAGAATTTCGAATATAATGTCTTCGGGTTCGAATTGCTCTAGTTTCACTCTCATATATGCCCAAAATTCTTCTGATAATGCCGCATCTACGGAAATATTGAGGGTTATTGGGGTGGGTAGCGGTATTTCTTTTGCGATTTTTAAGGCATTAGAACAGGTGAGGGCGTCAAACTCTTTGGCGATATCAAGGCCATGGCTTATTTTAGATAGATTTCCAATTGAGAAGGATCGCGTGCCGTTATTGGGGCGTGCTAAAAGCTCATATGCCAGTATTCCGCTTTGTGTGTAGATTCCTTCGGCTTTAATGTTGCGGCGTTTAAAAGCGTTACTTTCCAAGGCTTCTTTAAATTCCAAAACCGCCTCAGGATTATTTGCGATTTTTTCGGCGCGGTGAAAGGCTTCAATTAAACAGTTATAGCTACTTTTTCCGAACTCAAGCATATTTTACGTACTTACCCAATTTTATATATTTTCTTAATAGTATAGGGTGTCCATCTTTATATGACTAGAAAATTAGGAAGTTCTAATTTAATTATCACGTTTTAATGCCCATTTAACACGGGCTTCATCCTCTGCCATTTGTCCGTAAATAACAATTTGTTTGGTTTTACGCGGGATTGTGCCTTCGCCGAGATAGAGGCTGTCTTCGAGGGCGAGCATACCGCCAGAGCGTGTAAAGCGCCAACCGATACCGCCAGGAATGCGCAGAAGGATTTCCTCCCCGTCATTCGTGAAGGAGGCGTTGACATTGGGGTGTAGATGAAATCTTAGAGCCGTTTCTACAGGACAAATAAGTTCAAAGGCGCACGCAAAATCATCTTGACCGCGTAAATCATGCCCATCATCGGTTAGATAAATTTTTCTGGTGTGGGTAATACCGTTCAGCGCGACATAGCCGTCATGAGATGCGATGAGAAGGCTGGCTTCTTTTGTGTCCTCACGTTGCAAGGTGCATTGGGTCACTTTTCGTTCGAAGTGCCCGTTCTTTTTTATTTCGCAAGCGTTGCGGTAATCTAGGCAACCGGTGCTGTGTGCGGCGGTTGAGCGCAGAGCATCCTGCCATTGTTTTGATGATGGGTGTGAGCCACATGAAACGAAAATTCGTTCTTTGCCGTAGGAGAATTCAAAAGCAAGAGGCGCGGCGTGTGCAGTTTTGTCATAAGGTGTTCTTTGTGATCGACCCGTATCCATGACTAGTAAAGCGCGCCCAGATTCAAGGCGTTCAAAGCCCATTTGTTTAAGGCTTAGTTTTGCAGGTTTGTGCGTGCCTGCTTGTGCCAATATGAAATCGATGCTCGCCGAATTGCCTTCTTGTGCGCCATGGAATAGACCGAATTTACGGTCACGATATCGGAAGAGACGTAGAGCGCTGCTCATATTGTCAATCGTATCACTGAGGAAATTTGGTACAGGATAACCACCAGAATTTAAGGCGGTACGGATATCGACAATCAGCTCTAATGCATCAAGCAGTGTCGCGGGAGAGCGCGATATATGTCCGCCATCAGGTAAAATTTGTGTATTAACAACACTTTCAAGATTGCTTAGTGCTTGTTCGATCCATTTTTCATGCCCCTCAAGGGATATTGCCGCGTATAAAAGGCCTTTTATTGCCTCAAGAGTTGCGATGCTCGATAGGTTATATGAGCGCGATAGAGCATTACTTAAGTGTTTTGTTTGTTTCACAAGAGAGGATAGAAACTTATCTTCGAAGGCTTCTGTTGCGGTGGCACAGAAAAAATCATAATGGCAGATCCACATAGAGATCCTGCGGCCAATTAAATCGGTGCGCCAACTTTGTGTATCCCAGCAGCCATAACGATTAATCCAGCTTTCGATCATTAGGCGTCCCTGCTCTCTTGCCAGTGCGCCGTCGAGTGTACGTAAATCCCGCAACCAGCTGAAACCATGCATGTGAGAGAGCCATACTTCATCTGTTTCTTCTGGGCTCCACCATTCGTCAAACCATTGTGCGCCCGTGCGCTCTCCGACGCCGGCGGCGTTTAAGAGGCTTTGAGCTTTGTCTGCATTACCTGGCCATGGGTCAATTGGACGTGCGATTAGACGATCAGGCGTATTTTCATACAAGCTCCAATTATATAGAAAGCTGTTATAGGTGAGGTGCCCTGCTTTGCTTTTTAGAGTATTGATGAAATGAAGAGGCATGATTTTCTCTCTTTCGGAGGTCAGGTTTTATTATGATGGTCTTAAGGCGTTAATATTTTCGGCGTATTTGTCCGGCCCGTCTTTGAAAACGGCAGTACCGGCAACAAGAACATTGGCACCGGCGGTGATAACTTGTTTCGCAGTCTCGGGGTTTACGCCACCGTCTACTTCTAAATCAATGTCGCGACCTGTTGCGTCAATCATGCGGCGTGCCTCGGATATTTTATCGAGGAGAGGAATAAAGCTTTGGCCGCCAAAGCCAGGGTTTACGGTCATAATCAAAATAAGGTCAACCATATCCATTACATGCTTTATTGTATTAAGCGGTGTATGTGGGTTAAGGGATATGCCGGCCTTCACGCCTTTTGCTTTGATATGTTGCAGAGTGCGATGAAGGTGGGGGCTGGCCTCTGCATGGGCGGTGATAATATCTGATCCTGCGGCGACGAAATCATCAATCAGGTAATCGACAGGAGAAATCATCAAGTGAACATCGAATATTTTGGTTGTGCATTTGCGGATGGCCTTGACCACGGGCGCACCAAAAGTAAGGTTTGGCACGAAATGCCCATCCATAACATCTATATGGATATATTCCGCGCCAGCTTTATCAATGGCGGACACTTCGTGCCCTAATATAGAGAAGTCAGCGGACAAAATAGAAGGTGCAATACGGATATTGGACATATCAGATACTCATAGGTGAACTGCGTTTTGGAACGCGCAAATGGGAAAACGAATCAAAGAGGTGTAATTCATACAGATTACTCAATATATATACCAGATTATACGAAAGATATCCACAGGATTTTGATACTATGGGGCCGAGCTTTTGTTTTTTTACAAACAAGTCACTTTTATGTTAAAATGCAGTAACGAAATAAAGCGGTGAAAATAATGGGTGTGAATTCAGAAGCATACGACCAAAGTGTCGAAAGATGGGAGGAGGCGAATGCCGCCGTGGCCGAGGCTATTGGCCGCCCTGAATTAATGGATACTCTATCTGAGAGCCAACCGGAAACCATTGAAGAATTAAATTTGCAAGCATATAATCGTGAAGCTGTAGCAGAGCAAGCAACACGTTATCTTGATGCATGTGATAATTATTTTGAAGCAT
The DNA here is from genome assembly GCA_002747015.1 of Zetaproteobacteria bacterium. The sequence continues at coordinate 135,294 of NVXI01000004.1, forward strand.
TAGATGAGCCGTTAACGGTAGTGCAACGTGAAGAATTCATTATGCATATTCCACTAGAGCCGAATAAATTGGCAGAAATCTCTTATTATATGGAGCAAATGACACCTGAGATTGCTCGCTATCAACGGGCATTGAATGAGCAGGGGTTTGATCAAGGACAAAAGCAAGAAATTACCCAAGGAATTCCACGTAGCCGCAATAATATTATAGAAGTTGCGCAGCATTATTCCGAATATTCAGAGATATCAGTGAAACCATATCAAAACATGTTGGGGCATACCGCCTATAAGGATGAAGTGAATGAAGTCTTGCCGACGTTACCACCCACCCCAAGCGTTATTTCTGCGCAGTCCTATCAGGTTGAGCATAATTTAGGTCCTCTTAAACCGGAGGAAGAATCGGTTGAAAATAATTATACGCAAGTTACTCCCGCAGCCGAGGCGATTGTTTATGACGTGGTTGCCGAGGGTTCTATACCATCCGATACGATGCTTACTAATAGTTTTGCAAATGCCGATGCTCATGTTGGTTCAGAATCTCTGGAGATGATGCGTGTTGCAGAGGTTGATCAGCCGAATGTGAGTTTCGACACCACAAGTAACTATAGTTTTTCGTAAAAATCAGTTTCCAAGTTTAAAATTAAGTCTTGTGCTCGCTTGTCGATATTGTCTAATTTTAAGTTCTTGATCCTGATGAGGCAATAAAATGAAGCTCTTTTTTGTAATCCTATCATTCTTAGTTATTTCTGTTGCATCGATCCAGCCAGCATATGCAGGTACAATACGTTTTGGTGCAGATCAAAGCATTGTGAAAATATCCGATCTCAGTTTTAAAGGCCCAAAGGGGGAAGAGATTTTTCTAGCACATGTTGTGACGACACAATTCTTTATTCTTGGTCTCTATGTGAAAGATGATGGTTATGCATTAGGCATAAAAGGGGAGCGCAAAGGATTTTACCCTTTTCCGGAAGCTGAGAAAGTTAAACAACTTCAGGCGCTGGGTATTCTTTCTGACCCCTTGCCGGAATATAAGTTGAAAACGTTTGATTATGTGATTGGCTATTCCTTGTGGATTTTTCTTGCGGCCATGCTTGGCTGGGGTCTTCTTAAGTCTGCATTTTCGCGTAAAAAATCAGCACCCCTTTGATCATTTATTTTGTTCGCGTTAATCTCGAGATGAAAAACCCGTCCATACCGCCCTGCGGCGCGAGGCTATAGGGCAAAATACGCAGATCGCCTTGCTCATTGATCAGTTCATCATAATTGCCGATTTCTTGTGGTGTGATGGCAATCCGTTCAAAATTCGGATTTTGTTTCAGGAATTTTTCAACTTGGTGCTCACCTTCGTCTTTTTGCAAGGAGCATGTGCAATAGATAAGCAAGCCGCCAACGCCAAGCATTTCTCCGGCGTGGGCAAGCAAGCGTTCTTGAATAGACATTAATCCGGTAATATCTTTGAGAGATTTTAAATATCCTGTATCGGGATGGCGACGGATTGTTCCGGTAGCAGAGCAGGGCGCATCGAGTAAAATGCGTTGTGGCGTTTCGGTGGTTTTCCATGCGGCGGCGTCTGATACTTCGATTTTTACCCGATCTTGCAAATCCATCCGCACTAAATTTTCCTTCAGGCGTTTGAGGCGTTTTGCGGAACGGTCAATGGCGGTGACATTTGCACCCATCGCAGCCAGTTGCAGAGTCTTTCCCCCTGGTGCGGCGCAAAAGTCAATAACGTCCTGCCCAGCGATATCACCGAATAGAGTGGCGGGGATGGCGGCGGCGGCATCTTGTATCCACCATTTTCCATCGTCAAAGCCCTCCATCTCACGGATGTTGCCACCAATTATGCGCCGTAGTGTTCCGGTTGAAAGCTCGCTTGCTTGTAGGGCGTTACCCCAATAAGGGCGGTCATCGGGGGATTTAACGGTAATATCTAGTGGGGCCTCGTTCATATTGGCCTCGGCAATTTGCGCCGCTCCGCTCATGCCGTAATCTTCTATCCAGATTTTTAACAGCCATTCGGGCGTATTTAATCGCCCTGCATCCTGATGTTCTATGCGCGCCGCACCTTCACGACTTAGCTTGCGTAGAATAGCATTTACAAAGGCTTTTTGCCGTCCCATGCCCATTTCTTCGATCAGGCGCACAGAGGTATCGACACTGGCGTGATCGGGAACGACCATAAAGAAAAGCTGTGTTACACCAAGGCGTAAAATATTGCGTACGGCGGGTGTTCTTAAATCACCCGGGCGGTTTTGTGCAAAAGTGATGAGATCATCAATTTGTCCCAATCGGCGCAGCGTAGTGGTGAGAAGCATCCGCGTGAAGGCGCGTTGTTGCTGCGGTAGTGCGGCAAAATCGTCAGAATTATCAAGGGTGATATCCAAAGCATTGCGCCGATCAAGGACATTACCCAGCATATTGAGTGCGACCCTTCGTGGGTGCAGGATATCATTTTCTTCGGCTGAGTCTTCTGGCCCACTTTTCGGATTTTCGTTTTGTGCGCTGTCGTGATTTTGGTTGTTTTTTGATAAATTCATTTGCTCAATCAATCTGTTTTATCTTACTATTAAGCATGGACACAAAAAAACCAAGCCCTGTTGTGCAAGATAAGCCGAAAACTTTGCCTGAAAAGGACAAAGAGCAAGAATTTGGCGGGTTTGAGAACAGGCTGGAACCGACACGTTATGGTGATTGGGAAGTTAATGGGCGGTGCTCGGATTTTTAATCATTTAAGATAATAGAGAGTATCATGAAATCTCATAAGAAATTTTCTGGATATTATGTAGGCTTCGTATTGGTAATGCTTTGCGTTTCAGGATTTTCAAATTCTGCGTCCAGCACGACGGTGATTGAGTTTTTTGGTAGAAACTCTTGTTCGGCTGATGTGATCGTCCAAGATTCGTTGAAAAATATTTTGCAAAGTGAAGAAGATGTAATCATTATTAATTGTCGGACGTGGTTTGATAAGGAAGCTTCAGCAAAGACTTTTTCACATAAATTTTGTAATGATCGTGATGACTTCTATACAAAAAAATTTAGAGCGACAAATATGTTTTACACCTCTCCATTGGTGGTTAATGGTCGCTGGGATGCGTTTTATAAAGATATTATGCCCGCGGTAAAGATGGGACAATCGGATAAGATTGAGCCGATTGTACTGAAAGTACATGATGATATGCTTGATATCACAATACCGGAGATGAGCTCGACGGTGGGTTCGGGCGATATTATGCTCTATGCATATATGCCATCACAAGGTGGGACTGCTAGTTTGTATGTTGATCCTGATGTGTCTTTGACAGATGAGATGAAAGAGCGCATCGGTGCAAATCAAAGTGTTCCCTTTGTAACCAAGAGAAGTATGGACCCTTATTATATTCGTCCAGTTTTGTCGATGGCAAAGATAGGGCATTGGAATGGAACGCAAATCAGTATGACAGTGTCATTGGATGAAGTGTCGACAATGGCAGCCTCAGCTGCACAAGATTTGAGTTATATTGTGGTTTTGTATGAAGGTGGGGAGATTGGCCCTATTTTGGCGGTGGGAGAGGTTGTCTCCGAGAAGGAATTTAACAACACATTGCCCAATAGCACACCGATGGAGATAAAGTTTTTATCTGCTCCGAAGTTATAGTTCTTTAATTTTTTTGGGGAAACTATCCCAATTCGATAATAAGTGGTGCGTGGTCGCTGGGTTTTTCCCAATCACGGACATGGCTTGGGATGTCGTGGTTTGTTAATTTTGATTTTAGTGGCGGCGTTACCCAAATATGATCCAGTCTGCGCCCGCGATTTGATTTTTTCCAGTCGCGGTTTCTATAGGACCACCATGTATAGCATTTTTCATCATCGGGAACGAAGTGACGAGAGGTATCTGTCCAGTCTAGGGTGCGTTGCATTTTGCCAAGTTGTTCGATCTCTATTGGTGTGTGGGAGACGACTTTTAAAAGCTGTTTATGGGACCAGACATCATGCTCACGCGGGGCGATATTAAAATCTCCAACCACCATAAGCGGGTTGTCATTCGTATAGTTTTTACTGAAAAACGCGGATATTTCTTCAATGAAATCAAGCTTATGGGCGAATTTTTCATTGATAGCGCGATCAGGCTCATCGCCACCCGCAGGGATATAGAGATTATGAAGCTCAAAGTCCGAAAAATTAACAGATATATGACGGCAATCATTCTTATTGACGCGATTATATGTTTGGGGATTTTTGAACGGGATACGTGAGATAATTGCAACACCGTTATAGCTTTTCATGCCACTAAAATGGATATGTTCGTAGCCGGCATCCTTGATGGTATCCAAGGGAAAATGCTCATCGGGCGTTTTTGTTTCTTGTAGACAAACCACATCCAGATTGGATTCTTTCATCAGGCGCAGAAGTTGGGGCGCGCGCAAGCGTACCGAATTTATATTCCATGTTGCGATACGCATTCCATAGTCTCTTTATGTTTTTGGAGTGATGTTTAAATTAACCGCCCATGCCAGCAGGAAGGTCTAGCCCTTCCATCAAGGATTTGGTTTCGCTCTTGATGCGCTCCTCCTTGGTGTCATTTGCATTATTCATTGCCGCGGTGATGAGATCTTCAAGCGTTTCTTTATCGGAGGCTAGTAAGCTGTCGTCAATATCGATGTGTAATACTTTTCCAGAGCAAGACATTCTTACCTTAACTAATCCGCCACCAGACTCGGCTGTGACCTCAATATCTTTTAGCTTTTCTTGCACTTCTTGCAATTTGAATTGCATTTCTTGTGCTTGTTTCATCATTTTTTGAAAGTTCATCATGTCGTTGTTCCTCTATTCATTTATACGTCGTTATTCACATCCTCACGTAGTTAACTACGCTTCGTCGTTCATGCCTAGTATAAATAAAGATATGAACAACTGTGATTTTAGGCCTTAATTTTGTGTCTCTGCTTCTGTTTCATTTTCTTTGACGTGCAGGATTTTTGAAAGCCGCGCATCAGGGAAGATTTTTAAAATATTACTAACCATGGGTGTTTTTGCCACGTCTTCGAGTTCTTGTAAACGGCGACGTTCTTCTATCTCTGATAAGGTGGGTGCGCCTTTTCCTTTAGAAATAACAACCATCCAATGATCGCCGGTTATTTTTTTAAGAGTGCGTGTTAGCCTTTGGGACAGATCAGGCATGGCACCGTCTTGCTGTCTGAACTCAAAACGCTTTTGTTCGATTTTTATCGGATGCGCAAATGTATAGAGTTGGCTGGCGAGTAAAATTTCCTGATTTTGCTCCAGTAAGGCGATGATATCTTCGATTGTTTTTATGCCAGTGGCTGCTCGCGGTTCGGGAACGACGGATAGCATTGGCGTAGCGCGTGCGACCTCTTGTCCTTGTCCATTGCCGCTGGCCTGAATAGTCCCGCCCGTTGGTTGTGGCGGCGGGGTGAAGTCTTGTGTATGAACACTGGATGTTGATGCGTGTCCGTCCGCGCTGCTGCTTGCCTGTGTTGAGGCTTGAGGTGCGGGTGTGTTGGTTGGCTGATCCTTTAATCGTTTAATTAAATCAGATGGATCGGGTAAATTGGCGGCATAGGCCAGACGGATAATCACCATTTCTGCGGCATTTTGCGGGTTAGGCGCGGTATTCACCTCGCTTAGTCCCTTTAACAGGATTTGCCATGTCTTGCTTAACGATGGCATGGAAAGTTTACCTGATAGTTCTTTGGCGCGGGCGAGTTGGTCGCTGGATAGGTTTTTATTGATTTCTTCCAAATCTGGTACGGCGCGTAATTTTGTTAATAGATGGGTCAGGTCGAGCAAATCTTGCAGAATGACAGAGGGGGCGCCGCCATTTTTATGGATGTGATCCATAATTTCCAGCGCATTTTTCATGTCTCCACTGAGGGCGCTTTCCAGTAAGTCCATATTTTTTGCGCGATCGGCCAGCCCTAACATTTCTTGTATCTGTGTGGCGGTGATTGTATCTGTGGAGAGTGCCATTGCCTGATCCAGCAGACTAAGGCCATCACGCACCGAGCCATCAGCAGCGCGTGCAATCATCGCAATTGCATCCTCTTCGGCGGTAAATTTTTCTAGATCACAAATCTTTGTGAAATGTTTGCTAAGGGCATCAATGTCGATGCGTTGCAAGTCAAATCGTTGACAGCGCGAGAGTACGGTAATGGGTACTTTACGAATTTCGGTGGTCGCGAAAATGAATTTTACATGCTCTGGCGGCTCTTCCAATGTTTTAAGCAGGGCATTAAACGCATTTTTCGAGAGCATATGCACTTCGTCAATCACGTAGATTTTATAACGTGCTTCGGTTGGTGCATAACGCACACCGTCGAGAATTTCGCGGATATCATCCACGCCTGTACGGCTGGCGGCATCCATTTCGATAACATCTGGATGACGGTCTTCTGAGATTGCCTGACATAAGGGGCAGTCATCGGTACTGTTGATGGTTGGCTCGGACGTTCCATCTGGCCCGATGTAGTTTAATGCTTTGGCGATAATACGTGCCGTCGTTGTTTTGCCGACACCGCGTACACCGGTCAACATAAATGCATGGGCAACGCGCCCTGAGGTAATCGCATTTTTTAAGGTACGCACAAGCGTATCTTGGCCGATCAGCTCATCAAAATTTTGCGGACGGTATTTGCGCGCTAAAACGCGATACGGTTTATTCTTTTCGGTCATGCTTTATTTGTAGAGAGATTTGCGCATAGGCGCAAGGGAAGAGCGGGTAACACGGAAAAGAAAAGTGGAAAGCCGGATACGACCCGAAAAATTCGTTGGTGGCTGCTTCCTTTCGGATCTGACCGGACTACAAGCGAGGTTCGCCCGCACCAACTTTCCGATGCTTTTATAGTGGCTGTTGGTTTTTTTTGCAAGATTTAAGTTGCATGATAATGATTCACACTTGCGTTTTGGTTTTTAGGCGTGCTATCAATGCAGTTGATAATCACTTTCAATAGCAATAGGATGATACGCCATGAAAAAGTTTCTAACAGTTTTAACAATATCCGTGTTGAGCGCAGGTGTGTCCTTTCATGTTATGGCAGAAACGCCTGTTGATGCAGTTGATACAAAGGTAATGAGCCAAGAAGCGCGCGATGATCATTATAAAGCGTCTATTACTTCAACAGAGCAAGCGTTTAAAGCATTGGACGAGAAAGTTGCCGAAATTGGTGGCATTTTGAAGAATGAGGGTGAGCTGGAATTTTTGGCGTTGGAGAGCATTCACGAGATTAGTTATACGTTGGAGGCGGCAGTTGATAGATTACGCGATGAGAAGGCCGCGGATAGCGCGAAATTGGACGTATTGGATGAAGCGGTACAGGCAATACATTTCGCATCAGAGAAACAAGAAGAGGCGCAAACGCGCGCATGGTTTGCAAAGTTAGAGCCTGCGGCAGGTAATATCAAGATGGACGCCGAAATTGCGGATAGCGCGCCTGAGCTTAAAGAGTTCTACGAGATTATCATTAAAGATCATAAGTTTTCACCGGTAGAGTTGATCGTTCCGGCGGGCGTAAAAATAAAATTAAGGGTGTCCAATCAGGACCCAACACCTGAAGAATTTGAAAGCCATGATATGAGGCGCGAAAAAATTATTGGCGGAAACAAGACGGCGACTATTTTTGTTGGCCCGCTGAAGCCTGGAAAATATCATTACTTTGGTGAGTTTAATATGGATACGGCGAACGGTTATATCATCGCCAAGTAATCTTCATAATTAACGGTGCGAGATCGAGGAAGGTCATACCATGTTCCCAACTGCAACAATTGTCTTTCGTGAAATACTGGAAGTATCCCTTGTTTTGGGGATTGTGATGGCGGCGACACAAGGTATGCCAAGGCGCGGTCTTATGGTGGCGTTGGGGTTGGCGATTGGTATTGCCGGTTCTGTCTTAATTGCGTTTTTCACCGATAGTATTTCAGATGCGATTGAAGGCATGGGGCAGGAAATATTTAATGCATGCATCATGTTTATTGCGGTTGGTTTTTTAAGCTGGACTGTGATTTGGATGAAACGCCATGGGCGTGACCTTGCCAAGCATTTGGGTGCGGTTGGAGAAGATGTCGCGACGGGGCGTAAGTCTCTGTATGTTTTGGTTGGCGTTATTGCGTTGGCGACGTTTCGTGAGGGCGCAGAGATTGCTTTGTTTACTTACGGTATGGCGGCGTCCGGTGCGTATTCATTCTCCGAGATTATGATGGGCGGCCTTATGGGCGTTATCGGTGGCTCTATTGTTGGTGCGATGTTGTATTTTGGTTTGTTAAAAACGGTGAAGCGTTATCTCTTTACCGTGACCAGTTGGATGTTGATTATTTTAACCGCAGGTATGGCGGCGCAGGGTGCGAATTTCTTAATTGCGGCAGGTGTTTTGCCAGAGTTAATGTCACAAGTATGGGATACATCTGCCTTTATTCCGGGGCATGGCTTTGTTGGTGAAACATTAAGTGTCTTGATCGGTTATACGCCGCGTCCAACGGGGATGGAACTTGTGTTTTATTGCAGTGTTTTGTTTAGTGTTGGCCTGACCTATAAGCTGATCGGCAGTGCAAAACCAAAGCTAGCCTTACAGTCTGTAGCCGTCGGTGTTCCTGCGGAATAGGGCTTAATTCTTCTTAATTTTAAAATCTTGTGGCGATACTGCAATCTGTGGTATCGCTTTTCCATTATGCAATAGAGATAGGCGCAGATAATTATGTATTGTTGGAATATTGAAGCATTAAAAAGAGACCTCCATAACGATAGCCTGGGCGAAAAAGCAAAATTTCTTTATATGTTTGTCTATGTGATATTGCTTGAGTTTATTTTAGAGGTGTTCACTAATATGTCGTTTCAAGAGGGTATGAGTTCCAGTGTATGGGATTGGGGTTTTAGTGCGGCTATTGTCTTTATGTCAGCAATTGGCACGATTATGGCATTTAAAGCCAATGGTGGATCAGATGGGCATGATTTCTTAGGTAAATATTTTAGTATTGGCTTTGTTGTTGGTATTCGGGTTATTCCTATTATTATTCTATTGTTGCTTGGCAGTGGTGGTATCGGTATCTCCTTGGTTTTATATGCACCAGATTGGATCAATATCAGCCTCATGACCAGTGCAGCATTTGGTGTGCCAATAATTTTAGTGACGGTCTGGATGTATTGGCGGATCTGTAAGCATATTAAAGATATAAGGGTGGGTAAGGTTATTGATGTAGATACGCGCAAGCTATCTTCTTCTTTGCCCTTTTATATTTTGGCGACGTCTTTTTTTGCACCATTCATTGCGATTTCCGTATTTGCCGTAATAGGTTTGTTAAATGCCCCATACTCATACGTGATTTCAGGTGGTGATATATCCGCGGCGCAGTATAAGGAATTACAAGACAATGAGATTATTGCGACAAATGAAAAAATCCTGTTGTTTTATTCGGGTGAAAAAGATTCGATTTTGGAAGGGGGAAACATCCTTACGGAAGAGCGGGTAATCGCATATTACGAAGATACAGATGATCTGGAAATTTATATTGATTCAGTACCTTATGAAAAAATTCAAAAGATCGTTCTCTTTCAAGAAGGTGTTAATTTATTACAGAAGACAATGTTGAATATTCATCATGCGGGTAAGGGAGTTTCTCTAATGTTGCATATTTCCGCAGAGCAAGCCGGAGATGATCGTTTTATAGAGATGTTGGAAAATAAAACCGGTCTAACTGTTCAGAATTGGGATGAGCAGGAAAGCGAGAGCGCACCTTCGGAAGATGTCGATGCATCACTTGTTGATGATGTTAACGCGGTGGAATAATCAGTGCGCAGCCCCACATGCCGCGCGCGTTGTTTAGGGTTAGGATTGTTGTATTAAATCAAAGACATTGACGTGAAGCGCCGCCGCGATGGTGATGAGGTGTGCAAAGCATAATTCATGTTTGCCAATTTCAAAGCCATCCAGTTTCGGGGAAGAGATATTTGTGCGCTGTGATAATTTTTTTAGCGTTAATCTTTTCCTTCTACGTGCCTCATGTATATTGCGCCCAATGGTTTGGCGTAATTGCCTGAGGGATATAGTGTGTGGGTTGGTCATCGTAAACTCCTTTTTCTTTTGATGCCGGGAGTTTAAACGCACGTATAAACACGTGTGGACGTATTTCCCCAAGGGGTATTTTATTTCACCCACTCCCGACCTGAAAAAGCAGCTTTATGCGCTCCTGATATATCAAGGCACAAAAAGACCACCCAAGCGGGGGCAGTTCATCCGGTTTATAAACGCGTTTAAACGTTGAGTGTGATGTTACACAAGAACATATTTAAAATCAATTTAAACAGGGAATTTCGCGTTCGGATTTGCTATGCTCGTCATGATTTAACATCATGGATGAGGATTTTATGAGCCACAGTCAATTTGATCTCTTAAAAGAGAAACGTTTCTTTCCTTTATTTGCCGCGCAGTTTTTAGGCGCGTTTCATGATAATTTATTCAAGAATGCTTTGGTTGTTCTTATGTTGTACGGCGCGGTTAGTGGCGCGGATGCGATTGGTGTTGATACCAAAATTCTGGTGACGTTGGCCACGGGTATATTCATTTTGCCCTTTATTTTGTTTTCTGCGTTGGGCGGGCAATATGCGGATAAATATCCAAAAGACAAAGTCATCCGTGTGGTTAAATTGGTTGAAATTGCCGTGGCGGTTTTGGGCGCGGTGTCTTTGTTATCGGGGTCTATTATATTATCCTTCGTAACGTTATTTGCGCTGGGCACGCAGTCGGCATTTTTCGGGCCAAGCAAATATTCTATATTACCGCAGCATTTGGCAGAGGATGAGCTGATCGGCGGGAACGCATTACTGGCGACGGGGACGTTCCTTGCGATTTTAACGGGCACGCTTGTTGGCGCGGCGTTTGTAACAATGTCGGGCGGGATAATTGTGATTTCGATTTTGCTGTGCGTTGTTGCGGGGGCAGGATATTTTGCGTCGCGTTTTATTCCTGATGCTCATGCGGGTGCGCCGGATTTAAAAATTAACTATAATATCGTCAGTGAAACTTACCGTATTTTGAACCACCTGTTCAGCCACCGCCGTAGCGTGATCGAAGCATCAATGGGTGTTGCGTGGTTCTGGTTTCTGGGCGGTATGTTCTTGTCTCAACTTCCGAACTTTACCAAAGATGTGCTGGGCGCAAGTAATGATGTGTTCACTTTGTTCATGGCGTTGTTTTCGGTTGGTGTTGCCGCAGGGGGGTTATTGAATAACCGTCTATTGGGTGGGCGCGTGGCGGCGGTTTACGTGCCGTTGGCGTCGCTGGGTATTACGGTGTTCTCGATTGATTTATATTTTGCAGGCAACGGATATCACGGCGGAACGCCAGAGAATATGATTAGCCTTGGCGCGTTTCTATCCACCTTTGGCGGATGGCGCATTATGGTGGATATCACACTGATCGCCGTATTTGCGGGTTTGTTTGTTGTGCCGTTGAATACGATTATTCAACATGATACGCCAGAGGAAATTCGTTCTCGTATTTTGGCGGCGAGCGCGATTTTAAACTCAATATTTGTGGTGGCGTCTTCTGTCCTATCTGCGATTTTATTGTCTATTGGTTTTGGTGTGACGGGGCTGTTTCTGGTGTTTGCGTTGGCAAATATGTTCGTCGCGTTTTATATCTGCCAGTTATTGCCGGATTATCTGATGAAGACGATTATGCAGATCGGGTTTAAATTCTTTTATAAAGTCGAAGTGCGTGGCTTGGAGAATTTTGAAAAAGCGGGTGATCGTGCGGTGATTGTTTGTAACCATGTGTCGTTGCTGGATGCGCCTATATTGGCGGCATTTCTACCGGGTAGACCGATGTTTGCGGTGAACAGCCATGTTGCAAATTGGTTCTGGGTACGGCCATTCTTGAAAATGGTTGATGCCTTTCCATTAGATCCGACCAATCCATTTACGCTGAAGGGATTGATCAGAAAAGTGCAAGAAGACAAACATTGCGTGATTTTCCCAGAGGGGCGTTTAACCGAAACCGGTGCGTTGATGAAAATCTATGACGGGCCGGGTATGATTGCGGATAAGGCAGGGGCGGTTATTTTGCCCGTGCGCCTTGACGGGGTACAGCACACACCGTTCTCACGATTAAAAGGTAAAGTGCCGCTGCGGACATTTCCGAAAATCACCATGACAATTCTGGAGCCACGCGAATTTAACGTGCCCGAGGAAATTAAAGGGCGCGCCCGCAGAAAAGCAGCAGGGCGCCAGCTCTATGATCTTATGGAAGAGATGATGTTCTTGACCAATGACCGTAATCAAACCTTGTTTGAGGCCTTGATGAAAGCGCGTCATATTAATGGTGATGACGCCATTATTGCCGAGGATATTGAGCGCAAACCAATGAAATTTAAAACACTGACCCGTGGCTCGATTGTGATGGGGCGTAAGGTTGCCGAGATTACGGATCGGTGTGAGAATGTCGGGGTTATGTTGCCCAATTCTTGCGCGGCGTTGGTGACATTCTTTGGTTTGCAAGCCTTTGGTCGCGTGCCTGCGATGTTGAATTTCTCGGCCGGAGAGAAGGCGATCGTTTCGGCGTGTACATCTGCGCAGGTGAAGACGGTGCTGACCTCACGTAGATTTATAAAGATGGGTCGCTTAGAGCCGTTGGTTGAAGCGTTAGAAAAGAATGTGAAGATTGTCTATCTGGAGGATTTGAAGCAGAGTATCACGCCGATGGATAAGTTCTGCGCGTTGTATGCCAATCGTATGGCGGGGTATATTCATCGTAGGCAGAATATAAAGCCGGATGATAAGGCGGTGATACTCTTTACTTCTGGTTCGGAAGGCACGCCAAAAGGTGTTGTGTTATCGCATGCCAATCTTATGAGTAATATTGTGCAGCTTTCCTCTCGTGTTGATTTTAATGCGCAGGATATCGTGTTTAATTGCTTGCCGATGTTTCATTCCTTTGGTTTGACGGGCGGGACATTGCTGCCTGTTTTATCGGGGGTGCGCATATTCTTATACCCCAGCCCGCTGCATTACCGCATCGTGCCGGAATTGGTTTATTCCACCAATGCAACAATCATGTTTGGAACGGATACGTTTTTAAATGGATATGCACGGATGGCTGACCCGTATGATTTCTATCGTATGCGTTATATTTTTGCGGGTGCGGAAAAAGTGAAGGATGAAACGAGGCAGCTTTATGCCGATCGTTTTGGTGTGCGTGTTCTGGAAGGGTACGGCGCGACAGAGACCTCACCGGCATTAACGCTAAACTCGCCGATGCATATGAAAAGCGGCACGGTTGGACGGTTCTTGTCGGGGATTGAGTATCGTTTGGAGGATGTCGCGGGTGTTGAGGATGGCGGGCGTTTGTTTGTACGTGGGCCGAATATTATGCTGGGCTATTACAAGCACGATAACCCCGGTGTCCTACAGCCGCCTGAAGATGGTTGGTATGATACGGGCGATATCGTGAATGTCGATGATGAGGGCTATGTCAAGATTTTGGGGCGTGCGAAACGCTTTGCCAAAATCGCGGGGGAGATGGTTTCTTTAACCAGTGTTGAAACAATGATGACCAAAATTTATCCTGATCATGAGCATGCCGTTATCGCCATTCCTGATGCGCGTAAGGGGGAGCAACTGATCCTGATTACGACGAACGCCAAGGCGCAGAAGGTGGACTTATCGGCCTATGCGAAAGAAAATGGTATCTCGGAGCTGTCTGTCCCTAAAACGATATTAATCATCGATAAGATGTTGGTTTTGGGCAGTGGTAAAACCGATTATCCGGGGTTGTTGGATTTTGTAACAGATAATGTTTGATTACGAGATGCTTTGATTTTGATACGACAAGAAAGAGAAAAACAGAATGCGTTACATGTTTATAGTTACTGTTATGTCCTTACTTTGTTTTTTCGGTGGTAATAACGCAGTGGCGCAAAGCAGCCTTTATCAAGGTAATGCGCAATATGATCGTGGCTTACGGTATTATTTAGGGCAAGATGTTGATCGTGATTATGATGAGGCAGCGCGGCAATGGCATATCTCGGCAGAGCACGGCCACAAAGATTCGCAGTTTATGCTCGGTGATATGTATTATCATGGAAGGGGCGTTACAAAGGATATAAAGAAGGCATATGCTTGGTTTGATACGGCGGCCAAGATAGGCTTTGCGCAGGCAGGCCCCGCGCGCGATAGATTGGTTAGTCAGATGGATTCCATGACGTTAAGGCAGGCTCAGTCATTATCGAGTGAGTATTTTCGCTTATATGCCAACCCTTAGAGGTAGGGATATTTATGAGCGCAAACCATAAAACCTTGTGTACCTTCGTTCATGTCGCATTGATAAGCCTTCGCTATGAACGTCATATTTTTTCCTTATCTTCGGCCAATCTTAAATTATTTTTAACATAGATATATTAGAAATAATCTAGGGTCTTTTTTGTAGGGCATTTTATGTCTATAATGAAGTCTTAGGCATTTAATAAATAAGGGTGAAATAATATGTCAAATGCTCCAGCAGGGAATGTTGTAGATGTTCCAACTACGAATTCTATGGCGGCGTTTAGTAATCAGCTGAAAGAACTAACCGAAGCGTTGGGCTTGTTGTATATCGGTAATAATGCGAGTGGCCGTAATAAGTTCAGGGATAAATGGCCAGATGTTGCCTTGTTTATATATGGTGATGAGCTTGTTCAAGTTGATAATGATGGTGTGATAGACCGCGAACGTCGTAGTGAATTAGAAGATCAGGCGGATGAGAGACGTGTGCAGATCAAACAAACGATTTCCGAAATTGTAGAAAAAAGCGTCGATCAGGGATCATTGTTATTTGATTATGTAGGCGGTGTGATTGATATTTATGGCGCAGGAATTTCCAGATTTTTGTATGCGGAGGATGTGATTGAGCGTGTTCGCCCTGGGATTTTGGCCAGCTGTGTCACGGTGCAAGAGGCAGAAGATGCGAAGGCAAAAGCGGATGAAGTGGCGCGGGATGAGACGCTTTCAAAAAATGCGGCTGCTTTGAATGATTCTGTAGCAGATCCAGAATATAAAATGCCATTGGAGGATCAAAAACTATCTGTTGAGGAACAATCGATCCTTAGTAATGCGTCTGATGAGCCTTCTGCCGAAAGTACGCTTGATGATGTTAAGCCAATCGAAACGGATGTGCCGTCGTCACCTGTAAGGACGCTGAATAACCCTGTGCCTGATGCGCCGCAAGTGGTTGAGGATAAAGTAGAGATGGATCAGGCATCGGAGCTTTCCGTTGATGCTGTGGTGGAGAAAGAACAATCGAAGCTGGCCTCTGAAGAAGAGTCTTCAGAGCAAAAAACAGAAAAAATTCCAGATGACAAACCCGAGGTTAAAGTTGAGGAGAAAAAACTTTCTGTTTCAGAGACCTTGGATGCAATTACACCGATAGAGACGGGACCTGCTCCGGCAGAGAAGGAAAGCGATGTGAATGTTGCGGGTACTGATAGCGCATCAAAGGAGGCTGAAAGTACGGTGGCTGCACCTGATGAGGTAGTGCAGAATGAGGCACAAAAGGTGGGAACGCCAGTGGACGTGCCAGAGCAAAAAACGGAAGAAATGCTAGATGATAAACCCGAAGTTAAGGTTGAGGAGAAAGAGCGCCCTGTTTCAGAGGTCTTGGATGCAATTACGCCGATAGAGACGGGACCTGCTCCGATGGAGAAGCAAGGCATTGAACCTGATGTGAATGCTGCGGATGTTGCTGCACCTGATGACGTGGCGCAGGATGAGGTACAAGAGGTGGCACCGTCTGAGGATGCTCCGAAAGTACAGGATGCGGTAGAAACGTCAGATGATAAATCTGTAGAAGAACAGGTGGAACAGCCAGAAGAAAGCTCTGCCGATAAAATCGAAAAGGGTTCTTATGCTGCTTTGTTTAATCGGGTTGCACAGGTTGTTTAAATTTCACAGCATGCATCGCGCATAACAGCAATGTTAAAATAGTCACGGCAAAGCCTTGGTGAAGTACTGCAATGGGTAAAGAGACATTTGAAAATAATGTTGCGATACCGAGCCCTAATTGTAAAAATATAAACACACCAAGTGCAGGGAACCATATTTCATGACGCTTTTTACGCACAGCATGTGCCACAAAGCTGAGTATTGTTATAAGGGTTGTTATTGCTAGCCAGCGATGTATGAATTGCACGCCTGCATGGTTTTCGAAGAAGTTAAGCCAAAGCGGTTTATAAAACCATATTTCCTCAGGCAGCCACGTATCGCCCATTTTAGGAAACGTATCATTATAGACAAGGCCAGCGTCAAGGCCGGCGGTAAAGGCACCCCAGAATATAGTGAATGTTAAGATTATCAGTGTGATCCAGCCATGTGTGTAGAGTGCCCGATCAGGATTTGATTTATTAGAAGGGCTGACGATTTTGTATAAAGATAACCCCATCCAGAGCATGTAGCCATAGATCAGTAGGGCGAGCGATAAATGTGCGGCCAAACGATAATGCGAGACGGCGGGTATATCGATCAGACCACTTTTTACCATGTACCAACCCATAAATCCTTGTGCACCACCCATAAGAAGGGCAAGAAATAATTTTATTTTATAGCCCTTGGGAATCCAGCCTTTGATAAGAAAAAAGGCAAAGGGCAGGGCATAAAATACACCAATAAGACGGCCAAGCAGGCGATGCGCCCATTCCCAGAAGAAGATAGATTTAAAATCAGAAAGCTCCATCCAGAAATTCTTTTTATGATATTCGGGTGAGGATTTATATTGTTCAAAAACACGCAGCCACTCTTGTTCGTTTAAGGGCGGGATTGCCCCAAGCAGGGGCTTCCATTCAACAATAGACAGGCCAGATTCGCTTAGGCGGGTAATGGCGCCAACGATAATCATACAAAACACACTGAAACAACAGAAAAACAGCCAGTAAGAGATGGATTTTAAATGGATGTGCATATTTTTTGTTTCTTTTATCATTATGGCGTGTTCCGATGAATTTCTTGTATCAAGAGGGCTTAATCATGAATCATTTGTATGATACGCTTTCCTGTGGCCTGATTTTAAAGTTCAGGGATAAACCGAGAAGGCAAGAATGGCAAGTTTTGATTTTATAGATGCTTCGGCGCGTGGTTATAGCTTTGTATGGCAGGAGCGTGGTTATCTGGCACGTGTGGCTGTTCCAGTTTTATTTGTAAAGATTGCCTGCTTGTTGGCTGTTTTTGTTTTGGGTCTTCAGGAGCAATATGCGCGCCAAGGCCTGGTCTTATTACCTGCCTATATTGTAGAAGCTGTTTTTGTTGTTGGGTTGATCCGATACGCATTGTATAGGGAGGCGATCTTTATATGGGGGAAAATGGTTCTTGTTCCGCCGTCGGATAAAGAATATGAGCCGTATCAAGGGCGGCTGAGCCGGAAACAATGTGTGCAGGGCGGCATTGTTATGTATATTTTGTTAATGGTCGTTGTTCTAGGTATTACGGCCGTTGTTCAGGATAATGCAAATTTAATGGCGGCGAATGTTCCGTCCGAGACCATGTCATCATCTGTATCTGCGATGCAAGAAGAGGGGCGTGGCCTGTCTTCTTTTATTAACGCAGCGGTTATTTTTGCTATGTTGGCGGCATTTACATGGCTGTTCCGGTTGCTTTGGCTATATATCCCGATTGTTATGGGATGTTCGCCACGGGTGTTTTTACACCGAATTTCCGGTATGCAAAGTTCGGTCTTTATGATTGCGACATCGCTTCTTTGTCTTTTGCCGCTAATGGTATTTTTTATGATGGGCGCTCAGATGTTTGCTGGGGCCTTTGCGGAGGGGTCTGCAGGTGACATTTTGTTTCAAGTGATTTTGCAAAGTGTTATGGCATTGATTATTACTTGCGTGCAAGTTGTTGCGATGACGTATGGCTTTGTAGAGATATTATCGAATAAAAATAGTGGTGAGTAAACGACCACTCTCTCATGCTTTTGGCTGTTCAGTGCTTAAATGATAGAAAATTTATGCATTTTCCAGTTTAGATTGCTTTGTTGCCTCTGCTTTTAAAGACATATCTGTATCTAATGTTGTTTCCCCTCTGTTTGCTTCAATAAATGCCAGCATTTCTTTTGCTACTCCGCTCTTTTGAAGATCTTCGCGATCCAATGCGCCGAATTGGGGGGCGGCGTCTTTGTTCACATGGCGTGTAAATTCTTGTACCGAGAGGGGCGCTCTCATGGTACATCCACATAAAGCAAGAACAGGAATATCATGTTTGTGTAATTCTTCTATGGCGGCTTTGGCGCTTAAGCCTGTATCAGCGGCCAGTAAAACACCATCAATTTTAGATTTAAAATCGTCTGATTGCAGGAGGGCTTGATTATCTGATTGAAAAACACCATCGGCCATCTCGATAATGTTAACCGTTGTTCCGCGTAAGCTTAAGCTGGTTGTTAGCCCTTTCAGGATATTGATAATTTCTTGAGTTCCGGCCTTATATGTTGATGGATACCCCATATCAACAAAATCACAGACAGCAATAGCGCCGGCATCTTGTGGTTTATGGATGTCAGAGGACAGACCTGTACCAGTCATTTTGCCAAAACCAACCTTCTCTCCTGCGCGGGTCATGCCTTTGACCAAATCTGACGCGGCGGTTGTTTTGCCGGCGTCCATGCCTGTGCCTAAAATTGCAATTGTGATAGGTCTTGATCTTTGATCTATCTCCCAGGGGTTCATTGCATAGTGTCTGATGTTCATCGCTTGGCCATTAGCACCTTTTAGAATGCCAACGGGCTTGATGGTTGTTAGGCTGCCCATCACTTTATTTTGTTTTACTATGCGGGAGGCAACACCACCGGCAGAAACCAGATGACATTCTTGTAAATCATCAGGGATGAGTGATTCATACTCTTCCACGGCATAACGGTTTGCATATGCAGCCAGTATATTATCGCCCACATGTAATTCTACGGGGCGCCCTTCGCGCGTTTGCAGGATATTTTTATCACCAACGGAGGTTACCTTTGCCAACACGATGTCGCCTAGTTCGGGTGTTTTATTTTGAATAATACCAGTCATGTCTGATAGCGTGACATTACGAAGGACTGTCGGCACTTTTGCTGTGACGCCTGTGAATTGATCACTAAGTTTAGATAAGTCCAGTGTCGATTTTTTCATGGTGATTCTCTTTAGGTTTTGAGCACTGTACGCGCTCTATTTTAAACTCATGGTAGCTATACCATAGGCTATGTAAATAAAGCAAGAGAATCAAATATGCCTTATTTTTATAGCTTCATCATTGAGCCGTATTTTTTTCTGACATAATAAACAGAGCGTAAAGAGGCCAAAAAGAAGAATAAGCCGATGCCGAAAAGTATGAGGGGGGCTTCCCAAGAGCTTGGGATTTCGCCTGATGTAACCTTCTCCCAAAATAGCCCAAAGTCTGTGGAGAGCATTTCTATTGCTTTTGCGGGAAGCTGTACATATCCGCCATACATTATACCTATGCTAAGGAGCATCAAGCCATAGGCAATGATATTGCCCCAGAAGCTGTGCGCTGATATTTCCTTAATATAATCGGCCTTGGTTTCGATCAGGATAGAATCTTCGTTTTTTGTTGTGCTGGTGTTTGATGATTGGGTTATGCCTTTCATGTTGCGCGTTAAGGCGCAAATGATGTGTCCTGCCCCTGTTACGGTGGGCAGGGCGATGAGGGTTAAGATCCATGATCCACCCATGAAGAGATAAACGCCAAGACTGACCAGTCCGACAAGCGCAAAGATCGCGCCTATGAAATAATTAGAGGCTTCATCAAGACATTCTTGAAAAGTATCATCTGTTTTTGATTCGATAATTAAGACGGTTACGTTTTGTTGTAATTTATGTCTGATTTCATTTGTGCCTATACCAGTGGTGGTGTGGATTTGATCTTTATAAATATATTCAACAATGGGGGCATAGAATGTTGTGCGTGTTCTGTCGCTGCCTGTTCCGGTTATTGATGTGTATTTTTCAATTGCCTTGACGTTGCCTTTTATTTTTATGCCCTGGTTTCGAAAGCGCATGAAGTTGAGGATAATGTTAAAACCAAAGGCAAAAAATACGCAGCCAACGATAAGAGGGATAATGCTCATGGAGGTATCCTTAGAGGGTGTGGTTCATGGACTTTGTTGATGTAGTGTATTTCATTTAATGAATATGTTGAAGGCTAATTTTTTATAGTCAAAGTTGTTAGTATTCCATACACTGCCGCTTGGTGGGTAACCCCAAGGTTTTTTGATATAGCCATTCTGTTTCCGTCGCTTTACGGGAATGAAAATTCAGCTTTCTTGAAATCAATGTAACCTTTTAAAGGCAGTAAACATTCATTTTGTTGGATACCGACGTCTATTTTAAGCTCTTTAATTTCTTCTTCTAACATATCAAGATGGTGCATGTTAATACCCCATTCTTGATGGGTGCCAAACAAATATATACAATGCCCTGAGTTTACAACGTAACCGTCTAGCATTTTCCCAGAAGACATTTTAAATACTGCTTTTCTGTACTCACACACAAACGTGCTAAATCTGGTTTCTTCGGGAACAGGAAAAAAATATTCATCAGACCAACCCACCTTTTCTAACTCAGCAGTAACATCTTCACGATCAAAACCCAGCTCCGCGAGCATATCAATATCAGTTGGCTCCTCGTACTGAGCCCAAGTTAGAGATTCTTTGAACTTTTCTCGGTTGAAGTCTGTACGTTTTACTAATTTGAATTTCATGTTTAATGTCGAACTCTTAATTGAAAAATTAATATTAAGTAACTAGCTGATTTTCCTACTAATGTCTATTCTCACATGGCAATACTATCAATCCTGAATTTGGATTAGTGATTTCAATGCCGCTCTAATTATAGAACTCGGAATCAGGAACATTTAGTTCAGAATGAAGAGCTATACGATACTTGTTTTCAGTTAAATTAACTGTACCTGGCTTTATTATCCCCATCTTACTCTGTTTAAAAACAAGCCCAGTTTCATTTATACAATAATAATGAAACTCAGTCTGATGATCACATAATTCATTTTTGTTTTGATATGTAAAAAGAGCTTCGCAAATATATAAAATCATGTTTTGTGCAGAGTGTCTGTTATTTCCACTTCCTAGGTCCATGACGCGAATAGAGTCTTTCACCCCATAAACTGTAATGGGAATTTCAGAGGTTGGGTGCCCCTTTAATTGTTTAATCCAAAACTCATACACATCGGTTTTAAATAAAGAAGAAGCCTTAGGCAATAAAGTCTGAAAATCTACAATTAAAGCGTCTTTATCTTTCAATAAAGCACTCCTAATRTYCTTTAATAGYTTCTTTTGATGGCTAGAAAAATTCATATACTATATGTACRYTTTTTATCAATTTCGTACAATATYAGCMTTGATATTTCCCATATGACTATATTATCGAACATTTGATTTAGAAAAAACCCTYRTAGAGGGGGSCCTATTTTATTGTTACAAGAGCTAAATCRGACGCTGAAACAGTAAGTGTGCCGAGGGATTCRTCATTATCCATAAATTCAACCTCATAGTCTTCATTTTCATAGAACATCAAAATCGTYCCTTTACAACCGGACGCGACTAAYGAGGATAATCTTTTTGTYGAAAYAACGATATCGTATTCTTTAAACATCTTTTTNCCTAGYMGTAATGCTTAATATGTTTTGATTATTGCAGYGTGCCTTGCCATTCGGCRAAKCGATAATCGCCAGGGGTTATGAGTYCTTTTCGTGCAACATAGACRGAGTGTAGYTTTCCTTCAATTTCTTCAATCCAGAAATCTATAAAYTCATGTAAAGTGGGATAAAGGGGGGCGACRTCATATTCTTGCCAGATAAATTCTTGYAGCARGTTTTCGTGATCAGGTAAATGATAGATGATTTGAGCGGTTGTAAGACGGTARTTTTCTAATTGTTTGCCTAAATCAGCCATAATGCCTCCTGCTATTRTTGATACGACACYAYCAGTATAGCAAAAATGGTGTGTTTCGGCAAATTTTCAAGAAGTTCTAGAAATGGGAGTTTGCTTTTTCAGGCATTTTTACATGTTTATGCGTTGCGGGCGGCGTTATCGAATGATTATATTGTTTGTTTGTGTTTCCGCAGATGGGAGTATGCCCTCTGATTCTGGGCTTCGTCCTGAAGTGGCTTGATTGTCAGTAGAACGTGTCACAGGATTATCTCCTTCCCATTGTGCGCGTGGCATGATGGCAATTGAGTTGACCGTTAGGCCATGTTCTAAGGTTATGGTGTTCTTATTGGGGTTGACCAATATACCGTCATTTAATGGAGACCAGTGATCTATGTTGCCATCACCAAGGCTTTCTTTTATTAGCTTTGTTATAACCTTGTCCAAATCATCAATTGTACCGTGTGATTTAAGGTATTGACCTATTTGGAGACCAATTGCGTTATTGTAGTGATCCATTTCACTATTGGTTGCTCCGCCTAGTGCTTCTCTTGTATCTAGAAGTAGTTTTGCATAGGCTTCTGGGCTGTTCATAGATAGATAGGCGGCGCGGTAAACGTGTCTGTATGCATCTGCGGGGCCATTGCTGCTGCCTGGGAAATTTGCTTGTGCTTCGAACTGTCGCGCGGCGACGTCACTGCCTAAGGAGGCAGCGTTGAATATTTGTTCTATAAGACTATGCGGTGAAGTCATCTCAGTACCCGTGTCTTTTTACCTATTGTAACAATAATACAGCATTATGTCTAATACTCGGATTTTAATTATTGATGGGATAGGGTATTATATGGTGTAAAGCAAGAGTATTATAGCTCGGGGATTCCAAAATTATTGTCATCGTCCTGATCAGGACCATTAAGGCGATCATCAGGCGTTAATGCCAGAATATCGTCTTTAAGTTCTTCTGGTTGTGGTGGTGGGCGGATGCCCATTTGTCGATCTGCACGATCTTCTTGTAACCATTGAAAAACTTCGGTTGGAACGGGTAGGGCATCAGGCGGGCAAAAATATGTATTTGTGGTGTCATCGGTGTTGTATTTTAGTATTATGTGCCCATCAAATGTATCAATACGCGGGGTGTTGCCATTTACATTTAATAACGTATCTATTTTGTTTTCTTTAAACGGCATATCTGCAACCAGATCCGGATAATCGGTAAGGGATGGTTTTTCGGGGACATTATCCATTGTTTTTGCTAGGGCTTGCCCTTGTTTGGTTGCTGTATTTGGTGTGATTTTATGTTCGGAATAATCTGTTTGTTCGGCAATAAAGAAATCATTACTTTTTATTTCTAAGGGTTGCCCTGCGGACATGGTGTCGATATTGCCATTATTTCTGATGGATATACTATATTGGGCCTTACCGTCATCATTGGTCATGGTTGATGAATTCATGTAATAGCCTTCCCCCGCTGGGAGCTGCGCCTGAAATTGATCGTTTAATTCTACCGAAGTTATATGCTCGATTTCTTTCAGTACAGTATGGATGCCTGCGTTATATTGTTCTGTGCGCTGGTTATAATCTTCGACAAGTTCTAATGTTAAGCCTTGTGCGATGAAGCATTGTGATTGATGGCCATGTTTTAGATCATCTGGATTTTTCTTTGGTGCCACGTAAGTGTCGGGGGTTTCTACGCCGCGGGGGTTTAGGGTAAAATATGAAAATGGCGTAGACCATCCACCGGCAAACAAAGTGTTACTAATAAATTCTTTTTCATTCTCATCGGTAATCAAGCGCGCATCTTTTGGTATGAAGTGATCGCCGTCATGTCCTACGGGACAAAACATATAGAGGTCGGGTTGTCCCTCAGGTGCGTTATCGGATGCGCTGTCATGTTTATAACTGTTTTCGTAAACAACGGGAAAAAGGTCATATGCTCTGGGGTAGCCTTGGTCTTGTTCTTTAACCTCAGTGACGGGGTGAGATAATCCGGTTAGGGCAACGGTGTTATGATTTATGTCAGAGATCTTATTAATGATTTCTGTATTGATCGGTTTATGTGTTGGGTGTTGAATCGTATTGCGGAAATCCTTTGCCATTTTTTCCATAGATTGATGGACGCTTTGTACGGCGTTATGTGATCGACCTGCGTGGTTCAATTTATATATTACATGTTCTTGCATACGTCTGTTGTCTTTATAGCGTGTCGTTATTTTTAAGATGCGTTTCGATTTGTATCATGGTTTTAATCTGATCCGCACTTAAAAAGCGTTTTCAATTGTATTCTATAGCAAGGATAACAGGCTGTTTTTCAAAAGATTGAGTGTTTTCAGAGGGAAAGTCATATATTTTGGTTTTATGATTAACTTTTGGTGGTAATTGGGTGGAAATAGCTTGAATTATTTGAGTGACGGCAGTATAGATTGTGCATTCATATAGGGAGCCTGCGTTTTTTATCGTACTAACCCATGTGATGTGGGAGGGGTTTTCCTAGCTCTGGCTCTTAAAGGAGCAGAAAGGAAAGCCTGCTTGTTTAAACCATAAACTATAGGAGATTCGAAATGAAATTTCGTCCTTTACATGATCGCGTATTAGTCCGCCGCGCGGAAGCTGAAACTAAAACAGCAGGTGGTATTATTATTCCAGGAACAGCAGAAGAAAAGCCATCAGAAGGCGAAATCGTTGCGGTAGGCAATGGTTACGTTAATGATAATGGTGATCTTCGCGCGCTAGACGTGAAAACAGGTGATACTGTTATCTTTTCCAAATGGGCTGGTACAGAAGTGACTATCGATGGTGAAGACCTGATGGTAATGAAAGAATCAGACATTATTGGCGTTGTTGCTGCCTAAAATCTTTTCGCATTGCGCTGTGGTGGCGTTGAATTGCGGCTTACGTATAAAATATACGCTTCGCCTTATTCGCCTGATCACATCAAAATGCGTTTCGATTTACTTATGATTTATATGAATATATTTTATTTTTCTTAAAGGAGAATTACTATGGGTGCTAAAGAAGTACTATTTAAAGACAAGGCTCGTGACGAGCTTCTTAAGGGCGTAGACATTATTGCGAACGCTGTAAAAGTAACATTGGGTCCAAAAGGCCGTAATGTTGTAATCGAAAAAGCTTTCGGCGCACCGCGCACAACCAAAGACGGTGTGACTGTTGCGAAGGAAATCGAACTTAAAGATCGCCAACAAAATATTGGTGCTCAGCTGATCCGTGAAGTTGCTTCTAAAGCAAGTGATCATTCAGGTGACGGTACGACAACTGCAACTGTTCTTGCACAAGCGATTGTTCGCGAAGGTGTTAAGGCTGTATCTGCTGGTCGTAACCCAATGGATCTTAAGCGCGGTATCGACAAGGCGGTTATTGCGGTTGTTAAAGATATTGCAGGTCGTGCGAAAAACGTGAAAAGCAATGATGAGATCAAACAAGTTGGTACGATCTCTGCAAATGGCGAGAGCGAAATCGGTATATTGATTGCAGAAGCTATGGAAAAAGTGGGTAACGAAGGTGTTATCACAGTTGAAGAAGCCAAATCATTGGATAGTGAGCTGGAAATTGTTGAAGGCATGCAGTTTGACCGTGGTTATCTATCTCCATACTTCATCACTGATGCAGATAAAATGACCTGTAACCTTGAAAACCCATATATCCTTTTGCATGAAGCAAAACTTTCTAACTTGCAGGCAATGCTTCCGATTCTTGAAGCGGTTGTTCAATCAGGTCGTCCGCTTCTAATCGTTGCAGAAGACATTGAAGGCGAAGCTTTGGCAACATTGGTTGTTAACAAGCTGCGCGGTGGTTTGAAAATTGCTGCTGTTAAAGCACCTGGTTTCGGTGATCGTCGCAAAGCAATGTTGGAAGACATGGCAATCCTAACAGGTGGTCAAGTTGTATCTGAAGATCTTGGTATCAAACTTGAAGATGTAACAATTGAAATGCTTGGAACAGCAAAGAAAGTTGTAATCACAAAAGATGACACAGTTGTTGTTGATGGTGCTGGTGTAAAAGCAGACATCGAAGGTCGTTGTAAGCAAATCCGCGCACAAGTAGAGGAAACGGATTCTGATTACGACAAAGAGAAATTGCAAGAGCGTTTGGCGAAATTGTCAGGTGGTGTTGCTATTCTTCGTGTTGGTGGAATCACAGAAGTTGAAGTGAAAGAGCGCAAAGATCGCGTTGATGATGCACTTCATGCAACACGCGCCGCGGTTGAAGAAGGCGTTGTTGCCGGTGGTGGTACTGCACTTCTTTATGCTGGTCACGCACTTGACGATGTTAAAGGTGAAAACGAAGATCAAAACGTTGGTATTGAAATTATTCGTCGCGCTCTTCAAGCACCGATTCGTCAAATCTGTGAAAATGCAGGCGAAGAAGGATCCGTGATTGTTGCGAAATTGCTTGAGCAAAAAGATGGTTCTTATGGCTTTGATGCACAAAAAGGTGAATATACTGACCTTGTTAAGGCCGGTATCATTGACCCTGCGAAAGTTGTTCGTACAGCTCTTCAAGATGCAGCGTCTGTTGCGGGTCTATTGATCACAACAGAAGCAATCATCACAGATGCAGCCAATGACGATGACGCTGGTTCTGCTGGCGGCATGGGCGGCATGGGCGGCATGGGCGGAATGCCCGGCATGATGTAAATCATTCACTTATTACAATTTGAAGGCTACCTTATTTCTAAGGTGGCCTTTTTTGATGGCGTAAATCTAATATAGTAATCTGTATTTAATTGATTACAGCGTTGCTGCGCCATGACCGCATTATTTATACGATTGCCTTGTACTTAAAATAGAGCCAAATCACTATAGAGGCTTTGCCTGTGTTTTTGTGGCTTGCAATAAAAGAGACTTTTATGTGAAAATTAATTACTGGAAGAAATGTAGGGAGAAGAAAATTTCTCGAAAAATATCAAATTGTAATATCGCTAGTATGTTTTTATTGACGGCACTTGCTGAAGGATGTGCCACGATTACCGATTCTAAAATAGGAATATTTGGACATTTAGAAGAAAAATTAAAACAGAATCCTGAGGTTTTTTCCCAATGGCGACGACTGGTCGATCATTTGGAAAATGAAAAAAATATTGAAGTAGGTCGTGTGCTATGGGGGCATATTATACTAAGCGTAGAACATTTAAGAGATCGCTCTTTATTGGAAAAAGCTAGGGGCGTTAATGATGTTGTCAATGCGGTGGAGTATGGTTCTGATACTTCTGTTTGGAGTGAAGATGATTATTGGGCAACGCCACTTGAATTTATGATGAAAAAGAGACGTGGTGATTGTGAGGATTATGCGATTACAAAATACTTATTGTTAAAAGAATTGGGAGTTGAGGAGGATCGCCTTCGTATCGTGAGTGTTTCGTTGGCAGATGGTAGAGCTCATGCCGTATTGGTTATGTATACTGATGATGATACTTTGCTTCTTGATAATTTGAGCAGGAATGTAATCTCTACTGAGGATAAGCAAGGGTATAGACCAATAATGTCAATAAATTCTTTTTCAATATGGACGCATTCGGAAGAGCCATATGATGTTACAATACGCACGACATCTGATCCTTCTTTTTATTAATGTTTCAAAAGGATATAAAGTAAGGAGAGTTTTAAGCTTTTTTTGATGTTTTGTTTATAGTGTGGTATGTATTTCCATATTGAAAGTGCATAAGATAACAAGGGTGCTATAATGTTGGGTATAAAAAAATCAATTCAAGAATTCTTTTCATCATCTTCGTTAAATGTTTTGTTGTTGCAAAGGACGCTAAATGATCATGATGTTTCTGAGGATGTTGTGAGCGCCGTTATTGATGATTTGGCTGGACGGGTGAAGGATACGCCATTAAATAAAGAAATGTTAACGGATGTTTTTTCTAAGCATGAGTTGGGTGAAATTGCATCTGAAACATATGAAGAATTAAAGAACGATTCGGTGGTATTGCCGTATGGCTCAATCGCTTGTCCTTAATTGGCGTATGGTAAGTTAAGCTTCAAGTGTATTTTGGGTTATATCTTCTTGTATTTCTTCTTCGGTCTTCTTGCGCGCAGTTACGCGCAGGAATTGTGACATAACCGGTTTTCCGTTTTTATCGAAATTGCCGACAGATTCGATTTCCTCACCTTGTTCAAAAGATAAGTCGGTGAATTTTTCGGAAAGCACGCTTCTAAATCTATCTTCGTCATAGAAGTTTATTTTGTGTTGTGGCCTGTCTTTATAGACAGCGGTGTTTCCGTTGTCATTGCTGCTATTGGTATTAACCCACTTCATTTGGTCTTCATTGAAATCATCGTGGCGGCGCGCGGTTAAGACGAGTAATCCACCGGGCTTTAAGGCTGTTGCTATATTGTCAATAATGGCGCGGGCATCGTCTGGATCTGGTAGGTGAAGCATTCTATGAGAGAGAACGGCATCAAAGTTATCTTTGATGAAGGAGGTTTCGGCGAAATCACCATTGGTTACAAAGGCTTTTTTTTCATCGATATAATCACTTAATTCTTTTTTTGAGGCAATGATTGCACCTTTTGATTTATCCACGCCAAGAACATAATGTCCTTGTTCAAGAAGGGCTTTTGAATCGCGACCATATCCGCAGCCTAGATCCAGAATCAGGGACGGTTCTTTTAGCTCATTTAGTAAGAATTCACCGCATGCACTTGGATCATCTTTCCAAAGATGGCCATTATTACCAAGATAGCGTTTTCCCCAGTTGTCGTGCTCATCCAAACGTTCGAGCTGCCAATTTATGTCCACTATGATATTTTTCAGATAATCACCTGAAAGTCCAGATTTCTCTAAGCGTTCAACAATGCCGTCTAGTGCGAGCGCTTTTTTTGATGTATCTAAGGCCATTATTTTCTCGGTTATTTGTATGTTGGTGGTGTTATTGCTATATTTTCCCACGCGATCTTAAAGAGGTTTTTGTAACCATCTGCAAAATCTGAGTGATGCATGATTATAATTTCTACATCATTATCTTTGAAATTTAGAAAAGCGAGCCTGTCATGGTATGAATAAAATGATTTATCGTTAAAGAGGCGTTCTGGAAACCACTTATACTGTGAATATGATGAGGCAGGAAAATTGGTATCACCTTCTTTTGTAATGATACGCACATCCATTATGTCTCTATTTTTATACATACGGTCGGTATGGTTTTTCCATTTGTTATCGCCCATCCATTTGATCCAGTTTTCATGAACCACGTTTGAAAGAAAGACTGATGTTGGTTTTTCTTTTGTACCGTAACGCACCGCAGTTTCATAAACGTCATCTAGAAAACTACTGAAGCCGCTGGCTCCGCGCAAAATTTTCACTTCACCGGTTCTTTTCTTAACACCGCTTTCGGCGATAAATTCAACATCCGCTCTGTCGAAAGCATTTGTAATCTTTTCGATCGTGGTAGAGTTGGGCTGATTCGTACCGTTTTCTATGCGTGCGATTCCAGTTTGTGATAGGCCGGCTTGATCGGCAAGCTCGCCTTGGCTCCACCCAATAAGGGCACGTGCGGCGCGGATTTGTTCAATTGTAGGCATATACAGCATCCATAAATTATAAAATTATTTCGTAGAATTTTGTTATATGTCTAATCGAAGTCTTTGTCCAGCATAACTCTTATTTATGCGTAAAAAATGCACAAAAAGACATCAATTTGTTACAAATATGTTGACATTGTGGCGGTAATGTTTTATTTTCAGTGTCTTAGGGTTGTACGTATAAGTATTATACTCTGTCTATGGTGAGCCCATGGACAAGCATGTCCCCACACATGTTTTACTGCGTAAGAGGCTGGTTGGCGATTGTCTGACCAGCTTTTTTCGTATCTGTGTGCAGAGTTTCCAATTTCTTTCCTTGCCATAGTTTTAAGATATGCCCGCATGCGAATAGTAAGTTGAAGAGTGTGGCAGGGATTGAGAGCGTTAGAATGCCCGCAATGCTTAAGAGAGCTCCCGTGGTGGTTGCGTATTTACGAAAGGCTATTATATCTTGAGAAAATTTTGATGTCACATTTAGGCAAAAGGCACTGGTTACTAATGCGCCAATGATGATATCTTGTGACATAAATATAAGTGCAGCGCAGCCTATTGGATAAAGCATGAATGAGTGTTTTTGCACTGTTATATTGGTTTTTGCTTTTAGGGCGATGATGGCGACTGTGATGGATAGAAGGTTAAGAACAAGTAGTGCTGGCTGCTCTAGTAGATACCATTGAACACTGATGATGATGCATGAGAGCGCATCGGCTTGTATAATTTTGGATGGTGTTTTTAAATATGGTGCGCCGATATAAAAAAGATACCCTGCGAATCCTATTAGTTGCGCTATAATATATATTGTCATATTCTGCTCTATTGATAGTGAGCAGTTATATTATCAAAGAGGTATTAATATTTAATGAAATCAATACCTTAAGGTGTGTATCTTTTTGGTATTTAAGTGCGTTATTTGTGTAATCATAGGTGGTTTCTTTTAATTTAAGTGAGGGATAATGAAAGAAGAGCGTTTAAATTCTGGGCAGGTTAAAGAAATCACGACCAAAACAGGTGGTGCGATGTTTTTGGCGATTAGTTTTACTGCGGTGCTTACGATGGGGATTTTAATCTATTTGAAAGTTAATGGCGCGGATAATGTGGTGGTTGAAGATCTTGTTCAAGAGAGTGTGTCGCCAAGAGAGTCTCTAACGCCCATACAAGAAAAGATTCAAGCGAAACTGCCTGTGGCACGCAATGATATGGTTGTGCCGTCGAAAGATATATTGCAGGGAAATTGGGTCTCTTTGTTCGGGCATGGCGGTGTGGTTAGTCTAAATATTTCCGGTGATGAGTATGAGATTATTTATATGCAAACATTGGATAGTGCTGTTCGAAAATATTCGAGGGGRTCATATAAATATAATGTGGAGATAGGTAARATAACGCTTTATCCATCGAAAGATGCGGGYATGCCTGTCCCAGTTGTGGGTGTTACTTATAAAATTTTAACGATGCGTCATTATGATATATTGGTTTTGAAGGTCGTGGATGATCTCTCATTRTATTTTATTGCACCAGARGAACAGATTATTACGAAGAATTATTATCCGTTATTTTCCTATGCGGATTATGATGGCGCRCCRGTTTTGCAATTTTTTCCTGCACAAGCCCGAGAGTAAATATAAGGGGAGATAAAATGCCAGAGCTTCCAGAGGTTGAGATTGTYAGGCGCGGGATGCAGCAAGCMATCYTGGAAAAGACGATACGTTGCGTTCAGGTCAATCGCTATGAYTTRCGGGTCYCTGTGCCGMAMAATTTTGGGCAAAGTGTAACAGGCAAAATTGTRCGTAGTTTATCACGGCGTGGTAAGTATATTATTATTCATTTTGATGATGATGTGGTGAGTGTTTTGCATTTGGGTATGTCTGGACGTATCCGGATTTTCCCGCCWGATGAGGYATATTCTGCGCGSAAACACGATCATATTATTTTTACTATGGAAGATGGYACATGCTTTGCTTTTGAAGACCCGCGTCGTTTTGGCATGTTTTATCTTAGTTCAAATGATTGGCAGAAGGGTAAGCCCTTTATATCTATGGGGCCGGAGCCATTAGAGAAATGGTCGGGGCAGGATTTATTCGAATCGATTCGTAATAAAAGCGCATCCATAAAGTCTGCGTTGCTGGACCAGCGTGTTGTGGCTGGTCTTGGGAATATATATGTGTGTGAGGTTTTATTTCGTGGGCGAATTAACCCAACATGTCAGGCAAAGAGTTTGGATATCGGTGTGTGTGATATGATTGTGGCACATGTGCGTGATGTTTTGAGTGAAGCGATTGCGGCAGGTGGTAGTACTTTGAAAGATTATCAGCACACAGATGGATCGTTAGGGTATTTCCAACACGGCTTTTCGGTTTATGATCGGGAAGGTCGGAAATGTTCTCATGGGGCATGTGATGCAGAAATTATACGTATTGTGCAGGCGGGGCGTTCGACATTCTATTGTCCAGCGTGCCAAGGCTAAATTTAGAGGAAAAAGCATGGCTATATATATGAGGGAGTATTCTTTGAGTGCATATCATAGGGTGGTGTGCTGTATCGCTATAATTTTTGTGGCCGTGTTGTGTTTTGGTGCGCCGGCTTATGCGGGTTCGGGGCAAGATATATCTGTAGAACCGCAGTTCTTTTCTTCTTTGCGGGATATCCCTTTGATGCCCGGTATGGAAGAATTGGAAGATCAGGGCGTATCGTTTGATAAGCCAGGCGGGAGGATCAGTGAAGCATTTGCATTGTTGCATGGCGTGGCGCGTGGTGATGTACTGCATTTTTATGATGCAACGCTGCCTCAATTGGGGTGGGGGAAGGTCTCTGAATATCGGTTCTTTCGTCAAAATGAAATTCTTGATTTTTCTTTTGAAGAGAATGGTGGTCAGCTCATTGTCAAAATTATGATAAAACCGACTTTGTAGTATTGGAATGCTTTGTTTGATTGTTTGGCCGGATAATTTTGTTTGCAATGCATTGTCGTGCAAAATGATTCGCAAAAAATGCATGAATCACTTGACAAGAGACCCCCTTCACGCGTATTACTCTTCGAAATCTGAAGTGGATTTAAAGAATTTAGCAATTTTATATGTTGTTGTATCGCTATAAATGAAGACGTAAGAATTTATTCCTGTGGAACGTTTAGGGTATATATAATGTATAAAAATGAAATTAGAATATTTAATTAAAGGTTTGAAAAGGTTTAACAATGGCTGATCATGCATCTGCAAAAAAACGTATTCGTCGCAATGAAAGACGCGCAGAAATTAACACGACRCGTCGTAGTCGTCTTCGCTCTTTCTTGAAGAAGGTTGAYGTTGAAATTACATCAGGTAATTCAACGGATGCRAAAGAGGCTTTAAGGCTTGCYCAGATAGAGCTTTTCAAGTCTGTAACGAAGGGTATTTTGCGTAAGAAAACAGCCTCTCGTACGTTGTCTCGTTTGAGYGCRCGCGTTAAAGCGATCTAGTAATTTAKTCCAGTTATATACATTAGATATCTTCATTAACCATATGAAAGATAACRACTTTTATTGCCTTGCAGCGTGTCTGTGAGGCTTTTTTAGCATTGAAGAAGGTTTTTTGAACTAATATTTCTTTTTTACGAATTCAYGATTTGTTCTTATTGCCTGTTRGTAATTTTTTGTTGTAGTCTATGTTCATCGCCGACAGACAATTGAGTNNAAAAACAAGAATAAATGTCGGGATGCCATGCGAYTGTATTTTRGCTTTGGCAGAGATGTTGTAACATCGCTCGTTTTATATARGTAAAGTCGCWGTAACTGATTTAAATAATCAGTAATAGTTAGGGGATAGCCACCAAAACAGGCTTGTTTTTATAGCTGTAGTTTTGGGTAGAGCTTTAATATTGAAAGTACCAGACTCGAGGACGTTTATGTGAATATTTTTATATTCGCATGTGGGTTTTTGCGACCAAATTTTAGGGCGTGTTGAGTGATTGTTACTGTGCTGAGTATGCTTGCGTAGTTAAGAATTATTTTGTTTAAATGTTAAAAGTAACTTTAAGAAAGTGGAGAAAAATGATGTCAGAAACCCTAGGGAAAACACAGGCAAAACAAAAAAAATATAATGCAGATATGGAGAATACTCCGCTTAAACCGACATCTGAAATTAAGAAATTATGGAGCGTTGTTCACACGGGAATGCGCAAGGAATTTGGCGAGGCAATTTTTCGTAGCTGGTTAAAGCCGCTAACCTTGCGTGCATATTATCATGGTACGATGGAAATTTCAGTGCCGACAAGATTTATGCGCGACTGGATTCAAACTCATTATGCAGAACGTATTTCTGCAATGTGCACAGAAGAAAACGCAGAAGTTAAACGTGTGCAAATTGTTGTGGTACAAAATGCGATTATAGATGACAGAATTGATCACGGTGAGGATAAATCCGCTGTTGCAAATATTGATTTGAAGGAAGCCATTTCGGAGATTTCTTCTCCTTTGGACCAACGTTTTACATTTGATAGCTTTATTGTGGGTAAGCCGAATGCTCTTGCGCATGCTGCTGCGCGTCGTGTTTGTGAAAGCGCGAGTGTGCCGTTTAATCCGCTTTTCCTATATGGTGGCGTTGGCCTTGGTAAAACGCATCTTATGCATGCAATTGCCCATACAATGGCAAAAGATTTTCCAGAAAAAATTGTTATGTATCTTTCTGCCGAGAAGTTTATGTATCAGTTCGTGAAAGCTTTACGTGCGAATGATACGATGAGTTTCAAGGAGCAATTCCGTAGTGTTGATGTGTTGATGATTGATGATATCCAGTTTATTGCCGGTAAAGAATCAACACAGGAAGAGTTTTTCCATACATTTAATGCGCTTGTGGATTTAAACAAGCAGATCATTATTTCTGCGGATAAAGCGCCGAGTGATCTAAAGGGTATTGATGAGCGTTTGCGTTCTCGTCTTGCATGGGGTTTGGTTGCGGATATTCATCCTTCTACTTATGAATTGCGTTTGGGTATATTACGCTCAAAGCGTGAGAGATTAGGCGCAACTGTTCCAGATAGTGTTCTTGAGTTTCTGGCGTTGAAAGTAACGTCTAATATTCGTGAGCTTGAAGGTGCGTTAAACCGTATTGTTGCGCATGCTGATGTGTCCAAGAATGAGATCACATTGGAGAGCACACAAGAGGTTTTACAAGATCTATTACGTGCCCATGATCGCCGAATTACAATTGATGAAATTCAGCGTAAAGTTGCCGAGCATTACAATCTGCGCTTAACAGATATGCATTCTGCACGTCGTGCGCGTCAAGTTGCCCGCCCGCGCCAAGTTGCGATGTATTTGTCAAAACTTTTAACTGCGCGTTCTTTGCCGGAAATCGGTCGGAAGTTCGGTGGTCGTGATCATACAACAGTGATGCATGCGATCCGTAAAGTTGAAGAGTTGATGGGTGATGATGCACAAATCGCACAAGACGTAGAAGTTGTTCGCCGCGCGTTGACTGGCTGATTGCTCTTTTTCGATATAAGTTTTTTAAGAGGTGCGAGTTATATGACTTGCGCCTTTTTCTATGGTTTAGTGTAATGTGAGATTGTCGTTGGGAAGGACAAATATATTGCAAATACACGGTAATTTGGCGGGAGTTTTCTCCATTTTGTTGTGGTCGTGTTCTGCCCTGTTTTTTAGTTATGCAGAATCTATGCCGACCTTTCTTCTTCTCAGTACGACGTTCTTTTTTGGCGGGATTATTTTTGTTATGATCTGGGGTGTCCGATCCCCACAAAACTTGGCTAAAAACCTGCGTCCACCTTTGATGTCCGTTTTATTTCCCTTGATCGGTAT
Organism: Zetaproteobacteria bacterium; assembly: GCA_002747015.1. The sequence goes on from NVXI01000004.1 coordinate 170,506, forward strand.
CGGGTTATATAACGTGCTTTATTATAATGCGTTTAAATATGCCCCTATAGAAGAAGCCAATATCATCAATTATATGTGGCCGACATTTATCATTTTATTTTCTTGTTTTTTGCCGGAACATCGTTTGAAATTACATGTAATTTTTGGTGCATTAATATGTTTCTTGGGCATATGTGTTTTACGGATTGGGGGTGAGCTTAATGTGTCTGCCTGGACATTTGAATTAGGACATTTTCTTGCGTTTTTGGCGGCGTTAACATGGGGTATATATTCTGTTCTTATCAAAAAATCCCAGCATAATAGCCCAAGTGCCGTACCTGTTTCATTTCTCTATAATGCGGCTTTTTTCCTGTGTTTACATTTTTTGTTTGAAGAAAGATGGCTGATTGATTGGAGCGTTCTTCCCGCGGCCATTGTTCTAGGGTGCATGGTGGGGGTTGGTTATTTTATGTGGGATATTGCAATGTCGCGTGGGGATATACAGATGCTTGGTGTCTTATCTTACCTCACGCCGATAAGCTCAATATTTCTACTGGTTACTTTTGGATATCCAGTGATGACCAGCAACTTATTTTTTGCCGCTTGTTTTATTGTTGTAGGAACCTTGATTGCCTCTAAGGATCGGGTGATTGAAGTGTATCAGCGTTATAAGAATAAATAACAGGCGATTTTTACCGGACGCTTATAATCATTAGCAAATAGAGTCACCGCCAACGCCATCGCATCCACTAAGGGATAGTGATGTATCCTCGGTTAGGGCGGATGAGGTGATGACACGCAAGGTTCCGGGGACAGAAGACGATCCGCCGGCTGGAATGATGACTTGTGCCTTTATATCAATGGTGCAGTTTGCGGCGGCGTTTAGTGTGCCGGTGCAATCTTCTGTGAATATTTTATATCCCTCAACACTTCCAGTGCAATTGGTGAAGGGGCTTGCCGCGCAATCATTTTCTGGCAAGACGGCGACTGATGTTATTGTCTGGTCGCATGCACCGTTATTCGTCACGGTGATTGTATGTGTTTCGGTGTAAGTGCCACTGTCATCTGTATCCCATACCCATGAGACGTCCCCAGTGACACTTAAGCTGCCGGCGTCTCCTGTTGTGTCTGTCGGGATGGCTTTGGTTGTGCCGTTGCACATATTTACTTCGTCGGTTCCGGTATTATATTCGATGCGTCCGCTAACGCTACATGAACCTGCAGAGCCATTATCAGCAAACTCGATCCAGTTTGTTCCATTGCAAAATTTAAAGTTATTTAGGCCCGTATCATATTCCAGAGTTCCTTCTGTCACGCCAGCGCAAGATCCGGCGGTGGTTGATGATTCCATGGAGGCATAATTTGTTCCATCACAATATCTGAAGGCTTTATTGACGCTGTCATACCCCCATTCACCTGCGGTGGTGCATGCGCCAAATGTTACGGCGGTTGGTGTTACGCATGCGGCGGCAAAGGCGTGCTTTGGTAAGTAAGATATAAATATGAGGAGAAATAAAAAGAGTAAACTGTTCTTAGTATGCCGTTTTATGGGGGTCATTATTTTTATCCTTACTGGGCGCTATTCTACCTATAATCACTAGAAAGGGATCACACACTATTTATAATAGTAGCATATATTTTTCTTTTTTGTTTTTGAATGGTTGTACAGGGAACTATTTCTGCTTTGCATGATAAAACTGTTTGACCCATGCGAGTAGCCATCTTAGTTTACCCACATGAGTAATATACAAGAGATAAAGAGCTATACGCTCGAAGAGGTCACAACCCTCTATAACCGCCCATTGCTTGATTTAGTGTATGAGGCGGCAGGTGTTCATCGTAAATATCATACGGCCAATGAAATGCAGATGTGTACATTGTTGTCGATTAAAACAGGCGGATGCACAGAGGATTGCGGTTATTGTTCGCAGAGCCTTAGTAACGATGCGGATCTGGAAAAAGAAGTTTTATTGAAGACGAAGGATGTTTTGGAGCAAGCGCGTAAAGCCAAAGAGAGCGGCTCAACCCGTTTTTGTATGGGAGCGGCGTGGCCGAAAGTTCTTGATGGGCGCGCATTTGATCGTGTTTGTGACATGGTTCAGGGTGTCTCTGATATGGGGATGGAGGCGTGTGTTACGCTGGGTATGTTAACCGAACCCCAAGCGGTCAAGCTGAAGGCGGCTGGCCTAACCGCGTATAATCATAATCTGGATACGAGCCGTGAGTTCTATGACAAGGTTGTCACCACGCGTAATTATGATGACCGTTTGGATACTTTGAAGAATGTTGCCAAGGCCGGAATTTCCGCATGTTGTGGTGGGATATTAGGATTGGGCGAAAGCGAAGCAGATCGCGTGTCCTTGCTGCACACCTTGGCGGGGCTTAACCCACAACCTGAATCTGTGCCGATTAATATGTTGGTTCCTGTTGAAGGAACGCCGATGGCCAATAATAAAATGCTGGATATTTTTGAGTGGATTAGATGTATTGCGGTTGCGCGTATTTTGATGCCAGCGGCAATGGTGCGTTTATCCGCTGGTCGTTTAACGATTTCAAAAGAGGCGCAGGCCATGGCCTTTATGGCAGGTGCGAATGCGATTTTCACAGGAGAAAAACTCCTCACCACGCCTAACCCTGAGAAAGATGCCGATTATGCATTATTGGGTGAGTTGGGCATTAAGCCACGCGCACCGTTCAAGGATGATGGACAAGAAGCTGTGGCATAACGCTTGGTTGTGGTGTTTTTGACAATTTCATAAGTAAGGTCTATAACTTTCTTATAATTAAAATTGCTGGTGGCATATAAAATTACAAAATAAGGGTGTTTATGATGGTTAAAGAAAATAAAGATGATGCGGATTTGAATGAGACTTTTACGAAAAAGGTTGCTGCTGCAGTTGTCGATCAAGCGAAGCTCGTTGTTGGTGGTTCTGATGCTGAGCTAGATGCACTTATAGAAGATGGTAGTCCTGCTGCACTGCAAAAGATGGCTGACGAACATGGTAGTATTCTATCTTATTCTAAAGTGTTTGATGCTTTTGAAAAAATTGGTGGAGAACAAGCAATGTCTTTGATTGCTGATGTTGTTAGGCGTGCTTCTGAGAATACTGTGATGAGTAGTAATTATGAGGCCACTGTGTTGTCCGGGATTGTTGATCAGGCGCTCGGTATTTGGGAAAGAAATGGCAATGATGCTGCCATACGAGGTGTTTATGCAGTTATGAAAGACCCTAACAGTGATGACCATCTATTTAATACGTGTCAGAATATTATTAATAATACAGGGAATGTTGCGGTTCAAAAAGATATGCAAGCTTTGTTGGATAATAAGTTACCGGAAACTTTTGAAGACCCATCACTGGCTGCTTCTACAAATGAATTATAGAACTTAAATCTGTCGTATTTATATTTAGTAATGCTATAAATAACCCTGTGATTATTCATAGGGTTTTTATTTATGCAGCAGTTCCAAAATGCGCTATCAGAGTTAAAGTCTCAAAACCGATATAGGTCTTTGAATTTACCTGCGGGGATTGATTTAACCTCAAATGATTATATGGGAATGGCGGTGCATCCTGCATTGCGGGCGGTGGCTATCGAGGCGTTGGAAGATGGTCTTGATATCGGCGCGGCGGGATCTCGTCTTTTACGTGGTCATACACAAGTTCATGCGGATTTGGAACGTTATGCCGCCACGTATTTTGGGGCGGGGGGCGCGCTGTATTTTTCCAGCGGGTTTCAGGCAAATTACGCGTTGTTTACAACTCTGCCTGATCGGCGTGATGTGGTTTTGTATGATGGCCTTATTCATGCCAGTGTTCGCGATGGCTTAATTGCGACGCAGGCAAAAAGCTATAAATTTGCGCATAATGATATGGATGCGTTGGAGGCGTTGCTAAAACGCCATCGTGATAAGGCAGGGCATATCTGGATTGCCGTCGAATCGGTTTATTCGATGGATGGTGATGTTGCGCCGCTGGCTGATCTCTACGGGCTGGCTGTGCGTTATGATGCGACGTTGATTGTTGATGAAGCGCATGCCACGGGTATTTATGGCGCGGATGGCAAGGGATTATGTTGGGATATTATTAATGCCCATGGCTATGACCATCTTGTGACATTACACACATGCGGCAAGGCGATTGGCGTGGCGGGGGGCTTGGTTTGTGCCTCTGTAGATGTGATTGAATATATGGTGAATAAAGCGCGGCCCTTTATATTTTCAACCGCGCCGATGCCATTGCAGGCCTTGTTGGTCCGTAAGTCTTTGGAGATCTTGGCCTCTGATGATGGGGCGCAACGCCGGAAAAAGCTGTTCAAAATATGTGCGCTGGGCAAAGATTTGTTCGGCGGCGCAGGCACGCAGGTTATTCCGATTATGTTAGGCGAAGACGCGCGCGCGGTCGAGGTCGCAAATGCGATGCAAACGGCGGGCTATGACATTCGTGCCATTCGTCCACCGACAGTGCCGCAAGGTCAATCGCGGTTACGCTTGTCTTTAAGTTCACAATTGGAGTCTTCTATTTTACAAGGTTTCGCCGATGCGCTACAACCGTATATGGAAGGGTAGAGCGTGACGCATCAATTTATTATTACAGGTACGGATACAGATATTGGTAAGACTGTATTTTCTGCGGCGCTTATGTTGGGGTTGGAAGCCGCTGGGCATACACCACATTACTGGAAGCCGGTGCAGTCAGGTGTTACGGATAATGTAGATACGCGGTGCGTGCAGAAAATAACAAATTTACCTGATGAGCGGTTTTTACCAGAGCGTTATATCTTTAGTGAGCCATTGTCACCGCATTTGGCCGCCGAACTTGATGGCGCGGAGATTGATGTTGATGCGTTGCAAGACCATGCGCAAATTCCTGCATGCGATGGCGCGCTGGTTATTGAAGGTGCGGGTGGCCTGATGGTGCCTTTAACGCGCGATAACTTGCAGATTAATGTGTTTCAAAAATGGGAAATCCCTCTTGTTTTATGTGCGCGTACAGGGCTGGGGACGATCAATCATACTTTACTATCATTGGAGGCAATCTGGGCGCGGGATATTCCGCTGAAAGGGATTGTGTTTATTGGTGAAGAAAATGCAGATAACATCCGCACAATTTCGGAACTGTCCAAGGTGAAAATTCTTGGGCATTTACCATTGGTTGATGAATTGGATGATACGATGCTGCGTCTTGTGTTTGCGAATAATTTTAATATTGGGGATTTTATTGAATGAGTAGTCTTAAGCCAACGTCGCCTTTGTGGCATCCATATACACAGCATGCTATTTCCCCTGATTCTATCCATATAGATCGGGCGGCAGGTGCGTATTTATTTGCGCGTCATGAATCCCATGGTGTGCCAARGGGTGAGCGTAGAATTATTGATGCGATTTCAAGTTGGTGGGTGATTACGCAYGGGCATTGYCATCCYGATATTATGCATGCGGTTCAACAACAGGCRGGWGCRYTKGATCAGGTTATATTTGCAGGMTTTACGCATGAACCTGCRGAAAARYTGGCCGAGCAATTAGTCGCGGTTACAGGTGATGGTCTGGAGCACGTGTTTTTATCCGATAGTGGYTCGACMGCSGTTGAGGTGGCTTTGAAAATGGCGATTGGCTATTGGGAGCATTCCGGYCATCCGCGGCRAAAAATTATCGCYCTTGAGGGTGGGTATCATGGTGATACTTTTGGCACGATGTCTGTGGGTGGGCGTAGTGTTTATCATAAAATATATGAGCCCTATATGTTTGAGGTGGAGCATATTCCTTTTCCTTGCGAGGGGAATGAGGCGRAAACATTTGCGGCRYTGGAAAAGTTGYTGGATGATMATAAGGATGATGTKGCCGCRTTTGTGTTTGAGCCATTATTGCARGCGGCGGGCGGMATGCGGGTTTATTCATCTGATGTTTTRAAAACGATGGCGGATATGTGCCGCGCGCATGRTGTTTTGTTGATTGCCGATGAGGTTATGACAGGGTTTGGCCGTACGGGCACGATGTTTGCGTGTGAGCAAGCGGGGTTGGTTCCTGATCTGATGTGTATGTCAAAAGGTTTGACCGGTGGGTTTTTACCTATGGGTGCGACGCTTTGTACGAAAGAAATTTATAATGCATTTTACCATAAGGATAAGGCGAAAATGTTCTTTCATTCTTCATCTTTTATGGGTAATCCATTATCTTGCGCGGCGGCGAATGCGTCGCTGCGTATTTGGGAAGATGAGCCAGTATTTGAGCGCATAGAGATGATTGCGAAGCACCATGCGGAGGCCGCAGTTCGTTTTTCGCGGCGGAGTAACGTTACAAATATTCGGCAAAAAGGCACGGTATTGGCGATGGATATCATCGGTGAGGGTGCGGGATATCTTTCTGAAATTCAGCCGAAATTGTATGAGTCTTTCTTATCTCAAGGCGTTCTTTTGCGTCCGTTGGGTAATACAGTATATATTATGCCTCCATATTGTGTAAGTACGGATGATCTGGATGAGGTATATCGTGCGATTGATGTTACGCTGGATAATGTTTTGTAAGTGAATGGTGTTCGTAAAAATGAGTGATTTAAAAAAAATTCGTAAAACGGTATCAGATTGTTTTGATAGTATTGTCACCGTTAAAAAATTGGGACAATCCGGCGGTAGTAAAACGGTGACACATGCAAAGGCTGTTGGCGTTTATGTTGCCCGTAAAGAAGGCCATGATAATAGTAGTATTGCAAAGGTCTTTGGATATGAAAGTGGCAAATCTGTTTCTAATGTTTTTTCTAGAGTGAACAAAGAAATCTTATTTGGTGGTGAGCTACGAGGTGATGTGGATGCAGTAGCAGAAAAACTTGGTATTGATTTAGATTAGGGCTTCTACCGTGTTCATCCCCATGCTAAACTTTGGGCGTTAATGACATATAATTTATATAAACGGATGGATTCGCCATGAAACTGAGTATTGATCGCTCGGCTCTATTAAGAGCATTAAATCACGTGCAAAGTGTTGTGGAGCGTCGCAATACAATTCCTATTTTGTCCAATGTGTTGATGAAGGCTGAAGATGGCGTGTTGGCCTTGTCTTCAACGGATATGGACCTTGAGATTAACGAGTCTGTTGCGGCAAATGTTACAATGGCGGGTGCTACAACCGCGCCTGCATACACATTTCATGAAATTGTGCGTAAATTGCCTGATGGTGTTGAGGTTGAAGTTGAATTAAATGCAGAAGGGACGCAAATGACTGTGCGTTCTGGTCGTTCTCAATTTAAGCTGAGTTGTTTGCCGGTTGTTGATTTTCCGGAGATTTCCACGGGTGACTTGCCAAGTGGTTTTTCTTTGCCTGCTGCTGATTTGCGCGCGCTTATTGATCGTACAAAATTTGCAATGAGTACAGAAGAAACGCGATATTATTTGAACGGTATTTATGTGCATGAGGCCGATAATGATGGTGTGAAAGTTTTGCGCGCCGTATCAACAGACGGGCATAGATTGGCGCGTTTTGAAATGCCCTTGCCAGAGGGTGCGGCAGGTATGCCCGCGGTGATCATTCCGCGTAAGGCCGTGGGTGAGGTACGTAAGTTGATTGAGGATGCGGCAGATCTGATACAAATTACTTTGTCAGAGAATAAAATTCGTTTTGCGTTCGACCATATTGTTTTAACCTCCAAATTAATTGATGGGACTTTCCCGGATTATCAGCGCGTTATTCCCCAAGGTAATGACAAGGTTGTGGAAATTGACGCCAAAGTATTTTCACGGGCAATTGATCGTGTTTCAACGATTTCAGATGGTAAGTCGCATGCGCTTAAAATTACATTGGATGGGAAGTTGATGACATTGTCTGCGAGTTCACCCGAGGCGGGTAGCGCGACGGAAGAGTTGGAAATTAATGGCGATGCGAAGATGGAGATTGGTTTTAATGCAAAGTACCTTCTCGATATTACGTCACAAATTGAGGGCGATGGCTGCCGTTTGACTTTGGCGGATTCTGCTAGTCCGACGATTATTCAGGATAATAGCGATCCTTCATCACTTTATGTGTTGATGCCGCTGAGGGTATAAGTAGGCACGATATGAAAAATGCTTTTATTTGGGCTTTTGCAGCATTTGTTTTCGTTTTTGTAGCAGTTTCCAGCGTTCTTATTTTAGCAGGAGCTCACAAAAAAACATTACCTGATGTCTCATTCGTTAATCGGAAGCATGCTGTTTTTGAAGATGAGGAAGTGCGTCGTTCCAAGAACAGACCTTTTTTGATCGGGATAACACTACATTCGGAAAGTTTTAATCAAGCGTTTTTTGATGTGACTTATTTTGTTCCGAAAGGCGATAAAAGAGCGTATGCGGTTGGAGTTTATCCTAATAGCTCTAATTTTCAGAATTCTTCTAATGAACTGAAACCAGGTAAGAATCTTGTTCGTGTCACTGTTGATTTTACTCCTACATCTGTTTTTGTTAGAGGTGAGAAGACAGAATATTTGAATGTATATATTTATACACAAGGCGGGCGGGCGGATCCTGTGACAGGCGAAGTCTTTATTGAAAAAACTTATGAACGAAAAGTTATTTTCCCTAAAAATTGGAGAAGACCAAGACCTCATCTGGCCCCTCTTCAAAATACGCAATTTCATTGGAAATAATAAACGATTGCATAATGGTAAAATAGGAGAAAAATGATTCTCCTCCCTTATTTATTTTATGTGATTATGTCTCTTTGTGTACAAAAATTTTCTTTTAAAGTTCAATAATTCAAGGCTTCAGGCTTTGTTTCCTCTGGTCTTTGCTTTAAAAGGAAAAGATGAGTGCGCTTAAGATCATTAAACTTCATAATTTTAGATGCTATGAGCAGGTTTCCTTGGGTGAATTATCCTCGGGGTTAATTGTATTGTCGGGTGCGAATGGCGCAGGGAAAACGAATGTTCTGGAAGCAGTTTCATTATTATCTCCTGGGCGTGGTTTGCGCGGTGCGCGGGTGATGGAGGTGCAGAAAAATGATTCGGATCAGCCATGGGCGGTTGCGGGCTTGTTTTTCTCTCATTATGGTGATGAAGTGCGTTTGGGAACTGGCCTWGATCCGAATTCACGCCCAGGCGCGGAAAARCGAATTGTGCGCATTAATGGCAATGCGGTAAAGAGTCAGGCCGCCTTGGGRGARTATTTATCATGCGTTTGGTTAACGCCGCAAATGGATCGCTTGTTTATGGATTCGGGGCGTGAGCGTAGRAAATTTTTAGAYCGTTTRATTTTTTCTTTTGATCCCGGTCATKCGGGTCGGGTAKYGCGYTATGAAAACGCAYTGTCGCAACGMTCAAAGTTATTGCGTGATGGACAGGYGGATGATGCKTGGATTTCTGGCTTAGAGCAACARATGGCAGAAACSGGYATTGCGATTGCGGCGGCGCGYCTTGATTTTGTRAATAGGCTGCAAGCGGCATGTGAGGCCGCGGATTATTCWTATTTYCCGCTKGCCCGTATTCGGGTTAAGGGCGCGATTGAAGAATTGCTGGCGGGGGCACCTGCGTTGGAGGTTGAGGARGCTTTTAAGTATCAACTCACCCAAAGCCGYGMGCGTGATAGCGTAAGTGGTGGCGCGGCAAGCGGGCCGCATAAATCCGATTTATCTGTTATCTATGCRGTWAAGAATATGSCMGCAGCGCAATGTTCAACGGGTGAGCAAAAGGCATTGTTGATTGGGATTATCCTTGCGCATGCGCGGTTGATTAAGGCGGAGCGCGGTGCACCGCCGATATTGTTGCTGGATGAGATTGCCGCACATTTGGATGAAAAACGCCGTGCAGCTCTGTATGAAATATTGATTGATTTGGGTGCGCAGAGTTGGCTGACAGGGACTGAAAGTAACTTGTTTTCTGCCGTTAAAGGTAGAGCACAGTTCTTTGATGTGAGAGATTTTTGCGTTCATAAAGTAACGTGACCCGATATTTTTGCGAATAATATCATGTTGTGGCAAGATTAAGGAATGCAGAATGAGTGACGTTGCAGAAAATAAAGATGCTTTAGACATTGAGACTGAAGAGGCTCGTGGTTCTGTCTGCGCCACAGACCTTTGTCCTCCGTGTACCACAACAAAGGATTGTGGGCCGTGCGCGACAGGGCTGACAAGTTTTATTATAAGTGGCTTGTATGGCGTAGGTGGCGTAATAATTATTTTTACTGGCGGTACTGTTCCGATGGTCATCCTTATTGGAATGCTGCTATTTCTAGGAATGGGCCTATATTTGCGAAGCTCTTTTCAGAAGAGCAAGGATCAATCAGATAAGGATTCTTAATTCTTCGTCAAACTGGTTAATAGGGTGAGTTTATTAAAGGGAGCGATTAATGAGTGATGATGCAAAAATAGAAGAAGGTGATAACGACCCATCCGGTTCACCGTATGAAAATGGTACAACGAATTTACTGATCGGTGGTGGGATTGGTGCATATGGAACAACCATGGCTGTAAGTGTTGGTTATATTTGTCCTTTTTGTCTTATTGCAACACCGTTATTTTTGGGAATGGGCGCCGTGCAACGGTTTAGGTATCTGAGAAATAACTCAGAAAAAACAAAGGCATAATTTAAGCTTTGAATTTGTTGAATAAAGCTAAAACCGCGTCATTTTCTTCTGGTGTGCCGATGGTTAGGCGGAGGCAGTTTTCTGTGCCTTTTTGAGATGAAAAATCACGAATCACGATGCTATTCTCTGCTGCAAAGGCGCAAAATTCTTTGGCATTTTTCATTTCGATCAATAGAAAATTTGTATCAGATGGATAAATGTGCGTGATGCTATCGCATTGTTTTAGTTCCTTATTCATGCGCTTGCGCTCGGCCAAGATTTTTTCGATATTCTCTTGAACGATGGGTTGAATTTCTGGCGATAAAACATGAAAAGCGGCCTCGATACTCATGAGGGGTAGGGGATAAGCATCCAAGATTTTGGTGCGCACTAGAGATATGAAATCCTCATCCGCGCACAGCATGCAGCCCATGCGCATACCGGCAAATGAGTATGCTTTTGATAGGGTGCGCAGGATAATGAGATTCGGTGTGGAGTCGAGATCGGCTGTCATTGAGCCTGCCTCGGAAAATTCAGCGTAGGCTTCGTCAAGAATAACAATGGCGTGGCCTTCTAATGCTTCACAAATTTCAGAAATAATCTCGTGAGAGAAGCTTCCTCCCGTGGGATTATTGGGGGAGCATAGGAACACCAGTTTAATGTGATTATCAGGGTTTTTGGCTTGCGTGACGATTTCTATATGGTCGAGTTTGAAGGTACCATTCTCTTTGATAAGGGGCACATCAACAACGCCAGAGGGCATGGCATGTGCATCAACCGCGTACATGCCAAATGTTGGAGAATTAATCAGGATTTGGTTTTTGTGTGGCTCGCAAAATGTTTTGGTTAGTATGACGAGCGCTTCATCGGCGCCGCGTGTCATAGCTATTTGTGTGTTTTCCACGCCATATGTTTGGGCATAGGCCTCTAGTAATGCAGGTGGTTGTGGCTCTGGATAGCGGTTTAATCCTTCTAAGCCCGGCAATGCATATGGGTTTTCATTGGCGTTGAGATAGGTTTTATTCTGATCTTTTCCGCCTAACATTCCGGCAGAGCTATAGCCTTCCATTGTCTTGTAATGGTCGCGGATATGTTTGAAAATTGCATCGTTTTTTATTTTGCTCATGAGGATGAGTAAAGACAGAATATCCAAGGAAAATCAAATCAAAAATATTTATATTTTTCAATCTCTTAACCTGTTGAATACTGGGTTATAAAAACATGGTTTACCCTGTTTTTATATGTGTAGCTATGCTATACAGGAGGATCGGTGAAAATACTGAAAAACACATGAAAGCTGCAGCTTTTTAGAAACATTTAAGGACGAGAAATCTTATGAGTGATACAGGTGCGCAACCTATTGATGGTAATGAAGAATACGGCGCGGATTCGATTAAGGTTCTACGTGGTCTTGACGCAGTTCGTAAGCGTCCTGGTATGTATATCGGGGATACGGATGATGGCACCGGTTTGCATCACATGGTGTATGAGGTCGTTGATAATGCAATAGACGAATCACTTGCCGGGCATTGCGATCGGATAGATATTGTTTTAAATGCAGATGGTTCGATTACGGTTAAAGATAATGGTCGTGGTATTCCTGTTGGTATTCACTCAGAAGAGCAGGTATCAGCCGCGCAGGTGATTATGACCCAGCTGCATGCTGGTGGTAAATTCGATGATAATTCTTATAAGGTCTCTGGTGGACTTCATGGTGTTGGGGTGTCGGTTGTTAATGCATTATCCGAGTATCTGGATTTGTATATTAGGCGAGAGGGTAAAGAATGGCATATGCGTTTCCGCCATGGTGACGCGGGTGAGGATCTGAAGCCGATCCGTGATATGGATGAGGGGGAGCGCAACGGAACGCAAGTGACATTTTTGCCGTCGCCCGCAACATTTGCAATCGTGGAATTTGATTTTAAAACGCTTGAAGATCGTTTGCGAGAGTTGGCGTTTCTGAATTCGGGCGTTAATATTTATCTTTCTGATCGGCGTGCGGATAATGAAGCGGAGTGGATTACCTCTCACCTGCATTTTGAGGGTGGGATAACACGGTTTGTTAAATACCTGAACCGTACGAAAAAACCGATTACGCAGGATACGATTGCCCTTCTTGCTTTTGATGAGAAAAGTGGGGTCACGGTTGAAGTGGCTTTGGAATGGACGGATGCCTATCACGAGACCATGCTCTGTTTTACCAACAATATTCCACAGCGCGATGGTGGTACGCATTTGGCGGGTTTTCGCGCGGCGTTAACGCGGGTTCTTGGCAAATATGTTGAAGAAAAAGGTTTGCTTAAGAAAGAGAAATATAAGTTAACTGGTGAGGATATGCGCGAGGGATTGACCTGCGTTCTGTCCATGAAAATCCCTGATCCTAAGTTCTCTTCTCAAACAAAAGATAAGTTGGTTTCCTCCGAGGTGCGCCCAATTGTTGAGTCCGCGATATCGGAACATCTGGGATCATGGTTAGAGGAAAATCCAGCAGAAGCAAAATTGATTGTCAATAAAATATCCGAAGCAGCAAATGCCCGTGAAGCGGCACGTCGTGCGCGTGAGTTAACGCGTCGTAAGGGCGTTATGGATATCTCATCCTTGCCGGGTAAGCTGGCGGATTGTCAGTCGAAAGATCCTGCAATTTCCGAGATATTTATTGTTGAGGGAGATTCTGCGGGTGGTTCGGCGAAGCAGGCGCGTGCTCGTCATAATCAAGCAATATTGCCGCTTCGTGGTAAAATTTTGAATGTGGAGCGTTCGCGCTTTGATCGTATGATCGGCTCCGAGCAGATTGGTACATTGATTACGGCTTTGGGTATGTCTATTGGTGAAGAGTTTAATATCGAAAAAGCGCGTTACCATAAAATTATTATCATGACCGATGCGGATGTTGACGGGGCGCATATTCGTACGCTTCTTTTGACGTTCTTTTTCCGTTATATGCCTGAAATTATTGAGCGTGGTTATCTCTATATTGCGCAGCCACCGTTGTATAAGGTGAAGAAAGGTAAATCGAGTGAGATTTACTTGAAAGATGACGATGAGCTTGAAAACCATTTAATCAATATTTCAGTTAATGATATGATGATTGTTGATGGTAGTGGTCAGACGCGTAGTGGAAATGATTTGCGTGATCTATTGTTGAAATCACGAAATCTTCATAATTCTATTATTGCTTTGTCGCAAGGTAAAGGAAATCGTCGCGTGGTTGAACAAGCCGCGATTGCGGGTGCCTTTGATGAGAATGTACCCGGCGATGAAGCCTTGGGCACAAAATACGCAAAAGAAACGGCGACGCGTCTTGATGCWCTTGAAAMAGAAAATGAAAAAGGGTGGGATGGARCGTTTACGGCTGATCGTGGTTATACGTTCTGGAAAACTACGCGCGGCGTGACGGAACGTGTGAGTTTGTCGATTGATCGTGTACGTTCACCTGGTGCGGTTCGTTTGAACAGTGCGAAGRATTGGCTTCRRGAGGTGTTTWTGAAGCCTGTTGAAATTCAAAGTGATGGAAAAGTTACCGCGAAGGTAAACGGRCCGTCGGCATTTTATGATTATGTTCAACAGGCTGGYCGTAMAGGTTTGMARATYTCTCGCTATAAAGGTCTTGGTGAAATGAATCCGGARCAGCTTTGGGAAACYACACTTGACCCRAATGTACGTACTTTGTTGCAGGTCGARGTYGCCGATGCGATTAAGGCGGATGAAATCTTCTCGATCYTGATGGGTGACGTGGTTGAGCCKCGCCGTGAATTTATTCAGGAYAATGCGCTGAAAGCGGATGKTGATACGTAAGAACAAGCTTGCACAGAATCAGGTAACACGAAAACGRTATGAAGAGCGTATTCGGTGYGCGCTTGATTATATTCATGAAAATCTGGATCAAACSTTAGASCTCAAAGACGTTGCGCRTGCGAGTAGYTTTTCTACRTTYCATTTTCATCGYATTTTCCATGGTTTGGTTGGTGAAACATTGAATGAATATATTCGTCGTCAGCGTATGGAGTTGGCAGTTAAGATGCTTGCCTATACGGCTGAAGATTCTATTACCGATATTGCTTTCAAATGTGGGTTTTCTTCTTCCTCAAATTTTTCTAAAGCATTCAGTTCTTATTTTTCTTGCAGTCCCACAGAAGTGAGAAATCCAGAAAAGTTTAAAAAGAATAGCAAGATTGGAGAACTTAAACGCAAACATGGAAAAGACTTTGATCCGCGTAAATTTTATCCTGAGTTTATACATCAAACAAAGGAGACTAAAATGGATGTTCAAATTATTGAAATGAAGGAAAAGCGAGTTTGTGTTTTGGAATCGCCGGCTGGCTATGATGAGACGGCAATTTATCAAACATGGGATAAGATTTGTGAGTGGGGGGCAAATAACAGATTGGTTGGTGCTGATTTTTATGGTGCGTGTTATGACGATCCGAATGTGACCCCGCTTAAGAAATGTAAATATGAAGCGGCGATTACAGTGAAAAAAGATACTGTCATTACTGCGCCGTTTACGGAGTCTAAAATTCCTGCAGGAAAGTATGCAATGGTATATTATCGGGGGTCCGAGGATCCGGATGGTACATTGCATACACGAATTTATAAAGAATGGTTCCCTCAATCAGGTTTTGAGCCAGATGATTTTCCGTTGATAGAGCGTTATCTGAATAATAGTAGGGAGGATGGGTTTGTCGAGATGCAAATCATGATTAAGATAAAATAGGTTTACTATTGTAATGTTATATTATGGCGGAGGATTTAGTTTCTCCGCCTTTTTTGTTCTCTCAAATGAAATGCATTTTATAAGTACCGCACACATGCGGTTTTTGCATAACGGGCGGAATTTCGGCACGTAACCATTCGCGACTTTTAATCGCAACCGCACACAGATGTAATGTGAAAAACCACACTGGCCTTTGGTTGGTCAGTTGCGCTCGGTTAATAGCTCTTGGTTTTGCGGCGTATTTTGATTATGTTACATTCTGTTAAATATGAGGGGTTTTAGAAATGTCATCTATATTACAAAAGTTAACCGTCATTATGGTACGTGCATTTGATGCGTTAGACCTTCCTGTTGAGCATGCAGGTGTTCGTGTGTCAGGCCAGGTTGAGGCGGTGCAGTTTCAGTGTAATGGTGCGATGCCTTGTGCGAAGGTGGCAAAGAAAAATCCACGTGATATTGCGCAAGAGATAATAGATAAAGTTGGGCAGGATTCTGATGTCTCTGGTGTATTTGAAAGCCTCTCGGTTGGTGGCCCTGGCTTCATTAATATTACACTAAAAGATGCGTACATCGTCGAGCATTTCAAATTTTTATCCAAAGATGATCGTTTTGGTATTCCTTCTGTTGATGGTGGTCAGTGCGTTGTTCTGGATTACGGTGGACCAAATATAGCCAAATCAATGCATGTTGGTCATCTCCGCAGTTCGATCATTGGTGACACATTGCGCAGGATATATTTATATGCCGGATATGATGCAATTGGTGATGTTCATATGGGGGATTGGGGTACGCCTATGGGTATGATTCTCTCAGAGCTGGATATTACAGCGTATGACGGCGATATCACGATGGAGATGTTGGCAGAAATCTATCCAAAAGCATCAACGGCTTGTAAGGAAGATGATGCTCGTATGGCCTTGGCGCGCAAAGCAACGCGGAAATTGCAAAATGCAGATGAGGTCTACACCCGCAAATGGCGCGAATTTATTGATGTGTCGGTGGTTGGTATGAAGAAGAATTTCGATGCATTAGGCGTACATTTTGATGAATGGAAAGGTGAGAGTGATGCGCACCCTTATATTGACGATATGATTGAGGATATGAAATCTCAGGGACTTGCCGTTGAAAGTGATGGCGCGCTTATTGTGCATGTGTCGCGTGATGATGATAAAAAGGACGTTCCGCCGTTAATCTTGCGTAAATCCGATGGTGCGGTGTTGTATGGTACAACGGATATGGCAACGATTATTGACCGAATGGCGAAGAATAACCCTGTAAAAATCATATATGTGGTGGATCAGCGGCAATCTTTACATTTTGAGCAGGTTTTTCGTGCTGTACGTGTCGCTGGGATTGCTCCAGAAAGTAAGGTGGCGCTTGTCCATGCTGGTTTTGGTACGATGAATGGAACGGATGGTAAGCCATTTAAAACCCGTTCCGGTGGTGTTATGCGTTTGGAAGATTTGATCTCTATGGCGGTCGAGAAAGCACAGAAACGTTTAAGCGAAGCCGATCTTGCCAAGGACATGGATGACGATGAACGTGCGAGCGTCGCACATAACGTTGCGTTGGCAGCAGTGAAATTTGCGGATTTGCAAAACAACCGTAGTGCAGATTACGTGTTTGATATTGATCGTATGACGTCGTTTGAGGGCAAAACAGGGCCGTACTTGCTTTATCAGGCCGTACGTATCAAGTCTTTGCTGCGAAAAGCAGGTGTTGAGGGTGCTGTACGTGTTGATTCCTTCCAAATAATGGATGGTGATCGTGGTCTCGTCCTATTATTAAGTGAATTGCCAGATTATTTTGATAGTGCGTTGAAAAATAATACGCCGCATATTCTGTGTGACTATGTTTTCAAACTGGCACAGGAATTTAGTTCTTTTTACGGAAATTGCCACATCTTGTCGGAAAAAGATGAAACCGTGAAGACAAGTCGTTTGGCGCTCTGTCAGCAAACATATAAAACGCTTGTTCTTGTGCTGGGCTTGCTTGGGATTGAAGTGCCAGACCGGATGTAATGGGCGGTTCTCGGTTGTGGATATTGTATTTATTTATGCTATCCCTTTGATTTTTTTGCCGTAATTTTTTTTATTTTTCCTTGGTTGATCTCTGTTGGTTCAGTGGCTATAGTTGGCCACATGTTAGGATTACAGCACGTTAAAATTACCCCGAAAATGCTTCGGTTGGTTAGTGAAGTTGATGAGTTCAAGGGCGCATGGTCGGCGATGGAAAACCACACGACTTCTTTGCAATTGCTTGGGGACGTGTCCAGTTTTGGCCGAAATTTCAAAGAAATTGCAAGTGGTTGGCAGGATCAGCCATTGGATATAGAATTGCTTTGCAGACTGCATGCGGTGTTCTCTGGATCGAAACAGGTTAGTATTTTTAAAGAAAGTAGTGTGTCCTTACAGATTATGAAGGGCGATGCGTTGGTCGGTGCGCTTGATGTTGCATCACCAGCAGAGGTTCGAAGCTTGATGCCCCGACTTATGAGTTGGGCTGAAAAGGCGTTTGAGGAAAAAGAATTTCATCCGCTGTTTATTATTGCGATCTTTACGGCGATTTATTTGCAGTTTTGTCCTTTTGATAAGGGAAATCAGAAGTTGGCACGGTTGTTGGTTATTCTTTTGATGTTTAAGGCAGGTTATAGCTATGCGCCGTATAGTACACTGGATACTTTGCTGCAAGAGCGTGCGGAGGAATATTACAAGGCGTTGTCCCATACGCAGAAGACCTTGGCGACAGGAAAGGTTGATTGGGATGTTTGGCTGGAGTTCTTTTTTGATCTTTTAAAGGCACAGAAAGATAAATTACAGGAACGTATTGAGAATGGTAGCGCAGAAATTGCGAATATGCCGGGCTTATCAACGAAGATATTGAAATTATTTGATAAACATGATCGCTTGAGCATGAAAGAGATTGAGCGTTTCACACGTGGTAAGCGTTCGACTTTAAAATTACGCTTGGGTGAGTTGGTTAAGGGTGGTTATCTTGTCCGTCATGGAAAGGCACGTGCTACATGGTACAGCCGCGTATAGTAGAGGCTCTATATTTCCAAGGGTTAGCGCTCTATTAGAACGTAGTAGAATATATATTTATCATGGTAAATGTTGGCCACATCGGAATCTATGCAGGCGAATGGTTTATTCGTGCATGCGCCCATTGGTGCGACACCATCGCAACTTATGACATGTGGACCACCATCGTTAAATGATCCACTCCAGTCGGGCTGAAATGAGAATCCGTTCTCTAATGGAATGGTGTCTCTTATTATGTTTGCAGACTTATTTATTTTTTCGCAGACCGTTTTATCAATTGAGGGCAAATATAATAATAAGTCTGCTTTTGCCGTGCCAATATTTTGTACATTGGAATGTGATGACGCGCGCCAGAAGCTGTTATCCCCTACACCATCTTGAGGGATGCTCCATGTGACATTACCGCCTAAGGGGGAGAATATGTGGCATGACTTATTAATGGGTGCGGTGGGGTTTATATTTAGGCCGTCGGGCGTTTCCATGCTGATATTGTTCTCAGAGCACCCTTTTCTGCGGACCTGATCGATGGCACGTTGTATTTTTTGCGCATAATCAAGGATTCCACTGGCCGCAAGGGCCGCTTTCCTGCTGGATAGGGTGCTTGTTTGGCTTCCGCGCATGCCACGAGCAACTGTAAAGGATAATGCTCCGAACAACACTACGGCAAGCAGGATGTAGAATAACGCACTCCCTTTTTCTGAGGTCTTGGGAGATGTGCCCTTTTCTAGTGTTTTTCTACGTTTTCTCATCATCATTGTTTGATGTGTCAGGCTTTTCTTGATCATCTTTTTTATCTTCTGCTTTTGACGTTACGCCGAAGATCGCAGGTTTAGCCGATACTGTTTCTGTTTTCTCGGCTGGCGGTGTTACTGGCGCGGCGGCCGGTGTTGTGGTTGCCGGAGCTGGTGTCTCAGCGGCTGGAGTAGGTTTTGCGCCAAAGATTGCAGGTGCTGCACTTTTCTCTGTTGCTTTCGCACTGTCAACTGGTCGTGTTGCGGCCAATGGTGCGGCTGTCGTTGTTACTGGTGGCTTCTGAGGTGGTGGTGCAGGCGGTGTTGTTGTCCCTGTGCCGGACTGAGCCGCGGCACTTGGTGGTGGAATCTCGTTTGATACAGCGTGGATTAGAATAAGCGAAGCAATACCAGCATCAACTGGATTTACAGATGGTTTGTTATTGTTAACGAAACCATCATTCAGTGCGGCAATTTCAGGGGATGTCTCAATCGCAACGTCTGAGCGTAATGCTGTCCATGTTTTATTAACCATTAAATCACGCAGTTTGGTGATGGCAGAAGCATGTTTCATAATTGTTGGATCTGAGGGTGGTAAAACCATGAAACGTGTAACACGCATGGCTTTTGCGAAGCCAGGGTTTGAGTAGAAGACAGCACAATCAACAACGGTTTCACCGAAGGTAATGATTGCTTGTCCCTCTATAAATCCGCGCAATTTATCGTAATTTGCACGTGGGCGTAGTTGAACACCAGCTTGTTTTGTATCGTGATAAGAGCCAAAGCTATTACCGCCAGCCATTTGGAATCCAGAAACCTCTGTTACCATGGCGCTACCGACTGTTTTTTCGAAAAAGTCTTTTGTTTCTGTTGGGTCTTCTAATTTACCAAATATTTTAATGTTACAGTTCGCAGTGATGGACTGTGCTTCTTCGCGGACACGTTTTTTCATTGCGGGTAAATCTTGGCTAGCAAAGACGAGTGAGAAGCCAAGGGAACGAGCCTGAGCAGCCATAACCGCCATACCCTCGGCAACATAATAACCGACTTCATCAAAGATAGTTACAAAAGGTGTCGTTGAATGGGTTGGCTTGTTTTCGATAACGGTTTCAGATGACCCCTCAACAGTTGATCCAAGCGTAGAACCCATCATCCCCTTGATAGAGGCAGCGACAATTTTACCAAGGTTTGCAACCTCATCCCCTGATTTTTCAAGAGCAGGCACCAGCACAACTAAAATACGGCGATTTAGAACAATATCGACCATATCAACATCGGCAGCCTGTGTATCAAAGATATAACCGTAATCATCGCCCAGAGATTGGAGAGAGCGTGTGAACTGCATGGCAAGGTAACCGTGCTGTTGGCTTGCTGTTTCTGTATTAACTTGTGGTGTATCGGGGCCAGGTGGTTTGACCTTGCCTTCATCATCATACGCATCGCCAACGAAACCTGGTAATGTGTCAAGATATCCAATCAGACCGACAAGAATTTCTTTGGGCACAAATTCGTCACGTGATAATTTAATGATCATATTCAGTGATAGATAGTCACGAATTGTCCGTACAGACATTGGAATTTCTTGATTATCACGTTTCCATGTTAGGGCAGGCATCATTG
Source organism: Zetaproteobacteria bacterium (assembly GCA_002747015.1). The sequence continues at coordinate 191,115 of NVXI01000004.1, forward strand.
CGCCAACCAAAGATACCGCACGTTCTTTCCACATTGCGTTATCACCGCCACTTTCAGGCATTAGACTGACGAGCATGTTTGTTAGGTATGATGCAGATCCTGAGGAGAACGGGTTCATTGTATTCGATGGTGCCTGAATATCGGCGTTACCAGTCATATAGTTCAAGACAAGCAAGTCGTCATCGCGTCCAAAGCGTCGTACGAGCGAGGATAGGGATGACCACAAGTCTGTATCTGCTTTACCATCGACATAAACAAAGCCTGATCCCCAAGACATGGCGTTGGTTGCAATTGATTTTAGTCCCTCTGTCTTACCGGAACCAGTTGTACCAAGATAGAGAAAGTGCGTTCTGATATCGTTGTTTGTAAACCAGACTTCTTCATTGGTTTTTTCTTGATTTCCGAGATAAAGGATACCTTCTGCATTTCCTTTTTTACCGTCTCTACCGTTATGTGGGTCTTTATGTTTTGATCTGAGTGGTAGTTTGAACACAAGGCTTTTGTCGCGAGAGAGGAGCCATATAAAATATAGAAACAGGAAGAATATAATGAGATCGGCGAAGATAAGGGCCCAGTCATTAATGTAAATAAACACTGCAGCCATTAAAAAAATTGCTGTGGAATATGATGTGGTTTCAAGGCCATGTGAGATGCGCGTGCTTAATGGGCGCACATCCCGAAGAATTGCCTCATGTTGGTGTTCATATTTTTTTTGATCTAAAGCCATTTAAACGCGGTTTACTCCAGTTATTATCTATTATTCAGGAAATCTTCGGCAGATACAGGTACGCCAGAGGATTCACGGGCATTTATATCCGATGGAGATGTTGAAGAGGTGGCGCCGGTGGTTTTGCGCGCCGATGGATCAAGTTTTCTGGACGCAGATACTGTCCAAATCAGACCCAGAATGAAAATTAATGCCAAGGCAAGTGCCGCACTGGCTTTATCATTTTTTTTGCTGCCTTTTGCTGCGCTTGCTGCCTGTCCATTATTATTTGCCGCACTTGGTTTAATTTGTCCGTGTGCACTTTGTATGACTGAAGATGTTTCCATCAATATATCGACAGCGTCTTGTTTACTTTCGAATGATGCGATTTCACTGGTTTGATCGTCAGAATTTTTTAGAATGAGTGTGAAGTTCTTTTTCTTTTTATCTTCTTGGATTGTAAAGACGGATGACTGTGCTTTTTCAAGATCCATTTGCCATACGACGGGCATTTGCGCATCAGGCAGTGATAAGATTAACTTTCCATCGATAATAGTGATGTTGGATGAAAATTTTGTTGTTGCAGCAGCTTTTTTAGTCATATTATTCTCTTATTATCCTTAAATGATGCGTGTTACACAGCTTTCTTAATGCCACGTTTCTTTGATTGGCTATAATCTAATTGCGGAATGGGGCGTGCTCTGGCCGATTTCATATATTCTTGAATTGTTTGAACAGCATGAGTGACCTTTGGAACAGGGATAGGACGTTGGGTCATTTTTTCTGCTTTGAAATGTGACATAGCACCGAGGGCTTCCATGTGGAAAGATTGTCGACCCATATTATTGAGTGGATACCATAGTCGTCTGTTATGTGCACGAAGCCATACAAATTGTGCAGGTGCGAGAACGCCCCCTTCTTCGCGGGCATATTGTAGAGCGCGGAGCATGGCGGTGGTTTCAAAAGCGTGGCGGTTTGCCTGTGAGAGAGTTTCACCCGAAATATCTTTGTCTTTTAAAATTTTGTCTGCTTCTTTTAATAATTTTTTATCTTTGGCTAGATTTAGGCCGTCTCGAAAAGACCAGCACCGTGCCAAGCGACCGAGTATATCATCTGATTTCTCTCTTTTTCTTGATGCTTTTAGGCAAAAGCTAGCCAAAAGGATTCGTTTGTATCCATCCAGACCCTTAATGCCCCGCCATGGGGTGCCGAGTTGCTCTGTGAAGGCTTGGCCAGCACTGTTTTCTTCAACTTCTCCATCGGGCGTTTGAATTGAGTTGTAGGCAAGCCATTCTTCAGGTCCCAATGCCTCTGCAAATAGGGGGAGTTCTGCCGGAACAGGTGCCCCTGGTGGGCGTGGTGGTTGTGTTGAGGGATTGAATTTTATAAAAGGCGAGATAACAGGAAATGTATGTGATTGGGCCTCAAGTAGGTCTTCAAGGGACATTTTCTTTCTGTATTGGGTGTTTGGTCCCAAAAACATGCACCATAAGGCGCCTGCAGAAACAAGGAGAACAAGGGGGATTTTTAAAGGTTGCATTGCAAGGGCACCGAACAAAGCTAGATGCTGATATTTTAATTTATCTTTGGGGTAATCAGGCACAGCGTCTAAGCTGGCGTGAAAGCCATAACTTTTACCTTCGAATAATATCTGATAGTCACTAGCAAGGAACCAGGACACAAGCCACGCTTCGCCAAAGCGTATCCAACGTACCATTTCACGTATCTCGACAGCATAAAAAAACCAGAAAACCGATATTAAAACGCCAAAGATGATTAGTAATAATGCCCAGCCAATACCGTTATCATGTAGTGTATCTGCTGATTGTTGTCCGTTATTCACAATTTAAAACCCAAATAATTATTAGAACCCTAACGCTCTATCTTTAAATACAAAGCGTAATTTAACAGAAAACATTATAAAAAACCAACAGTTAAGATAAGATAAATGATAAAATATTTTTTTAGTGCGCTTGTTTGGAGCATAATTAGGTAAATTTATTTATTTTATACTAGACAATAAAACGTCACTCATATAAATAATAATTCGTAAATTTTCAGTATTCTTTAATTTTAAGGGCTGTGATCTTAGGTAATAAGTTTAAGATTGATGAAGAATTTATATGCCGCAATAGCTCAGTTGGTAGAGCAGTTGATTTGTAATCATCAGGTCCCGAGTTCGAATCTTGGTTGCGGCACCATTTTCTCCCGTTTTTTAGATGTTTTGGTATGATTTTAAAAAGGCTCTAAAAAGGCTCGAGCTTTCAGGTATTGCTTTGTACCAGTGTAGCTTAGGGTAGGGGGCCGTTTAATTACACCTCATGGTGCTTTATAAGGCAGCGCATCAAACCACGCATGGATATCCTTAACAGCTATTAGCGTTTTCTTGCCTGATTTCTTGACCGGAAGGCGACCTTCTTTGATTTTATTATATAAAGCCGTATGACCCATTCCCATGATCTTACACGCTTCTTTTACTCTCACATAAAGGCGGTCTTCTAACGCAGGAACGTCTTCTGGAGGTGTGATTTTAGGCCTTGTGGCTTGTTTCAGTTTTTCTTCTTCCAAGCGTTTGGCAGCTCGTTTGAGATCCCGTGAGAAACTGTCCCACATCTGGTTAATGCACTAAGCTTAGCAATGAAAAAACTACTGTAAAAATGGCTTATAAGCGTGGGATTCAAACCGAGGGGTTTAAGCGGTTGAAGAAAAACGAAACAAAATTATGGGATAAGTTTTATGCCCCCACTAATCGTATATAGTCTGTTTAACTTCTGTGTTGATGCTCAGGCTAAATGTTCCAATAAAGGCAGGGGCGAATGATGGGGGTTAATTTTTCAGATGAAATGCACTTAACGCTTGACAGAAGCGCCAAAAAACTCTTTTCTGCACCCTGCCTTTAATGACCAGTTTCTAAATAATATGGAGGGGTGGTCGAGTGGTTAAAGGCAGCGGATTGTAACTCCGCCCGCGTATGCGTACGCAGGTTCGAATCCTGCCCCCTCCACCATTTTCTCTTTTCATACAGTCCAGCCAAGTCCAAAAACCCTTGATTTTACAACGGTTTCAGCGTACATTGCGTCTCATGAAGTGCGATGTAGTCTTACTTGATCCACCCATTTTGGGGGTATCGGTGGGGGTATATACCAACAAGGCGAGAGGTTGTACCCCCAATGAAGCTAACAGATATAAAATGTAAGTCTGCTAAACCAATCGAAAAGCCTTATAAACTCGCGGATGGGCAGGGCATGTTTCTAAATGTAATGCCGAATGGCTCCAAATATTGGCGCTTCAAATACCGTATAAATAATAAAGAAAAGCTGTTGGCGCTGGGGGTATATCCAGAGATATCTTTGGCAGATGCGCGTGAAAAGCGCAGAGAAGCGCGAAAATTGATTGATGGGGGTATCGATCCTTCACAAGATAGGAAAAAGAAGAAAGCTCTATCACTAGAAAGTGCGGAGAACACGTTTGAGGCTATCGCCCGTGAATGGTACGAGGTAAATAAATCCAAATGGTCAGAGCGTTATGCAGAGGGCGTTATGACGCGCCTTGAAAATGATGTCTTTCCAGAAATTGGAAGCTACCCCATCACAGAAATTGAGCCGCCAATTCTTTTGCAAGCAATTCGTAAGATTGAAAAGCGTAAAGCTCATGAACTGGCTAGAAGGCAATTGCAGAAATGCGGCGAGATATTCCGTTATGCAATTGCATGCGGTAAGTGCGTGCGTGATCCATCGTCTGATATTAAAGAAGCATTGAAGCCACAAGTTAAAGGCCACTTTGCTGCGATTGACTGTAAAGACCTTCCAGACTTTCTTGCGGCCATAGATCGCAATGATGCGCGGCTCTACCGTAATACTCAAAATGCCCTGCGTCTTATCATGCTAACTTTTGTAAGGACAAGTGAGCTTATTAATGCGCGTTGGGAAGAAATAGACTTCGAGGCCAAAGAATGGATTATTCCAGCGGAACGCATGAAAATGAAAAAAGAGCATGTTGTTCCTTTATCACGCCAAGCAATTGAAATCCTAAAAGATCAAAAGGAGATTGCTGGTGAATGGCCTTTGGTATTTCCGAGTAGCGTGCGCCCTGCGCAGTCTATTAGTAACAACACGATATTAGGTGCGATTAAGCGTTTGGGTTATCAGGGGCGCATGACAGGACATGGCTTTAGGGCGTTGGCTATGAGTACCATTAAGCAAGAATTAGGCTATCGTCATGAGGTGGTGGATCGTCAACTCGCTCATGCCCCCAGAAATAAAATTGACGCTGCTTATGATCGCGCGTTATTTTTAAAAGAGCGAGCGAAGATGATGCAGGAGTGGGCGGATTATATTGATGGGCTTGTTTAGGGCTTCTTTCGGCCAAAAGTAGACATTTAATTATACATATCACGATGATAGAGAAGAATGGCAATAATATCTGCTAACATCCTTTGATGAAAATCTTCCATATCATCAAAATGCTTCTGACTTCTATCAAGGGCAGCTTTTACTCTACCGCTAATAGCAAACAAAAGTTCTTTTTGATTAACACCTGTAAAAGCACCCTGCTCTAAAATAACGGAGTAGCTATCTCCAACCCATCGATTGTCTTTTTTTTCAATATTCCAGCCTAAATTGGATTTGCAATATTCGGCTAGCCTATCTTCGTTATCATGATATTTTTTTGGAGGAGAGACTTTGCTAAGCTCAATTATGAAGTTATTAATCATCTCCGCAAGGCTATCCGACTCTGGTACATACTGTTTATTGTTATGATCCCATGTCAGTTCCCAATTTGATCTTATATGCGAGAGCTGTTTGGTTACCATGTAATCAAACCAATCGCTCCACTGAAAAAATTCTATAACATATTCATCTATTTTATGTTCGGCCATAAGCAGATGTCCGTGCGATCCTGGGTGAATTTAAGTAATAATGGAAATATATCTTTATTATTGTTATTATTGATTTTTATTAGGAATTTCACTTTCCCAGTCTTTGTTTTTTTGTGCATATGCATCGGAAACCCAATTATTTTCGTGTGCAAATGTAGCTCTTTTTAATGCTTCGGCTTTGCTGGTTTTGCCACCTAAGGTAACAGCATATAAATCGCTCGTTTTTGTTTTTTGTACTTCAAAGCTGTACCCTTTTAAGGGTTCAGGTTTTGAAGCTCTAAGCTTATCAATGTATTCAAAAGCTTCATTTTTAGTTTCGAGGCTACCGACAACAGCAAACCAGCCTATTGAGGCTGTTGATGGAGAAATACTTGCTTGACCAGTAGCTATAGCTGTTTGCAACTTGGTATCAAATTTGACTACCGAGTAATGATTAAGGATTTTTGTTGCCCAAATCATTAGCTGTGGATCTGCTTCATTCTCATTATTAATAATATTAGTAGATAGCTTCACATACTCTATGGCCGTGTGTGCTCGAGCGTCAGCGCTTTGATAGTTTGCACCAAGAAACCAAATTCCTGCTGGAATTATGATTAAGGATATTATTTTTGCAATTTTTTCTGCTACATCCAGCATAGTATCAATGTCCTTACTCTCTATAGCTCTAATTCATATATATACTGTTTAGAAATTTATCGCGCCCAATATATTAGTCAAACAGCCTCTCATGAACAAACTTTGAAAAATCAATATCATCACCATTATTACCAGAAGGATATGCATAATGATTCACATTCTTTGTAAAAGTATCACTTTTATCGGTCAAATATTTCTTAAGTTTTTCAAGCTGATTTTTAACGTCAGAAAAATTTTGAGCCATTTTTTTCAGTTTATTTGCCGTATCTTCACCATTGGGTCCAGAGAGAACAAAATAAATATCAAAGGCATCACGTCGTCGTTTAGGGGATTTCACACTTTCACACTTAGATAGGACAAGAGACGTTTCGTCCATAAGCGGAATATCCTCTGTAAACCTCTTTCCATCAGGAAGATCAGCTTCTAAAGAAAATGAAGACCATAGATTTTGTTCAAAAATAATACGAGAAGATTTAAAGCAAATAGATTTTATATGCTCAGTGTTATCTGGATCATAATCTATAGGAACCCCAAAATCTATAATATCATTATACAAATCTGGGTTATCATCACATTCAGCTGGATGCATTAAATCCACATTAAATACCATGTCTTTGCCATCAACATTTAATGTCTTTAATAATTGAAATGGATGTTTTGCAGAAGGAGTGTAACCATTAGCCATTAGCCCTGTTACCGCCTTCCTTATAACCAGAGGATCATCGTTAAACAATATATCAACATCCCTTGTTCCTGGATGCGTAAAATCAGTATGTTTAACCCTTAAACAGGGAATCCACCCACCTGCAATTACATATTCTATCCCTGATGCTTTCAGCACCATACATGAATCTGCCAGCAGCCCTTTACTTGCTTCATTTATAGAATTGTATTTTTTAGTCATTGTGATCTTTGCCATTTCTTGATGCTGCCTTTACTTAATGTTCACTTTGGGTTGGTAACGGATGTTGATATAAAACCACAGATTGTTATTTGTTTCCAGGCACTATTTTCCCGTTTAGAAAAATACTCTTGCAATTTTGGCCCTATAGCGCAATATGGTTGCAGGTTTGTGCGTGTTGTGCAGGCTCGGGGCTTTGTAACCTCATATCTAAGACGGTTGGCATCAACCGTAATTGGTGTGTTTCCTTAATTGAAATGCATCATAGATGCCGTCCCTCGGTCTTATGGCTGGGAGGCGGTGTTATGTACAGGCGTAAGCTAAAAGCATCGCGCCGTTTCTCTTAGATAACGGTTACAAACTCCCAGCTACCAAGAGCGATCTTGGTGGCTGTTTCTTTGGTTTATAGAAGTAAGGGAGTTTCCATGCAAGACGATAATGATAAGGGCTATTTCATAATTACTTATATGTGTGTTGCGATATCTGGCGCGTTTTATGTTCCTGACCTACTGTTATATTTGTGTTTAATTGTGAATATCCAGTAATAGATATGAAACTTATATGCGATTACATACGAATAAATAAACATGATGAAAAACATTATTATTCTTGCGGATATTTTAGGAGCAAATCGGGTTTCTTTTTGGAATGTTGTTTTGATGTAAAGTTTCAGATAGCGAAAATGTAGCGCATATCTGCAATAATGGCTGCCTCGATCATTCCCACACATTCTGGTCGGGGCAGTCTTTTGTTGGAAAATTTGGAAATAATCATCTGATTTATTTAATTAGGTGTAATCATTCATGTTGTTAACAGTGGTAGATTGCAGGGTTGAAAAGATGTGGGTAATAATAACTCTGGATTGCACACAATTGTATATGTTGCTATGAGTCATACCTTCAATGTGTAGAACTTGTGTAAAGGAAATCCATATTATGAAGAAATCCATACTTACTTTTATGTTGGCACTGCCAATGCTGTTTAGTATTCCTGCTTATGCTGACGCAGAAAACTCTAATTGGATTGAAGATAAAGTTCGTTTAGAAAAACTTGTAAGTGAAAAAAAATGTACAGAATATTGGGGCGTTCTATGGCCTTGGGCTAAGGCAGAGAATTATGAAGCGCGCACGATGTTATTGGTTCTTATGGCGCCACCTCCCCATATGAGAGTAGTTTTTGCCCCCGGTAGTTCCGGTGACTTAGTAACAAATATTCGGAATATTGTGATAATGGCGGTTCACTCTCATGACATTAAAGATGCTTCATCTATAAGAGCAGATTATGGTGAAACAGCAGACGGTTTATATAAGATGGTTGGATTTGGGGATAGCGCGGGAGGACGAAAATTCATGGAGTGTGTTCAAAATAAAGAAGCAAAAAATTGTGCGGAAATAGCCGTTCAAGAGAAACTTGTTCCTAGCTTTAAAAATTATTCTGCGCAGATAGATATGTTCATGGAAAACGGTATGCAAAGTACCTGCCGTTAAAATTAATTTATATTCGAAATAAATTCTGAAAGGATTGAAGGATGGGATCAAGACCACTTACTGCTGGAGAAATTGCCATAGCGCAAACAATTTATGGAGATCAAATAAATTACAACGATGTAAGAATACATGATGAGAAGCATAACTTTCTTCAAGGCGATAATGATGTTGTGACTCCTAATGGTGAAATATATTATCCTGATGGACTTCATCAAGATGATATTTCAGAAGGGACAGATAGTGAAAAAGCAATTCTCATCCATGAATTAGGCCATGTTTTGCAAGAGCAGAAAGGAATGAGTATTATTTTACAGCGTATATTGGATGGTTCTGATTATAATTATGATCCTATTTTTCATGGGACCCCATTTCATGAACTTCCAATGGAAGCTCAAGCAGAATTTTTAGAAGATTTGTATCGTAAGCGTAATGGAATACCATTGAGAGAAAATAAAGGGTCTGGTGGTGCGTTAGAAGATGCTGATAGAGATTTAAGTGAATATGAAGCAGAAGTACCAATGCTTTTGCCGAACGGAAATCCAAATGGTGATTCACTGGATGATTTAGCTGAGCCGTATATACCTCTTCCCCCAATTGCTCTCCCTCAAACAATGGGGGACTTACTTAATGATTGGGGAGTTGCAAAAGGTACTAGCTCGCCTTTGGTGCTTGACCTTGACGGTCAAGGGATTGACCTTGCCTCTGTTCTTGGTACGGGTGCAGTGTATTGGGATATCGACCAAGATGGTTTTGGTGAAAAATCAGGTTGGATATCCGGTAATGATGGATTACTTGCGATAGACCTAAACGCTGACGGTGTTATTAACGATCATGGCGAATTATTTGGTACGGACACAACAGATGGATTTACTGTTCTATCTGCTTACGATTCAAATTCGGATAATGTCATTGATCTAAATGATACGCAATTTGGTGACCTGCTTGTTTGGGTTGATGCAAATGCCGATGGCTATAGCCAAAGTGGAGAGCTTTTCTCATTAACTGACCTTGGTATAACTAGCATAAATCTCAATGCATCTCTGGTTGATTACGATATTGCAGGAAATCATGTAACACATGAAAGTACGTTTACAATTAATGGTCAGACACAAACAATTGTTGATGCATGGTTTGCCTATGACAATGTGAACTCTCATTATCAGGGAAGTTATACGCTTGATGTAAGGACACTATATCTTCCGACCTTACGTGGTTTTGGTGATGTAAAAGACTTGCATATAGCCATGAGCATGGATGAAACTTTGCTTCTCATGGTGCAAGAAGTTGCCATATCCGATCAGACTACTTTGTTTAGCTCGACCTTCGACCTGTTTGGTAAAATGGAAGCCATTATGTATCGTTGGGCTGGCGTGGATGGCGTTGATCCAACAAGTAGAGGCTCTGTGAATGCACAGCAATTAGAATTTATAGAGACATATCTTGGTGACGACTATGTATATTCCGGTGATGGAAATCTGAACCCTACAGGTGCGGGTGTAACCCTTGTCCATGACCTATTTGATAGTACATTATCGCAGCTTGCATTTTCTATCATTGCTCAAACAGATGCGGCTTCATATTTGGGAGATGGGGCATCATATAACTTTGCAACAGGGCAAGTTGAAGGTACTGACTTGGGTATGCTTCGATTGATTGAGCAAGGACAAGGCAATGTTGGCTCTTCTGACTATGACGAAGCGTTTGTTGTAACTGGGCAAACAGGGGATATTGTAATATCCGATACTGGTGGTGTTGAGAGCATATGGTTATCTGGTGTGTTGGCGACTGATGTTCGTTTGGAATATGTAGGTGGCTATTATGACCTTCTTATTCATACCGATAATGGAACAATAACCGTTGAAGACCAATTCAAGTCAAATAAAACAGGTAATAATACTTATGACGTGAATAAAATTGAGACGTTAATATTAGGTGATGGTACTGCAATAGACTTAATAAATAACCTGACTTTCACAGGCACTTCAGCGGGCGAGTATATTTATGGCCTAGCTGGCGGTAATGACACGCTTGTTGGTGGACTGGGCAATGACTATCTCTACGGCGATACTGGAAATGATACCTATGTTTACAATCTTGGTGATGGTAATGACATCATTGTGGATTTTGGCGGGGTTGATCAAATATCTTTCGGTGCAGGGATTACCGTGGATGATGTTCGTCTCTGGAAGAATGGTAATGATCTTGAGCTATATGTTGGTTCGGATAAAATCAAGTTGGATGACCAGTTCAGAGTCTCCAATAGTAATAAGATCGAAACGGCGACTTTCGAAGATGGTTCAACGCTAGACCTTCTTAATAATCTGACTTTCACTGGTACTTCATCTGGCGAGTATATTTATGGTCTAGTCGGCGGCAATGAAACACTTGTCGGTGGGCTAGGTAATGACTATCTCTATGGCGATACTGGAAATGATACCTATGTTTACAATCTTGGAGATGGCAATGATGTCATTGTAGATTATGGCGGGATTGATCAAATATCTTTCGGTGCAGGGATTACCGTGGATGATGTTCGTCTTTGGAAGAACGGTAATGATCTTGAACTTTACGTTGGCTCGAACAAGATTAAACTAGATGATCAGTTCAGAACATCTAATGATCGTAAAATAGAAACAGCGACTTTCGAAGATGGCTCAACATTAGACCTGCTTAATGACCTGACTTTCACAGGCACCTCATCTGGCGAGTATATTTATGGTCTAGTTGGTGGCAATGAAACGCTTGTTGGTGGACTGGGCAATGACTATCTCTACGGCGATACTGGAAACGATACCTATATCTACAATCTTGGTGACGGTAGTGATGACATTGTGGATTATGGCGGGATTGATCAAATATCTTTCGGCGTGGGTATTACAGTTAACGATGTTCGCTTATGGAAAGATGGTAATGACCTTGAGCTTTATATTGGTACGGATAAAATCAAGTTGGATGATCAGTTCAGAACATCTAATGATCGTAAAATAGAAACAGCGACTTTCGAAGATGGCTCTACGCTAGATCTTCTTAATGGTTTGGCTTTTACTGGCACGTCTGCTTCTGATTATATAATTGGCACGGCAGCGGGTGAAACAATTTATGGTGAAGGCGGTTCTGATTACCTTTATGGAGGTAGTGGGGATGATGTTCTCTACGGCGGCGCAGGTGTGGACATGGTTTATGGGCAGGCTGGTGCTGATACATTCGCCTTTGAAAGCTCTTCTGCTTTTACTGCGAGTGACAACATTCAGGATTTTAATTTATCCGAAGGTGACAAGCTGGATATTTCAGATTTGCTGATTGGTTATGACGCGCTAACTGATTTGATTACTGATTTTGTGCAAATTACTGAAAGTGGATCGCATTCTTACCTTTCTGTTGATGCCGATGGTGGTGCAGATAACTTCATACAGGTAGCTTATATCTATAATGAAATTGGCTTAACCGACGAAGAAGCTTTGGAAACATCCGGTAATTTGATCACGGTTTAGTAAATATAACTTATATCTACAATGATGGCTGCCTCGATCAATCTCGTACATATTGGTTGGGGCAGTCTTTTGTTTGAAAAAATAAGAGAATCACTGAATAATGTCTTATGCCAATATATGAAAAAATAGATAGAAAGCCTTTAACTCCCAAAGGGATAACATGTCCTGATGGGATTTGGATTAAAGAGGCAATAGCCCTATTGGCAGAAAAACAAGGTGGTGAAGACTGGGCCGACCAGACAACTGAAGATGCATCTCAAAGCTTAGCTCAATTGTTGATTTTAACGCCTTCCATAGAGTTGTTTACTATCAATAGCTATGATGGTCAAAAACAGCTGATACCCCGGGATTATTTGAGAAGTAGAACAGCTATAAAAAATTTCGGTCTGGGGTTTATTCCTTTTGGTAATGATTTTGATGTAAGTAAGACGGATGGTGATTTTATTTTCGTGAACCTGACGCAGTTTGAAAGTTTTTTGAATGATGAGCCTATAGGTGAAGTATTTGGTTCAGAGTCCAAGATTCCTGACCAAAGCTTAAAAAGAGAAGAAAAACCTTTACATACCAAAGAAAAAGAAACACTTCTAAAGCTGGTGATAGGAATGGCTGTCGCTGGTTATCGGTATGACCCAAAAGCTAAAAGAAATGAAGCTACATCCGATATAGTGAATGACCTTGAAGTATTAGGTCTGTCAATGAATGCAGACACTATTCGAAAGTGGCTTAAAGAGGCAGCTGAACTTTTACCAAATATATCAAACGAGAGTAATGAATAATGGGTCGTCAGAATGAAACACCAAGAGACAGGGTTTACGCAATTTGTTGGAAGCTGGGTTTTGATGAGATTAAAAGAAGAGTAGAAAACTCTGATTTAGATGTTCTTGATTCTGCTCAAGATCAAGGATATGTCTTTTCTTGGTTGGGCGAAGAGACAGAAAAGAGAAAACAAGAAGAGCGGATAATGGAAGCATTAAGTATTGCAAGAGCTGATAGTAACAGTGCTAGGAAAGCTAACCGTATAGCTTGGGTTGCAGCTTGTGCTTCTTTGCTTAGCGCGGTGATGGCATTCCTTGTCCTTCTTTATGGATTGAGATAATAACCGAATACGGTTTTGCCTTAACCGAATTCGACCTCCTCGAAAGTTAAACAGCATAGGTTTACCTCATATTTAATTAGATGAAGGTAATGCGATATGCATAATACAACACTTCCTGAAACTGGCTTTGTCCGTTTATCAACTGTCCTAAAAGTATTTCCCGTAAGTAAATCTACATGGTGGGCTGGCATTAAAGATGGCCGCTTTCCTAAAGGCGTTAAGTTAAGCGATAAAATAACAGCTTGGCGCGTTGATGATATTCGTGAGTTGATTGCGCAAGTCGATGCCTAAGAAGAAGCGTACATATAGCACGCGCTTGGTTAAAGACAATTATTCCTACACAGTCGAGCAAATAGCAGATCTGTTTGGAATAGATGTTGCGACTGTGCGCCGATGGATTAAAGGAGAAGGGCTTATGCGTATTCCAAAGACGCGCCCCTTCCTCATTCATAGCAGTGCGCTTAAATTATTTCTTGAAACGAAAACAAACAAACGTAAAAGCCCATGCAAGAATCATGAAGCCCGTTGTTTTAAATGCAAAGCACCGCGTACTCCGAAATTTGGAACCGGAAAAGCTGTTCATCTACCCAATGGAGCAATTCGATTTCAGGGGCAATGCGGTACATGCAATACGAAAATAAACAAGGTAATCAAAGGCGTGGAATGGGCTAAAAAACACCCGTTAAAAGCATATCTTAGTGATGTCACTAAACAACATAATAGAAAGCACTCAACGCCTCTTAAATGTCAACTTCAAGGAGATAGTCAACTATGTCTGAATTTAATGCCATAAATGAGAAGTTTAAGAAAGAATATGAGGACGCTTTAATACATGGAGCGCACAAGGAAGTGCGCACTGTGGATGCAGCTTGGAAAGCCATAAATATGTTTGAAAACTTCACAGGAAAAAAGGATTTTATTACGTTTAATACAAAACAAGCCAAAGATTTTAAACGCTGGCTTATGAAACAGAAAAATAAGGAAGACCAACCATTAAGCGTTTCAACTGTTAGCCATATTTTAAGCAATGTGCGTGAGTTTTTTAAGTGGCTCGCTATGCATCCTAAATGTATCCGTAAAGTAGATGGGCAGGCCGTGGCGTATCTTCGTATGTCAAATAATGATGAGCGCGCTGGGCGTGCCACACGTCAACGTCCAAGTCCCACGATTGAACAATACCGCAAAGCCTTGGATATAATGCCCAGCGACACGGATATTGAAAAACGTAATCGCGCCATTTTTGCCTTTGCCGCTTTAACCGTTGCTCGTGATGCGGCCATTGTTAGCCTTAAAATGAAAGATATTGATCTGGATGCTAGAGAAGTTTGGCAAAACCCGCGCCATGTTAAAACAAAGAATAGAAAAAGCATTACCACGGTTTTCATGCCTTTTGACCCTGTTTGGGAAGAAATCTTCGTTGATTGGTTTATGTATGCCCGTGATACGCTGGGGTTTAAGGGTGATGATGCGCTATTTCCTAAAGAAACTTTGATCTGTGATCCTGATGAGATGAAATTTAAATCGGCGGGATTATCACGTGAACATTGGGCGAATGCTGCGGCGGTGCGTTCAATATTCAAAGACGCGTTTAAGAATGCAGGGCTTCCACATTGTACCCCGCATTCCGTGCGTAATATGATTGTAAACTGGGCGATGGAGCATTGCACCCAATACCAATTTAAAGCCATAAGCCAGAATATCGGGCATGAAAGCGTAATGACCAGTTATAATGCTTATGGTAATTTTAATATGGACACCCAGCGCAGCGCGATTTTAAGCATAGGCGAGGGTCACGCTGAATTGGTAAATGTTTCTTACGATGAGCTATTAGAGGAATTAAGTAAACGCAAAGTACAGCAATATTAAATTGATCATCACCAGCTAATCATGCAAAGTATGCCCGTAAGTCTACAATTTTTAAGTGAGTAAGAATATGTTCGAACAAACCTTTAAGAATATCGATGATAGCCTTCGTAAAGAAGCTGGCTGCGCTTCGGAGTTGGATTACACCGAGCAAACATCATGGCTATTGTTCCTAAAATATCTTGATGCTTTGGAGACCGCGCGTGAAATGGAAGCTGAGCTGGTTGGTAAATCTTATAGCCGTATCATCGATCATGAACATAGCTGGGGCGTATGGGCGGCGCCAAAGAAAGAAGATGGTAGCGTTGATCATGACCATGCACTTGTGGGAGATGACCTTATCCAATATGTGGATAGTGAGCTATTCCCATACCTCAAAGGCTTTAAACAACGCACGACTGATTCCAACACGATCGAATATAAAATCGGCGAGATTTTTGGCGAGATTAAAAATCGTTTCCAAAGTGGCTATTCGCTGCGTGATGTCGTTGAGGAAATGGATCATCTATCCTTTAACAGCCAGAAAGAAAAGCACGAGCTTTCCCATCTCTATGAAGCCAAGATTAAAAACATGGGTAACGCTGGGCGTAATGGCGGCGAGTATTACACACCACGTCCATTAATTCGCGCGATGATCCAAGTGACAGATCCACAAATTGGTGAGCGTATATATGATGGTGCGGTTGGTTCTGCTGGATTCCTGTGTGAGGCGTTTGATTATCTGCGCGATCAGGCCAGCACCACGGATGATCTGGAAACACTGCAAAAGCGCACCTTCTACGGTAAGGAAAAGAAAAGCCTCGCTTATGTGATTGCGATTATGAACATGATCCTGCACGGGATAGAGGCGCCGAATATCATCCATACCAACACGCTTGGTGAGAACATAATGGATTTACAGGAAAAAGATCGCTTCGACATCATTCTCGCCAACCCACCATTTGGCGGAAAAGAGCGTAAGGAAGTGCAGCAAAACTTCCCGATTAAAACGGGTGAGACCGCCTTTTTATTCCTACAGCATTTCATTAAATCCCTCAAGGCTGGTGGACGTGGAGCTGTGGTGATTAAGAACACCTTCCTCTCCAACTCTGATAATGCCTCCGTTTCTTTGCGCAAAGAATTGCTGGAGAGCTGTAATCTGCATACAGTACTCGATATGCCTAGTGGAACATTCCTCGGCGCTGGGGTGAAAACCGTAGTGCTGTTCTTTGAAAAGGGCAAGCCAACGGAAAAAACATGGTTCTATGCAATGGATCCGGGGCGCAATATGGGCAAAACCAAGCCTCTGAATGATAAGGATTTGGCGGAGTTTGTAGAGATGCAAAAAAGCTTGGTTGATAGTGATAAATCATGGACAGTGGCGCGTACTGATCTGGACGAGGCCACCTATGATCTATCGGTTAAAAATCCCAACACACCAGAAGAAGCGCCCTTACGTGATCCTCAAGACATTATAGCCGAGATTACTGCGCTGGATGCCCAAAGCACTAAGATCCTGAGCCAAATTCAGGAGATGCTGTGATGCAAGTTAAAAAACTAGAAGAAGTTGCGTATCTTGCTGGGCGTATTGGATGGAAAGGACTTACAGCAAAAGAGTATACTGAAAAAGGGCCGTTGTTTTTATCTGTACATGGGTTGAACTATGGGGATTATGTTGACTTTCAGGACGCGTTCCACATCAGCCAAGAGCGTTATGATGAAAGTCCCGAGATAATGCTGCAAGAAGAAGATATCCTTCTGTGTAAAGATGGTGCAGGTATAGGAAAATTAGGAATGATTGATCACCTTCCTTCTCCGGCATCGATCAATTCTTCACTTTTGTTGATAAGAGCTCTTGAGGGAGTTTTTCCAAAGTATCTATATTACTCCTTATGCAGTCCACTTTTTCAAAGAATTGTTCAGGAGAGAATTGATGGGGCAACTACCCCTCATTTGTATCAACGTGAAATCAAACAACTTGAAATCCCCCTTCCATCACTCGAAGAGCAAAAGAGGATTGTGGCGATATTGGATGAGGCGTTTGCGGGGATTGATAAGGCCATCGTCAATACCGAAAGAAACCTCCAAAATGCCCGAGAACTCTTCAAAAGTTACCTCAACAATATCTTCACCCAAAAAGGTGAAGGTTGGGAAGAGAAGAAACTAGGTGAGCTAGGAAAAATCACTTCCAGTAAGCGAATATATAAAAATGAATATAAAGAGAGTGGCGTTCCCTTTTATAGAACTAAAGAAATTAAAGAGCTTGCCAATGGTAAAGAGCTAACAATAGAGCTTTTTATAGCCGAGGATCGTTACCAAGAAATATATGATAAATTTGGTGTTCCTGTCGCAGGTGATATCCTTATGACGGCAATTGGAACAATTGGTGAAATTTATGTTGTTCAGGAAAATGATAAGTTCTATTTCAAAGACGCAAATGTTCTTTGGCTAAAAGAGTTTAATGACGTTGATCCTAATTTTCTTAAATTTGCATTGAGGTCATTTGTGGAGGGGTTGCAGAGAATGTCCCATGGCTCAACATATAATGCATTACCTATAGAAAAATTAAAAAAGCATGTACTCTCTGTTCCTAAAAAAACAGAACAGTTAGATAGAGTAAAAAACTTAATACATCTTCAGGATAACGTTAAAAAACTTGAGGTCATTCATCAACAAAAACTCTCCGCCCTCAAAGAACTTAAGCAATCTTTGCTGCAAAAGGCTTTTGTGGGTGAGCTAACCTCTGACATACAAGAGGCCGCATGAGCAGAAACGAGGCCCAAACCAGATTAGATCTGATTGATCCAGCCATTAAGGCTGCGGGTTGGGGTGTGGTTGAGGGCTCTCGTATTTCCGTTGAGCATAAAATTACTGATGGTCGCCTTGTCGGTGGTGGTCGTAGAGCACAGCCATTATCTGCGGATTATGTTTTGATCTACCGCAATAAGAAACTGGCCATTATTGAAGCTAAGGCGGAGAAATACCCTGTCTCCGAAGGTCGTCCGCAAGCCATTGAATATGCCGAACGCCTGCAAGTGCGCTTTACCTACTGCACCAATGGTAAAGGTATCTACGAGATAGACACCAAAACAGGCAAGGAAACTGAGCTTGATAGTATGGGCGCAATCCCAACGCCAGAAGAACTGTGGAAGCGCACCTATCAAACAGAGAATGATTGGCGTGATCTCTTTTCTGATATTGGTTTTGAAGATCGCGGTGGCACGTGGCAGCCACGCTATTACCAAGATAATGCCATTGAACGGACATTGGATGCTATTGCTTCAGGGAAAGATCGTATCTTGCTAACCCTTGCCACAGGCACAGGTAAAACAGCGATTGCCTTTCAACTCTCATGGAAGCTGTTTCATAGTCGCTGGAACTTATCGCGTGAGCCTAATCGTCGTCCTCGTATTCTTTTTCTCGCGGATCGTAATATTCTAGCGGATCAGGCGTATAATAGTTTCTCGGCCTTTGCAGAAGATGCGCTGGTGCGAATTGAACCTGATGAAATTAAAAAGAAGAAGCGCGTGCCAAAGAACGGCAGCATCTTTTTTACGATCTTCCAAACCTTTATGAGTGGGCCAAACGATACGCCTTATTTTGGCGACTACCCCGAAGACTTCTTTGATTTCATTATCATTGATGAGTGTCATAGAGGCGGCGCAAAAGATGAGAGCTCTTGGCGGGATATTTTGGATTACTTCTCTCCCGCTGTTCAACTCGGCCTAACCGCAACGCCAAAGCGTAAGAACAATGTAGATACCTATAGTTATTTCGGACGGCCTGTCTATGAGTACTCGCTCAAAGAAGGCATTAATGATGGTTTCTTAACCCCGTTCCGTGTGCGTCAAATTGCAACGACAATGGATGAGTATGTTTATACGCAGGGCGATACGATCCTTGATGGGGAGGTTGAGGAAGGTAAGCGCTATACCGAGAGTGACTTTAACCGCTCTGGTGGAATTGTCATTAAAGAGCGTGAAGCCAAACGTGTTGAAATTTATCTTGATGAAGCTAATCAAAATGAGAAGGCGATAGTCTTTTGTAAGGGGCAACCTCATGCGGCGCTAATCCGTGATCTGATTAATCAGATGAAAGACAGTGATGATCTGCATTATTGTGAACGTGTTGGCGCAGATGACGGGAAGCGTGGCGAACTACAGCTAAAGCTTTTCCAAGACAATGAAAAGACCATTCCTACAATCCTGACCACCAGCACCAAACTTTCAACAGGCGTGGATGCGCGCAATATACGTAATATTGTGCTGATGAAACCTGTGAAGAATATGATCGAGTTCAAGCAGATCGTTGGGCGTGGCACACGCTTGTTTGACGATAAAGACTATTTCACCATTTATGATTTCTGTAAAAACTACGAGATGTTTGAAGACCCTGAATGGGACGGCGAGCCGATTGATCCTGTAGAGCGCCCAGAGCGACCGGACAAGCCGGAGGGTGAAGGGGACGATCCTAATATTCCAAATAGTGATGATGAGGCAGAAAACAGAACTGTTGTTATTAAGTTGGCCAATGGTACAGCCCGTACTATTCAGCATATGGCCTCGACGTCTTTCTGGGGACCAGATGGTAGGCCGATTTCCCCGGCGCAGTTTATAGAGAAGCTGTTTGGAGAATTGCCCGAGTTATTTAAGAATGAAGATGAACTTCGGAAACTATGGGGGCAGCCTGATACTCGTAAGGCATTGATGCAGGGGCTTGGTGAGCGTGGATATGGTGAGCCGGAACTTAATGAAGTTGCCAAGCTTATAGAAGCAGAGAATAGTGACCTGTTTGATGTGTTGGCCTATATAGCCTTTGCCATGGAGCCTATAAGTCGTACAGAGCGTGTTGATGCTCATAAGGATGAAATCTTACAAGACTACGATGATAAGCTTCAGGCTTTCTTAGAGTTTGTCTTAGGGCAGTATGAAGAACAGGGGGTAGGCGAGCTGGATCAGGAAAAATTACCAAACTTGTTAGAGCTTAAATATAGTTCAACAGCCGATGCAGCAAATCAACTTGGTGGAATATCAAAGATCAGAGATGCTTTTGTTGGTTTCCAGAAACATTTGTATTGATCGTCTAGCTAAAAGTGGTGTGAGAATGAAAATAAGATTTGTCTCAAGAAATGACTGCAAAGTTAAAGAAGTTCAAAGCTTGTTTGCTGATACTGACGTTGAAATCATTGCCGCAAAATATTCTATTGATGAAATACAGACTGAAGATGTTCATGCCCTTGTAACAGATAAACTATTAAAAGCTTTTAAAATTATAGGACGTCCAGTTTTTGTTGAGCACACCGGACTATACATTAAGAGTATTAACGATTTACCAGGAGGCCTAACCCAAATTTTTTGGGATAGACTTGAAGCCGATAAGTTCAGCGAATTATTTGGTGAGAATGATGATCCTAGAGTAATGGCAAGAACAACAATTGGTTATTGTGATGCAAGAAAAATCCATCTGTTTGAAGGTGAAATAGAGGGGGAAATAGCGCCAAAACCAAGAGGAAATAAAGAATTTCAATGGGATTGTGTTTTTATTCCTGATGGTAAAAGTCAAACATTTGCTGAAATGGGAGAAAGAAAAAATGAAATATCCATGAGGAAAAAAGCGTTTGATAAATTCATATATTATCTCGGAGAGGAGAAAAGATAATGGAACAATTGCTAACCTCTTTTCGCCAAGGCGATGTGATACTTTTTATCGGTTCTGGTGTGTCTGCTGGCCTAGGGTTACCAACATGGGATCAATTGATTGATAAAATAGCAAAAGAGCTTGGGTATGATCCATCGGTATATAAAACTTTTGGTAATCATTATGCACTTGCAGAATATTACAGGATTGAAAAAGGAAATATTAGCGGCCTAACACGCTGGATGGATAAAGAGTGGCATAGCAGTGATATTGATATATCAACATCAAGAATTCATGAGCTTATTGCACATTTACCGTGTTCAATAATGTATACTACCAATTATGACAGATGGTTGGAAAATTCCTTCAAACACTATGGTAAGGAGTTTGTGAAAATTTCGTCTGTATCAGATTTAACAAAAGTTGAACTAGGGAAAACTCAAATCATTAAGTTCCATGGTGATTTTGACGATGACAGCTCAATAGTTCTAGACGAAACCAGTTATTTTAAAAGGCTTGATTTTGAAACACCTCTTGATATTAAGCTTCGATCAGATGTGTTGGGAAAGTCTGTTTTGTTCGTAGGGTATAGTCTCTCAGATATAAATTTGCGATATTTGTTTTATAAGCTCTCTAAATTATGGGAGATCAACAATGGTGATGCAGCTCAGCCTAGGTCATATATTTTTTCACCAAGGCCAAATGCTATTCAAGAAGCTATTTTTGATCAGTGGGGTATTAATATGATCTCCTCTGAAATAGAAGACCCTGAAGATGCGACTATAGATTTTTTAGAAAAGCTATCTTAGTCAACGGACTTACAATTGGGATGTATTTTGAGCAATTGAGATTAAAAACAATATAGGGTATTATGACACCACTATTATAATTTCAGTGTTTATTTTTATCGCATTGGATATTATAATTCATATTGTCCTATATTTAATAAAGCTATGCTATTGATGTAAACGGTATATAAAAAATAGGCTTTGATAGTTTAGTAGGAAATAAAATATGAGTATTGAACGTGACATTGCTTTAGTAAATGAACTTCTACTTCAACCAGCTGAACAGCCGTGGCTAGAGTTTAAACATAATAATTGTAATGAAGAAATAATAGGTAAGTTATGCTCAGCGCTTTCAAATGCGTCTCGTTCAGAGGGGCGTGAAACAGCATATTTGTTGTGGGGTATTGAAGATGGTACTCGTGATATTATTGGGACGAATTTTGACCCAAGCCTAAAGCTAGTGGGTAATCAAGACTTTCAGCTATGGTTGGCTCAACGTTTAAACCCAAGCATATCTTTTTCATTTCGTAAGATTAACCATCCAGATGGTGATGTAGTTATGCTGGAAATTCCTGCACCGACGACATCGCCTATAGAGTTTAATGGCACCGCATATATTAGAATTGGAAGTACTACACCGAAGTTATCAGCATTCCCTGAGCGTTTTGTAACGCTGATGGAAAAAATACGCCCATATGCATGGGAGGCAGGAATAGCAAAGCAGTTTGTTACTGGTGATGATGTTTTAAACTTATTGGATTATACAAATTATTTTAAGTTAACTAATCATCCTCTTCCCGATAACAGAGATGGTATTTTTGAACGACTTGAGGCTGAACGACTTATTATGCCTGATGTTGGAGGTAAATGGAATATTACGAACTTAGGTGCAATATTGTTCGCAAATGATTTAGAAGATTTTAATGTCAGCATGGCACGTAAAGCAGTGCGTTTTGTTGCTTATGGGGGGAAGAATAAAACAGCAACAGTTACCCATAGGCAGGATGGAAAGCGTGGTTATGCTGTTGGGTTTTCTGGTTTAGTTGGATACATTAATGGCCTTCTCCCACGCAATGAACATATAGGGGAGGCCTTCAGAGAGGCTCAGCCATTATTTCCTGAATTGGCTATTCGTGAATTAGTTGCAAATGCTCTCATTCATCAGGATATGACTATAAGTGGTGCTGGCCCTCAAATTGAATTGTTTGAAGATCGTATGGAGATTACTAATCCTGGAAAACCTTTGGTTGAGGTTAGTCGTATGATTGATTTGCCACCAAGATCTAGAAATGAGGCTATGGCAGCGTTTATGCGTAGGATTGGGCTGTGTGAAGAGCAAGGTAGTGGTCTAGATAAGGTTGTAGCAGAAGCTGAGATATATCAACTTCCAGCGCCTGATTTTAGAGAAAATCAAGGTACCATGCAGGTGGTTCTATATGGGCCAAGATCGTTTGCCAATATGACACCAGATGAGAGAGTAAGGGCTTGTTTCCAGCACGCTATTTTAAAATGGATTAGTGGTGAAAAGATGAAAAATGCAAGCCTTTGTAAACGCTTTGGGATTGATCGTAAAAATGCAGCTCAGGCAACAACCGTTATTAATCGTACTTTAGAAGCCGATTTAGTCAAGGTTGCCGACCCTGCGCACCCAAGGGCTGGATATGTTCCTATATGGGCGTGAAATTTAAGTTTTTTGTGTTTCTTGATCGTGTTTTGATTGTGTAGCCATGAATGAGTATGTGATATAGTTTATATTCATATATATCAGTGCATTAGCTTTTTATATTGTACGTTTTATTTCTTGATTATGCTTTCTTGGATGTGAACAAAATGTGAACGGTAGTGTTTTTTAGGTTGTAAATTTGGTTACATAGTGCTTACCGATGAATACAGGCGAATAAGTACGCTTTAGAATATTAATTGGGGGTATAAATGGGGGTATTTGTATAGTTCATTCTATTAAGTATTTAACTACAACAGATGGTTACCATCCATTAATGAAGGATGCCCCCAAATTGATTTCATGTTGGAAAAAGAGCAAATGCAAACAATGGGAAAGCTGTAATATCATCCCAGTAATTCCAAATAGATAGATCTTAAACTCGCTTGCCACCCTGATAAACAGCGATGTGCAGTAGTGGGAGGTTAATATATGTGGTAGCCTCCCACCTTCATAAAATATTCTATCAGGGACTAATCAGATGGCTAAATCACTCAAACTTCCTCCGCTCTTCTATGATCCCCCGCAAGAGCCATTGCGGATTTTGTATCAAGACGACGATATTCTGGTGCTGTCCAAACCCAGCGGCATTTTGAGCGTTCCGGGCAAAGCCGAAGACCAGCGTGATTGTCTAGAAACGCGCGCACATCTAAAAATTCCGAACGCGCTTTTGACGCATCGCCTTGATTTGGAAACATCCGGCATTTTCATGATGGCCATGCACAAGCCCGCTCAGGCGCATATCAATCTTCAATTCGAAAAACGTCGCACCAAAAAACGCTATATTGCACGCGTTTGGGGGCATGTTGATGGCGAGAGCGGACGCGTTGATTTGCCGATGTGCGTTGATTGGGAAAACCGCCCACGGCAAATGGTCTGTCATGAACATGGCAGGGCGGCGCAAACGGATTGGGAAGTGCTGGAACGCGGAGAATTGCCATGCGGCAATGGTTTTACGCGCATATTGTTGAAACCTATAACCGGCCGCACGCACCAATTGCGCGTACATATGGAGAAGCTCGGCTATCCAATTTTGGGCGAAGTGTTTTACGCCCATGATGACGCGGAAAATGCGGCGGAGCGTTTGCAACTTCATGCCGAATCCCTAACGATTTATCACCCGAAGGACGAGACTTTGATCACCTTCACCGACCCCGCACCGTTCTAAAGATCTTTAATGTTAATAGCGTTTTATTCACCGGTTATTTTGTGCTTTACCCTAAATACATTCACCTACAGCCGAAATATTTGTTGGTACAAATGTTGGTATTTACAAAGTTCATATCAGTATGAATTATTTTATATCAATGGCTTGTTATCAATTAATGAAGGATGTCTCATTTTCTTTTAAATGAATAAAATCTAATAGTTATTTAAATTAAGCACCTTGGATTTGCCCGTGTTACGCAAAAGTGGTACATAGTTTTTGTTAGGTGTTTACTAAGTGCTTTATTTGATTATTATTTTTGGAGTGCAGTTTGAATTCTGCCTTAAAAAACATAGGATCAATAGCTATGAAGTTAAAATTGCACTGGCAGATTCTTTTTGCCATCGTCACAGCGGTAATCATTGGATCGATCGTCGATACAGAAACGGCTGTGTTTGGTGTCACTTTTTATGACATTTTTGATTTTATAGGCACGCTCTTTCTTAATGCATTAAAAATGTTAATCGTCCCACTTGTTCTCTCATCAATAATTTGTGGTGTAAGCGGTATAGGACGTGATGAAGGTATCGGCAGGTTGGGTGGTAAGACGATCGGCTTTTATATGCTGTCTAGTTTATTGGCCATTTTGGTTGGCTTGGTTTTTGTGAATATTATGGCACCAGGAATAATTGATGGTAGCCCCGCAGGCGACAGATTAAATTTAAGCTCACCGAGTGTTATATCCGCACAATTAGATCGCGTTGAGGGTCGTGGTGCAGGAGATATTGCGGCTGTTTTCTTACGGATGGTTCCTACAAATATCGTTAAAGCGGCGGCAGAGGGGCAGATGCTGGGGCTTATCTGTTTTGGTATTCTCTTTGGATTTTTTATGTCGCGCATACAAGAAGAGCATAAAAAAACATTAGCGAGTTTTTGGCAAGGCATCTTTGAAACCATGATGGCTATAACCTTGTTTGTCATGAAGTTTGCACCGATAGGTGTATTCGGTTTGGTGGCAAAAACGATTACAGCAACAGGATTTGAGGCATTTGAACCGTTGTTACTTTTCTTTATGACGGTGTTTATGGCGTTGCTATGTCATGCTTTTATAACACTGCCATTACTCTTGAGATTTGTTGGTCGCGTGCGCAACCCAATGCTTCATTATAAGGCAATGATGCCGGCATTATTAACGGCATTTTCTACGGCGTCCTCTTCTGGAACTCTACCAGTAACTATGGAGTGTGTGGAAAATAATGCCAAGGTTTCGAATAAGGTAACGTCTTTTGTTCTGCCACTTGGTGCGACGGTGAATATGGATGGTACGGCGCTTTATGAGTGTGTTGCCGCTATGTTTATTGCCCAAGCATATGGGTTAGATTTAAGTTTCGCAACCCAGTTCACAATTGTGATAACGGCGCTTTTAACGTCAATTGGTGTTGCCGGTATCCCTGCGGCCAGCCTTGTTGCTATCACTATTATCTTAGGTGTCATTGGATTGCCTTTAGAGGGGATCGGCATGCTATTGGTGACAGACCGTATTTTAGATATGATGCGTACCTCGGTCAATGTGTTTAGTGATAGTTGCTGTGCGGTTATTATTGCAAAAACCGAGGGTGAGCAGGGCGTGCTTGAAAGCTAGGATTATAGCGCGTAAGTATCACAATTTTTTATTTTTATTTGATATTGCTATCGATCGCATTGTTTCACTTGACTCTTGAGTATGGTCAAGGGTCTAGGCTGTGTATTAGAAGGGGTTATCCTTTGATAATAACACTCCAGAAGAAAGATAAAAAAATGTCAGAATCTCATGCTTGCCATACAGATCAAGTGAAACCTAATAATCATAGTCATGGACCACCATGGGTTACGTCTGCACATGCTACGATACATTGCTTGACGGGCTGTGTGATTGGTGAAGTTTTAGGCCTTCTCATCGGTGTAGCCTTGGGCTTAACAACGGGCGTTACGATTGCACTCGCTTTTGCATTGGCCTATTTTTTCGGTTTTATGTTGGGGATCTTACCCATTATGAAGCGAGAGAAAGTCAGTGCAATGACCGCATTCAAAATCATCTGGTTGGGTGAGGCGATCTCTATCTTTGTTATGGAAGTCGTTATGAACAGCGTGGATTACTCTATCGGTGGTATTCAGTCCGGCTCAGTATTCTCGGCCATTTTCTGGATTGGTATTGCGGTTGCTGTTCCTGCTGGATTTATTGTTACATGGCCTGTAAATCACTGGCTGTTGAAAAAGCAGTTGAAAAAATGCCACTAATTTTGACATTTACTTTTTGACTCTGGAGTATAGTCAAAGGTCTAAACTTAAAGTATAGGAGGCATACCATGTTAATCGGTGAGCTGGCAAAAAAGTCAAATGTGAGTATTGATACTATTCGTTATTATGAACGCGAAGGTTTGATTGAGCCTGTGTCTGTACGTGAATCCGGTTATAGGGAGTTTGATAAGAGCTCCATTGAAGTCATGCGCTTTGTTACACGCGCAAAAGGCTTGGGGTTTTCATTGAAAGAAATTAGTAATCTTTTGGCCTTAAGAGATGATCCGGATACGACTTGCTCTAGTGTGAGGGCGTTGGCAGGGCAGAAACTTAACGATGTTACAGAGAAGATTAAGGCGCTGCGTAAAATTGAGCGTGAGTTAAAATTATTGGTTCAGGAATGTGAAGGAGGCAATGTAGGCTTAGAGCATTGTCCCATTGTAAATAAGCTGGGGAATAAGGGAACGAGATAGAAATGAGGCGTGACAAATAAAATGAAAATGAGTGTCATACTCTTGTTGATGACGTTTATGCTAATACAGCCATATACGTCTGTTTACGCAGCATCAAATGAGGTGGTGGTGCAGGTAAGTGGTGCTGTGTGTTCTTTTTGCGCTATAGGAATTCAAAAGAAAATATCGAAACTTCCCTTTGTTGATGTATCAAAATACAATAAGGGCTCGCTTATGGATATCGAAAGCCAGCGCCTTACTATCGCGATTAAACCTGAGGAATCTCTGGATTTAAAAGTAATATATAAGGCTATCTTGGATGGAGGCTATGAACCACAAAACGCAAATATGAGCGGCGATGATGGGGTTGTTACTTATTTCGATGCAAAGGGGCTACAATGTATCGCATCTTGTTAGTAGTTTTTTTATTGATCTTGCCTCAGCCGAGCTTCGCACATCAGCCGGTTATGGATATGGCGCCGCGCTGGGATGATGGTTTTGGTTTTCAGCTGCGATATGAGAGTTATGGTTCTGATGATTTGCTGGATGGGGATACGAAAATTTCTAATCTGCTGGGGCTTAAACGCTACGTTAATAAAATATGGCTTGAAGGTCTTTATACCTTTGATCGCTCTGTTCGTGTCACCTTTAAATTACCCTATGTTGATCAAAGTCGTACGAAAAATATAAATGGTGTTGGTGTTCGGCAAAGTGATCGTGGTTTAGGAGATTTGATCATCGGTGTACCCTTTAAAAAATATATGAACAAAAGCACGAGCACGAGCAATATTTCCCTAACCCCGTCTGTGCGTATTCCCACAGGCAGTACGTCTGGTGATTTTCCGATCAGCGATGGTAGTTGGGATGGTGGATTAAGTCTGTCCTATAGCAAGAGTACGCCTAAGACCTATCAGCTTTATGATTTGTTTTATTGGTATAATACGCAAGGTGAGCACGGTATGCGCGAAGGAAATGAAGTGGGGTTAGACATTAATCTTGGTTATCATCCGTATCACGATAACCTTACAAATTCCGGTGTGTTTATTATGTGGGATGTGAGCGCGCGCTATCATGATGACCCAAACGCAGCAACATTGACCACGGCCACAGGTGGAACGCGGATTCAGACTGGGCCGCTTATCGTTTTGTACAGGAACAATGTAATGTTCCGTGCAGAGTATAAAATTCCTGCATATGAGAAAACGCGTGGTATCTCTAATTCACGTGGTCGGGAATTTAACCTAGGAATAGGATTGACCTTTTAATGGAAGTGATAATCAAAAGCGTTATAACCTGCCCCGAATGTGGCTTTTCAAAAGAAGAGGACATGCCTACAAATTATTGCTTATATTATTATGAATGCCCTGAATGCCGTACGTTACTTAAGCCAAAAAAGGGTGATTGCTGCGTGTTTTGTTCTTATGGAACAGTGCCATGTCCACCTATCCAAGAAAAAGGATCCTGTTGTGGGTGAGAAAAACATTAAACCACGAAAATGGGGTTGGTTGATCCTTTTTACGTCATCGGCGACGTTGGTATGTTGTGTCGTTCCAATTGTTCTGGTCAGTCTTGGTATGGGTACGGTTGTTGCCTCATTATATGGTCATCTGCCATTTTTAACATTTATAGGCATGCATAAAACAGGGACGTTTGGAATAACGGCATTTATCTTGGCTCTTGCCGCGTGGGCACTTTATAGACTCAATAGAGCATGTCCGGTTGATCATGCGTTAGCCCAAGCCTGTGCGTCTGCACGCAAGTGGAACGTTCTTTTGTTTTGGGTGTCTGTTGCGGTTTGGTGTATAGGTTTTTTTGCGGCATATGCACTTCTTCCTTTTACACAGTTTTTCGAGACTTGATTTGTAGTGTGTTATGAAAATTATATGTGTTTTATCAAAAGATGTGTTTCTCGTTACGAATGATATGGTTAGGAGAATGCTGGCTGATATTGTTACAGATTATCGAGCACAAGAATAATCTCTAAAAAATTTCAAAAAAGGGCTTGCAGTTCTTATGTTTTCTGGGCATTATCCCGCTGCAGAGTGATAAAGGTGATTTCGTATTAACTTGTACGACCTTTAATTTGTAATCATCAGGTTCCGAGTTTAAACTTCGGTTGCGACACCATTTTAAAAAAATGGTCAGACATATTTTATGTTGGGGTATAGCCAAGCGGTAAGGCAATCGGTTTTGATCCGATCATCCCAGGTTCGATCCCTGGTACCCCAGCCATTTTATTCTTCATTGATTTTCAGCATAGTCGGCAATGGTGTAACTAGCGCACAGCTTAGCTAGGGTGATAACATGGTGTTAATATTTTGATGTTTTTAAATCTAAATTAGGCTGATCTGGGTTTAATTACTGGATTGGATTCTCGATTTTATCAACGCTATAGTCGATGTTTTAACGCCGTACTGTGTCGCTAGAGTTTCCCACTGTGATAAGGCACATTTCGTTTTTTCAATAATTTCATTGATGCGCTCATCGTTTAAACTGGTTTCTTCGCCAAGCTTACGCAAGTGACTAACAGTAGGGTTACGTCCCTCACCTGCGACTGTTGTGCTTTGTTCTCCCCTTGGGCCAGAAGAAAATGTAAGATCATAAGCAGGCGATAATGTCCATTTTCCATTCGCATCCATTAAAAAGCTGAAATTTTTTGAGTGGTCGTCGCGGTTATGCGCAAGGACATTGAAAACGGCTAATTGATACATTTTTTCTACTTCGCGGATATCGCGTGTTAATGAGCTGGTCAATTCTATCAAAGTCTCATATTCAAGCGATGGTGTGCGATAATCTGCGTGTAATAACCCGCAAGCTGTATGCATGTGGACTCTTCTATCACCGTCACGATCAAAGCGTTTAATCGCAAAATATCCTTCGCCAATATTTGCATCAAAAAGATGGACTGGCGGCATATCAATACCGGCATCTTTGGCCATTAGCGCATAGACATATTCAACTGCGCCTGCATCCACCCCATCCTCTGTATTAGGAAATTTTACTATCCACGGTTCGTACTCTTGAGAAAGCTTATGAACACCAGGCACAATATTCCCAAAATCAGCATCCACGCCAATCAGCGCTTTAGGGCGCGCACCGCCAGATGATCCATTTAAAGCAATAAGCTCGGCCAGAACATTATCGGCATCCCCTTCCAACACATCGCGTGCTTGGCTCGCCAGTATGTTGAGATTAATAGGGTCGCCATGATTATCACCACTTTGATCTGGCTCATAAATGAGAGCGCCGAGAGCGTGAGCGCCGACATGTCCCAAGCGGTCAAGGGGCGTTATGCTTGCTGGTAAAATGCCTTTAGATTTTGCTAAACGATCAAGTAAAAGTCGTCCCCATCCATCAGGCAGGCTATCGTTAAAAACGCCCGGCAAGCCTTCAAACAATTGATAATCAAAGCGTGATAGGCCAGATTGTAATGGCAATTTAAACGGTGATAGATTAATGCCGCGTTTGATAAAGGCGACGTCATATTCGAAGTAGATTATACGATCACGGACAGCCAAGCGCCCAACAGACATGGCGCCGTCGCCAAAATCAACACTCACTTTTATTTCTATGAGAGATTGGTCTTTTTTCATGTTCCGCGCGCCCTTTGGCGCTGCGGTTCATAGTCATCCAAAACCTCATCAATAGATGAAAAGCTATTTTGTGAAGGTTTCCCAGCTTGTATGATTTTTTCTAAGCCCCCTAAAACCATTTGGATTTTCAAATAAGCTTCTAATGAAATCGTCCCTTTTTGCTCAAATTTACGCAAAGTTGGCAATGGCACACCTGATCGTGTGGCTAATTCTTTTTGAGTTAAATTGACCTCTAATCGCTTTAATTGGGCATTTTTAGAGATTTTACCTTGTGCTTTTGCTGCTGTTATAAGTGATACCATTATGTTACCTAACTGTTATTTAGCCCCTTAAGTAATATTATACTATTATTTAGATATTTTTTCAATCTATTTATTACTAAGCCTTTCTACTGTGGTTTAGGAGATCACAGAGAATAATTATCACCTGACTACATTTACAGCCATTTTATTTCTTCATTGATTTTCAGCATAGTCGGCAATGGTGTAACTAGCTCACATCTTAGTTTCTAGCCCCATTTTAAAGAAATAGTAACAGTAGAAACATATCCAAAGAACAGTATGAAGCCATAACAAGTTTTTTGTACTCATATACGATTTTAATACACTTTTGGTGCCATAGATCACAAAAATTAGAAACAGAAATCGTCCAATGCGAGCAACCGCACTTATTAAAATAAAAACAGGTACAGAAAGAGCCAAGTGGCCTGACCATGCCGCGTATATCTTGAATGGCAAGCCTGTGAACCCAGCCATAATAATTACCTTTACAGGGTTGGCATTTTGCATTTGCTCGCCTGCCTGATCAATCATATTTTTGGATATTGCAGGAACGAAATCTAATGCTTGTCTGATGTAATCAAAGGATATACTCGCTAAAATATAAAGTACAGTGCCGCCTATCAATGCACCAATCAGAGTAATAAACGCATTTATCACCGCTTCTTTGAGGTCGGTAACCGCTATGCGGGTAAGCCAAATGTCAGGCACAAAGAAGAAGAATGTAGCTTCTGCAAATCCCCAAACAAAAGAAACAACCCGTGTTTTTAGAGCCATTCCTTTGGCTCCATTTCTTGTTCCAAAGCATTAAATGTGGCTTCAAGAGATGATATTAATTGAGAACGATCCCCCATCCATGATAGGTCTTCACCAATATTAATTTCACAAATAAAGGGAACAAATAAACCTTCACCGCGAGGTAGTGATTTACCAAGGCCATGCATAAAGACAGGCGTAATTTTGATCTCTGGCTTTGCCTCAAGGACTTTCGTTATTCCATATTTCAAGCGTTGGCGTTTTTCTGGCTCGCCTCTGCTTCCTTCAGGGAAAATAACAACGGTATATCCTTTGTCCAATGCCTGTATAACAGGGGCTAATGGATCACCACTTCCACCTTTGCGATCAATGGGGATAATCCCTATGATGTTCAATGAAAACCACGTTGAAAAGGCATTTCGGCAAAAGTAATCTTTTGCAGCAACAAGCTTCACTTTGTTCATATCTTTGAGCTTAAATAAACTCATCAAAACCATAGCATCAAGGTGGGAGTTATGATTTGCTGCGACTAAATGCGCACCATCATGCACCTGTAGCCGATCCAAATTACGTGTACTCAATCCAAGGAAAATAATCAGAAACGGTCGAACCAAGAGGGCGTAAAATAAGAGTCTTAAAATATTCATGTTTCAAGCCTTTAGTAATAGAAGAACCGCACCATATGAAAGAATAGCGGCGCCGTAAGGCTTAGGGAGTCTATACGGTCAAGGATACCGCCATGGCCGGGTATCAGACTTCCTGCGTCTTTAATTTTCAAATCTCTTTTTAGTGCCGAGAATGTGACATCTCCGATAAAGCCGGCGCATGCGATCATCAATCCGGCAAGCAATGAGAATATAAGGCTAAAGGGTGTGAGGAATGGCGCAAGAATTGCAGCGCCAAGCATCGTGGTTAGAACACCACCAATAAAGCCTTCCCATGTTTTTTTAGGGCTGACCTTTGGCACGATCTTATGTTTTCCAAAGAGCTTGCCCCAGACATACTGCGCGACATCATTTCCTTGGTTAAGAATTGCCATGAACATAAGTAACCCTACGCCGCCAGCAATACTCGCTTCTGTTGCTGGAAACTGCATAAGCATAGCCGCATGGGAAATGGCAAAGACCGTAATCATTAACCCCCAACTAATCGCTGTTACAGATTTTAAAAAGCCATCTGTTTGGCCTGATATAATCAAGCGGAAAGGCAGTAAGAAAAATACCCAGACAGGAATGAACACGATGAATAAACCATACCAACCCATATAAACCAGCGCATATTGTAGGGGTATGGTTAGGTATGCCCAGAATAAAACACGGCGATCTGCGCGCCTTAAAGGGATAATGGAAATAAACTCTTTGAAGGCCAAGAAGCTAATAAGGCCAAAAAAGATAACGGAAACAATAGGGGATGTCAGTATCGCTAAAGAGAAAATAGCAATCATAAACCACCAGCTTTTCACTCTGTCAGCTAACTCTTTATGTTCATTCTTTTCATCCTTACGCCGGAGAAAGAAAACAATAATGCTCGCAACAAGGAGAAGGCCGAAGATAGCGACAATGCTCGCATGAATAGGGTTCGATAAAGAAAAGTCAGGCATGGGATTTCCCCTCTAAATGGTCGTAAGCGCTTTTGGCCCGTTTCCAAATTGTAATGACGCAGCCGATGGATATAATTATTAAGGACAGGGCAAGAATATAACCTTGCTCCCAAAACATTGCTTCAATAGGCGCTAAAAAACAGGCAGCAGAAATAAGAAGCATACGTTGAAGCTTTGCCATCGGCCCTTGAAAATCAGTGGGTGCGCCTAACCCTCTTCCAAGAGTACGAACATAAGCCGTCATTACCGCCAATACCGCGGCCAACCATCCTAATGTCGGTATTCCTGCGGCATAACCGGCACCAACAATAATAAGAACATCTGAAATGCGATCAGGGATATCATTAAATAGCTCGCCTGAAGCTGTCGCCTTACCACCTTCAACAGCAACCAGCCCATCAAGGATGTTACAAAAGGCACGCCCTACAAAGCAGAGTAGAATAAGCAGCACATAAAACCACAAAGCTGAACCAGCAATAGGGAACAGTAAAAACAATAATCCTGCTATCCCTGAGAAGGCAATGCTGGCAATCGATATTTGATTAGGAGTTATATTTTTCTTGCTAATCCATTGTGCGGATTTTTGCATAATTGCCCAACTTCGCGCTTTGAGTGGTCGTCTGTTTTTGGGGTTGCTCATGTTATATCTAGCCTCTCTATTATTGAAAGATAGATGGTTACTCGCTGCTTTACCACTGAAATGCTTAAAAGTAGAGAAATCTTCTGGAACTCATTATAGAGAATGTTTAGCATCAGACTGCCCACACAGTCATTTCCCATAATTCCAATTTTCTGTTTTTACTGCGGTGGCGGTTCTACGACCAGATACTATTCTTATATTTTTGCTTGTTTTGTTTAAGAGCGTCGCGCATAGATAAATTAGAATAGGGTGTGTTTGAAACGCTAAATTATTTTGTTTGGTTTTTTAAGATTTAGGGCCTGTATGATTCTTAGTGTTGTCGAGCGTATATTAATA
Source organism: Zetaproteobacteria bacterium (assembly GCA_002747015.1). Next base: position 225,377 of record NVXI01000004.1, read on the forward strand.
ATAGACTGTTTTAACTTAAGAAACTCTTCTAAATATACAGAACGTGTGGATTGCAATGGATGAAAGACACGTATCAGTATTGATGAGGCCATGAGGGTGGGCGGTTACGTGGGTGCTCATGTCTTGATATTGTATTGATATGCCCCTAGAATTCAGCTGTATCAATGGTATGGCGGAGTAATTTTGCAGGATATTAAAGCAGAATAGCGTTGTCGCCTTTACTTTGGGGTGTTGTTTTTACCTTGGATAAACAGAATATATTTTTGATAAGAGAAGTTCATATTTTCATTATACTAACGCAATCAAGGATTGTTTTGGCAAGTGCTGCGTAGTTTAGCAAAGGCTTGATTGTTTTGCGAGGGCTTGACATTTATCGTTTTAAGGAAGAACATTTGGGTATTGTTTAAAGAATTTAAATATTATGAGGATATTATGAATAAGAAATATTTAGGACTTCTGAGTGTTATGTGTGTGGCTGTTCCCCAAGTATCGTGGGCGCAAGAGGAAAGTAGTGCATTTGATTTTTCTGCGAATGCGGCACTTGTTAGTGATTATGTGTTCCGTGGAATTAGTCAGTCTGATGAAAATTTTGCCATTCAAGGCGGGTTTGATATTGGACATGAGAGCGGACTTTACACAGGTGTGTGGGCATCGAGCATAGATTTTAATGATGGCGATGAAGCCAATATCGAAATTGATATTTATGGTGGTTATGGCGGTGAAGTGCACGATATTTCTTATGATGTTGGTGCTATTTACTATGCGTATCCTGGTGCGAATAGTTCACTGAATTATGATTTCTGGGAGGCTTATGGCTCTTTGGGTTATGACTTTGGTGCTGCAAGTGCAACTGTGGGCGTGAGTTATTCTCCGGAGTTCTTCGGTGACGCTGGTGATGCTGTTTACACACATTTAGGTGTTGATGTGCCTTTGCCACATGACTTTACCTTGAGCGGTGGTGTTGGCTATCAGGAGATAGATAAGGGTGAAAATTACACGGACTGGAATCTAACAGTTGGTTATGATTGGAGAGATGTTAATTTCTTCGTGAGCTATACTGATACGGATCTTGATGAGCCAAGTGAATGCGCGGACGGTTGTGATGCCCGTGTTGTATTGGGTGTTTCTGTGGCATTTGGTATTTAGTAATTCCCAATAAATTTCTACCAAGATGGTCTAGTCCCCATCTTGACTGCGTATATTTCATGAGAACTGTAACAAATTTATACATGAAGGAGCCAAGGAATGCGCTTTTTAGATAACGTCAAAATTTCAAAAAAATTACCTATTATTATTGTGCTGTGTGCGATTACATCTGCGGCAATCATTGGGGTATTGTCCTATGTGAAGGCGCGAGACGCCGTGATTTATGCACAAGAGGAAAAATTGGTGGCGTTGAAGGAAACGCGTAAAAAGCAACTTGGTGACTATCTAGGTTCTATTGAGGAAGATTTACTCGCCGTTGCTAGTAACCCGTTTACATTGAAGGCTTTGCAATCATTTGAGGCTGCTTGGGCGGATCTTGCGTTGCAAGGTAATCAAACAGAGATTTTACAAAGATTGTATATTACAGGTAACTCACATGCACTTGGTGAGAAAGAAAAGCTTGATTATGCGCTCGATGGATCATTGTATTCGCGTGCACATGCGACATATCATCCGTGGTTCCGTTCATTCCTTTATGCGCGTGAGTATTACGATATTTTCTTGTTCGATTTGGACGGAAATTTGGTTTACACCGTTTTTAAAGAAAATGATTATGCGACAAATATTAATACAGGTGAGTGGAAGGATACAGATTTAGGCAATGTTTTTCGCGCGGCGCGGGACAGTGGAAGAGCAGGAGACAAACACTTTTTTGATTTCAAACCTTATTCACCAAGCCATGGTGTGCCAGCCAGCTTTATTTCTACGCCTATTGTTGATCATAAAGGTCAAATGAAAGGTGTTCTTGTGTATCAAATGCCGATTGGACGAATTAATGGTATTATGCAAGAGGCCGCCGGGATGGGTGAGTCTGGTGAAACCTATATTGTTGGTGCAGATTTCCTTATGCGTAGTGATTCTCGCTTTTTGGAAGAGGGGGCAGAGACATCAATTTTGAATACAAAAGTTGATGGTCAGACTGTGCGTGATGCTCTGAAAGGTGGTAGTGGAGTGGCAATCGTGCCGGATTATCGTGGCATTAATGTTTCTTCGGCTTATACATTGTTTGAATTTTTAGGAACAAAATGGGTGGTTTTGGCCGAGATTGATGAATCTGAAATGCTTAGACCTGTTATTCAAATGAGAGATCAGGCCTTGATGGTTATAGTTATTTTGATGGTTATAATTGTTGGTGTTGGTGTTTTCTTTTCACGCATGATTACGCGGCCTATTTCGACCATCACAGGTGCGATGGAGGTTCTGGCGCGTGGTGATACATCTATTGATATACCGGAAAGTGGTCGTGCGGATGAAATAGGTGATATGTCAAAGGCTTTGGAGGTTTTCAAGAATAACCGTATTGAGGCCGATCGTATTGCTGAAGAACAAGTGCAGTCACAGGAGAAACAAGTTGAGCGTGCGAAGAATCTTGAGGACATTACCTCAGAGTTTGAAACAAAAGTATCTGATCTTATTAATGGATTGGCTGCGGCTTCTACAGAGTTGGATGCGACGGCAAAATCTATGTCGGGTATTGCCGCGCAGACAACAGAGCAAACGGAGGCGATGACGAGGGCATCGACATCAGCATCAGAGAATATTCAAACTGTTGCGGGTGCATCTGAAGAGCTCAGCGCCTCTATCCAGGAGTTGAGCCAGCAGGTGCAGACCACTAGTAAAGCAGCAAATATGGCAACGGAAGATGTCGAAAAGGCTTCGGCGCAAATCGAAAGCCTTTTGGCGGCCTCTGAAAAAATTGGAGCTGTGGTGAGTTTGATTCAAGACATTGCCGAACAAACAAATTTGTTGGCCTTGAATGCAACGATTGAATCTGCGAGAGCTGGCGATGCCGGAAAGGGTTTCGCTGTTGTTGCGAATGAAGTTAAGTCATTGGCTCAAGAAACTTCAAGTGCAACGGAGCAAATTGCAGGAGAAGTTGATACTGTTCAAAAAGAAGTGCGTAGCGCTGTTGAGGCGATTAAAAATATTGACGTTAAGATACGTGAAGTCAATGATTCTGCGACTGCGATTGCAGCGGCGATTGAGGAACAGAATGCCACAACAGAGGAAATTACGCGTAATACACAGACCTCGGCTACCAATATGCAAGAGCTTAACGGGAATGTGGCTAGTGTGAATGAGGCGGCGCAGACGACAGGGGAAGCCGCGAATGATGTATTAAACGCATCGGGTGAGCTTGGTCGTCAGACAGAGACGTTGAGGCAGCAAGTTGCGGAGTTTTTGAAAAAAGTAAATGAGGCTTAAGTTTCGATTTTAAGTGTTTTTTGATAATGCCCTCGAAATTCGGGGGCATTATTGTATGATGTGTGTTGATGGCTTCGAGAATAAAGAAATTATTTTGAGGGGAGGGGGCGTTTTTTGCGTATCAATAAGGTAGGGTCGAATGAATGGAGGGAATGCTATGTTGTTTAAAGTTATTGACACATTGTTGGATCGATCTTTTGGAAAAGAGCTTGATTATGATTGTCTTGATCGATTGGAGTTAGATGTTCGAAGGCAAATACAGCGCCGTCGCGTTGCGCCAAACATTATTACATCCCTTATACCTGCTCTACCAATTGTGCAGTTGCGTTATGCGTCTTTGGGGTTGGCGATGGTTACCGTGTTGGTTGCCACGCAGATATCTTTCTCGTTTGCGCCTAAACCTGATACACTTGGGCTTGAGGTGTTTTCCCCTAATGTGTCTTTCCTTGTCACGTCAACATTTGAATATTCGGATTCCGTGCGCCTATGAAACAGCTACCCCAAATTATTTTTATTATTATGATTATTATTTGCACTGGCTCTTGTGGTGTCTTGATTGGTCAGAATATGGCGCATATAAAGGACCATGGTACTTCGAATGACATGCATTTTGTATTTCATGATCAGTTGAATGTCACCGCGCAGCAAGAAGAAAAACTGATTGAGATTGAAAAAAAGTTTAAGCGTCTGAAAAATCTTTATCAAGGTCGGATGAGAACTGCGAATATGGAATTGGCGCAGGCTATTAAGGAGGGTGGTTATCAATCCCCCGAAATTGAAAATAGTGTACATAATATTCATGAGTCTATGGGGGCTTTACAAGGGCTGAGCCTTCAACATCTTGCAGATATGCAGGATGTCTTGAGTGAAGATCAGGGCCGGAAATTACAGGAGATGGTGGTTGAGCAGCTATACCGGAACGCCGGAGAGTAAGCCTCTTCCTGATCTTTGTGATGAGGATTTGATGCTGGTTTTGCAAGGGGGGCGTGATGTTGCGCTGGATGAGTTGATGCATCGCCATAAAAAGCCGCTTTTTTATTTTGCATGTCGTTATACTCGTGATGAAGATGATGCTTATGATATTGTACAGGAGGCTTTTATCAGAGTTTATACACGTGCAGAAACATATAATCCGGCGTATAAGTTTAAAACATGGCTATACCAGATTGCACTTAATCTTTGTCGTGATTACGGGCGTAAAAAAAAGCTACAGTCATTTTTTTCTTTGGATTCATGGGGATTTGGGGATGATGATAACGTATCATTACACGACATTGTCGCAAGTGATGAGAATATTGAAAGCTTGACCGAACATCGTCAAGCGTTGAAAATTTTGGAAGCACAAATTGATAAATTACCGCATAAGTTAAAGACGGCATTGATTATGTTTTCTTTAGAGGATCGATCACAGGAGGAGTGCGCACGTATTCTTGATGTAACGGTAAAAACTGTGGAAATGCGTGTCTATCGTGCACGCAAAATATTATTGCAAAAACTTTCTGAGAAAATGTGAGGGATTGGACGATGGCTTTCGTAATATTATGAATGGCTCGTTCTACGGAGAAAAATATGAAACTTAAAACATTTATAAGCTTTAATGCTTTTGTGATTACTTTATCGATATCAGGGCTGTTATCTGGGTCTGCTTTGGCATCATCGTTTGATGATTATGTGCGGCGTTTGGCCGAACATCCGCAAGTGCAAAGTATTTTGGCGCAAAGTAAAGCCACCATTGCGCAGGCACAAGGGGCATTGGGTCTGCCTGACCCTGTTATTATGATTGGTGTTGATAATGTGCCGATATCAGATCCGTCTTTTGATCGGTTTTTGCCAAGTTCTAAAGTTATTGGGTTTAGTCAAAAAATACCGAATCCAGCGGTAAGGGCGGCCAATTCTGCGCGTTTTGAGCAAATATCTGAAAAGCAAAGCTTGATGGCGCAATATACGAAAGCACGTCTACGTTTCATGTTGATTGCCAAGTTGGCTGAATATGAAAGTGTTGAAAGCCGTATAAAACTGATAAATAGACAGTTAGGTTTTTATAAGGAGCTGGAAGAGACTTTTAAAGGGCAGATTGAGTCAGGTCGCTCTGTTTATCAAAGATTTTCAGAGGTTGATGTGGAGCGTGCCGAGGCGGAGCGAAAGCTGAATGATTTGGACGCTATGCTGGTTTCGATTAGGGCAGGGTTTATTCGTTTGATTGATGAAGTGCCGACAATTGAGGTTCCAGAAATTATTGATATAAAGTGGGATCATGATTCAAATGTTTTATATCCTGTTTTGTTGGCGGAGCAAGATATAACTATTGCGCGCAAATCGGTAGGGATTGCCGACGCGGCTTTTCTACCAAATTTTGGAGTTAGTGCGGTATATAAGCAACGCGAAGATGGACGTGGTGATAGTTTTTCCGGCGATGATTGGTTCTCTATCAAGGCAGAAGTTTCCTTTCCTTTGTGGGCATCAAAGAACCAAAAACCAAAGTTAATGGCCGCCAAAGATTTAGAGCGCAGTGCATTGTACGCGTATGACGATTTGCGTGGTCAATGGGTTGCGCAAATGTTGAGCCTTCAGGCGATGCGTGATGCTGCGGCGAAGAATGTGAAAGTGTTACATGACAAGGATCATGCGATGCGTTCTAAAATTGCGGCGGCGCAACGTAATTATGAAGCGGGAAGCGAAGATCTTGATCGTATCCTTTTGGCAAAAGTAGACCGTCTTAATATTCAGGCGAAACTGGCGAAAATGCGGGCGATGCACATATCCATGGCAGCTGAATTTAATTCAAATATTGTAGGTAATCTCGGGGAGCAACAAAAATGAAACACGTAATTCCTTTTCTGTTTTTGTTTGTTGTATTTTTTGTACAGCCATCCTTTGCAGGAGAACAGCAATACACATGCCCGATGCATCCACATTATGTGGCGGATCGCCCCGGTTCTTGTCCGATTTGTGGGATGGATTTGGTGGCTTTGGACGGTGAAGAAGAGCGCGATGATAGTTCGAGTAATTCTGAAATGAGTGATCAAAGTTCCTCCTCGGCAACCTCAACTGGCGAGAAGAAAATTTTATATTGGGTTGCTCCGATGAATCCAAATTACAGAATGGATAAGCCGGGCAAGTCGCCAATGGGGATGGATTTGGTGCCAGTTTATGCACAAGATGGAGATGATACAGGTAAAAAGAAGAACAGCACAAAACGTTCTGGTGTAACAATATCGCCAGAGACCATTCAAAGCATGGGCGTGCGTACTGAAAAAGCACAAATGGTTAGTTTTGGCACATTCGTACGCAGTTACGGCGATGTAACTGAGAATCTACGCCTGCAAAGTGATATTTCTGGTCGGGTATCGGGGTGGATCAATGATTTGAAAGTAAAAGTACAAGGTGATGAGGTTAAAAAAGGCGATTTACTCTTTATGTTGGATAGTCCGGAGCTGATCTCTGCGCAGCAAGATTATATCAGTGCGCTTGGTACAGGTATAAGAGGCCGCATTAATGCGGCAAAGAGGCGACTGGGGTCATTGGGCGTACAAGATAAGGCGATTAAGAATATTAGGGGCTCGGCTAAGCCTTATATTCCATTTTATGCCACGCAAGATGGTATTGTTAGTGAAATTAATATTCGTGAAGGAAGTTACGTCAAGCCGGGGATGAAGGTTATCCAGATACAGGATTACTCATCTGTTTGGATTGATGTCAGCATCGCCGAACAGGATATTCCGTATGTAAATGAAGAAACAACAGTGAGTGTTTCTTTCCCGAACTTAGGGATACAGGCGCAAGATGCCAAGATTGATTATATTTATCCAACGATTGATCGTACGACACGTACAGGGCGTGTACGTCTTGTTTTAGATAACGCGGATAAAATGATAAAGCCCGGTGCGTATGCGGATGTTGAGTTTGAAACTGGTGTTAAGCGCCGCCTTTCAATTCCTAGCGATGCAATTCTTAAAAGCAAAGATGGCGATTTTGTTGTTGTTGCCATGAGAGAGGGGCGTTTTCAACCGAAAAAAGTTTTATCTGGTTTGCATTACAAGGGACGTACGGAAATTCTTGAAGGCTTGGTTGAAAATGATGATGTTGTTGTAAGTGGCCAGTTCCTAATTGACTCAGAAAGTGCGTTGCGTGAATCTTTCCGTAAAATGAAGCGTATGCAAACGGCTCTTTCTGTCATAGAGGTTGATGATAATCAGATGGCGATGATCGATCATTTGATTGATGCAGCACTTTATATCCACGGTGAAATAAAGGCTGAACGCTCTCCTAATCCCAAAATGATTATGCCCGCTTTAACACTTGGTGATCATTTGATTCCTGTTTTTCGCGGGACGCAGTTGCAGTTTGTTTTAGAGGACGCGGAACGTGCTCTCATCAAGGGTAAGGATAGTCTGACAGATAAAGAGTGGCAGGACACATTGAATGAATTGGTTCGTGCCTTGAAGCCGTGGATTCTAGAAGGTAAGCCTGAGCACTATATATCCAAGAATGTTAGTTTATATATGGATCATGGCCTTAATAGATATTGGATTCAAAGAGAGCCTGACGTACAGAACCCTTATGGTGAGGGTATGGCCATGAAGATGAATAATATGGTTGGAGAGATTAATGCAAAGTAGTTCAGGGCAGGGTAATTCAGGGCAGGATGAGGCGTATCTCTCTCACGATCCCACACAATCCTTTGTCGCAAAAATTATAGAGTGGTCCGTTCATAATCAGCTTCTAATTGGTATGATGATGATTGCGTTGCTGGTTTCTGGTGTTCTATCAATTCAGAAAATGCCGTTGGACGCAATTCCAGATATGTCTGACACGCAGGTGATTATCCGCACTGAGTTTGCCGGACAATCACCGCAAATTATCGAAGATTTGGTCACCTATCCATTGTCTACGACTATGCTTGGTCTGCCTAAAACCAAGAATGTACGTGGGTTTTCTATGTTCGGTACGTCCTTTGTTTATATTATTTTTGAAGATGATGTCGATCAATATTGGGCACGATCACGCGTGATTGAGGCCCTGTCTAAAATTCAGGGCGATTTGCCGCGTAATGTAGTGCCGAAAATTGGCCCCGATGCAACTGGTGTTGGTTGGGTTTATCAATATGCGCTTGTTGATAAGAGTGGCAAGTATGACCTTTCCCAGCTGCGGTCTTTGCAAGACTGGTTTTTAAAATTTGAGCTTGCCACCGTATCGGGCGTATCTGAGGTGGCTTCGGTTGGTGGGTTTGTGAAGGAATATCAGGTTTTGATTGATCCTAACCGTTTGCGCGCCTTTAACGTGCCATTAAAACGTCTGATGAGCGCGGTAAAAAATGCCAGCATGGATGCGGGTGGACGTGTAATTGAAAAGGCCGAAATGGAACTGATGATCAGATCCAAAGGCTATATCACCAATATAGATCAGTTAAAGAAAATTGTTGTTTACGCGCGTGATGGTACGCCGGTTAAGTTATCCGATGTTGCACGTGTGATTGAAGGGCCGGAGTTACGTCGTGGTGTAACGGAATTGAATGGTGAGGGTGAGGTTGTTTCCGGAATTGTTATTATGCGCGCAGGGGAGAATGCTCTTCATGTGATTGAAGGCGTGAAAAAGAAATTGGAAGAGTTACAACATGGCTTGCCTGAGGGGGTAGAGATTGTCACGGTTTATGACCGTGCGCCATTAATTGAGGGTGCGGTTGACTATCTCAAAGAAAAGTTGATTGAAGAGGCGATTGTTGTTGCGTTTGTATCCTTTATATTCCTGTTGCATGTACGTTCGGCGTTTGTTGCGATCGTCACTTTGCCGTTGGGTGTTTTGGCGGCATTTATTGTGATGTCTGCGCAAGGCATAACGGCGAATATTATGTCGCTTAGCGGGATTGCCATTGCCATCGGCGCGATGGTGGATGCCTCTGTGGTGATGGTTGAGAATGCGCATAGAAAGCTGTCTGATATGCCCGAAAATGCCACGCGCGCAGAGAAGAATGCCGCGATTTTATTATCTACGAAAGAGGTTGGGCCGGGGCTGTTTTTCTCGTTATTGATTATCACGGTGTCGTTTATGCCGGTTTTCGCATTGACGGGGCAATCTTACCGACTTTTCGCGCCGTTGGCTTTTACCAAGACGTACGCTATGGCGTTTGCGGCTATTTTCTCGATTACAGTTGTTCCTGTACTTATGTTATGGCTTGTCAGAGGGAAAATCCGTAAAGAAGAAGAAAATCCGATTAATCGCTGGTTTATTCATATGTATAAACCGCTTTTGAATATGGCTTTAAAACGCAAATGGACGACAGTTTCTATTGCTTCCGTGTTGCTGGGGTCTATGGCTTTACCGTTGACTAAAGTCGGTTCAGCATTGCTATCGAAATTTTTATTGCTTTTTGTCGTTCTAGGATTACTAGAACCTGCAACTTTACCATTAAATAAGATTGGTTCTGAGTTTATGCCTGCGCTTTATGAGGGAGAGTTGCTCTATATGCCGACCACTTTGCCGGGGGTATCCATTACCAAGGCCAAGGAGATTTTGCAGCAGACCAATCGTTTTATTAAGGCGGTGCCGGAAGTTGAGCGTGTGTTTGGTAAAGTCGGGCGTGCGGATACGGCCACTGACCCTGCGCCGATTTCGATGATTGAAACATGGATTAAGTTGAAACCAAAATCCGAATGGCGCAAGGGCATGGATATTGAGGCGCTGATTAAAGATATGAATGGGAGAACGAAACTCCCTGGTCTGGTCAATTCATGGGGGTACCCTATCAAAACACGTATGGATATGATTTCCACGGGTGTACGTACGCCGATCGGCATTAAAATTGCGGGCGACGATCTTGAGGTTATCGGGCGTGTGGCACTTGCTGTTGAGGCGAGTATTAAGGATATTCCGGGAACGCGTTCGGCCTTTGCGGATCGGGTTACAGGCGGTAAATATTTGGAGATTGAACCCAATAGAGATGAGCTGGCGCGGCGTAATATTGATTTAGGGGTGTTTCAAAATACGGTTGCCTCTGCCATTGGTGGTATGATTATGGGGGAATCTATTCAAGGGCGCGAGCGTTATAATATTTTGGTGCGCTATGATCGTCCGTTCCGCGAAGATCCTGAGGATTTAGCCAATATCCTTATTCCTACACCACAAGGGCAGCATATCCCACTGGGTGAGCTTGCGAAGATTGAATTTACCGAAGGCCCACCGATGATTAAGTCCGAGAATGCGCGCCTGACAGGTTGGGTGTTTGTAGATATTGAGGGTATAGATATTGGAACATATGTTAAGAATGCGCAAAAAATTGTTGCTGAAAAAGTGACGTTACCTGCGGGTTATTCATTAATTTGGTCTGGGCAATTTGAACAAATGTTAGAGGCAAAAGCGCGGATGCAAGTGGCCGTTCCGGCGGCGATATTTATTATCTTTACGCTGTTGATGTTGCATTTCGGGCGGTTGGATAGAACCCTTATTGTTATGCTTTCATTGCCTTTTGGATTAATAGGCGGGGTGTGGGCACTGTATTTTGCGGGGTATAATTTTTCCGTTGCGGTTGGGGTTGGCTTTATTGCTTTGGCAGGTATCGCGGTGGAGACTGCCGTGGTGATGTTGCTCTATATTGACCATCAGGTTAGAGCGTGTCCGCCGAGAACACGCCAAGAATTATTTGATGCGGTGATGCACGGTGCGGCGCTGCGGGTGCGACCAAAGTTGATGACTGTGTGTGTGATTTTAGCCGGATTAATGCCTATCTTCCTGACGGAGGGTCTGGGGTCTGATGTCATGCGGCGTATTGCTCTGCCTATGGTTGGCGGCATGGTCAGCACGACCATCCTTACTTTGATTGTTATTCCGGTTGTTTATTACATTTGGGAAAGCAGACGGTTTAAAGGCGAGAGTAATTCTGAGGGGTAGGCTTTTTAAATTCGTAATATACTTATAAGTGAAATTTATTTTAAAAGGAAAATTCTATGAAAAAGAAAAATTTGGCAATTTCCACTATTCTTTCAACGGCGGTGCTTGGTTTATCTGCTACAGGTGCTTTAGCACATTTAGAACCGAAAACAGGCGAAGCGCAGGAAAAATGTTATGGCGTGGTTAAGGCCGGTGATAATGATTGTGCGTCTAAAATAGGTGATCATAGTTGCGCAGGCTTATCAGACATTGATGGCAGTAGCGGTGAGTGGATTAAGTTGCCTAAAGGGCTTTGTGATAAACTGGTCGGCAGCGCTTTGACCGAAGGTGAAATCGTAGACCCTGAGGCGGTTCATATTGATGATGGTCACGCACATACGGAGAACGACGCCCATTAATGAGCGTCGCTATCATGTATATTTGTGAAAGCAGCCTGAAGTGCGACTGATTATGTCAGGCATGGTATTTGATCTTCGCATTGGTGTAAATGATTATAGAACACCTCATGAGGTGTTCTATAATTTAGGCATTTTCTTGGTGTGTTATTTATGCGCTTGGAAACGGCATTCAATTCGGCGTTTGAAAGCTCATTTAGGTTCGTGTTGCTTGGAAGAAATTGTCTGATACGACCATTCGTATTTTCATTCGTTCCTTTTTGCCATGGACTTCGTGGATCACAATAATAACTGCCCAGCTCCACATGCTTAGTAAGCATTTTCCACGCAACAAACTCTGAACCACGATCAAACGTCACTGAACGCCGTGAATGACGGGGAAGGGCAGTCAGCTTATCTCTGATCTTGCCAATCACCACTTCAGAACGTCTATTCTGGTTTTTGATAAGCAAAGTATATCTGCTTTTCCGTTCTACCAATGTAGTAAGGTTTGTGTTGCCGTATTCACGTTTGAAAATCATTAAGTCACCCTCCCAATGGCCAAAATTATCGCGGTTTGTAACTTCATCAGGGCGATTGTGAATGCTCCATTTCTGCGGGATACCGCGCAGATGGCGGGGCTTTCTTGTAAAACGTTTACGTCTGTTCTTGAATGATTTACGCAAATACCGATACAGCTTTAACGCGCGGCCTTCAGCGCTATAAATGAAATCATATATTGTCTCACGGCAAACATAAAAACCATCAAAACCAAGGCGTTTTAAATAGCCAGCGACTTGATCTGGAGACCATGGAAACTGCAATTTACTGATTACAAAGGCCTTTAACTCTGGATAGCGAATGAGTTTACGAAGCTTCGCACGGCGGCGGCGCGTAAATTCTTGCGCATTCACATGGGAATAACCGTTGCACCGTTGATCTTCTGCGAGATAAAAACTATTGCGCCTGACTTCACGG
>NVXI01000018.1 GCA_002747015.1 Zetaproteobacteria bacterium
GTCAATGCCGGAACGACGGTTCATGATGCCTCGTCTATCATTCGTCTTGATGGCTATCAAGCTCTCAGCACTGGTCAGGAAACCCTTTATAGCGAAACCGCAGGAACTTGGGAAACCATCACCGTGAAACTATCTGATTACAATGCTATTGGATCACAAATCGATAACCTTGTGTTTGTGAATGACGACGACGATGACCAAACCGGTGATGCGTTGTTCCGTGATATCAAAGTGTTTGAAAATGGTACATCAGGCGCAGATACGCTAAATGGTTCTGCCTTTAATGAAACATTATTTGGGCATGAAGGTGATGATATTCTCTATGGTAACGATGGTGATGATGTTCTTTATGGTGGTGCAGGCATTGATAGTTTGTCTGGAGGAGGAGGCGCAGATATTTTCATGTTCGAGGCAGATACTGCATTTTCAAATGTTGATGCGGTAACAGATTTTGATGCATCTGAAAATGATGTTATTAATCTCTCTGATGTTCTCATTGGCTATGATGAGGTCAGCAATGCGATTAGTGACTTTGTGCAAATCACAGATGATGGCACGCATTCTACTCTTGCTGTTGATGCGGATGGCGGCGGCAATAACTTCGTAACCATAGCAACTCTTTATGGCGTTATTGGCCTTACCGATGAGGATGCACTGGAAACATCAGGTAATTTGATTGCGGCTTAGAGTTGTTGAAGCATTTTAAAAAAGATTGCGATTAGTTTTCGTAATTGATATTGTTAGATATTATATATTGCTACAATAAAATCTTATTAGCGAGGATTTATTAAGAGTCGTGTGCAATCTGGGGATTATCACAATGAAAGCGAGTATATTCGTGATTTAGTGAGGAAGGATCGTGAAAAATTGTCCGATGACCAAAAGCTTCTTAATCTATTGAGACAATCAGAACAAAGTGGTGTAAATAGTAGCACTCTACCTGATCAAGCAATCTGCGATAAATATATTCTCACTGCTCAGTTTTGGACTATAGCGATAGCAGGTTTCACTTATCATGCCATTTATTGACAATTGTTGCCATAATTGTTATCATTGGAACACTGTATTTTAACTCTTAACGAGGTATAAGCCATGACATCTATGAATGTATCATTGCCTGATCAAATGAAAAGCTGGGTCGAAGGTAGAATTGACGCTGGACAATATAACAATGCCAGTGAATATGTTCGAGATTTAATCCGTAAAGATCAAGTTGAAACAGATAAAACGCTAGCATTTAGAGCGGCTATAGAAATAGGCAGGAATAGTGGTATTGACAACCGTTCTACAGAGGAAATTTTTACAGAAGCCAAAGTGAAAGCTAAAAATCAGTAATGAAAAATATAAAATTATCTAGGCAATCTTCTCGTGATATTGAAGAGATTTATCTATATGGGCTTATAAATTTTGGTGAAGAACAAGCTGATCTTTATGCTTCCAGAATGAAGGACTTTCTTGAAATTATGCGTTCAAATCCAGAAATTGGGCGTTTAGATACAAGAGTGAATCCTGCAATTCGGCGTTTTGATTTTGAAAGCCACGTCATATTTTACGACATAAGCGATAAAGATCTTCTAATTGTTAGGATATTGCACGGTAGTATGGATTTTGTGAATCATTTGTCTTTATAGCTATAGATAATCACATCAATTACCATAATGATTATTATCACACAAGTATATTAGGAATAAAACCCTTTGAATTGGAGTACCTTATCTTATACTAATTACCTCCTGATGATCAGAATGTCTCTGAGCTAACAATTATCTCTTTTTTGTTTTCATCAGCCAAGCCCACTAGAAGATGTTTGCCATTACTATCAAATTTGAAGACCCCATATTTAGCATCCTCATAATATTCAGCATGACCTTCCTGAAATAAGAAAGAATTAGGAACTATGTGAACGCCGCGCTTGTTATGAAAGTGCAGAAGTTTTTCTTGGTCTTTAAGTTGTTCACCATTATGAAGTCGAATAAATTGCGCTACGTTATTTTCATCAGGCTGTATAACCATATATCCTCGTTTGGGTAAAGTTTTCCATTGCTCTCGAGGAACAGCACGCGCTATAGCATAACGCAAACGCATATAATCCCCTTGCATAAGAGAGCGAGGGTCAACAGGAGCAAGCTCAAGCAAGACTATTTCACCGTGATCCTTAATTAGCTGCTTTTCGTAGATACCGTAATTCAATACCCCAAAAACACAAACGGATAAGGCAATCATTATATAAGATCTCATGCGTTGCCCCCCTTATCCCAACCTTTAAAACCTATATAGAAACGTCCCACCAGTAGAGTTATACCACTTCCAACTAAAACGCCTGATTTTTCCATCAATGAAATATCAAGGTTATAATAATAAAAAAACAAAAACACAGGAACTAATAGAGCGCCCATAGTTACCATGATTTTTTCATGTTTTGCATACCCTAAAACCATCAAGATAATCGAGAGTATAATGCCTGGAGCAGATATAACGCCCATTAGCACAGCACCCAAACAAGCTAACCTAGATGTCTCTGTATTAATCTTTCTAACACCGCCAACAAACCAGATTATGGAAGCCACTAAACTACCAGTAAACAACAGGGAAACAAAAATGGGGTTAATATACTCTTCGTGCCGCCAATAGCCAAACTTAGTATATGACGCCAGAAACAAGGCACTTGTACAAAGCGAAAACAAAATTCCATATGTCATCGGAATGTAATCTCTCTTGATTTTTACGTTTGTAATCAAGACAGCTGCTCCTAATATTTGAAGCAGTATAAACCCATTAAACAATAGCTCCCTTGAGCCTGCAAATTCTCTGTCCCATAGCACATTTACAAGAATTGAAAAAAGTACTGCAAATGTTGAGAGGAAACGGTCTACAGACATACGATAAATATGATATGTCGCAGCTGTAATAACCAAAAGTGCAATCGTAGCCCCCCAACCCGAACCAAGAATTTCAGCCATTCCAAAGGTAAATAGAGTTTTACCAGTTGCCATGAGCGCAAAAGAAGATTGCATGTAGAAACTACCTTTAATCGTGTGCCCACCACCACCTAGTTTTTGCAATCCAATAGCCAGCGCAATAAGTACCAGCCCCGCTATAACAAAACCTTCCTCTTCCCTTATTTCCATACCGATGGCAATAAAGCCGATAAAGCACAAGGACGCAATAAACGCACCAACACCGACTAATGCTCGAAGGTAAAGGGGAAGCTCTTTGTCTTGCTGCTGTTCAATGATAAATCTATTAATGTCTTCATCGCCATCATTTATAAACCCTTTTTTTGAGAGCTTATTCAGCAGATCAGATGCCTTGTATTGTGACATATATTTAGACATGATCCACCTCAAGAGCTTCCATTATTTTACGAAGATAAATGACAGCGAACGTGAATACACACAATGTCATAAGCCCCATCAGCAAGAACATAAAAAACAGAATATCATCAAGCATTTCTGCAAGAATTTTCAAGCCCAAAGCTTCCACAATGATGCAAACAGAAAGCGTTATGGCAGCCAAAGACCACATGTCTTTCACTTTATATCTGTAGAAGGCGTACATAAGGCAATGCCCAACAAAACCAATAAATGCTGCAGTAGAAATCGAAATTGTTGCTCTGCTTGGCTCAACAACGAAAATAACGACAGGGATAAGCATAGGTAGAAGAGCAACAATGGTAAGTAGAACCCGTATCCATCTAGGTTGGATCCATTCCTTATCTTTATCCGTAGAAAAATATTCCCTCAGACCTAATGCTATCCCATTAAATACAATAAGAAAAACAAAGATCATGCCTTCCATGTCACGTTCAGGCAGAGCAGCTTGTTGCCACCATAAAATAAGAAATGTATTCGTTACTGCTAGCCAGAAGATCCATTGAGGTGCAAAATTAGAGATAATAGTCCAACCGAGTATGAGTAACGACCACATCATAAAAAGTTGATATGCATCTGCACCTGTCTGATATATCTGCCCAAAAACAGCCATGAACACACCTGTTAAAACACTGGCAGATAGCAGTAAGACTTGCCCACTTATGCGATTAAGTGAATAGAAATAAGCACAAATTAAGCACCCAACCATACCAACCTGAATAGAAGATAGTTTTACAAATGGAGTGATCTTAGCCCAATTGAATGCAAAGAAATATACAACTCCACAAAGAACTAACGTAGCGCCGATTGTAAGCAAAAGTCTTGATATCCAAAGACCCCATTTATCGGCTGGGTATAATGTATCTAGCGCATATTCTTTTGCTTTATGAGTAATTTTTCCATGCGCATAAAGCTCTTCAACGAGTCTACGATTAGCAGGTATTTTGTTTAATATAGATGAACAATTTGGTTCCAAAATGATGCCTTTTAGCTTTTATATCCGTATATTTAGCATATTTACTATCTAAAAGGTGTGAAATTTTATTTTCCACAATCGAGGTTATCACTCTCTAATTTCCATATGGCTATATTATCACACATATAAATTGGGAATAAATTCTTATTTATTTGATCGCCCTATTCTAGTTTTTGGGGTAGAAATACAATTTATGGATAATATAGATTATGGAAACTAATGGGTTATATATTTATCCATAGACTAAACGCAGTATAGCTCAATTAACCTAACAAACAAGTTTTCGAACACATTCCACTAACTTATCTCTGTCAAAAGGCTTAGCCATATAATATTTCGCGCCCAACGCCATACACGTAGAGACATTATGGGCATTAGCATCTGCACTCAGCATGATTACGGGTATATTCTTGGTACGAACTTGTGACTTAAGTTGACCCAGAAATTCTATACCATCCATTTCTGGCATTATTGTATCTAGAATGATTAGGTCAGGTAAACTGTACCTGATTGCATCAAACCCGCCAGATCCAGAGTTTTCAGTTACAACCGAAAAACCACCTTTTTCTAACATAGGTTGGATAGTAGATAGAAGCACTTCATCATCATCTATAACCAAAACTGTCTTTTTAGCCACCTAAACACCCCTATAAATTGTAATCGTAATTAGATTGCAATTGTAACCAAGAAAATATAACCAGCATAGATTAAATTAGTGAATGATTTAATATGTACACAGAATATTGGAATATGCTTGTGAGAATCAAAAAATATTATGTTATCGTGGAAATTGTAACCCCTCCAATGGGTAGTGTCGCAAAGTTTAAACCTTTAATCATATTTTAGAGATTAGGATCTATTTTTCCTGTTTTTATAACAGGAACATTCCATGATTTCATTTTCTGGCCGCCATTATCCCCAATTCATCATATTGCAATGCGTTCGCTGGTACGTTTCATATGCCTTGAGTTATCGTAATATCGAAGAAATGATGCAAGAGCGTGGTTTTGATATAGATCATGCTACTTTGAACCGTTGGGTGCTGCACTATGCGCCGCTGTTAGAAGAAAAATCCAGAAAGTATAAACGTCCAGTTCATAGAAGTTGGCGAATGGATGAAACCTACATTAAGATTAAAGGTAAATGGAGGTATCTGTACCGAGCGGTCGATAAGTACGGCAAAACAGTTGAATTTATGGTTTCAAAAAAGCGGGATGGAGCGGCAGCTAAAGCCTTCTTTCGTAAAGAATTCAGTCATAATCGTATGCCATATCGCATAAATATAGATAAGAGTGGAGCCAATAAAGCCGCTTTAAATCATTTCAATAAGCCCGGTTTTATTACCGGGAAGAGGAAGTTCGTAATCAGTCAAGCCAAGTATCTCAACAACATTGTTGAACAGGATCATAGGAATATTAAGCGGATTACAAGACCCATGGGGTGTTTCAGGAAAATACACACCGCAGCCAGAACCATCGCGGGAATAGAACTTCTGAACATGATATACAAAAACCAACTAGAATTTATCAAATACACCGATCAAAAACTTACACCGGCAGAGCAATTTTATCGTCTGGCAACCATCTAAAAATTGCTTGATGCTGACCTTTTCAAACTAGAAAAAACTTTACGACTATCAGAAATAAAGCAGACGACCCGCCAGCAAAATATTATACAATTATAAATCATTATATTCGTTACTGCATGCAATGGTGTTTAATTCGTATCATCTTGAAATTTATGAATTATAATATAAACTTTGGTTGTCCTTACTCTCTTTCTTGGGCTGATATCATTACCGTATAAAGGGCTTTTCCATGATTACACGTAAGTATTTATCTTTTTTTACTGCTATTGCTACTGGAGTTTGTTTCGTAAGCGTGAGCCCAGCAAATTCTCAAGTTCCAACAACGGCTGAGCCTGGAATAATAATGCGGGATCTAGGAGAAGAGCGCCGTGCGCCATCTCGTCTAGACGATGCAATTATGTTTGATGAAGATGATGTCGCTGGCGCAGAGGTAAGCACAGAGAAAGTGTTTACACTACAGAAAATAATGTTAGATGGTTCAACTGTTTATAATCAGGATGCGATTAACCTTCTTGTTGAGGGGCATATTGGGCAGCCAGTGTCATTTGCAGATCTAAATACTATCACCAGAAATATTACAAGGCTATATCGTGACGATGGTTATATGTTCTCTCGTGCTATTCTGCCCCCACAGGAGATAAAAGATGGGATTGTCCATCTGCAAGTTATTGAAGGTCAACTTACAGAAGTAGAAGTGGTTGGTGATTTCAAAGACTATAATAACCTTGTCCAAGCTTTGGCTGATAAAATTCGTTCTGTCGGTCCGACCAATTCAAAACAGCTTGAGCGTTATCTTCTTTTAATTGATGACCTTCCAGGTATTAAAGCGCGTAGCCTTTTGCAAGCTTCTGAGACGCCAGGCGGTGGTAAGTTAATTATAACTGTAGAGCAAGAAAAATTTGAAGGATCTGTTAGTGTTGATAACCGTGGCTCAAAATTCCTAGGCCGTACAAGAGGAACTGCCGTTGGTGCGTTTAATTCTTTATTTGGTGTTCATGATCGTACTACTTTGCGCGCAATACTTTCTAAAGATACGAGTGAATTACGCTTCTTTGATATTTCTCACGAGGAGCAGCTAGGAACAGATGGTGTAAGGGTTAAGGGGCGTTTTGCCGTTACTAATACGGAGCCGGGTTCTTCCCTAGATATCAACAATGTAGAAGGCGATAGCCGTTTATTTAATCTAGAGGTCCTCTACCCTATTCTGCGCGGTCGTCAATATAACTTGAATTTAATTGGTGGGTTTACCGCTATAAATTCGGAGTCAGATATTTTGGGCTTAGACATTTCAGAAGACCGCGTACGTTATTTGAGTGCCGGTGGACGTTTTGACTTTACTGATACATGGGCCGGGGTAACGCAAATTGATTTAGAAGTTGCGCAAGGTGTTGATTGGTTTAATGCAACAGATGACGGCTTGGGGCGTACGCGCCAGAATGGCGAACATGACTTTATACGTTTTAATGCCTCTGCTATACGTCTTCAAAATTTGCCGGGGGGATTTTCGATGCTGTTATCTGCAGCTGGTCAATATTCTCCGGATACCCTTCTCTCATCAGAAGAATTTTCAGTTGGAGGTGGGCAATTTGGTCGTGCCTATGACTCAGGTGAAATTGCCGGTGACCAAGGCATATCAGGTTTACTCGAATTACGTTATGGTGGGCTTGTATCGCATGATTACCTAAAGGCATATCAACTCTACAGTTATTATGATCTCGGTAGAGTATGGAATGATGACCCCGCTGTCACTGAGAATGGACACGCATCCCTTGCATCCGCCGGGATTGGTGTTCGTTTTAATCTTAAGTACGACGTTTCAGGTTATTTGGAAGTAAATAAACCTCTAACTCGTCGTGTTAGCGCAGAGGGTGATGATGATGCGCGTTTATTTTTTAGTCTGCTAAAGCGCTTCTAGATTATATTGCGAAATAATTATGCACGAACGGACACCCATAATTTAAATTCGTTAATTTCTTGTTTACATAATACATGCTACGATAGAGGGTAATCCTTTTAAAATTTTAGTTGAGTATGGGGGACCCAGCCCATGTTATCTATGCATGTTAAAGAAGAATACCGCTGGAAAATGCGGAAATGTGGAAAACGCGTTGTAAATATTTGCACACGGGTTTTCGTTTATTGTGGTGTAATAACGACTCTGATGGCAGGAGTTTCGCACAACGCCCTAGGTAATCCTGAGGGTGGCTCTGTCGCTGTCGGGGCCGCTACAATTGTTAACACGGCCAGTGAATTACAGATTCATCAGACAACTGACAAGGTATTAATCGAGTGGAGCTCGTTTGATATTGATGTCAGTGAAACCACTAGATTTATTCAGCCTGGAATAGATGCGGTGGCATTAAACCGCATTGTAAACAGTACGCAGCTTAGTCTAATAAATGGTAACTTAATCGCAAATGGTCGTGTGGTTATAATCAATCCAAATGGTGTTCTTATTGGGCCAAATGGTAATATTGATACCGCAAGTTTTCTAGCAACGACAGCAGATATTGATG
Source organism: Zetaproteobacteria bacterium (assembly GCA_002747015.1). Next base: position 8,452 of record NVXI01000018.1, read on the forward strand.
ATGATGACTTCATGAATTCCACAGGGATTATGAATTTTAATCGTGCAGGAAATTTTGATGCGATCGTAGAAAACCAGGGAATCATTACTGTTGATGAGGAAGGGTTGGCCGCTCTTGTCGCGCCTACTGTACGTAACAGTGGTGTGATCGTCGGATATATGGCCAAAGTTCAATTGGCCGCAGCTGATACCTTTGCTGTGGATTTCTATGGTGACGGCCTTATTCAGTTTGCCGTTGAAACCCCTGATAAGAACGCAACAAGAACTCTAACCGTGGATAATAGTGGTTCAATAATGGCTGATGCCGGACATGTGCTTATGACCGCTGCGGACGCAAGCAATGTCGTGGATTCCGTAATTAATAGTGACGGATATATTCAGGCTGGCTCACTAGAAAATCGTAATGGTACGATCATATTAACCGCAGCAGGTGCGGATATTACGGTTTCCGGTACGCTTGATGTTTCGGCAATAGAACCAGCTGCCGGTGGCGGTACAATTTATGTTGGTGGTGATTTGCATGGACAAGGTACACTTGCGATAGCAGATACCGTTGTTATGGCCGATACCGCAGAGCTGTTCGCAGATGCGGGCGATAGTGGTGACGGTGGGCAGATTGTTGTCTGGTCAGAGACAAATACAGTTGCCAGTGGTAAATATTATGCCCGAGGTGGGAAGCTTGTTGGTGCTGGTGGCATCATTGAAACGTCCTCTAAAGAGGATCTAGACGCCACAGGTGCATACGTCAATACATATGCAGAAAATGGAAAAACCGGTACTTGGTTAATTGACCCCAACGATATTACTGTTGATCAGGCACTTGCGGATGCAATTAACGGTTCGGTGACGAATTACGAGTTAAATGCAGATGACTCTATTTCGTTTATGGCAAATGTTGACATAGAAGGTGAGTTTATTGGACTAACAGCTACAGCTGGTGATGGCGGCATTGTTATGACTAACAGCTATATACGAACCAACGGAGGTTTTGTTACACTTGATACCACCGGAGCGCTTACTCTAAATGGCGCTGGTGGTCAAAAATTCTTGTTCACCCGTGGCGGTGATATCATCTTGGTTGGTGATACTATATCTATTAACAATGCCGAACTTTCTTCCGGTGGCGGAACTTTTGATATGACTGCAAATGCAGATCCTAATGGTGGTGCAAAAACCATCTCGATTAATAGTACAAAAATTGACACGACTGGCGGCGGTTCGATTGGAGATATAGACCTATATGAAGGCAATCCACTCATTCTTTTTGTCGGCACAAATGATCAAAAAGAAGCGTTCTTTGGTAATTCAGCAAACCATTTTGAAAATGATATAAATGGTGGGACGCTATCAATTTCTGGTAAAAATATAGGTGGAAATAGTAACTGCTTCTCCACAGGTGGTCTTACTTGTCTCGTAACAGACCCTGTCTCGATTGATATTACAATATTTGCCGACTACCAAACCATAATATACGGTTCTTCCGATCCATTGTTGACCTATACATATGATGGCACATTAGGTGGAGGGGATTTCTTTACAGGTATACTCGTTCGTGAGCCAGGAGATCTTGTTACAACATCTCCTTATGATATCCTACAAGGTAGCTTAGATATTTCAGGCTCTGGCGTCTATAACATTACATATGTTGGCGATATTTTCGTAATTACTCCGGCCGATCTAGAGCTTACCGCTGATAGTTTCGACAAAACATATGGCACGACATATATGTTTGATGGTGATGAATTTATGATTAGCGATGGTG
>NVXI01000011.1 GCA_002747015.1 Zetaproteobacteria bacterium
CATCTTAAATTAGCTGCTTAATATTTAACTTAATCAGAAGCCAAAACCTCCTGATCATATTAGACCTATATGTCTCAAATCATTTGACGACGGACAACCAGAATGTGCAAAAGTAACAAGCTCATCATAGCTATAGCTAGATTTTTGCTCGAATTTTTCCTTCATAATATAAGCCTCTTAATACGTCATCACATGAACCTCTTTGTACGGTACTTTTAAAAAAACGTTATTGATCTAGGTCAACAATCAAAATTTATACTTCAATCTCGGTATTGCATAATCAATATATAAAAAGTATTGAAGAGAATTGACCTAAGTCAAACAGAACACACCACATGTAGTGGTATAACAACTCCATCAAACACAACATACTGTGTTTTATCGGAAATCCTTCCACCCCTAAATTACATTTAAGATAATAAAAACAGGAGCCTACCATGACAAATATTGCCGCCCTTAAATCCACAACATCAAATGCAACTGACCCACTATTCAGCGGTACAGATGTAAACTGTTCGGCGGCCGTTAATGAGTATATTTCTGGAACAGACTGGCGCATTAAAGCCAACGCCAACACAGGATATTCCAACGCCGGACTTATCAATAATGTTGCAGGCAAGGTCATCGCAAATTTTTGGCTGGATGAAATCTACAGCCCGGAAGAAGGCATCGCGCACCGCAAGGCAGACATTCATATTCATGATCTGGATTGTCTTACAGGATACTGCGCTGGCTGGTCTTTACGTGCATTATTAAACGAAGGATTTAACGGTGTTGATGGGCGCGTTTCTTCTCGTCCCCCAAAACATTTCCGTGAAGCCTTGGGCCAAATGAGCAACTTCCTTGGTATCTTGCAATCCGAATGGGCCGGCGCTCAGGCATTCAGCAGTTTTGACACTTATCTTGCACCTTATGTATTTTTAGATAATTTATCTTACAAGGAAATCAAAAAAGCCATCCGCCAATTTGTCTATAATTTAAACGTTCCCGCACGTTGGGGGCAATCACCCTTTACCAATATAACTCTTGATATTACTGTGCCAGACGATCTACAAAACCAAATCCCGACATACGATAATCTACACCTATTTAAGGGTCTGGATAATGATGATTTACTTAAAATCGCACAACAACGTGATTTAGGAATCCGCACGCTTGAAGACTTAACATTCAAACATTTTTTGCCGGAAATGGATCTCATTAATATTGCCTATTATGACGTCATGACCGAAGGTGATTCCAGTGGCCAACCTTTCACCTTTCCGATCCCAACAGTAAACATTACAGAAGATTTTGATTGGGACTCAAAAGTCGCACAAGCTATTTTTGAAAACACCGCCAAAGTTGGAAGCTCTTACTTTCAAAACTTTGTCGGCAGCCAATGGATGACAGATGAAAATGGTAACCGCGTACGCAATCCTGAAGCCTACAGCCCTGGCGCGGTGCGTTCTATGTGTTGCCGACTTCAGCTGGATCTACGCGAACTTCTCAAACGTGGAAATGGCCTGTTTGGATCGGCGGAAATGACAGGATCACTTGGCGTGGTCACAATAAATATGGCACGATTAGGCTATCGCTTTAAGGGAGACTACGAAGGATTAATTGCAGAGGTTGGTCGTTTAATGGACATATCCCAATCAACACTAGAGAAAAAACGTGCATTTGTTCAAAAAATGTATGATCGTGGCCTATACCCTTACACCGCACGTTATCTACCTTTCCTACGCAACCATTTCTCTACAATTGGCGTAAATGGCATGAATGAAATGGTTCGTAATTTTACAGATGACCAACATGATATTACGGATGAAAATGGTGTAACAATGGCCATCAAAATCCTTGATTTCATGCGAGATCGCATGGTCGAATATCAGGAAGAATCAGGAAACCTCTATAATTTGGAAGCGACACCAGCAGAAGGCACTACGTATCGTTTCGCAAAAGAAGACCTCAAACATTATCCTGAGATTCTTCAGGCTGGGTGCGACGAAAATATATACTACACCAATTCATCACAAATTCCGGCAGGCCACACAGATGACCCGTTCGAAGCCTTAGAACTACAAAACAAGTTACAATGCAAATATACAGGCGGTACAGTGTTGCACCTTTATATGGGTGAGAAACTTTCTTCTTCTGATGCCTGTAAACGATTTGTTAAAAAGGTAATCGAGAACTACCAACTCCCCTACATCACCATCACCCCTGTTTTCTCAACATGCGAAACACACGGATATTTGAAAGGAGAACAACCAGAATGCCCTACCTGTGGAGAGGAAACCAATGTATGGACCCGCGTTATGGGTTATTTCCGTCCTGTCAAAAGCTTCAATAAAGGCAAAAAAGGTGAGCATAAAGAGCGCCAGCACTTTCTTGAGCGCCGCATTGAATCTGCAGATTTATTTGAGGATGCATAAAAATGCCTGAAAATTTTAGCCACCCCCACGCCGCGGGGGGTGGCAAAAAAATTACCCTGCCCATCTATGATGTCACGCCCTTCACTATGTTAGACTTCCCGGGAAAATGCGCCGCGATCATTTGGTTTTCAGGCTGTAACATGCGCTGTGGCTATTGCCACAATCCACAAATCGTTAAAGGGAAAGGCACACAAAATATTGATAATGTTTTAGAGTTTCTCAAAAAACGTCAGAACCTGTTAGATGGAATCGTTCTTTCTGGCGGTGAAGCTTCAATCTATACGGAACTACCCAATTTTGTTCGTAAAGTTAAAGACATGGGTTATGCCATCAAACTTGATACAAATGGCACACGCCCTGATGTCATCCTTGATTTTTTAGATCATAATTTACTGGATTATGTCGCACTGGATTACAAATCCCCGCCAGAAAAATTCAAAACCGTAACAGGCATTGATAAGTTTAAAGATTTTGAAAAAACACTAGATATATTATGTACACAAAATACTGTCCCATTTGAAATTCGTACCACCGTTCATACGGCATTAATGAATGAACAAGATGTTGAATCTATTATTAACGACCTTGATCAACGCCAATATAAAGGCACATTTTATATCCAGAACTACATTAATAACGGTGGCCCAACACTGGCGTTCCTTCCCAAACAAACACACGAACTAAACACAAATGCCTTTTCACAGAAACAAGGTTTTTTAATTGAATTTCGAAATTTTTCTTAATTCAGATCAAGAAAAGTAAGCCTTAAACTATTTCAAGAGGATGATATATCCACAGGACGCTACCCGTCTTTGCCCACATAGACAGACAAAACCTCACAATAATTTATTGTATCTTGAGCATTAACAGCGACTATTAAGTTAAGAATACTTAAGATTCCGGTAAGGCCAAAGCCTCCATAAATGTGGTAACATTTACATCCCCAAGAGCGCCTTGATCTTGGCACATCGAAATAATGTTATTGGCCTGCTCGGCACCATAATACTGCTTTATGTTTTGTTCAAATTTCGCCTCCAGCAAAGGTATGCCCTCGGCGCGTCTACGCTTGTGACCGACTGGATATTCAATTTCAATTTTATCGCTTTGACTGCCATCCTTGAACATAATTTGCATTGCATTCGCGATGGAACGCTTATCCGGATCATTATATTCCGCGCTGTAACGAGGGGTTTCTATCACCTCCATCTTCGAACGAAGCAGTTCGATATTTGGATCACTGGCAACATCATCCTCATAATCCTCTGCCACTAAATCCCCCTTTAATAAGCCTATCGCCACCATATATTGCAAACAATGATCGCGATCTGCCGGATTATGTAATGGTCCAGTTTTCGAGATAATTCGAATGGCTGCTTCATGCGTATAAAGAACAATTTTTTCAATATTATCCAACCGGTTTTTAATGTGCGGTGATAGTTTAATCGCACATTCCACAGCTGTCTGAGAATGGAACTCCGCCGGGTATGAAATTTTAAATAAAATTTGCTCCATAACATAAGAACCGTATGGACGTTGGAATTTAAACTCTTTGCCTCCGAAAAGAACATCATAGAATCCCCATGTTGGCGCCGTTAATGCCGTTGGATATCCCATTTCACCTGCCATAACAATTTGCGCCAATCGCACCGCGCGACTGGTTGCATCGCCCGCAGCCCAACTTTTTCTTGGGCCTGCATTAGGCGCATGCCGATATGTACGCAAAGCTTGCCCATCAAGCCACGCATGTGAAACCGCATCTATAATTTGATCCCGAGAGCCACCAAGCATCTGCGTAACAACCGTAGTAGATGCCACCTTCACAAGAACAACATGATCTAACCCAACACGGTTAAAACTATTCTCCAGCGCAAGACACCCCTGTATTTCATGGGCCTTAATCATCGCGGTTAGGACATCACGCATGTTTAAACCGTCACGCCCCTGCGCCTGCGCAACACGACTTAGATAATCAGCCACCGCCAGAATTGCCCCTAAATTATCTGATGGGTGCCCCCATTCTGCGGCCAGCCATGTATCATTATAATCGAGCCACCGGACCATACAGCCAATATCAAATGCCGCCTTTACAGGGTCAAGTTCATAAGCTGTACCGGGAACCCGCACCCCATTAGGCACAGTTGTTCCGGCCACAATTGGGCCTAATAATTTTGTACATGCGGGAAAGTTAAGGGCAAGTATCCCGCAGCCCAACGTATCCTTCAAACAATACCATGCCGTTTCATACGCCAGATCACTTGTTATTTCGTAATTAATGACATAATCCGCAATATCCACAATCACCTGATCAAAATCAGGCCTCTTGCTGTTTTCGACATTCGCACTCATGCTTACTCCCTATCTATCTTCCAACTGAACAAACGCAAGACCCTCAAGGCCTGTGTAATCTGCGGATGGTCTAATTAATTTATTATTTCCTCGCTGCTCAATAATATGCGCAGCCCACCCTGAAATACGGGACATCACAAAAATTGGCGTAAATAATGGCGTTGGAATACCCATCATATGATAAACAGACGCACTATAGAAATCGAGATTCGGGAATAGATTTTTTTCCTCCTTCATCACTGTTTCTATTGCCTCCGACACTTCATAAAGGCTGGAACGATCAGCGGCTTCACACAATGTTTTAGACCATTTCTTAATCACACGATTACGCGGATCGGCCTCAGTATAAACACGGTGTCCGAACCCCATTATCAGTTCCTTATCAGCCAACATTTTAGTAACCATTCTAGTGGCTTCATCTGCATTATCAAACTTAGAAATCAGCTCCATAGCCGCTTCATTAGCCCCACCATGAAGAGGCCCGCGCAATGCACCAATTCCACCAACAACCGCAGAATAAAAATCAGAAAGCGTTGATGCTATTGTTCTTGCAGTAAAAGTAGAAGCATTAAATTCGTGCTCCGCATATAAAATAAGGGAAACATTCATCGCCTTAATATGTAACTTGGAAGGCTTTTTCTGATGTAGCAATGTTAGGAAATGCTCAGCTATACTCTTTGCCGAATTAGAACATCCTATACATTTATTTTCATTCGGTAATGTCCACCAATATGTAAGGATTACAGGAAAAGTAGCAAGCAGCCTCTTTGTGATTTCATATTGATTATGTTCCGCTCCTTCAGCCTCAATAGTGCCCAAAAAAGAAACAGCTGTGCGCAAAACATCCATTGGATGCGCATCCTTTGGGATGCGATCAAGCACATCTTTTAAAGATTGCGGCAACTCACGCATAGAAATCAAATCAGACGTAAATGCATCTAGCTCACCTTGAGTTGGAAGCTTGCCATATAGCAACAAATAAGCAACTTCCTCAAACACGCAATGCTCTGCCAAACCATAAATGCTATAACCACAATATTCTAGATTATGTGCACCACCAGCCGCAGAAATAGATGTTTCCCCCGCAACAATACCCGCCAAGCCTGCATTATCATTAGACATATCAGCCCTCCTGCCTTAGAAATTTATCAATTTTCTTCTCAAATGTGTGATAATCAAGATAATCATAAAGCTCTTCACGCGTTTGCATCGTCTCGATCACAGATTCTTGGGATCCCGCAGATAACAACGTTTGATAAACATCCAACGCCACCTTACTCATCGCCCGAAAAGCACTCAAAGGATACAAAGCCATATCAACGCCCGCACCATATAATTCGTCTGTCGTGTATAAATCCGTCTTACCAAATTCTGTAATATTGGCCAATAACGGTATACCAATAGCATCCTTAATGTCTCGGTAATGAGATAAATCAGTCATTGCCTCTGCAAAAATAGCATCCGCGCCACATTGCGCATAATAAGCAGAGCGCTCTATAACCGCATCAAGTCCTTCACTTGCCAAAGCATCACATCGCGCCATAACAACAAAACTTTCATCTGTCTTCGCCAAGACCGCCTCTTTGATCCGCTCACCCATCTCTTCTTTAGAGACCAAGGTCTTGCCTGGCCTATGTCCACAACGTTTCTGAGAGACCTGATCCTCCATATGAACTGCAGCGACACCTGCCATTTCCATGGCCTTAATCGTCCCCGCAACATCATCCCAACCCACATCAATATCCACCAATAATGGAACATCACTGGCAGCCACTATTCTGCGCGCATCCTCCAAGACATTATCCAGTGTTGTCATCCCCAAATCTGGTAAACCATACGAGGCATTTGCAACCCCTGCACCAGATAAATATAATGCTTTATGGCCTGATTTTTCGGCCAGAATCGCGCAATACGCATTGATGGCGCCCACAATTTGCAAAGGCTTTTCTTGCTCTATTGCTTGGCGAAATTTTGCGCCTGCTGTTTGTGTCATCCAATACCCTCCTTGTTATTTTGCCGCCAAACGTGATGCCCCGTCTAAGCGAATGACTTCTCCATTTAACATTTCATTTTCTATTATATGCATCACTAATGAAGAAAATTCCTGCGGCTGCGCAAAGCGTGGCGGAAACGGTATGGTCGCAGTAATAGAATCCTTTATCTCCTCTGAGAGATCATTCATCATTGGTGTTGCCACCGCGCCAGGTGCAATTGCCATCACACGAATTCCAAAGCGCGCCAGCTCACGCGCAGCAGGCAACGTCATAGCAACAACGCCTCCTTTGGATGCGGCATAGGCCGCTTGTCCGATTTGCCCTTCAAACGCAGCGATAGAGGCCGTATTTATGATGATACCGCGCTCACCAGAACCTGTGACGATATCAAGAGATGACATAGCGTCCGCGACCAATCGCATTGTATTAAACGTACCAAGAAGATTAACCTGAATCACTTGATTAAAAACATCAAGATCGGCTGGGCCATCTTTGCCGACAATCCGCTGCCCACAAAGAATACCTGCGCAATTCACCAAAATACGTGCGACACCGTGCTCTGCTTGCGAAATACGTAAGGCTTCAGTCACACTCTGCGCGCTTGTAACATCGCAAGAAACGGCAAACCCGCCTATATCCGCAGCAACACTCTGCGCTGCTTCACTATCCATATCCCATAAGGAAACAGAACAGCCCGCCTCTGCCAAATCACGCGCCGTCGCAGCGCCAAGACCGCTACCGCCTCCCGTTACGATTGCTGCTACTCCATTTAAGTTTTTCATGTCTGCCCCCGCTCAATCGCAATTGCAACGGCTTCACCACCGCCAATGCACAACGTCGCCATACCTTTGGCTAGATCATTGCGTTGCATAGCCGATAATAACGTAACCAAAATACGCGCACCCGACGCACCAATAGGATGCCCCAGCGCACACGCACCACCGTGAATATTCACTTTATCAAAAGGTAAATCCAATTCCTTCATCGCCGCCATGCTCACAACTGCAAATGCCTCATTAATTTCGAATATATCCACATCATCAAAAGCCCATCCACAACGGTCTGATAATTTATTTAATGCCCCGACAGGCGCGGTCGTAAACCATTCTGGCGCACCAGCATATGTGACATGCCCTCTAATGGTTGCCAAAATATTCACATCACGTTTCTGCGCCTCGGAACGTCGCATAAGTACCAGTGCGGCCGCTCCATCAGAAATTGAACTCGCATTCGCCGCCGTTACAGTGCCGTCCTTACCAAATGCGGGGCGCAATGCTAAAATTTTCTCGGGATTAGCCTTTGGTGGCTGTTCATCTACCGAAACGATGTTCTCGCCTTTACGCGTTTTGATCGTGAGCGTTACAATTTCATTTTCAAAAGACCCATTTTCAATGGCCTCATTCGCACGGCTTAAGGAACGCAACGCAAATTCATCTTGGTCTCCACGAGAAAAACCATAATGAGCAGCACAATTATCTGCAAACACGCCCATCAGCTTTCCTTTATCATAGGCGTCTTCCAGACCATCCAAAAACATATGGTCCATGACCTGCCCATGCCCCATTCGCATCCCTGCGCGTACCTTGGGCAAAAGATATGGCGCATTACTCATGCTCTCCATTCCACCGGCAACTATAATATTGTGACTTCGCGCCATAATACCATCATGTGCATACATCACAGCCTGCAGACCTGAACCGCACATTTTATTGATCGTCGTCGCACCAACACCATCAGGCAGCCCAGCACCCATTAATGCCTGTCGCGCAGGTGCCTGACCCAAGCCAGCAGACAGAACACACCCCATAATCACATCATCTATATCTTTATTTTCCTCAAGGCCCGAACGCTGTACGGCCGCTTTGATCGCCGCGGCCCCTAATTCAGGTGCACTTAGAAAAGACAGATCACCTTGAAACCCACCCATTGGAGTGCGCGCCATTCCTACTATAACTATTGGGTCTTTTTCTTCGTCTTCTTGCATGCATCCCTCACCACAATACTGTAACATAAAAAGTATAAATATTTTAAGTATCCACATACAAAAACCATGGTTCCGCAACTTCTCAACAACAATAATCAGAAATTTGTTTTTAAAACATGTAAACACCCTATAATTAGGTATTATCAGTCCTATAAATACTCCAAATAAGAGACGAATTATGATCTGGTTTAAAGACTACACAATTGATGAAATTGCGAACCTGATTACAAATGATAACATTCTTGATCATTTGGGATTAGAGTTTATAGAAGTTGGTGACAACTACCTGAAGGCGCGCCTTCCTGTTGATAAACGCACACATCAAATTCATGGCATTTTGCACGGCGGAGCAACGTGTGTTTTGGCCGAAACTGTCGGTAGTTTTGCATCCCTCATGCTCATTGATTTAGATAAAAAATACGCCGTAGGATCGATGATTACCGTTAATCACCTGCGTCCAGTCAAAAACGGCTATATTACCGCGACATGCAAACCAATCCACACCGGTCGATCAAAACATGTATGGGATATCCTCGTTCATAGCGACGCAGGCAAACTAATCGCGAAATGTGAACTCACCTGTGCGGTCACAGATAAACAATAACATCATAGCTTCGCCATTAAATCATCCTGCATCGCTTTTGCTTTTTCGATATTCTTGGCTTTTACAACACCATATCCGGATACGATCAAAGGAAGAGATAAAATCTCTATACAGACCGCGTAATTATCTGATGATAATTTTTGCAAAACATGATCTATGGTTTCCTCATATTGTACGATAATCTTCCGCTCTATGCGCCGATCGTGATGATATCCAAAAGCATCCAATGGCGTACCACGCAAAAACTTAAAGCGTGCCAGAACCGATAATACAGACAACATCCAAGGGCCAAATTCTCGTTTTTTCGCACGTCCTGTCGCGGGATCAGCCCCACCTAAAATCGGAGGCGCCATATGGAACTTCAACTTGTATTTCCCTGAAAACTGCGCCTTTACATCCTTAATAAAAGCACCATTTGTATAAAGACGTGCAACCTCATATTCATCCTTATAGGCCAACACCTTATGATAACATCGTGCGACAACTTCTGTTAAATCCGTTGCCCCTTCGATCATTTGGTTTTCAGATTTTCTGACCTTCTCAACCAAATCCGTATACCGCTTTGCGTAAGAAGTATTTTGATAATCCGTCAGATAGGCAACGCGCTTTTCAATCAACGCATCAAGACCTTCCAAACTCTTATCTACAATGCCTGCGTCATCTTCACCTTTTACCGCACGTACGAGGTCTGCGATTTTTTCTGAATCATGCGCAGCCAACCGCCCATAAGAAAATGCCTGTAAGTTCATCTCTACGGCTACATTATTAAGCGTAATGGCACGTTCAATGGCCTCGCGACCGATCGGTATTAAACCCTTTTGCCAAGCATACCCCATCATAAATACATTCGTAGCTATCTCATCGCCTAGTAACGTCAAAGCATAAGATGTTGCGGGAACAAAATAATTCCCATCAGAATGAACAACCTTCATCAAAGTATCACGCACCTGATCTTGATGAAAATCAATGGCATTATTCGTTACAAAGTCTGCCACTGGCGTATTTTCTGTATTCAAAATGGCGTGCGTACGCTCAACATTTAACGTTTCATAGGCCGTTTTACCAACGGCTGAGACCATATCACAGGCGAGCAACAGATCAGTTCCACCAGTGATAATATGACCAGTACGCAAATCACCGGGCACTGGACTAATTCGTACATGGCTGAGAACCTCACCACCTTTTTGCGCCAACCCCGTCGCATCCAGATTACGGCAAAACTTACCCTCCATATGCGCCGCAATCCCAAGCAATGCGCCAATCGTTGTCACCCCAGTCCCACCAATACCTGTCACCAAAATATTGTAGGCACTCTCAACTTTCAATAGATCAGGCTCTGGAATATCTGCCAAAATATTAGCATAATCACCAGTATCATCAGCCTTAGTCTTACGGAGTTCACCACCCTCAATCGTGACAAAAGACGGGCAGAAACCTTTTAAACAGCTGAAATCCTTATTACACATTGATTGGTTAATTTTGCGCTTACGACCATATTCGGTCTCGATAGGTTGAACTGCAATACAATTGGATTGCACAGAACAATCGCCGCAGCCCTCACACACAGCCTGATTAATGACAACCCGTTTCGCCGGATCTGGATACAGCCCCCGTTTACGCCGGCGCCGTTTTTCTGCCGCGCAGGTTTGATCATAAATAATAACCGTTGTGCCTTTTGTTTTACGGCACTCATCCATCACTTCACTCAAATAATCTCGGTGCAATATATCAACAGAAGGTGGAATATTACTGCGGTCTTTATAATGCTCCATAGTCTCGGTTAATATCCACGCCCGTACAACGCCCTCAGCCACGACTTGCTGCGCAACACGATAGACCGGTAAATCACCGTCCACTTGCTGCCCGCCCGTCATCGCCACGGCATCATTATAAAGGATTTTATATGTGATATTCACATCCCCCGCCACAGCAGCGCGGATCGCCAACGTGCCAGAATGAAAATACGTACCATCGCCTAAATTCGTAAAGATATGTTCCTGATTTGTATATGGCGCAGAGCCTATCCACGGCACGCCTTCACCACCCATCTGCGTACATAAGGCCGAGCTACGATCCATCCACTGCACCATATAATGACAGCCAATACCAACCATTGCAAAACTGCCATCTGGTACTTTTGTTGATGTATTATGCGGGCACCCTGCACAATAATATGGCCTGCGCAATGAAGGCGGAACATATAAAGCATTCTTCTTTTCACGATCTTCAAAAAATTTCAGCCGCTCTTCAACCTGCTTATTATGATAAAAATGCCTAAGACGCTTTGCAATGACATGTGCAACCATTCCCACAGATTGATCATTGTGCAATGGTAATAACCGATCACCTTTTTCATCATATTTTCCGACCACAACCGGACGATTTTTCGGTGCCCAATTGAATATTTGCTGTTTCAGCTGATATTCAATCATCTCCCGCTTTTCTTCAACAATCAGAATTTCTTCTAAGCCTTGCACAAATTCCTGCACGCCTTGCGGTTCCAATGGCCAAGTCATACCAACCTTATAAAGCCTAAGCCCAATTTCAGCCGCAACCTCATCGGTAATACCAAGTTCCACCAATGCCTGCCTGACATCACCATATGACTTTCCAGAGGTGATAATACCAAATCGAGGTTTGGGACTATCTATAACGGTTTGATCAATTTTGTTTTTCCGGCAAAAAGCATGACATGCAAATAGCTTATAATTTTGCAGCCTGTAATCCACTTCTCTTGGGACATCATTAAGCCTGATATGCACGCCGCCTTCAGGCATTTCAAATTCTTCGGCGCTAGGGTGAATAATATCTCGGATCTCCCGCGATAAATCCACAGTGCCTGTCGTTTCAACATTTTCACTTGTGACTTTAAGCGCAGTCCAACATCCTGAATATCGCGACATTTCAATCCCGAGTAATCCATATTCAACAAACTCATTAATACTGGATGGATACAGCGTTGGGATCATCATCGCATAAAGCGCATGATCGCTCTGACATGGTAGGGTTGATGACTTACATGCATGATCATCACCAACAATCGCCAAAACGCCCCCATGTGGCGCAGTTCCATACGCATTTGCATGGCGGAACACGTCACCCGAACGATCTACCCCCGGTGCCTTGCCGTACCAAATGCCAAAAACACCATCATAATCAGAACCACCAGGCATTAAGCCGACCTGCTGTGTCCCCCAAACGGATGTCGCCGCCAAATCTTCGTTCACACCCGCATGAAATTTAATATCAAGATCATCTAAATAAGATTGAGCCCGCATAAGCTCAACATCGTAACCGCCAAGTGGCGACCCGCGGTAACCAGAAATAAAGCCTGCTGTTTTAAGGCCCGCCGCCTTATCTCTACGCCGTTGAACAATTGCAATTCGCGTTAAAGCCTGTAGCCCCGACATAAAGGCGCTGCCATCATTCAGCTCATATTTATCGCTGAGTGATATATCACGTAATTGTCCTGGTTCGGCTTTATCTGTCATTTTGTCTCCTCAAACAACTCCCGCCCGATAAGCATTCTTCTAATCTCGGATGTGCCTGCTCCAATTTCATAAAGCTTCGCATCACGCAATAAACGCCCTGCGGGATATTCGTTCATATAACCATTTCCGCCTAAAGACTGGATCGCCTGTAAAGCCATTTGTGTTGCAGCCTCAGCACTCATTAATATACAACCAGCAGCATCTTTACGCGCAGATTCTCCACGATCACAAGCCTCGGCCACCGCATAAACATAGGCACGTTGCGCCGATAAAGACGTATACATATCGGCCAGCTTGCCCTGCATAAGTTCAAACATGCCGATGGCCTGTCCAAACTGCTCACGCTCATGCACATAAGGAACAACCAAATCCATACAAGCCTGCATAATCCCTAACGGCCCGCCAGACAGAACCACACGTTCATAATCCAGACCGCTCATCAACACCTTAACACCTGCACCGACCTCACCCAGTATATTGGCAACGGGAACCTCACAATCCTCAAACACAAGCTCACATGTATTCGAGCCACGCATCCCAAGTTTATCCAACTTCTGTGCCGTTGAAAAACCAGCCATCGTGTTCTCGATAATAAATGCGGTTATGCCCTTTGCACCTGCATCCATATCGGTTTTGGCATAGACAACCAGAGTTGAAGCCTCTGGCCCATTGGTAATCCACATCTTGTTCCCATTCAGGACATAAACATCGCCCTTCTTCTGCGCGCGCAGACGCATATTGACGACATCAGATCCTGCCCCCGTCTCACTCATGGCAAGCGCACCCACATGCTCTCCGCTTACCAGTGCGGGTAAATACTTCTCTCGCTGCTCATCCGTTCCATTTCGATGGATTTGGTTAACACAAAGATTTGAATGTGCCCCATAACTTAAGCCAATGGATGCAGACGCACGTGAGATTTCCTCCATCGCGACGACATGTGCCAAATACCCCATAGCCGCACCGCCATATTTTTCAGAAACAGTAATTCCCAACAACCCCACATCACCAAGTTTTCGCCACATATCTTGCGGAAATTCATTATCCTCATCTATGCGCGCGGCACGTGGGGCAATCTCGCTCTGCGCAAATTTAAATACCTCCTCGCGCAGCATTGCAATTTCGGGAGGGTGGTTAAATTTTAATGTGGGATAGGATATCATTATTCTGTAGCTCCCATTTTTTTTGCTCTATCAATTTTTGAAGATGGCTCGCGCCCTAAATACTTTGAAATGAATTGTGCGGTCTCAATGACCTTGTCTATATTAACATTTGTGGTGATACCTAGTCCATTGAGCATATCAATCACATCTTCGCTGGCAACGTTCCCTGTTGCCCCCTTGGCATAGGGACACCCACCGAGGCCTGCAACAGAAGAATCCACGACACACACACCCATTTCAAGACCAACGCGGATATTATCAAGCGCCCGCCCATAGGTGTCATGAAAATGCAGTGCCAAACTCTCAACTGGAACACGCCCGATCACCACCTCTAATAATCTACGAACCTGATCCGGTTTGCCCACACCGATCGTATCTCCCAAAGAAATTTCATAGCACCCCATATGGTGTAATTGTTTTGCGACATCGGCAACGGCCTCGGGCATGATATCCCCTTCATAAGGACACCCAAGCACACATGACACATATCCACGCACAGGCACACCTGCATCTTTGGCCATTTGCATGACAGGCAAGAAACGATTGTAACTTTCCTCGATCGAACAATTAATATTCTTATTCGAAAAGGCCTCGGAAGCAGATGCAAAAATTGCGACCTCCTGTGCCCCCGTTTTTAAGGCAGCCTCCATACCGCGTATATTTGGCACCAAAACTGGGTAAATCACACCTTCTCGACGTGTGATCCCCTCCATAACCTCTTTATGATCTGCCATCTGTGGCACAGCCTCTGGAGAGACAAAACTTGTGGCCTCTACATGGGAAAACCCAGCATCCGCCAAGCGCTCAATCAATGCAATCTTTACCATTGTCGGCACGATTTGCGATTCATTTTGCAGACCGTCCCTCGGCCCGACCTCATAAATGCGAACAAACTCTGGCAAGGTCATGAGCGATCCTCCTGCTGGGTAATTTCAACCAACAACGTTCCATCTGATACTTGTGCATTTTCTTCGACCAACACCTCATTGATAACCCCATCACAACCAGCAACAATTGGAATTTGCACCTTCATGCTCTCCATCATAATTAATGGATCACCTTTTTTTACAACATCACCTGCAACTGCAATAACTTGGACAACCTTGCCCGGCATCGGTGCAACAATACGTCCATCCCCTGCACCACCATGATCGTCATCAATCTCTGGCGCAAATAAATGAATATCAACAACGCGACCATTATAAAATATAGTGATCGCATCCCTGTATGATAAAATTTTTGCGCAGACTTCAACATCATCAATAAGCGCCGTTATAACGTTATCAGAATAAGAAATTAGGGTCGTATCGACAATCCCTTGTAAATCCAAACGCATGCCATAGCATAACGCACTCACCTCAATAATTTTACCCTTACTAACCAGTTTTATATGACGCCTTAAAACATCACGCCCTGCACGCCAATTATCATGCGTATCCCATGGGTTTTTCCCTGAATTTGAGCGGTTTAACCCAAGAATGTAAAACAAAGAGGCCAATGCAATATCATTATCATCTGCCCTACCATAACGCTCGGGCATCAAATCTTGCTCATAACATTCAATAAAACCAGTATCTATGTTCGCGTTTAAAAACGCATCATGATTAAACACGTTTGATATAAATTCCTGATTACTCAGCAAACCCATCATATATGTGCGCCCTAATAAATCGGCCATATTCTGCGCCGCCTGCGCGCGATCCTCGCCCCATGATATCAACTTGGCCACCATCGGGTCATAATGAATACTGACCGCATCACCTGCTTCCACACCAGTATCAACGCGCATATATCGGCTCTGATCTGGAAAATCGAACTGATGCACACGCCCAATTTGCGGCAGAAAATCTTGTGAAGGATCTTCTGCATAAAGTCTAGATTCAAACGCATGCCCATTCATAACAATATCATCTTGTGCCAAGGGCAACGCCTCACCCGCGGCCACGCGTAATTGCCATTCCACAAGGTCCTGCCCTGTAATCATTTCCGTTACGGGATGTTCAACCTGCAAACGTGTATTCATTTCCATGAAATAAAACACATCGCCTTGGACGATAAATTCAACTGTTCCTGCGCCCTGATAATCAATGGCTTTGGCCGCACGAACCGCTGCGCTGCATATATTATTGCGAAACTCATCTGATATATTCGGCGCTGGCGCTTCCTCAACCACTTTTTGATGTCGGCGTTGTAATGAACAATCCCGCTCAAACAAATACACGACGTTACCGTGACGATCCCCAAAAATTTGCACCTCTATATGACGGGGCTGCGTTAAATATTTTTCAATGAGAACATGATCATTTCCGAACGCGGCAAGTGCTTCGCTTCGACATGTTTCAAGTAGCTCATCAAAATCCTGAGCCTTTTCGACCAAACGCATCCCTTTACCACCGCCACCTGCAACGGCCTTAATCAGAACTGGATACCCTATTTCACCGGCTTGCCTCGATAAGAACTCGTTATCTTGCTCATCCCCCTGATATCCAGGAACAACAGGTACGCCCGCTTTACTCATAATGTCTTTGGCGCAATCCTTTAACCCCATTGCAGAAATAGAGTCCGGCGAAGGGCCAATAAAGACAATACCCGCATCGGAACACGCACGCGCGAATTCTGCATTTTCCGATAAGAACCCATACCCCGGATGAATTGCCTGTGCCCCGCAATCAATTGCGGCTTTAATAATCACATCCCCTTTAAGATAGGAATCTATAGACGCCGCACCACCAATACAGACAGCTTCGTCCGCCATACGCACATGCATTGCGCGCCGATCAACATTGGAATAAACGGCCACGCTTTGCACACCCATCTTTCGCGCGGTCTTTATAACGCGACAGGCAATTTCTCCACGATTGGCAATAAGGATTTTTTTAAACATAAAGTATCGAGCTTATCCTTTGTTATCTTTTATTCGTATATTCAGGCTTTCGTTTCTCCAGAAATGCCGACAGTCCTTCTTTTGCTTCATCACCAGCGCGCGTCACAGAAATTCTATCGGCCGTCTCATCAATCAAATCTTGGTTAATTTCTCTTCCCATTAAATCAAGGCATAATGTCTTTGACGCCGCCATCGCCTTGGGGCCGTTTGCCTGTACTTCCTTTATGATCATATGCAATTTATAAGGCATACCCTCTGGACGATCAGCCACAATATGAACCAAACCAATTCTATGCGCTTCCTCAACGCCGAAACGTTCACCGGTTTGCGCATAACGGCGCATATGACGCGGCCCGATTGCCGCCAACACATAAGGGCCGATTGTCGCTGGTATCAAGCCAAGCTTAACCTCAGATAATCCAAATTTCGCGCTATCATCTGCTATAACAATGTCACAACAACTCACAAGCCCCATGCCACCGCCCAAAGCCACACCGCGCACACACGCAATCGTTACTTTGGGCAAGTTGTTCAATTTATTCAGCATTCCTGCCAGTAAAAGTGCATCTGCCTTATTCTGCTCTTCAGTCGAATCCGCTGCGCGCTTCATCCAATTCATATCTGCGCCCGCAGAAAAACTCTTTCCTGCGCCACACAACACAACGGCCAGAACATCATTACGCCCTGCTAATTCATCAAAAATTGCGCTAAGACGTGCAATCATAGCCTCATCAAAGGCATTATGAACGTCCCTACGATTAAGCGTGACAGTGGCCACGCCATCTTCAATTTCCAACACTACAATGTCATCACTCATAAATCATATCTCCCGATATTACTTACATTCTAAACACACCATATTTAGTATCATCAATTGGTGCATTCAAACTCGCCGCCAACGCCAAGCCCAAAATACGCCGCGTATCCGCCGGATCAATCACACCATCGTCCCACAAACGCGCCGACGCATAATATGGATGGCCTTCACGTTCATATTTCTCCGCTATAGGTGCTTTAAATGCTGCTTCTTCTGCATCTGACCAGTCCTTACCATCACGTTCCATTTTACTGCGGGTCAGCGTTGCCAAGACACCTGCAGCTTGATCGCCTCCCATAACGGAAATCCTTGCATTGGGCCACATCCACAAGAACCGTGGATCGAACGCTCTGCCGCACATACCATAATTTCCCGCGCCGAAAGAGCCGCCAATAATCACTGTAAATTTCGGAACACGTGAACAAGAAACCGCAGTGACCATTTTTGCGCCGTCCTTCGCAATGCCACCTGTCTCGTATTTTTCACCGACCATAAACCCTGTAATATTCTGCAAAAAGACAAGCGGTATACCGCGCTGGTTACAAAGCTCTATAAAATGCGTTCCCTTCAAGGCACTTTCAGAAAACAGCACACCATTATTTGCAACAATTCCGACTGGCATCCCCTCAATATGGGCAAAGCCTGTAATGAGCGTTGTGCCATAGCGCGCCTTAAACTCATCAAAATCACTACTATCAACCAAATGTGCAATAATATCACGTACATCAAATGGTGTTTTAAGATCACGCGGAATAACGCCATAAATATCCTGCGGATCATATAAAGGCGCACGCGGCTCTATCTCTGCGACTGATCCTAATTTTTTACGGTTTAAATTCCCCATTATCGTTCGCACAATGGATAGCGCATGCTCATCATTATCTGCAAGATGATCCGCAACACCAGAAACTCTGGTATGGATATCACCACCGCCTAAGGCCTCTGCGCTCACATCTTCACCCGTTGCGGCCTTAACCAATGGAGGGCCTGCCAAAAATATTGTGGCCTGATCCTTCACTATAATATTCTCATCACTCATTGCCGGTACATATGCACCGCCCGCCGTACATGAGCCCATAACAACAGATATCTGCGGAATTCCCATAGCAGACATATTTGCCTGATTATAAAAAATACGTCCAAAATGATCTCGATCTGGAAAAACCTTATCCTGATTAGGAAGGTTCGCACCACCAGAATCAACAAGGTAAATACAAGGCAGATTGTTATGTCGCGCAATTTCTTGCGCGCGCAGATGCTTCTTCACACTAAGCGGGTAATACGTCCCCCCCTTAACCGTTGCATCATTACAAACAATAACCACTTCCAAACCAGAGACCCGACCAAGGCCAGTGATTATTCCGGCTGCTGGCACGACATCGTCATAAACGTCATATGCGGCCAAAGGTGAAAATTCAAGGAATGGAGAACCAGAATCTAAAAGATGGTCAATACGATCACGCGGTAACAACTTCCCATGGCCGAGATGCCGTTCTCTGGCCTTATCCCCGCCGCCCAATGAAATTTTGGAAATCAGATCATTAAGATCAGAGACCAACACAGCCATAGCATCGCAATTTACTTTAAAATCATCGCTTAATGGATCAATGCTCAAAGAAAGCTGCACCATAAAATCCTTCTATCATATACATGTTAATCGATGAGAGCTTCATCACTCCAATCCAATTATTGCAGATCAGAATAAACCATATCAATTTAAACAAAGTTAATGAAAACAATTAGTTCTCTGAAACTATTCTATATTATTAAAGACTACTCAGTAACGACCATTGCTTTGACGAAGCCCCTCTGCGCAGATAGTAAAACCACATCCCCTGATGAAACAATATCCTTACATAAGCGTAATATGTATCAGGGGCCCGACAGCAATAATCTACAATTATAATCCTTTAAATTCACAACCAAATCAACCAAGAACTTAAACACAAGCCCCCCGACACCTAAAAGACCAAACACAAGCAGTTACCAAAAGGTGCCTAATTGACAAGCACTTTGCATAGAAACTATAATCTCTTATTATTTTCAATCCATAATTAAGAGGACGTGGGCATGAGCGTACAGATATTACGTAGAGATGGCCTACTACTTGGTGGATTTGCTGGATTAAAAGAGCATCACCTCATCAAATATCAAGATGACACTGAAAGATTTAGACTTAACATCAAAACGACAGACCTGCCCCTAAACATGGCATACGAAGTAATCCCGCTACCTTGGATTAAGCCTACGCGCCCATCGTAGCATTATTTGTGAATTGCTGCTCTGGCAGAAAAGAAAAATCAGGTATGTTCTGAGCGGTCATATCCTGCATCGCAATTCTTTCAGCCGCCAATTCCGGATGTGCCACGCTGGCAAAAAAACTAGATGCATCAACACCACCAATTGTCAGTGACGCGCGGTCATCACTCTTCAAATCAACCTTGGCTTGACCGCCCTCTATCTCCGTCAAATCAACAGAACTTGGTGCAACAGAAAATTGGTTCTCATCTGCCACCGCAAATGGAACGCTTGTAGACATGAAATTACTTACATCTGCTGCTGGCGCACTATCATGTGACGCACCTGAAGATTGCTCCGGTGTTGCAGCATTAGGATTATTCTCAACTTTATTTTCTGACTTTTGTTCAACAGAAGGCGGCGTCACCCCCTTTACCTGACGACGAAACGCACCTACATACGCGCCAACATTTTTTTCAACATACCCATTGTTAGGATCCTTAAATTCACCTTTATTGTAAGCATCCTCAATAGTTTGTATGTATTTTTCCGGATCATCTTTACGCATTTGAAGCGCATCGGCCTTTGATATACCATGCACAGACATAACCTTATCAACCATTGTCTGACCAAAACTTTTCGCCGCAGCGATATAGTTCGGAGTAATTTTTTCACCCGATTCTAGCGCAAGGCCAGTTGCGTGATCTGTATCATTTCCTTTTGCTGCCCCTAAAATTCGATAATCTATTAAAGCGCG
This sequence comes from Zetaproteobacteria bacterium, assembly GCA_002747015.1. The sequence goes on from NVXI01000011.1 coordinate 20,696, forward strand.
CGCAACATCATCATGGCCACCTTTTTTTAACATTTCCAAGGCTTTTACATCCGCAATTCTCTCTTTCTCCAAAGTAATCAAAGAAGAATCCGTGTCACAATGCGTACCCTCATGCGTACCTATAATCTTATCCCATAGAGCTTGATCACCTGGAATGTTTTTAAGCTGATCCACTGGAAAATTAGTAAGAGTGGATACAACCTCTTTCTTTGTATCCATTGACTCAGGTGCCTCTAAAACAACACAGACAGGCTGCGTCTGCCTGCGCCCATGCGGTCCCGGCGTTTTATACCTAAAATTATACTGTCCTGCGGCTGGGCCTTCGTCCGCTTTATCAAGAATGAATTGCGCATCCTTATCTGTTATTTTTGCCCCTAACTTAGGGTATTGCTCCTTAAACATTTCCTTAATAATTGCAATTTTTTCATCGTGAGTTCCCACAATTCTCTTTGGGTCAATAAAAACAGAGCGAAAATCCTTTTCATACCACGAACGATCTACATTCGCGGCATGCTCCGTCGCCTCTCTAAAAACACTTGTTTGATTATTATCCCCCATATCCGACACCTAACCTAAAGTGTATTTTCATCGGCGGGCGCCGCAAACGGACAAACTATTTGCTCTTCATTTTGAAGAGCACCTTCATGATTAGCTTCAATCTTATAGCAGCCACTCTTAGAATCAATTTCACCAACATTTGTCATCGGATCTACATCCGTTGTCGCACATGCGGATAGAATGGTAAGACCTGCTGCTACTGCGATTTCTTTTAATGAAAACCCCATAGGATAACCCTTTCAATAAATATTCTTATGTATTTACCACATAGTGTACCTGTTATACGCACATCGCGTCAAGTTTGTGCACAAGAGAACGAACACAACCCATAAACTCACTGGTGACTTTTTTGCTTAAAACTCAAAATTAATATTTTTTGCCGCATCATCTAATGTGCGCTTGTTCAACACATCGATAAAAGATTGTGTTGCTTCAAATAGATAATGTTTAAGTTGGCATGAACTGGTAATTCTACATGTGTGTTTTTCAGCATCAAAACACTCAACAGTAAGCATATTTGGCTCTAATTTTGATACTAAGTCTCCCAAGCGTAACTGACCTGTGTGCTTGGCGATCTTAATCCCGCCACCGTTTCCTTTGGTTGTCTCTATATATGAAAGCTGAGAAAGACGATGCACAACCTTAACCAAATGGTTGCGCGAAATGCCATAATGCTCCGATATCTCTTTTACAGTGGACATTTTATCAGGATACGCCGCAAGGTACATAAGCGTTCGTAGGCTATAATCTGTAAACGAGGTTAATTGCATTTTTTAATTATATGAAAAGAATTGCTTTTTTACCATGATATTCATATATATATTTAAAATACATATTGCAAAGGATGTTATTATGCTTAGCCAACAAACAATCGATATTGTCAAATCAACAGCGCCCATTTTACAAGAACATGGCGAGACTTTGACAAAGCACTTCTACAAACGAATGTTTTCCCACAACCCAGAAGTTTTGCCCTTTTTTAACCCAGCCAATCAAACTGAAGGCACGCAGCAAAGAGCATTAGCCAACGCAATTTGTGCTTACGCAGCCAATATCGACAATTTGGAGGTCTTAGGCAGCGCCGTTGAACTCATCGCACAAAAACATGCTTCCCTACAAATTAAGCCAGAACATTACCCTATCGTTGGTGAAAACCTCTTAGAGTCTATCCGTGAGGTTCTAGGCGAGGCCGCGAATGATGATATTATCAATGCATGGGGCGAAGCATATGGATTTTTGGCTGATATTCTCATTGGAAGAGAAACACAAATTTATGATGAAAACAAAAACAAACGCGGTGGTTGGGAAGGATTTAGATCATTCACACTCGACAGGAAAGAAACCGAGAATGAGTTGATTACATCCTTTTACTTAAAGCCTTCTGATGGCGGTTTATTACCTGATTTTCTGTCTGGTCAGTATATCACTCTGCGCATGCCGACGCCTGATGGACAGACAACAATGCGTAATTACAGCCTATCAAACAAGTCCGGCGAAGATTATTTTCGTATCAGTGTAAAAAAGGAAATCAGTCCAAAAGCAGATGTACCCGATGGCTATGTGTCTAACACCCTACATAAAAACACAAAAATTGGTACAACACTTGAAATTGGAACACCTTGTGGAGAGTTCTTCTTTGATTCCTCCAAAAAACACGAACGCCCTCTTGTATTCTTGGCTGCCGGTGTTGGAATAACCCCCATATTCAGTATGTTACAAACCGCACTGACGACAGGCCGAGATATCGTTTTTGTACATGGTTGCTTAAACGAAAAAACCCAAGCATTCAAAAGCGCCATAGACACACTAGCCAGTAAACACTCCAATTTAACCATTCATTACCGTTACAGCGATGCAAAAACAAAAGGAACAACGCGCGATGCCTCTTGTTCAACAGGTTTTATAGATATCGATTTCCTGAACTCAATCGTACCAGAACAAAATGCAGATTATTATTTCTGTGGCCCTAAACCCTTCATGACCAATATCTACCAAACACTAGGGATATGGAAGATACCAAAATCACAGATACATCTTGAATTCTTTGGCCCACGCGAAGAACTAGAAGAACCTATCTAGAAAAACGATAAAGCCACCATTGAGTGCATTATTGCAAGAATGGTGGTTTAGTTTTCTCAATAAAACAAAAGCCAAAAACACAATTTTATAACATTAAAGCACTATATGCTTTGCATGCCACTTCAAATGGTCATCAATGAAGCTTTGAATGAAGAAATAACTRTGATCATARCCGTCATGACGGCGTAGWGTGAGTGCCTGACCCGCGCGCGYGCATGCTTKCTCAAACAGCTCTGGGCGCAACTGCTCCACCAARAAATCATCTGACAATCCCTGATCAATCAGAATTTCTGCATTTTCACCTGCGTTCTTTGCGGCCTGAACCAAKGCACATGCATCATGTTGCTTCCAAGATGCCTCATCATGYCCTAAATAGGCTGTAAACGCCTTCGTACCCCAAGGMACTTGTGACGGTGCAACAATMGGTGAAAAAGCAGAGCATGATTGAAATAAAYCAGGATATTTAAAGTACAGTGTCAACGCACCATGCCCGCCCATAGAATGCCCCATAATTGCTTTTTTACRTGGGTYTAAGCCGAACTCTTCCTCACATTGYGGGATAAGMTCTTCTATTAAATAGCTCTCCATTTGAAAATGTTYAGYCCACGGCGCTTGCGTCGCGTTCAAATAAAACCCYGCCCCTTGYCCAAGATCATATGCGTCATCATCAGMAACCCCYTCGCCACGCGGTGARGTATCAGGTGCAAGAAYACTTAAACCAAGTGCAGCGGCACATTTATACGCCCCMGCTTTGGTTGTGAAATTATCCTCCGTACAAGTTAGACCTGATAAAAAGATGACCAAACCACCAGTACTTTTCTTTTCTGGTGGAGTAAACAAAGTAAAGCGCATTGAAGTACCTGTTTTAACGCTATCGTGGCTATAATAACCCAGCGTACCGCCATGAACATATATGCTCTTTTCACATGTAATTTGTGTCCCCGCCATCCTAAAACTCCACAACACTACGAATACTTTTACCAGCATGCATCAGGTCAAAGGCTTTATTAATGTCCTCCAATGGCATTTTATGGGTAATCAAATCATCAATATTAATGCGACCCTCCATGTACCAATCAACAATTTTGGGAACATCCGTCCGCCCGCGCGCACCACCAAAGGCAGAACCCCGCCAAACGCGCCCTGTCACCAATTGAAATGGCCGCGTAGAAATCTCCTGCCCCGCACCCGCAACGCCGATGATAATGCTCTCGCCCCATCCTTTATGGCAACACTCCAAAGCATCGCGCATAACATCAACATTACCAATACATTCAAAGGAGTAATCAACCCCGCCATTACTAAGGTCACAAATGGCTTCAACCAAATTCTCAGTCTTTTTAGGATTAATAAAATCAGTCATACCAAATTTCTTGGCCAGTTCAACTTTACTCTCATTAATATCAATACCAATGATTTTACGCGCACCGACCATCTTCGCGCCCTGAATAACATTCAGACCAATCCCGCCCAAACCAAACACAGCAACCATTGATCCGACCTCTACTTTGGCATCAAACACAACGGCACCAATACCAGTTGTAACCCCGCAACCGATATAGCAAATCTTATCAAACGGCGCATCCTTGCGCACTTTTGCGACGGCAATTTCAGGCATCACAGTAAAGTTAGAAAATGTGGAGCACCCCATATAATGCAAAATAGGTTTCCCGTTCAAAGAAAACCGCGACGTACCATCAGGCATAAGTCCGCGACCTTGTGTTGATCTGATTTTTTGGCATAAATTTGTCTTGGGATGCAAACAGAAATCACATTCTCTACATTCTGGCGTATAAAGCGGAATAACATGATCCCCGACTTGAACGGATGTTACACCCTCACCAATATCACGAACAATACCTGCCCCCTCATGGCCAAGAATGGCTGGAAATTCGCCTTCTGGATCATCACCGGAAAGCGTAAAAGCATCCGTATGGCAAATGCCTGTCGCCATAACCTCAACCAGAACCTCTCCAGCCTTCGGCCCATCAAGCTGGACAGTTTCAATGACAAGAGGTGATCCTGCCTTATACGCAATTGCAGCTTTAGTTTCCATGGTATGCCCTATATTTTAACCTGATTATATCTATGTAATAACTACTAAATATAAGAGATGATGACCAGATCAAAATGCTCGCAAACAACAAGATATTCAGATCTTGTCGGAAAAGCTATTCCACTGTCCAGCGAATATCCAAATCACTCAACGCACCAAGATACTCATCACGTGTAATAAACCCGACACACGGATGTGCCCCAACATCTTGTAAACCACCATTTACAAGCCTTTTCGCCATTAGTATAGCCGGCATAATTGGAATATATGGCCCATCCCCTGAACGCGCGATAAGCTCAAATGTAACCTCTTTCTCTGCGCCATCGTGCCCCTTACCAGACAATTTCATATAAAAGGCGCTATTTTGTGTGCCAAGCCAATCAAACATATAGGATGTCTTTAGCAATATTGGCGCAACGTTCTTCAAATTTTTGATAAGCCCCACCCGCACAAACCACGACAACATCCAAAGTGTCATGTGAATAAATGGTATTTCCAGCCCCGCATAAAACCGAATGGTTTGAAGGTCTGGATATCGCCGTGGAAATAAGGATAAATCCGGCACATCACAATTCCCCAATAATCGCCAGCCCAATCCCTTAAACTTACGCACGCGCAGATTCTGCCAGCCATAGATAGTAGATTTTTCACCATCGATAAGCGTCTCAAGCCCCTTACCCGTATACCCCAAAATCGCCGCCGTTGTGGCCAAACCACGCGCAGTCTTTTGCGCAGTCGTAATACCGTAATCAAGGGTATCCAGCGTTTCAAATTTATCTTTATAATAATCAACCAAAGCCGAGGTGAGACACGGAACGGAGCTTGCCCCGCTAATAACCAGAACGCCGGCCTCCTCCGCCTGCGTATTCAGCGCGGTAATACCATGAACAAAGTCACGACCATCGGCCAAATCGATATAATGCGCCCCCGCATCAATACAAGCCTTCGCAACGTCATAGCCCTGCGCCTGAAATGGGCCGGAGGTATGGATAACAATATCAGGATTAATTTCAGTCAGCGCGTCTGAAATATCGGTCGTAATATCAAGCCGCACGCATTCAACTTGATGTGCCGCCGTTATCTGATCCGCAAAGCCTCGCGCCTTCTCAAGAGAACGCCCAGCGATAATAACTTGAATATTACTCTCCCGCGCAAGCAACTTCGCAATAAAGCCCCCGAAATTCCCGTAACCACCAATGATAAGGATGCGTTTATTCATACCCCATTACCAACCTCAAACCGTCCCTTATACTCATAGACCTTTCCCCACCATGGGTGGGTGATGTGGGTGATCATATCGAAGGTATTATCATCAACGGCGGTTTCCTCCGCATAGCCTTTGCCCATGAACAATGTCAGCGGAACAGGGATAAAATGCCCGAACAGATGCAGCGCATAGCCGCGATGCTGTAACACCACTTTTTCTCCATCCCATAAATAGAGCATTTTCCACCCCAAGCCAAAGCGCATCACCTCTATCACTTCATTAGCTTTAATCTGCATCATACGCGAGTGAAACACATAGGGCTTCACATCCTTAAAATGAAAAATGCGCTTAAAGTGAAATTCTTTGGTCTCTTTGTCGCTCTTAAATTCCACAGTGACGCGCACATCTTTTTCATTATGCGTTGGCACTTGCCCCATCAACCGCATAATCGGCGATAAAGATTTGAGGGGCTGCCTGCACATAACATCCAGCGTTCCCTCTACTGTTGTGACATCATTGGTATAAGGGCGGTTGGCATAATGTTTGCGCATCACGAGGGGCAGGTTATCCCAATCATCACCGAATATAGATTTAAAGATGGGTTCATCACTCATACGGGTTTCATCACCATTAAAAAAAATACAACAACCAGGCCAATAAAAGCCGGCCAACCCATTAAGAACCAAATCTTAAACAGCTGATTATAACGCAGTGGTAATTCTTCGCCGCTTTCCACACTGTGGATCAGCATTCGCTTGAGCTGTATTTGTATCCAAACAACAGGCAACCAGCACAGCCCTGCAATCATATATATGGCATATGTTATGACCAGCCACAGATCCATCCAATCATAGCCACCCTGCCAGACAAGCCAAGCCCCCGTAACAGGCTGCATAATCACGGCAGGGAACGTAAATATATAATCAGCCAGCACAGTATTACGCGCCGCATAGAGCTTTTCATGAATATCGTTGGTGAAACATGAGCGCAGCATAAAAAACGCAATCCCAATGCCCGTGCCAAATAATATGGTCGAAGAAAGAATATGTAGCGTTTTCACGATCAAATAAACATCCATGTAAAACACTCTACACACAGACATCATATATTGTTAGTGACAATAACATAAACGACATTCTGTCGCCAAACGCAGCGCCAAACAAGCCATATATTTATTATATTGCCATCGGATCTTCAAACGCAGAACCGGTAATTTGCGCACAATGTCCATTGGTTTGTGTATGAATAATAGTATTCTCACCCCGGATATTGATGTTACGCCAATGATTACTCATATCTCGCATTGCATCAAGGATAAGTGTTCGCGCATCTCTGGATTCCAGGAAAGGATTGTGATACGTATCGAATTCATAAAATACAGCAGAAAATTCTTTTGCTACACTTTCAATATAATTTTTACACGATACAAAGTCCTTTGAACCACCAATCATAATCATTGGAAATGCTTTCGCGGCATCGGGGACACCATCATCCATAATACGTTGACGAAGACGCTCACCTTGAATATTCGAATATAAAATTTGCCCATGTGTCGTTGCTGTCGTTTCCGCCTCAGGAATAGAGCCAACCGCTTTAGTTCTCTCTTCGTATATTTCTCTCTTCGTCGATCCTTTATTGATCGCTTTTCGGAAATTCTGTTTCAAACTCTCCATGGCTGACAATGTCCAATCTAACGGAGCATCGCCATATGCTTTTTCTGAGAACAATCGACAATACGTAGAATAAACAGCATTTAAAACCGGTTTGGATCGATACGGAGATGAAAAATGAGGGGCAATTAAAACAGATCCAGCATAATTTTTTAGAATATTTTGGGCAAAATCTTTATCAAGCATATTCGCGACAAAAGCCCTCCCCCCAAGAGAGTGCCCAAAAATATGATTTGGAATACCCGGCTTTAACCCGCTCGGTGGTGGATCATCTTTTAATACCGCGGCCACGATTCTCTTATTATCTTCTAAATACCCAAGGCCTTTTCCAGGATCAGGCAATATAATGATATCAATCTCAATACCAACGCGCTGTAACGCCCTTAACTGCGGCGTATTATAATCTATTGCATTCGCTTTGAACCCACTAATAAATGTAATTTTAGAGCGCGGTTCACCATGGGCATGGGCCCGGACCAATCCAGTGTGTATATCTGCGGGAGCATAATCTATAAACTCCCAACTATCAGGTAAATGCACAGGTAAGGGACAAGATGTTTGATAGTCAGGCGACGGAGAATCCGCAGAATGCATTGCACCTTGCCATGACTTCATACTTCCCTGATCAGAATCTTTTAACATTATCCACCCGATTATATACTTTTTTATTATTTTTAGCATATAAACAAGATGTTTTGCAAAATTTAGTTCTAAATACAGCTATTTATATAGAGCTGGAACCTTGATATTGCGGTGGAATAATATGATCAACCGTCCCTACTCCTGCTACGCGCTCCGTGTATGGATCGGTTAGGATAAATAATCCAGTATGCGGGTTTTCATCAAACGGATCCATGGCGATTGGCCGTGACAAATAAACAAGACCAGTTTTTAAAATACCATTATCACCATCTATCGTTACTTGAGCTTGCGTCTCCGTATGATACATTTTGATCATACCTTGAAATGCTTGCTTGCCCTCAAACTTCTTATCAATCCATAGAATATCGGCATAAAAAGCTTCGGCAGATGTTCCAAGATTGTCAGGTTTTGCCAACACAGAACCACGTGAAAGATCAATATCCTCTGCGATGCTTATCGCTATGGCATGCCTTTTATCGGCCTGTTTAACAGATTTTCCGCTATGATAAATTCCGGTAACGGTCACTTCCTGCTCGGTCTCTATAGAGGTCAACAAATCACCTACTTTAAGAGATTTACCATGCAAAGTACCGCCATACCAACGCTCACCCGCTGCGTCCTTAATCACATGCTGAATAGGTAATCTAAAGTGCTTATTATTAAGGGTATGCTGATCCGCTTGTTTAAGGAAATCCAGAATAGTTGGCCCCTGATACCATGGGGTATTCTCACTCTTAGATACAATATTATCGCCTAACAACGCGCTAACCGGTACAAATTCGATTTTGCAATCAGTGCTATTATCACCAAATTCTCTTAGGTAATCTTCTTTAATTTTATTATATTTATCTTCGCTGTAATCAATTGCGTCCATCTTGTTGATCGCAACCAAAAACTGTCGCACACCAAAGAACTTGGCAATTTTACTATACTCAACCGTTTGTAAGCGCACGCCATGAATGGCATCAACCAAGATAACGGCTATATCAGATGTTACAGCGGCCACCGCCATATTACGCATATATTCAAGATGACCCGGAGTATCAGCAATGCGATAGCGACGATCTTCATAGCGGAAATAACGATGCGCAACGTCAATTGTTATGCCTTGCCTACGCTCATCCTCTAAACCATCTGTGAACAGAGAATAATCAATTTTGCCATCTTCATCTTTTGCCGCCTCAATGTGATCATCGGGTATCACATCAATATCATACAAAAGTCGACCAATAAGCGTTGATTTACCATCGTCCACATGCCCGCAAGTTAAAAAATTTATTGTCTTATAATCTTTCATTCTAAAAATATCCCATTTTCTTTTTTTGCTCCATTGAGGAAGCAGAATCCTTGTCGATTAGGCGCCCTTGCCGCTCAGAATCTTTGCTTTGACGAAGCTCTTCAACTATTTCTTCCAAGGTCTCCGCATCTGAAGGCATAGCCGCAGTTAACGGATAACAACCCAGCGTACGGAACCTTACTTTTCTCATTTGAATTTCACTTTTATCTTCAATAGGTAAGCGGTCATCATCAACGCGGATCAGCATTCCATCACGCTCTACAACGGGTTGCTCTTTGGCGAAATACAAAGAAACCAGCTCAATCTCCTCATGCAGAATATATTCCCATATATCTTGTTCAGTCCAGTTAGATAGCGGCGAGACGCGAGAGCTAAACCCTTGCGGTAAACGCGTATTAAACAGCCAACCAAATTCAGGTTGTTGGTTCTTTGGATCCCAAGCATGAAAGCGATTACGAGTTGAAAAAATCCGCTCTTTAGCTCTAGATTTTTCCTCATCGCGGCGCGCACCAATTAGAATATAATCAAATTTATATTTATCAAGAACCTGCTTCAAACCATCCGTTTTCATTACATTTGTGTAATGCTTGCTTCCATGATCAAACGGATTTATACCCTCATCGACCCCGTCTTGATTGGTATGAACTATAAGCTGCAAGCCATGTTTTTCCGCTATGTTATCGCGAAATTCAATCATCTCTTTGAATTTCCATGTTGTATCAACATGTAAAAGCGGCACTGGCGGCGTTGCCGGAGCGAAAGCTTTTAACAATAGATGAAGCAATACGCTAGAATCTTTACCGATCGAGTAAAGCAATACCGGATCTTCTGCGACTGCGATCGCTTCACGGATAATGAAAATCGCTTCATCTTCCAGCTCTTGTAGATAATTGGGAAGTGAATTACTCATGCGTTAATCTCCTGATTAGAGCCTATAAAAATCTGCCCTTTAAAATGGGTACGATGAATATAATCTCCAAAACGCTCACCCTCTGAGCGTTTACCCACAAATTCACCAAATAAAGTATCTAGCGTCTCCAGAATTTCTACCTCGTCCGCCTCCTCTGTATAAACTTGATTTAGACGCTCACCTTCGTAATCCCCACCCAAACGCAATGCATATTTACCGGCGGCTTTACCAACAAACCCAATCTCCGCCAAATACGGACGACCACAACCATTTGGGCATCCAGTCATACGAATAGTAATCGGAGTTTCCTTCAAACCATGCTTATCCTGTAAAGCATCTATCTTTGTAATAAGCTCAGGTAGATAACGCTGCCCTTCTGCCAAGGCTAATGGGCAAGTTGGCATTGCAACACAGGCAATCGCCTCTTTACGAGATTTTGAATATTGATCATGGATAATGCCATGTTTCAAAAGAATGGCATCAAGCGTATCTTTATCTTTTGCATCAACATAAGTTAGCATCATATTCTGATTACCGGTAAAACGTATTCCGCATTTATCGGTTTCTGCGACTTCAAGTAAGGCAGATTTAATGTTGTAACCATCTATATCCCGCACCAAGCCATTCTCAACAAAAATGCCGTAATGCCATTTACCTTGATAATCCTCAACCCAACCGAAAGCATCGCCGCGATAGTCAAACTCATACGGTTTGGCTTCTTCAAGCTTGAATTCACAACGCTTTTCAATCTCTTCCTTAAACCATTCGACACCCAATTTATCGACCGTATATTTTAGGCGTGATAGTTTACGATCTTCACGATTGCCGTGATCACGCTGGATCGCGATAATCTGCCAAAGCGTATCCAAAGTCTTGTCTTTAGGGATAAATCCGATCATTGTGCCGCGGCGCGGATATGTTGCATTATTCCCATGAGTAGCACCAAGTCCGCCACCGATAGCAATATTAAACCCAAGAAATTCTTCGCCCTCACCAATTGCAATAAGACCAATATCATTTGCAAACACATCATTTTCATTATGCGGAGGCACAGCAATTGCGATTTTAAACTTACGCGGCAAATAATGGTCTTTATAAAGCGGATCTTCCTCCGCTGGCGCGCCTTCCGCTAATTTCTTACCGTCCAGCCAAACCTCACGAAACGCTCCCGTTTTTGGCAAAAGGTGAAGACTTATTTTGTCTGCATATTCAAACATTTCTGCGTGATATGGTACAAGCGCCGGATTTGCACCGCACATAACATTCCTATTTACGTCTCCGCACGCGGCAATACTATCCAAACCAAGAACATCAAAGTCCTTCATCGTCGGCTTCATACGCGCCTTAACAATGCCGTGAAATTGTATGGTTTGGCGTGTTGTAATCTTGATAATACCGGTAGCATTCTTATCACAGCTTTCTTGAAGCTTAAGCCATTGATGCGCAGTGAGATCACCACCAGATATACGCAAACGGATCATATACGAATACGCCCATTCCAACTTCTTACGCTCCCGCTCTGCGCGGCGATCACGGTCATCTTGCTGGTAAGAGCCATGGAATTTAACTAACTGCTGCTCTTCTTCGTTTAGCGCGCCAGTAATTTGATTGGCTATACCCTCGGACAATGTCCCTCGCAGGCCACGGCTTCCTGTCTTCATACCTTCATTGGCTGATAATTTATCACTCATAATTATATCCTTAATTAATAAACGTCTTTTAAGTAGAGACCTTGCTCTTCCATATCCGCGAGATAATCTTCTGCCTGCTCCGCGCTCAAAGATTTTTTCTCCGCAATAATTTTAATCAGTGTTTGCTCCACATCCTTGCTCATCGGATCTTTTGCACCACAGACATAAATCGCCGCACCACTTTCCAACCAGCGCATAAGCTCGTCCGCATTTTCTCTCAAACGATCTTGCACATAAATTTTATGATCCTGATCACGGGAAAATGCCAAATCAAGACGGTCCAACGTTTCTATGGCTAGGTGTTCTTGCCATTCGGCTTGATAAAGGAAATCACAATGCGCGTGCTGATCACCAAATATTAGCCAATTACGCCCAGAAGCACTGCGTTCCGAACGCTCATAAATAAAGGAACGAAATGGCGCAATACCAGTTCCAGGGCCAATCATAATCGCATCTTGATCATCCGCAGGCAGGTTGAATAATTGGTTCTGGCTAATATAAAATTCAATTTCATCACCTTCTTGAATCTTGGCCAAAAACCCAGAAGTCAAACCATGACCGATACTACCGTCCTCATTCTCATGGCTAGTAAGGGAAACCGTTAAATGCACTTCGCCCTCATGCAAAGAAGGAGAAGACGCAATTGAATACAAACGAGGTGTTAAATCATCGCCCGCTACTTCAGAGGGCAGGATAATTCCAATTGCATCCCCCGGCGTATAGATCACATCATCGTCATATGAAATTTCAATATGATAGGTTTCTTTCTTTGAACCACGATCATTCAAGTTAACAATATCTGTAACTTTTCCTTTAATCGGCTCTAGTCGTGTATAGCCTTTGCCAATGCGGACTTCTGATACTTCGCCCAAAGATAAACTGTCCGAAGGAGACTCACTCGTACCCCCTGTAATTTCATTAAGATTTGCTACCGTTTCTTCAATCCATTTAGAGGTATGAGAAGCATAATCAACATCCAGAAGTTTAATCTCCTGATATGATTTTGCGCCCAAACGCTTTAGCTCTTTATCTATCGTTACCGCTGCGCCGCAAAATATTTCATAGCTGCTATCACCAAGCCCTAACACAGCATAAGTTAGATGACCTAACAAACCATCCGGTGCACCTTCCATTAGGCCAAAGAACTTTTCTGCCGTTTCTGGCGGGGTTCCTTCACCATGTGTACTCACCAAAAAGATTGCGAATTCATCCTTTTTCATATCTTCTGGTTTCACACGATTAACGACCGAGCTTTTAACTTTAAAACCTGCCCCTTTTAGAGCCTTCATCACATTCAAAGATAGAGCTTTTGAATTTCCTGTCTCAGTTGCGTAGTAAACATTAACTTTCGGCTTATTGGCCTGCGTAGAGCTCGCTCCGACTGTAGAAACTCCGCCATCCGCAGCTCCTTGAAGATAGCCGGATAGCCACAAAGTCTGATCACGGTTTAAACTCGCCTGCAAGGTTTCCAGGATTTTTTTCTGATCTGAATTAAGCATTTAAATTATATTTTCCTTATATACCTGAAGAGCGGACAAGTTTGCCATCCACCAAATGAAGTCCGCATTCTTGCTCATTATCCTGTTCCCACCACCAGCGACCCGACCTTGGCGGTTCCCCTGCTTTAACCGCGCGGGTACAAGGCGCGCAGCCGATAGATGGGAATCCCTGATCGTGAAGTTCGTTATACGGGATATTGTTATCCTTTATATAATCGCTGATCTCACTCTCAGAAACATCAATAAGCGGATAAACTTTTACAATATTTCGCTCTGAATCAAACTCCGCAACCGGTAAATCTTCACGATTCCGGGAATGCTCTCGCCTCAAGCCACTGATCCATATTTCGGCGCCATCAAGTGCGCGACCCAGCGGCTCTACTTTACGGATATTACAACATTTATGGCGGTTTTCTGTACTTTCATAAAACCCGTTAATACCCTGATTTTTAACTAGGTTTTGCACACCAATAGTATCGGGGTAGAACGTATCAATACTAATATTAGGATACGCATCTCTGGTTTTTTGAAACACATCGTGCGTTTGCTCAAATAACCGCCCTGTATCAATTGTAAATATACGAATTGGCAAATTTTTATTTGCAATCACATGGGTTATCGCTTGATCCTCAAAACTAAAACTTGTCGAGAAAGCCATTGAATTATCACTATAATCTTGCAGCTTTTGCAAACGCTGCTCCCATGATAGAGACGTTAAATCTTTCACTATGTTTGCTGTTAAAGATACATCAGGCATATGCCACCTCCTTAATCGGAAGGTCAGTGAAATAGTTGCCAGAAGTTACAGGCTCCTCTTTCCAAGAATGAGCTTCGTGCCACTTAACCACATTACCAATAACCATCAGACAAGGGGATGCAAATTTATGATCTGCATATAAATTTTCAAATGTTTCAAGCGTGGCTGAATAATCTTTATGATGGGTCGTCGTGCCCTGCTCAACAACCAGTAAAGGCGTATTTGCGTTAAACCCTAGACCTATAAGCTTATTACACAATAATGAGTAATTATTACTGCTCATATATAGGGCGAGCGTCTCATTCTTCGCGTGACGTAAGCTTTCCCAGAAATCATCATCTTCAAGCTGTTCTTTATAAAGAGAAAGAAACCTAACTGAGCTAGCGCCGCCCCTTTCGGTCAACGGTATCCCCGCATAAGCCGCGCACCCATTTGCCGCGCTTATCCCCGGAACGATTTGATATGGAACACCAACCCTGCGGGCAACGGCGATCTCCTCTGCTCCATGAGCATAAATACCCGGATCGCCACCTTTTAAACGGACAACGATGCGATCTTTATGCAAATGATGTTCGATAATATCATCAATCTCATCTTGCTTTTTATGATGATGGTGCCGTGTCTTGCCAACCGCAATTTTATGCGCATCTTTACGTGCATATAGATCCATCAAACCTTGCGGGATTAGGCGATCATAAAGAATTACATCCGCTTGCCCCAAAATACGAACGGCCTTGATCGTAACAAGATCAGGATTTCCCGGCCCTGCACCAATTAAATAAAGCGCGGCGCGGCTTTCATTCGGATAATTATTTAATGCCTCATCAAACGAAGCATTTGCACGCGCCATATTACCTTCCAGTATATCCTCTGCGATATGCCCACGGATCACCTGCTCATAAAAAACGCGCCGAGGCTGTAATTTTGAGAGTTTATGGCGCATCGCAACTTTTTTATTCTGCAAGAAACCAATAATTTGTTCAAAACGCGCAGGAATAAGTATTTCAATCGTCTGCTTAATTAAACGTGCAAGAACAGGAGAAATTCCCGATGATGATATCGCAATTTGCAACGGCCCACGACGCACAAGCGCAGGGAATATAAAATCACATAATGCAGGGTTATCAACCACGTTAACCAAAATTTTGCGGGAACGACAATCCATGGCGATTTGCTCATTAACGGCATTATTATCCGTAGCGGCCACCACAATTCGCCTATTATCCAAGTGCCCCGGTGTATATTCTTCTTCCCTATAAGTGAAACCATGCGTTTCACAAAGGAGTATTAGCGCCTCACTAATCGACTTGGCAACCACATCCACTTTGGCGCTAACACTAGCCAAAGCCTCGGTTTTCGCACATGCAATCTCCCCTCCTCCAATTACAAGGATAGGGGTTTCGGTGTCAGCTTTTAAAAACAAAGGTAAATACGTCATCATAAATCCATTATAATTATACATTTTTTAATTGTAAATACATTTTTTCTATGTATTATACACTTATGGATTTATTAACAAAAAAAGCCCAACTCGGTTTGAACGCGGCATTATTCATCGCATATAATGCCAGTAAAGAAGCCCCGATATCTGGCGCGACCATTGCGGAGCATTATAATTTGAGCAGCAGAGCATTAGAGCCTATACTGCAAACATTAGGGCACGCAGGATTATTACAAAGCATCAAAGGCCATAGCGGAGGGTACTATATTAAGGAGCCAGACAAGATCAGCATCAAGAACATTGCCCAATGCTTTACATGCAAGCCCACGTCTGGCAACGTTGCATTTTCAGAATTCTCTTCTATTTTGAAGCATTCACTAGAAGAAAGCCAAGAACGCTTTTGGGATAAACTATCGAAAATCACAATCAAGGATTTATACGAAGAATCCAAGAAAGAAAACATACCGAGACTAAGCAGTAAAATAATTACTTTTGAAATTTAAACTTTACAAACCTTATGAAAGGGTCAGTGACCATGTCTGCATTCCGTAAAAAAATTTACAACTCAATAACAGAAACCATCGGGGCGACACCATTGGTACGCCTGCATAACATCGAAAAACTTCACAACGTTGAAGCAAATTTAATTGCCAAGCTAGAGTTTTTTAATCCACTGGCCTCTGTAAAAGACAGAATCGGTGTTGCAATGGTAGAAGCCGCAGAGGAAGCCGGAGACATAACCCCCGGCAAAACAACTCTAGTAGAAGCCACCTCCGGCAATACAGGCATTGCCCTCGCATATGTTGCCGCGGCAAAAGGATATAAACTTATTCTAACAATGCCCGAAAGTATGTCTATTGAACGTAGAAAAATGCTGAAGTTTTTAGGGGCAAATCTAGAGTTAACGCCAGCCCATAAAGGGATGACCGGCGCAATTGACAGAGCAAAAGAGATCGTTGAAGGCACGCCAGACACTTACATGATTAAACAATTTGATAACCCTGCCAACCCTGACATTCACGCGAGCACGACTGCACTGGAAATCTGGGAAGATACAAATGGAAACGTTGACGTCATTATTTCAGGCGTTGGAACTGGTGGAACATTAACAGGCATCAGCCGCGTATTGAAAGAAAAGAACAAATCACTCAAAGTCATTGCCGTTGAACCAGAAGAAAGCCCAATCCTATCTGGCGGAAGCCCTGCCCCACATAAAATACAAGGCATCGGCGCTGGCTTCATACCATCAATTCTAGAAACTGATTACATTGATGATATCGTGAAAGTTAAGAGCGAGACAGCATTTGAAACCACGCGCGAGCTGGCCCTAACCGAAGGGATACCGACAGGCATATCATCAGGCGCCGCACTGGCCGCAGCCTTAGAAATCGCAAAACGACCTGAATATAAAGGCAAAAATATCGTAATTATATTCCCGGATTTTGCCGAGCGTTATCTTTCTACCGCTCTATTTGATTTTGATTCATAGTCAAACAAAGTGAGCGACAATCGCTTAGCACTCTACACAAATATTGGTGACGTGTACTCTATAACGTCACCATACTGACCCAGCGCAATAACAACATATACATATACGAACAAACAAAACCATGCCCAGCCAGCCGCTCTATTCTTTCAGTTTCCTATAGAATGTCGATTTGGCCATACCAAGAGCACGCGCCGCTTGCGTCACATTATTATCATAGTATTTTAGAGAAAATTTCATGGCCTCTTGCTCTATTCGCGCCATTGTCTTGAGAATACCGTTTATCTCAAACATCGACGATGAAGCTGTATTCACAACACCAACACAACCTATCGCAAGAGGCATTTCCGCTTGCCTCAATGATGTGAAATCACCAATATCCAGAATATCACCATCACACAAAACGATCGCACGATGAATGGTATTTTCAAGTTCACGTACATTTCCAACCCAGTCCCATGTCGATAGCATACTCTCTGCCACCTCCGTCAATTCCTTCAAAGGCAGCCCCTCAGACACAGAAAATCTTTCCAGAAAATGATGAATAAGAGCAGGAATATCTTCTGGCCTTTGTTTCAATGCTGGCAGATGAATAGGCAGGACATTCAGTCGAAAATACAAGTCATCCCGAAACACGCCCTCCTCTATACCTGCCTCAAGATCGCGATTAGTTGCAGAAATAATCCGAACATTGATAGGAATAGCCTTATCCGCGCCAACAGGATAAATTTCCCTCTCTTGCAAAACACGTAGTAACTTCACCTGTGCATCAAGCGGCAGTTCCCCCACCTCATCAAGAAAGATTGTTCCACCTTCGGCCTCCCTAAAACGACCCAACGACTTTGTAATAGCCCCCGTAAAGGCCCCTTTTTCATGACCAAACAGAGTACTCTCCACCAGATCCTTTGGAATCGCGCCACAGTTAATCGCAACAAACGCCCCTCCTGAGCGCGCACTCTCACCATGAATAGCACGTGCAAAAACCTCTTTACCGACACCGGTCTTTCCAGTCAACATCACAGGAATCTCCGCCAAAGCAGCCTTACGACCTACGCTCACAACACTCAATAGACCACGATCATAACCAATAAGATCATCAAACAAGAACCTGTTCTCGTCTTTATGCTTAAGGCGCTTAACCTCTTTTTCAAGAGCACCAATCTTCATCGCATTACAAACCGAGACTTGAAAACGCTGCGGATTTATCGGCTTATTCAAAAAATCATTCGCGCCCAGCTTCATCACCTGAACGGCAACATCAAGATCCTTAGAGCCTGTCAATATAATAATCGGTAAATTCGGGTATTGCTGCCTTATGAGCTTCAATAACTCAATCCCACCCATATTAGGCATATTCAAATCAATAATCACCAAACAAATGTTTTCCCGCACAACATCATCACGCAGAAGAGACAAAGCCATACGCCCCCCATCAGCCTCAACAACGCCCAAACCAATCTTTCTATGTATAAGTAGAGAAATCATACGTCTTTGCGCAGGGTCATCTTCAACTATAAGAATTTTTCTAGTCATGTTGAAAGTATCGCAGACAAATCCTAATAATTCCCAAATACAAACGTTTTAAAATGAGAATACTATTGTGTTTATCCCAATATAAAACGCTATAAAATTGGCAAAACCAAATAATTGATTGATAATAAAGGAAAGTTACATCTGGCATGCGTTGTGCAAAGCATTGAAAAAGAAAATCAACAATAATTTGGGTTTTTAAATGAATATCATAATAAAAAAGGCAGAGGAAGAACTTTTAGAATTTATAGATGGCATAAAGAATAGCAATGAAAACCTTAGGTGTACTCACTTTCAGGCTTCTCGAATACCGGAGTTTGAAAACGAAGATACAATTGACTTCATCGTCAGGGATCTTGGCCATCAAAATGGTGAAATATTTATTTGCTCAGATGGTGATCTTTTCATTATAGCAAAAAAAATGGGGCCCCCCTTCACCAAGGGCCTAAAGAATTTCGTATTAACCCGCCTTGAAACTCGACCAGCTCTCCCAGAAGAGCTGGTCATTCTTTTTGAAATACAAATAGACCATCACGAAATTGCTAGAATTATAGAAGAAAAACTACGCGTTCGAAAACATGAAGAGAAAAAAGAACGGCACGAGCAAGAGCGAATACAATGGCAAGAACAACGCACCAGGATTCTAAACAAGCCTATCCCTGAACATTTCCATCAAATACTATTAAACAGACAACAAAGTGACAAAGAAACAAATATTCTTGTTATTGATGACGACCCATTTTCACTAAAATTGTTCACCAATGCCCTCCCCAGCACATATAATATTCTTCTCGCAGAAAACGGAGAAAATGCCCTTTTCCAATACTTCACCAAAGCACCGGATATTATGTTCCTTGATATTGGTTTACCCGATATTAGCGGACATGACGTTCTCGCAAAAATACTGGAACATGATCCACAAGCTTTTATTATCATGCTGAGCGGCAAAGGTGATAAAGACAACGTTATGAGAGCTATAAAACATGGTGCTAAAGGATTTATAGGTAAGCCTTTAACACATGATAAACTACAGCATTATATAGAACAATCCCCTCACATTCAAACAATCAACGGATAAGGAAAACTTAGAATGGAAATAATCACCGAAGATGCCAACGTAAAACTGGCCAGCCTTGTTTTCGCCGTTAATAAATCACCAGAAAGCTGGGATGGGTGGATATGCCTCCACATTACCTGTTCACGTTTATCCTCATCCGAGGACGCACAGAAAACAATGGCTAACACTAAAAAACTACTTGAATCTTGCCTTAAAAATGTGGAAGGGCATAGCTTCTTCTGTGATCCAAGTAATATTCTAACTATTTGTCGAAACACCTCATATGTCGTTCTTCAAGAAATCGGGCAACATATATGCGACCTTTCTCAAACAGAAGATACATCTCACGTTTATTTTAATATGTTTGACCTAACCTACCAAACTCAAAACTTTGTTGATTACTACAACAAACACACAGAACCATTACAAGCGTTCCATCTTCCAGAAGTACAAGAAAAACAAGCAATAAATCATTCCGAAGATATGTTTTCACCACCTGAAGAAAAACTTTATAAAGCTCCCGATAACAAAGAAAAGACAAAAGTTTTACTAGTAGAAGATGATCCCGTTACAAGATGGATCGTTAGAAACGCCCTACGCGATGAGTGCGATCTAACAACTGCACAAGATGGAAATAAAGCATTATCACTCTATACCTCCTACCAACCAGACATTGTCTTCTTAGACATTAATTTACCCGATAAAAGCGGCATGTCTGTATTAACCTGGATCATAGAACATGATCCAGGTGCCTACATTGTTATGTTTAGCTCAGATGATCACCTAAGCACCATGGTCAAAACCTTCGAAAAGGGCGCAAAAGGTTTCATCGCAAAACCTTTCAGAAAAGAGGATCTCCTTCATTATCTTGAGTGCTGTCCGACAGCGCATTAAACCAACAAGGCACTTGTTTAATAAAAAAGGATCGAAAAAAAAGATGCCGCCAAACATCCAACCCATATTTGAAAAATTTTTTATCTTTGGTGACATACCGAGTAATGCAGAAACAGGAATCTATATCCCGACTCTCGTTCTACTGTCTTATGTTATTGCCTCACTAGGCTCGTTCACCGGACTGCGCTTAGCAACCAATATTCACGAAGCCGAAACTGAAAGCCTGAAATCTACACTACATTACATCGGGGCATTATCTTTTGGCACTGGCATTTGGTCTATGCATTTCATTGGTATGCTAGCCTATAAAATGAACATGGCCCACAGCTACAACCCTGCTCTAACCATCCTATCCATGGGGATTTCTGTCATAATTGCCTATGGTGTTTTACAAATCATCCGCGCAAGGGATTTTAGTTTATTCAACCTAGGAAAAGGCTCTATTTTACTAGGGACAGCTATTTGCGCGATGCATTATACTGGCATGGCAGCAATGGAAATGGATGCAGATTTACGCTATATTCCTTCGTTATTCTTTTTATCTGTGCTCATTGCAATCATCACCTCAGGTGCAGCTTTATTAATCGTCTTTGCCCTAGTGAAATATCAAAGAAATCGAAAAATATTATGGCAAACTTTAGCAGCACTTATCTTGGGTGCAGCCATTTGCGGAATGCATTATACTGGAATGTTAGCAGCAGTCTTTCTTCCCTACGCCAATTGTCGCTACGATCCTGATCAAAATTTTATGAACCTAGCTTTAGCCATCACCGCAGTATCAAGCACCATCCTAGGTGTAGCGTTAGCCCTAACAATTTATATGCAAGAACAACAGAACATAAAGATGGCCAAACATACCGCATTCCCGTCAAAGCTACTAAGCTTTGCTATTATATTATCACTAACTGCTATTTTATGGAGCATTGGAAACGACTACAGTACCTACATTACATTGAAAAATGATACGAATAAAAATATAAGAATCATAACACTTATAGATGAAATCATAGAGATAGAAGACGACTTACATTACTCCATAACAATGGCGATAGAAACAGAGCAGCAGAAATGGCAGAAAGAACATAGAAAATATATAGAGCTTATAAAAAATAGCATCTCTACAATTAAAGAAAAACACAGAAACGTCCCGAACATCCATATAGTTGAGGAGACAGGCAACAAAATTATTGTCATGCATACAAAGCTTTTGAACCTTATAAATAGCGGAAAACTAGGCAAAGCAGAAGAAATGATCGCGTCTCAAGATTATTTAAAATACAAACATATTTACACCCAAAATATGCATAAATTATTACGAGACCTCAATCAGAATGGCAGTCAGGCTGTTTCGAGTTTAAAACAACGTACATATCATGCGCTTTTCCCAACCATGGCAGCTCTAATCCTTCTTATTATTGTTTGGTCCTTTGCTTTGAACTACGTCCACCAATGGCAAAAAGAGCTAAAAGCCGCCCGTGAAGCTGTGGCGCAACGCTATCAAGAAAAAGAACGCATAACAGAACAAATGCAAAAGTATACGGATAAACTAGAAGCAGCCCGTATGGAGCAAATGAATGTAAATAGAAAACTTGAAAAAGAAAAAGTAAAAGCCGAACAAGCCAACCAAGCCAAAAGTGAGTTCTTAGCAAACATGAGCCACGAATTACGCACACCAATGAACGGCATTATAGGCATGGCAGAAATGCTTCTATTCTCAAATCTCACACATGACCAGAAAGAAAATGCACAAACACTACACAACTCCAGTGAAAGTCTATTAGCCATTCTAAATGATATTTTAGATATTTCCAAAATAGAAGCTGGAGAATTAGAGATAGAAACGGTGCCCTTTCATCTTGAGACAGCATTACAACAAATCATTCAGCTATTCTTACCACTAGCAACAAATCAAGGTCTGGATCTGACAATAAATAGCGAAGAGAATATTCCTGATGTCTTTATGGGAGATCTGGGGCGCATTCAACAAATCTTACACAATCTTATCAATAATGCCCTTAAATTCACAGACAAAGGCAGTATAGTCGTAAGCGTTAAAATAATAGCAAGTCAAAACATGCACAATAATATCCGTATCTCGGTAATAGACACAGGAATAGGCATCCCACCAAGTAAACTAGAGCACATCTTTGACAAATTTACACAAGCCGATGCATCCGTCACTCGTAAATTTGGCGGCACTGGCTTGGGGCTCGCTATCAGCCAAAAACTAGTCAACCTAATGGATGGTAGTGTCGGTGTTGAAAGTACCGAAGGTAAAGGATCAACTTTCTGGTTCGAAATCCCTCTAATTATTGCCGAGAAGAATTCTAGACCTGTCAATCTTTATGAAGAGCACCAAACTAGCGATGATGCAGCACTATCACCTGACACCCGCATTCTCGCCGTTGATGATCATCCTGTCAATCAACTCTTCATTAGGAAACTTCTCGAACGCCTTGGCTTCACAAGCATTGACTTAGCCAAAGATGGTAAAGAAGCATTAGACATGATTTCTGATAACGAATATGACATCGTACTAATGGATTGCCAAATGCCCGAACTTGACGGCTATCAGGTGGCCACCATAATACGCCAAATGGAAGAAACAACAGGCAATCATTTGCCAATCATTGCCCTGACCGCTAATGCGATGATCGGAGATAGGGAGAAATGTATAAAAGCAGGCATGGATGATTATTTAAGCAAACCAATTCGACCAGATAAACTCACTGCGGTTATGGCAAAGAACGCTACTAAAGCAAAAAAAGGCACAAGTGATGACATTCCCTCAAGTAAAATAGAAAATAAAAATCCAGACGAAAACCAACAAGAGCAAGTCATAGATATATCCCATTTCGAAATGTTTACTGATGGTGACCCAGCATTAGAAAAAGAATTGCTTGATTTATTTTTCTCCCAAGCAGAATTAGGGCTGTCAGAGCTACAAGAAAGTTTAGACGAAAACAATAATGACAGGTGGGAACAAGCCGCACATCGCCTAAAAGGAGCCGCAGCCAATTTAGGGGCTGCCCTATTAGCCAGTGCCTGTGAAAAAGCAGAAGATGGACATAAGAAAGATAACACCGATAAAGAAGAAATGCTTACAAACATTCAGACACAAACTAAAGCATTGCAAAACTTTTTTGATAACAGACCATAAGCACACAAAATCCAAGCTCTAGATAGATTAGCATTCAGAATGCAGCTAGTATGCTATCAAGATATATAATTTGGAGCATGAGAATGAACATAACACACACACCTATTACCAAAGCCAGTAGCGATGGGTTCTCTATGCTGGAATTACTCACGACGATGTTCGTATTTTCACTCGGCATTATCCTTCTGATTATTATTATTTTATTTATTATCGACATCACACAGACAAAAGATGCGGTGCGCAAGAACTATCCCGTTTTGGGACGTTTCCGGACTCTATTCTCCACTTTAGGTGAATTTTTTCGTCAATATTTCTTCGCCATGGATCGTGAAGAAATGCCTTTTAACCGTGCAGAGCGTGACTGGATACATCACGCCGCAAAAAACGACGATAATACCGTTGCCTTTGGCTCTACCAAATCATTGACACCTTCGGGCACAACCATTTTCGCAAATTGCCCATTCCCCACACTTGAAAAAGATGCCGCCCATACTTTGCCAATAACAATAGGCCCTTATTGTCCCAATCCATATGCAGCCCCATCATTTTTTAACATCTCCGCCATGAGTTATGGTTCTCTTTCCTCACCAGCAATACGCGCCTTATCTGCTGGTGCTCACAAAGCTGGCTGCTGGCTTAACACCGGTGAAGGTGGCCTATCGCCATACCACCTTGAAGGCGGTGCAGATATCATTCTACAAATCGGAACAGCTAAATATGGTGTGCGCTCTAAAGACGGTCTGATGTGTGACCAAAAGTTAAAAGAACTCGCCGCACATGAACAAGTCAAAATGTTTGAAATAAAGCTTTCTCAGGGGGCTAAACCCGGTAAAGGCGGTATACTTCCCGCCGCCAAAGTCACTGAAAATATCGCACAAATACGTGGCATACCTGCCGGAAAAGCTTCAATTTCACCAAACCGTCACCCAGAAATAAATTCAGTTGATGATTTGCTGGACTTTATTCATCGTGTGCGATCCGTTACCGGGAAGCCAACGGGATTCAAAAGCGTTCTGGGAGGATATGAGTGGATTGAAGAGCTGTGCCAAAAAATACATGCTCGCGACATCGAAAGTGCACCGGATTTTATAACGCTGGATAGCGGCGATGGCGGCACAGGCGCCGCACCAATGCCCTTAATTGATAATGTTGGGCTACAGATAAAAGAATCCCTACCAATGCTCTCTGATATTCTACACAAATACGGTTTGAGGGATCGCATCAAAATTATAGCCTCAGGAAAGCTAATAACCCCAGCCGAAGTTGCATGGGCAATCTGCGCAGGAGCAGATTTTATAAATTCCGCACGTGGCTTCATGTTTTCTTTGGGCTGTATCCAAGCAATGAAATGCAACAAAAACACGTGCCCAACAGGCATTACAACACATAACAAACGCCTGCAAAAAGGCCTGAACCCTGAAGGTAAGGCCGTAAAGGTCGCTAACTATTGCTTAAACCTTGTACATGATGTGGAAGTCATCGCGCATTCTTGCGGCGTGAACGAGCCGCGTTTACTACGCCGTCAACACTTACGTATCGTGCAAAGTAATGGAAACTCTATCCCGATGAATGAACTCTATCCCAGACCTAAGGTATTAGCTGAATATGCATAAATCGTAATGAACGCCAAACAATCACAGCGCAAAAGATTCTTCCAGATTAAGGGACGTCTCGTTTTCAAATGAGAGGGGTTTCTGAGAATTCCTTCCACCTAAACTTGTTAAGGTACTCCCCATTTTTTCCCACATAGATTCAACCTGCTCTACACTTATCAACCTACCTGTAACGGCACTATTAAAGGAAAAATCAGGAGCAACAAAATGCACTTCAATATCATCCTTACTTATCCCTAATGGCCCCTCAAAATGCTTTTGGCATGCAAGGTCAATTTTTTTAATGTCATCATTTTCAGTCCAACCACCACTATAACCATTCGAAAAATTTAAAACTGAAACATGAGCATGAGCATAACGTTGCATTCTAGATAGGTTTTGATCATCATAAGAGACGATACCATCTTTAATATCAACAATCTCCCCATGATTTAAAGCCTCTTTGATATAGCGCTCCAAATCATTAGGATCAAAATCATCACTATTATGTTGGCTATGCATCGCTATATTTCCCAAAATATCACGTCCAACATACTGGTTAATCAAATAAGCCTGACACATCTTATCTTTCACATCATCAGATTGCTCCCATAACGTCTCAAGGTCGTCAATAGACAGGCGACCATTGGTAAACTGTTCATAGGCGTCAGACTGGGCGAATAACTGCATAACCACCTTATACTGTACAATATGCGCCTGTAGCTCGTTCAAATGCATTAATTCGCGAAAGTTATCAGGTTCTTCGGCCACTTCGGCAATCATACCATTTCTATTTTGAATATGATGGCACCCCTCATGAATAAGTCGCAGAGCAATAATCGCCACTTTCGTCTGCTCATCCATTTCAGGCGCATAAGTAACCTTCATCTCCGAACGTTCAGGCAAATATTGCGCTGAAGTCCTGTCCCCTGAAGATGGCTGTACCCTAATAACAACAGAATCATCCCTTAAAGCATTCAAAATCTCATGACATTCATCAAAGCCGGTATCATCTAACATTTTCACCACAGATCTCAACAAGTCCGCGTTCGGTCCGCCATCATAGTCCCCATCTAAATCAGACATCGTAAACCTAGCTGGGTGACCATCATGATCTGTAAATAACCGATCCGATAACTGCAACCGCTCTTGTTGCAAGGCAGAGTTCCCACCTCCCTGCTTCTCCAACATACCAATCAAATTGACATAGACCATATCAACCTCATCTTCAAAAGGCTTATCCTCATTGGTCACAATAGTAATACCACCATCGGCAACATACGCATTAGGAACATAATTCGGTTTATGTTGCACCTCAATGCTTGGCGTATTCAATGCCTTTAGGATACCACGCTCTTCCGGCCCTTTATCACGAATGGCACAGTGAATTTTATCCTCCAACGACCATGCCGTCAGACTCTTGAAACGATCTACTAATGTGGAAATACTATTCATATACCTACACTTCACCCATTTTTCTTCTATTGTGCAATATACAATTTAAAATAGCAAATTTGAGACAAGAACGACCAGAGTTTGACAAATATACAGAATATAGATACACTTTATTTATAAAAATTAGGTGATAAGATGCTCTCTATGTAAGAGCATTAGTAATAATACATGGGTGTTTAAATGGCTTTGGCTGATCCAAACGACAAGATGATAGCTCTATGTTCGCAGTTTTTACAAACTGCGGCATCCGATAATGCTTATGGTGGGTATTGCGCAAAAGGAGTCGCCAATATTCTACAAACATCTGGCCTCGGATACACAAGAGGCAATGCGCATACATGGGATGAAACTTTACCGGAAAATGGCTGGCAAAAACTAGAGGGTATTACACCTGAGAATGCCCCCCCTGGTGCAGTCCTCGTTTATGATCGTGATACCAATTACAGCGGCAAAGGCGGCGGTGCAGAATATGGACATGTCGAGATTGTTGCCGTTGACGCAAATGGCGACAGAAAATATGTATCGGATAAAGCCCGCGATAATTGGGGCGGAACAGTGTCTGGAAATTTCGTTGGTGTTTACATCAATCCAAAACTACATCAGCCATTGGAAAACGGATCTTACTCAACGCTCCTTACATCGAACACATCAGAACGCTCATCAGACAATACAGATACCCCGCAAATATTTCAGGAATCCGAGCGCCGAAAAATAAACGACCTCCTTCTGCAAGCTGGTCTATCTAATACGGACCAAACCAATACAGCACAAAATTTTAATGACGCAGCAAACGCAACACCATTTACGATCTTAACTGCAATATTCAAAGTGCTATTTAACATTGATATGGATCTTGCACCAGCAACCGAGGCAGCAACAACTGTGAAGCAAGAACCAACCATAGACGTTACAAACACGGCATCATTGCCGACAACCTCACAGACAGATGAAAACACAAGCACATTATCTGCCAAGCCATAACCCGCATATTAACCTTGCGCGCTTAATGGCTCAGGGCAAGAGAATCTGCACGTAAAGCTATACCAGCTTTACGCCACGTGCTATGTTCAAATACAAACTCCGGTACCGTAGAAATCAATTCGATCGTTTTTGAAGAACGCAAAGATTTCTTGGCACGTCCTATATTAATTTCTTGAGCCATCTCATGCTTAACACGATCAAATTCTTCAGAAGATATATCCATTGCGTTATTCTCGGCATAAACACGACTATGCCCATTAACATTATGCGATGCATATAGCACCTCATCATTTTTCATATCCCTCCCCGGGCGATTTTCACGTCCCAAGACCCTATTCTTAACGGTACTGTCAGGATTATTGGAGTTAAATAAATATATTTCAGGACGCGCAACAATATCAGAAATCATACTCTCAACCGCATTAATCGCCGCATTCGAGTCTTTTGCATTATCAAAATTTTTAAACGGCACAACACCATCCGTATCAACTGATGCAGCAACCAAACCATTTTCAAAACGCTGTTGTGTTGTCGGGTAACGATAGATTGTACCAAAATCATACTGCTTATTATTCCATGAGAAATGAAGGGCAACATTATCCTTACTATTATAAAGATTAACACCTCCATTCTCAGGCGCAACATAACCAGTCGTATGCGGTGATTTCAAAAAATTATTCTTAATGTAATCCGCAAGATCATCAGGCGTCTCGACAAACAGATTATCACCCAATCGTTGCGCTGGCACATCCCGTTGCGCTTTCTTATCAAAATAGGCGTTTGTGTTTTCTTCACAAAAAGCATTCAAGCCTTGCATAAACGGTTTTGGATCATAGCCCTGAACATGCTTTTCAAACGCATGCCCCCGTGCGATATGTTCAACCATATAATCCAGAGTAAGCACAGAAACCGTTCTATCAACCATAGAACTCTCCGCTAACACTGGTTTTTATACGCTTGCTTCCAGATAGCTTTTTTCCAAAAACATTTTCAAAAATTACGCAGATATCATCATGCAAACGATCATAGTCATCTGGCGGATAATCATAAAAATCGCCATAATTCATAGAGCTCAAAGCCACGAATGCGGACAATATTCGTGAAAGTTCCGATTTAGAAAGCCTTATATGGCCTCCCTCATTCCTCTGACGAATAATTTTTTTACGAATTGTATCAAGTGATTCTGATGTAACAAAACAATCAACATCTTCATCATCTGTCGTTGCAGCATATTTCAAGAAATCAATGAGCTTTTTCTTCCACTCAGGCAAAGCGTTCAGTATCACCTGATCATCTGAAACAGACTCCAATGTAATCTGCGGCTCTAAAATTGCTGTTGGACTCCCCAATATTTTACACCCTATATAATTTTCCAACGATTATAATCACATCAAGCCGCAATTACAAACTTTAGAATCATAAGAAAACACATACAGTCATCACACTTCTTGTGAAATATATAGAATTGAATACACTATATTTTATGGAGGCACTAAAATGTCAAAATTATCTATACAAAAATGTGAAGCTTGTCATTCAGAAGCGTCGCACATTAGTGATGAAGATCTAGAAAAAAATTTATTACAACTACCCGACTGGACCCAAAAAAGCCGCGACGGTATTTTAACACTGGAACGTACGTACAAATTTAAAAATTATTTAGAAGCCGTATCTTTCACCAATAAAGTTGCGAACCTAGCCGAAGAAGAAGGTCATCACCCGGAAATACTCTTAGAGTGGGGGAAAGTTAAAGTTATATGGTGGACCCATGCCATTAATGGCCTACACCAAAATGATTTTATATGTGCAGCCAAATCCGACGCACTGAACAAAGAATAGCCCTATCCCATATTTAGGTCCCACAAAATGTATGATGAACCACTTCTTCTGGCGTGGGGGCTTTCTCCAATTCTGCGTTCTCCGGTTGTTCGGTAAACGGATTTTTCAATATATCGACCAAGAGATTAAATGGTTTATAATCACCTTTCTGTGCCGCTTGTATAGCGTCTTCAATACGGTGGTTTCTTGGTATAAAAATTGGGTTTTTACGACGCATTACAGCCACACGCCTCTCTTGATCCCAGTTGTCTTTCGTTAAATATATACGCCATGTTTTCAACCACTTATCACAGTCTGTTGGATCGTTAAACAAGCTGCGCAAAACCTTCTCAGACTCTCCCCCCGCAACGCATGTTAAATGCCTGAAAAACAACGTAAAGTCGACTTCACTTTCTGCCATCACGCTAAGGGTATTTTCTATGAAATCTCTATGCTCTTCACCACTCCATTGCAGTCCGAGCTTCTGAGAGAAAACATTCGAAAAACGCTCTGAAAACTTATCATTAAATGCTCCAAGAGCCCCCTCTGCTTCTTTAACAGCCTGATCCTGATCCTCTGCCAATAAGAACAATAACGTTTCTGCCAGCCTTGCTAAATTCCACTGAGCGATCGTTGGCTGATTCATCCAAGAGTAACGCCCCTGCCGATCAATCGAGCTAAACACTTTTTGGGGATGGTACTCATCCATGAAGGCACAAGGACCATAATCAATCGTTTCTCCAACAACCTGCATATTATCTGTATTCATAACACCATGAATAAAGCCAAACGACATCCATTGAGCGATAAGCACTGCTTGACGTTCAACAATTTCTTTTAAGAGTGCCTTATAAGGGTTGGCATGTTGTTTTACCTCCGGATAATGGCGATCAATTACGTAGTCTGCTAAGGTTTTCACAGCCTTTTCATCACCACATGCAGAGAAATATTGGAAGGTTCCAATACGCACATGGCTTTGGGCAACACGCGTAAGAACGGCCCCGGGCTGGATACTATCTCTATGGACAGTTTCCCCCGTTGTGACAGCAGCCAATGCCCGTGTTGTAGGCACGCCAAGTGCAGCTATTGCTTCACTAACTATATACTCACGCAATACAGGGCCTAATGCAGATTTACCATCCCCCGCCCGTGAAAATGGTGTTTTACCCGCCCCCTTTAACTGAATATCGTGCCGCATACCATCTTGTGCAATCACCTCACCCAACAAAAGCGCGCGACCATCACCTAACCGAGGAACCCATCCTCCAAACTGATGCCCTGCATATGCCATCGCAATAGGCTTCGCCTCCTTGGGTAGGGCTTTACCAGAAAACATTGCAAGTCCCTCTTCAGACAATATCCAATCCCGATCAAGTTCTAAAAAATCAGCGAGCTCCGTATTGACTCGTATCCATGCTGGGTCTGGGGCTTTCTCAGGCTGAACAAGTGCAAAGAAAACCTCTGGCAAGCGGGCATAAGAATTATCAAAAGGAATTTTTCTCAAGAGCGCCTCATCTTCATTGGATACGGTATCAAAGAGCTCATGTTACAAGCTTTAACTATCTTTCTACAGATCGAAGTTCATAAAAGAATATAGGCGGCTTTAACCAACCCAATATCTAACGTGATATTCTTCCATATCATGTTTAAAATTTAGGTGCGCTTGCAGGTCATTATATGATGCAGAAGCATTATTTTCAAATATAGGGCTTTCATCTCCCATACGCTGATGATCTGCAACATTTTCTTCTATTTCCGAGATCAGATGATTAACGCTTATCTCGCAATATTCATTAGATGTTTTCTGCGGACTTTGAATACATTTCATGAGCATATGAAAATCTGTTTTTAATATATGGTCACTTGCAATCAATGCTTTGTATGTATTTTCTATTACATCAAGATCTAAAATCTGAGGATCATCATTCATTAACATTTCTTCACAAGCCTTTTCCAAGCTCTTATCCCCATGGAAAGCACCTCTCTTTTCAACACTACACATAAGGTCATAACCATCGCTTCGTATATGAGAGGTATTATCGTTTGTAAATTTCTGTTTGGTATCATTGGACATGGTAAGCATCCTCCATTTTCGTGTGCCCCCCCATTATACTCCCGTTTTATGGAAATATAAAATCAGCCGTAGCATATAACCTTAATGTTACCCATAGAGATCAGCGCACAAGACTCAAATACACTAACGGGACACAGCTTTAGACGTATCGTCCACGACACCTTGCCAGCCACCACCAAGAGCCTTATAGATTGCGATCAAATCCAAAGCAGTGCTAATCTCACTCTGCGCTAAGGTATCCTCTGCTTGTAATAAAGTTGCCTCAGCATCAAGAACCTCAATGAACGTATCAACACCGGCCTCATAACGCTTACGAGCGAGTGTAGCAGCCTCCCTGCCTGAACGCGCTGCACGCTGCAAATACCCTCTTCGTTCTTCTTCTTTAGAAAAATTACTGACAGATGTCTGTAACTCTTCAAGAGCATATAAAACCGTTTTCTCATACGTTGCCACCGCGGCATGCGCACGTGCATCACTCTGATCAATACGTGCATAAACACGTCCCATATCAAACGCACTCCAATTCACACTGGGACCAACAGATGCAGCAACAGCAGATGCACCAAAGCTGGAAAAAGTAGTTGCGGCAAAACCAAGAACACCAACAATATTAACAACAGGGAATTGATCAGAAACCGCGACATTATAATCCGCGACTGTTGCAACCAAAGCATATTCAGCAGCAATAATATCAGGGCGTCTACGTAACAAATCAGAGACATTCCCGACATTCACAACCTCTGGAATACTCGGTAATGGCATCATCTTAACTAAATCAGAGCGTAACGCATCCGGCACTTGACCGCTCAAAACAGATAAACGGTTAATCGTGCCTGTAACTTCCGCATCAAGAGTCGGAATGGTTGATCGCGTTAACTCCAATTGTGTTTTTGCACGTGCAACATCCAGATTTGTACCGCGCCCACCCTCAACAAGTTTTTTGGTCAACCTATAAGTATCTGCCTGATTTTTCGTATTACGCGTTGCAATATTCAAACGATGTTGCGCCCCACGTAATTCAACATATGTACGGGCAACTTCCGAAGAAATCGTAACATATACATGCCGTAAACTCGCCTCGGCAATATCCTTGCGGGCTTGGCTACCCTTCACGCGCTCAGATACACGACCAAATAAGTCCAATTCCCAGTTTGCATCAAATCCGGCATTAAAGTTATTTGTAACCTGACTCTCGCCTAGGCCTAGCTCCCCACTAGAACGGCTACGTTTATATGCGCCATTAGCCGTCACAGTTGGGTATCTGTCAAAGCCAGTTTCACGCGCGATACTACGTGCTTCCTCAAGATTCAAACGTGCAACACCAATATCCTTATTATTATCCAAAGACATATCAATCAGCTTATTAAGCTGCTGATCTTGCAGGCTTTCCCACCACTTTGAAATAATTTCTACGTCTTGAAACCGTTGATTTCCTAAAGCTTCAATTTTTGTATCTGCGGCACCGCTTATTGTTGGCGCTCCTGTATAATCCCGTGAAGAAACACACGCCGTAAGAGACAAAACACAAACAGATGTTAATAGTAAACTTTTAATATTACGCATGGCCTTTATCCTCGCTTCGCGTTTCCTTATTTGTGCCGAACTCCGCAAGTTTACGACACAAAACATAAAATACAGGTGTAAATAACAACCCAAATAAGGTCACACCCAACATACCACTAAAAACAGTAACACCAATCGCTTGGCGCATTTCAAACCCCGCCCCTGTAGCAAGAAGCAAAGGAATAACACCCAATATGAAAGAAAAAGCCGTCATCAAAATTGGACGTAGCCGCGTCTTCGACGCCTCAATAGCAGCCTGCCATCTATCCATTCCCTCATCTTCGTTTTGCTTAGAAAACTCGACAATCAAAATTGCATTTTTAGAAGCCAAACCAATCAAAACAATAAAGCCAATTTGTGTCAAAACGTTATTGTCCATCCCCATAATCAATAGGCCCGCCCCCGCAGACAGCAAGCACATAGGGACAATCAAGATAATCGCCAACGGCAATGTCCAGCTTTCATACTGTGCAGACAGCAATAAGAATACAAACAAAACAGCCAAACAGAAAACCACAATGGCTGTATTGCCCATCGCCTTTTCCTGATAGGCAAGCTCAGTCCATTCATAACTAAACCCATCAGGTAACACTTGGTCTGCCAATTGCTCCATGCGCGCCAACGCTTCACTAGAGCTATAACCAGGCGCAGTATTACCACTAACACCCGCAGCAGGGTATAAATTATAACGCGGCACACGCAACGGCCCGGACGTATCCTTAACCGTGGCAAGTGAGCCAATAGGAACCATTGCACCATCCGAACTACGCACCCGTAAACGCAAGATGTCATCACGTGTTAATCGGTATGGTGCATCTGCTTGTGCCGTCACACGGAAAGTACGTCCAAGAAAATTAAAATCATTCACATATGCTGATCCTAAGTTAACCTCCAACGCATTAAATACATTTTGAAGAGGCACCTTCAAACGGCGCGCCCGCTCACGGTCGATATCCAAATATATACGAGGCGTACTGGTTTCAAAAGACGTGTAGACAGACGTTGTCTCAGGCACTTGATTAGCTGCCATAGCAAGAGCCCATGCCGCCTGCTCAAGTGCAGGTAAACCTTTCCCTGCGCGATCTTGCACCATCATTTTAAACCCACCCGCATTACCAATACCTGGCACTGGCGGCGGCGGAACAGTAATTAAGAAGGCATCATCAATTTGTGATAACACCATGTGCATCTCACCAATGATTTCACCAACATCACGGCGTGTACCCAAAGGCTTCAAAACAGTGAAAATCGCACCCGCATTACTAGCATTCGTAAAGGTTGCCCCTGAAAAACCAGCGAAAGCAACGGTATCTTCAACACCATCAATAGAACGCAAAAGTTTAACGGCTTTCTTAATGACATCATCAGTACGATCCAAAGCCGCGCCAGAGGGTAAATTAACGATAGTAATTGTGTACCCCTGATCCTGAGAAGGAATAAATCCCGTCGGGATAAAAGAAAACTGATACCCCGTCAATGCAATAAGACCAATATACAAGATTGAAATCATAAGCCCCATACGGACAATTTTACTAACCACAAAGCCATATCCATGCGATAGCTTATCCATGAAAACATTAAAAACCCTCGCTGGTTTTGACAGCAAGCCATGCCCTTCATCCTGCCCAATGTTTTTCATAAATATCGTTGCCATAGCAGGGCTGAGCGTCAAAGAAACAACTGTCGATATCATCGTTGCAGCGGCAATTGTTACACCAAATTGCTTATAAAATTGACCTGTAATCCCCTCCATCAAAACGGTAGGAAGGAAAACAGCAACAAGAACAAGACTGGTCGCAATCAAGGCTGTGCCAACCTCATCCATAGTTTCCTTTGTTGCTTGGCGAATTTCAATGCCTTGGCGTAATTTACGCTCAACATTCTCAACAACCACGATCGCATCATCCACAACGATACCGATTGCAAGAATAAGCCCAAACAAAGAAAGCATATTCAAAGAATAACCAAAGGCCAACATAACCCCGAATGTCCCTATCAATGAAATAGGGATTGCAATCACCGGAATAATCGCCGTACGCCAGCTTTGCAAGAACACAATAATTACAAAAATTACAAACAACATCGCCTGAAACAGTGTCGTAAACACCTCATCAATAGATTCAGCAATATAATTTGTAGGATTATAGACAACCTTATACTCCAACCCCTGTGGAAAGGCCTCGGCCATATCATCCATCGCGGCCAATGTTCTTTCCGCTGTTTCAAGTGCATTCGCACCTGGGCGCATCGTCAGAAGAATAGCAACAGCAGGTGTCTCGCCCAGATATCCCCGCGTCACATAATCGCGCGCACCAAGCTCTACCCGCGCAATATCCTTCAATCGAACCAAAGCACCATTTTTACCAGCCTTCACAATTATATTTTCAAATTCAGATACATCAACCAAACGTCCTTGAGTCTGCACAGTCAACTCAAAGGCATGCTGTGATGGCATTGGTGACTGATTTAGAATACCACCGGCAACCTGAATATTCTGACTTCTCACCGCATCCAAAACATCTTCCGCTGTTAAATCCAAAGAAGCCATACGATCAGGATCAAACCATAAGCGCATCGCATACTCACTTGCACCAAATATCTGGGAATTACCAACGCCATCAACACGCTTTAACCTGTCACTAATTTCCAAACTGGCATAATTTCCGATAAAGCTTTGATCATAAGTACCATTTGGTGAGAACAGATTAATCACCATCAGAAAGTCAGGTGAATTTTTAATAGTCGTCACCCCTAAACGGCGGACGGCCTCAGGCAATCTCGGCTCCGCAGCTGAAACACGATTTTGAACCAACACTTGCGCAGTATCAATATCCGTACCAGTTCTAAATGTTATACTCAACGTCATCCTGCCATCATTTGTGGCCTGCGAAGACATGTATATCATGTTCTCAACACCGTTGATTTCCTGTTCTAGCGGTATGGCGACAGTTTCCGCAATTGTTTCCGCACTCGCCCCCGGATAAACTGCAATAACCTGCACCTGTGGCGGTGCAATTTCCGGGTATTGTGATACAGGCAAAGCAACATAAGCCAACATCCCGAAAATCACAATAAAACAAGAAACCACCATCGCAAAACGTGGGCGATCAATAAAGAAATGTGAAAATTTCATATGATTTACTCCTGCCCTGCATCAACGACTTTAATTGGTAAAATCTCCACACCCGGCCGCACCATATGCAAACCACCAACTACAACCCAATTTTCTGTAGTCAAACCACTCTTAATGATACGTAGGCCATCTTCGGTCAAAGACCCTAATTTAACATACGTACGAACAGCCTTATTATCCTGATCCAACGTATAGATATATTTACGTGTTTGCTCTGTCCCTATAACATTTGCAGGAACAAGAAGAACGGCTACCGGATCGTTAATCGCAATACGTAAGCGCGCAAACAACCCTGGCCGCAAGATATCCGTTTCATTATCAAAAATAGCACGCACCTGAATAGTTCCCGTGTCAAAAGCCAACTCGTTATCCAAGAAGTTAATCTTACCCTCATGAACAAAAGTGTCTTCATCTTGCAACTTCGCAAAAACAGGATGAGTTTCGCTCCGACCGTCTTCAGTTTTTTTACGTGTACGCAAATAATGGAGCAAATCTCCCTCACTACCCTCGAAATAGAGTTCAATAGGCGATGTAGTAACCAAAGTCGTCAATAATGTTGCGCTAGCCCCGCCACTAATAAGACTACCTACATCCACACGGTTACGACTAATCCGACCGGTAAACGGTGCTTTAACTTCCGTAAATTCTAAATTTAGCTTTGCTTCATCCAACAATGCTTGCGTAATACTATGTTCTTGTAAACGCTGATCATAATCTTCCTCTGATATGGCCTTAGAAGAACGTAGCATCTTCGCCCTCTTAAACTCTTTATTTGCAAGCTCGAAACGCGCCTTCGCACTTTTCATAGCAATTTGGAACGGGCGCGGATCAATCACGAACAACACATCATCTTTTTGCACAATTCGCCCATCTTCAAACTTAATTTCGTCCAAATACCCACTCACCCGAGCACGTAGTTCAACGCGCTGAACGGCCTGGAAACGGCCTGTAAATTCATCCCATTCAGTAACAACACGCTGCTCTGGCTGCTCAACGCGCACAGAAACCGACGATTGCATATGGCCTTCAGGCCCCGCGCCCACTTCCTCCTTGCAAGAAGACAAAGAGATGACGGCGACCAACATCAGGGTAAATAATCCTGTTTTTTTCAAAATACTCATTATTCTCATTCCTTAAATTAAATTTTGCAAATAACAGATAAAGCCATCGTCATCTTTGCATTAAAATCTTTTCGGTTATCACATTGATGAAAGATACCCTTCCCCAAATAACCTAATGTTTCTGCTATATTTTGCGATGTTACCGACTTATCTTTAATCCTTGGCACATTATGTTTCTTTAATACCGCATCAACTAAAACCAAAATCTTCGCCTGATTCTCTTCACAACAATCACCAACCAACTCATTAGAAACACTCATTATTTCAGAAGCATGTGGTGATAACTCAAGTAAATCAAGATAAGGGCCACACCATACATCAAACATTTTCAACAATTGTGTTTCAACATTATGAGTGTCCGCATCAGCAATCTCGGCACAATCCATCAAGGACTTTTTTAACTTAACCTCAACAGCTGCCACAAATAATTTCTCTTTATTCGTATATCTTTGATAAAGGGTCTGACGTGAAACCCCAGCGGCTTGCGCAATATCATCCAACGAAGTCTTACGATAACCATAACGAAAGAAAACCTGCAACGCCGTCAATAATGTGTGATCAACCTCTTCTGGCACAAAACCCTCCCGATAAACAATGTTTACAATATATATAACAATTGTAAACATTGTAATCACAGAATGTCAAGTCAATAATTTCTACACGACCAACGAATAACCTGATTTAATATAGCGCAAGTTTCGGGTCGATTAATCCATTCTCCCTTTTTATACTTGATACATATCGATAAGAACGAGAAGAAATAGAACAACATCATGATTGACCAAGAAAAAATCAACTATGACAGGATTGCGCAAGCCATTGCATATATAAAAGAGAACTTCAAAGACCAACCGTCATTGGATGATGTAGCCGCCGCCGTTAATCTAAGTCCCTTTCATTTTCAACGGCTGTTCTCTGATTGGGCAGGGGTTAGCCCAAAAAAGTTTATGCAATATATCAGCATCGAATACGCCA
This sequence comes from Zetaproteobacteria bacterium, assembly GCA_002747015.1. The sequence continues at coordinate 59,342 of NVXI01000011.1, forward strand.
AAGGCTTACTTAAAGACGGGCAATCAACATTACTCGACACCGCCTATGAAACTGGACTTTCAGGCTCTGGCAGACTACACGACCTTTTCATAAATATCGAAGGAATGACACCAGGCGAGTTTAAAAACGGTGGGGCTAACCTTGAAATAAATTACTGCTTTGCAGCAAGCCCATTCGGTAAATTAATTATAGCCTCTACCACCAAAGGTGTCTGCCACATTGCCTTTGAGGAAAAAGATACACAAGCACTAACAATTTTAAAACAACGCTTCCCCAACGCCGTTTATCACCAAATGGTTGATAAATTCCAACAAGACGCACTCTTTATCTTTCAAAAAGACTGGAGCCAACTCGATAAAATAAAACTACATCTGAAAGGCACGGCCTTTCAATTAAAAGTCTGGGAAAGCCTGCTTAAAATCCCTATGGGTGGTTTAACAACGTACGGTAATATTGCCCAGAACATAGGAAGCCCCAAGGCCTCCCGCGCGGTTGGTACGGCCATCGGCAGCAACCCTATCGCCTTCCTTATTCCCTGCCATCGCGTCATACAAGCCAACGGAAATATTGGTGGTTATATGTGGGGGGCAACCCGAAAATCCACCATTATTGGCTGGGAAGCGGCCCTTAAGATCAGATCAAAATAGCTTTATAGCGTATATTGTACTGTAAAATCGCACACAACTTCATGAATGATCCGCGTGGATTGGGTGTAGAGACTGGTGACCCGAATGATTTTGGCGCAGACATGCTAAATTAAAACTGAGGTTAGCCCTTCTTCTTTTTACCCTTAAAAATCTTCTTTTTCTTCACCCCTAGCGGCGCACCATCTTTTTTAATACGTGGGCCTTTGGGTCTATCACTTCTGTGGCTGTCACTTTTCGGTTTATCACTCGGCTTGCCTATATACTTCTTTTTATGATCTTCATTTTCGGGCTTGTCACTCTTAGGCTTACCCTCCCAAGGCGCATCATTTGATTTGGATTTATATTTCTTTTTAAAACCATCATTAGGCTTATCATCATAGGATCTCTTGTCACCATAAGGTTTTTTCTTACCGTAAGGTTTCTTCTTGTCGCCATGCCTGTTTGGTCTATTGCTGCGATCAATCCGGCCTTTGGGTGCTTCTGGAACATAATCAAGGCGCGTAACCGTAATGTTTTTCTCCAGCGTACCGCCCTCACCAACCAGCTCGAAAAATTTATCAGCGCACTCAGCAGTAAGCTCGGCATGGGTTTCAGTTGGATGGATGCGGATGGCACCGATTTGATTGTTCGCCATATTCCCTGCACCACACAGCATCGGCACAATCCAACGCGGCTCGGCTTTGTTGTCACGCCCAACGGACAGTGAAATCCAAACGCTATTGGTAAAGCCTTTGCGTCGATCTTTCTTGCTCTTTTTCTCAGGAGGGGTGAAATCGAGCAGCTCTTCCGGTGCAGGTTTTTGTTTGTTATGCAGACGTAATAAAGCAGCAGCAACTTGTTCCGCTCCGTACGCGCTTAAAAGTTTGGCAGCAGCTTCTTTTTCGTCCTCTTTGATCGGCTCAACTAACGCAGGGTCGGCAAGAAAACGCTCGTGATCGCGCTTGATAATATCTTCAATCGAAGGCGGCTTAATCCATTTTGCATTAATTTTTGCACTACTCAGCATGCGCTCGGCACGTGAACGCCAATTATGCGGCACGACAAGCGCGCTTATACCTTTAGACCCTGCACGGCCTGTACGGCCACTACGGTGAAGCAGAATATCTTTGTTCTTGGGTAAGTCGGCATGAATGACAAGGGCCAAGCCCGGCAGATCAATTCCGCGTGCAGCAACATCGGTGGCAACACATACACTTGCGCGGCCATCACGTAAGGATTGGAGCGCGTTACTGCGTTCTGCTTGGCTCAACTCGCCAGAGATCGCCACAACCGAGAACCCGCGATTATTTAAACGGCTCTTCATCAAATTCACAGCCGCCCGCGTACCGCAAAAGATAATTGCGTTTTGGGCTTCGTGATAGCGCAGGAGGTTGATAATCGCATTCTCGCGGTCATTGGGGGCGATTGCCATTGCTTGATATTCAATATCAAGATGCTGTTTTGCTTCTCCTTTAGTGGTCAAGCGCAGGGCGTTATTTTGATAGCGCTTGGCCATACCCATAATTGATTTTGGTACGGTGGCGGAGAACATGAGCGTGCGGCGCGTCTTAGGCGTTGTCTCTAGAATATATTCCAGCTCCTCACGGAACCCCATATCCAGCATTTCATCGGCTTCATCCAACACGACAGTGCGTAAGCCGCTAGTGTCGAAATAGCCACGCTCGATATGATCACGCAGGCGCCCGGGCGTCCCGACAACAATATGCGCACCTTTTTCCAAGGCGCGACGTTCAGTGCGAATGTCCATCCCGCCGACACATGAGGTTACAGATGCGCCGCTCTCCTGATAGAGCCATTCAAGCTCACGTTTGACCTGCAAAGCCAATTCACGTGTGGGGGCAATAACAAGAGCGAGAGGTTGGGAATTGCGCTCGAAACGTTCTGCCTCACCCAGCAATGTTGATGCGCATGCCAAACCGAAAGCCACAGTCTTTCCAGAACCCGTCTGCGCAGACACAAGCAAGTCTTGCTCCCCTAGTGCGGGGTCTAAAACCGCTTCTTGCACGGGGGTAAGCTTTTCGTAGCCACGTTTAGCAAGGGCTTTGCTAAGTGCTGGGTGTATGCGTTCAAATGCGGTCATGTGCTGTTCTTTCGAAAGGACTATTAATCGTTATGTTATATGCGGTGTATAGTGTTTGAGAGCATTACACAACAAGCATATGAGAACGGGCTTACTCAAGATGAGGGTGCGGAGAAATATTATGGATGGTTTCAAAAGTGTAAAAACAAGAATGGGGATTGAAAAAGGTTAATTGTATAGAACTCAAACCCCAGAACGACTACGACTTATTTCTGGCTGTATGGTCTTCTCTTGAAACATACGGTTTATATCAAGGCATCGACAATCCTCTATAACTGATTTCTTACCCCAGCGATACCACTGTCCAAACCATACCCGCACATTTTCTTTAAAGCTGCCGTGTTTCTATGAGATTATCTATAGGGGCTATTCAATATTTCTATAAATGAATTGGGTATAAAGTTTGTTGTACAGCTATGAACAGGTGTATATTTATCAATGGTATCAATTAATCAGTGATTTGGATTTCTAAGAAATAAAGGAATATAGACAATATGCGTGAGTTATCTTCAATTATGGATGAGTTTAGCGCGTGCTATGATAAGACTGAACAATTGTCTAAAGTTAATAGCAGTCCTTCAACAACGCTTGATAATGGCTTGGTTCTGGAACTAGGCAGTAAAGATTTACTGGTCACTCTATTCAAACAAGTGAAAGGTAAAGTCGAACATCTATACAGCCTAGCCGATGAGGCACTTCTAGGTCTTGACGAAGAAAAGGCAAGTGATGATGCAAATGCCATGTTACATAGTTTAATGGAAGCCGATGAAATTCTAGAGAGAAAAAGTGAGACCGTTAATAAGCCCATATGGGCGGGTGACGTTGAAAATCATTATCAGAACATTCGAAATGATTTAAATATAATATCTCAAAATCACCCGATATGATTAAGCGTTGTTGTTTGGAAGTGTGCCATGGGCTTTTTCTGATTTCCAAGATCCACCGTAAATAGAGATTTAATTGGTTGCGGGGGTAGGATTTGTGCCCCGATAACTCTACTTGCGGGTAAACCCTTATTCCGAGCCATTTTCGAGACCCAAGCATTCTTCTTGTTCCCCGTCAGGTCTTATGAGACCATTTAAAGGTCTTGCATAAGGGAGTGTTTTGGTTTTCATCGTAATGACGAAGGAATGAAGATGAAAACCAAA
>NVXI01000001.1 GCA_002747015.1 Zetaproteobacteria bacterium
TTTTGTTTCATCTGCGTCTCCTTCGTCGACTTCGATAAACCAAAAACACTACCTTAACAATTCACTACTTCATGTCCAACTTGTGCTGACGGGGTACACACCACCCTTACCCGTCATTCACGACGCTCAGTAACGTTTGATCGTGGTTCGGAATTTGTTGCAAGGAAAATTCTTGCGGGTCATGTTGAACTGGATAGCTATTATTGTGATCCACAAAGTCCATGGCACTTATACCCTAGGGTAGAAAGAAACGAATGAAAATACGAATGGCCGTATCAGACAGTTTTTACTCAGTAATACGAACCTAAATGTGCTATCAAACGCTGAATTAAATGCCGTTTCTAAGCGGAAAAATAGCATGCGTAACATAATCAGTCGCACTTCAGGCTGCTTTCACAAGTGTCGCAAAGTATAATTTAGTTTGAAAATGCTGCAAGAGCTGTAAATCTAGACAGCCGCCAAGCGGTAAAATTGTTTTGCGGGGTTAAGTTTTTATCTATGTTAATGAGATAAGGCATACGATCATGACGAAAGACCTGGCAGCCTTTTCCAAAAAACATAATACAGATAGGCTCAGGGTAACTTGATCTCAATCAATGATAATGTATTTCAATTAAGTTATTATAAGATGTGATCGTCAAAAGGAGAAAACAAATGTCGAACTTCTTGAATAATATGAAAATTAGGACTGCGATTATTACAGTCGCAGCTATTCCTTTAGTTATTGCAATTATTTTTTCAGCGCAACTTATTCGTGCTGATATGAGGGTCGTTAGTGATTTAAACTCGTTATCCGCTCTTACAGAGCTTTCAGTTAAAATGAGTAATCTTGTGCATGAACAACAAAAAGAGCGTGGCGCAACGGCAGTTTTTTTGGGTAGTAAAGGGAAAGAATTTAGAAATGAATTGGCATCACAGCGCAAAGATACGAATGAAAAACGACAAGTTTTTCTTAGTTATATGCAAGAATTTGATAGCAGTGCATACGGTAAGGATTTTTCCAGAAGTTTAGATTCTCTTGTTTCAGAATTAGATAAACTAGATGGTATTCGTTCACGTGCCAGCTCTCTTTCAATCTCTTTGCCAGAGGCAATTGGCTATTATACTAGACTAAACGGGCAAAATTTAGACATTATTTCCGAGCTAGCACTATTAAGTTCTGATGCAGAAATAACCAATTATTTACATGCTTATGTTAACTTTCTGAAGTCTAAGGAACGCGCAGGTGTTGAGCGTGCTGTCGCTTCTGGAGCATTTGCTCAAGGTTCTTTTTCAACAAAGATTCTTGATAAATTCAAAGGACTGATCGTAATTCAGAATACATATATGAGTGCGTTTTTAGCTGTTGCTACAGAGGAACAGAGAGCATTTCATTCTAAAACATTACGTGGTAACGCCGTTGATGAAGTAAACCGTATGCGTAAAGTTGCTATGAATACTTCTTCATCTCAGGACCTTGGTGTTGATGCTGGTTATTGGTTCAAAAATATAACAAGTAAAATAAATTTATTAAAGCAAATAGAGAACAAGCTTGCAGATGACCTTGGACAAAAAATGTCAGAGACCAAATCTATAGCGCAAAAAGCTCAAATGCAAAATACTGTTATTGCTGTTTTAGCAATTATTGTTACGCTTGTTATTTCGTTCCTTATTATACGTACGACTAATCAGGCATTCCAGCGCACAGTTTCCTCTATGACTGAGTTAGCAAACGGTAATATTGATACAGATATTCCGGCGGAAACTAATAATGAGATGGGGGAAATGGCCAAAGCTCTTCAAATTTTTAAGAGTAATAAAATTGAAGCCGACCGTCTCGCAAAACAACAGCAAGAAGAGCAAGAGGTTCAGTTGAAACGTGGAAGAAAATTGGAGAGCTTAACACAAGGTTTTGAAGCTGATGTGTCAGAATTAATTAGTATGCTGTCTACTGCAACTACGGAACTTGATGCAACCGCACAATCAATGGCAAGTATAGCCGAAGAAACAACTACGCAAACTAGCAATATGACTGCGGCATCACAATCTACCGCGGAGAATATTCAGAGTGTTGCAGGTGCCACTGAACAACTCACCTCCTCAATTGGTGAATTAAGCGCACAAGTCAGTAGTGCAAACGAAGCGACAAATTCAGCAGTGAAGGATGTTGATTTAGCATCTCAGCAAATAGAAGGTCTTTCAGCATCAGCCGAAGAAATTGGTAATGTAGTTAGCTTGATACAAGATATTGCTGAGCAGACCAATCTTTTAGCGCTAAATGCTACAATTGAGTCTGCAAGAGCTGGTGAAGCTGGTAAGGGTTTTGCTGTTGTTGCTAATGAAGTTAAGAGCCTTGCTGGCCAAACAGCTAAAGCAACCGAGGAAATTGCCCAGCAAATAGAGGGCATTCAAAGAGAGACCAGAGGAGCCGTTGAATCCATCAAAAATATTGAAATAAAAATACGAGGAGTTAACGAGGCTGCTGGATCTATTGCTGCTGCTATTGAACAGCAAAATGCTTCAACTGAAGAAATTTCTCGCAATACCCAAGTATCTGCACAGAATATGCAAGAACTTAACGAAAATGTTAACAATGTAAGTGAAGCTGCAGGAAGCACAGGAGAATCAGCAGAGCAAGTACTGAATGCATCTGGTGAGTTAAGTAAACAAACCGATCGCTTGAAAGACCAAGTTTCAAAATTTATAGAAGAAGTAAAGATTGCTTAAGCACTATTGTTGGTAGTGTCGCAAATGTTAACCTTTTCAAAAATTCTGTGAAAATGGTAAACTGTAAAGTATTCAAGAATAGTAATTTGAAACCAACAGTTTTTTAGTAAAAAACTAAATAGTTAACGTTTGCGACACTACTGTGCTGCGTAATGTACACCCAAAGTATTCTTACTGAAAATATGGTGTATTTGCTAAGCTGAGTTTGCATCTATGCCCATTGCCAAGGGTAAGACTGCATCTGTTTTATTAGCCCATATCATTCTCAAAATATTATACCCCTCTACTACTCTATCATCAGTCAGAGATTTATGCTCGGGAACATATTCACATATCACGCTCCACTACGGCAGGCTGGATGCGTCAAATTGATTATCCAGAGGCGTTTGCCTCAAGATATCCTCTCATCAAACATATTGCTTGGTATGACACCACTGTGACGGATTTAACGCTAGGCCTGATAAAACAAAAACAGGGCGGTCTTTGGTCTATGTGCATGATGATCAATGGTTTTTCTTGTAGAAAAAAGCCTGCTGCGCTCTCTATCGTTACAGCTCTGATTTAGGTGGAGAGACCGCAGCCACCTTTTACTCATTGATTATAAGACATGCAAACTCAATAATATTAACCCGCAAGAATATCTGGCTAATGTATTGGACATAATTGGCAATCTCTCTAGGCGAACATTTACGATAACAAGTACGACACTAGATTTATTTGCCCTAGGAATTGGTGCATATATAATATAACACTTGCAGATCTTATCAATAGACCAACTACCTCCTCTTATCGAAGGCTATGCATGCTCTTGTTAATCTGCTGATTGGGAGGAATAGCTAAAAATAAACTCATTATTTTTTATACCTAGAGTGCACCAGATACGCTAAAAAAATCAACTAGAACTCAAATTTTACACCAGCCAATGCAGTGAAAGGCTTTCCTGGTCTTGCACCTGCCGGTCTGCGGGCTGAAACATACTCCGTATCGAAAATATTATCTGCCGTAGCAAAGAAACGAATACCCTCATGAATTTCATATTCACCGGCAACATCCACGATAAAATGTGCATCCGTACCTTCATCGAAAGGGATAGCCCCACTCCCCGCTTGTGTACGCATTTCATCAACATATTTACCGGCAACATATACTTCCCACTCAGCGGCAACTACACCAGCAGAAATATAAAACTGATGTTCAGGAATATACGGAAGTTCATCCCCCGCACTTACATTACCCCACTCATTAAAACCGCTAACGAAGTTATTTTGAAACTCTGCCTTAGTATAAGTATAGTTAAAATCAATTGGTAAGCTAAGTCCTGCAATTTTTAGAGCTGGAGCGGCATCATAACTCAACGAGAATTCAAGGCCATATGCATCAACCTCGCCTGCATTAAATTGGTCCCCTGTCGCCCCACCTGTACAGCCTGAAGATAAAGTACATTCACCTAAAAGATTTGAGTAATCATTAAAGAAGCCAACAAGCTCAACATTAAAAACATTCCCATTGTAACGACCACCAAGTTCAAAATTGATGCTTTCTTCATTATCATCATTTGTGCTACTGGGGGACGGTGGTGCAAAACCTTTATGTATCCCGCCAAACACACTATATTCATCTGTAAACGCATAACCAACACCTAGCCCCGGCACGAATGCATCAACGGTATTCTTACGAACTTGACCACTACTAAAATCTTCACGCTTAAGCTCAATATATTCGTAACGAACACCAGGAACAAACGTCCATTTCCCATAGTTTATTTCATCAAGCACGTATAAGGCTGTTGCCTTGGCTGTACCATGGCGATTAGCATTAGAGCCAGGATCCCCCGCGCTGGCGAGTGTCATAACACCATTGGTAATGGCGTATAAATCTTCGTGTTGAAAACGGTCTTCCTTGTCATAGTGGTAGCGAGCACCAAACTCAACCTGATGTTCAGTCTCTCCCCAACCAAACTGAGTTGCTAAATCACTCTGGATTCCTGTTGAGTAATAATCACGGTTATTCGCTCTAACTGTTAGATTGTTTGCAGCACCCCCATCCAAATCTGTAAGACCTTTTAAGGCAGAAAGATGTGGCGCAGAACTTAGGGATCCGCTTAAACTTGAACGTACCCCTCCGACTGTAACATCATCAAGTTTATACCAATTTCGTGAAAATTGATTATGATAGAACGTTGTTGTTGCATCAAAATTCCCAAAATCAATAAAATGTCGTATGTGATATTGGCGATGGTTCGCATCCATATTATCAACTTGTGATGCGGCATAACGGCGATAAGGATCGGCATTGAAATCTTCTTGAGTAAGCCCAATATACGTCTCATCAGATTCTTCTGTCGTTGCACCAAATTTTATTTCAACGGACTGAAATACATCAGCCGTAACATCCGTACTAAACTTAACTTTCCCCATTAAATCTTGAATAGAATAACCTGTATCACCACCAACAATATCAATGCTCTTAAATCCGTCAGTTGCTTCATGGCTTACATCAAACACATAACCAAAAGTTCCAGATCCGAATACAACACTGTTCCCGTAGTGCCCTTGCAAACGTTGTGTATTATCTGTTCCATATGCTGTTAGAGCTTCTATTTCTTCTGTTTGTGGAACAGAACTGGATATAAGATTTATCGCACCACTTGTTGTACGCGGCCCAAATTTAATGGTGCTTGATCCTTTACGAACTTCAACCGCTTCCATGCGGCTAACACGCGGGAAATAATAAGCTGAAGATGCAGCATAAGGAGCCGGAGCAATTAAGATTCCATCTTCCATAAGTGTTATATCTGCACTTCGTTCAGAACGTCCACCACGCAAACCAATATTCGGGCGATTTCCATACCCTTCCTCCTCTTGAATGTTAACGCCTGGTATTTGTCGAAGAACACGATTGATATCAGTGTAATTATTTTGATCAAGCGTTTCCTTGCCTATAAATTGCGCAGATCCCGTTATATCCTGCACAGCCTCCGCATTCCCAATAACCATGACGCGCTCCATCACTGTTCTTGCATGATCCGACGAGGAGGCCTGCTCTTCGGCAAGAACACTATAAACTGGAGTGGTTGTAATAATCGTAGCAAGTATTGCAGTAGCTTTTAAACGTGGCGTCATTAGATTTCTTTCAAGTTTTCTCTTGTAAATGAGAATGAATAGCAATAAGCATTGTAGTTATATAGCGATCAAAAATTAAGTCAATAATGAAAATCACTCTCAATTAGAGGTCTCGTAGTTTTTATGGAGAACATCACATTTTTAAGCGAAGAAAAAATAAATCTAAGCGTTGCAATCGTTGGAGCCTTCATTGTTCATATTTTTGTATTGGGCTGGATTCTTCCGTCCTCTACACAAAATAATATATCCTCAGAAATATTTAGCCCGCCGACAAATGTGAGTATTCGTTTTGTTAGTCCAGTTAAAAAAGTACAACCTACCGTGCAACATAGGGAAGTCTTAGCAGACAAACCCACTCCAAAGAAAAAAGCAAAACCTATCATTAAGAAGGTTGAAAAAAAACCTATTGTGCCCCCTCCCCTAAAAACATTCAATAAAATTGAGCCCATCACACCGCAGGCAACGAAAATTGATCCGCCTATAACGACGAAACAAGAAAATGCTGAATTCTCAAAAGCAGTACAAAATGTTATTCCTGTTATTAATGAGATCAACATGAAAGGAAGGCGCATTCAGCCAAAATACCCCAAGCGATCTATAAAAATGCGTCAGGAAGGTATTGTCTTGCTTCATGTTCTAATTTCTAAGGTTGGAAAGCGCATAAAAATTAAAATTCACAAGCCCTCGCAATATGCCTTACTAAATAAGGCGGCATTAAAAGCCGTTAAAAAATGGACGTTCAGCCCATATGTTGTTAATGGTGTACCTGTTCGTAGTTGGGTTGAAATACCAATTGAGTTTAAAATTCAATAATAAAGGAATATTATGCCAGAAATTTTCATACAAATTGGCCCGCTTTTTTATCCACTTTTAGCACTCTCGCTTGTTGGAGTTATGCTTATTATTGAACGATTGGTCTTTTTTATTCGACTGCCAAGGTTAGAGAATTCGAAAGAATTGGAGACACTTCAAAAAGAATTAGAAACCAATGCCAACCTAGAAAAATCTATACGGGATGAGCTTCTTTCCTTTCGCTTGGCGAATATGAATGAGAAACTTGAGCATGGCATTAATCTGCTGCGTATGATTGCAGTCCTTAGCCCTATGTTAGGTTTATTGGGTACAGTATTAGGAATCATAGAAACTTTCCGTGATATTTCCAAACAAACAGGCCCTATAGCTCCAAGCATGATTGCGGAAGGCCTGTGGAGTGCTATGTTAACAACAGCTTATGGCCTTTCCATTGCCCTACCGTGCCTCTTAGCGGCATTTATTTATGCACGTATTGCAGAAAAACGATTGTCAGCATTTCAAAAGCATTTAAATGCTCAAAGCCTTAAAATGGAAGGTGCTATACTATCATGATTGAAATTCCAAACAGCAAGCGCGGCAATATCGTCACGGATCTTTTGCCTGATTTAACACCATTATTAGATGTAATTTTTATGTTACTTATCTTTTTTATTCTTACTGCAAACGCTTCTCCCTATTCACTGAACATTAATTTGCCAGAAGACACAGAAGAAGTCACACAAGCAGTACAAGACCCTGATATGCTTTCTATCACTTTGCTGCCAAATAATGGTGGCTGGAAAATTGCTGATGTTTTATATAAAGAAGAATGGAGCTTTAAGAAGAATCTTAAAACACAAATCATTGATAATAAACAAATAATCATTATAGGCGATAAAGATGTATCAATGCAGAAACTACTTACGGTTATGTCCTTTTTACGAAAACATAACATAGATACTGCCGACATTATGATGAACAGAAAATAAGTTAAAATATAGCCTTCAATATTATACTCCCTCTACAGCTCTATTTCATAAGAAGGCTGTTTTATAGTTTACCATCCTCTAAATGTACCTTTTTTGTAGGTACTTCGAACCAAAATAAGGATCCATTATTTACTTCACTTTCCACACCAATTGTTCCTTCCATGAGATCCACTTCTTTTTTACAAATAGCTAAGCCTAATCCTATACCGCCAAATTGGCGTGTTGTTGATGCATCAATTTGTGTAAAGCTCTCAAAAATCATTTCAAGTTTATTTTGGGGAATTCCAATACCAGAATCTTCAATCTCAAAACGTATACGCGCTTGATCATCACGATATTCCCCAGTTTCAAAAACTCTAACAATAACGCGTCCCCCCTTAGAAAATTTAACGGCATTATTCACTAAATTATAAACAATTTTCCTTATGCAGATAGGGTCAAGCATAAAGGCACCTAATGCTTGTGTGTTAGAATCAAAAATCAAATCAACATTATTATCACTGGTTATTTCTTGAAGATTATTCAAGACTTCTTTAATGCAAGTATGTAAATTAAGGGCAACTAACAATATTTTTGTTTCTCCAGAGTCCAGCATTGAAAATTCTAATATATCATTCACTAAGTTCAATAAAGTCGCGCCAGATTTATTAATTGTATCAGTATACAGTTTTTGCTTTTCACTCATCTCAGTAAGCAAAAGAAGCTGAGACATTCCAAGGACACCATTTAGCGGTGTACGGAGTTCATGGCTCATTGTAGCCAAAAAACGACTTTTCGAATTATTTGCCTCTTCAGCCTTATCCTTAGCATCTAATATGGCGTTTTGAACTATTTTACGCTCTATAGATTGTCCAATTTGTTCACAAACATAATTAATTGTATTTTCTATTTTATCGTCAAACTCTGATGTATCTTCAGATGTAAAAAACTCTAAAACACAATAYAACTTTCCTGTAATATAAATAGGTAGAGCTATGCCTATACCTATGTTGCTTCCTTCYAAATATGTAGAACGAAGRAAACWCTTATCTGTAACRAGATCTCTAACATAAACTGTTTTTCCAGTTGCYAAYACTCGYCCCGGYAWGTCATAKCCACGKYGAAAGCACAWGGAAAATGTTTGTAGTCTTTCAAGAAATAAWGCKGGAYTGCTAGAATACCACCGTTTMCCAGACAGCAAAATATCYTTCTCTTCATTATAATAATAAAAACTTCCGATTTTCCAGCCAGTATACTCACATATTTTYTTAACCCCCTCCTCAAGTGCACCATCAGTGTCAGGGGCTTCTGATATAGCCATCGYRGTATCGTAAAATAGTYTTATTTYYCGATTTTTTTCATCTAAAACTCGATTGTTATGCTCCAATTCTTTAAATAACCGTGCATTCTCAATCGCAATGCTTATTTGATTAGCAAAGAGCTCTAGTAAATCTTGATCTCGTTGTGAAAAGCCATCRCTATGGCTTGACTTTATACCCGATAACCCTCCGATTATACCGCTATCTCCGATAATGGGAACCAGCAGCGCACTATTCACATTATCCTCCCATGTTGTTTTGCACTCAGACTCCCAGGGGTCATCTCTACTAAACCTGAGGGGCTTCTCATTCGTTAAGACCCAGCCACACATCCCAACATGCATGGCAAATTCGGACCCGACAATATCTTCAGCGTTTTTTCCGCTTGCGGCAGAATAAGTATAAGATTTATTATCTTCATTAATCATAGGCACAATAAGGAGCTCCGCTCCTATCAACTCGCGTGCTTTGTTCGCAGTGAGTACTAATATTTCCTGTAGATTTCGATTGGAAATAATGGCACGACTAATGTCCTTAAACAAATTGAGTTCAGACTCGCGTTGATGCACAGTTTCCTGACAATTCTTCAGATTACATAACACTTCCTCAAGTGAAAGGTCATTCTTGGGAGTCATGTTGATGTAACCTTGTCATTTATATCAGTCGCTAGCAGCTCCTCATTCTCATAAATATTACCGATAATATCCAAGTCTATTCCCATACATAAAGGCACAGAACTTTCATTATCCTTTAATTCATAACGAGCATTTTTTGTATTATATATCACATGCCCTGTAACTTCTTTACTGACACAAACAATATTTATTTTTCCACAACATATATCATTTTCAAAAATAGGCCTTTGGTTTTTATCCTGCATACCTGTATTTTGCATGATTATAATATTAGGGTCAGACACATCCTTAAGCACAGAAAAATTAGTAATTTTCGACATTTCCCTTGTATTGATGCACCATAGACGGAACTGTAAAACGCCCATATAAGCCTCCCTATATTCGTTGATTTTATTCAGCCTAGCTAAATTTCTTCGATACTGGAAACAAAATTGTCGAGTTTGTTTGTAATAATATCAAAAACTGGAGAAGTTTTTTGCACATAACTTACTAAAGCACGTAGATCACTTTCACTAGCATTTGTCTTAATTCGATATGTTAGCGTTATAGTATTAAAGCCATTTCGCTGCGCCTCTAACCCTAGAAACCCTCCGATATCAATATTAGCTTCAGCATCTATTTCTAATGTCTCTATAGAAATATTTCGAAAGCTGGCATTATAACTAATTCCGATAATCAAGCAGGATGATAAAGCCGCTAAAACTTGCTCTGTAGGACACGCACACTCTTTTGCCGCAATATTTTCTGGATCTAAAGAAAAATCACAAAGCATTTTAGTATTTGTATTGGCACCCTCTTCTCCACGAAATATTGTAGTGTCGGACTTAGCGCCATATAACCATGTGGATTTAGTTTTAATATCAAAGGAACGCAGGGCCGTATTCTGTTTTAACAGTTCAATACTCTCAGTAAGCTCTACAACGTCAACACCATTCATTTTTTTCGCTCTCTTAATTATTTCTAAAGTAATTAACAACCTGAAACACTACGATCTAAGTATAGTGATAGCATCATATAAGTTTGGTTTGTGACATACAAATGTACATACATTAGCATGTTTTTACCATAGAACACAGTAACTGCCTTCTTCAATTATTTTAGGCTGTACCCTATATTCCTACGAACTTATTTCTAGATTATCAGAGCTTGGGGCAGATAATCTAACTTGCATAATAAGTTCCGTTTGAGTTGCTTTTGTAAAGGCATCCATCAATATGTGCGGTGGCATGAATGCAGCTTGTGCTTTGTAATATCCAACAGGATCACCACAATCATAAAATTTTGCTGAATTTAATTGAGTAACATTTACACCACCATTCTCGGCATAATGCCTAATAACTGCGCTCATAGAGACTTCTTTTAATCCAATCTTATCACAGTCTTCCACCATATCTGCAAAAAACTCATCAAATATATATCGTCCACAGGTCGCATCATTGGAGACAGGGGAATCCTTTCCTGGCTTTATTTGAATTGTGTTGGTTATTTGTGTTCCATCATCCAACGTTTGCATCTTAACAAATGTAACGTTATTAGGGTTCTCAGTTTCAAGGCATGCTTGGCGCGCACCAATATTTGTAACGCGATTATTATGGAAGTTATCAATCATCTGCTTTAAAACAGGTATACGATCAACCATCAAATCATCCGGTAATATGACGCCAAATGCGCCGATAGACCTTTCACTCACAAGCTGTGCAATGGTTGAGGCGGGACCTTCTTTGGCATATATTGCAACAATCTCTACCTGTGTATGGAGCTCCCTATTACTAAGAAGGTGATTACGCCCATTCTGCTCAATTATTTTATCTCTACTACCATTTCCATAGAATTGCTTTTGAAATAATTCAACATCATCTGGCCGACAGGGAATAATTACTCTTGTTGCACCTGATGCAATCGCTTCATCAACCGCATGTACAATTAAGGGCCTATCCCCTACTGGTAACAGAGCTTTTGGAACTGCTTTTGTTGTCTCTCCCATTCTTGTACCATAGCCGCCAACAGGAATTATCACTGTATCAATTAGTACTGTATTTTCATTTTTCATGTTATTTTCCATTATAAAAATATTTGTAATTTGGACGCACAAAACACCAACCGCCGCGTCGTGTGGCGATTTATTGCTATCTAAAATGTTATTTTTTGTATCTCTGACCTCTATGGATCAGCTCTTGGCGAAACTCACTTTCTATACAACTGAGTTTTCAATATTCATAAGGCAAACCCTCTTCTCTGAAAAATTATGTGATTAAAAGAAACAAAAAAAATCCCCATAAAATATGGAGATTTAGATAGATCGTTAATTATTATAAATATACAGGCAATACATAGCCTCCCGCTTACCAGAAGTGCGAATATCCCTCGCCTGTAAGCAGAACAAACACAACATTGTTGCAAGCCTGAATATATGTGTCTCTTAACTCTGGATATAGTATTGTTTGTCATGATATTAACGCTCCAACCCTAATAAAAGTTCTGGTTCATCTGATGTAAACCTCTGTGCACCGGCATTAATCGCCGCCTTTGCATCTTGTTGTGAGTTAACTTTATATGCATTCAGTAAATAACCTGCATCTTGAACAGATTGCCCAAATTTATCTGTTAGACGCACACCATCATCAATAGCCCCGCCATAAAAATGAACGTATTTGGGGTCTACTGTATTGGCCACTTCTTCCCAATCATTGGCTAAATGCGTATGGATAAGCAGCCCCGTATCTAAAGACTTTTCAGAATAATCATTAACAGCCATGAGGCACTCAGAAGAGAAGCTTGTTATCAGTGGCTCTCTTCCTGCTGAAAAGGCAAGGTCATCTGAATTAAGACAATCAATAATGGCGAGTGCGAGCACCCGTTCTTTACCAACTTCGGCCTTTAATTCAATTTGTGTTCGGATATTATGATCTATGCAGAACTTAACCGCATCTTCAAATAAAGGAATTCTATGAATATCATTTGTCTTTTGATATGAGTGGCCGACATCAACCTTCAACAAATCATCTAAACAAGTTTCAGAAATTTTTATGGCTTGGCCAGAACATTCAAATAAATCATCTGCATTTGCGATGACTAAATGATTATCCGCCGTCAATCGTACATCAAACTCGACCCATCCCAGACCAAGTTCAGCTGCCTTAGATAGCGCGCTCATTGTGCTTCCGGGTGCAGAATTTCCAGCACCTCTATGCCCAACTATGTAGCTCCGAACATTGTCCTCAGCCATGTTTTCAACCTATATTTATTTATACAGTTACTCTCGAAAGAGTTAATATGACTGATAACTTATATACCGGAATTTAGTCAAGAAAATAATGATAAAATTTTATAAAAATATATCCGGCACATCACATGTGAATTTCTGGCAACCTAGTGCAATTGCTTTTTTGGCTGTTTCTGGATGGTTTAAGTGAAATCCATTGATAAGAAAGCCCGACTTGATCACATCATCCRCAATTTCTTTTTTGAGATATAATGCATGTAAGTGAACGAAGTCACACTGAGACAGCGTGGCGAATCTCTTCCATTCTATTGTCTGTTCAACCTTGACTAAAATTCCGGTTTTRTATGAACGCYTTGCTTTTTGTTTAAAACCTTTGAGGCATTCTGGAACAAAACTGGTCACAAGAGGAAGYGCAGTATCAGGTATGYCYTTGTAGAAATCATCAAGCACATCTTGTACAATCGTTACGAGAAGGTTTTCTTCACCTTTATTMGGCTTTAATTCTACCTGACAATGCAGCCCTAATCTTTTTGCTTYAAGTAAGTATTCTTYTAGCRTTGGTATCGTTGCATGAATGCTATCCAAGGCATAATACTGTGCAATATTTATATCCTTAATCTCCGCATAAGATGACATTGATATAAGTTGGTTAATATGACCACACCGAACCAAACTATCATCGTGGGATATAACTGGTATGTGATCTTGRGTTAAGCGCACATCAAATTCAACATGGGATAGGCCRAGATYATGCGCAACCAGTAGCGCACCCAAAGTATTCTCCGGAGCCAGCACCCCTGCCCCTCTATGTCCTATTATACGATCAATCACAACATTACTCCTTTACTTCTTGATATCAAAACACTTAGACACCATATAATACATGCCTCAAACATCGGTACCGACCCTTTTCCTGTCATTAAGCATAAATATGATGCGATTCATACTTGATTATTTCTTGATTTTTGTACGATTGCAAGATAGCATTCGAGGTCAATTTCTAGGGGGAAATAACCTCGCATATGACTAAGATTTATGAAAATGAGCAATGGGAAAACCTGGCAGTCAAAGCACAGTCAGGGGATAAACGTGCGTATGCGATGCTGCTTACTCAGATTGTTCCGTTTATAAAAGCTCGTCTTTCTGGAGGATTATCTAATCCTGACTGGGTTGAGGATATAACACAAGAAGTTCTAATCTCCGTTCATAAATCATTGAATTCATACAGTTCTGATCGCCCGTTCAAGCCATGGCTAAGTGCCATTATACAATTCAGACGTACAGATCTGTTGCGCAAATATTACAGAGACAAGAAAACAAAAGAACTTTGCAAAGAAAATACAGATATTTTTGCAAAAAATGTAACCTTTCAGACGTCCACTGGCGAATTAAAAGATATAGAAGCAGCAATTGGATCACTACCAGTAAAGCAGCAAAAGATTTTCAGAATGATGAAAGTAGAAGGGTATAGTGCAAAAGAAGTTGCAAATGAAATGGACATGAGCGTTTCAGCTGTGAAAGTTTCTGCGCATAGAACAACAAATAAATTAAAAAATATTTTAGGTTAAGATGAGTAACAAAAAGCAAAACACAGAAAGTCTAATTGCGTCTTTATCCGATAATTTTTCGGGAATAAAGGTCATGCCTCACCCTATACGCCATTTGGCCTTATGGTCTGTCTTGGCTGTCTCATATACTTTGCTAATTATTATTTTCTTGAAAATCCGCCCGGATTTATCCGATAAATTAGAAAATCCAAATTACATTTTTGAATTGTTACAAATTCTCGCAATATCAATCAGTGCGGCATTTTGTTCTTCATGGCTCTGCGTACCTGATATGCGAGGGCAAAAATGGATGCTGGTTGTTCCGATTACTCTTTTTGTTGCCTTTTCGCTTCAGATTATTTTGCGTACTACTATGGAAACACATGATCTTCCACATATTTATTTTCATCATTGCTCAATGAAATCAATAATCTTTGGTGTGATCCCGGCGATTGCACTCTTTCTAATGTCCACGAGAGGTAAAACCACACATCCAATTAGCATGTCCCTTATGAACGCATTGGCTATAGGAGGTATGGGCTATCTTGGCTTACGTATTATCTGCATGTCCGATAACATAGGACATTTATATGGTTATCATCTTTTACCCTATATATTATTTGGAATTATAATAAGTTTAGTTGGCAGACGTATTTATCGCTGGTAAAGTCCAATTTTCTATTTAAGAATGATATAAAATATTATGAATGTTACAATTTTTAAACCAACAAAAAATGCTATGCAATCTGGGCGTGGAAACGCATCCACATGGGTGCTTGAACACGAAGACCACAATATAGGTGGTGGAGAAAGCCTTATGGGCTGGACACCTACCAGTGATACATTGAACCAAATCCGCTTAAATTTTAGCTCCTGTGAAGACGCAATTGCATTTGCGGACAAAAAAGGTTGGGATTATACTGTCATTGTATCAAATGATAGACGCATAAAACCTAAAAACTATTCAGATAACTTCAAATAATATCTTTGTTAATATAAAGAATAAGACTTGATTTATCTGTCATTTTTATGCAGTTTATCGAATATATTTTCTTTGTGCGCCCTTAGCTCAACTGGATAGAGCACCTGCCTTCTAAGCAGGGGGTTACAGGTTCGATTCCTGTAGGGCGCACCACTTTTCTTTCAATTGTTTCAATATGATAGGCGATTTTTGTTTTTAGTCTAATTCCCCTAAAATACCTCGGGCTACTCAAGGGGTGAGTGAAATAAATACACCAATTAACAAAATTTAAATTCTGTGGATAAATTATTTGGCAGTAATAGGACAGAAATATGAGTGGATGAAGAGAATATCGTTTCAAATTCCTAAATTGGGTCTTTCTCTATATAATCAATCATAGGAAAGTTGCCCCAATAATCTGCTATTTAATCCAAAATATAAACCCATAGCGACATGAGGATTTCTGAATAGATTAATGAATATGACCTTTTATGAAGCCGTCCAAAAACCCCTTTAATCTTTCATTTTGTTGATCAAGTGGGTATGCCACAGGCCGAACACCATACCAAATCGGTATTTTTTGTTCTGCCCTATATTGAACTATAGAATAGACAACCAACGAAGGATCAAGGGGCGGGTTATGGTATTTAGTGTTTTTTATAACCCGCATACGAAGGATCACATTTAACGTGCCGGGGGTTTTTGTATTTAGATCAAAAGAATATTTTGATAGCTCTTTATATGCGCCAGAATCTTCAATCAACGTAACAGGCTGATCATTACATCCATAAGGCTTTCTGGAGTTGCGTGTTTCCTTAAAAAACTCTTTACAATCCTTGGAAGAAAAGCGCCTTGTATACATATCAACAATCCGTCTTCTTATATTTTTCACACGCAGCGCAGATGGTAATTCTCCCTCTTCCTCCTTAGAAATATTCTGATCAACATAAATATAAACCCTCTCCACCCCCACAAAAAGAGGGAATTTCGAATTCCTTATGTCCGACGCTTCCGCTTATCCTGCAACAACAGAAAGCATTACAGCAATCACAAAACCAAATATTATTCGCCCAAAGATCATTATTTACTCCCAACTCAGAATACAACTATATCAATAGTCATATAAGCCCCTACAAATGCACGCAAAGTATCAATCCTGTGGATGTAGAGCTATAAAACTTCTGAATACACTTCCAATATTCTAAATGGGGTCTTTATCAAGTGATATGGCAACGTTTAACCGGACTCGCTATAAGGAAAAGTACCTATATTAAACAACCCATCATAAAAGAGTTACAAGGAGACTTTCACGGAACCTGGGCCATAAAAGCGGCAGAAGTTTCAGCAGATCCTAACTTTATGTCCATTTTGAAAAAACTTAAAGTAACGCAGCATGGAAAAATCCCAGAGTACATGATGAGTTGTATCGATGATGCTATTGATGCTTGCTTAGCCGCAGAAAAATCGGGGGAATAAAAGAAAATGGTGCGCCCGAAGAGATTTGAACTCCTGACCCCTTGATTCGTAGTCAAGTACTCTATCCAGCTGAGCTACGGGCGCACACTCGTCAAAAACGATGTCGGAACATACGCCACATAATCACATTATTCAAGTGCTTTGTGAAAAAACCAGCATAAAATTGACAGACTTTTCCGAATTAATTATGCTAAGGAAAACAGGGTTGAAATAAAAAGATTATAACTTGAGCATAAACGACACAAAAGACATTGATGTATTATACAAAATCTTTACGTTTAATGACGGTGAGGAAGATGTCTCCCTTACCCTGACTAATGCCGAAAACAATGAAGAATTACTCTCAAGCCTTGTTCAATTCCTGCAAGATATCAACGATCATGGCGGATACTTACCGCAAAAAGCTTTTAAGGCACTCCTGCACGATATAAAATGCGAATGCTTCGATGGTAGAGATGAAGAAGACAAATCAAATACGCCTATTGGCATTAAAAATGAGATGGCTTTACACCAATCATACAAAGTCTTTCACGGATATTTAAAAAGAAATAGCATTGAGCTTTCAGATGAAACACAACAACAAATAGAAAAGGCATTGGACTACAAAATCCAAGCCAGCACAAAAACAAACACCGTTACCGCCACCACCAATAATGACAACCACACATCTCAGAAAAAATCTGTACCAATAGCGGTCCACAAATCTGCAGATTGGAATGAGAAAAAAGCAGTTACATTGGTAAAACAAGCGGCAATGCATTATTATCAAGGCATCTTCGATAGTGGTAAAGCCGTTGGTCTTGAGGGAATATCAAATACACCCACCTGGTTCATCGCAGCAACCAATCCCACCCCAGAAATGGTTAAAGCCGCAGGCGCAGGAGCGGCTTTAACGATCGCCATCGGCACAGAAACAGGCATAACTTTTCAAAAATTCATGAGCGTTTTAAAACATTTGGAAGAATACGAAACAAGTCGCCAAGACCCACTTAATAAGAAATATGCTCTGAATATCCTAGAAAAACGCACACATGAAGCAGGCCTTCTTTACGAAGGTATTGATAATCATGATCTAAAAAATTACCCCGCGAACACTTTCAACAACATCATCGCGGCGCGTAAACTATTCACGGAAAAAGGTGCGTTAAAAGATAAAATAGATGACGTCTGCCTACAATTATACTTCTTCCCAAAAGAATCTTTACTAAATTTTGGTAAAAAAACGCCAATTTTAATGACTAAAGCCGTCATGGCTTTAACACGCGCAACAATAAATATTCCACTACAAGCCGCCAAAGATGTCAGTACAAATATACTCATGCCTCAACATTGGAAAAATATTGGATCAGGCGCCAGAACAATCCCCAGAATGCTTAAAAATTTCAAAGTATTTTCAAATGCATCAAGACACAAAGTAAAGCAAAAAGAACATTTCACAGATGCCACACAAGGACGAATCAAAGAAGGACATATCCTTCATGGGCATATCCCTCCTGATTTCATCAAAGAAGTACATGAAACAAACAAAGCCCTGCCCAGTAATATTTTGCAGCAAAAAGTAGAGGCCGTAAAATTCGCAACGGAAGGCCTGTTTATAAAAGAACATGCGATTACCGTACTCAACACATTTGATGAATCCGTGATTGAAGGTCTAGCTTCTGGAGATCCAAGCCCCAAAAACATCAGCTTTGCAATCAGCGCATTTTCCGTTTTTGCGGTTTGGGGGCCATTCTCGCATATGGGAAAAAAACTAACGGAACTCTTTAATGTTGGAACATGTTCCAGAATCAAGCAAGCACAACAATATGTGAAACTGGATAATTTTCATGAGGATATGCTCGCCGCACAAGAAGAAAAACAAGAGCGCAAGACGCAGGAACCAGATATTAAAGAACAGGACAGTCCGAAAGAACCAGATTAAAGAACTTCCTTAATCAGAGCATCAATACCCTGCTCTATCAAATTATAAGTATGTTCAAATCCTTTCATATCATCATAATACGGATCAGGGACATCCATACCACGATAATCAGAATGATAATCTAATAATAGCTTCACTTTCTGCCTATGATTTTCATCTGCGCTAAGATTAACCATCACTTTTTCATGTCCTTTATCCATTGCAATCAAATAATCAAAATGATCAAAATCAGAGCGTTCCAATCTTCGTGAAAATAAACCCGCCATATCAATATCATGCGCCTGTGCAACCACAATAGACCTTCTATCGGGGGCTTCATCAATATGATAGCCATGCGTTCCCGCCGAATCATATTGGACATCCAGACCAGAGATACGCATACGATTTCTAAATATAGCTTCGGCCATAGGAGATCTGCATATATTACCAGTACACACAAAAAGAAATGACAGCATGATGAGACCTTTATTCTAAATACCCTTTACCCATGTCTATGGAATTACACACACAATGACAAGTAACAATCACATGAAACACCTTGACCCTAACGCGTTAGTCTTTAGGATAAGCCAACTATGAAATTGATACATTGCAAAATCGGCCACATTTATGATTGAGTCCCCTGCTATAGCAGTTCCAAATAATGACTACTTAAGTGCGTATGTCCGGCTTGCCCGTAGCGCAGATGAAATTGTGGAGGCACAAAAGCTCCGCTATCAAGTTTTCTATGAAGAATATGGTGCAAAGCCAAATGCGGAGATGCGTACGCAACAGCGTGATTTTGATGACTTCGATGATATAACGGATCATCTCATTGTCTTAACCAAGAATAATAAAACCAATGAAGAGCAAATCGTTGGAACATACAGGCTTCTACGCCAAAGCGTAGCCAAAAAACATGGGCGCTTCTATTCAGATAATGAATATAATATTGATAGATTAATCTCAAGTGACCAGTACCTACTAGAACTGGGTCGATCTTGCGTCCTTGCCAAATACAGAACGAAACCAATACTCAATCTATTATGGCAAGGCATTGCTGGATATATTACAGAACATAACATTGACCTGCTCTTTGGCTGCGCCAGTTTTCAAGGCGTTGATGTCGATGCAATTTCTACACAATTATCGTATTTACATCATTTCCATTCCACACCTAAAAACGTTCGCCCCATCGCCCTAAAAGAACATTATATTGACATGAATATTATACCCAAGGAATCTCTGAACGAACGGCGAGCATTTGCATCGCTCCCCCCCCTGATTAAAGGATACCTTCGCTTGGGTGCAACAATTGGTGAGGGCGCTGTTATCGACCATCAGTTCGACACAATTGATGTGTGTATTGTTGTTCAGACCAGTCTTATGACAGATCGCTATCGAAAATATTACGAACGTAAAATCCAAAAATCTATGCCCGGCCAAAAAACATAAAAATTAAGTATCCCTAATGAACACTGTAAAAGCATCATTCAAATTTCTTCTTTTTATACTGCTAACACTCCCTGTTGTGCCGGTACAAGCCATTATATTAAAATTCCATACAGGGAAATACGCGTACACCCTGCCATATCTTTGGCAAAAAGCCATCTGCACTATTTTTTCAATCAAAGTTAAAGTCATTGGCACACCGAACAAATCACATCAGACAATATATATCAGCAATCATATTTCATATCTCGACATCCCTGTACTAGGCAGTGTTATCCCTGCCTCATTCGTAGCAAAAAAAGATGTCGCATCATGGCCAGTATTCGGCTTTCTTTCCAAATTACAGCAAACAGCATTCATCAGTCGCAACCGTGCAGATGCCGATAAAGGTAGGCAAGCATTGAACGCAATGCTTGAACAGAATAAATCACTCATCATCTTTGCTGAGGGCACATCAACAGATGGCAGAGAAGTTCTACCATTCAAATCCAGTCTATTCTCTATTGCACTTCAGGACAATTTACCGGACATCCTTGTACAGCCCATCACAATAAAAATGAAAACAATTAATCAAAAAGAAATCAGCACTCAATTTGACCGTGACCTTTACTCATGGCATCTCAATATGGATACCCCTCTAGGAACGCATTTATGGCGTTTTGCAAAGAATCAAGGGGCAGAGATTTCTCTCACTTTTCATACTCCCATAAAGGCACAAGACTATTCGGACAGAAAAACACTTGCCAAAGCATGCCATAACACCGTATCCAATGGACTTAAAGAATAATTACACCAACCTACAACACCAATTAAGGATTATAAAATGAGCTTTAGCCCCGAAGAAATGTCACAATTAAAAGCACATCTTGAACGCACGTTCAAATGCTCGGGCATCACAGTCATGAAAAGAGAAAAAGCAGAAGATTCTATAGAGGTCATGGTGGATGGTGAGTTTATTGGTGTTCTTTATAAAATCATTGATGAAGGTGAAACGTCTTTTGATTTTAATATGGCTATCCTTGATATCGACTTAGTCTAAACATAAAAGTTATCCAGATAATTCGTTATCATTATAAAGAGTGCTATAGTTCATATTGGCACTCTATGAGAGGTATTTTGATGAGAAGAACATTTGCATTTTTATACATTGTTCTTGGCTGTCTGATTTACTTCAATCCCGCTCATGCCATTGAACCTCTGGAATATGAAAAAAAAATAAGTACCTCTCTGCAATATCAAATCGATTTATTTTTAGAAAAAACATACGGTACAAATCTGTCCCAATACGAAATATCAGGTATAGATTTAAACAATGATGGCATAAACGAACATATACTAAAACAACGGCGATGTAACACTCGAACAAAATGGTGTACGCATTTAATCCTTGCAGAAAAAAAAGATGGAATTCTTTTGTTATCCAAAATCAAAGCGTACAGCTTAATGATCGGTGGAACAAACTCTCATGGTATAAAGGATGTTCTAGCATTCACAAATGATACAAATGATTACAATTTTGACATATATATGTGGTCGCCGTCCCAAAAAATGTATATACTAGGGGCTGAGTAAATAGAGGGTAAATAAAATATAGTGCTGAAAACAAATTGCGCCATCATTCATATTCTATTTTTAAGTGTCGCTTTCATGATTTTAGGAAGCAATTCTGCGCTCGCGGCTTGCTCTGCTGGTATTCCCTGTACCGATTACGATATCTACACAAACACGAATGCTGGGACAAACAACGCACTTAATGGCCTAAAAGACGGCACTAGTGGTGCCTGTGATGGTAACTTCATGAACCAAATATATAGCCGTGCCTTCATGGAAGCCAGCCGCGAAGTGCTTATGTCGGAACAACTTATTCACAAGCCAGACAGTGTTCTGGAGTACACCTGCTTTGATGAGTTAATCGACATGACAGCACATCATGGCGCTTTTTTCAGTGAAAGCCAAAAATGGGATAATGTCACAATTGAACTGTGGACAGGTGGCGAACATGGTGATGATACTGGTGATGGACGTGTTGACACCGGCAGCTGTAGTAGCACTTGCCCAGATCACAGCCGTGATACTACAATTAACACCGGCGCTGGTTCTGGCTTATTACCTGATCAAGACGATTATTCGGTCTTTGAAACTGACCGCTTGGATAACATATTACAAGACTTCCTCATGGACAGCCTCCAAGACTATATTGATGATAATTTTAGTCACACCTTCATGGGCGAAGCCAGCACAATTGACAACAATCTCTCCACTGGCAGTATCGGAAACACAACATATAGCTGTTCTCACATGTCAACCATATGGGCAATTTCAAAATGTGTCGATTTTGGTGAAGATGATAGATTTCGGTCATTTGCACATTTGGTTGGCACAAATGCGAATGAAGGTGATCCAAGAACAATTCCCCAAGCATGTTCACCAGCTCGTCAATCCAACGACTCCATCACAAGTGGGACACCAGCAACTAAACTGGATAACACATCCCCTGGGACAATTATGGACAGCGGTGGTATTGTGGAGAAGTGCCCTACGCCTGGCGGACCTGTAGGTGGATCGAACACAGGTTTCTCTAATGATTTAATCAGACTTGCAAATAATTGTGATGCACCAACAGGCTCTAACCTTAATGTATTCTCAGCATTTGATATAATGGACACACATACTGACCTCATTAGAGCAGCAGGTGCATATGTACCAGGAACAGGAAATGCCACAGGGGTTATTCTTTGTTCAACTCCACCACTACCAACAGGAATTCCAATTATCACATATAACATATCCGGCAGTATCAGTACCGGACCGACAGGCGTACTCATCGCAAGAACATATCAGATTCATTACGATCATATTTGTCCAAATCCTGGATGTAGGTACATACCTGCAAAAATCCCATATATCATCGGCGCCCCCCTTCCTTCGCCAGGAGCTTTGGTCGGAGTATGCTTGCCGTAAAATAGACATTTGCCTAAACATATAAAAATTGATTACAATACAGAGTAGAAAAGGAATATAAGGTGAAAGAAATGAATATTAGATCAGTATATAGAGCTAGCTTGCGATTGGGGTTGCTCCTTACGCTTTTCATTTCCGCAGGAATATCTAATGTCCATGCTGGAGTTCCTGTTATTCCTGCATCCCCCTGTGATGCCCTCTATTATGAAACTCTTTCTGCACGCGCATGGTTAGAGGCGCAAAGGGAAATAACTCAAAATCAAAACCTAATTCTAAAACCCGATAGCGTATTCGAATATACCTGTTTTGATACTCTTGTATGGGAATTGGCAGATCACGGGGATGAAATGCTCAGTGAAACCAATCTCTTTGGAACACCTCTAAGCTCTACAAGTCTGGATACGACCCTGCAAAGGTTAGTAACATCCTCTCTTGCTGCATATCATTCTGCAAACTTTGGATACTATGTTGGATTACTTGGTGGTCATACTGCAGCACTCGCAATTAAACACACACCCACAGCCGCAATCGGCGGAACAGCATATAGCTGTGATATTATGGAGAAAGTTTGGCATGCTGCCAAATGTATAAACTTTGCCTCTAACTCAACAACCGAAGGATTTTTTACTTTAGCAGAATATGCGGGAGCAGCGGTGTTAGACAAACGTACAATTCCCTCACTATGTACGCCTATTCCTTTACAATGGGCTGCAAACCTAACAACCGCGCTAACAAGTGGTCCATGGACGAACGATCCAGTTCAAACATATGTAGCACATCTAACGCCACCAACATGTCCTGCGACTGGGAATTGTTCATGTTCTTCAGGGCAACCGGCACCTATAGGACGACCTATTCCAACTGGACTTCGCGTTACAAGAGCAGGAACAGGTGCTACAACAACAGATTATGATGAACATATTTGTCTTCAACCCGGTTGTCGCTATCACCCAGGTGGTATCCTCTACGGAACAACTAGCGCAACTGCGGGCTGTTATGGGCGCTAATAATTCTTGAATTAAGTGCTTTTGTTTCGATAAAACGGCAAAGTATTGTATATGTATAAAACCTATAGAATGTTGACACTATATAGTGGCGCAATTTTATCATTCATCTTAGATAGACGATGCAAGGCTGGGAAAGAAATTCCTCACCGCCTTCTTGAAAAAAAAGGGATCAGTGATCTGCCTCGACCGCCTGGCCTCCTCTTGTGGATACATGCCGCAAGTGTCGGGGAAGCACAATCTGCACTCATACTAGTAAAACGCCTTCTTGCACTGGATGCTGATATGAACATCCTTGTCACAACTGGAACACTCACATCATCCCAACTCATGGATCGCAGGCTCCCTAGAGAGGCTTTTCACCAGTTTTTTCCATTAGATCACCCTAAATGGGTAGAAAAGTTCGTCAACCACTGGCAACCAAACGCAGTCATCTGGATGGAATCAGAACTATGGCCTAACATGTTGAATGAAATAAGGAAGAACAATATTCCAGCTATTCTTGTAAATGCACATATGTCAGAAAAGTCATTCTCCTCTTGGAAAAAAATGACATCACTTGCCAAATTTTCTTTGTCTACTTTTTCAAAAATACTATGCCAAACTGAGACCGATCAAATCTATTTTAATCAACTTGGCGCAAAAGACACACTTGTCACAGATAATTTGAAATATAGTGCAGATCCACTCGACTATATCCAAAGTGATTTGAACGAACTCTCTCAAGCAATTCAAAACCGCCCTTTATGGCTCTACGCAAGTACACACAAAGGTGAGGAAACGATTGCCTGCAATGTTCATAAAGCACTAAAAAGTAAATTCCCTGAGCTTCTCACTATTATAGTTCCGCGCCACCCTGAAAGACGTGAAGAAATAAAAAACTTATGCCGTAACTCTGACTTGAAAATAAAATTTAGAGGAAAGAATAAAACTCTTCCTGATAAAAATGATGATATATATATCGTTGACACACTAGGAGAATTAGGACTGTTCTACCGCCTATCACCTATCGCCTGTATAGGCAGATCATTCAGTGATGATGGAGGCGGCGGTCATAATCCGATAGAAGCCGCCCAGCTGAACTGCGCAATACTACACGGACCAAACGTTCAAAACCTACAAAATATATTTGACGATATGAATATGGATAAAGCAGCGCTATGTATAAGTGACCCGACACATTTATGTGATACACTTAATCTATTATTAAGCAATGAGAGTGAAATTGTTGAATTACAAACCACCGCACTAAAATATTCAAATAAAAAGAACCACATTATAGAGAATATTATGAATGAAATAAAACCCATTTTAAGAATTAGCGGTTCAACAAAGTTTTTAGCAACAAAAACAGAGTCTGTATAAATGCCGCTTAAAACCCCTCAGTTTTGGTATCGCTCACCCTCATCACCTACGCCATTAATCGAGAAATTTCTAACTCCATTTAGTATGCTCTACCAGCTAGGCCAAAACATGAATTTAGGCTCCAGGCATACAAATACAGTTGATATACCTGTTATTTGTATTGGCAATATAACAGCAGGGGGTAGTGGCAAAACACCAACCATTATTGCTCTTCATAAACTCCTGATTAAATATAATATTTTTCAATCACCATATTTCCTCTCGCGCGGATATGGTGGTTCAGAGAACCAAACACGGTGCATCGACATTCAGGATGATGCAAAAGAAGTTGGCGATGAACCTCTTCTTCTTGCAAGCCATTCAAAAACAATAATTTCAGTGAACCGTTATAACGGTGCAAAATTAATGTGTGAACTTGGTGCAGATTGCATTTTAATGGATGATGGATTTCAAAACGCCTCTTTACATAAGGATATATCATTACTCGTCATTGACGGAACAACAGGTCTTGGCAATAAAAAACTCCTCCCCTCTGGCCCTTTGCGGGAACCAATTAACTCTGCCTTTGAACGCACGCAAGCCGTTGTCATTATTGGTGATGATCAGACCAATATCATGTCATTGATTCCTGCACATATTCCTACATTTAATGCATCTATTCAGGTACCTGACATGCAAACGATTAATAGGGAACAAAAATATGTTGCCTTTGCTGGCTTAGGACACCCACAAAAATTTTATAACACACTTAAACAAAATAATATGAACATTGCCACCTTCCATGAGTTTGCAGATCATCATCCCTATAGCCCCAAAGATATGAATAAACTCATCAATGAAGCCCAACAAAACAATGCAAAACTTCTAACCACAGAAAAGGACTTTCAACGTATTCCACACGATTATCGCAATAACATCGACACTTTTCCAATCGAATTAGTCTGGGAAGATGAAGGCAGCGTGATTAATTTCCTTAAAAACGAACTAAAGAGGTAGGAAATGAAACGCTTGAGATATTTTTTGGAAGCAGCCCTACTCGCTATCTTATTTGTATTCTTCAGAATCCTCCCCCCTGAAACCGCTTCAAATATTGGTGGTTACATAGCGCGAACAATTGGACCAAAACTTGCGACTAGCCGTAAGGCACGGCGCCACATTCAATGCGCCTTACCCGAAACAACAAAACGAGAGCAAGATAATATCATCAAAGGCATGTGGGATAATTTAGGGCGCGTCATCGCAGAATATCCACATCTAGAACGCATCAGCAAACACCACACGAATATCGTGGATTTGGCAAATCTAGATCAATATATAAACGACAAAACACTACCTATCATCTTTATTGGAGGCCATCTCGCCAATTGGGAAATAAATGGAGCGGCAACTTTAACACAGCTAAACCACCCAATTGACCTAACATACCGCGCTCCCAATAACCCGTGGACAGCAAAAATGCTGACTAAAGCGCGTACACTGAATGGCCGCATTAAAGCATATCCAAAATCCAGAGAGAGCGGCCGACTCATTATAAAAGCCCTTAAAGAAGCGCACTCAATTGGTATTCTTATAGACCAAAAATATAATGAAGGTGTCGAAGTCGATTTTTTCAAAATGCCCACCATGACAAACCCTATATTTGTGCAGCTCTGCCAAAGATATAAATGCCCTCTTATTCCTGTACGAAACGAACGTATAAGCGGCTGTAACTTTAAGCTAACGGCTTATCCCCCTCTTACCTTATTTAAAGATGATGGAACCCCGCGCCCTGTTGATGATGTCATTAAAGACGCACATATCCTACTTGAACAATGGATAAAAGAACGTCCAGAGCAATGGATATGGCTCCACCATCGCTGGAAAGAATAAACAGCAACAACCTTTACATATAGGATTTATTACCGTTTTTATAATCAATCATTACACGTTGTAATATTTCTGCCAAATTCTTAGCACCCAAATGACAGGCAGAATCCGATAACATACGGCCAGAACAAATCTTTTCTAAAAACAATAATGTATCCTCAGGAAACGCTTGCCTCAAGCCAAGTTCCTTGCTAACCGACACAGATTCACCGCACGTCACATCATAATCTACAGCTGCAGAATTCATAATATCTGCCTCATGCAGCATCAAACACATCAAACACAAGATTGCCCGATTTTCTAATACGGCAAGATCGTCAGACAATAATAAACTCGCATTATCATCTCCCTCGGCCATATCATCATCACTACCATAATGAAACTCGTACGCTCTACGCATCTGGCTTGCCGGACTAATAGGATCACCAAATGGAGATACATCCGTCGTTCTAAGCATAATATCCATATCGCTAAGAATGCTTTCCGATAAACCTGCTGCCTTTAAATAGGGGCTGGCCAAACCATAAGAACGACGTTCGATTTGCGCCATATGATATTTTCGATCAATAATGTTTCCATCACCTTTATGCCCCAAATCATGAACAGCAGCAGCAGCAATAAGCAATGATACTCTACCCTTATCCAGATAGTTTTGCTGATTTGATGACCAAATATTATTATGCACCACGACCATTCTTATAATATGCAGTACAACCTTACGGAAATGCATGTTGTTATGATAATCAAGGGTGTTGGGTACGTCTGACAGCATAGCAGCCATTAACGTTGGCAAAATATGCTGGGAATCTCTATCCGCAGTAAAACCCAAATGCTCCATCGCCGCAGCAATAACAGCAAAAGTAGAAACAGGATCATCGCTTTCACTCCACCGCTTTAGTAAGCGAACTGTTTCTGCTGTTTGATAAGAAACATCGACATCACCTGAAAATATATACTTAAGGTCACCATAGGCGCGCTGATAATGGTCATTAAATTTTTGTGACACACTATCAAGTGTCTCTAACAAGACATCTCTGTCAACCCAGTCATCTGAGACTGATGTCAAAGTTAAGTATTCCTTTATAGAATCAAAAGATTGTTGAGAAAAACCAAGCATTAATTATATACAATTCCAAGTTGCCACCAAAACAAAATAATATTTCGCACATATTAATGTATTCGTCTAGAAAAAAAACAATAAGACATAATGGCAACCATTTATATTTGATTATCCACACAGTTTAAGGCATAAGATTTACTTCGAATATATTTTATAATATGATCAAACAGGAACGGAAAATGTAATGCCACAAACTTGGACACCAGATAGCTGGAAAAACAAACCCGCCCTGCAACTTCCAACTTATTCTGATCAAGAGTTGCTTTTGCGCACGGAAAATGAGCTAAGAAATTTGCCACCACTTGTTTTCGCTGGCGAAGCGCGTAACCTACAAAAAAATTTAGCCAATGTCGCAAATGGTAATGGCTTCCTTTTGCAAGGCGGTGATTGCGCCGAAAGCTTTGCTGAATTCAATGCCAATAAGATTCGTGACACCTTCCGCGTTATTCTTCAAATGTCCGTTATCATGACATATGCGGGGTCTATGCCTATTATTAAAGTTGGGCGTATGGCCGGTCAATTTGCAAAACCTCGCTCCAGTGATATCGAAACAATTGACGGCGTAACTCTGCCCAGCTATCGCGGAGATAACATAAATGGCTTGGAATTCACAAAAGAATCAAGAGAGCCAGACCCACAACGTATGGTAAAAGCCTATCATCAGTCCGCATCAACCCTTAACCTTCTACGTGCCTTTGCAAGTGGTGGCTACGCCAATTTAAACAAAGTACACCAATGGAACCTTAGTTTTGTGAAAGACAGTCCTCTAGGTGAGCGTTACCAAGACATGGCAAATCGTATTGATGATGCCCTTCGCTTTATGGCTGCGTGTGGCATTACTCCTGAAAGCGTACCAACACTTAAAGAGACAAACTTTTATACATCTCACGAGGCACTACTTTTGCCTTATGAGGAAGCAATGACACGCACAGACAGCCTAACTGGTGACTATTATGATACCTCCGCGCATATGCTGTGGATTGGCGCACGCACACATCAACTGGATAACGGACAAGTTGAGTTCTTACGCGGAATCAAAAACCCTATTGGCTTAAAATGCTCTCCAGCTATTAAAACGGATGAGCTATTACGCCTGATCGACAAATTAAACCCTGAAAACATTCCAGGGCGCCTAACCCTTATTGCACGTATGGGACATGATCAGGTTGAAGAAAACCTAACACCACTCGTCCGCGCTGTTAAAAGCGAAGGGCGCAGCGTCATATGGTCTTGCGACCCAATGCACGGAAATACAATAAAATCGCCTTCTGGCTATAAGACACGTCCTTTTGACAATATAATGACTGAAGTTCGACAGTTCTTTGCTGTTCATAAAACAGAAGGTACACATCCAGGTGGTGTCCATATTGAAATGACTGGACAAGATGTTACTGAATGCGTTGGCGGTGCGGATGCAATCGGTGATGGCGACTTATCAAGCCGCTATCATACACATTGCGACCCACGCCTGAATGCAAACCAAGCGCTGGAAATGGCATTTTTAATATCTGATGAGCTTAAAAAGCTACGAACAGACAAAACACTCAATAATCAAAAGTAATGATAGAAAACTAACGAGAATACCTCATGGCAAAGGAATTACGCTTTACACTTGCACAACTAAACCCTACAACTGGGGATATTGACGGCAATGCACAACAAATGCTCAACATTTGGCATGAAAACAAAGACAGCAGTGACCTCATATTATTCCCTGAATTATTTCTATGCGGCTATCCCTCTCAGGATTTAGTCCTCAACGCTGCCTTCCTTAAGGCGGTAGAAGAAAAAATAATCTTCATTTGCAAACAAACAGAACATTATGCCGCAGCAGCAATTATTCCAACCATTTTGCGAGAAAACGAAGATTTATTTAATGCCGCTCTTCTCATAGAGAAGGGAGAGATTAAGGGTATCCTAAAAAAACACATGCTTCCAAATGAGAATGTATTTGACGAACCCAGAGTATTTAAAGCAGGCTCAATGCCTGAGCCACAAGAATTCAGAGGACATAAGCTTGGCATAGTCATTTGCGAAGACCTTTGGTATCCTGATGTCGCGGCACATCTAAAAAAGCAAGGCGCAGAGATATTAATTTCCTTAAATGCCAGCCCCTATAACACAATAAAACATGACAAGCGCAATGAGATTGCCAAAAATTCAATATCCAAAACAAACCTGAGCCTAATTTACCTCAATATGTGTGGTGGTCAGGATGAACTAACGTTTGATGGTCAATCTTTCATAATGAACTCAAATATGGAGACAATATATATTGCCCCCGCCTTCGAAGATGAAGTTCTAACGGTTACTTTCACAGGAAAAGATACGATAACAGTTCCAAGCGGGTATGACTCTGAAGATCGCCTAGATAACTCGCCCTGCCTAACCTATGAGGCTATAACCACTGGCCTAAAAGATTATGTCCTTAAAAATGGCTTTAAAAACGTTCTTATTGGCCTGTCCGGCGGTATCGATAGCGCATTAGCAGCGGCTGTTGCCGTAGATGCGCTTGGCTGTGATAATGTTCGTTCGATTATGTTACCTTCTGAATTCACATCACAAGACAGCATCGATGACGCTCTAGAATGCGCCAAAATGCTTGGCATTAAGCATGAAATCATCTCAATAAAAGGAGCTGTAACTGCATTCGAGCATATAATCCCAAATCTCAACGGATTAGCACATGAAAACACCCAAAGCCGCATCAGGGGCACAATTTTAATGGCGCTGTCTAATACCAGCGGAGAGATGCTCGTTACCACAGGCAATAAATCAGAAGTAGCCGTTGGGTACTGCACACTTTACGGTGATATGTGTGGTGGTTTTAACCCTCTAAAAGATGTTTACAAAACAGATGTTTATAGAATATCTGCTTGGCGCAATGAATTAAGTAAGGTCATCCCTGAGCGCATATTAACAAAATATCCAACCGCAGAATTGCGCGAGAATCAGAAAGATCAAGACAGCTTACCGCCATATGATTTACTAGACGATATTCTAAAGTTACTTATCGAATACGATAACATCGACTGGAAAAATGCAGATCCAGATCTAATAACCATGCGTAACCGTTGCATGGAACACCCTGAAACAATTACCAAGATAGCAAAACTTCTTAAGAACTCTGAGTTCAAGCGTTTTCAATCTGCCCCAGGAACACGCACAACATTTCGCGCCTTTGGCAGTGATAGAAGATATCCAATGACAAATCATTTTGTAAATAAGATTGAAAAAGATGCGTAATCCCGCTATCTAAATGACTGACTAACAATATTCATTCATATCTGTATCTGGACAGGGCATGAATGAAACAGCGTCTACTTTATACGTTGGATACAAATAACGATGTTCCAGATCAATATATGGATAGATATCAATGAGTGTTAAAGTTAGATTCGCGCCATCACCAACAGGAATGTTACATATCGGTAATGCACGTACAGCATTAGTTACATGGTTGTTCACACGCGAAAAAAATGGCCACTTCCTTCTACGCATTGATGATACAGATCAAGAACGCTCTAAAGATGAATATGAGAAAGCTATAGAAGATGGCCTGCGCTGGTTGGGCATAGATTGGGACCAAAAAACACGTCAACGTGACCGCACAGAAATCTATGCACAGAGAATCGAACAATTAAAAGCCGATGGACGCCTCTACCCTTGTTATGAAACCCCAGAAGAA
Source organism: Zetaproteobacteria bacterium (assembly GCA_002747015.1). The sequence goes on from NVXI01000001.1 coordinate 32,106, forward strand.
CTTGACCTGAAACGCAAAAGCCAACTCTCACGCAAATTGCCACCAATTTATGACCGTGAAGCTCTCTCGTTTAGTGATGAAAAAATAAAAACATACGAAGCCGAAGGTCGTCACCCACATTGGCGCTTTAAATTGAACCATGCACCGATCACATGGGATGACAGCGTACGTGGCGCGGTTAAATTTAGCGGTGCAGATTTATCTGACCCCGTTTTAATCCGAGAAGACGGCTCGCCTCTTTATCATATATGCTCCGTTATTGATGATATTGAATATGGCATTACACATGTTATACGTGGAGAGGATCATGTATCCAACACCGCTTGTCATGTACAAATGTTCGAAGCCCTAGGCGCACAGCCACCAATTTTCGCACATCTTCCACTTCTATCTGATAAAGAAGGCGCAAAACTGTCAAAGCGCATAGGATCCCTTAGCTTAAAAGAACTACAAGACGATGGCCTTGAGCCAATGTCAGTGGTAAGTCTTATGGCACGCCTTGGCTCGTCTGATCCAATTGAAGCCTTCACAGACATCCAAACAGTTATTAAGCATTTTGATATCACCAAGTTCTCACGCGGAACACCTAAGTTTGATCCAGATGAGTTAATACGCCTAAATGGAAAAATCTTACATGATCTTAACTTTGACGACATAAAAACGCGGCTATCAGAGATCGGCCTAGACAATCTGGATGTTAATTTCTGGGATACAGTAAAGCCAAATATTGAACTCCTATCAGATGTGAAAGAATGGTGGCGCGTTGCAAAAGGCAATATTACACCTATCATTGAAGATGCCGACTTTATCGCAGAGGCGTTGGAATTATTACCTGAGGCACCATGGAATGAAAAAACATGGATGGAATGGGCAAATGCTGTGAAAGAAAAAACTGGCCGCAAAGGAAAACATTTATTTATGCCGCTTCGCCAAGCAATTACCGGCATGGATCATGGGCCAGAACTTGCCAGCCTATTATTACTAATCGGCGCAGAAAACGTAAAAGAACGACTTAAGAACAATAAAAAAGCAGCCTAACGCGCCTAAAACGCGTGTAACTACCTTTTCATTTGCTTACTTTAATTCTTAATGTGATCTATTTTTAAGAGAGAACAAAAACTTCTCTAGGCGTTTTGCATCCGCACGACTGGATTCCGGCCACAAAATCTCAACCGTATTATAAAATGCCTGACGACCTTCTGTAAATAAATGGTCGCACAACAAAACCTTACGACGCGGCATTAACTCAGAAAACTCTTCAATAATATTGAACTCCGTATTACTGCTTTCTAGAATATCACGCAGCCCTGATTGCATCAGCATGAACAATCCCCCCCCCTTAATTTCATTTAACGTATTATTATTATTATTTACGCCTTAAAGTTATAACATTTTTACCTAACCAAAGTAAAGTTCTCTTGAAATCCCACTAAAAAACAATAGGCTGTGACAATAAATACGCATTACAAAGGCTAAAAAAATGCCCACCATCATTTTAAACAACCCACAAATGGGTGAGAATATAGGGGCCGCAGCACGCTCCATGCGAAACTTTGGCTTAAATGACTTGCGCCTTGTAAAACCTCGTGATGGCTGGCCCAATTCACGCGCAACAGCCACAGGGGCAGGGGCATTAGAAAAAATGAACGTGCAGGTATTTGACACACTTGCACAATCCATCGCCGACTTGAACTTTGCCTTTGCAACAACTGTGCGCCCACGAGACATGGTAAAGCCCGTATTTACGCCTGAAGATGCCGCGGCAGAAGGCATTGCAAGAAGAACAAAAAAACAGAATATAGGCTTTGTATTTGGAGCTGAGCGTTCAGGCCTAGGAAATGATGATATCAGCCAATGCCAAGCCATTATCTCCATTCCAACCAATCCAGACTTTTCATCATTAAACCTTGGACAATCGGTATTACTAATGGCGTATGAATGGATGAAAGCCCAAAGAAATAACTCTCAAACCATCAGCGGCCGCCCTCCCCTTGATATGGGAGATAGCTTCCCAGCAAAACAAAGTGACCTCCATAAATTTATCAAACGACTGGAGAATGAGCTTGATGAACGCAAGTTCTTTCGTGCCAAAGACTTAAAGCCAACCATGCAAATCAATATCCAGAATATTTTCACCCGCGCCGATATCAGTGATCAAGAATTACGTACGCTTCATGGTATTCTTTCAGCCCTACGCGGAAATAAAACTGATAACAAAACACCGAAATAAAAAGCCGCTCAAATGAGCGACTTTAAAAATACTTATTTAACAAACCAAAGTCCAAGTAATTTATTTTCTATCAGGCGTAAACGACAAAGCAACGCCATAGAAAGATAAAGAACGAGACTATTATCGTGAATAGAATTCGACGATAAGATTTGGTTCCATCTGTACCGGATATGGAACATCTTCCAAAGACGGGATACGAAGAAATGTTGCTTTCAACGCTTTTAGATCTGATTCAATATATTCTGGAACTTCACGTTCGCCCGAATCAATTGATGCAATAACCATCGGGATTTTACGAGAATTTTCACGAACTTCAATCACATCACCTTCTTTTACTTGATAAGAAGGAATATTTACAACTTTACCATTCACAGTAACGTGCTTGTGATTAACAAACTGACGTGCTGCAAAAACAGTTGGCACGAACAACGCCCGATAAACAACCGCGTCCAAACGACGTTCCAACAAACCAATAAGGTTCATACCAGCATCACCTTTCAGGCGTTGTGCTTCTTTAAAGTAACGACGGAATTGCTTTTCACCAATAGAACCGTAATAACCTTTAAGCTTTTGCTTCGCAAATAACTGTAGGCCATAGTCAGTTGGCTTTGAACGGCGTGCACCATGCATACCTGGACCAGTTTGACGTTTGTTAAAAGGTGATTTTGGGCGACCCCAAATATTTGCGCCGATACGACGATCAAGTTTATGCTTCGATTTAACTCTTTTACCACTCATAGGATTTATTTCCTTTTTAAAATTGTCCCGCTAGACCACATCAGGTTTGAAATAAATTTCAACGGGGGAGACAACCTCCCCTCTTTCGCAGGAATGGTCTGTTTTATATAGGTTTCACAATAATTGTCAAATATTTCTTTGAGTACTTGCATTTAGATTGTAGATGCGCGATAAACAGCAATATCCAAAGGGGGGCCAGTAGCTCAGTTGGTTAGAGCAATCCGCTCATAACGGATTGGTCGCTGGTTCAAGTCCGGCCTGGCCTACCACTTTCACCGTGGTATACACGTAAATTAGAACCTCATCATATTAACGTCTTAGAACGTATTGATTTTAAGGCGAGTATTGACTCTAAGATCACATAATATTTTATTGTACGGAAAAATGAAATCGAAAAATTGGTATTTAGATATGTCCCAACAAAACAAAAATAATAATTATAAGATTCTAACAGTAATACTACTGTTGTTAATATTTATCTACTTACCTGCTACGGAAAAACACTACTCATATTCTGAAGCATGTAACGACCCCACTCAAAACATAGACGATTGCACAGATAAACTACTTAAGAGATCAGATTTTCGGGCAATTGCTTCAACACAGACTGTAACAAGTAAATTTAGCGCTACCCATAAAGGCGTCAGTTACAATAGTTGTGAGGTATATGACGCAAAGAATTGGATTTGCACCAAAGGTAAAACACAACAAACGATGAGTAATGGCTGGTATAGTGAACACAACACTTCCAAACAGATAAAATCTTGGCGAACAATTAGTTATTATGAATATAATAAAATATGGATAATGAACCTAATAAATTCTATTTAGATTCTATAGTTACAATATCCAAACAGCCACCTTCGGGTGGCTATTTTTATACCATAATTTGTAAAAATATAATTTTATAAATTAAAAAAGGCGGAAACATAAGATTTATGAAACGCATTCTCACACGTACTTACAGCGTGGGGTATAAACCAATTGTTTACAATATCCTTTATAATCAAACACTTATGGAATGAACCTGTTTGACAAAATTTGTGTAATCGCGTATATTCAAATCATATCAATTTTTGATATAGGAAATGAAAAGTAATGTAATGGCCTCAACAACGGCGTTTTTGCAAATAGGAAAACTACGCCTAAAAAGGAATACTAATGAATAAATTTGAGTTTAAAAATATAAAGTTCACCTTAACAGATAACACCGCTAAATTTACTATAGGCCTTATAATACTCGTACTAATTCCGTTCATTGCTATTTTCATTATGTAGATGGAAACAATAGACGGAATGCTCACTGTTAAAGCGAGCATAAATACTGTCTTGTTCATAATTTATACTTCTAAAATATGTTATAATTTACCCATGGAGGTGATTGTAATGGACATACATTTTAACAATGATTTTGGCAGAGCTGATAAAATCGTAGCTAGCAAAGTAAATGCTTATACGCTAGCTCAAAAAACACATGGAATTTCTGAAGATTTGTGGCACTCGAATAGACTTGATATAAAGTTCAACAACTCTGTACTGAACAAAAACAGAAAAACGGTACCCTACAGAACGGATGATGTTATTTATCTTGGTACTAAGCACTAAGTTTGCGCTTATGTAAACTACTTGGTATATTAACCATCGAAAGACCTTGTGAGTGTGTGGGGCTATCAAGGTCTTTCATCCCCGCTTACAAAGAACCTCCCCGTTTGCCACCTCAGTCTCCTGAAATTCTTTTGATTAAATTTGAATTTGTGCGAATATTATAGATATGAACATTACCGAGCTTGCCCTAATAAGCCTTAGAGAAAGTCCCTCTTGCCCTTATTGATCCAGTTCCTTATGAACCACCACAGGACACTGCTCTGCAATTGCATCGGCATCAGGCACGCCAAAAGGCCTACCCCCCATATAAACATGCTTCTTATCTTCATCCGGATCAAAATCCTCAAATGGATTTACATCTATCACAGGTGCAAAAAGTTCCGACACAATATCACGAGATCTCTGCTGTACATTCTGATCTGTATAAGACTGATTTCGAAATAACTGCACATGGCAAAGCTCTTTAATAACCTGCCCTACAGGCACATTTACATCAACTTGAACACTATCCTTGAAACGATCACCAGCAGGATCATATTCCAAACGAAGAATACCACCTTCAAATTGGTCAATGTAGACCTGTGGTAAACGTAAGGCTTCATTCGTACATAGCTTTGGCTGATACTGTGCATGTACTACGACTTTACCATCTGGTTGATTATGCATCACACGCATAATTCCATTTTGAAAAGCATCAATGCGTGTAGATTTATCCAAAAACCCAACAGTCGATGTAAACCCACGTTGATGCCCAAAGAGAAGAAGTGAGCGGACATCCTCAGGGCGCAAACCATCTTCAACCTCAGTATGATTATGCATAAGACCGGATTGTTGTGCATTTAAAAAAGAGAATTCCTCGGCACTGAAACGCTTCATATCCATTTTAGGAGCAATTTTTTCCGAGCTTAAGTTATTTCTTGTATGTATTTTAAAATAATCGGAAGTATCTTCATCAAACGAGTAATCTTCAATATTTACCCTCTTACGTGCCTCTTTTACTTTGTTATAGGTATGTAAAAACCCATGAAAACCACCGTCAGCCATTTTATGCAAAAACGTATGGCCAACCGTTAATCCAACAGCCGTCGTAACCCCCAAAGCAGGATTTTTTGCAAAAACAGCAGCCGAAACAGCGGCCGTCGGAAAAACATATTTTTTACTATCATTAATATAATTAAGAAAACCAGCAGCACCAATTTTTGTAAGAAACCCTACACCTTCTCCTGCATAGAGCGGTTCCTGATCCCATAACCGTGAAGACACCCGCCCCCAATGACTATTAATGGTATCTCTTGCCCCTATATATGATTTTTTCTCTACAACAGACTTAGAAACCTTAGAAACATCAATGCTAAAAGCACTTCCATTAAAGTTCATCGGAACGAAGTGCCCATCATGCCTTTTCACTGATGCATAGAACTCTGCATCACATTCTTCCTTAAAATCACTACCATCAGACGTTTGAGTACGATGTAACAAATACGCCGCATAACCATTCGTAAACACCTCGGTAAATTTAACCTCATCCACATCTTTGCTAATCGAAGGTTCTTGCTTGAAACTAGCAGAAAATTGGCCAAAATGTTTCTTTGCACGTTTACCAAGCTCCAAATCATAATTTTGCAAAGCCTCACGAAGCTTTAACTTTACTCTGTCGAAATTACTACCATCATCTTTCAAACGATATGCACTAATTATATAGCTCTTAGATAAACCATCTTCTGTCGCGCCAACACCGCCATCTTCCGTACGTTCTCCTCGTAAATTTACCGCAGTTTTAGAAGCAATTAAGCACAGAGTGTTGGTCTCGTCATGATATGCAACACGCGCAGCACCACCATGTGGCGTAATATACGTACCATTATAAATATCCACATCCTGTTGAAGATCTTCCTCAGAAGCATCTCCACCAAGAACATCAAGGTCAACCTGACCCATGCACATCATCGGCGCTTCCATAATAAAGCTCGACTTTATGTCCTTGGCATGTTCCAGAAATTCATCATGTAGTTCGGCGTTAAAGGCTCTCATTAATCGATCCGCATTATATTAAGGACACAAATATTTTATATATTTTTCTAGTGTCTTACACCCCAGTTCACATATATAGCAAACAGTATTATACACATAAAGTAAGTTCTTATCCACTTACTCTGGCTCACACCCCATCGTTCTATCCCTGTTTTCAAGTGTCTCGTTATAAAGCTGACGAATAGATTTTTCAGGTTCACAAAGGCCATCCTCCCCAACTTTCCCCATCAACCATGGCAATAAAATATTTTTACTGCGCTCAAACGGGAAAATTGTATATTCACCTTCAGGGCGCTCCGCATCAAAATAGATCATTTCTTTTTGCTCTATTTCACCAATAATCTCCAAAGTCTCTCTAGGACATGTCGTTGCATAGACACCATTTTCATCATTTAACTCACCACGCTTCTCCAACAATGATAACAAGGCATCATGCGGCGCAATTTCACCTGTCGGTAAATCACGAGGTGAATTTTCAATAATCAAATGAAGTCTATCCGCGCCAGGCACCTTCAATTCTTTAAGCGCAAATACAGCTGCCATTTCCTGTAAACCACCAATTCCACATCCTTGTGCAACTGCAATTTTCTTCATTGATGGATCTTTCTGAAGCCTTTCCATTTCAAGTAAACGCCATATTCTTATATAAATATCTTGCGAAACGATTCCATATTCTTTCCCCATAAGATGCTCCATCGCTTCAAATGGCGCACCTTCTGTTTTCATCGCATTCGGATCCTGCACGCCCATAACATCAACGTCAAACCCTTCACGGCGAAGCTGCAGCCCTGCCCAAACAACGGCACCCATAGGGCCAGCCATACCCCATCCACTCATATTATCAAAACCATTCAATCCACAATTAATGGCAAGATTATACGCATTGTTATTATCAACCGGACTTGCTGACGTTGCTGATTCCAAAAAAACAATAGAGCTACGATCAGTCTCGGGCAGTGACACATTATCAAACTTCGCATAATCCTCATAGACATGCTGATCCAGTATTTGTTGTTTGATATATTCAGACGCCTTATCGATATCATCAGAACTATAAAACAAATGTTGAAGGTCCTGCGCCACCATATTCGACCTTTTTAAATGATCACATATCACTTCAAAATCTGTACGCTCTGATGTATCAGAATGAAATACCACAGGCATCCCGTTAACGTTGGGGTTGCTCAATTGCTTTTCAACGATGGTACTCGCTGGTAGAAATATTAAGTCTGTCCAAAAATTAACATCCTTCTCACCTGAATCCTGAGGAACAAATATAGCCTTCGCATTATAGATCGTACGTCGGACATCATCAAATGACCGAACAGGCTTATCTATTGTCCCAAATTTTAATCCATTTTTTTCTAGATCTTTCCTATACTGACCCTCATGTGCACTCGATAAAGGAACAGGGCAATGAACAACCAAATCCTTTACCTTGTCAAAATCTGCCTTCAAATCAATCTTATTTCTAGGCATACGCACAGCATCAGAAAACCCTGTTATAGCTTTGGATATAGCAAGTTTTTCTACCATCCAAGGATCATTAGCATCTTCCATTTGCGCCAAGGTTTCTTCACGATCCATCGGCTTATGAAAATGGCGTTGTGTTTTGTGCCCATGGTTAACTGAAAGAAGAGGATCTAAATCAATTGAAGAACGCAACATAGTTGTCGCTTTATAGGCATAATACCGAGGATTTTTCATATCCTCTTGATGCAACGGCATATACAAAACAACACAATTATCAAGCAAACGCCGATCTGCTTCACGTCCTTGCGTCTCCTTAATCTCCTTAAACGCTTTATCACACAGAACATAAGTATCCTCATTCGTACCAATAGATTGGGACCATGGCTTCGTTTCTGCCGCCGGATATTCCGCATATGGGTGGGTCGTAGATTTATATGGCGCCAACGTTGATGTATCACGCAAGCCTCTCTCTGCATTACATTCACCACCATCATAATAGATAAGCCCAGCCTCTTCATAAGGGATACTCATTTTTTCAAGAACATCTAAAACATGAGGGTTCTCCTTTTTATCCTCTGTGGTGGTGAGCGCCTTCGCAAAATTATTCCCTGCAAAGGTCCATTGAAACTCTGGATCATGTTCACTTAAACCACCAAGACTATCAGACGTTATTGTTTGCAAGTTAGAGCGATGCGCACGCAACGCCATCCTGATATCCTTTATTTTCTCATCACTACTTGTCGCCTGAAATGCCTTTTCATGGATAAGCTGTGGCAATTTCGGCAAAGTTTTACCAGTATCCAGACCGACTTGCGCCAAACGCCCAATTACCGTTCTTGGCTCATCAACAACAATAATAGACGCATTTCTAGTGTTTTTATCAAAAGCTGTATTTAGGGCATTAACCCCATCTTGCGTATCAAGATCCACCATCTTTAAAAAAGGATCAAAACGCCCCGTTGAATTATCAATTATAATACTGCGTTCTGACCGATCATTACCCTCTGCTATGCCACGCAACAATTTCACAATCTGGGATAACGAAACAACATCTCCCTTTGCATGTAGTAAAATATTGGGAGATCGCTCGAATAATCCTTCATAATCCCGACGGTCACGGAAATGTAAATTTGCCCCTGCAACGGTAAAGTTACGCACCTGAATTTTAGACGCACGCCCACAAAGCCCTTCATTCGCAAGATGTAAATTTTCATGTAGTGGGTGAACCCGCGTATTTGCCTCAAGCAGGATTTTTTCTTCTCCGTCTTTTATTTGCTGCGGTGTGATGTAATACATTTCAGGTCTAGTATCGAGACTGCGCTCTAATGCCTGATCGAAATCGTCCGGATAGAAACTATGAATAATATCAATAATGCGTTTATCTTTATCGCGCTCGGGGTCAAGGTATAGCTTCTCCCCATCCAGAATTTTATCTAAACATACATCAATATAGGTAAGTTCATCGCGTAACGACGAAAGTCCAGTTATATCACCCATTATACAACCCATTTTTATTATTAATTATATTACTTTCTTCTAACATACTTATGTGAATAAATACAAAAAAATAAAACTATTATGATTTGCGCACTATAATAACTTACCTATTTCTAGCTTGGCCTACCCTATCATTTTACAGTAGACTACCAACTCCTCAAACCTAGGGACAATTATGCCTACACAAAATATAGAGTTCTTTAACCCATTCCTCAGCACAAAGCACAATAAGCATATTGCCATTAACGTTGTTACAACAAATAACTTCAACACTTGGCATGATGAACAAGAGGCAGCTCTGCAAGCCTCCATAGCCGAGCAAGGCTTCACAGGTGAATCTGGTGAAATTCTGATCTTGCGTGATAAGACAGGCAAAACAAATTTTATTTTTGCAGGTTCAAGTACCGATACATCCTTCTCAGACGGCAGTAAAATACACGATGCCATTAAAAGTGCATTTTCTGGTGCAACCCTAAAGGAAATCAGCTTTTCTATCGAAGGCAGTAAACTTGATGTTGAGCAACTGGAGCGCCTTCATATCGGATGGTCGTTAGCGATGTATAACTTTTCCTTCTACAAGAAGAACAACAAGAACAAACAGGCCTCACTGGTTATATCCAAAGACTTAGATAAGCATCGAATTCAGGCATACACCGAATCTATCTGCTTCATACGTGACCTGGTGAATATACCCGCCAATGATATGGGCCCTGATGAGCTGGAAAGTGCGACAGAGATGCTGACAACGCATCACGATGTGAAACTTAACGTCATAAAAGACGAAGATCTTATAAACAAAAACTTCCCAATGATTTATGAGGTTGGTAAAGCCAGCCCACGTCGGCCGCGCTTACTCGATTTTACATGGGGCAAAGAAAGCCATCCGAAAATTACACTCGTTGGTAAAGGTGTTTGTTTTGATACGGGTGGATTGGATATTAAGCCATCAGCCTTCATGTTGACCATGAAAAAAGATATGGGCGGATCGGCACATGTGCTTGGCCTTGCCCATATGATTATGAGCCTGAACTTACCTATACGCCTACGTGTTCTTATCCCTGCAGTGGAAAACTCAATTGCAGGGAATGCATATCGCCCATCCGATATTATTAATAGCCGCAAAGGAATAACCGTTGAAGTCGGCAATACAGACGCGGAAGGTCGCCTTGTTTTGGCCGATACATTGACCTATGCCTCCGAAGAAAAACCGGAATTACTGATCGATTTTGCAACGCTAACAGGCGCGGCGCGCGTTGCTCTGGGGTATGATATACCCGCAATGTTCAGTAATAACGACGACACCGCACAGGAGATACAAAAACTATCTGCGTGTGCCTCTGTCGATGATGCAGTATGGCACCTTCCCCTTTGGCAGCCTTATCGCAAAGAATTAGACAGTCCTATCGCAGATATAAGCAGCACAGGCACAGGGCGCGCAGGCGCAACACACGCCGCGCTCTTCCTTCAAGAATTCATTGATAACAATATTGAATGGATCCACATGGATGTCTTCTCATGGGAGCAAAATGGCAAAGCAGGCCGCCCCAAGGGTGGCGCGGACACAGGCATGCGCGCAATCTTTACCTTCTTAGAAGAGCGTTACGGTGAATGAGTCATTACAAAAACGAAAATACCAAACATTGCGGCATAAAAACCGAAATAGAAAAAACTCGTTAAATAAAAATTAAATTCATCGCGCTTTTTCTTTCTAATCTGTATATTTATTACACTGCAAATAAATGAATATACAAAGATGATTAAGCTATGTACTCCTAGATTCTGGGTAAACCCATACATAAATCCATGCATAAATGAATACATGAGGGTTATAAGAGTAACAACATTCTGCAACCCATAATCTATCATAACGCCTAGTGAATAGAATATAGCGCAGATTGTCCCGACAAGAAAACATGCCAAAAACATTAAAAGAAAATAGGATACCCAATCTTTTAAAAACGTAACTAACATTACAAATTATCGCCCCTAAAATAACCCAAGAACATCATGTGAGAAAGTGTGCAACGTATCATCACGCGCACCCATAATGACAATGCGGTCGCCCTCTTTGGCATTGTTCTTTATAAAGGACGGAATTTCATCACGCGTTGCAAACCAGTGCGCCTGAACATCACATGCTTTTAAATCATCAATCAAATGCCTTGCCGTGACGGAACGATCAGTCGTGCCACCTGCATAATAGGCCTCTGGCATCAATAAAATATCATCCACGCCCAGATAAGTCTTAAATACATCCGCCATCTCTTGCCTCATCAAACGCAAAGGGCGAAAGCCATGTGGTTGAAACATCACAATCAAACGCCCATCAAATGATTTCAACGTTTGAAGACTTGCCGAAATTTTATCGGGATTATGCGCAAAATCATCAATAACACTGATACCATTTTCCGTACCAATATATTCCATACGACGATGTATACCCTTAAAGGCTTCAATACCTGCAATAGCTTTGTTCGTATCCAAGCCCATTGCGAAAGACACCGCCAACGCCGCCAATGCGTTTTCCACATTATGCCGCCCCGGCACATTCAAGGTCACTGGGTAAGCCTTACCATATGCCTGAAAAGAAAAAGATATTCCATACGCACTTGGCACAAGATCAAGTGCCACAAGATTGGCAAAATCATCATCAATGCCGTAACTAATTATACGTGATCGCGCATTGATCTCGCACAGGATCTTTACGCGGGGATCATCGTAATTCACAATCACAGCGGTGCGGGCACGTCCTAAATAATCACCGAATAGCTTCTCCAGCTCCTGCATCGTTTTATGATCCAGTGCAATGTTATTTAACAGCGCAATAGAAGGGTTATAATGCGCGATAGAACCATCGCTCTCATCCATTTCAGCGACAAACAGATCATCACGCCCTGTGCGAATACCTGAAAATTTATCCGTCGCGTCGCTTTGGAAATTACGAATCTCACCACCATTCACCACAGTAGGATCTTCGCCCATTTCCGCAAACATCGTTGCAACCATGCCCGTGACTGTTGACTTACCGCTTGTCCCTGCAATGGCTATTTTATGCTCTGCCGCATTAAAGCATTCAGCCAAAACCTGCCCACGTGTCAAAATCGAAATACTCAACGCCTTCGCACGCTTTACATCAGGGATAGTCTCCTCAATCGCAGTAGAAACAACAAGAACGTCAACATCACTTGTAACAGCAGAGCCATCTTGCGGTAATATTTCAATACCAATATCTTGTAACGCACGAAATTTATCAGGCGTCTTCCCTTGATCATAAGAACGATCAGAGCCAACAACATTATGCCCAGATTTCTTTAACAAAACGGCAAGCGGCATCATGCCACTGCCTCCTATACCGCAAAAACAGTAAGACTTAAGATCGCTCATAATTTATAATCCGAATATATATTATTGACCTGGGTAAATGGAGATCGGCTCAGATACTGCTTCATCCGATGCAACAGGCATATCAGAAGAAACAGCAGCACTCGCGTCAACAGCTCCCCCGTCTGTTAAACCATCCAATACAGATTGTAAATTCCCTACACTCTCCTCAGAAACCATCACTTCCGGCTCTGACGTACCCACATCAACAGGAAGCTCTTCCCCCCGACGCAAAATCGGCTGTTCCACTTCATACTTATCTGAATTCAATCGTGGCTGTGAAGACTTGAACTCTTCAAGATCGTACTCTTCAGGCTGTTTAATGTCGCTATTATTATGCTGGGGAAGTTTATTAGGTTGTAACTCAACATTTGAAAAATCAATTGCAATCACAGAAGGATAATGAAAAAGAGAATCTGATGCATAATCCCATGCCATTCCAACAGGCCCTCCCCAAATCGCATGTTTCGTTATTTTGGCAGGTACAACCATTTCAATGCTTCTATTACCCGGCGCATCACATGCAATTTGCATATCTTTTTCTGACTTCTTTATATTTAAGGTTTGCGGTGGAAAAACCTGATATTTCAGACCATCAACATAAGCAAAACATTTTGCATCCTGCGCATCAGGCGTCAAAAATGTAATATTCTGATTGGATGATTCTGAAACATAACCACAACTGGTCACGGCAAGAACACTAAAAAGAGAAAGAAAAGAAAAAGTCTGTTTACAAAAAGTCATACTGAATATCCCAAAATAAAAATAACACCTTGAGGAGAATACATAATTTTAGACTCTATGACAACTCCTCTGAACTATTCACCGCAGCTTGTTCAATAATAAATTCCAAAGCATCCCTCTCCACATCAACATTAACATGAGAGCCACTGAATAACTCCCCTGATAATAACAGCTCGGCAAGCTTGTTTTGTAAGTGAACCTGTATTGTACGTTTGAGTGGCCTAGCACCATAAACTGGATCATACCCTTTATCCGCAATCCAACGCCGCGCATCATCGGACAGTTTCAAGCTGACCTGTTGTATCGCAAGTAATTCATGTAGGTAGGCTAATTGAATATTAACAATACCCTCAATCTCATCCCGACCCAAGCGCGCGAATAATAGTGTTTCATCGATACGGTTCAAAAACTCAGGTCTAAAGCTGGCGCGGACAACATTCATAACATCCTCGCGCACCATACCTACATCCTCGCCCTCTTTCTGATTAACCAGAAATTCACTGCCCAAATTCGATGTCATAATCAACAGAGTATTACTGAAATTAACTGTGCGCCCTTGCCCATCAGTTAAACGCCCATCATCCAGAACTTGTAACAAAACGTTAAACACATCTGGGTGCGCTTTCTCAATTTCATCAAACAAGACGACCTGATAAGGACGACGGCGTACGGATTCGGTTAGCGCACCACCTTCCTCATACCCAACATATCCTGGAGGCGCGCCAATCATGCGCGATACAGAATGTTTTTCCATATATTCAGACATATCCAATCGTAAAAGTGCTGTCTCGTCATCAAATAGAAACTCAGCCAAGGCCTTCGTTAGCTCGGTTTTACCAACACCAGTCGGCCCAAGAAACAAAAAAGATCCAATCGGCCTGTTCGGAGCCTGTAGTCCTGCACGCGAACGGCGTATCGCATTCGCCACAGCGCAAATAGCCTCATCCTGCCCAATAACACGCTGCCGCAGTTTCTCTTCCATAGCTAAAAGTTTATCACGCTCTCCCTCCATCATCTTATCGACTGGTATGCCTGTCCATTTACTGACGATATAAGCGATATCATCGCTCGTGACCTCTTCATTGATCAAATTTTGAGAATCATCCGCCGCAGAAACTTTTAGCTTCTCCTCCAAACTAGGAATAGTAGAGTATTTCAGTTCACTGGCCTTTTCCCAAGCCCCATCACGCTCTGCCTGTTCCAATTCACCGCGCGCACGATCAAGGCTTTCTGTGTGACGTTGCCCGGCATTAAGTTTTTCTTTCTCCGCCGTCCACTGCCCTGTCAAATCAGCCGATTTTGATTCAAGCGTATCCAGCTCTTTCTCCAATTTCTTAAGCCGCTCTTTGGAACCCTTATCTTTCTCTTTCTTCAGAGCCTCCCTCTCAATTTTAAGCTGCACAATACGGCGATCTAACTCATCAATTGCCTCTGGCTTACTATCCACTTGCATCCGCAAACGGGATGCAGCCTCATCAACCAAATCAATCGCCTTATCAGGCAAGAACCTATCCGTAATATATCGATCCGATAACATAGAAGCGGAAACGATTGCCGCATCTGTGATGCGCACACCGTGATGAAGCTCGTATTTTCCCTTCAAGCCACGTAAAATCGAGATTGTATCCTCAACCGTCGGCTCAGATACAAAAACAGTTTGAAAACGCCGCGCCAACGCCGCATCCTTTTCTATATGCTTACGATATTCATCAAGCGTTGTTGCCCCAACCATGCGCAACTCTCCGCGAGCAAGCGCAGGCTTCAACATATTAGACGCATCCATAGACCCTTCACTTTTTCCTGCGCCAACCAAAGTATGCAGCTCATCAAGGAACATTATAATTTGACCATCAGCAGAAGCAATCTCATCAACGACAGCTTTCAAACGTTCTTCAAAATCTCCGCGAAATTTTGCCCCTGCTAGTAACGCTCCAAGGTCAAGCGACATCAAACGCTTGTCCTTCAAAGATTCTGGAACATCACCATTTATGATACGTTGAGCCAGCCCTTCAATAATGGCGGTTTTACCTACCCCTGGCTCCCCAATCAAAACAGGGTTATTTTTCGTCCGACGCGAAAGAACCTGAATGGTGCGCCTGATCTCTTCATCCCGCCCAATAATCGGGTCAAGCTTCCCATTACGCGCTGCCTCTGTTAAATCCTGTGCATATTTATTCAACGCATCAAATTGATCCTCTGCACTTGCACTGTCCGCCGTGCGCCCCTTACGCACATCATTGATGGCCTGGTTTACTTTTGTGTCACTCATACCAACATCTGCCAAATATCCAGCGACATCGGTTTTTTTCGCCATAATCATGGCCTGTAAAATACGCTCGGTTGTGACAAAGCGATCACCAGCCTTCTCAGCAATCATTTCCGCATCAGCAACAATTTTCGCCAAATCACCAGACAAGCGGAGCTGCCCCGCACCAGAACCACTCACCGCCGGAAACTTTGATATTGCTAAATCAACTGCGCTTTTCAAATCGGCCAAATGACCATCGCATCCACGCACAAGCTTCGACACGAGTGCATCGGAGTCATCCAGCATAACTTTCAACAAATGCTCAGGCTCAAGTGATTGATGACTATGTCGCGTCGCAAGAGTCTGCGCCTCTTGTAAAAAACTTTTTGTTTTCTCAGTTAGCTTATCAAAATTCATAATAAATTCTTCCCATAAAAACGCATGATATATCCGACACACTATGATCTGATTATTTTATTGATTATATGATTTAAATCAAGAAAAAGGCGGTCTATAAGAACCGCCTTACATAATTGCTATTTAAAACAAAGGAGACTAGTCAACAGACTCTGATTCCTGTTGTGTTTCTTTCACGTCACTCTTAACAGAAACATCAGGACCCAGGATGCTCGATGGCAAAGATAAATCCACAGCCTCATCAACGTTTTTACCTACATTATCAACAGACTTATCTACATTCTTAGGCTCAACGTTATTGCTAGGCTTGCCACCTTCAACACGATTACCTTCATCATCTGCAACGACACCATTATCAAGCCCTTGAACTTTCTTCGCTTCTTGAGCACCGCTTAACTCATTAATCATACGGATATAATGTTCAGCATGCTGGAAATAGTTCTCCGCAATAGTATGCTCACCAAGTGCCGTCGAGTCTTTCGCCAAAGCCAAATATTTCTCTGCAACCTGATGCGCCGTGCCACGAATGCGTACATCTGGACCATTACTATCATATACCTGTGTACGCGGCTGATTATTACGGCGACCGTTATTGCCATTATTATTGTTACGGTTTCTATGTCTTCTATTCGATGTTCCGTGTCTCATATTCTAGTCCATAAGCGTTATAATTTTACACAACTCAACACGTACACCATACAACATTTCTGTAGGTATAAACAGCCTGATACGTCAAAGCCTGTATAGTTAAACACAATATATTGTTATCGCCTCATTCACTCTAACCGTATATTGTGGTCGTGTTGTGTTGAACAATTACAAACTACAGCGAAGCACCATTTCCAATCAAGCCGTATCGTTAAAAAAAAATTATTTATCCCCACTAGAGATATCCACAACCCGCGGATTCCCTGCAAGATCAAAGTAGACGGTGCGTTGCGCAAATCCAGATTCTTCCGCGAGTCGCATCACATCTTTTTCCTGATCATAACCGATTTCAAACAGGGCAATTCCATTAGTATTTAGAAAGTTTTTTAATTGCGGGAAAAGTTCTTTATAGGGAGTTAAGCCATCACGACCACCATCAAGTGCGATAATCGGATCGTGATTTTTAACCTCATTCGATAGATTCGCAATAACTTGATTCGAGATATAAGGCGGATTCGACACAATAAGATCAAATTTCTTATCAATTGATTCCATCCAAGAGCCACATAAAAAGTGGGATCTATCCGAAACATGATTCTTTTGTGCGTTCTGCTTTGCACAGGTAACCGCGCCCAATGACAGATCAATGCCATAACCACGCGCATTTTCAAATTCAAACAGCAGCGACACCAATAAGCAACCGCTACCCGTACCTAAATCAAGAATCTCTAATGGCTGCTTACGATCAGGGAAATTCTTTAACGCAATATCAATGATCAACTCACTATCTGGACGTGGGTCAAGAGTATCTGGGGAAAGTTCAAAATCTAATCCCCAAAACTCACGATAACCAAAAATGCGCGATAATGGCTTGCCCGCTAAACGCGCCTGCACATCTTCCATAATTTTAGTATATTGAGATTGCGTAATGGGATCATCAGGCCGCGCTATAATATCCGACCAATCATAGGACGTACGTTCCTCAATCATAAAGCGCGCATCAAGATCTGGCGTATCCAATCCTGCCTCTTCAAGAAGAGAGATTATATTATTATAAAATGATTTCAGCTTAAGTTGAAATGATGCAGGCATCGTAATTATGTTTCCAACCGCGCCAATGCTTCGGCTTGGTCTTCCGCAATCAGCGCATCAATCACTTCATCCAATGCCTCACCACGTACAACATCATCCAACTTATAAAGCGTTAGATTAATACGGTGATCTGTCAAACGACCTTGCGGAAAATTATAGGTACGAATGCGCTCTGACCTGTCGCCAGAACCAATTTGGGATTTCCGATCTTCAGCACGCTCATCCGCAAGAATCTGACGTTCACGGTCATATAAACGCGTCCGCAAAACTTTCATAGCCTTTTCTCTGTTCTTAATTTGAGAGCGTGCTTCTTGCATTTCAACAACAACACCCGTCGGTAAATGGACGATACGAACCGCACTATCTGTTGTGTTAACATGCTGTCCACCTGCCCCTTGAGCGCGATATGTATCAATGCGTAAATCTTTTGTTTCAATTTTCACATCAACGTCTTCTGCCTCAGGCAACACCGCCACAGTCGCAGCAGAAGTATGTACACGGCCTTGTGTTTCGGTTTTTGGAACACGCTGCACACGATGAACCCCAGATTCAAATTTCATTTTTGCAAAAACATTTGTGCCACTTATCTGCGCAATCACTTCCTTATACCCGCCGACATCATTCTCGGATGCCTCAACAACCTCAAAGCGCCAGCCCATTTTTGCTGCATAGCCTTTATACATGCCAAACAAGTCCGCACAAAACAAACCAGCCTCATCCCCACCAGTACCAGCACGTATTTCCAATATGGCATTTTTGGTGTCTGCCTCATCCTTAGGAATCAAAACAAGGCGAATTTGTCTTTCCAACTCAGGAATTCTGGAGTTCAATGCACGTATTTCTTCCTCCGCCATTGATTTCATTTCCGGATCGTCAAGCAAGCCCTCGAGGTCTTCTTTTTCATCCATGACTTGATCTAATTCAGTAATGGCCTCTACAACGGGTAAAAGCTCCGCATACTCAACAGACAATTTCGTAAACTCATCACCACTCAAACCGACAGTAGACATCAAGACAGCCAACTCCCTATGGCGATCGCAAATAGATGATAATTTTTCCTGCATAGACATGGCTTAGTTCTCTTACTTTATAATTTTATTCAATAACTTAATTATCAAGGATATTTGATACGTTACCTTAATAGCTTTTCAAAGGAAAAAATCATTAAATTTAAGGCTTAATAATAGGTATCACGCCCTCTGATACGCTTAGTTCTTTAAAATCCAATGTTCTAAGGTAACTGATATCAAGAGGAATATCACGACGTACATCCCCATCTTTACCCAAAGGTTTCAATGGGCGACCATTCACAATAATTTCAACGTTTGCCGCATTCCCCAAAGACATACTGAGCCCGGGGCTATCAGGAACAAAGTATTGATCCCCCTTTTCCAAAATATTGGAAACAAGAATCTCGCCCTTTCCATTCTTAATTTCAACCCAACTACTTTTCATTATATTAAGAATAATCCCAGGATTATCTGCCTTTTCATCACTCATATTTTCTACAACGACCTCTGGATTAACGACAGCCAACGGACCTATAATTTCCTCTACGCTTGGCGGTGGCTGCACCAGAATATCCTGTGCAACATGATTCTTAATCTCCTCTGGCACGGCTTGCACAACAAATAAAGATTGTGATGTGCGCCCATTTAACGCATGCACACCAAGATAAAACATAGAGAAGACAAAAAGAGATATCGTCACAAGCCAAAGCGCAGGCGTCTTCGTTTCAGACGCTAAAACAGGAAAAGATAACAAAGACTTTACCTGACCATCCATATATTGTGCCTTGAACAACTGAACCACTTTTGCACCATCAAGGCCAAGATACTCTGCATAACTACGAACAAACCCAATGGCATATACTCGCCCTGGCAATTCCTTCATATCGCCCTTTTCAATCGCATCAATTTGACAGGCACGTATGCGCAATATCCCCTCAACATCCTCAAGAGTCTGTTCATAATAGATGCGTGTTCGACGAAGAGCCTCGCCAACATCAACATTTGCGATAGATTCCAACTCTTCAACTGGTAAAGGGGTTCTCATAATAAACAGGAGTCTACGTTATTTCTGTACTTTCATCCAGCCCATAAGCAGCATGCAACGAACGCACAGCAAGCTCAGTATAATCAGCATCAATTAAAACACTAATTTTAATCTCGGATGTAGAAATAACATGAATATTTATATTCTTATCAGCCAATGTTCTAAACATTGTATTGGCCACACCTGCATGGCTTTTCATACCAATTCCAACAATAGAAATTTTTGCCAGATTATCGTTAACAACAATATCTCTATACGACACGCCGATATCACCTTTTAGCGTCTTAACAGCAAGGTCCAATTCTGCACGCGGCACAGTAAATGTCATATCCGTGCGCCCTTCTGTAGAAATGTTTTGAACAATCATATCAACATTAATTGCCGCCTTCGCCAAAGGAGCGAACAAACTTGCCGCTGCACCGGGTATGTCTTCTACGCCAACAACAGTAATTTTTGCTTCATCGTTATTATGCGCTATACCACTAACCAATTCTTGTTCCAAAATTTGATCCTCCGTTGTTACCAATGTTCCTTTACGCGCACTACCGACATCCTCTGCAAAACTAGAGAGAACCTGAATAGGGACAGCATTTTTCGCGCCCATTTCAACTGAACGCGTCTGTAAAACCTTACTCCCCAATGAAGCCAATTCTAACATTTCTTCATAAGAAATTTTATGTATCTTTCTAGCCATTGGAACGATACGCGGATCCGCAGTATAAACTCCAGAAACATCGGTATAAATATCACAGCGATCCGCCTTTAATGCAGCAGCCATCGCCACAGCAGAGGTATCAGAACCACCACGCCCCAACGTTGCCACACGGTTTTTCTCTGTAACACCTTGAAATCCAGGTATAACAGCCACCTCTCCAGCATCAAGTCGCTTACGAATTTCCTCTGTGTCAATATTTTCAATCCGAGCCTTACCATGCACATTATCAGTAAGGATCGGAATTTGCCAACCAAGCCATGACCGTGCACTCACGCCGCGTTTTTGCAAAGCCATAGCCATCAAGCCAGCAGTAATTTGCTCTCCACTTGATACAACAGTGTCATATTCACGCACATCATGCATTGGGCTAATCTCACCACAATATTCAACCAGAGTGTTGGTCACCCCCGACATCGCAGAGACAACAACAACAACTTTATGCCCTGCCTCTACCTCACGCGCGACCTTATCCGCAGCACTTTCAATGCGCTCAATATCCGCGACAGACGTTCCACCAAATTTTGCGACAATTAAAGCCATCTCTTAAATCTTTTATGCTCTTGTATTTATAACCATGGTTATCCATACTCACCTCTGCACAAAAATCAAAGGAAAAAAGGGAAAAAAGTGGAAAACACGACAACAATTGATCCTGCCGAAATCATTCATTTTTCCAAAGACTCCAAAAAATGGTGGGACGAAGATGGACCATTTAAACCGCTACACCGCTTAAACCCCGTGCGCATGGAATATATAGAGAAACAAATTTCCGACCACTATACACAAGAATTCAGTAAACTTAATATTATTGACATTGGCTGTGGCGGAGGCTTGGCCAGCGAGTCATTGGCACAAATAGGTGCAAAAGTCACAGGCATTGATGCCGATGCCAATGCCATTGACGTTGCAAAAAATCACGCAAAAGAATCAAACCTTGATATTTCATATATTTGCGGTGACGCGCAAGATTTAGATGATAAATTCGATGTCGTTATTGCTTTGGAAATTATTGAACATGTTCGCAACATAGAAGATTTTATTAAAGTCTGCGTTGAGCGTCTTAAACCTGGCGGCCTACTTATTATGTCCACATTAAACCGTACAGCAAAATCATTCGCTTTGGGTATTGTTGCCGCAGAATATRTTTTRCAATGGGTTCCTCGYGGAACGCATACATGGTCAAAATTTGTAAAACCATCTGAAATTGCAAGCCAWGCACGCAAACATAACTTAACCCCGCATRATGTYACGGGGTTAATCTTTAATCCTCTTAAGAACTCATTTCATCTATCTAAAACTGATTTAGATGTAAATTACCTGATTTCTTTACGCTGCATGCGCTAGCTGTCTATCTTCTACAKCACTTAGAGCGCYTTCCATTACACGGCGYGGCAATGGAATAAARCTATTCTCACTATCTGTRCGYTTWACAACAGATTGCARTTCATCCAATGTATAAATTACATTYGTTTTAACCTTAGGATTACTAAACAGCACWACTGGRTTATCACCTAAATTCCAACGATAACTCCAAGAACTACCCGTTGCACYTTTTTTATACTGACTCATCATGTTTATCACCTCAACAYTATGTTATCTGCGCATTTACTNCACTTAATTACCTATATTAATACACACTAAKGYRCGTTATGTCAAATAAYAYRYCAAAACTATAAAACCAGACTCTATACAAGCCCGAGAAAGCAAGTTAGATTACCGCCATGAAAACAATGTTACCCATTCTTGTCCTMATTGCWCTGCTCTGCGTCGTCGCCGTTTTATTYATCGGKATTTTTGCRATGATAAAAGGTGGAAAGTTCAATGAAAAATACGGWAACAAACTCATGCAACTTCGTGTTGCYCTACAAGGCCTAACAATTTTACTRCTTGCACTGGCMTATTTTTTAGCCCAAAATTAAYCTCNTTTTATTCTCTATATTTCGGAGTAGTCCTCAGATGAAAATACTTGTTCCCATAAAACGTGTTGTCGATTTTAACGTAAAAATTCATGTTAAATCAGATGGTAGTGGCGTTGARCTAGCCAATGTAAAAATGTCGATTAATCCATTTGATGAAATCGCAATCGAAGAAGCAGTGCGCCTTAAAGAAKCTGGTAAAGCATCAGAGATTATTGTTGTAACAATCGGCCCTGAAAAAGCGCAGGAACAAATCCGTAGTGCGATGGCCATTGGTGCTGATCGCGGCATATTAGTGAAAACAGATACCCCAATCGATCTTGGCGGGGTTGAACCTCTAGCCGTGGCGAAAACATTGAAAGCCCTCATAGAAAAAGAAAACCCTGATCTTGTCATTATGGGCAAACAATCCATTGATGATGATTCTAGTCAAACAGGACAAATGCTGGCCGCTCTTCTTGGCTGGGCACAAGGGACTTTTGCATCAAAGTTGGATATTAATGACGGAAAAATTCAAGTCACACGCGAGATTGACGGTGGCTTAGAAACCTTAGAGCTGATATCACCGGCGATCATCACAACAGACTTACGTCTTAATGAACCCCGATATGCTAAGCTCCCTGATATTATGAAGGCCAAGAAAAAACAATTGGATATTATTGAGCCGTCCGAACTTGGTGTCGATTATACTCCACGCCTAGAAATAATTTCAGTCAATGAACCACCTGTCAGGCAAGGCGGCATTAAAGTCGATAGCGTAGATGCACTGATCGATAAACTTAAAAATGAAGCAAAAGTGATATAGGAAAACAAATAATGAGCATACTTATCCTTGCAGAGCATGATAATACGAACATTAAATCAGCGACCTTAAATACAATTGGTGCGGCCAGTAAAATAGGTGGAGATATCCATATATTGGTTGCCGGCTCAAATTGTGATGCCGTCGCCCAAGAGGCCGCTCAAATTTCTGGTGTGACAAAAGTGATCAAGGCCGATTCTGCCTCCCTAGAACATCCAATCGCAGAGAATATTGCCCCAATCCTCGTGGATCTGGCATCTAACTATTCACATATCCTTGCACCTGCCACAACATTTGGCAAAAACATCCTTCCACGTGCGGCGGCCTTACTCGATACACAACAAATATCAGATATAATCTCTGTCGAATCTGCCGATACGTTCAAACGTCCTGTCTATGCAGGCAATGCAATTGCAACGGTGAAATCATCCGATGCAATCAAACTGATTACTGTTCGCGGAACAACATTCGATGCGGTGAAAACATCCGGTGGCAACGCCTCTATCGAGGATTATTCAGCCCAAGAAGCCACGAACCTTACAACCTTTGTTAAAGCCGAGCTCTCCGTTTCTGAACGTCCGGAACTTACCGCTGCGAAAATCGTAGTGTCTGGTGGACGTGGCCTAGGATCAGAAGAAAACTTCAAAATCATCGAGAATCTCGCAGATAAACTTGGCGCCGCCATTGGCGCATCACGCGCGGCAGTTGATGCAGGGTATGTTCCCAACGACTACCAAGTCGGACAAACAGGTAAGATCGTTGCACCCGACCTTTATATTGCCGTCGGAATTTCTGGCGCCATCCAACATTTGGCTGGTATGAAGGGATCTAAAGTTATTGTTGCGATTAACAAAGACGAAGATGCACCAATATTCTCTGTTGCAGATTATGGACTTGTTGCAGATTTATTTGACGTCGTGCCAGAATTAACAGAGAAGCTCTAAAACCTCTTAAAGAGTAGGTATAGACACTGCTTGCAGCGGAATTTCTGGTGTATGATCTGTGCGCACCAGCACACCCTTGTCATCCATGTAACCAAGATATTGATATGATTCTGGTTCCGCAGCTAAGGGGACTTCATCAGACGCAGGAACGACTGCGCCATTAACACCTATAGAGCACCCCCCAACAAAACTAACATCAGCACTCTTACCAAACTCATCAAGAACTCGAACGGTTTGCGTACCATTCAAATTTAAATCCGCCTCTTTCGAATAAAAAACATGCGGAAGATCCTGCACCTTAGGAGTACGATTTATAATTTTTTGCATTTCTTTATCTAGTGCCATACAGCCATTGTATCACAATATCAGGTCAGTTTTCAAGCATCAGACTTCATCTTGAAGACTGGGCGACTAGGGTCACGATCAAAAGTGGCACCCTCAGTGCGCGCATGATCCAACTGGGTGTTTTCCAACACCGCACCAGTAAAGTCAGCCCCCCTCAAATCTGCATCTGTAAAATCTACATACGCTAGGTTCGCGCCCACAAAAACAGCATCCTTAAGCTGCGCACCAGAAAAATCCGCATAACAAAAACGTGAGTTTTCAAAATTACATGGGTTAAAACGACTGGTTCCACCAGCACCTAACATTAGAGCAATGCAATTTGCACCCTTTAAATTCGCATGTGAAAAATTTGCATTTTTAAAAGAAGAGCCGCGCAAGTCAGCTGCCTCTAAATCACAGCTTCTAAAGTCCGAACCGTCCAATACAGCACTTTGCAATTGTACCTGATAAAGATTCAGCCCAAAAAACTTAGTTTCAATGGCTTTTATTGCAGTTAGTCTTTCTTGCTTTAAAGTACCTAAAGCGCGTAAATCCACACTGCTAAGATCCAGCTGCTCACCATCCTTACCTTTACTTTCTAACCACATATAGTGACGTTCTAATAATTTTTGCAAAGGTTCAGACAAGTCAGATACAGCAACACCAACATTATCATCCGTTATGGCATCGGAGAGATCCATGCCAACATCCCTCATTACACTTACATCCACCCCCGTAAAAATAGTAGATTTAATATTTGCCCCATTAAGTTGCACACCCTCAATATTCACATTCGATAAATTCGCACCCTCTAAACTCGCGCCACGCATATCGGAATTCGACAAGTCTGCACCAACGAGCATAGCATCGGAAAAGTCCGCATTCGCCGCCATAGAGCCAGCCAACCTTGCTCCACTTAGATTTGCCCCTTT
Organism: Zetaproteobacteria bacterium; assembly: GCA_002747015.1. The sequence continues at coordinate 57,898 of NVXI01000001.1, forward strand.
AAAGTTAACGGCCTTAGTATTCACGGAAAAATCCCCTGCAGAAGCCATACCTCCACGGCGCAAATCTGCAGATTCAAGATCGGCACCTTCCAAATTTGCATTTTCAATGCGTGCACCACGTAAATCAGAGCGCACAAAAACAGTGTTAAATAAATTAGAATTACTTAGATCACAAGCATAGAGAGAGGCTTCTTGAAAATTTGCATACGATAAATTCATGTCATTCATTAAACATGCTGTGAAATTGGCCTGTTTGAGGTCTTTTCCCTCAAGAGATAACCCCCGCATATCCATATTATCCAACATGGCGCGGCGCCCACCTATTCTTCCACCCAAAAATCGACCATGCAAATCAACCATAGCATTAAGCTGATCTTGTGAAATCTTTTGTTGCCCTTGCTGCATATTTACCCACCCATTGAGAAGAACTAAACGGAAGTAACAGCCTAACACATATTGTGTTAATAAATTGCATAAATACAAGCGTGTTAATGGGCCTTCGTGATTAAATCCATGAAATCAATAATTACCCTATCATGCCAAAATGCTTCACCATGTATTTTATACAAAATACGTCCCGATGGGCTAATAAGTAAGGTCATTGGTAACTTTTCAATATTAAAAGCATTTTGTAGTTCCAAATTATAATCGATATAATTCGCAATATGTTCAACATCATAACGCGCCGTAAAACTAGCAACTTTGGATAAGTTATTTTTTGAATCAATAGACACAGCCACAATTCGCCACTTACTATCATATGCAAAAGTTTTATCCAAACGTCTAAGAGAGGGCAGTTCTCGAACACAAGGGGCACACCACGTCGCCCAAACATTTAAGATCGTATATTTACCATTACTGTCACTTAAATCTACAATACCGCCATCAGGTGCAGCAACATTAATAGATGGTAAGTAAACTCTATTATTATAGGATTCAATACTTTTAAACTTAGATGCTACTTTTACTTCAGCACTAATCAACTTATTCCTATTATGAATACTACTTGCAGCAGTATATACAGCAAAAACGAGCGCAATTGCGCCAACCCAGTAAAACCGCGTAACCAAACCCTGAGGAACATCGCCCATAAACTTTCCTTACATTGTTTCCCCTAATTAGTTCAGTTTAGGGTTTATTTTTCCTTCATTACGATATACACAAGTTATGTAGAACCTATGGAATGAATAATATGATGACTAATAAAAAGAAATTATTACACATATTTTTATATGCAAATATATTCTTACTCTGCGCATGTGGTGTCAAGCCCCCATATGTCGACCCTCCCCAAGGTGTAAAACATGACACATTTCCACACGCCTATCCAGACCCCAGAACAGAACCCCAACCTGGTCTAGAGAAAAAAAATTACTAAATTACAAAATCAAGAGATTACAATGACTGGTTTTACCGAAAAAAACGGCATTTTGCATGTTGATAATATCCCATTACCTGATATCGCAGCACAATATGGAACACCTTGTTATGTCTATAGCGCGTCCGTAATTAAAGCCCAATTCAATGCATTAAAAACCGCGATGCTTTCAGCTCTTCCTGCGGATCGCCAGCCATTATTATGCTATGCCTGCAAGGCCAATACAAACCTTGCCATATTAAAGTTATTACAAACACTCGGCTCTGGCCTAGAAATTGTCTCAGAAGGTGAACTCTTCAAAGGTCTAAAAGCTGGTTTCACAGGCAATAACATCATTTCCACTAGTTTTGGGAAGAATGAAGATGAAATCAAAGCATGCTTGAAAGCGGATATATTACAATTCAATATTGAAGCACCAGAAGAACTGGAAAACGTCAATAAATTTGCAGCAGAAATGAACAAATGCGCAAATGTTGTCTTTCGCCTAAATCCAAACCTCAGTGGCGGTGGACATAATAAAATCTCTACAGGGCGCAAAGAAGATAAATTTGGCAATACTGCAGAAGATATCCTCACATTGTACAAACGCGCTGAAGACATGAGCAATGTTAACCCGGTTGGACTTGCTATCCATATTGGCTCTCAAATTTCTCAAGTTGAGGTGTTTAAACCTGGTTTTGAAAAAATGGCAGAGCTAGTCCAAATTCTACGCGCCCAAGGACATACTGTGACCCACACAGACATTGGTGGTGGATTCCCTATTGTATATGACAATGAGAAAAACCTTGACCTTGATGCTTATGCACGATGGGTACGCGATATCATCTTGCCATTAAACACACAAATACAAATGGAACCAGGACGTTACATGGTTGGCAACGCTGGAGTTCTACTCACAAAAGCCCAATACATAAAAACAACACCATCCAAAAAATTTATTGTCTTAGATGCCGCAATGAATGATTTAATTCGTCCAACACTATATGAGGCATATCACGCAATCCACCCTGTAACAGGGCATAACGCGCAGATAGAAACCTATGATGTTGTTGGCCCAATCTGCGAAAGCGGCGATGTCTTTGCAAAAAACCGCCAAATGCCTATGGTCAATAAAGATGATCTTGTGGTCATACAATCCTCTGGCGCATATGGGTTTGCAATGGCATCAAATTACAACACCCGCCCATTACCTCCTGAGATCATGGTTGATGGAGACAAAATTGCTCTTATCAACAAGAGGCAAACTCTAGAAGAGATCATAGCAAGGGAAACCATCCCCGAGTGGCTATAAACAGGGGAGAACCTGAAAAAAAATATGGGTTCATGCGGTAAAACAAGATATCCTCTTATCTATGCTTGACCCACTAGATTTTGAAAATCGGCCATTTCTGGATACCCTGTCTAAAAAACGCAGGAAAACAGCCCTCATTCTAACTCTAGAGAACATAACGCTACATTTCTGGCGATTGTTTTTTTGGATACTTTTGTTTTCTGGTCTTTGGATGCTGGATATTCCAAAATTTTTTGGACAAATCATCAATATAGCGACATCATTATCTTTTCTGATAGGCTCATTTTACTTAATTCGTAAAGATGTTTTATCCTTCACCTTTCCAAACACAAGAACCATTGATAAAGCGCTAGAAGAACGGAGCACTCTGCCTCAAGGACATCTTTCAATCCTAAGTGATACATTGGCAAATCCCAAAACACATGAAACACGTAATCTATGGAATTTTGCACAAAGAAGAATACTGCACTCGCTCTACACTCTAAGAACTCCGAATACACGCGCAATTTTATCACGAGAAGATCCCTCAGCGCTCAGATTTATTGCCCTGCTTCTTTTCATATCAGGCCTAATGGTTTCAGGCACACAATGGCAATCAAAGATCAAAAACGGCCTATTTCCAATTAATTTCTCCTACACAGTTTCACAAGGAAAAAGCACAAATATATGGATATCTCCCCCGCTATATACAGGCATAGAGAAAATACATTTGACCGGGTATGGTTCTTACAAAGATGTTTTAGAAATCCCAGAAAACAGTGAAATAAGGATTCGCCTACACAGTATCTTTGGAGAATATGCTCCTCCTTACCTTCTACAGGGACAAACAAGCACGCAAATGGATTATCTAGGCGCGGGTCTTTATAGTATTGAAACCACAATCAAACGCGGCGATAAACTCTCCATTTGGCAAGCATACATCCCACGCGCCAGCTGGCGGTACAATTACATCATTGATACCCCACCTGAAATATATAGTGACGTACCACCCCCCCCCTTGGAGAAGATATTACGCAGCAAGAACACACCGAAGAACCGCAACTCATCATACCCGAGTTAGAAACAAATATAGACACTGCACTAACCCCCAAAAAGCCCCTATACGAATTTTTTGGCAAAGATAGAGTTCGCTTTCCACTATTAGTCACAGATGATTACGGCGTAAAAGAATTATCTATGCGCATGGATATCGATGAAATCGTAGAAGATCGTCCACTTGGCACATATACAGAAGAAACACGCCTCATCATGTCGCAGGCAGGCACAGATTTCAAAATATCGCCGACATTCGATATGACATGGCACACATGGGCAGGATTGCCTGTCACCTTTGAATTCAAAGCCATAGACCATAAAGGACAAGACGCGCATTTAGAAAAAATACACCTAATTTTACCTGAACGGAAATTCGAACACCCAATGGCTAAATCCCTGATTGCCATGCGCAAACGTTTAGCATGGAACTATAAAGGCGACCTTCTTGAAATAGCGGAAAATTTAAAAACACTACTGAATGCACCAGATTACTTTCAAAATGATCCTGTGATTTATCTTGCGATAAAAACAGCAAGCAGCCGCCTATCCCTCGTGAACGGCAAAAAAGAAAATATTAAAAAGCAAGCGGCGAAGGAGATTATAAAACTACTGTGGAATGCTGCGATAGTTGTAGAAGATGGAAACCTATCACTTGCACTGAAAGAGCTACGCGATGCACAACGTGCATTAGAAAACGCAATGAGCGACCCCAATACCAGCGAAGATGAAATTTCAAGACTTATGGATAATTTGCGTGAAAAAATGTCCAACTACTTCGCAGAAATGCAACGGGACATACAAAAACGGATGGCAGATGGTGAAGAATTCCCAGAGCTTTCCGCCGATAATTTTGCACAAATAATTTCGCCCGATGCACTCTCAAAACTCATGGAAGAAATAGAATCTGCCCTTCGCAATGGTGATGAGAAAAAAGCGCAAGAACTTATGTCCCAGTTACAGCGCATGATGGAAATGATGGATGGAGAAATGTCTCCAAACCTTCCCATGGATATGCAAGCGATGCGCGAAGGTATTAATGAATTACAAGAATTGATAGAGCGTCAAGAAATACTATTGAGCCAAACGCAAAAGCAAGCAAAAATGAAACGCATCTTAGATGGGCGTAAAAAAATTGCACCACATTCAACGCCAACTCTTAAAGAAATGCTCAAAGATTTTGGTATGGAAAATGTTCCCCCCACTCCCGATCAACAGGAACAAACGCCGCCCTATAAGGCTTCAAAGCTTGCCGTTGATACCCAACCTAATAAAGTTGAACAAGAATCATTACGTTATATTCTAGGACAGCTCATGCTTGATATTTCAGAAAAAATAGACGAAATCCCGGAGACCATGGGACTTGCAGAGCAGGAAATGCGCGACTCTGAACAAGCATTGGAAAACAACAGCCCCTCAACATCCATTCCACATCAGGAAAAAGCCATCACATACCTGAAAGATGCACAAGAAGATCTTAACCAGAAGCTAAGACAGCGTATGAAACAAATGATTGGTATCGGTATGGGGCGTTCTCAGAAATACGATCCACTTGGCCGCCCTTATGGTGGTGAAGAAGAGGCCGATGGCAAGCCTAATGGTTCCCGTGTGAAGGTGCCTGATGCTCTTCAGAAGAAACGGATTGATGAGATTTTGAAGACTCTGCGTGATCGCTCTGGTGATTTTGGGCGTCCTGCTGATGAACTGAATTACTTTCGCCGTCTCCTACGTCAATTCTAGATAAAAGTGCAAAACGAATCTGCAAATGAAGTACATCTTGATTATGTACGTCCTCCCCATGCTCATCCTCATGATCTACCTCTCGCTCATTTCCAACGTCGGCAGTTTCATGAGATTTACTTTTATAATAAATAGAATGAAAAGACAGGCTAGCCTCCGCCTCAAGAATATCCATCGGTGGCTGTATATACCATTGCGTGATTGGCACACCGGAAGGATCAAGAAGAGACGCCTCAATAACAGGCACACTTACTGATACGGACTCCAAATTAATAATACGGCCACTCACGGTAATCGTTTCTCCATTATCCTCGACAGCCAATTGATCAAAAACCAAGCCTTCCCCCGGTATTTCCATATAAATACCAAACAAGTTATAAAATGCTTGCATTGACGGACGATTGTTCATCATAGAAGTACTGTTACTAAGTAAAAAAGATAAAATAAGAACAAAAACAGTCGCTGCGATACCATAACCAAGAAGCTGACTCTTAGAACCTACTCCATGAGATTCTACAGCACGCTTGATATGTTTTAATGATATTTCCCTATGTATACTCTCAGGTAATGGCTGTTCCTCATGTTCTGGCTCTTCAGCATCCACAAGATCAACTTCATAGAAACCATCTTCACCCTCCTCCTCTTCGATATCACCTAAAACCACATCTTCTTCGATATCACCTAAAACGGCATCTTCTTCGAAATCTCCTAAAGCGACATCGTTTTCTGGCTCTATGCTTTCAGACTCCTGAAACCATATTTCCGAACATGATGAGCACTTAACCTTACGCCCCTTATCACCGATAAGATCATCATCTATCTTAAATTGACCATTACAATTGGGACAAGTCAGAATCATTGCAATCCAGTCCTTCTCTTTCACAAGTGAGTTTAGTACATATAAAGGTAAGCTGAGCAAACCCACAACGCAGGAAAGTTATATGTACCACAAAATCACATGTTTTTTGCCGATTTTTTTGCTTTTTATTACGTTAAGCACAAAGCTCAGCGCACAAGAAACGAATCCTGCCACTATTTGCCATGTAAAAGATAGAACCTGCATTCTAGAAAAAACTGTAAAAAACACCGCATCTATAAACAACACGACATGGCGAGACCAAACATATCGTGAAATTGCAAAAACCTACGCCTTTGACGGAGAATTCGAACGAGCAATCCAAATCATCTCTAAAATACAAACACCTGATACAAAGGCAATGACCATACGCGGCATCGGAATGACACTAGCGGCACAAAAACACCCCCCAAAAGAACTGAATAGAATGTTCTCAATCCTACGCGTGGAAGCCGAAAAAATATCTCACCCTGCCTCTTATGCCATCGCACTAACATATATCGCCATGGCCCAAGCCTTTGCAAATGATAATGAAGGCGCATGGAAAACAGCCTCTGACATGAAAAATGATGCTTTGCGTCATAAAGCCTACGGTGAAACTGCCGAAATTCAGGCCGAAAAGGGCGATTTCAAATCAGCACAAATCAGCATCGAGGAAATTGACAGCCTTGCATTCAGAAACAAAGCCTATAACACCGTTTCCAGGATACTTTCCGACCATGCTCTATTTCAAGACGCATATATCGCCGCAAACGCAATTACAAACCCCTATAAAAAAGCACAAGCAATACAACATATGCTGGATAAACAAAGACCAAGAGATGTAAAACATTAATATGATAAAATTCGAAAATATTGGATTTCAGTATAACGAAAATGGTGAAGAAATTCTCCATGATATAAATTTTACACTTCAATCAGGTTCATATCATTTTTTAACCGGCCCCAGTGGTTCTGGGAAAACATCGCTTATGAATTTAATGTCCCTAGGTAACATGCCTACAAGTGGACAGATGACTATGTTTGGCAAAAAAATAGGCCTGCTTAAGCGCGAAAACCTATTCGAGTTACGTCAACGCATTGGTGTTGTTTTTCAAGATTTTCGCTTGCTAAAACACCTCTCTATTTTTGATAATGTCGCTCTGCCATTGCGCATCATGGGTGAGTCTGATGAAAACATCAAAAACCATGTGAATGAGCTTCTTGACTGGGTTGGCCTAGAAAAACATAAAAACAACTTACCTCCAACATTATCAGGTGGGCAACAACAACGCGTCGCCATCGCACGCGCCGTCATTGGAAGACCGAAGCTCCTTCTCGCGGATGAACCAACAGGCAATCTAGATGACGAAATAGGTTTTCGCCTAATGGGACTGTTCGAACAGCTCAACCGCATGGGTACAACCATTGTCATCGCAACGCATAACGCGAATATTATTGAACAATTCGGCCACTCATGTTTAACACTTGTAGACGGGACATTAGCCTCCCCCCCCTCACATACACCAATCGCACAGAAGATCCGCAATGTTTTCTAAAATCAAAAAACAACTACAGCCCAAAATAAAAAATCTAACCATCGCGCTAGAGAAAAACCCTTTCGTAATGCGCATGCTTAAGAATTTAGGTTTTCGTGATTACGATCTGCCATTAGACCAAAGTGAAGACTCTCGATTTTTAGTTCTGCTTATCGCTCTAATGAGCTTCCTAAGCGTTTTGGCTTGCAGCGGTACATTTGCCCTAAACGATATGACCGCGCGATGGTCATCAGGGCTAGAAAACAAGGTCACCATTGAGATTGCCGTCGAAACAAAGGATGGGCACCTCCTCTCGAATAGTACTGTGCGAAAAGAAACTAAAAAACTTGCCATAGGCTTAAAAAACAACCCAATGATAAAATCTCTTGCCGTTCTAAGTAGTGCAGAGATACAAGAGCTAATATCCCCATGGATTGGCGACAGCCTTGCCATAAACGACATTCCCCTCCCTGGTCTAATCGCAATTGAGCTGCGCAATACAGATCAAAAAAGCCTAAACACACTGGAAAGTGACATGCTTAAAATCTCAAAATACGCACGCCTTGAGACTCACCATGAATGGCTTGGAGACCTTATAAATTTTACCAGAACGCTCAAAAATCTATCCTTATTTATTACCCTTATCATTACGGGGGCAACCATTACCGCAATAACAGCAGGCATCCGCACACGCCTTGCCATCCATAAGAAAGAAGTTCTATTACTCCACGCCATGGGAGCAACAGATCACTACATCGCGCGGCAATTTCAACGTCATGCAATGATTTTATCACTAAAAGGTGGCCTAATCGGCACAACTTTAGGCCTTATTATTACAGCGATTGTCATCATACTTTCCACAAATTCTGGTACAACACTTATTCCAACAATACAGATCAACACCACCGCAATCTTGCTCTTATGCTCAATTCCAATCATAGCTTCCTTGATCGCAACACTTACTTCGCGATTTACGGTCTTGCGCAATCTGTCAAAAATACCGTAAAAGTATCCATTATGTTTAAGAAAATGTTGAAAGCTTTTATGTTTATTGCACTGATCCTGTGGATTAGTGGCTACGGCCTGTTTATGATGAACACGCTATCGCGTTCTATCATCCAACCGCACACAAAAACAGATGCAATTATTGTGCTGACTGGCGGGAATCATCGCATCCAAAGCGGTCTTTCTTTATTTGCCTCTGGTCTTTCGCAAAACTTATTTATCACAGGTGTGCATGAAGCCGTAAAAAAGGAAGATATAACCCAAATTTCTGATTGCTGCATTACTTTAGGACACAAAGCAACAACAACACTGGAAAACGCCTATGAGACAAAAGAATGGATTAAGGCGCAAAATATTAAAACCATTCGTCTTGTAACATCTGCCTACCATATGGATCGCGCACTTTTAGAGTTCAGAAACGCCATCCCAAATATTGAGATAATCCCACATCCAATACATGAAGATAAAAAACAGTTGCATGATATCAACTTCTGGAGAATTACATTCAGTGAATATAACAAAAATCTATTTCGCATTGTCATTCTAATGCTAGCAAATAAAGGATAGAAAAAATAATATGCCTCCGTTTTTCATTCGCTCAACCATCTTCAATCTGTGCTTTTATATTTTAACAGCAGTGAGCTGCATTTTATTGCTGCCAACGTTATTCTTACCCCGCAATATATTTTTAGGCATCGTTAAGGGCTATTGCTACACCACTACTTTTTTAGAGAAATATATTCTGAGGCTAACTTACGAAGTAAGAGGACAAGAACACCTCCCTAAAAATGGCGCATATATTGTCGCGGCAAAACACCAATCTGCATATGAAACACTAAAACTTCATCTTCTATTTAACGATCCAGCCGTAGTTTTAAAAAAAGAATTGCTCAAAATACCACTATGGGGAAAATATCTGGCAAAAAGTGATGTCATTGCAATAGACAGATCCAGTCCAAAACTTGCGATAAAATCCATACAAGACGGCGCAAGACACGTTGCAGCACAAGGCCGTCCAATTGTTATTTTTCCACAAGGGACTCGCGTTGAAACACACATTTCTGCAAAAGAAAAGCCCTATAAAATTGGTATTGTCCGCATGCAAAAGGCAACGAATCTACCAATCATCCCTATGGCTCTGAATACAGGCGTATTTTACCCCCGCAAAAAATGGTGTAAAACACCAGGGCGCGTCATCTTTGAATTCATGCCGGCAATCGCACCATCTGATAATGCACACGACATTTTAAAGAAAATCCAAATGACCGTAGAGGAAAAGACAAGTTTACTTATGGAAGAAGGACAACAAAACAGACCATCTAAACCCAATGTAAGAACCTTGTTGCTCTCTTTCATTATACTACTATGCACAATCTATACGCTTATATGGTTTGCATCTGCGCATATTACAAAACAGGCAATTACAAACTTCTTAAGCGACATAAAAGAAACCCCTACGATAATTGATTTTAAAGTACTCCCCCCACAAGTTACTGGATTTCCTGGGAAAATGTATTTATCTCTTCCCACCCAAACAATCAAAACTATGAGAGAAAACATAACCATCGAGTTTATTCACGCACAAAGCTGGCCAATGATGGGGATGCCGATCGATATTCAAACAGGCACTATCACACTCTCTCAACAACGTTGGGAAAAGCCCCTATCCTTCGAGAAACTAAACGCGCAGCTTATCTTTAAAAATGATGTTCTAACTATCAAACATGCCTCTCTGGTAGCAAATACAACGCAAGGGCATGTCTCTGGACAAGTTAATTTTAACGTATCCCCATACCCCGCGATTAATCTTGATTTAGGACTTGAGAACTTTGCACCATTCCTCATAGAACTTACTCAAAGAAAGATCGTAAAGCCAAAGGCAGCCATGTTCACAAGCATCGCCCTAAAAGCACTGGAGAAAGATGGCGTAGTACGCACAACACTCACCAGTAATAAACACAAAATATATCTCGGCCCGATAAAAATACTCGAACTCCCTTAAATTAAGGGAAGAGCCTACAACTAAAGAGCAACATATAAACTAATCCTGCCCCTGATCTATGATCGCTTTTCTGATCGCACGGGTATCGTCAAACCTTTGATAAAGATAATCTCCGTCTCCCTTGCGGATAGCGCGTTGCAGTGCCGTTAAATCTTCTGTAAACCGTTGTAATATTTCAAGAACGGCTTCCTTATTATGCAAGAAGACATCGCGCCACATTGTCGGATCAGACGCAGCAATTCGGGTAAAATCACGAAAACCACTTGCAGAATATTTAATGACCTCGGATTTTATATCATCTTCCAAATCATTGGCTGTCCCAACAATTGTGTAGGCAATCAAATGCGGTAAATGCGATGTAACCCCCAAAACAAGATCATGATGTTTAGCATCCATAATTTCAACGATAGAGCCACATCCCTCCCACAGTTTTGTGACCTTTTCTACGGCTCGAATACTTGTTTCAGGTAATGGCGTTAAAATACACCACCGTCCATTAAATAACTCCGCAAAACCAGCTTCCGGCCCTGAAAACTCCGTTCCTGCAATTGGATGAGCTGGCACAATTTCAATATCTGAACGGCACAGCGGCTTCATTGCATTAATAACAGCGACTTTCACCGAACCCGTATCCGTTAGAATCGCACCGTCCTTTAGATGTGGTGCGATACGTTCCACCACAGAGTGTATTGCACCAACCGGAACACACAAGATAACCATATCCGCCCCCTCAACACTGCGAACCAGATCATCTGTCACGTAATCAGCAATGCCAAGCTCAACGACCTTCTGGCAAACCGCTTCGTCACGGTCAGCAGCAACTAATGTTCCTGCGAGTTTATGTTGTTGTATATTTCTGGCAATGGATGAACCAATCAATCCCATGCCGATAATTGTAATCTTTTCGATCATCGTAAATTCTTTCAATTAAGGTCAATAATGTATGCTGGTTGAAATTTTAGGCAATATCCGGAATTACCGGATATCCACCGACGGCTTTGCAATATAAACAATCATCGCCCAAAGCATTCTTCAGCTTTCCTATCATGTCAGAGCTTTGATTATAAAACCCTTCAACTTCCAAAAGATAGGCATCATCACCCTTAAAAAGATTAACTACAGAAAAACCAGCTTTTTTCGCTGCATCCTTTATACGTGCACGGCTTGCCTCAACATTCAATCTTACCCCTATAAAGCTGATATCATCATCTGATGGCATAAAATCAATTTTCGACACAACAACTGCGCGACCATGGATACCAACATCATTACCGACATTAACCTGCCCATAAGGTAACGCGCAGATAATAGATAAATTTTCCTCATTATTCTGATCCAGAAAAGCTGCCCACCACGGTGCAGAAACATCCAAATCTGACAATGGCAGAACTGCAAAATACGCATCACCATCTCGAACTTCAACAATAGTATTTACATCACCAAAGACCTTCTTCATAGGAATAGCACTACCAAAATAATTTTTGGCGATATCCCAATAAACACAACCTTTCTCAATATCAGTAGAGATCACAACACTTAAGCCTGTTTGCAAAAGTGAAACGGAGCCGATCAACTCTCTCCAAATACGTACAACCGTCGCACGGGGTAAAGGTGCCCTATGGCGCGCAAGCAACCGACGCATTAATTTAGCCTCACGCGCAGGATGTACAATTTGCAACCCTTCCTTCTTCTTGGCCAGAGCAACAGAAGAGACCAAATCGGCACGCTGCATCAATAAATCATGAACCTGATTATCAATAGAATCTATTTCAACACGTATATCGCTTAATTTTTTTGACATAGCACTCTTTTTATCTCACTTTACTACAAGAGTTATTACATACTGCACCTATATAAATCAATGGATCATACACATCAATGCCCCTCGTCGCTTATAAAGATTTACCAACGTTTAAACGTCTAGCAGAAGAAGGCCGTACGGTCCTGCCCCCCCAACGCGCACAGCAACAAGACATCAGAGAAATGCATATCGGACTGCTCAACATGATGCCTGACGCCGCCTTAATGGCAACAGAACGTCAGTTTTTCCGTCTCGTCGGCGAAAGTAACCAAATCGCACAGCTATACATACACCCATTCACCCTTCCTGAATTGGAACGCAGTGCGAAAACAAAAGAATATATCAATCAATATTATGAAACATTTGAACAACTCAAGGCAAATGGGCTAGATGCGTTAATTGTAACGGGAGCTAATGTTTCCGGCACTAATTTAGAAACAGAACCCTTTTGGGAGCCACTCAAAGAAATAATGGATTGGGCGCAAAATAACGTTGCATCAACACTATGTTCTTGTCTGGCAACACACGCGGTAATGCAATCACGCTATAACCAAAAACGTTCTGCTCTGCCTGATGGAAAATTATGGGGTGTCTACAAGCACAATGTCATGAACCGAAAACATCCACTCGTACGCAATATGAACACCGTTTTTGATGTCCCACATTCTAGACATAACACAATCACACAAGAACAATTTGATGCAGCAGGCATGAATACGCTTATCGCTTCAAAAGAAGCAGGCACACATATTGCCGTCAGCCCTGATGGTTTCCGCCTTGTCTGTATGCAAGGCCATCCTGAATATGATGCAATCAGCCTGCTTAAAGAATATCAACGTGAAATCACGCTCTATAAGTCAGGAGAACATGATACACCACCGCCAATGCCTGCCAATTACTTTGGTGCAGAAGCAATTGAACAATTGATGCTGTATAACCCTGAAACAATGAGAAAACAAGAGATTATAAGCCTGAATGAAAGCCTGTCCCACATAATTGAAAACACATGGACAGATAGTGCACGCAGCATACTCGCCAGCTGGATTGGTCTCGTATACAAAATCACAAATGTGGATAGAAAAAAACAATTCATGGATGGAATTGATCCCAATAATCCTCTGGGGATATAAACCTTGGAAAATGGAATGATTCTTGCGTCTACATTACACAGGAACTCATTTTTTTTAGGTTAATTTATCCATGGATATTTCAAATACGCTTCCGCCAAACCTTATACAGCAAGAGAAGAACGTCGATATACAAATGCAAGAAATTGCAAAGACTGTTAAATCCACACAGAATATCAGGCAACAAACGCTGGGTAATACGGAAATAAATACCAGCGGCATGAATAGAACTACAAATCAGGGCAATGTAAACGCCGCCCTAATCGCCGATGATAGTGTCCGCACTCTACTTTATACACAGGAAAATGCATTCAAAAAAACAGACAAAGACACTGACACAACGACAAAAAGCAGTGCCGTTGAAGAGTTTCTAGAATTTATGTCAAAAACACCAGAAGAACGCTGGCGTGAGCAAATCCTTAAAAGTATGGGTCTAACCGAAGAACAGCTTGCCGCTCTCCCACCAGAAGAGCGCGAGGAAGTTGAAGAGAAAATTATCAAAATCATTGAAGATAAAATTGAAAATGCTATCGCCAATAAGCAAAGGGAAAGTGTAATAAAAGGCCAGATATCATCCATGCAAAACCAGCGTGAAATGCAAAGCATCCTTAAAAATACAGATGATCCTATAAAGGCGGCGCTAGATATCGCGCAAGCACAGAATGATAAAAACGAAGATTTAACCTAACACTTTTCATTCTTTGGTGAAAAATTCTGAGGAATGACACCACCGCTTCCCTGCAGCAATTCTTTAGTCTTGGCCAAAACGGCCGAGCCAGTCCCCGTTTTATCAATGCTCGCATAAATTTGCTTGCTCATTTCCATCATATGAACCCCTGCAACAAACGGGAATATATTCCCTGCCATGCGCTCTATCAAATTTGCAGATTTCATCATAATTGGCGAATCAGGAATCGGCGGTACAAACAACGCGGCTTTATGCCGCTCCTGAACAAACATATTATCACGTAAATAAGCCCCCAATTGAGACGCTGTAAACGGGTGTCCATGACCAAATGGCGACCAGTCCGCCCGCGCCCAAACCCCCATTCGGTTCGGAACAATAACCAACAAGCGACCATTCGCCTTTAATACCCGCCATATTTCTTGCAAAGTTTCATGTATATGGTCAGAATTTTCTAAATAATGCACAAGCAATATCCTATCTATTGAACTATTCTCAATTGGCATAGAAAATTCATCAGAGATAAACCCCATATTTTTAGAATCAGCACACCAATGCCCAATAACATTATCGGGCAAACATTGCCTTGGCTTTAATGCTGTCATGGCAATAACCCGTTCTGCTGTATCACACCACGGTGTAAGGTATGGCAATGCATAACCGCACCCTAAAATACGCAACCCATGCAAATCTTCCCAAAACTCATCAATATGAGATTGTAGAATACCCTGAACGATATTCCCTATATCGCTATCATAAAAATTTTGTAAATCTGAAATAGAAAAATACATCTCGAGACCTTTTATACTACAAATGATCCTTCAATTGGTAAATAAGTGGTAGATCTGCCTCCGGCATTGGATAATCATACATATCCTGCGGCAAAACCCATGCAAAGTCTTGCTGCCCTTCCAAAGGCTTTATTTCACCGCGCCAAATTCGGCATACAAACAAGGGCATCAACAAGTGAAAGTCATCGTATGCATGAGACGCAAATCCAATTGGCGAGAAACAACATTCACGAGTTTCTATACCGAGTTCTTCTTCCAATTCCCGCATTAAGGCGTATTCAGGATTCTCACCCTCGTGAACCTTACCACCAGGGAATTCCCATAAACCCGCCATGGACTTCCCCGCTGGCCTTTGCGCCAATAAAACACGGCCAGCCTTATCAACCAAGGCCACTGCGGCAACTAAAACAATCGGCAAACCCGATGGAGCTTTAGGTCTAGGAAGCTCTAAAGCCTGCGCACAATTCATTTTGTTCATGGTCATTAATCATTATCCTGACAATTATAAAACTAGAATGAAAATCTAGAACATAAAAAAGCCGCGAAGCAAATAACATCACGGCTTTCTATAATCATATCAAATCGAAAGCTTACTCAACAACACTTTCGATAAGCGCATTACCTTCATCAGAAGAGCCTGCTTCCGGTGCAACATCTTCAACAGACACATCCACAGATTCTACAGCATCAGCTTCCGCAGAGACATCTCCTGTCTTTACATCTTCTGATCCTGCTGCTGGCTCAGTCTTTGCAATCGGATTACCATTAAGGTCAAAACGCTCAATGTCCACATCTGCTCTCAACTCCTGAATCATTTCATCAAGAATAACGCGTTGCAGCTCTTGCTCCATATACGGCTTTACTTCCGCAAATTGTGCTGGAGGACGCTTACGTTTTTCATCAACTTTAATAATGTGAAATCCAAAATCTGTTTTAACTGGAGTTTTAGAATACGTACCAGGCTCTAATGCAAAAGCAGCCTCAGCAAATGCAGGAACAACGTCCGTCTTTGAAAAATACCCGAGTTCACCGCCATTTTCAGCCGATCCATCTTGTGAATTTTCCTTTGCTACATCTGCGAAAACAGCACCTTTTTTAAGTTTCCCTATCAACGTTTTGGCCAGTTTTTCATTCTCCACAAGAATATGTGCAACCTTAACTTCTTCAACCTCAGGAAAATCTGCTAGATATGCCTCATATTTAGCCTTCAAACGCTCTTCCGTTAATTTAGATTTAACTGCATTCTCAAGGAACTTATTACGAACAATCTGAGTTTTAATATCTTCTAATTTCTTTAAGACATCCGCATCATTTCCAAGACCTGACGATTTTGCATTCTGATCCACAATTTTATTATTAATAATTTGCTCCAACGCCAACATGAAAAGTTGATCAGCAGGAATCTGCCTCATTTGTGCAGGCATCGTATTCACAAATGCAAAAACATCCTGACGTTTAATTTCATCACCATACAACTTGGCCAAAACTGGATTTTCATTCTTAGGGGCTTCCGTATCATCTGTCGCAGCAGTCTCTACTAGACCACTCACAGACGAATCACCTTTATTCATATCCAATTTACCCGACTTATAGGCAAAGAAGCCAACTGCGGCAACAACCAAGATAACAAGTGTTGCAACCATTGCATTTCCACGCTCTGATACGCGCATTTCACGACAAATTTTCTTATGCTCGTTCATTATATTCCTCTTACTTTTCTAAATTAGGTATCTATCCTTGAGACCCTAACGAATGAAATTACTGTTTTCAACACCTATTATTAGGTCTACCCACAGGGCTTTTATTGACGTGGAGGGTTTTGCACCTTATATCAAGTGAACTCATTACTTTTAGGAGACTTCATGGTACTCGGCCTAGCAACAAAAATATTCGGTTCTTCTAACGATCGCGCATTAAAGAAATTACAAGTGCACATTGATCCAATCAATGCACTTGAGGCGACTTACGAGAAAATGGATGATTCTACATTACAGGATCAAACCAACTTATTCCGCCAACGCTTGGATAATGAGGAGCCGTTAGAAAACCTTCTTCACGAATCATTTGCCGTGATACGTGAGGCCGCAAAAAGAACACTGGGACAACGTCATTACGATGTACAATTGCTTGGCGGGCTTGTCCTTAATGCAGGACAAATTGCAGAAATGCGCACAGGAGAAGGAAAAACCCTTGTTGCGACACTTGCCGTTTACCTTAATGCCTTATCCGGCAAGGGTGTTCATGTCGTCACCGTCAATGATTACCTCGCCGAACGTGACGCGGAATGGATGAGCCAAGTTTACAGCTTCATGGGTCTTTCAACCGGATGTATCACCGGTAAAATCAGTGAAGATAACAGACGCAAGGCATACGCCTCAGATGTCAGCTATGGCACAAATAATGAATTTGGCTTTGATTATCTGCGTGACAACATGAAATTCAGGCTGGATCAAATGGTTCAGCGCCCATTTAATTTCGCCATTGTTGATGAAGTTGATTCGATCCTTGTCGATGAGGCCAGAACACCTTTGATTATTTCCGGTCCATCCGAAGGCAATATGGAGCTTTACACCTCTGTTGATAAGATTATTCCACAGCTGGAAGATGCTGACTATGATTTGGAAGAAAAGCATAAAAGCATCGTTCTAACAGAACAAGGCCAAGAGCATGTTGAAGAATTATTAAGAGAACATGGAATCCTGAAAGAAGGCAGCATGTATGACATGCAAAACATCTCTTTAGTTCATCATGTTAATCAGGCATTGCGCGCGCATAAACTGTTCAAAGGCGAAAAAGATTATATCGTTCAAAATAATAAAGTAACACTGATCGACGAATTTACAGGTCGTATGATGGATGGTCGACGCCTATCAGAAGGCTTACACCAAGCCCTTGAAGCAAAAGAAAACGTTGAAATTCAAAACGAGAATCAAACACTGGCCTCTATTACCTTTCAGAACTATTTCCGTATGTACCCCAAACTATCAGGGATGACCGGAACAGCAATGACAGAAGCCGCAGAATTCGACGAAATCTATAAACTTGGTGTGGTTTCTATTCCCACACATACGGATATTTCTCGTATAGATCACGAAGATAAGATCTATAAATCCCTACGCGAAAAAGAGGATGCCATTGTCGGTTTGATCGAAGAATGTATGGATCGCAAGCAGCCAATTTTGGTTGGGACAGTATCGATTGAAAAATCAGAAACACTCTCCGCACGTTTAAAAAAGGCAAAAATAAAACATAATGTCCTGAATGCCCGCCACCATGAAAAGGAAGCCCACATTATCGGGCAAGCTGGGCAACTTGGCGCAATTACAATTGCAACGAATATGGCTGGTCGTGGTACGGATATTCAACTTGGCGGTAACGCCGATATGCTTGTTCAAGATGCCATTGATCCATCATTGTCAGGAGATGAAAAAGATAAAGCGGAACAAAAAATCCGTGAGAATGTTGAAAAGGACAAGGAACTGGTAAAAGAAGCTGGCGGTCTTTATATCGTTGGTACAGAACGCCACGAATCACGCCGAATAGATAATCAGTTACGTGGACGCTCCGGTCGCCAAGGCGATCCTGGTGCCTCGATATTCTTCCTGTCCGTAGAAGATGACCTCATGCGCATTTTTGCAGGCAAGCAATTAGAAGGCCTCTTGACCAGTAAGCACATCGGTCTTGAAGATGGCGAAGCATTAGAACATCCGTGGATTTCAAAAATGTTGGAACGTGCACAGGGAAAAGTCGAGGACATGAACTTCGAAATGCGCAAAAACTTGCTGAAATTCGATGATGTGATGAATAATCAACGTAAAGAAATTTACGAAGAACGTCGCGAGGTTATGACCTCTGATAATATTGAGGAAATGGTCAAGGATATGCGCCATGACACAATTGAGGATGCCGTCACATTATGTGTTCCCGCCGGTGCATACGCCGAAAAATGGGATACAAATACCCTAGAAACAGAAATTCTACGCCTATTGCACTTACAATTACCAATTAAAGACTGGGCAAAAGAAGAGGGCATAGCAGATCATGAGCTGATGGAGCGTATCATTGACGCATCCGACATAAAAATGGCAGAGAAAGTGGCCAATACTGGTGCAAGCATTTGGAGGCAAATTGAAAAATCTATTGTTCTTCAAATGATTGACCAACATTGGAAGGAGCATTTACTCAACCTTGACCACCTTCGCCAAGGGATTAATCTGCGTGCATTTGGGCAAAAAGACCCCTTAAATGAGTATAAAACCGAAGCATTCTCAATGTTTCAAGAGATGCTGGAATCCATGCGTGAAACCATCACCCAGACATTGTGCCTGGTTGAGATAAATGTGGACGAGAATGGCCCAAGCCTTCGGATGACACCAGACGAGCCCAGCATGACATTACAGGAAGGCAGGTCTGATCCTGCGCTATCATCTGGAGAACAAAATAAACCAATTGCAGCAAAGCCAACACCACAAAAACGTGTTCTCTTTGATCAAAACAACCCAGAGACATGGGAAAAAACGCCACGCAACGCCCCATGCCCATGTAAATCAGGAAAGAAATATAAGCAGTGCCATGGAAAAATCACCTAAATCACAATCCCAAGAATTCATAGAAGGCTCTCTCACATGTAAAAACAGCGAGGGAACACATAAAATCGTCTACAGCGATTGGGGACATAATAATACGCAAGTCATTGTGTGTATTCATGGATTAACTGGTAACGGGCATGATTTTGATTATCTGGCGCGACACCTTGTACAATATAATTATCGTGTAATCGCCATCGACCTTGCCGGACGCGGGCGCAGTGACTTCCTGCCCAACCCACTTGATTATAATTACAAGCAATATAACCAAGATATTATGGATGTTCTGACGCATTTAAATCTGAATAAACCAAACAGTGTTGATTGGCTTGGCGTTTCTCTTGGTGGGATGTTAGGTATTGCCATAGCTGGATTTGAAAACACCCCGATCCGGCGTTTAATTCTTAATGATATAGGCCCAGAAATCCCCAAAAAGGCAGTAAAGTTTATAGCTAGAATTGTCAGAAAACTCTATAAATTCAAAAATCTTGCCGCACTTGAAAAACGCATGCGCAAAACCCGTGGTCTCACATGGGGGCCTATCACCGATGAGCAATGGAAACATATGGCAAAACATAATTTTCGCGATATTCCTAAAGGGAAAATATCTTATGCTTATGATGAAAAGATTTCTCGTGTGTTCAAAATACACCCCGCGAAAAGCGTCGATTTATGGGATTTATGGGACAAAATTACGTGCCCAACTCTTGCATTACGTGGTGAAAAATCCTTCATTCTCCCGCCAAATGTTCTCGATAGAATGAAAGAAACCGCGACAAAATTCACTCTTGATACGCATGTTTTCGAAAAATGTGGTCATGTCCCATCCCTGATGGCACCAAACCAAATCGCCGTTATAGAGGGCTGGCTTAAAAACACAGCTCCCAAGGTCTAAAATGCATGAGCAAAATAAATACGGACATTGTTATTTTTGGCGCAGGAATAGCAGGCCTTTGGACATTTAACCGTTTGAAAATCATGGGTTATGATGTCCTATTACTTGAAAAAGAAACAATAGGATGCGGGCAAACAATTGCATCACAGGGAATTATTCACTCAGGCTTAAAATTTTCACTCGCAGGAAAAGTGAATGCCCTCGCCCAATCTATCAGTGCTATGCCCCAAATCTGGCGCGACTCATTAAAGGGAAATGGTGATGTTGATTTACGCGGCACAACCATAAACGCAAATTCACAACAACTTTTAATCCCCTCCGGCTTTATGGGCGAGTTAACGAAATTAGTAACAAAGAAAACACTTGGCAACAGCGTCCACGAAGTGGCTGAAAAAGATTGGCCAGAGGATATTAAAAACTCTGGTTTCAAAGGCAGTATCATTAATATGAACGAGCTTGTCCTTGATATACCAAGCATCCTACGCGTACTGGCCGATCCGTATAAGCCCTCTATAAGAAAAATATCAGTCGAGGAAGCAAATACCCCTTTCGAATTCCTAAAACAGAATAATATTCAAACCAAACGTATTATTTTCACAAGCGCCGCGAACAACCAAAAAATTGCAGAAAAATACGCACAAGATAAAGGGCTAGCAACACAAAAACGGCCTCTTATGCAAGGTATGATCAGAAATGCACCCTTCCCGCTCTATGCGCATCTCGTTGGCAAAACAGACAAACCTGTTGCGTCGATCACCACACATAAGATGAGCGATGGATCATTAATCTGGTATTTGGGCGGCGGCGTGGCAGAGCGCAAAAAAGAAGCCAACCCACAAGATGTCTATAATGATATGATTAAAGCCTTCAAAACCTATCTTCCTAATATTAATCTTTCGAACATAGAATGGGATGTTCTGCCCATCGATCGTGTAGAAGGGAAATCTAAAACAGACAGCTGGATGCCAGACACACCAACAATTCATCACACAGATGGCGCGTTATATTGCTGGCCAACAAAATTGACGTTTGCCCCGATGCTGGCCGATATGATTATTGAATGCCTAACAAAGGATAATATTACACCGTCGAAAAACACATCCGACTTTTCATTCCTGCCTGCCGCAGAATATGCTCAAACACCATGGGACAAGGCAAAATGGAGAACAATCACATGACTAAAATAAAGAAAACCACCCTTGGGAATACCGGAATAGAAGTATCAGTCATCGGCCTAGGAACTGTGAAATTCGGACGTAACCAAGGCGTTAAATACCCAAAGAGCTTTAACCTGCCTGATGATGAGCATTTAAACACCCTCCTAACGCTTGCTAAATCATTGGGCATCAATATGCTTGACACTGCACCTGCATATGGCCTAAGCGAAAAGCGTCTAGGAAAATTATTGGGCGGACAACGTAAAGACTGGGTTATTATCGGCAAAGCCGGTGAAGAGTTTGAAGATGGGATTTCATCATATAATTTCACCCCTGATCATTTCGAGCGCAGCTTAGAGCGTTCACTTAAACGTCTCAATACTGATTATATTGATGCCTTATTAATCCACTCTGATGGAGAAGATATAGATATATTGAATAATGATGCTTTAATCAGAAAAATGCACGACTTTAAAGATCAAGGTATGGTCAAAGCCATTGGTGCATCAACAAAAACCACAGAAGGTGGTATTCGCACGCTAGAGCTTATGGATATCGTAATGGCGACGTATAATCCTGATCATACAGAAGAAAAAGCAGTTTTGGATTATGCAGAAAAGCACAATAAAGGTGTAATCTTGAAAAAAGCACTCTCCAGCGGGCATAACACAAATATACAAGATGCCCTACGCTTTGCCTTTGATCATAAAGGTACAAACGCAATCATTATCGGCACAATCACACCAAAACATTTAGAACAAAATATAGCCCTAGCAAACGAAATTATATAATTATTTCAACGGTGTTATACGTATTAGTGTAACTTGATTTCTATGTTTACGAACAATGTCCATTTGAAAACCATGAAAACGGAATGATTGATCAATTTCAGGAACCATGCGAGATTCGAATAAAATAAGCCCTGCAATCGTTGCGTATTCCTCATCCGGTAGACTCCAATCAAATTCACGATTTAAATCACGAATAGTCACCGTACCATCAACGATATAAGAGCCATTAGATAATGTGCGCACGCCAGACATGGCCTCATCATGCTCATCATCAATTTCCCCGACAATCTCCTCTAAAATATCTTCAAGCGTAGCAACTCCCATAAATGCTCCATATTCATCAACGACAAGGCAAAAATGCTCCTTACGCGCCCTAAATGCCTGTAACTGACCATAAAGATTCGTATTCTCAGGAATAAACCACGGCTTCATCGCAATGCGTAAAAGATCTATATTATTTATATCACCACCAATATCCAGTAACTCACGCAATAATTCCTTCGTATGGATAACACCCACGATATTGTCTGGGTTGCCCTTCCAAAGTGGAATACGTGTAAATTTGCTCTCAAGAACTTGCTCTACAATTTTATCCATCGGCAAGCCAATATCAATCATCACAACATTGTTTCTATGCACCATGATTTCATCAATATCAACATCAACCAAATCAAGGATAGAACGCAGCATCGCACGTTGTTCCTGCACCTCCTTAACTCCATCATGCATATCAATAACACCGCGCAACAACTCGTGATGTGAACCGCCTTCGCCCCCTTTTGACATATCCACATTCATCATTTTAAGAACACTATGCACAATCCATGTCACCGCCTCTGTTACTGGCGCGAAAACAAGAATAACCACCCGTATAATCGGTGATATCCGCATTGCCACACTTTCCGCATGATAGAACGCATAGGTTTTTGGTAGAACTTCGGCAAATATTAAAACGAGAACTGTCATCACAAATGTTGCGATATACACACCAGCATCACCAAATATTTTCATCAAGACACTGGTCGCCAGTGCAGAAGCCAAAATATTAACCAAGTTATTGCCCAGTAACAGCGCACCAATCATGCGATCTTTTTGCTCCCTGATACGATTAACCAAAGCCGCGCGCTTATTGCCCTCCTTCTCCCGCAAAACCAACCGCACCTTAGACGCGGCGGTAAATGCCGTTTCCGAACCAGAGAAAAATCCAGATAGAATCAATAATATAATAATCGCAATAATAGAGAATATAAATTCCATAGCTGTTTTTAGCCCTGCTCTTTCAAAGATTTATCCAAAACATCACGCACCATCTTCTCAGGTACATCTTGCGTAACAAAGGCATCACCAATTGCCCTCACCAAAATAAAGGTCATCTTATTATCAATGGCTTTTTTATCCCGTTGCATGATTGCAATCAAATCATCCACACTGGCCGAAATTCCAATATGCCCTGCATCAACAGGTAATCCTATTTTTAGTAAATGTTGACGAATGCGCAAGGCATCCGCTTTCTGGCACAATCCCATCGCAACGGACAAATCAAACGCCATGACCATACCGATGGCCACACCTTCACCGTGCAGCAACGTACCATCATAACCAGCAGCAGCCTCCAGAGCATGCCCAAACGTATGCCCAAGGTTAAGCAAAGCACGCTTTCCATGTTCACGCTCATCAGCCTCAACAATGGCTGCCTTTGCCTTACAACTCACCTCAACAGCATAAGCAATATTCTCTACATCTCCATCAATGATAGAGGAACCATGCACATCTAACCATTCAAAGAATTCAAGGTTATCAATCAGACCATATTTAACCACTTCCGCATATCCGGCACGTAACTCACGCTGCGGCAGAGTTTTAAAAACATCAATATCCGCAATGACGCAGACAGGTTGATAAAAATTTCCGACAAGATTTTTGCCATATTGTGTATTAATACCGGTTTTACCGCCAACCGAACTATCAACCTGCGCCAATAAAGATGTCGGTATTTGAACATAAGACACCCCCCGTAAAACAGTGGACGCAGAAAACCCCGCCAAGTCGCCAATCACGCCACCACCAACTGCAAAGACAATTGAATTACGGTGAACATTATGTTCTAGCATCCAATTATGGGCTTCCTGCAAGCGTTCATATGATTTTGTCTTCTCACCATGAGGGAAAACCAATACCTCACAAAACCCTGCTCCCGCCTTCGTCAAAGTCTCCTGCAAAACACGCGCATAAGGCTCA
Organism: Zetaproteobacteria bacterium; assembly: GCA_002747015.1. The sequence goes on from NVXI01000001.1 coordinate 82,790, forward strand.
ACATTATCATCCGTTATCAAAAATATTTTTTTACCCGCAACATCGAAAGGTAAATACTCATGAATCGAACGCAAAAGGTTCATACCAATCGCAATTTTATAGCTACGCTCACCAAGGTCTATTTCAACTAGTTTTGTTTGCATTTTATGTCTGAAGTTCCTGTATTATCATTTCCACAACATCGCCAATATTACCCGATGTATTATCAATATGAATATCCGCCAAAGCATATAGCCTTTCGCGTGCAGATAAAAGCTCTTCTAATTTTTTACGTGGATTATCACATTGCAATAACGGTCGACCATTATCATCACCCACACGCATCAAAACCGTCTCCACATCTGATTGTAACCACACAGAGATCGCCCGCACCTTAATGTCGTCCATTACATCCGCGACTGTTATCGCACCTCCACCTGTGGATATAACGCAAACGCCACGCCCCAATAAATCCTGCATTTTTTGTTGTTCTAAGATACGAAAAGCACATTCACCCTCATCGGAAAAAATTTGAGTAATAGGCTTCCCCTGATCTTCAACAATCAAATCATCACAATCGTAAAATGAGCAGCTCAATACAGTAGACAAGGCTTTCCCAATTGCGCTTTTGCCGCAGCCCATCATCCCAATCAATACGATCGGCTTTTTCAAAAAGTTCATTTCATTATTTTTACCACTATTCATGTGCTTTCCCTTTCAAAGCATCGCCATCTTTGCTATATAATTATCTTGTTTACAGATAGCCTTGAAACTTTACAACATGAACTGATCGTTGATGCCGTTCTTATTAAAAATAATTTTTGCTGGTTTTGTCTTTTGCATCGTTGGGGCAACAACCCTTCTGATGGTGACAGATGTTTCCGTACCGCAAAAGCAAATAACAAAGACCATCCCAAATGATAGCCTCATTAATGATTAAACGAAGCAAAATATGCCTTTTATTATGTGCATTGACTGCCATAGCTTTTGCTCCGGTCGCTCACGCGCAAACACAAAACACACAATTTGAATCCATCGGTCTGTACGATACAGGACATAAAGATTCTCTTGGCACAGGTATTTATCATCAATCCAGCCGTACTGGCCTCACAAAACTACTGGAACAAAATAAAAGAAGCCACTGGATTGCAGTAGAAAAGACCATAAATAACTTTCTTTTAACCACAGCCGATGCCTCTGCCTTAAGGAACGATATTGATATTCAAGCAGGAAAAGATCTTTTTACTCTACGTTTAAACGCACTTCTAAAACGTGGCTTAAACAAACAGGTTTTTGACCTTTTCACAAAAATACCAGAAGAATCCACACAAGAAAGCCTCGCATTTATTGGGGTTTTAAGCATGCTTCTGAATAAAGAAAAAGCCCTCGCTTGCCTTGAAACAAAAACATTACTACCCCATTTTAAAGGTAATAAATTCTGGCAGGAACTCGATGCCTATTGCACATTATCCCTATCCAAGCAGATACACACAACAGCACAGACACTTATCGATAATTCCGATAAAGTCATTATCAGTTCTATTTTAAAAGACCCAGACTATAGATTTGAATACACCCCTGCAACATTTTCTGCTTTATCTCCACTTGAACGCGCCCTACTCACGGCGGAAGAACGTATCGCAATAACAACTGCATTCAAAGACACGCCACCGCAACATATTCCATCACTATTACTGCAAACACATATTAGTGATGAAGCCAAAGTCTTACTTACCATGCAGGCCGTCAAGCACGGTATTTTAAACATTACGTCCCTCACCGCCTTATATGAATCACTGAATGAAAACACAGCCCACATAAAAGGCATTGGTGAAATCATCCGACTATATGGTGAAACCAAAGGAAGCTGGATTCCAAAAAAACGAAAAAAAAGAATAGAGAAAGCCTTTAGTATCGCCAAAGACTACGGTGATTTAGCCCTCTTGCCATTTTTGCCAATTTTATTAAAAATGGAACCCGGAGACGATCTCTCACTTGATAATACAAAACGTACTATACATTTATCCTTATACAGTGACCTAACAATCCCACCTAGATGGATCAAAGATTTACACACATTATCCATTAAAGGCTCCAAGAATAAAGACTTCGAAAACTTGCGATCACAAGTACTTTACGCCACAATCCTTCTAACAAACTCAACGAATGAAGACCATTTAATCGCCGCTAATAAAGCTATAAAACCCTATTTATTATCAAACAACACTCTCGCAGCATTAAAAAACATAACAGATGCTATTGACATAACCCCCCATAATAATGGTAATGTCCCCTATATTTATGAAAATGATTTTGACTTGCTACAAAATAGAAGCTATACAATGCCACCGTCTATCCTTCTGGATGCACTGCGGCAATCGAGTGAAAATCAAGATTTAGGGGGTACTCTTTTCTTATCCAGCATAATATTAAGCGGAATAGAACATAAAGAGTTATATCTCGGAACATTAGGTGATATTAGTATCGCACTGAGTAAAACAGGATTAAAACAAGTATCTCTTCATCTTTTGGCACAGGCCATATTAGAGATAGAAAATTAAAGGAGAAAGACCAATGGCAAGACCAGGACGTCCAGCAATGCCTAAGCCAGATTTAAACCCGCTCGTAGAATCTTTTCTTGAGATGATCACGACTGAAAGAGGTGCTGCGCTAAACACACGTCAAGCGTATTGGCGCGATCTTGCCGATGTTTCTCTATTCTTGAAAAACATTAATTCCGATATTGATAGAGCAACCACAGACCAGCTAAAATCGTATCTGAAAGACCTTAGCGAAAAAACAAATACAAAAAGTGCAAAAAAAGATAAAGTATCTGTCCGCACAATTGCTCGTCGTCTATCCGCCTTACGTCAATTCTATCGCTATCTCATTTCAGAAAATCATCGTGAAGATGATCCTACATCAACAATTGAAAGCCCAAAACAAGGACGCACCTTGCCTAAAACATTAAGTGAAGCAGAAGTTGATAGCTTGATAAAAACCGCAGGTGAAAAAGGAACTGCCGAAAGCGTGCGCCTCGTATGTTTACTTGAAATGCTTTATGCAACAGGCTTGCGCGTTACAGAACTCGTTAGCCTTCCACTTTCTGCTATTGGTGAAAACAAAGAATTTCTTATCGTTGCAGGTAAAGCAGGACGTGAGCGTATGGTGCCGCTTTCAACACCAGCCAGAGAAGCACTAGAAAATTATATAAGTGTTCGCAAGAAACATGTCGATTCTAATGACACTGAAAAACAAAACAAATGGCTTTTCCCATCAAAAACGTCAAGTAGCGGCCACTTAACACGCCAACGATTTGCCCAACTTTTAAAAGATCTCGCAAAAGAAGCAAAAATTGACAATGGTCGCGTTAGCCCACATGTATTACGCCACGCGTTTGCCACGCATTTACTAAATAACGGTGCAGATTTACGCTCCGTACAAAAAATGCTCGGACATGCAGATATTGCAACAACACAAATATACACTCATATTTTGAGTGATAATGTGAAAAAGACAATAGAAGAAAAACATCCTCTGTCAAAAACAGGCACGGATAAGAAGTAACCACAACTTAAAAGCAGTATAGAAAAATCAGTGTTTTTTCTATACCTTGCTCTTACGTATAAAAAATAAATCAAGGTGATTTTGACCAATGAGTCAGCTGGAATTTGAAAAACCTATATTAGAGCTAGAAGGCAAAATATCTGAACTGCGTCACGTGAATAGTGATGCGGAGGTTAACATTGCGGAAGAAATAACCCGCATGCAAAACAAAGCAGATAAACTCCTTAAGCAAACTTACGGTAAATTAACTGCCGCGCAAAAAGTACAAGTCGCGCGCCACCAAGAACGCCCGCACATGCTGGACTATGTCAACAGCATGATTGAAGGCTTTATACCATTGGCTGGCGACAGAAATTTTGCTGAAGACCACGCATTAATTGGAGGCTTAGGACGTTTTCGCGGGCAATCCTGCATCATTATCGGACATGAAAAAGGACATGATACAAAAAGCCGCATCAAACATAATTTTGGCATGGTGCGACCAGAAGGATATCGCAAATCACAACGCCTTATGAAAATGGCACAACAATTCCAAATCCCAATCATTACACTCATTGATACGGCAGGCGCATACCCAGGCGTTGGTGCAGAAGAACGCGGACAATCAGAGGCCATTGCAAAATCCATAGAAACTTGCCTAAGAGTAGAAGTGCCGATCATATCTGTTATCATCGGTGAAGGTGGTTCTGGTGGAGCAATAGCAATTGCGGTGGCCGATAAAGTGTATATGTTGGAACATTCCGTTTACTCCATAATTTCGCCCGAAGGTTGTGCGTCTATTTTATGGCGAAGCCGCGAATATGCGAAAGATGCAGCCACAGCACTAAAATTAACAGCGCAAGATCTTCAAGATCTTAAACTCATTGATGCAATTATCGCAGAACCAATCGGTGGCGCGCATCGCAAAAAGGAAGATACTATACTTGCAGTAGCCAACCAAATAGAAGAAGGCTTGGCCGAGCTGATGCCATGGAATAGAACCGACCTGATTATAAACCGTCACGCAAAATTTCTGGAATATGGAAGAAATCTCTAAAGAAACGTGCAAAAAAATAAAAATTGGTTACCTGATATGATAACCAATTTTCAAAATATCCCACACAATCCACACGCCCCCATTACAATAGAAAAAACGCTTATACACACGAATATCATAGCACCTTATGCGACATTTCCGCGATATGAGACAGATCGTTTAGATCGCATTTTTCTTTCAAAAAACAGCTCGTAATCATCTGATATACATGCTCGCGCCTTCATACTAGCAAAACTTCCATGTCCTGCATTACTATGCCCAGTCTCACTTGAAGCCGCCCGAAAATAAAGCATCAAAAAGACACGTATCGCCGCCGTTAGAGATGTAGTTTCACGCTTCCTGATATAGATAAGAGAACACAAGTCATGAATACTACATTTTTCCCTCTCCGCTATATTGTTCAAAGCCTCCCACATCTCAGGCTCTAAACGAATAGATGTCCTACGATCAAAAATGGTTATATTACGACTTATCAAAGAACTTTGTACTGGTTGAATGTCCTTAGAATTACTACTACTCATGTCTTTCATTTTTCCCCCACACAGTGAAAATAAAGAATGTTAATACGAACTATAGGAATACTATAGTACATAAAAAAAATAACACAACCATAAGATTTTATTTCTTTTTGCTTGACGCACAAATTGATAGAGCATGTACAATTTCCAACTCTTCCTCAAGACAATCATACACCATACGATGGCAGGCTATAACGCTCTTATTCTTGAACATATCTGATACAATTTCAACACGAAAATGGCTCTCTCCAGACCCATCATCACCAACATGACCCGAATGCTTTGAACTTTCATTTACAACCTTTAGGTACATAGGGAGAAAGGCACCTCTGAGTTTATCTTCTATTTTTTCTTGCATCGTCTTCACTTTATACTCCTAAATGTAATAGCTTTTCGTGACACCTCACAAAATTATCTATACAATATACCTATGCCTAAAATCATATTAAAGTACAAATCACCTGAATTCGAGGACTCTGCACAAGCGCAGGGTCAAAAACATTGCGAAATGCCTGGATGCCCTGAAGAAGGTGATCATAAAGCCCCTAAACACCGCGGCCTTAACGATTATTACAATTTCTGCATCAATCATATTAAAGACTATAATAAAGCGTGGAATTTCTTCTCTGGTATGTCACAAAGCGAAGTGCAAAATCATATGCACAAAAGCCGTTATGGCGATCGCCCAACATGGAAACACGCAGAATCAACATCTGAAGAAGAACTGCTCAAAGCCGCGCGTTTTTCTTATTTTTATGGAGAAGAAACAAAGCGCAATGAAGAAAAACATAATGATAATAAACGAAAATTTTATGGAGACACAAACACTCCCGAATATGAAGCCATGGCATTAATGGGGTTAGAGCCTCCCGTTAGCCTAGAGGAAATTAAAACCCGCTATAAAAAGCTAGCAAAAAAATACCACCCTGACCTCAATAGAGACACCCCAAATGCAGAAGAGCTTCTCAAAGAGATCAATATGGCGTATACAATTTTAAAACTTGCACTTAAAGACTATAAAGCATTACAAGAAAACCAATAATTCAAGCGACCACATACCATGACAGATTCACCACAAACAACAGACTATCTGGACAAAGAGAAAGAATCTGCCCGCGGCATGTCTTTCAGCATAACCCAAATCAAAGCCAAAGAAGGCAAATACACAAGCATTCCCGATCGTAAATATAATGTACGCGAGACATTCCACATTGATGCCGACTTTGAAGTACCAGGCTTTAGTGAAGATACGGCGAATGTCCCAGATATCGATCCAACATATAGATTCGACCACGATACAACACTCGCCATTTTAGCCGGGTTCTCACATAACCGCCGTGTCATGATACAAGGTTATCATGGAACAGGGAAATCCACGCATATTGAACAAGTCGCAGCGCGCCTAAACTGGCCCTGCGTACGAATCAACTTAGACAGTCACGTCAGTCGCGTTGACCTATTAGGAAAAGACACCATAGTCTTACAAGATGGAAAACAAATCACACAATGGAAGGAAGGCCTATTGCCTTGGTCCATTCAAAATCCTGTGGCACTTGTCTTTGATGAATATGATGCAGGACGCCCCGACGTGATGTTTGTTATTCAACGCATATTGGAAGCTGAAGGACGCTTAACCCTTTTAGATCAAAATATGGTTATCCGCCCGCACCCGGCCTTTCGCTTGTTCGCAACGACCAACACAATCGGGTTAGGTGATACAACTGGCCTGTATCATGGGACACAACAAATAAACCAAGGACAGATGGATCGCTGGAACATTGTAACCACACTCAATTACCTTCCTCACGACAAAGAATCAGCCATCGTACTGGCAAAACTGCCCGAATTAGATACAGTTGAAGGCAAGGATATGATCAGCAAAATGGTCACACTCGCCGATTTAACGAGAGTAGGTTTTGTAAATGGTGATTTATCAACACTTATGTCACCAAGAACAGTCATCAGCTGGGCCGAAAACTTCATGATTTTCAATGATCGTGAAATGTCGTTCCGTTTGGCATTCCTAAACAAATGTGACGAAGCCGAACGCCCTATTATCGCAGAATACTATCAACGTTGCTTCGGTGTCGATCTACCCGACAGCGCAATTCACAATATCGTCGTACCTGATTAGGACGTAACCTACTGAGGAGAGTGATCCTGATCATTCTTAGATTCGGGCTTGTCTTCTGGCAATGAATAGTCCGCATTTGGATCAAGGAAACGATTTTTCTTAGGGCTAGATATTTCCTTAAAACGATCAGAGACACCATCAAGATCCTCTGATGCACGTTCCAATATACGCTCACCAAAGCGCGTAGCTCCTTCACCAATCGCTTTGCCACTATCATAAACCGCATCTGCCGTAGATTCAGGTGTTAATCCATCTTTTGCATCGATCAAACCAAAGCTCGCGCCTTCTTTGAATTGCCCCCAGTTACTAACGCCTTTTGGGTTCTCTTTCAGCATCTCGTCAACACCGTTATAAACACTAGCAATCGGTGTAATTATAACCGCCGCAGCAAACGTAATAGCCCCAAGGCCACCACTCCATACATTTTTAAACCAAGACATTCAGAAGATCCCTATATCAATTATCACCAGTAATATTACTTATTTATTTTGCGCATTTATAACATTATTCACTCTCTTGCGTCAAATCCGTTACATAAGCATTGCGTACAAAACAATAAATGCGATACGATAGGCTCTATTATGAGCATAAAAAATCCAGAACAATTTAAGTCCAACACCTCTTCCGTCTTGCGGGCAATGTCACGTAAGGCCGATCTGGAGATCACATACTCCGAAACCGAGATGCCCACAGGCGAAATCAAAGACTTAAAGCATCCCCACATCCCGACTCCAACAGCGAATATGTCCGCAGAGAAACGTACACTTATCCGTGGGTGCGCCGATACTTACGCCCTGAAAATTGCACATCACAACACAGTGCTACACAGTAAAAATCAACAAAGTAACATGCAGGCACAAGCTGCATTAGATGCACTAGAACAAGCGCGATGTGATTCTATTGGCATGATTAACATGGACGGCGTCGCTGACAATTTAGACGCAGTACTCGAAGCCAAAGCAATCAGACGAGGGTTTGCTGATATCAGAGAACGCGAAGAAGTCACACTTGCTGATGCTCTGCATATCGTTGCACGTTGCGAAATGACAGGGCGTACACCTCCACGCTCCACCGTAAAACTTGTTAAATTATGGAGACCATGGATTATTGAGAAATTAGAGCATATCGACTTTGCACATCTAAAAACCCTTATCCACGATCAAAACGCATATACAAAAGCCGCATACCAACTCTTATCCAGCCTTAACTTAAAAATCGACCCCGAAGGTGATGAGGATTCTAATTCACAGACACAAGACGAAGGCAGCGAGAGTGCCCCAGAAGACAACGCAGAAGACCAAGATAACGACGCACAGGAACAACAGGATCAAGAACAATCCGCAACAGGTCAAACAGACGAGAATGGTGAAACAGACGAATCTTTTGACATGGATTTAGAGAACATCATCGATGACCTTGAGAATGATGACATGATAATGGAAGACACAATTCCTGTGCCACCTGGGCGCCCCCAAGACTTCACCAAATATTCCGAAGGACAATACCGCGTCTACACCACACAATTTGATGAAGAAGTAAGAGCCGAAGACCTTGCCGACCCCTTTGAAATGGAACGCCTTCGTGACCTGCTGGATCACCAACTATCCAACCATCAAAACATCATCACAAAACTAGCAAATCGCTTGCAACGAAAACTAATGGCACGCCAACGCCGAAGCTGGCAATTCGATCTGGAAGAAGGCATTCTTGATGCTGCCCGCCTTGCCCGCGTCATTGCAAATCCCAATGTGCCGCTGACCTTTAAACAAGAAAAGGAGATGCCCTTCAAGGATACGGTCATCACAATCCTGATCGACAATTCCGGCTCTATGCGTGGGCGCCCAATTACAATCGCCGCGACCAGTACAGATATCATTGCCCAAACGCTGGAGCGATGCGGCCTTAAAACAGAGATACTTGGCTTCACCACCCGCACATGGAAAGGCGGCCAATCGCGAGAGCTTTGGCTGAAGAACGGTCGCCCAGAAAAACCGGGACGCCTCAATGATATTCGCCACATCATATATAAGGATGCAAATGCCCCAATTCGCCGTGCCCGTAAGAATCTCGGCCTTATGTTGAAAGAAGGGTTACTCAAAGAGAATATTGATGGTGAGGCCTTAGTCTGGGCCTATAACCGTATTTCCCGCAGACCGGAGGAGCGCAAGATCCTGCTGGTCATTTCTGACGGTGCACCGGTGGATGATTCGACCCTATCCGTTAATCCGTCCAATATTCTGGAGATGGATTTACGCGGGGTTATTAAATGGATAGAGGCAAAATCAAATGTTGAGCTAACCGCAATTGGCATTGGTCATGATGTAACAAAATACTATGAAAAAGCCATCACCATTTCAGATGCAGATGAACTCGCCGAAGCATTAACAACGCAACTAACAGAACTCTTTGACGAGCAATAATATGCTTTCCTCTTGCACCAACCACAATCATCCAGTAACTAAATACAGATGAGTGAGAAGAAAAAAATATATAAGCCAAAACCAATCAGTGGATTCCCTGAATGGTTGCCCGAAACCAGACGCGCAGAGCAACAATGGTTCGACCATATTCGCCGCGTGTTTGAAAGCTATGGTTTTTGTTCCATTGAAACACCAAGCATCGAGGCACTAGATGTGATCAACGCCAAAGGCGGCGATGGTGAGGCGGATGTCGATAAAGAAGTTTATGTCCTTGAGCGTCTACATAAAGAAGAAGGCGATAAAGAGGCACGCCTTGCCCTGCATTTTGATCAAACAATCCCCCTCGCCCGTTATACCGCGCAACATTTCAATGATCTGGTTTTCCCGTTCAAGCGATATCAAATGCAACGTGTTTGGCGCGGTGAACGCCCACAAGCCGGACGTTTTCGTGAATTTTACCAATGTGATATCGACGTGATAAATATTGATACCCTGCCCCTGCACTTCGACGCAGAAATGCCGGCAATCATCTGGGAAATACTATCCAGCCTACCAGGCATGGAAAATGAAAATATACAAATCAGGATTTCAAACCGCAAGATTCTGATCGGTTTATTAGAAGCAGCGGGGATAGAGAATCCAACCACAATAATACGCGCTATTGATAAAATGGAAAAAATTGGTGAAGAAAAAGTCAAAGAACTTATCGCTTCAGAACTAGATGACCCAGATGACATTGCTGAAATAGATTTTCTATTTGATGTTCTAAAAAATGGACCAATCGTTATTCCAGAAGACCTTATGTCTAGAAAAGTCAAAGAAGGACTAGACGAGCTGTCTTTCGTTCTCGATCAACTCGCTCACCTTCCAGAAGATGCCGTTAAAATGGACTTATCTCTAGTCCGCGGTCTCGACTACTACACAGGAACCGTGTATGAAACCGTATTTATGGAAGATCCATCCTATGGCTCTATCTGCTCTGGTGGGCGTTATGATGATCTTGCCGGAAATTATATAAACAAGCATTTACCCGGCGTTGGCATATCCATCGGCTTTTCCCGCCTGTTTGACCGTATCCGTTTAAAGGGCCAACTCCCCGTGTCCGGCATATCACCTGCCGATATACTGGTTGTCCTGCCAAATGAAGAGGCACGCACCACAATGATGGACACGGCCAAAACACTGCGCAAACGTGGCTATAACGTTGAAACATTCCACAGCCCGTCTAAAATCAAAAGACAACTTGCCTATGCGCAGAAAAAAGGGATACCCTATGTCTGGTTTCCACCTTTCGAAGATGGGCAAAACCACGAAGTTAAAAATATGGATACTGGTGCGCAAGACGCTGCGACGCCCGATGAATGGACAAAGTAATATGATGAGATTTACCCACTTATTCTTCCTGAGCTTAATTTTTGCCACGCCCGCCTTGGCACAGGAAAAAATAAGCACCCCTGAATACTCACCAAACCATTGTCAATTTACCGCAAAATTCCCTGTTGAACCATTCATCACCCATAAATGTGACGGTGAATCTAAGGAAACTTGTTACGATTTAATTTCCTATACAAAGGTATTTGGCCTATCCACGACGATCACCGTAGAAATAATTTGCAATCCCTCCACCCCTGAAATGTACGCAGAATTCACGCCCGAGGTCATGGAAACAACCGTGCGCGCGATGACCAAAGATACAGTTATAGAAGCCTATGAAATAAAAGCCCGTCAGGAAAAAGAATATCGCCAAAGCGGGTTATTAGGACGCGGGCGCAAAGGGTTAAACGATACAATATATATTGCCCAGCTTTGGATCGCAGATCACTCCATCATGTCTGTTGAAGCAGAGTTAATCGGCGAACAATCCACGGAGTCTGACTTACACTTTGCAGAAATTCTACGCGGTATTGGCTACACGAAAGATTTGAAGAATAGTGGCGTAATCAAAGAAAATACTCCACCTGCCCCCGAATCTGTAAAAAATATACTGAAAGAAACCACTCAAATAATGGAAGAGTAGTTTTATTCAGGTATAAATGCCTTAATTTTTTCAAGCATTGCAAAAAAACCACTGCGACGGTTGGCACTTAAATGCTGATCCAAGCCAATTTCTTTAAACATCTTATCAAGATCAATCTCCCGTGCATCATCCAGTCGGCAATCTTGATAGGCAAGGAACAACAATGCGACAAGCCCGCGTACAATATGTGCATCACTATCCGCCTGAAAGCTAAACACACCATCATCAACATCTATAACAATCCAAACACGCGACGAACAACCCTGCACTAAATACTTATCCGTCTTCAAAGATTCGTCCATATGCGGTAATTGCCGTCCGATATCAATCAAATAACGGTAACGATCCTCCCAATCATCAAATAGAGAAAAATTTTCAACGACTTCTTTTACTGATTCTAATGACATTATTGTAAAACCTATATTTATTTAAAAAGAAACTTAGGGATATTCTGAACAAAAATCAACAAACCTTCACATAGGGGCTTGCACATATGCGCTGCAATTGGCAGATTATAGTTACAAAGATTCATAAAGGGATAGAAAGCCTTATACCATGAGTAAATCATCCGGTTCATCCGATACAAAAAACCCACTATATTGTTCTTTCTGTGGAAAGAGCCAACATGAGGTACGCAAACTTATCGCAGGGCCAAATGTTTTCATTTGTAACGAATGCGTTGAGCTATGCATGGATATCATTCGTGACGAAGACAGCAGCCAGTTAGTACGCACAGGTGACGGCATTCCGACACCAAGCGAAATCAAACAAGTTCTAGATGATTACGTTATTGGGCAAGAAAACGCGAAGCGTGTTTTATCAGTTGCGGTTCATAACCACTATAAACGCTTAGAGCACACGGATGATAATTCAGAAGTTGAACTGGCGAAGTCCAACATTCTGCTCGTCGGGCCAACAGGCTGTGGTAAGACACTTCTTGCACAGACACTCGCTCGCATCCTGGATGTTCCCTTTACAATGGCTGATGCAACAACACTAACCGAAGCAGGTTATGTTGGTGAGGACGTTGAAAACATTGTACTAAAACTCTTGCAAGCATCTGACTATAATGTGGAGCGCGCACAGAAAGGTATTGTTTATATCGATGAAATTGACAAAATTTCACGTAAATCTGACAACCCATCAATCACACGCGATGTTTCCGGTGAAGGTGTGCAACAAGCACTTCTTAAATTAATGGAAGGAACCATCGCGTCTGTTCCTCCACAAGGTGGACGTAAACATCCACAACAAGAATTTCTACAAGTAGATACATCAAATATTCTGTTTATTTGTGGTGGGGCGTTCTCTGGACTTGATAAAGTTATTGCCGAACGCGGTAAAGGAACAACGATTGGATTTGGCGCAGAAGTTCATGGCCCCGATGAACGCGGCGTTGGGGAACTACTCAAAGACCTTCAACCAGAAGATCTACATAAGTACGGCCTGATTCCTGAATTTATTGGACGCCTACCCGTTATTGCAACATTGGAAGACTTAGATGAAGATGCATTGGTCACAATTCTAACGCAGCCGAAGAATGCTCTAGTAAAACAATATCAAAAACTATTCGATATGGAAGACACCGAGCTTAGCTTCTCCGAGGATGCACTCTCATCTATTGCCAAAAAAGCAATCAAGAGAAAATCAGGTGCACGTGGGTTACGCTCCATTATCGAAGAATTACTTCTTGATTCTATGTTCGATATACCTGACATGGATGATGTAATTGAGATTATTGTCGAACAGTCAACCGTTGATGAGGATGAGGCTCCGGTTTATAAAAAATCGAAGACCAAAAAGAAAAAGAAGAAAAAAGAGAAATCTCTTCTAAAAGAAGCAGATGAACCATCGCCTGAAAAGCCTGAAGAAAAAGAGGCAAGCTAAGTCAATCTAGCGGATAAAACTCATGGATAGAAAAAGATATCTCTTTAGTATCTATCTATGGGCTTTATCTTCCATTGCTCTTATCCCATGGATATCTATCCAATATCAAAAAAGTATTAATTGCGATGTTGCATGGTTAAGCATTTGCGTTAAAAGAATAATTTCAGGACTGTCGTTGTCTGAAGGTTGCTTTGACACAAACCCGCCGTTAAGCGTTCTAATATATGCCCCGTTCGTCTTTCTAGCAGAAACATTCTCCATCAAAGCACATGATGCTATTTTTTGGGGTACGCTGGGCATTATCATTCTTTTTGTGATCATTACGTACAGAACACTCAAATCATTGAATATATTTAGTGATAACGAAAGATTTTTAATAGCCCTAGGATCACTCTGTTCTCTAACAATTATTCCAGCCATCCATTTTGCCGAACGTGACCATTTCATTGCGATCACCCTTCTCCCCTTTATCCTAACGCAGCTCTGCATAACCTATAAACATCATGTTCCACGGGTAATGCTCTATTTCACACTCATCATCGGTGCCATAGCACTTTTAATAAAGCCTCACTTTGGGTTAATCCCTGCATTTATATTCATTCATCGTGCAATCAAAAACAAAACGATTATAGGTGTTATAAAATCTCCAGACTTCATTATCCTTTCCCTATTTTCAATCGGGTATATCGGCATTATCTGGATATTCTTCCAAGATTTTATTACTGTCATATTACCTGACGTTCTACGTTTTTACTTAAATTATAATGATCCGCGACTGGTCTATTTATATACGAAAATATACGCAATAATGACTGGCGGCATTCTCGTCATGGCGATTTTCACCCCACAGAAGGATAGAAGAGACATACTGTCTATCATCACCTTATGCAGTTTATTAGCTTTAACCATATTTTTCATACAAATGAAGGGGTTCACCTACCACCGCCTGCCCTTCTATGCTGTATTATTTCCACTTGGCATCGTCATATTTTACGACATCTTAAAACGCAAACTAAATGCTCAGACAAAAACCCGCTCAATCCTATTAATGCATATATTTATCGCGCTAATATTTGCATCATCCTACGCGTTTTCTCCCCTGCGCGCCGATTACCCGACACATAAAGACTACGAGAAAAACAAGCTCATCGACTATATAAACAAGCATTGCACGCAGCCCTGCTCCTACTTCATGACATATGAGAATATGGATATAACAAGTCAGCTGGCCTTTTATTCCGGCCATACTTATGCAACGCGTTTTCCTGCCTTCTGGTTTCAACCAGCCTTTGACGGACATGTACCAACCGCCACCAACAATAAGTATACAGAATCACTCGATCAAGCTCAAAAACGTTACGCGCAATATATCATCGATGATTTTAAGGCAATGGATCCTTCTCTCCTGCTTATTTTACGCTATGCAGAAGGTGTACCTACAAACTTTGCAGAACGCTTTGCCGTAAATGCACCAGAACTAATCGATATACTCTCGACATATGAGCCTATTGGCCAGTTTAGTATTGATCGTGCATATTTCTATCGTGACACGAAATATGACTTCGAGTATATAATAACGTGGGATGTCTACAAAAAAGATACTGGGACAATAGAAAGCAACAAATAATGAGTACAAAAGACGCGCCCTTGTTCGTATTTTTTGCGGCATTAATATGTATCGTCATCCCATGTGTTCTTATTCAAGGGCAATACCTAGTAAATGGCAATATTTCATGGCTGTTAATCGCCGCTGAGAGATTATTGAGCGGTCAGAAACTAACAGAACATATCTACGAAACAAATCCGCCACTCAGTATATTCCTCTACATACCACATATCATGTTTTCAAAAGCCCTCGGCTTACCGATAACTGTGGGGGCATTTTATTTCACATTGATTCTGGTCGCTCTATCCACATTCGTCATACACCTCATTATCAAACCTTTCCCATTCTTCACCACGTCCGAAAGAAAAACATTCATATTAGGCTACGCTCTTAGCATCACCCTAACCACAACTGTATTTTTTTCAGAAAGGGAACATCTTGTAATTTTGGCATTAATTCCGTTTGTTCTATGCCAATATGCCATGACAAGACACATTGAAATACGCAAATCAATCCTAATACCTGTCATGATTATCGGGGCTATTTGTGTTTTAGTAAAACCACATTATGGACTTCTGCCTACCGTATTCCTAATTGACCGTATGATCCGTCAGAAAAAATTTAATATTTTCTTTGATATCGATTTTATGACATTAAGCATAATGACACTGGCCTATATCGGAATTATATTTACCTTTTTCCATGATTATATAGACATAATTTTTCCTGATGTTTTGACCTTATACGCAACGACCACCCAACCTATTATCGTTATACGTTCAATTCAGACTTACATGTATGCCAGTTTAATATTATGTGCTCTGGAAATGTTCCAAAATGATCTAAGTAAACAGAAAAAAAGCTTCCTTCTTTTCTTATATAGCTGTGCCTTACTATGCCTAATTCCATATTTTGTGCAAATGAAAGGATTTTTCAATCATGTAATACCAGTATATACCTTTCTTATTTGCGCGATTACGCTCTCGATTGGATTTCGTGTTTCTCGTTTTTTTAAACACTTGGAGATCGCACATATTATCATCCCATTGATCTGTCTAGCCTTTATCATACATGTACAAAGCCCATTAAACACAAACTTCCCAAAACAAACAGATATCCCGAATTTGCCCGTTGCACAGTTCTTAGAAAAAGAATGCTCAAAGCCCTGCACATTTTTTGCCTTTCACGGAAATATCGAAATCATAAACCCAACAGCCGCCTATATGGGCTACACACATGGAACTCGCTTTCCTACCTTATGGTTTATCCCCAAAATACATTCAGGACTAAGCAGCGCAGATACAAAAGGAAAAGCCTTCTACCAAAATTTGAAAACCAAATATATACAGTTTGTAGCCGATGATCTGGCATACTATAAACCATCCATTATGATCATCGCAAAAGAGTTGGAGATTGGTGCGCCAACTCCTTTTGATTTTCTAAGTTTCTTCGATGAAAATCAAAAACTTAAAGATATATTTGAACAGGAATATGAGAAAGGCGGAGAATTTAAATTCGACAGTGCAGAATATTTCAAAGGCACAACACTCGATTACACCGACATTTTGACATACGATATATATCGGCGTAAAAACGTTAATCCTTAAACACGAACAACCAAGAACCAGTATAATTCCATACAAAAGAAACCAACATCGCAAAGATTTTTGCCGGATAAACGCCAATATACGCACTAGCCACATAAATACTGCACGTACTTAAAGCTAAACCAATTAAGCCAATAACAACAAAAGAAAACACCTGCTTGAATATTTGGTCATGTTTTAAATTCTTAAATGTCCAAAGCGCATTGAAAATAAAGCTGTTAACCAAAGCAACAAAAAAAGCACAGACATGTGCGGCTACGAAATTCACATCATAGATATCATGCAAAATATAAAACACTGAAAAATCAATCAAAGTATTCACAACCCCTACAATTGTGAATTTGCTAAGACTTCTATAATGACTTTTCAAAACATCGAACATAGTCGTGACTTTTATTCTATTTACATACCTATGGTCAATACTTTATCTTATGTCTTACACAAGCTGAGATTATAAAAATCAGGTGAAACTTCAAATAGGCTATTCATGACAAAAACAAAAGAATTAATATCAATCGTTATACCTTGCTACAATGAGGAAGACGTAGTTAATCTCTGCCATAAGGCTGTAACTGATGCTATTGGCACTCTGCCTTACGATTTTGAAATCATCTATATCAATGACGGCAGCGCAGATGCAACACAGGGCTTACTTGAAAAAATACATGTAAAAGACAAAAGAACTGTCATCATAAATCTATCGCGTAATTTCGGAAAAGAAGCTGCAATGACTGCCGGAATAGATAGCGCAACCGGTGATGCCCTCATTATTCTTGATGCTGACCTACAAGATCCACCATCTCTTATTCCTGATATTATAAAAATGTGGAAAGACACGGGTGCCGATGTGGTTTATGGTCAAAGGATAGAACGTCAAGGCGAGACATGGTTTAAAAAATTTACCGCCAATGGGTTTTACAACGTCATCAACTTTATTGCCTCAAATGTAGATATTCCAAAAAATACTGGGGATTTCCGACTAATGAACAGACGCTCTATCGATGCACTTATCCAACTACGCGAAAAACACCGCTTTATGAAAGGCCTCTTCGCATGGATAGGATTTAAACAAGTCGCCTTAGAATACAACCGTGAGCCAAGGGTTGCCGGCGAAACAAAATGGGGATATTGGAAACTATGTAATTTTGCCATGGAAGGGATAGCCGGATTTAGTACAACCCCCCTTAGGATGGCCAGCCTATGCGGCCTGATTATATCAATTATCTCCTTCCTATTTGGCGGTTTCATTATTATCAAAACCATTTTTTTTGGCGTAGACATTGAAGGTTGGGCATCTCTTTCTGTTATGATCTTATTCCTGAGCGGCATACAACTCTTAAGCATCGGTATTTTAGGAGAGTATGTCGGACGTATTTTCGGCGAAGCAAAAAAACGCCCTTTATATTTCATAGATACAACACACACACACAAATAAGGGCTGATACTAGAAAAAAGCGCACTAAGTCACACAAGACTCTTTCCCTAATTTGTTTTAACCGTTATCATCACCCATGATACAAAGTGTGTGTATCATTTTAAATGCCAATTCAAGGGGGATCATATTCCATGCCAAAAAATAAAATAATGCCTGAATCCGGAAAGAAATATCGCCTCATAACACGCAGCGATATGGACGGCTTGGTCTGTGGAATATTACTTAAAGAGCTTGGTATTATTGACGACATTATGTTCGCCCATCCAAAAGACATGCAAGATGCCCTAATTGAAGTGGGTCCAGATGATATCACCACAAACCTTCCATATGTAGAAGGTGTTCACATTGCCTTTGACCACCATGCGAGTGAAGCAACACGCGTAGAAGGAAATCCAGAAAGCCATGTTATAGACATTGATGCACCATCTGCCGCCCGCGTTGTTTATGATTATTTTGGAGGTGCGGAGGCATTCCCACGTGTCTCTAATGACATGATGGTTGCCGTTGATAAAGCAGATTCCGCAGATTTCACAAAAGAAGAAATTCTATCTGCATCGGGTTGGGGCTTACTAAGTTTTATTATGGATGCACGTACAGGCCTAGGCCGCTTTCGCGACTTCAACATTTCCAACTACCAACTCATGATGAAATTAATTGATTTTTGCCGTGATCATAACGACATCAAAGATATTCTAGATCTTCCAGATGTAAAAGAACGCGTTGATACTTATTTTGAACATCAGGTTAAATGTAGAGAACAAATAGAACGTTGCGCAACTGTACATAAAAATCTTGTGATTTTAGATTTGCGTAAAGAAGAAACAATCTGGGCAGGCAACCGCTTTGTTATTTATGCCATATTTCCGCAGTGTAATATTTCTATTCACGTTCTGTGGGGGAAAAACAAACAAAACACAGTTTTTGCAACAGGTAAATCTATACTAGATCGCTCCAGTAACACTAACGTTGGCGAACTTATGCTTAAATATGGCGGAGGTGGCCATCATGCCGCAGGCACATGCCAAGTTGCCAATTTGGAATCAGAAGAAATAAAGATTGAGCTTATCGACCACATCAATGCAGATGGTTAGATAAGATATAGTGATGAGTATCCACCCCCCAGCATTAAAGGCCGGCGATACGATTGGTGTGTTTTCACCATCAAGCTGGGTTGAGCGTGAAGACATCGAAAAATCCAAAGCATTGCTGAAATCTCGTGGATTCAAGGTTTTCGTACACCCTCAAACTTATGAGCGTGAGCACCAATCCGCAGGAAATCATCTTCAGAAATCCCTTGCCTTTCAAGGATTATGGCAACGTAAAGATATAAAAGCCATCTGGGCGGCTGGCGGAGGAAACCGCTGCACACACTTAATTGAATCCATAAATTTTAGACGCCTTAATACATCTCCTAAAATACTAATCGGCTTTAGTGATGTAACATCACTACTAAATGCCATTTACGCCCAGACCAACATAACAACATTTCACGGTCCTGTTTTTAAAAACCTTCATAGATACAAACAACTCGACCACCTCATTGATTTATTAAGTGCAAAACGCGTAACCTATCCGATCACAGATAATAATATATTACGCAGTGGAAAGGCCAAGGGACATTTAATCGGCGGGAATTTAAGCGTGTTCCAATATCTACCACAAACACTACCAAACGAATTTTACAAAGACGGCATCCTGTTCTTGGAAGATTGCAACGAAGAATTAAGCCGTATTGATAGAATGCTTCTGCATTTAAAACGTCTCGGCGTTTTGAATGATATAAACGCACTGGTATTTGGCCAATTCACAGACATGCAAGAAACAGGAAAGCCTTTTGGCTATCGCTTAAAAGACATTATAGAAGAACATACAGAAGGAATGCAGTACCCAATTCTGCATAACATGCCCTTTGGTCACGGCAAAGACCTTTATACATTCCCAATTGGAACACGTGCAGAAATAGATACAGAGGCAAATAAATTTACCTTATTAGATCCAGCAACAACCACTCAATAATAGTAATTTGGAGATAACACCTAGACCTCAAATGACTTTTGATAAACCTTAACATTGAAATCTTCGTGTTGCCCCCAATATTCGCAATGGGATAATATTTGGCCATCACTAGAAAACATAACTTCAGTGACCCCAGATAGAACGCAGGTATCAGGTGTCTTCTTCGTTAAAATACGTCGTTTTTCTGGTTTATAGGAAAAGCTCCAATATATATATGCCGTGGCATCACGCCGCCCCCATGCAAAATCATGAACCTTATAGCGACCAAAGGGATATATTTTAAATCGCCGCCTCAGTACTTGCTGGGCTTCCCCAATCCCGTTAACGTTATGATACGGGTCTTGAAAAGAAAACAACATCCCTGCCATTGTTTCCAACAAAGATAGAGAACGAACATTTAGTTTCTCGATATACTCGACATAGTCCTCTAAAGGTTTTTGTAAATTTAAATTTGGCTCAATCATATAACGCTCGCTTATTGTCTGATAACAACAATGGATAACTCATAATAATCTTAACTTTAACGTTTAAAACACGGCATTAAAATAGAAATTAGTTAATAATATGTAAAATATATATAAAATTTGTCTAATTTAGTTGAAAAAACTTCATTTTTTTGATACTATACCTTTCATACAGAGCGAACAAACAATGTTAAAAGGCAATGTGACTAACACTTGCAGATAAATAAAATATACATTTATTTTGGCTCAATACTATGAATAACATATAATTATTATTTAAAAAAAGGTGATAAAAAATGGCACATAATGATAATTTTGATTTTAAAGCAGGTGATGACGTTGTATATCCGGCGCATGGCGTTGGATGTGTTGAAGGCGTTGAAACACAAACAATTGCAGGAATGGAGCTATCCCTCTATGTGGTAAGCTTTGCAAAAGACCGCATGCGTCTAAAAATTCCTGTGGCAAAAGCCGAAATATCCGGTCTACGCAAGCTAAGCTCTAACGAACGCCTTGACAGCGCTATGGAAACATTAAAAGGACGCTCTCGTGTTCGCCGTACAATGTGGAGCCGTCGTGCACAGGAATACGCAACAAAGATTAATTCTGGTGACCCTGTTGCTATCGCGGAGGTACTTCGTGACCTAAAGCGCAGCAACGATGATACAGAACAATCCTACAGCGAACGTCAAATATACCAATCCGCTCTTGAGCGTCTGGCACGCGAGGTTGCTGCAGTTGATGAGATTACAGAAATCATGGCTACAGAAAAACTCGAAAATATCATGGGCAAGATTAAGGTCGAGCCTGCAAATAACGATGAAAAAGATGCACAAGCTGCTGCATAAATACGTTATTTTATAAAAAATTTATCAAGCACATAAGGTTTTACTTCCTATGTGCTTGATTTGTATGTACTATAAACACATCTTTTGGGAACGATCCTTCCCCCTCACCTTAAAAAATTCGAAGATTACTTTGGTACAAATACAAGAGTCAGACATTCGCTTTACCTCACTTGGGCATGCTCGCAATATATGGGCTATTTCTGCTATCCATGGGAATATAGACAAACTTGTGACCCTGCATGACACACTATTCCCACATATACATGCAGGTGATCGCATTATATACACTGGAAACTATACCGGCTATGGCGAAAACTCCAGCGATGTAATTAGTGAACTTCTAACCTTCCGCCGCGCGGTTCTGGCCAAGCAAAGCATGATACCAACAGACTTAATCTATCTGCGCGGTGCACAAGAAGAAATGTGGCAAAAACTTCTGCAATTGCAATTCTCTCCCGATCCAATGAACACATTGTTGTGGATGCTTGGAAATGGTCTAGGGAACACGCTTTATGCCTATGGCCTATCCCCGCATGACGGCATAGAAGCATGCAGCCAAGGCATGATTGGCATCTCACAATGGACAAATCGTGTTAGAGAGACCCTGACAAAAAATGCAGGCCACCGCAAATTTTCAATGCAACTGGTGCGCGCCGCCTATAGTCCTGAAGATACGGAATATCCTATGTTGTTTGTAAATGCAGGTATCGATGTACAAAAGCCCTTACAAGAGCAAGGCGATAATTTCTGGTGGGGACACAGCACATTCAATCAAATAAGCTCTGCCTACGCCCCTTTTCAAAAAGTCATTCGTGGTTATGATCCCGATCATAAAGGTATTGATTTTAATTGTATAAAGGCCACAATTGATGGTGGGTGCGGCTTTGGCGGATCACTTGTTTGCGCAGGGTTCGGACGCGACGGCCAAGTGCTCGACACATTGGAATGCTAAACCATCCAGTAAAAGTAAAGCCACCTAATCGGTCACAACTTTATAAAGCCTATTGGCGATAATTTTATCATTCGGTTTCAAACCATTAAGAACGCGGAAGCGTTGTTCTTTATGATCCTTTTGCGCCATACGTGATGCCAGAGACCCAACACTATCCCCTGACCTACTGGTCACCAACTTGATACGATAAGGTTTTAAGCGCAGTTTATCTTTTTGGCTCATCCGGTCAAAACTATATGTCGTCGTTTTCAAGACCTGCATCTGCGCCGCCGAAAGATTAGTCGGCATTGCAATTTGAAAACGCGCAAATTGTTTTTCTCCCCAACGTATAGCAATCAAACGAATATTCATCGCCTTACCGTTGATAGATCCTTTGATAGATGCCGTCGCTGCGTCCATTCCATTGATTATTATATTCTGCGCAGATGTAACATTCTGACCTTTCATCCAAGTATTTCTGATAAAGCTCGCTGGCGTGGTTTGCTCCTTATTTGATGAAAAATCGAAAATAATTGCCGCACCATTTTTTGCCGATGCGATAATATGTGAAGGCTTATTCTTTAGCTTATACCCCTCCGGCACAGAAAATTTGAACCCTAAATCAGGGTGATAGAAGTTATTGCCCCGAACAAAGCCTTGCGCCGCACTATCACCATAGACCATACCATCAATCATCCGTAAATACGGATCGTGCTTTACAATGCCCTGCTGCGCATATTGACGCGCCTCATTGATTGTTTTACGAACACGTTCTGCCGTTGCGGGATGGGTCGAGAAGTAACTTGCAGTATTGGATGTTGTTTTATCATCTATTCTCGCTTGCAACACAGTATCAGCCTGTAAATTTGTCAAGAACCCTGCCATTCCTGTCGGCGTATAGCCAGATCGGCTCAAATACCTAATCCCAAGGCTATCTGCTTGGCTTTCCTGCCCACGGGAATAAGAGCTCAAATACAAATTAGAACCAACCCCCAAAGCCTCCGAGACACCGGCACTACCAACGGCAGTAGACAGTATCATCGCGCCCAAAGATGTAACAACGCTGCGCGAATAACGCTCTGCCGAATGCCGTGCAGTGATATGCCCAGTCTCATGTGCAAGAACAGAAGCCATCTCCGCCTCACTATTCGCCAAGGCCAAAAGTCCACGCGTCATGTAAATATAGCCACCTGGTAATGCAAAGGCATTCACAACCGGACTATCAAGTAAGAAAAACTGATAATGAACCTCTGGCCGCTCCGTATATTGGACAACCTTTTTCCCAACACGCGTTACATACTCTTGAAGCTCTTTATCTTTATACACACCGAATTGCTTCAATATCTTTTTATGTTCCTGCGCCCCGACTTGCACTTCTTGTTGTGGTGACATCAAAGCCGTAAACTGATTTTCGCCCGTTGCAGGGTTCGTACTGCACCCCGTTACGACTTGCGTAGATACAAAAACAAAAAATATATAAAAGAAACGCTTGATCATAATGCCTCGAACAGTTTTGATAGCCATATGCAAAAGACTTTAACGATATTTTTTCTTCTGACCAGCTTATTTTTTAGCAGCACCCTGCTTGCGCAAGAACAACGTATGCCAAGCGGTGATTTCTCAAAGATGAGAAAAATGGGTGTATTCAAAGTTACAGAAATCGTAAATCCACTAACAGTCAAATTGGAAGATGGACGATTTGTACATTTAGCCGGATTAAATTTTGCAGATCTTAATTTTTATGAGCCGGGGGATCTATCCATCACCGCGATGCACATTCTTGATGACTTCCTAAAGAACAAAAAAGTAACCCTCTACCAGACAAAAAATTCCGATCATGGACGAAAGAACCGAATGGATCACTCTATCGGGCATCTCGTGCGCACTGATAATGATGTCTGGGTACAAGGCCTCTTACTCTCACTTGGCGTTGCACGGGTTCGCACCACGCCCTACAACCCCGAAATGGCAAAGCAGATGCTTAGGCTTGAGAATACAGCGCGCCAAGCCAAATCCGGCATGTGGAATATCGAAGAACACGCGGTTTTATCACCGAAAGAAGCTGCAAAACATATCGGCAGCTATCAAATCGTTGAGGGGACTGTCAACTCTGTGTCCATGCGTAAAAATAAGCTGTACTTAAACTTTGGACAAAACTGGAGAGATGATTTCACAATCGCAATTTCGGCGTTCAACCTTAAAAAATTCACAAAACAAAAACTGAATCCACAACAATGGAATGGCAAACATCTACGTGTACGCGGCTGGATTGAATCCTATAATGGTCCATATATAGATATTGACCATCCTGAACGTTTTGAAGCTCTGTTCGAACAAAAATCAACCATGAAAAATTCGCAACAGCCCCCAGATAAACCTGCACCGAAAAAACAACAAAACAACAAACCCAGAAAAAAAGATCCAGGAAGTGCCCTTCCCGTTTTTAATGACTAGGGTCAGGATATGTTAAACCATGCAAGACAAACGCATTGACACACAGACCAACAAGGACAGCACCCAACACCTGCATCGGCGTGCGCCTTTGCTCGACCTCTTCCCACCAGTGACACCCTACTCCAGTGGTTTTTTGGCCGTTGACGATACGCATAACCTGTATTGGGAACAAAGCGGTAATATGGATGGTGTACCCATATTACTGCTACATGGTGGTCCGGGCGCGGGGGCTACTCCTGTTCATCGACGATTTTTTGATCCTGATCATTACCGCATTATTATTTTTGATCAACGCGGTTCTGGTCGTTCAACCCCACTGGGTTGCCTAAAAGACAACACAACACAACACCTGATCAATGATATTGAGATCTTACGCAAACATCTTAAAATTAATGACTGGCACTTATTTGGTGGATCATGGGGCAGTACCTTGGCACTTTCTTACGCTATTCAGCATAAGGAGCGCTGTATCAGTATGATTCTGCGCGGCATATTTCTATGCGAACAGCCAGAAATTGATTGGTTCTTATATGGCATGCAAACAATATTCCCCGAAGCATGGGAACAATTTTCAAACTTCATACCTAAAGATGAACAGAACGACCTGTTAAGCGCATACTACAAGCGTCTGACCAACAACAACGACATAGAAACACAAATGCAAGCCTCCGTCCGTTGGAGCTTATACGAGGGCGCATGCTCATCCCTTCTACCGAATTACGAGACAATTACAACAGATGAGCAAAAGCATCAGGCGCTTTCTCTGGCTCGTATAGAAGCCCATTACTTCACGCATGAGGTTATTTCCGAGGAAAAAAGTCTATTACATAAAATTGAACACTTGCGCTTTATCCCTACAACCATTATTCAAGGGCGGTATGATGTCATTTGCCCAATTAAAACGGCAAATAAAATGCATCAATTATGGCCAGAAGCCGATTATGTGGTTGTCCCTGATGCAGGGCACTCTGCGCTTGATGCGCCGTTACGTTCACGCCTAATCGAAGCAACAGAGGCGGCAAAAACAATATCCTGATAATACAGGGTCGGAGCAAAAATATGGATTTTAAAACAATCAAAGATATCGACATTAAGAATAAAACTATTCTATTACGTGCCGATTTAAATGTACCAAAACAAAATCACAAAGTAACCGACACAACACGTATTAAACGTTTAACGCCAACAATAAAATATTTACGCGAACAAGGTGCCAAAATTCTTATCCTATCGCATTTTGGAAGACCTGAAGGAGAACAAAATCCGGAGATGTCTCTGGCATTTTTAACCCCTATCCTTGAAAAATCTTGGGATTGCCCTGTAAAGTTCTCACCAGAATGCATCGGTGATGTCGCACAAAGCATCGCAAAAACAGCAAAAGCAGGTGATGTTATTCTACTTGAAAACCTTCGCTTTCATAAAGGCGAAAGATCCAATGACCCAGAATTCGCAAAGTCACTTGCTGCACTAGGCGACATCTATGTAAATGACGCATTTTCTGCGTCTCATCGCGCACACGCGTCAACCACCGGCATAACCCAACACCTCCCCAGTGTCGCTGGATTATTAATGCAAGAAGAGCTAAGCGCATTAAGCAAAGCATTAAATGCACCAGAAACGCCAGTATTGGCCGTTACTGGTGGATCAAAAATATCAACCAAGATTAATGTTTTAAAAAACCTAAGTGAAAAAGTTGATTTTCTTGTTCTTGGTGGCGGCATGGCAAACACATTCCTCTATGCACAAGGTGTCTCTATGGGACTATCTTTATGCGAGAAAGATATGGCCGATACCGCGCGGGATATAATGTACACAACCGCACGTGTTGGCTGCGAGATTATCCTGCCTAAAGACGTTGTAACCGTCAGCGAACTAAAAGAAAACGCAACCTATGACGTTGTTGATGTCGATAAAATTGCAGATGACAAAATGGCCATTGATATAGGGCCAAAAACCATTGCCTATATTTCCGAAAAAATAAAAGAAGCTAAAACTGTTGTCTGGAATGGCCCTATGGGTGTTTTTGAAATCAAGCCATTTGATAATGGCACAAATGAAATCGCGCAAATTGTTGCTGCACAGACAAAAGCAAAAAAATGCATCAGCATAGCCGGCGGCGGTGATACAATTGCAGCACTGGAAAATGCAGGAGCAGCCACGGACTTTTCTTATATCTCCACGGCAGGCGGCGCATTTTTAGAATGGCTTGAAGGTAAAGAATTACCTGGCATTGTGGCTCTATCCAAATAACGACACCCCATAAAAAATGCCGGCACTTGAAACAACAAGGCCGGCTAAAGTTAATTGGAGGATATCAATAAAAAAACTCTATTTTCTCTATTTCATTTTATGTTGTTGCCTAAGAATACTTTGCGCCATTTCAGGAGTTGCACGATTATAATATTCAATCGCCGACTTAATATCATGCGGATCAACCAAACGACCGTGGTTCCATATTTTATTGGTTAACATAAAAATAGAGAGGAAATCTTGCTTCTCAATGCCTGACGCTTTAGCGGCGATAGCAAGACCTTGCCCGTGTGTTTGAGATAGAATTTGCCCTATAACTTCACTCGGCATATCAATATAAACAGAAAATTGCGCGACAAAAGACTTCATATGTCCGCGGCGCAGGGTACCAAGCATCAACCGAACACTCAATGCACCCTCTTTCTTAAATCTTATGGCTGCATCAATCATGTATTCATCTGGCATAAAATTACTAGGTGTCACTGGTGTTACAAATTCTTGAACAGAACGATCAACCAATGCTGATATATCTTTTTGTGCACCCAGATCATAATGACTGCTGATAAATGCCTTTATTTCCTGCCCTACATATTGGTAAAGCCGTGCGGCAACATCACTTTCGACATCATCGCGACGTAACAATGGCAGAGCCAAGGTCTCGCTGTTTTGTGCAATATCAGATAAAATAGTTAAAGCATGCGATGTTAAAGTGATATTCATATTATCAACAAGAACCAACGCCGTATCCAAATCATCCGTATCTGCCAACACATCTATAAGTTCATCACTTATATTTTCTCGCGTTGCAATGGCTTGCCAATATTCAGACGTTTTCGCCTTAACAATGTACATCAAATCAAGATCACCTAAAACTTGGCTGCTCATCAACACAGGTTTCGCAATTTCAATGTCATCATTTGCTAATTGTAAAATAAGGCGCAACGGGACATTATCCAAAAATGCAATTTGTTCGGATACTGCCTGACGCAAATCGCTTTCTGCCTGACGCATAAGCTTAATCAGAACATCTGCAACCAGCTCACTTTCACGTGCTGATACATCCATTTCCAGAATAAGGCCAATTGTTTTCGACAACTCAGCCCGTGCAGCAGGATTCTTATCCCGTGCAAGACTATATAATTTATTTGTGTCCCCAAGTAATGCACCTATTGGCACAGGCCTGCTTTCACTATCTACTCTACTCTTATGCATGATTTTTGCCCCACAATTATCATGTTATGTTTAAACTATTTATCTACCCGTACACGCGGTGTGTGTTATTGGTAAAAATAAAGAAATCTATGCACATAGCCAATTATTCACAATACTTTATGGCCAAGGCATTTCATCCTTCTTCCCTATTATATATATTAAAAGTGTTATCATTCAGTTAACAAAGAAACAAATATGGATAATATGTATTTATATTCACAGTAATTTGCACTTTTATTTTTTTCATGCGATAATTAATATGAAACGATTTATTAATAGTTTCTATGTTAGAGTATATAAGGGTTTACTCACGAAATTAAGGACTTAAAAAATGGCAGCACCATTATCAGGTATAGGAAAACACGCAGCGCCACCAATATCCCAGGCATTTCAACCAGGCGGGAGTGATCAGACACGCGAAGTAAGGCAAGCAAACCAAGAGGCGCGTGAAAATGAAATACAAGCGATAGAAGCCCCCCTAGCACAATCACAGGGCACGGGTACGTCAGGAGCGACGAACCTAGAACGTGGTTCGGTTGTTGATCTACTGATCTAAATAAAATATCTACGGTAATAGAACAAGGGCGCTCTTCAGGCGCCTTTTATTTTGAGGAAATTTGCAATCAACACTCGGTCACATTCACCGCCAAGCCCCCTTTGCTTGTCTCTTTGTAAATGTCGCGCATATCCCGCCCCGTTTCCATCATCGTTTTAATACAACTATCCAATGGAACAAAATGCGAGCCATCCCCACGTAACGCAAGAGCCGAAGCCGTAACAGCCTTAACTGCGCCCAAACCATTGCGCTCAATACACGGGACTTGTACCAACCCTGCAACAGGATCACATGTCATACCCAAATGATGCTCTAGAGCAATTTCTGCGGCATTCTCAATTTGCATACTCGTACCACCCATAACCGCACACAGTCCAGCAGCAGCCATAGCAGCTGCAGACCCGACTTCTCCCTGACAGCCGACTTCCGCGCCAGAGATGGACGCATTATGCTTAATAATAGATCCAATAGCCGCAGCCGTTAAAAAGAACGTAGAGATATCCTTGGTCTCTGCCCCAGGAATAAAGTCAAGATAGTACCGCAAAACAGCTGGAATAACGCCCGCAGCACCATTTGTAGGGGCCGTCACAACCTGCCCACCTGCGGCATTTTCTTCGTTAACCGCCATTGCATATAAAGAAAGCCATTCATTACAAACATGATATGTCTGGCTATTCTTCATTTTCTCCTCATCCAACTGCATCTTTATATTGGCGGCGCGACGCTTAACCTTCAAAACACCAGGAAGAATTCCTTCTTTCGCAAGCCCCCTCTCAATGCTGTTATTCATCACTGCCCATGTTTTTAAAACCCCAGCCTCCAAATCCTCAGCTGAACACTGACTCTTCTCATTGACGGCCTTCATCTGCGCAATACTCAATCCCGATTCTTCAGACATCTCCAGCATTTCTTGAGCATTTTTAAAAGGGTATTGCACACTGATACATTCATCTTCATTTTCAGAATCATCGTGCGTATCTTCTAACTCTTCTGCCGAATAAACAAAGCCACCACCAGTCGAATAATATGTCCTCTCCAGTAGAACTTTTTTATTTTCATTTAAAACGGCAAAGATCATGCCGTTTGAATGCCCATTCAACGCAGGGCCATAATCAAAGATAATATCATACTCTGGATCAAAATATATTTTTGGCACCCCATCACGTATAATAACTTTTTCTTTTCTTATCTTTTCAACAAAATATTCCGTCTTTTCTGGGTCAAGTGTCGCAGGGTGAAGCCCCAGCATACCAAGTATCACCGCTTTATCACTTGCGTGCCCCTTGCCAGTAAAGGCAAGTGAACCATAAAAAGTAACCCGCACATACACAGGTTCCGAGAACTCTGATAAACGTTCACAAAAACGAAGGGCGGCAACCATCGGCCCCATCGTATGAGAGCTGGACGGGCCAATTCCTATTTTAAATAAATCAAAAAAACTAATAAACAAAGCTGCCCCCAAATAGCCTACATAGAAATCACAAACACACTTACTGAAAGGCTGGCTCATTAAATGATCTTAACTTCCGACTGTGAAGTTTTTCAGGCGACAGATCACGCAGTAATGTCATGGTCAACAATCCAATTTTCAAATGCTGCTCCACACGTTCTCGATAGAAACTATCTGCCATGCCGGGCAATTTAAGCTGCCCATGCAATGGCTTATCCGACACACAAAGCAATGTCCCATATGGTACGCGAAAACGGAATCCATTCGCCGCTATCGTGCCAGATTCCATATCCAGTGCGATAGCCCTACTCTGACTAAGGTGTTTATTCTGCGTAAGATAAGATTTCAATTCCCAATTGCGATCATCCGTCGTGGCCACTGTTCCTGTACGCATAACCTTCTTCAAATCATAGCCTTCATGCCCAGTGACCTGCGACACCGCTTTCTCCAATGCTTGTTGTATTTCTGCAAGAGCAGGAATAGGAATACTTGGCGGCAAAAACTCATCCAATATTTGGTCTTCGCGCAAATAACCATGTGCCAAAACATAATCACCAAGATGCTGAGAACTTCTAAGCCCCGCACAATGCCCAAGCATCAACCACGCATGCGGACGCAGCACGGCGACATGATCGGTAATTGTTTTGGCGTTAGACGGGCCAACACCAATATTAATCATGGTAATCCCTGAACCATCCGCACGTTTCAAATGATACGCTGGCATTTGCGGTAATCTGGAGAGATTTACCCCCTCACACGCCGTATCCTTGTGAGATTCAATGTTTTGGTTCAAAATAACTTTATCACCGGGCTGCACAAAAGCAGTATATTCCATGCGTTGGCGTTTCAAGTCCGCGTCATCTGTGCTCGTCATCATATCCTGACAAAGAGTAATGAACTCATCAATATAGAACTGATAATTCGTAAATAATATATAGTTCTGAAAATGTGATGCCCGAGTCCCGCAATAATGTTTCAAGCGTTGCAGACTCAAATCAACACGCGGTGCAATAAACAATGCAAGGGGGTCAGGTTCATCATCTGATTTCGGAACATGTGTAAAATTCGCAATATCATCATCAAGAATATCCAAGTCAGGAACATCAAAAAACTGAGGTAAAATAGCAACCTTTTCCTCTGTTAATTCACTCTCAAGGTGAAAATCTTCGCCCAATGCAAAATGCAATGGAATGGGCATATCACTTACGCCAACTTCAATGGGAACATCATGGTTCTTAATAATAAGGCGAAACTGCTCACGATAATATTCATCAAAAATATCAGGACTGGTCAATGTTGTCATATAGGTGCCTGGCTGCGATGCAAATCCATAGGACAAGCGTATATCCGAACGTCTTGCAAATTTCGTCTTAATACGAACATAAGGGTAATAAGCACGAACCCTCTTGGTTTGCGCGCTATCCCTACAATAATCATTGAATGCCTCACGCAAGAACTGCGTATTCGCCTCGTATATACGCCTAACTGCCTCAAATGCTTGATCTGCATCTTTATATTTTTTAACTTTGAACGTCTCTAATTTTCTAACCATAAAATCATCATGCCAATTTTGTCTTAATATTCAGTGAATTACGCAGATAATAAAGAGATATTATGATTCCAGCCCCATAAGAGAGCGCGCATAATCACGTGCAGTGAATGCCTTCAAATCATCGATAGTTTCGCCAACCCCAATCGCATGAACAGGCACACCAAACTGATCCGCTAAGCCAATTAACACACCGCCCTTGGCCGAACCATCAAGTTTTGTAACAATCAAACCTGTTACATCAACCATTTTCTTAAACGCGTCAACTTGCGAATATGCATTTTGTCCCGTCGTAGAATCAAGAACCAAAAGGGTCGCATGCGGGAGGTTTTCATCTTTTTTCTTTAAAACACGCACAATTTTTTCAAGCTCGGCCATCAAATTTGCTTTATTCTGCAAACGCCCGGCCGTATCAATCAACAACACATCAATATTGTTCTTTACAGCCTCCTCATACGCTTCATATGCAACCGAAGCAGCGTCAGAGCCGACATCTTTCGAGAACATAACCGCACCACTACGTCGTGCCCACTCACCAAGCTGCTCAATCGCTGCCGCGCGAAACGTATCTGCCGCCACAATCATCACCGAACGCCCTTCATCACGTTGTAACTGCTGCGTATATTTGCCAATCGTCGTTGTTTTCCCTGCGCCATTCACGCCACAAACCAAAATAACATACGGGCCACGCTTCTGTTTTTCTATCGTTAAAGGCTGGGCCACAGGCTCAAGAATCTTGGCCATGCTCTGGGCTAACGCTTCCTTTATTTCATATTCGCTAATATCTTTTCCGAAACGGTCTTTTGAAAACTCTTCAATCAAACGCGATGCAGTCTTAGGCCCTAAATCCGCCTCTATCAAAACATCTTCTAAACGATCAAGTGCCTCCTGATCCAGTTTTGACTTTGTAATAATATCACTTAAACCCTGCGTCAATTTTGCAGAAGATTTACTAAGCCCTTTGCTCATACGGGAGAACCAACCACCCTCTTGTGTATGATCAATATCAGGTTCTTCTGTTACATCCTTTACAATCTCTGGAATAACATCAGGCAGCGGTGTCACCACAAGCTCATCAATAATATCATTATCTTTTATACGAAGTTCCACCTGAATGGCATCGTCAGAAAGACTAACATCGTAATCTGTCGAAGGCTCTATTCCGGGTTCATCGTCGGGGTGCAGAAGTTCCTGATCCCGATCATCCTGCTCTTGCTCTACAATATTTTTCTTCTTGCGCCAAAAGACCATAATTTCTACTTTCTGTATATTCGCTAACTATAGGCCTTTTACAGGCCAAGCGCATCAACTTTCGGCATTTATTATAGAACGATAGAAGTTAAAGATGTTTGTTTCTGACCTATTACCTTAACATCAACAAGACTACCTATTTCCAAGTCATCTGGTATAGAAACGGATAGGAAATTTTCAGCACGGCCAATACCGCCTTTTTCAACCAGAACAGATAAATTTTTGCCAATATTACGCTTCAAGAGCAAGTCAACTTGTCGCGCACCAAGCTCGCGCAAGCGCGCAGCACGCGCCTTACGCACTGGCACATCAACTGCCGGCATACGCGCAGCAGGTGTACCATCGCGTTCAGAATAAGGAAAAACATGAAGATAAGTAATATCGCACTCTTCCACAATTTTTAAAGAATTTTGAAACATCTCTTCCGTTTCCGTCGGAAAGCCGGCAATAATATCCGCGCCAAACACCATATCAGGACGCAATTTGCGTGCCCTGTTACAAACATCAATGACATCTTGGCGCAAGTGGCGACGCTTCATCCGCTTTAAGATCATATCATCGCCTGCCTGCAAGGATAAATGCAAATGTGGCATCAGGCGTGGCTCTTCCGCGATCAACGCCCATAAATCTTCATCAATCTCCACAGGATCAAGTGAGGACAGGCGTATGCGCTGTAATTCCGGAACCATCGCCAACACGCGGCGGATCATCTGCCCAAAACTCGGCGTGCCCGGCAAATCAGGCCCATAAGACGTCACATCAACGCCTGTTAATACGACTTCCTTATAGCCCTGCTCAACCAAATTACGTACCTGTTCCGCAATAACACCGATAGGCACACTGCGCGAATTTCCACGGCCAAAAGGAATAATGCAAAAGGTACACCGATGATCACAACCATTTTGTACCTGCAAAAACGCGCGGGACTTATCCTCGAACCCGTTAATCAAATGGCTGGCGGTTTCCTTCACCGACATAATATCATTAACCATGATCTTGGCATGTTCACCTTCCACGCCCCAGCCCCAGCTATCCGCCTGCAATTTCAGGTCATTGCCGATCACTTGATCGACCTCCTTCATCTGTGCATAAGTCTGTGGATCAATCTGTGCGCTACAGCCCGTTACAATGATCTTCGCATCGGGATTTTCACGCCGCGCACGACGGATAGACTGGCGTGCCTGACGCTCTGCTTCCTTTGTCACCGCGCAGGTATTAAAGATAATCGCATCACCCAACCCCGCATTTTTGGCATGATCACGCATCACCTCGGACTCATAGAAGTTCAAGCGACATCCAAAGGTCACAAGTTTCGGGTCTTTTGCTGCATTATCCATGGTCATGCGCGGGTTCTACACAGTATTCAGCGTGCCGTCAAATACATATGCGACAGGCCCGCTCATCAAAACATGGTCATCATCCTTGCGCAGCTCAAGATTTAGCACACCACCATCCAGTTCAATTTCAACACTACGATCGGTTAAGCCACGATGCACTGCCGCCACAGCCACCGCGCACGCGCCGGAACCACATGCCTCGGTAACACCAACCCCACGCTCCCATGTTTTTTGGCGTATATGGGTGCGATCAATGATCTGCACGAACTCTACATTGGTGCGATCAGGGAATTTTTCATGGGTTTCAAAATGCGCCCCCAGTATTTCCACAGAGATATCCTCAAGGTTATCCACAAAGAATACGAGATGCGGATTACCCATATTGACAGAGACAGGCTTAGACACTGCGCCATGCGCCAAATCCATATCGGCAACATCCTTCGCCGCACCCATATCAACTTCAACTAAAAGCTCGCCCTTTTTACGGCAATTCAGAACACCATAGGTGACCTCAATCGCGCATTCATCCTTGCCACTCTCAGACATGAGAATGTCCGCTACGCATCGCGTTGCATTACCACATGCCCCGCTTTCACTGCCATCCGCATTAAAGAAGTACGCGAAGATGTCGGCTTTTTCCGACACGTCCAATATAGTAATCAGGTCGCACCCAACTCCCCAATGACGATCCGCAACCAGCGCCATATCATCGGGCGTTAAAAATATATTCTCTGCACGCGCATCGAAAATTACGAAATCATTTCCTAATCCATGCATTTTTCTAAATTTCATAACATCATTCCTCAACGGCAATAAAGCTTCAAAAACAGAAACCTTTTCTTGACATCCCACGCAATCAAGCATAGTTTAGCGCAGATTTCCACTGAAAAGCTGTTTTTTCGGTGCTTAACGGTACACCGCGCTCGGCGAATTTACGCTCAGCGTGGATAATTAGGTTTTGAATGTATTTTTTTAGAGACAAAAAATTAGCTAAAGATCTGCGCAACAATGCTGTGACAGAAAAACAAACTGTATTCTACTTTCTAGTCATGTCTTTGTTTTCTACTGTAGCGGCCTCCGGAATAGTTAGTTTTTATATGTGGTCTAGCAGGCAATATCTCACTACTGTTGATTACACGTATGATGCCTTTGTTGTTATTTTTCTAATTTTATCACTAACGGCTTGCTACAAAATAAACAGTAAAGGAAACAACACAAACTTTATCACAAGATATATTTGCCTCTCTTTACCAATTACAAGTAAAACTATATTGTTCTCGATCCTTTTAGTCATTCCAGCATTCTCATACTCGCTAATGACAGGTCCATCATTAGAAGAATTAGAGGCAATGGATCCAAATATCCAAATAGAAATGAGTGCTGCCGCAGAGCTTCTCTTCATCGGATCACAAGCCTTAACTTATCTTTATGCGTACTGGCGCTACGTCACATGCTTCAAAATCGCTAGCGGACAAAAGGAATATAAATAACAATGTTTGATAGTTTGAGCGAAAAATTAGGTGATGTGTTTTCAAAGCTACGCGGTAAAGCGTCTTTGAGTGAAAATGATGTCATGGCCGTCAGCCGTGAAATTCGCATCGCTCTATTAGAGGCAGACGTCGCCCTTCCTGTTGTTAAAGAATTCATCACCACAATCAAAGACAAGGCCGTTGGCCAAGACGTGGTTAAAGGTATTAACCCTGCACAACAAGTTATCAAAATTGTTCATGATGCACTTGTTGAAATGCTTGGCTCAACCAACGCGGAGCTCCAATTCACAACATCACCTTGCGCGTATTTAATGGTTGGTTTGCAAGGGTCAGGTAAGACCACATCAACTGCAAAAATCTCGAAAATCATAACCGAGAGAAATAACAAAAAAGTCCTAATGGCATCATTGGACGTTTACCGTCCTGCCGCGCAAGAACAGCTTAAAGTCCTTGGTGAGCAAATAGAAGTCGCCACCCTGCCAATCGTGGAAGGGCAAAAGCCTTTAGACATTGCCAAACGCGCCATGGATGTGGCACGCAAGGAAGGTTACGACGTTGTCATGTTGGACACTGCGGGTCGCCTATCTATAGATGACGCGATGATGCAGGAAATCGAAGACATTAAAAAATTCGCAAAGCCTATTGAAACTCTTCTGGTTGCCGATGCCATGACAGGCCAAGATGCGGTAAATACAGCGAAGATCTTTAACGAACGCGTAGAGATCAGCGGTATTATGCTAACCCGTGTTGACGGGGATGCACGCGGCGGCGCAGCCATGAGCATGAAAGCCGTAACAGGCAAGCCAATAAAATTACTTGGTACCGGTGAAAAATGGACAGAAATCGAAGCCTTCCACCCCGAACGTATCGCCGGACGTATCCTTGGCATGGGAGATATTGTTTCCTTGGTTGAAAAAGCCGTTGATACAGTTGACCAAGAAGAAGCCGCCAAAATGGCGAAAAAATTCAAAAAAGGGCAATTTGATTTTAACGACCTACTCTCACAAATTCAGCAAATGAGCAAAATGGGCGGCATGGGTGCACTCATTAAAATGATGCCAGGACTAAGTGGTATGGCTGGCAAGCTCGAAGAAGCCGGAATGGATGATAACCTCATCAAAAAACAAGAAGCAATTATCCGCGCAATGACCCCAAAAGAACGTGCGAAGCCTGAGCTACTTAACGGTTCTCGTAAAAAACGTATTGCGGCTGGTTCGGGTACATCAGTTCAAGAAATTAACATGATCGTAAAACAGCAAAAACAAATGCAGCTCATGATGAAGAAAATGCGCAAAATGGGCAAAGGCCAGATGATGGGCATGATGAAAGACATGATGGGCGGCAAGGCAGACGATCTTGAGCTAATGGCGCAGAGCATGGACCCTGACGCGCTTGGCGCAGATATGGCCGCAGCAAATGAAAGCCCCCTAGGTGCAAACCCTTTTGCAAGTGGTGGAAATCCTCTTGCGGGACTAGGATCAATGGGTGGCGGAGCAAGCTTATCAGGAATGGGCGGGCAACCCGGAATGCCGGCAATGCGCGGCGGCACAAAAAAGAACAGAAAGAARAAGAAAAGATAAATCRTTATTCACATCACCAGATRCCCCACATTTAGGGATATCCGTTGATCTGAATTTATTTGCTTTTATAAGGAGARAACCATGGCACTATCAATCAGACTATCYAGAGGCGGACGTAAAAAACGCCCMTTCTACCGTATCGTTGTTGCGGATAAACGTATGCCACGTGATGGCCGTTACATTGAAAGATTGGGTACATATAACCCRCTTTTAAATGATGATAACGATCAACGCGTACAACTTRTTGAAGACCGYATTAAATATTGGCTTAGCGAAGGTGCAMAGCCATCAGAGCGTGTTGCAATTTTCYTAGGTAAAGCCGGTATCATCGATATGCCTGCACAYCCKAACCGCCCGAACAAAGCGSAACCATCTGAAAAGACTAAGCTAAAACKTGCTGACAAGCAGGAAAAATTAGCAGCARCGAAAGAAGCAGMAGAAGCTGCGGAAGCGGAAGCCAAGGATGCTGCGAAAGCAGCCGCAGATGCTCCTGCTGAAGATACAAAAGAAGAAAAGGCGGCTGAATAAGTTAACCCTTATTCGACACATATAAATCATGACCAGCCCTGAAAAAGACATCACTGATAAGCGTATTTGCATAGGCAAAATATCCTCTTCACATGGTGTAAAAGGGCTGGTTAAAATCATACCTTTTTGTGAGGATACAAACCTCCTAAACGGCATTCTGTACACTGATAAAACGGGCGATGATACGCTCAATATCACACTAAAAAACTCTTTAGGTAAATCCATTTTGGCGCACATTGATGGTGTAACGTCACCGGAACAAGCCAAACTACTGAAATGTTCCCTATTTGTTCCACGTGAAGCATTGCCCGATATTGACAACAATGACGAGTTTTATATCGAAGATCTTGCCCATTTGGATGTACTAAATCCCGATGGTGAGAAAATCGGCACTGTTATTACAGTGCAAAATTACGGCGCAGGTGATTTGTTGGAAATTAAACCAAAATCAGGTGCATCATTCTTCGTCCCATTTCAGGATGAATATGTCCGCGATATAAACCTTGATGAAAAATATGTTACCGTTGAGAATGCAGAACATTTTATCATTGAATAATGGTGCAGGTATAGCGATTTGAAAAACTCTAATTGGCACGTGAATCTACTAACCCTATTCCCTGAAATGTTTCCGGGCAGCCTCGGGCAATCCCTAAGCGGAAAAGCGTTAGACAAAAATCTATGGTCATATTCTTGCGTTGATATTCGTGACTTTGGAACAGGCACACATAGGTGCGTTGATGACACACCATTTGGCGGCGGCGCAGGCATGGTTATGCGCCCTGACGTGATAGAAAGCGCCCTACTCTCAATCCCAGATAAAGAACAAGGGCGTAGAATCTATATGAGTCCCCGCGGAGAACCGTTAACGCAAAGCTTGGTGCAAGAGCTTTCCTGCGAACCATCACTCACAATTCTATGTGGCCGCTATGAGGGCGTAGACCAACGTGTTTTAGATACATATAAATTCGAAGAAATCAGTATCGGGGACTATGTCCTCTCGGGTGGAGAGCCAGCAGCGATAATTCTTATGGACACCTGTATCCGTTTACTAGACGGGGTTATGGGCAATAACGCAACACCAGACGAAGAAAGTTTCTCCAACGGTCTTTTAGAATACCCACACTATACCCGCCCCGCACAATGGACAAGCGCATCGGGCAAAAAACACATCGCTCCAGAGATCCTTACATCCGGCCATCACAAAAACATTCAGGATTGGAGGCAAAATCAATCGGAAAGCCTGACGCAGCAACGCCGCCCCGATATTTGGGAATGCTATGAAAAGAGTAAAAAATAGCTTGTTTTTTATGTCTTAATGCTATAAAAAGGGCGCGAATTGGAGAAATCCACCAAAAAAGAAAATGGAACCGCCGGTAGGTTTGTTTAACTTAGGTCAAATAAGCATATTCGAAATCGGGTTCTGATAAAGGATTAAAGAAAAGGTACAAACCAATGAATATACTACAAAAATTTGAAGCTAAGCAGCTCGCAGAACTTCAGTCTAAAAAAGAAATTCCAAATTTTGGCCCAGGTGACACTGTCAGAGTAAATGTGAAAATCAAAGAAGGTACGCGTGAGCGTATTCAGGCCTACGAAGGTGTGTGTATTTCACGCGAAGGCGGCAGTGTAAATGAAAGTTTTACAGTTCGTAAAATCAGCTACGGCGAGGGCGTGGAACGTGTGTTCCCACTTTGGAGTACGCGCATTGATTCAATCGAACTTATCCGTCGTGGTTCTGTTCGACGCGCTAAACTTTACTATCTACGTGAACTTCGCGGTAAGAAAGCGCGTATCTCCGAGCGCACAAGCGGACACGGCATCGATAAGACCGTTGATAAAAAAGACAAAAAAAGCAAGAAAGCAGCAGCAAAAAAATAATTGCTTCACATTCTTGAATATTTTAAACCAGAGCCCTTTATGTAAGGGCTCTTTTTATATGCTTTCACTTGATTTCATGTTCATATATTGTTTATTACTAAACATCTCTGTAGCAATAAATTAAAAATCAAAAAACGAGTACACGCATGACACCACGCACCTTATATCAAAAAATTTGGGACGATCACATTATTGAGCAAAGCGATGATGGCACATGTCTGATCTATATCGATCGCCACCTTGTGCATGAAGTGACATCACCACAAGCCTTTGAAGGCCTACGCATGTCCTCTCGCCAAGTCAGAAAGCCAGAAAACACTTTGGCCGTTATGGATCATAATGTACCAACAACTGACCGATCAAGACCAATTGTAGAAAAAGAGAGCCGTATTCAAATCGACACGCTACGCCATAATTGTGAAGAATTCGGCGTTCAGCTTTTCGACCTTCTCGATAGTCGTCAAGGTATCGTCCACATTATCGGGCCAGAGCAAGGGTTCACCCAACCAGGCATGACCATTGTCTGCGGCGACAGCCACACATCCACACATGGCGCGTTCGGCGCACTTGCCTTTGGTATTGGGACATCTGAAGTCGAACATGTTCTCGCAACACAAACCTTAATCCAAAGCCCTGCAAAGAACATGCGCATAACCGTCAATGGTGACTTACCCCTTGGTATAACGGCCAAAGACATGATTCTGGTTATCATCGGTGAAATGGGAACGGCTGGTGGTACTGGCCATGTTATCGAATATCATGGTAATGCGTTTAAGGCCCTGTCTATGGAAGGACGCATGACGGTGTGTAACATGTCGATTGAAGGTGGCGCGCGCGCAGGTATAATCGCACCTGATGAAACAACCTTCGCCTATCTGAAAGGCCGCCCAAGAGCACCAAAAGGCGCGGACTGGGATAAGGCCGTTGCATACTGGAAAACATTATTCTCTGATGAAGGTGCGTTCTACGACAAGGAAATAGTCATTGATGCGACGCGTATATCCCCGACGCTCACATGGGGGACAACCCCCGAAGATGTTGTGTCGATCACCGGCGTCGTTCCCTCCCCCTCGGACTTCGATGATCCCAACAAACAAGAATCAGTTAAACGTATGCTGAAATATATGGGCTTAACCGCCGGCACAAGAATGCAGGATATCACGATTGATAAAGTTTTTGTTGGGTCCTGTACCAATGGGCGGATCGAAGATTTACGCGAAGTCGCCGCAATTGCCAAAGGCAAAAAAGTCGCCGACAGTGTCGATGCCATGATTGTACCCGGCTCTGGCC
This sequence comes from Zetaproteobacteria bacterium, assembly GCA_002747015.1. The sequence continues at coordinate 124,080 of NVXI01000001.1, forward strand.
TTGTTAAAGCCCAAGCCGAAGCCGAAGGCATTGCCGATATTCTGATTGAGGCAGGATTTGATTGGCGTGAACCAGGATGTTCAATGTGCCTAGGCATGAATCCGGATCAACTAAAACCGGGAGAGCGATGTGCCTCTACCTCAAACCGTAATTTTGAAGGTCGCCAAGGACGCGGAGGACGTACACACCTACTAAGCCCCGCAATGGCCGCCGCCGCCGCAATCACTGGAAAGTTGACCGATGTTCGGGAACTGTAAGAACAAAGACTGGCCGGATTCCTTTGACTTTAACACGGATGAAATTTGCCAAACGGTTTTCAAACCATTCATAGAAAATGAAATGGCACAGCTAAAAGCTTATGATCAAGAACGCCCAGACGATATCACCTATATTTTCCATGAACACGCACAACGCGTCGCAGATAACATGAAAAAAACTTGCCTGCATATCGGGCTAGATGAGGTTATCGCCAATAATATGTATTGGGCAATCCTGCCCCATGATATTGGCAAGAAGAACCTGCCGCTTGATATCTGGGACACAGAAGAAAAACCACAAGACAGCCTTAAAAAATATCGCCGCACACATACATTGTTGGGCGCACAAATTGTACAGGAATATTTCCCCGATATAGATCACCCCTTCAAAGACCTTCTGATCGATGTCATGGCAAACCATCACGAACAAATTGACGGCAACGGTACACACGGCGTTACGGGGGATATGCTCTCCCTACCCGTACGCCTATCCGCAATTGTCGAGGCCTATGACGGATGGCGCATCTGGCGTCCACATTTCGAGGATCGGGATATCTCCCCCCCCGCAGTGTTAGAACGCATGCGCGCAGAAAAAGGCGCAGAAATTTTCGATATGGATTTGTTCGAATCCTTTGCAGAAATGAAAATGATGGAATATAAAAGTAGCTTAAGTATTTAAGGATAAAGAATAATGAACGCGTTCACAAAACGACCAAATTCAATGCGCCTATTTCTAGGTGTAATAATCTGTATTTTTGCAGGCGCTCTATTCATTAGCAGCCCATCCTATGCAGATGAAAAACACGCTCCGATATCAAAAGAAAGCTTCCTTAAGGCATGGAAAGCGCATCAAAAAAATCTGCCAACAACGGTTACATTTGAAAAAACGGATGAGCCAAATACATACATATATGAAACAACCCTATTCCCGTATAAAGGAAAGCTGAAAATATTAAATGTCGTGGTCGATAAAGCCCTCGATTATTACTACGATTATGATCTAGATTCAGAAGATATGCTCAAAGGTCTTGTTGAAATAGAATTTACTGATCTACCTGAAAAATTTTATAAAAGACATTCTTACAGCCTTAATCTTTGGGAAAGACAAAACTATCTATTTTATGTTGATAACCGTTGGATGAGTATAGACCAATGGCGTAAATTTGAAGCCGCAAAAGAAATGGAAACATCCCCTGCCCCCCGTGCCACGGAGTCAGAGGACAAAAAAGACCTGATAGTATTAATATCATTTGCTATTTTCCTGTGCATTTGGCTTTTCGCAATATTGAGAACTAAAAAAGCATACAAGAAAGCAGATGAATCCATAGAGATTCAAAAACAAGCCTTCAAGCTCGCCGAAGAGTCTCTCACTCTTCAAAAAGAACAAACAGATTACCTCCGTCAATTACTTAAAGATAAATAATATTGGATAAAGAATAATGGAAGCCTTCACAAAACTAAGCGCACGCGCTGCACCGCTGGACATGATAAATATTGACACCGATATCATCATTCCAAAACAATTCTTAAAAACGGTAAAGCGTACAGGCCTCGGCGTTAGTGCCTTTTACAATTTGCGCTATGACGATCATGGTGCAGAAAATCCGGATTTTATTTTGAACAAACCGGAATATAAAGGCGCAGAAATCCTAATTACAGGCGAAAATTTCGGCTGTGGCTCCTCACGTGAACATGCACCTTGGGCGATACTGGATATGGGCATTCGCTGTATCATTTCCAGCAGCTTTGCCGATATATTCTATAACAACAGCTTTAAAAATGGCATTTTGCCCATCGAATTGCCAAAAGAACAAGTGGACGCCCTAATGAAGGAAGTCACCGACAATCCAGACGCGATCATCGAAGTTGACTTAGAAAAACAAACAATCACACGCGGTAATAAATTCTCATACAGCTTTGATGTCGATCCCTTCCGCAAGCATTGCTTACTGGATGGACTAGACGACATTGCGTTAACGATAGAAAAAAGCAACGCAATCTCTGAATTTGAAAAAAAACGTAACATCGACAAACCCTGGATATAAAAACATGACATATACTCTTCAAATTTTAGCTGGTGATGGCATTGGGCCCGAAGTCCTTGCAGAAGCAAAAAAGCTGATCGCGTGGCTGAACAGCAATACAGACATCAATATTGAAACCCGTGATGGCCTGATTGGTGGCGCATCTATTGACGCGTACGGCGTGCCGTTCAGTGATGAAACACTGGAGGAATGTCGCGGCGCAGATGCCATATTACTTGGCGCGGTTGGCGGCCCAAAATGGGCTGATGTTGAATATACATTGCGCCCGGAAGCCGGTCTTTTAAAAGTACGCAAAGAACTTGAGCTATTTGCAAACCTACGTCCAGCGATCGTGTTTGATGCACTGGTTGATGCCTCATCCCTTAAGCCTGAAATCGTTAAAGGACTAGATATCCTGATCGTGCGCGAATTAACAGGCGGCGTGTATTTTGGTGAACCACGCGGTATTGAAGACCTTGGCAATGGCCAACGTCGCGGCGTAAATACGCAAGTATACACCACATCAGAGATTGAGCGTGTCGCACGCGTTGCCTTTGATTTGGCAAAAAAACGCGGTAACAAAGTAACCTCTTGTGAAAAATCTAATGTGATGGAATCAGGACTGCTATGGCGTGAAGATGTCACCGCGCTCCATACCAAAGAATTCAGCGACGTTGAACTAGAACACATGTACGCCGATAACTGCGCCATGCAATTACTACGCAACCCATCGCAATTCGATGTTATTGTGACTGATAATCTCTTCGGGGATATCCTGTCTGACGAGGCTGCAATGCTAACCGGATCACTTGGCATGCTTCCATCCGCATCACTCGGTGCACATGGAACAACCGCGTTATATGAACCTGTTCACGGCTCCGCCCCAGATATTGCAGGACAAGGAAAAGCCAACCCACTGGCCACAATTTTGAGCCTCGCCATGTGCTTACGCTACTCATTCGACCAAGGAGACTTAGCCGATAAAATCGAATACGCCGTACAAGATGTCTTAAACTCCGGCACACGTACACCCGACATTATGGCTCATGGTTGTACAGAAATCTCGACATCAGGAATGGGAGATGCTTTAATAGCCGCACTCGCAAAATAATAACTCACACTAAGGAGGCCATCTATGATCGCCAGCTTGATTATTGCACTTCACCTAATGGGCGTAATTACCATAGAGAGTGCAATAACGTCTCTTTATGTCACCGGTGCGCTATTGATTATTGCAGAAATCGGTATTATTTCCTTTGGATTACTCTTTATGAATGGCCTTCTCGCCATATACGCTGGCTATGCCTTACAGGTTGGGCAAGACCTTATATTTGGCATACCTATTGGCTGGTCAGTCTTGTTCGGAATCGCCTTCATAGAAATGTCCGTTATCGGCACCGTTGTTGGCGTTCACTTATGGCTTCGTAAGAAAAAGCACGTCACAGGCATACAGAGCATGATTGGTGAAAAGGCAACGATCATTGATTGGGATGGAAAACATGGATCCATATGTTACGAAGGTGARACATGGCGCGCYGAATCAGAYACGCTCATCGATTTAAAYCAAAATGATACAGTYACTATCGCCGAAATYAATAAACTGGACATAACCATAAGTGTTTAGTTAAACCATTAATCTRCAAGGAGAATTYATATGCCATTTTTTGTACCWATTTTAGTAYTCCTCGTCATTGTTCTATTTTCATCCRTACGTATTATCCAAGAATATGAACGMGGCGTTATTTATACACTTGGACGCTATACCAGTAACCGCGGCCCCGGTGTTCAAATCATTATTCCCGGAATACAGCGCGTGTTAATTGTTGATATGCGTATACGTACACAAGATGTCCCATCACAAGATATTATTTCGCGCGATAACGTGTCGGTAAAAGTGAATGCGGTTTTATACTTCCGTGTTGTCGATCCCGGTCTAGCCATCAATAAGGTTGAAGATTTCATCATGGCGACCAGYCAACTGGCACAAACGACWTTGCGCTCTGTCCTTGGTAAACATGAGCTGGATGAAATGCTGTCTAAGCGTGAGCAACTGAATAAGGATGTTCAAAAGATATTAGATCAACAAACCGAAGGTTGGGGCATTAAAGTCACAAATGTTGAAATTAAAAATGTAGATATTGATCAAACAATGGTGCGGGCAATTGCAAAACAAGCCGAAGCAGAGCGTGACAGACGCGCAAAAATCATCAATGCAGAGGGGGAATTACAAGCCGCCGTTCAACTTGACCAAGCAGCAGAGATACTCGCCAAGCGACCAGAGACCATGCAACTTCGTTACCTTGGCACAATGGCGGAATTCACAAATTCAAAGGGCAACACAATCATCCTACCTATTCCACTTGATCTATTGGGTGGGTTAAGCAATATCGCCAAAGCGGTCGGTGGGAAGAAATAACCAACCTATTTCCTACACACCCAATTTCCACGCATAAAAAAAGAGCCTGAAATTCAGGCTCTTTCGTGTATTTTGATTATTATCTCGTATTAGTTAATACGTGCTGCAAGCGTACATGTCGCAGTTTGCGTATTCTCAACATAAAGACCAGCAGTAGTAGCACATGTTGTACCACCTCCACCAATCACGGAACCAGTATTCGCATTACCGTCATCGCGCTTTCTGTCTATACGACCAGCTTGCAATGGCGTTAATCCAACAGTATTACCAGTTGTGCCCGTTGCGCTAAGACCAACATAAAGGCCAGATCTTGCAACGTTAGCACCAGCATTACCCAGTGCAGCGGCAGCCTGCGATCCTGGAACAAGCTGTACGTTATTTAACTTCGCTTGCAGATATGTACCATTTGCCATGTTTGCAGTAACACCACCCAAAAGATCCGCTCCACCTAAGTGTCTAAAGAAATTCGTAGCCTCAGTACCTGGAGCAGTAACCAATGGCAAAGAGTTAATACTATTATTTCCTCCTCCATTAATACATGGTGTTGCACAACCAGGAATACGTGTTGTTGCTAACAACATATCACCAGCCATGGAATCATACATATCACGGAATGTAGATGATGCAGCATCAACAGCACTCACTTGAGCGATTGTTGCATTCACTTGTGCATTGGCGATCATTTCTTGCCCTTTAAGGATACCACCGATCAACAGACCAATAATAACCATAACAATGGCGAGTTCGACAAGCGTAAAGCCCTTCTCATCTCGCACGGATTCGTGGATTCGTGTATTCATAGTATTTCTCCTAAGATATAAATTTGTAAAAATTGTTATTAAACAGAAAGTATTAAAAGAACGTGCTGGACAGCACATGCGAATCATACACGTCTTTTAAATCTTCTAACAGTCCCAATATGATTAAGAATGCCCAAATACCCTAAAAAAAGACTTAAATTTGCGCGCCATTCATTCATTTTAACAAAATGAGGAGTCATGTTATTTTATTGATCGGTGCGGGGCGTGATCCACTTTAATACCAAACAAAAGACATGTTATTTAACGGTGTATTTTCGATATTCACTCGGGCTTTGCCTAATAAACTCTTTAAAAGCACGATTAAATGATGGTAAAGAGTTGAAACCAACCTCTTGAGAAATAACTTTTATACTGGCCTGCGTATCCAACAACAATATCTTGGCATCTTCTACCCGATGCTCATTCAATAACTGCGGGAATGACTTTTTGAAATGCACATTTATAATCCGTGATAATGTTGCCTCAGAAATACTTAACTCTCTAGCTAAATCCGACCTAGAATAACTAGCCTCATGATAAATTTTATCAAGCTTCAAGAGATCCTCTATTTTTTGGATAGAACTTTTATCTTCTACACTCAGAACACTACTATTTTTTCGGCTTGATGACACAAATAGAGCATTAGGATAGATGCGAAACAAACTGGTCGACACAAGATAAACAAAAGACAATCCCAAAAGACTTCGTAACAAAGAGGTGTTCAAGCTCAGATCATAGCCTGTTGTATGAAGAGCCGTTAATGTTAGAAAGAATATATTTACAAGAATCAACGATAAGATAAGCCAATATCTTTCCTTCCCAGCCTTTTGGCCACGCACATCCGAGAATATATTTCTATGTCCCCATATGGTCAGAAGACTAACGGCTCCCGCAACGAGACCAGAAATATTGAGCCATGCAAGAAAGTCGGAACATGTTAGAATTTCATCACATGAAGGTGTCATATACATAGTCATCACAACAGAGAATAATAATGCGATTGGAACAACACATAGAATACTCCAATTCACAAGAGATGGTAATTTCGTGATATGCGACATTTGCATGATAAGAAGCACACTAAGCGGTACACCTAATGACCAACTCATCCAGCTAATCACATCATAATATGGTGTAATATCCGCGATAAACCCACGCGCCAAATCAATAAAAAAGGCCGTTCCAAGAACAAAGAAATAAAGAACAGGTAATATCACACGTATAATATCGCCAGCGCGGAAGCTAACATAGACCAACAGATAAACGCATTGAAATACGCCTATCAAGGAAACAACTTCTGGAACTGTAAATACAATATTACCCATAACAACTATACAGAATAAACGCTATCTTCCTTTATATAAAGCGATTAATACGGCCCTTCACATATTGGGTTTTGCGCAGCTTCTTCCTTACTTAACGTACGGGAACAAATATAAGCTTTCATCGCGTTTACTTCATTGGGATGAAGATCGGCTGCACTTGTTTTTAGAATTTCCAATAACAAGGCATAGGCTGCCTTCTTTTCTCCTTGTTGCGTCATAATAAAAGCAGGCATTTGACGCACCCAAGCTGGTGCATCCTCATATTCTGTTTTTGCCAAAACATTAGCCATCTCCAAAGCTTTATCCAAATCATTTAGCTTAAAGCGTGCCAAGAAGACCCCTTGTGCAAACCAACGCCATTTTTCTCCTTCAACCTGCGAACCAACCTTTTGAAGATAATCAAGAACGGGGCGAAATTTTTCGGGCGTTTGCACACTGCCAAAATAATACGCCGCCAAATAAGGGGTGTAATCAGACTTATTATCCAGAGCATCCTGTAGAAAAAACCACTTGGCCAAATCGTCGTAATGATAGTCATCCAACGATGTCACACGCCCACCTGTATCCCCCAAATTCTGCAACATAAGTCCATTTAGTCGATAGGCAAAACCAGCATCCCCCATCCCATAAGCAGCAGCGTATTTTTCGCTAGGTGCGGGGGGAACATTATTCCAACGCGCTTGAATATCACGCCCAGAAAACCAGAATAATATATTGAGAAGCAACGCAAGTGCCAAACATAATTGAACCTGTTTATCCTGAGAAGACAAAGATAAAGGCATTCTCTTTTCTCCTCTTAAAATTGCCGACGAATAAAATCTAAAGATGCCGCCAACAATACCAGCGCAGAAAAGATTACCCCCTGCCCGATAATATAAGTAAGTCCAATAACACTATTTTCAGCACCATAAATCAACCAAGATGATTGCCCCATAAGATCAAGGCGAGGCATGATAACAGAGACCATTTGCAGAGCCATCGCGTATATTCCAGTACTATCGACAAGAGCCGAGTCTGTAATACCAAGCAATTGCCCCATCATACGTGCAAGAACATAAAACCCCGATGTCACCAAAGCCGCTGTCGCTGAACTGGATATATACATAGAGAAAAACAGCGCAGCATTCACCATAATAATGTTCTCTATAATGATACTCGCGATCCATAATATGTGGCCATCAGAAAATAAATGAGGTGCGACAGCACAAACAGCTCCACCAACGGTTAATCCCATAAATATAGCAAGCAATGAAAAAGAGAATGCATAAGAGAAAATAATGCGCAGCCGACCTATCGGCCGAGACAGTAAAAACTCAATATCTTTTCCATCAAAGGAACGCCGAATAAAGAAAACAACAAAAAGAACCAAGCCAAACACAGAAATAAAACGCAGACCCGACGCGGCAAAAATAACCGTAAACTGATCTCTTTCAATGACGGCTGCATTACCTAAGAACAAGGCCAACGAACTACCTATAAGAAGCATCACAATCAAGGATAATATCAAACGATCCCTAATCGCGGCCATTAAAACATATTTAACAAGGTGGACAGACATTTTGATACTTTATTAATTAAAACAATATAAGAACAACCTTAAAGTATTACAATTTAAACGGTCTTCTATCACCCGAAAAGGTTCTATACAAATCGCGATCCGTATCATGAATTGATTGATCCGGAGAATCTAAAATCGTTGCCTTCAAGAAAATGACAAGCTCGGTTTTAGAAATAAGGTCATCTTGCGTGCGGAATAAATTACCAAAAACCGGTATCTCTCCCAAAACCGGCACGGATTCTTTCTTACTGACAACTCTATCCTGTAACAAGCCACCCATTACGATTGCCTGTCCGGAATTAACCATCACAACCGTGTCAATTTCTTGCACATTCACTTCCGGTATCGCCGAAGTAATAAGCCCTGCCCCGACAAGAGCAATCGAAGGATCCTGTACTGTGCCTACAATATTTGTCACAGTTGGGCGAATAAACATAGAAATCGTTCTCTTCTCCAAATTGATTGAAGGCTGAACATTAATTAAAACACCTTCGGGAACGGATTTAATTTCTGTATCGATTTCCAAAGTTACGTCGCCTGTGTCATCGTCCGTTTCCCTATTCAAATCAATTTCAAAGAACACGCGATTTGTTGCAACATTAAGAACAGCAGATTGGTTATTCATAACAGTCAAGCGTGGACTAGCCAAGGCACGAACGGTTCCAAACCCTGCTATTGCATCCATAAAGACACCAACATCATTGCCACCGTAACCAATTTGAAAATTCGATGTTTCCGCAACTGATCCACCAGGTTGCGTCAGTGCCGTAATTGCAGCACCAGGAGTTGCATTCAAAAAGCGCACAACCCCTTTGGAATTTTGCGTCAATACCTCCCAATCAATACCAGTGATATATTCATCCTTGAGGGTTACTTCAAATATTTTGGCCTCAACCAAAACCTGTGACGTAATAGAACGACGAATTTCGTGCAAATATTTAACAATATCTTTATGCCCTCTTTCCGATGAAAAAACACTAATCAAACCAGCTTGTTTATTTAAACTAAACGTAAAAGCATCAGCTTCGTCATCGTCAGAGGCACCATTGTCATCATCTACAGGCAGAGATTCTACATTCAGAATAACTTCTGGAGGCTGCACCGTCACACCACCCTCCGCATTTTGTTGCGGAGATACAGCATCAACATTTGGGTTTGCATCTGCCACTGTGATCTTTGGATCACGCTTGGTCTTAAGCCCGCCTGTCGATACACCACCTAAAATCTGTTCAAGGTTAAGCTCCAGCTCCCCCCAAAAGTCTGAGACACTCTCAGAAGAGGCGGAATAACTAGAGCCAGTATCCGTACCTTCACCAGAAACAACGGAGACAGTCGTACTGACGTTACCACTGTTGGAACGAATAAAACTCAAATAATCAATTTTATAATTCTTCACATACGGAGTATCTAGCTCAACACGTAAAAAAGAATCTTCAAACTTATAGCGAAGCCCTGCCATATCACAAATACGCTTAATAACCAGATCAAAAGGTTTATTCCGCGCCGTAAAGATAATTGATCCGTGAATATTCGGGTCAAGCTCTAAATCATATTCCGCCTGTGTTGCCAGCTCATATAGAATGTCCTTCAAAGGAACTGTCTGATTAACAGACACTGAAACCAACGGCACAGATTTCATACTGTCCGGCGTAGAAGATATATAAGGCTGTAACGCAGGAATTGAAGCCGTGGACGCAACATCATTTTTTGGAACCTCGGGCAATCTTTCTGCCAAACCATCTCTGAAATCCTGAAACTCCATATTCGCAGCACGATCCGTTTTCGTATAATTTGTTGCCAAATCACAGGACAAAAGCGCAATACTTGCACATGCAATAAAGGAAAACCTACTCCATTTGCTTTGAATAAATGGCTTTACAATCTTAAAAGAAAACATGCTTCAGGATACTCCAAAAAAAATTAGTATAACGGTGGGGAACAGCCAGCAGGAAACGCCAGCCAATGATTCTATTACTCACTATAAGAGCATAAATATATAAAAAATATGATTTTTTTTGCCTAATTTTGAAATAAGATCTGTGCATAACCTTATAAAAAACAGAAGAATTTCAGATTTAACAAGTGTTTTCGCCACTGGTAATATTATTCACTAAAGGATATTCGTGATGTATCAACACCCCCAAAGGCATCTCGTCCTGCACCTTGTGTATTCTGCACCATTTTGGCCTGTTGAACTTTGATCTTCATATCGGACGGCTTATCAGAATTACTAATTGCAGTATCCTCGGTAATTAACTCATCCATAAACAAGCGCATAAGTGATTGATCAAAAGTAGACATACCGATAGCATTATTCTGCTCCATCACATCATGAATTTTTCCGATTTCTCCCTTCAATATCAGATCACGTACAAGGCCCTGATTAATCAACACCTCAATCGCAGGAGCAAGTCCACCGCCGATACTGGGCAATAGCCTTTGGGAAACAATGCCCTTCAAATTCATAGACAGATTCAAACGAATTTGATTATGCGCATCCTCTGGGAACAAATTAACAATACGCTCAATCGCCTGATAAGAGTTATTTGTATGAATCGTTGCCAAGCATAAATGTCCAGTTTCCGCGATAGAAAGTGCCTGCTCCATAACTTCACGATCGCGAATTTCACCGACAAGAATAACATCGGGTCTCTGCCGCAAAGAGTTTTTCATCGCCGTTGCAAATGACTCAGTATCCACACCTACTTCACGCTGCGTTACGACACAGCCCTTGTGCTCATGAAAAAATTCAACCGGATCTTCAATCGTAATAATATGCCCGGAACTATTTTTATTCCGCTGGTCAATCATAGCCGCCAACGTGGTTGATTTACCAGAACCTGTCATCCCCGTCACAAGGATTAAGCCACGTTTTTCCATGGCCATCGTCTCAAGAATTTTAGGGAGTCTTAGTGCCTCAAAACTTGGTATTTCGGACACAATCCTCCTAATTACCAAGGCCGGAAATTGCCTTTGACGTAAAACATTAATACGAAAACGACCATGCTCTCCCATATCCAACGCAGTGTTAAGTTCCATTTGGACATCAAAGTCACGTCGTTGACGACTGGTTAACATCGATGCAAGTATCTCATTAATATCATCAGGAGAAAGTACATTATCCGTCAATTTAATAAGCCCGTCATCACCGCGTAACGTCGGCGGAAAACCAACTGTTAGGTACATGTCACTGGCTTCATGCTCATTCATTGCACTAAGGTATGTAAAAATCAGTGGTGCGTTCAAAATGAATACCCTTCGTCACTTTTCTTTGAAGTAGCTGTACTGGAAGCCATCCCCAAACTCGTGTCACCATCATCATCGACTGACATTTTTTCTCCTCCCAAAGCAGTTGAAGCATACTCTTCATCACGCTCCTCTGACTCATCTGAGTTCTTCATCATAACACGGCGCGCCTCTTCCTTACCAATAATGCCACCTTCTAAAAGGTTCTTAATTGCATCTTCCATCGTGATCATGCCATAACGTGATCCAGTCTGCATCATAGAGAACATCTGCGGAATTTGATTTTCACGAATAAGATTTCTAACCGCATTTGTTCCCACCAATATTTCAAAAGCACCAACACGCCCACCACCCTCTTTTTTAAGCAATGTTTGTGCAACAACCCCCTGTATAGAACTAGAAAGCATTGAGCGCACCATTTCCTTATCTTCACCTGGAAACACATCAATAATACGGTCAATTGTTTTAGATGCGGAATTCGCATGCAACGTACCAAAAACAAGATGCCCAGTTTCAGCAGCAGTTAACGCCAGAGAAATTGTTTCATGATCACGCATCTCCCCAACCAAGATAACATCAGGATCTTCACGAAGAGCACTCTTCAATGCCCGTGCAAAACTTTTAGTATCCTGACCAACTTCTCTGTGATTAATCAAAGATTTTTTGGAGGCGTGAAAAAACTCAACAGGATCTTCAATCGTTAAAATATGCTTTGCATGATGTGTATTAATATGATTAACCATCGCAGCCAATGTTGTCGACTTACCACTACCAGTCGGGCCAGTGACGAGAACAAGACCTTTTTCAAGCTCCGCAAATCGACGTAAAACTGGTGGTAACTCCAATTCTGCCATCGTTGGAACAACAGTAGGAATTGTTCTAAACACTGCAGCAGCACCAAGGCGCGTTGTAAACCCATTCACACGAAAGCGCGCTTTATCCCCCAGAGCAATCGCAAAATCAAGCTCCATATTCTTCTCATATTCCGCACGTTGCTCTTCCGTCATAACAGAATAAAGCATTGTTCTAATATCATCACTCCCAAGCGCATCGGCTTTCACCCGTTTCATATCACCACTAACACGAATAATCGGCGGGCTACCTGCACTTAAATGTAAGTCAGAAGCATCATTTTGCATGGTGAAGGCAAGAAGTTGTGTAAGATCCAAAAGAGCGCTCCTTTAATGTATAGCTCAACAGTATATAGTTTTACCCGAAGAAGATGAAGAGAAAGTAAAAACTGATAAGGATACTCTACCTATTTTTACAAAGAAAAAGAACCTGAAAACAATAATAAGCAATAAAATGACACGATCAACGCTGGACCAAATGGAAAAACATCCTGCTTCATAACAACACGCCAAGCCAATGCAAAAACAATCGCTAATACACCTGATAAGATCATAAAATATGGAAGAACATATATGCCAAGCCACAATCCAGCAACCATGAAAAACTTAACATCGCCAAATCCAAGGCTATTTCTTTTTAATATCTTCGTGAGAACAAAACCCAAAAACCATGATATAAACGCATAAATGGCAGCCCCTGAAAGATAGATCCAAAGGGTTTTTGACAACTCTATCTGTGTGTCAAAACTTATTAAATATAACAACCGTACAAGCCCTATCCCCATTAAAATAAAGACAAGCTGATTCGGTAAAATCATATGCTTTAAATCAATCACACATAACGCAATTAAAATCGGGACACTAGCCAATAAAAACAAGGACAGAATATTCAAACCAAAAGTGAGATAAATAAAGAAGCATAATAAGCCACTTACAAGTTCGGTCAAAGGATAGCGCCATGAAATTTTCTCGGCACAATGCCTACACCTACCCATAGAAAAACACCATGACAGAACAGGAATTAAATCAAAAACATTAAGAGTAGTTTTACATGTCGGACAAGCAGAACGTCCCGCTCCCCATGGTATTTTCTGTGGAACACGATAAATCAAGGCGGTAGCAAAACTTCCTAAGACTAACCCAAGAAATATAACCGTAGCACTCTCTATATAAAACATAATAATTCTGACCTGAAAAAACAGGAATTAACGGATTTGTGCCAAACGTTCATAAACACTATCACGTGGAATAGTGCGCCCCGCACCATAGACCGTGTCAATTTCCAACGCTTTCTCATAATAAGAAACAGCATCTTTAGCCTGCCCCGCGCGATCTGAAATAATAGCCATGTTAAATATATGATTTGCATTCTTAGGCTCCATACTCGCAGCCATTCCCAAATAACGTAAAGCCATTTGAGAATCACCAGTTTGTGCAGAAACAATCGCAACTTGTGCCGTTATCCCAACATGGCTTTGGTTTTTCTTGTGCAGATCCAGCAAACGACGCAAAGCAATAGACGGATAGCGCGTCCCCAAAAGCCCCAACATATTAACCTTCACTTCAAGATTTTTAGGGGCAATCTTTGACAAAGCCTCATACATGCCCATCGCCTCGTCAAAACGTTCCAACTTTTGGAGAGATACAGCACGCCCCATCAAAATACGTACATCTTTTTTATTTTTACTATACAAACCATCAAACATTTGAAGGGCAGAATCATAACGTCCCAACGCCAAAGCGCGCTCTGCCGAGACAAGCTGCGCAATCTTTGAATTTGCACTATAATTTTTTGTAACAACAACATACTTAGATGCTGGCTGCGTCACTGGATTAACATTAACTGGCCCATTAGAAGCCATTTCCCCTTGTGGAACAAGATTACCAGCATCAAAAAAAGTGCCATCACCAACGCCCTGCGCAATAGGAGATGCCACAGGGATACTATTCTTTAAAGCGTCCCCTTCTTTGTTTTCAGCCAAAGCATCCACGGTATTAAGCTCATTCGCAGCGGAAACTATCAAAGCCTCATCATCTATAACAATAGGCGTACTTTGCGACCATCCGCTAACAGGATAAATAACACTCAAAGTCACAACACAAAATGCACATAGAGAACGAGAAGAAGGCAAAAACACAGACATTTATATATCTTTCAGTGAAAACGCTCGAGCGAGCAAAGAGGGAAAGCGAATCAGTTACGCTACACATTGTACCACATATTGTATCATGCAGCATCTCTACGCTCAATAAAATCCAGAAACGCTTTTTCAAGATTATCTGTATGCATTTGTTCTTTAAGTCCCTGCGTTGTTCCAACATAAAGAATTCTACCGTCATGCAACAAAGCAACCCGATCACAAATTTCATCCATATCAGCCAGAATATGAGAGCTTAAAAATATTGTACTCTCTTTCGTCTTCATCTCATTTATCATTTTTTTAACCGATGAGCGCGCCAAAGGATCCAAACCACTCATTGGCTCATCCAGTATAAACAGCGAACACCCCGTCAGCATCGTCCCCATCAGACCAAGTTTCTGACGCATTCCTTTAGAATATGTATTCATGCGCCGACCAAGCGCATCAGTATCCAATGCCAGAGCCTGCGCCGCTGCTATCATCTCATCTTTATCAAATTTCTGC
The DNA here is from genome assembly GCA_002747015.1 of Zetaproteobacteria bacterium. Next base: position 139,202 of record NVXI01000001.1, read on the forward strand.
TTATAAAGCTGTAGAGAAAACCGCAAAAATTCAAATCCTGTCAAAAACCACGGTGGTTCGAATTTCTCTGGTAGATATGAAAGAATGGCCTTGCTCTGCTTACTCGATTTATCTTTTCCAAATATAGAAATTTCACCAGAATCTTGCTCTCTTAACCCTAGGATACATTTGATCAAGGTTGTTTTCCCTGCACCATTGAGTCCCATCAAACCAAAGACTTCGCCTGGTTGTACGCTCAGGCAAATGTCCTTAATGGCCGATTTTCCTGTATATGCAACACAGACATTTTCAATAAGTAATGCGGGTTTATTCACAGTATTTTACCTAACTCATAAATAATAGAGAACTCACTCTAGGTGATTTTATCCAGGAAGAAATATTCTTGCATCAAGATTAAAGCGCTGATGCGCACGTAAACGAAGAGGAAATATTTGATTCGTAAAATCATCCAGCCATTTAATTTCGATATAATCCTCAAAAACCCGAAGGTCAAGAACCTCTTTCGGAACCGCATTTGGCGTTACACGCTGACCATTGAGCCAAATCACCCAATTATTCTCTTCAGCATAAACAATGCCACCCAATGTTATACTGCGAACACCTGCATCAGGTTCAAACTCATCCCCTCTATCAATAGCTTCAAGCTCTGCTTGAGTCGGTGGACGAACAACGCCTCGTGATTTTTGTGCCTCCAAAATCGCCTTATGTTGCCAATATGTAAAAAACAAAGAGGGGATGTTCTCAATTGAAAAATTAGTCGATTTTAATATTTGAGGATTAACAGGTTCAGTTTGTGCACGCACAGACGAGGCCTGAGTAATAGCAAAAAATGCACCCAATAATAATATAAATACCGTGTAAGTTATCTTTTCTTTATATTTCATAATCATATCTTTACTGCTCTCGCCTATTTAGGCTTTCTCATTATGACTTGAGATTCAGGAATAATCGTGCGCCAGGACATTAAAATTTCTGCATGAATCAAAACAGGGTTTGTTCCCGATGCAATAGCACGTAAAACAGGCGAACTAATATCACGGGTACGGTTTATTTTTATACCATCCAAGGACAAATGCCCCGGAAATGATTGCTTCGCCAGTTCAATATATCGATAAACAGAGGCGTCATCAAAAGCATCAATCGTTATTTCTATAGGGCTCATCAAAATTTTATGGTTGGCTCTTTGTGCTTCTTCATCATTCTGGATAATACCAGACTTCACACTGACCACCGCCGATATGACTTTGGATTTATCTTGTATAACACTTAAGAACTCTTTGGCTTCACTTCGTTCTTGTGTCGAAAATAATCCCTTAGCTTTTAACGCATCAAAACGATCTTGCTGCTGATCCAATTGTTCAAACTCAATTTGCATGCGATCAATATCAGTTTGAACACGATTAACCTGCGAGCGTATACTCCTTAAGCGCCGTGACGCCGTTTCCTTCTCCGGCATCGCATACAAATAAACTCCTGCCGCCAAAGCAGCATTTGCACTCATCAATATAACAAGAATAATTAACCGCTTAACCCCGATGACCTGTATCATTTTATTGGCCCCTCAATATTAATCTCTGCTACATAATCCTGCGATGTCGCTTTCTTCTTTGCATCTCCAGTTTCAACCACTATTTCCTCACTATATTCATAATCTTCAAGTAGCTTTGTAATATTCACAACATGATCAGGAAGGGACTTTTGCAAACGCCCTCGCAAAGAGGTCACCTCTGCGTTTCCTTTTTCTGCATTTGTTGTACTGGGAAATGTCATTTGCATATTTGCAACAAATAGAGGTGACTTTGAACCACCAAATATTTTTTTAGCAATACCAAGTTTTCCGCGCTTAAGATCAAAACGATCAATACGCATATCCCGCCCCAAAGCCGATCCAATATTATAAAACAATGGTAGAATATTTATTTGCTTTAGTTCCAGATTATCATAAACAGCCAAGGAACTTTGTATCAACTGAATATTATACCCCAAATCCTCTTTACGCTTAACCTCTTTGCTATATTGCAGATCCAGTTGCTCTTTTCGATGCGAAATATCCTCTATATCAGTCTTAATCTCAAAAATGACTTGCATATTATCCAACATTTGATACCCCAAGAACACCCCAGATAGAAGAAGAACAAACGAAACAATCGCAGCCATTTGCCGTGGCTGAGACACACGATCAATCTGCTTTGCCTTCATCGGCAAAATAAATCTGCTTTTGCGTCCAATCCATGCCAAATGCAACGTAGTGGCATGATATGCTCTACTATTCGTTCCAATATCTAAGTTAAGATGATCAGCAGCATCACCGGAGGTAAGAGAATAGAAATTACACGGCGCCTCAATTAATTCACTTACAATATCACCCGTACCTGGTTCAGATATCAAAATAACATTCAATCCATCTGCAGAATCAAAACCAAAGCGCGACAAATAACTCATCGTAGCTTGAAATTCTTGATGAACATCTTTTGCCCATAAGACAGGGTCATCATCAGTTTCAGCAATCGGCGTCATGCGGGTTAAGGCAAGCTCACCATTACGGATAACGATTTGACGTAACCCTCCATTTTGGTGCTGTCCCATAAAAATTGTCCACTGCGCCTTCTCTTCTCCCTTAGGCGAGAGCTTATCCGACAATTTTTTAATCATATCAGAAGACTCAACAGGTAACAGGCAGAACCCTGCAACAGGAGCCAAAGACAAACTCGTCGCATTTATCGTCTTTGTGAAGGAATCACTGGCCGGAACTGCCGCAAAAATATAAACATCCCCCGCCAATGAGTTGTCGGTTTTTTCAATTTTTTCTTTCAGAGGGAGTGCTGCACGCACAGGATAATTCGGAAATGCGACTTTAAGCTTTCTTTTTACAATATTTTGCCTATCCAATGCACTAACACGAGGCACTTTTTCTTTTCGATAATGTTGTTCAACCATATCATTCAGGATCAGTACCGGTTTTCCGCCACAATCCTTGGAAATAATGATCGAAACACTATCCTCAAAATCATCAGCAGACCAAGGCACTGCTTCTACAAACGTAACCCCTTTAGAATCCACACTATAGATAAGGAGAGCCTCATCCGAAATCATAAGGATTGTTCTTGACGGTGCTAGAAAAGATAAAGACATGCGCAAAACACTCAAAAATTAAAAATCAACCATATTGCCTAGATTCATATAAATCGGCCCCAAAGACCCTGCAGCGATCCAGACAATTATTAAAGCAAGTATAGACGTTAATGCCGGTTGAATCATCTCAATTAATGCATCAATCGCCTCATCAACATCTTTTGTATAAAACTCAGAGACCTGATCAAGCACAACAGACAGGTTTCCAGATTCCTCTCCAATCTTCACCATGCGTATAACCATGCTCGGAAATTCACCCGATGCATTTAACGCATCGGAAAGCGGACTGCCGGATTGAACGTATATCTCAACACCCTCCATTGCATCAATGAGAGCAAGATTATTCACTGTTTTCCGCGATGATTTTAAGGCGCTTATAACATCAATACCACTGGCAAATAACGCCGCAAAAGTCTGTGAATAACGTGCAATTGTTATCTTTCTAATCAAATTTCCGACAATAGGGGCAACAAGTAAGAACGAATCAATTTTATAAGCAACCGTTTCGGAGGATCGCCTCAACGTAATAAACGTCATCGCAACAAATGCCGGAAACAGCACAACAATGATGGCCCCATACACCGGCAAACCGAATATATGGAATTGTGGCTGAACAAAAAAGTTCGATGTCGCAATCAACCATACCGAAAACCACGGCAATTCAAGATCAAGATATTTCAAAAACCCAACGATCTGCGGCACAACAACGCTCATCATAAATGTAACTGTAAAGAGCACTACACCAGTAACCACCATAGGGTAACGCGTTGCCTTCTTAATTTTTGATTGCATCGCGTCCACCCATTTCAGATAACGCACCAATTGAATATAAACAGCAGTCAGATCCCCTGTATCCTCTCCTGATTGAATAAGGGAAATATACAGCGGCTTAAAAATCTTTGGATGCTTATTCAAAGCCTCGGACAAAGACGAACCATCGCGAACATCACGATGTATTTCGCTCATCATATCGCGCATTTGATCGTTTTCGGCACCATCACGGATGTCTGAGAGAGAATCCAACATCGGAACACCTGCGCTTTGCATTTGCTCCATGTGGATAAAAAACTGCATTACATCTCTTAATTTAATTTTATTAAAAGAAATACCGGACAGAAATGTCTTTTTCTTACTTAAAGAAGAACATTGCACAAGCTCCAGCCCAGCCGTTTGAAGCTGATTATATAAATCAACTTCATTCACAGCAGACAACGTCCCCCGAACCGGGCGACCTCTGACATTTACAGCTCTATATTTATAGCGTTCGATGCTCTGCACCTTTTAGTTAGAAATAATAAAGACGAGGAAACTAAACTCTAAGATCAACAACCTTTGACAAAGCATCGAAATCAGTGATTCCTTCTAGAACCTTTAGAATGCCATCGTCCCGCAAACTTTTGAAGCCCTTTTTTAATGCCAGCGCTTTTATTTCTGCTTTTGAACCATTATTTGCAACAATTTCATCCAAATCCTCGTCAAATAAAAGGATTTCAACAACCGCAACACGCCCCTTATAGCCTTTCTCCATACACGCATTACAACCACCCTCTTGCGCCTTATATATTTGAGGAGCGTCCGCTACATCGACACCAAGCACTTCACATTCATGAGCATCCGCAGTATGCTCCACTTTGCAAGCCTTACACAAACGCCGGGCAAGACGCTGCGCGAAGACTGCCGTAATAGCACCGGCCAACATCCCTGGCTTCATTCCCAAATCAAGTAAACGCGGGATTGCACCAAAAGAATCATTTGTATGCAACGATGTATAGACCTGATGCCCAGTCATAGCAGCCTTCAAAGCCATTTCTGCCGTTGTTTTATCGCGAATTTCTCCAATAAAGATAATATCAGGATCTTGACGTAACAACGCCTTAATACCGTCGGCAAATTCCAGTATTCCTTCACGCACATGTGTCTGCCTGATCATTGGCAATGAATATTCCACCGGATCTTCCAAGGTTTGAATATTCACTTCAACATCATTTATTTCATTCAGCATAGAATAAAGGGACGTTGTCTTACCACTTCCCGTCGGCCCAGTTACAATGATAATTCCCTCAGGCTTTGAATTAGCATGATCAATTTTAGCCATGTTTGCATCACTAAAACCAAGGTCACCTAACGGCATAATACTTGCGCTTTTATCAAGAACCCGCAAAACAATATTCTCACCATGCACCGTTGGTAAAGAAGACACGCGAAAATCCGCCTCACGCCCTCCAATACTCATATTAAACCGTCCATCTTGCGGCGTTAATTTATCCGCAATATTCATCTCGGACATAATTTTCAAACGCTGCGATATTCCGCTCCAATGCTGTTTATGTAAGATTTGAGCGGTAAACAAAACACCATCCAGACGGTATCTTAAGCGCACAAAGTTATCCTCAGGTTCAAAATGCAAATCAGATGCACCAAGCTTAACTGCATCAAAAACAAGCGCGTTCACAAGGCGTACAATCGGGTGCGTAAATGCCTGACTTTCATCCAATGATGCAACATCTTGCTGCTCGCCACCTTCTTCCAACTCATCAAGAATACCCTTAATAGAGCTTGCATACCCGTATGCCGCATCGATAGCCTCAGACAATATTGCCGAAGTTGTGACCATAGGTTTGATTTGAAAACCTTTAGGTAAATATCTACGTAATGTATCCAAAGCAACAACATCATATGGATCAGACATCGCCACATGAACTTCTTCTTTCTCATTATCCAATAGAATAGGTAAGACCTGATGCTGTAACGCTACGTTTTTATCTAACAAGACAAGGGCATCACCATCCACAATCGTGTTACGTGGATCAAATACACCAAACCCTGATGTCTCTGCAAGGAAGACTGTCAGTGCCTCCTCTTCAATAAATCCCAAAGAAACAAGGATTTCCCCGAGCATTTTTCCGGAAATTTTCTTTTCCTGTAATGCCACATTCAGCTGATCTTCCGTAATGAGCCCCATGGAGACCATACGCTCTCCCATACGCCCCCTTCCGGAGTCTTGCCCATCATTGCCCTGATCACCTGTACCTGTTGCCTGAAGCCCCCCGGACATCGTTTGTAATGCCGTACCTGTCGCTTCTTGCGCAAGCATATTCTCCTCGAAAAATTCTACAGCCTCTATCTCAAGCTCATCAGAATTAGCCGCACCATCATCAACAACCAACTCAACACCCACGGCATCATCATCAAGATCCTGATCTATAACGTTATTCTTTTCATCTTCAACGGTTACTATAAGTTCAATATCATCCATATTGATTCCGACACCTCAATTTATGTGCTTTTACAACTATAATTTATCAAAAAATACGCAGTAAGGATACATGGTCAAGAAAGCCATGATCCCTTTGTACCAAAAAAAGGTTAAAATTTCATGTAAAGATATTACAGAAGAAAAAAAGGCGAACATCATAAGCCCGCCTTTTATAATATAGTGAGTTGAATACTACTCCGCCGCAACGGCGATATCATCCTCATCCTTACGCGGCCATGACGTAAAAGTCATAACGGATTCATCAACACCACATATCGTTGTGCACAAACGCGCAGAAACAAGATACGGGTCAGCATTTGCACCTGGACGACGATCTTCAAGATAACCATAACCTTTCTGAGCAACCAACTGAGGTATGCGAATAGAACATCCACGATCAGCTGTTCCTGCTCTAAACGTATGGATGTCACAGGTTTCATGCGCACCAGTCAAACGACGATCCAGCGCATACCCATAAAGCGTAATGTGTTCTTTATGCTTTCCAGCCAACGCCTTAACAGCAGTATCAATGGCCTTCATTCCCTGCGCCTTATCACGCGTATCGTTTGTCGAAAAATTTGTATGCATCCCTGCACCATTCCAGTCACCTTGAACAGGTTTATTATGTGTAGAAACAGTGACACCGTAATCCTCGGCAATACGATATAATAACCAGCGTGCAATCCAAGTATCATCAGAGGCCTTCATCGCACCGGCATCTTCACTTCCACCACGATAACCAATTTGAAACTCCCATTGTCCGGGCATAACTTCGGCATTAATACCATAAAATAAAAGGCCGATGTCAAGGCACGCCTGCGCATGTTCTTCTACAATATCACGGCCATAAGCCTCATCCGCACCAACACCACAATAATAAGGACCTTGTGGACCAGGAAAGCCTTGCTCTGGCCAACCAAGAGGCTGGCGCCCTTTAAACAAAGTATATTCTTGTTCAAAACCACACCATGGGTCCTGCTCTGCAGCCCCAGCATCAAGTACAGCACGCAATTGCGCACGAGAATTCGATAAATGCGGTGTTCCATCCGCATTATACACTTCCGTCATGACAAGATAATTACCATCTCCACGGATAGGGTCAGGAACAAAATATACAGGCTTTAGAATACAATCAGAATTGTCTCCCTCTGCCTGCCCCGTTGATGATCCATCAAAACTCCATTCCGGGAAATCCTCAATGGATGGCTTTGAACCAACATCAATGACACGCGCCTTTGAACGCAAATGGCGGGTCGGAATAGTACCATCAATCCAGATGTATTCAGCCAAGGTAAAATTAGACATTAAACTCTCCATTATTCAATATTTTTATAATTTATAGAAGAATCACATACTTGCATCATAAAATCAACATTTTAAGTTATATTTTACCCATAGACCAACAGCTTCAATATCTTTTACGCAAGCAAGGCTTTTAAAAGGAGATCCTAGTGCATTTCAAACAAAACATCATCAATTTCATCATAGAATGTATCAACAAGCTTTTTATCCGCTTCTGGAACATTTTGAGCAGAACTAAGCAGGCCTAGCTGCTCTTCGACCTTCGCCCTATCTTCAGGATTTAACATTTTCATCATGCCCGGTGGCAACGCCGACATAAGGTCATCATATCCCGTCCGCGACGCTGTAGAATGTTCTGTGAAATAAGCCAGCATAATCCGATCACCAATCTTTGCCCAATCCTCTGCATTTTCAAAGCGATAAACAGGGTTATTATTCACACCCGTGTTATGCGAGTAGCCAGTAACAATGCCAGTCAATCTATCATAATAGGCCGGTGTATTTTTCTTTAATCTACTAATATTTCCAGCAAATATTGGCATCTTTTTCTTCATTATCAATTTTGGATCATACTTAAAGAACGTTTCAACGCCTGCTGCCTTCATCTCATCGGATAAAGAGTGCAACACCTTCTGAGAACCAATAAAAGCCGCAACCTGACTTTTCTTCAAAAGCTCTTCTTCTGCAATAGATGCCCCAGAAAAACCAAATAACGCACATACAAACAACAATGTATATTTGACAATACTCATCTTCGACACTCCCTAAAACACTGATTTCAATAAGAATAAAATAGACACAGACAAGAGAAGCACAACGAATACCCCCCTACAAAATATAACTATAAAAAAACTTAAGTATCCAAGAAACTACGTAATTTACGACTACGACTTGGATGTTTCAATTTACGCAGAGCTTTTGCTTCAATTTGGCGGATACGTTCACGCGTAACGTGAAATTGCTGTCCTACCTCTTCCAAAGTATGGTCCGTATTCATACCAATACCGAAACGCATACGAAGAACACGCTCCTCTCTTGGTGTTAGAGAGGCAAGAACGCGCGTTGTTGTTTCACGCAAATTCGAATGGATAGCACTTTCAACCGGTAAAATCGCATTTGTATCTTCAATGAAATCGCCCAGTGATGAATCTTCCTCATCCCCGATTGGTGTTTCCAGAGAAACAGGCTCTTTCGCAATTTTCAGAACCTTACGGACTTTATCTAAAGGCATATGTAGACGCTCTGCCAATTCTTCTGGTGTTGGCTCACGGCCAATTTCATGCATCATCTGGCGTGATGTGCGCACAAGTTTATTAATTGTTTCAATCATATGCACAGGAATACGAATTGTACGTGCCTGATCGGCGATTGAACGCGTAATTGCCTGCCTAATCCACCATGTTGCATAAGTTGAAAATTTATAACCACGACGATACTCAAATTTATCAACCGCCTTCATCAAACCAATATTACCCTCTTGGATCAAATCAAGGAATTGCAGACCACGATTAGTATATTTCTTCGCAATCGAAATAACCAGACGCAAATTCGCCTCAACCATCTCTTTTTTCGCACGTGCAGCTTCTTTTTCACCTTTTTGAACCGTACCAACAATGCGGCGCCATTCACCAATCGGCAACATCGCTTCCTCGGATATCAAAGCAACATGGTCACGCATTTTTTGAACTTGTTCTCCGTGGTTTTCCACAAACGCAGACCACCCTTTACCTCTTAATTTTCCAACGCGCTCCAGCCATGCTGGATCAAGTTCTGAACCGTAATACTCCTTAAGGAAGTCCTCACGCTTAACTTTGCAACCAACGGCAAAACGCATAATTTTGCCTTCAATACTAACCAATTCACGATTCATAGAGTAAAGACGGTCTATTAACTGTTCAATCCGTGCATTATTCAAACGAACGTCATCCATAAGGATAACCATTTCATCCTTAAGCTTTTCATATTTCTTATTCGTTGCCGCGGATGGCTCTTCACCTTTTTGCAGATCAGCAAGGCGCTCTTGCTGCACCTTTTGCATTTTTTTATAGGTTTTCTGAATATTACCAAATATTTCAAATACTTGAGGGGAAAGTTCTTCCTCCATTACAGAAAGAGAAACATTACCTTCATCCTCATCCTCTTCTTCATTATTTTCCGAAGTCTCACCATCTGAGGCCTCACCTTCGGTAGATTTTTCAGATTCGGGCTCTTCTTTTTTAGCCTTAGCCGCAGCAAGTGCCAATTCAGCCGCCTTGGCCAGACCCTCTGCCGTTGCGTCCACTTCTGGACCTTTATATGTAGCGTCAAGATCAATAATCTCGCGTAATAAAATATCGCCATCTTGTAGAGACTTATACCACGCAATCAAGGATTCGATCGCCAGCGGGCTTTCGCACATACCGCCAATCATCATACCGCGACCAGCTTCTATGCGCTTGGCAATCGCAATTTCACCCTCACGTGAAAGAAGTTCAACTGCGCCCATCTCGCGCAGATACATCCGCACAGGATCATCCGTGCGCCCTGTATCATCATCCGCGATGTTACCGCCGGACTCGTATTCTTCATCACTGTCAGATTTTGATTTTTTATCCGTACCTGTACTCGAGGATGCCTCTTCAATTTTATCAACGAGCTTAATATCAATTTCCGACAACGCCGACATCGCATCTTCAATCTGCTCAGGCGTAAAATCCTCAGCAGGCAGAGCCTTATTAAACGCATCGAAGGTAACAAGGCCTGTGTCCTTGGCCTCCCCAATAAGTTTCTTCACAACACGCGCCATCGCCGCTTTGGACGTTGTAGATTTTGTGTCTTTAACTTTTTTTTCACTCACAGCAGTATTTCCAACCATATTTAAAGAACCTAATATAAAACCCGATAAAGGGTAATCCTAAATTAAATGAATTTCAAAGCGTCATAGCAAATTCAGTGACTTTATTCCTAAAAAAATTAAACCAGCTAAATTTCATCATCAGACGTCTTCATTAACAATAAATTTCTTAGCTTTTCCTCATCTTCCTCACAGGAAACATGCTTCCATCCGCTTTGTATCTCATTCCCCAGCTTCGCGCTATACCCATCACGCCAATATTCAAGCCAATAACGCTGAACATCTTCCTCTTTTGCAGACGGAGAACAAAAAGATGCGTGAACATATACAGATTCGTTGCAGATGTCACCTATTTCTTGTGTAAAGCCCGAATTTTTTAATTGTTCGATCAAAACCTTACGCTCTATCAACGGATCATCCGATAAAACACCCATGATATTTTGCCTTAAACGTTCCAGTCCAGCATCACTTAAGGTTAATTCACACAGTACGTCCTCTATCCCTTCAAAAATATGTGGGTGATTAATAACTGCGGCCAACAATGCCTGCGTAAAAATCCGCGTGGCACGGTTTTTAGTAGATGGAGGACGCATAGGAACCGCGCCCCTCCCCCTGTTTTGTGAATTACCATGCCGACCAAAATTACGGTTTTTAGAATAAAAATCTTTACGCTTAAAAAACGTTTCCGATATTCTTTCTCGAAGCTGTGATTTATAATGAACCTGCACATCCTGATTCGCGATACGGGCAACTTCATTTTCTAATTGCTTAATAACCCCAGCGCGCAGCTCCGGCGTCTTAAACACCCGCCCTTGTGTATGGAAATTCCAAATAGAATCAAAAAGCGAGACAGAACGAGACAATATTTGCTGAAACCCCTTCACACCACTAGATTTTATCAAGCTATCCGGATCTTCTCCATCAGGCATAAATGCAAAATCTGCACTACGCCCAGGTTCTAACAAAGGCAGAAGACGTTCACATGCTCGGCGCGCAGCTTTACGCCCTGCATTATCACCATCAAAACAAAGTAACGGAACTTTTGTAAAATCAGGAATCATCTTCCACATAGAAATCAATTGCTCTTCTGTGACAGCAGTTCCCATTGGAGCAAGTGCACCACGAATACCAGCTTGCGCACACGCAATAACATCAAGATACCCCTCCACCAGCACCAATACTTGCCCGTCCGCCGCTGCACGACGCGCCGTTGGTTCCCCATAGAGCATACTCCCTTTATGAAAGAGCACCGTTTCTGACGAGTTAATATATTTAGGTGGCACAAACCCGCCGCGTTGTGGGGGCCTTAAATGATCCGGCAACACCCGCCCACCAAATGCAACGATGCGCCCACGCCGATCCGGCACGGGAAACATGACACGATCACGAAAAAATGCATATGGGTCACCACTACGGGTCGAAGGCCTTAACACACCCGCTTTTATCATATCTTTATCTGTATATCCTTTTGAGGATAGAAATTTACGCAATGCCTGCGCGTCATCAGGCGCAAACCCAACTCGAAATTCAGCCATAATTTCTTTAGATAACCCGCGCTCCAACAAATAATGAAGCGCATCATTATTTCTCTGCTCATGAATACACCCTTCAAAAAACACCGTCGCATCATCCAACAGCGCATAAAGGTCTTTTTCTTTCTTCGCTTTTGCAGCGGCTTGGGGGGTTTGCTGTGGTACTTGTATCCCGACCTCAGCAGCCAACATTTCCACAGCATCCATAAAAGATAAATTATCGTGCTTCATAATAAAGCCAATAACATCACCATGTGCACCGCACCCAAAGCAATGATAAAACTGCTTATCATCATTAATTGTAAAAGATGGTGTCTTTTCACTATGGAACGGACAGCATGCCTTAGACTCACGCCCAGCACGCGTCACCTTAACGCGCCGCCCGATAACTTCAGACAAAGTTAAGCGATTGCGGAGCTCATCCAAAAAATGCGGGCTAATTGACATATACTCAGTTCTAACAAAATAATAACTGTTCGACCATAGACATAATCGCAAAATGCCCTGATATCTATATAAAAAATTTAATTCTAATTTGCATAAAATTGTAAATAAGTGTATTATTTAATGAATAAATGCATATTTATACTTACTTTAATAAAAAATATATGCAATAAGATCGGTGATAAAGGGAAATAGGAGAAGGCAATGCCTGAAATATTTACAAAAAATAAAAAATTCAACATTATTGAATACGGTGAAAACTGTAGTTCCTTCCCACTTTGGGATAAACTAAAGCTGAAAATTCAAGGATTTTTTAAGAAGTAATATTTTCATACAATCATTTGCCTTCAAACCTGAAATATATATTTCAGGTTTTTTGTTGGCTATTTACCTCAGAGATTTTAAGAAAGCTTTRCCTTTGTAATACCGCCCGCCTTACCCATATCAACTTGTCCTGCATACTCGGATCTTAATACGCTCATTATTTTGCCCATATCTTTTATAGACTGCGCACCAAGTTCAGCGATAATACCATCAATAATTTCAGACACCTCTTCATCAGWAAGCTGCTTCGGCATAAATGTGCGAATCACATCAATTTCAATTTCCTCCCTCTCCGCTAAATCATCACGTCCAGCCTCACTGTAAGTTTTAGAGGATTCTTGRCGTTGTTTTACCATCGATTGCAGCATCAATAAAATCGCTGCATCATCAACACCATCCGCATGCCCTTGTTCACGCTCWGCAATGTCACGATCTTTAAGCGCAGCCATGATTAAACGAATTGTMGCAAGRGCAATTTTATCCTTATTTTTCAACGCTTCTTTCATCGCTGTACTAATTTCTGTCCGCTTATCCATTTTTTTCCTTTTCTTTTTATTCAAAACACATTAGGAACTGTGTCTCTAGCAGGTACTGTTAAACAAAGTTGCTGGAGCATATCACTAATGTCTAATTTTACTAATACAAAACGCCCCCCAAATGCAACCGCTGTTGTTATTTTATCTGATGGAACRTTRTTCTGGGGATAYGGCATTGGMGCRSAAAKAAARTCAATTGGCGAGATTTGCTTTAATACYTCTATGACYGGMTATCAGGAAATAATGACTGACCCAAGTTATGCGGGGCAAATCATTACCTTCACATTCCCCCATATTGGCAATGTTGGCACAAACGCCGAAGATATCGAAACAATCAACCCAGCGGCACGCGGCCTTATTATTCGTGAAGATATTACATCTCCATCAAACTGGCGCGCAAACAAACATTTCGATGCGTGGCTAAAAGATCATAACCTTGTGGGAATCAGTGGCATTGATACACGCGCCCTGACCAAACGTATCAGAGACCTAGGCGCGCCAAATGGCATTATAGCGCATAACCAAGAAGGGAAATTTGATTTAGACGCTCTACATGAGGAAGCCAAAAATTGGCATGGATTAGAAGGCGCAGATCTGGCAAAAGATGTTTCTTGTACCCAAAGCTATACATGGAATGAAGCATTGTGGAATGCAAAAGACGGTTATACCCGTCAAGAGAACCCCACTCACAAAGTTGTTGCTGTTGATTTTGGTGCGAAGCGTAATATTCTACGCTGCCTCGCCGCAGCAGGATGCGATGTGACCGTTGTCCCTGCAAATGCAACTGCCGAAGAAATTCTCGCCCATAATCCGGATGGTGTATTCCTATCCAATGGCCCGGGTGATCCGGCGGCAACAGGCGAATACGCAGTACCAATGGTTCAAGGATTGCTTGAAAAGAACATACCAATCTTCGGCATTTGCCTTGGGCATCAAATTCTTGCACTGGCTTTAGGCTGTAAAACAGAGAAAATGCATCTGGGGCATCGCGGCGCGAACCAACCCGTCAAGGACGTTAAAACCGGACGCGTAGATATCACATCCCAAAACCATGGCTTTGTCGTCGTCACAGATACTTTACCCGAAAATGTTTTACAAACACATATCAGCTTATTTGATGGATCAAACGAGGGAATCGCCGTAAAGGATAAACCTGTATTTTCAGTTCAATACCATCCTGAAGCCTCCCCCGGGCCACAAGACAGCCATTATTTATTTGATCGCTTTATGGATAATATTAAAGCCGCAAAAAAGGCATAAACAATGACGCAAGATCTGATAAAAGGATTGGAAGCATTCAAACGTGATCAATACAGTGACGCGGGTGAAAATTTAATGCCACGCCTTGTAAAAGAAGGGCAATCTCCCAAGTATTTCATTATCAGTTGTATAGACTCGCGTTCCAACCCCAGTACAATTTTCCGCACACAGCCCGGCTCATTCTTTGCGCACAAGGCTATGGGCGCAATTGTTCGCCCCTATAAACAGGGCACTGCACTTTCTGCAGCGTTACAATTCGCACTAAACCACAACAAAGTTGAACAAATCATTGTCTTGGGTCATACAGATTGCGGTGCAATTCAAGCACTTGTCGATAATCTCGATGATCCCGAAATATCCAGTTTTATCAATGTAGCGAAAAACGCATTAATCAAAGCCCAAACATGTTGCAGTGAACACGATCAAATCATTAAACGAACAGTACAAGAAGTTGTGCTTGAAAGTGTTGAAAATCTTAAAAGTTACCCATCTGTAAAACAGGCTTTACAGGAACAACGCGTCACAATTTCACCATGGATTTTCGACATGGAAGAAGGCAATCTTCTCGAACATAATGTTAACAGCAATAAATTTGAAATCATAAGTACAAATGAACCTATAAAAGGGGATCACAAAAACCATGCCTAAACGTACCGACATAAAATCCATCTGCATCATCGGCGCTGGCCCTATTATTATTGGGCAAGCGTGCGAATTTGATTATTCTGGAACACAGGCTTGTAAAGCTCTACGAGAAGAAGGCTACCGCATTGTTTTAATCAACTCAAACCCCGCGACAATAATGACCGACCCAGATATGGCCGATGCAACATATGTCGAGCCGATAACACCTGCTATTGTCACAAAAATCCTAGAAAAAGAACGCCCTGATGCACTTCTCCCAACAATGGGCGGACAAACAGCCCTTAACACAGCCCTTGCTTTGGCAGAGGACGGAACGCTTGATCGTTTAGGGATTGAGCTGATCGGTGCGTGCGCAGAAGCCATCGACAAAGCAGAAGACCGTGAAAAATTTAAACGCTGCATGGATGAACTCGGCCTCGAATCCGCAAATTCCATGTCCGTACATAATATGGAAGAAGCCATAATCGCGCTGGAAAAAATCGGCCTCCCAGCGATTATGCGCCCATCGTTCACCATGGGCGGAACAGGCGGTGGTATCGCGTACAACAAAGATGATTACGTCCGCATTGTTCGTGAAGGCCTTGATGCCTCCCCTTCAACCGAAGTTTTAGTCGAAGAATCACTTCTGGGATGGAAAGAATACGAAATGGAGGTGGTGCGCGATAAAAACGATAATTGTATCATCGTCTGCTCTATCGAAAACATTGATCCTATGGGGGTGCATACTGGTGATTCTATTACTGTTGCACCTGCATTGACACTAACAGATAAAGAATATCAAATTATGCGTAATGCCTCACTAACCGTTTTACGCGGTATTGGGGTAGAGACCGGCGGATCAAACGTGCAATTTGCATTAAATCCCGTCGATGGTCGCATGATAGTGATTGAAATGAACCCACGTGTTTCAAGATCCTCCGCCCTAGCATCCAAGGCAACAGGCTTCCCGATCGCCAAGATAGCGGCAAAGCTGGCCGTTGGTTATACCCTGGATGAACTTGACAATGATATAACAGGTGGAAAAATACCCGCGAGCTTTGAGCCGACAATTGATTATATCGTCACAAAAGTACCACGCTTTGCCTTTGAAAAGTTTAAGGGCAGTGAAGCCACACTCGCCACCGCGATGAAATCCGTCGGCGAGGCCATGTCTATTGGTAGATGCTTCGAAGAATCCTTACAAAAAGCAATGCGCTCCTTAGAAAAAGGCCTAACAGGTCTTAGCCCAATATACGTTGGTGGCGCAGATGTTGACAACCCTGACGCACAACGCGACGCTCTACTAAGCGCCATTGCAAAACCAACACCACAACGTATATTGCATATAGCGCAAGGATTCCGTCACGGAATTTCTCTTGAAAAAATCCATAGCATCTCAAAATATGACCCATGGTTTCTGGAGCGCATTGAAAATATTATTAACGCAGAGAAAGGTATCCTAGACAACGGCTTGCCCGTTGATGCACAAGGATGGATGGCAATCAAACGCCTTGGATTCTCAGATGCCCAACTCGCAGACCTCGTCAATGTAACAGAAGAAAACGTTCGTACAGCACGCCTAACGCATAACGTGCGCCCTGTTTTCAAACGCGTTGATAGTTGCGCCGCAGAGATACCATCAGAGACCCCCTACCTCTATTCCACGTATGAAGGCAATGGATTAGAGCCCGCGGAAAATGAAATTGATGCGACAGATTGCGAAAAAATCATTATCCTTGGCGGCGGCCCAAACCGTATTGGGCAGGGAATCGAATTTGATTATTGCTGCGTGCATGCTGCCTATGCTTTGAAAGAAGCAGGCTATGAAACCATTATGGTTAATTGTAATCCTGAAACCGTTTCCACCGATTATGACACAGCAGATCGCCTCTATTTCGAGCCTTTAACCGAGGAAGATGTTATTGAGTTAATAAAGGCCGAGCAGTCCAATGGACATGTCAAGGGCGTCATTGTACAACTTGGAGGGCAAACCCCTCTTAAACTGGCTCAAACCTTGCTAGATAACGACATCCCGATCCTTGGAACAGACCCTGATGCAATTGATTTGGCAGAAGACCGTGAACGCTTTCAACAATTGCTAATCGATTTAGACCTGAAGCAACCATCAAACGGCCTTGCCCGCACAAAAGAAGAAGCCCTTGATATTGCGGAAGGTATTGGCTTCCCGTTGGTTATTCGCCCATCATATGTTCTTGGTGGACAGGGTATGGAAATAGTCCATAGCCTATCCGAGTTGGAGCGCTATATCAGCACAGCCGTAAAAGTGTCAGGCACTGCACCTGTACTACTTGATCGTTACCTTAAAAGCGCGATTGAGCTGGACGTTGACGCGATATGTGACGGTGAAGATGTTTATGTCACCGGTATAATGGAACATATCGAAGAAGCCGGCATCCACTCCGGTGATTCCGCATGTGTTCTTCCCCCACACACCCTTTCTGCTGAAACCATCAAAAAGATTAACGAGCAAACCATACTGTTAGCCAAAGCCTTAAGTGTAAAAGGCCTGATGAATGTTCAGTTTGCCATTCGTAAGCATGATGAAACCGGCGAAGATGAAATCTATATCATTGAGGTCAATCCACGCGCATCACGAACAGTTCCATTCGTTGCAAAAGCAACCGGTGTTCCCATTGCAAAAATTGCAGCGCGCATTATGGCAGGAGAAAAACTAAGTAATTTCTCGGACATCCTTGTCGGAATGAGTGACAAGCATTACGCGGTTAAAGCACCGGTATTTCCATTCAATAAATTCCCTGGCGTTGACCCCTTGCTTGGACCTGAGATGAAATCCACCGGCGAAGTGATCGGCCTTGATAAAGATTTAGCACACGCAATGGCGAAAGCTCAAATCGGGGCAGGTAGTAACCTACCAATAAGCGGAGCGGTCTTTATCTCTGTTAAAAATGAGGATAAGGATAATGTACTTCCTCTTGCCAAAGATCTAGAAGATATCGGTTTCAACATTATGGCCACAAGCGGCACATGCCGTTTCCTGAACGAAAATGGCATTACGGCAACACACATCAACAAAGTGATGGAAGGGCAACCCCATGTTATAGATGCCATTATCAATGGTGACATTGATCTGGTTATAAACACGACAACAAAAAGTGCACAAGCCGTATCAGATTCATCATCCATCAGGCGCATGGCTTTAATGAACAAAATCCCGTACTACACGTTAATAACTGCGGCAACGGCGACTGTGCATGCTATACGGGCACTAAAAGACCGTGATATAGATGTTGCCTCCTTACAGAGCTATTTTGAAGATAAGAACAAAAGCAAAGCAGCTTGACCGATTCTAAAGATTGAAGTAGCCTGTCCCCTCTCGCAAGAGGATTAACAAACACTGTCCCGCCTTTTACTGTTCTTGGCGGGCTTTAGTTTGTAGATTAAGTAAACAGTATAACCTACTGAAATATAATTAAGGATAAAGGCTATGGATCAAATTCCTGTAACAAAAATTGGTTTTGAAAGACTGAGCAAAGAATTACATAATTTAACATCTGTCCAGCGCCCAAACGTCATTGAAGCAATTGCCATTGCGCGCGAACATGGCGACTTGAAAGAGAACGCTGAATATCATGCCGCACGTGAGCAACAAAGCTTTATAGAAGGCCGCATCAGAGAACTGGAAGGCGTTACTGGTCGCGCGCAGGTCATTGATCCAACAGAATTAAGCGGCAACACCGTTAAATTCAGCGCAACAGTTACCGTCGTTGACGAAGACACCGATAGAGAAGAAACATACCAAATTGTTGGCGACCATGAATCTGATATGGAAAATGGAAAACTATCAATCAGCGCTCCTGTCGCGCGCGCCCTGATCGGAAAATCAGAAGGAGATTCCGTTGCCGTTAAAACCCCCAAAGGCACACGCGATTACGAAATTCTGAAAGTTGTCTACAAGTAAGAAAAAGCGGAACCCATGGCAAAACAAACAAATTTCTTTTTTCTTGGTCTCTTCATTGCTATAGGCTTAGCGTCTTCTGGCTACTTCATTGGACAAACAATGTATAATGCAAAAGTCGCGCTCAACACCGCTGAAGCCAAAGGGCTGGCAGAACGTCGTGTCCGCGCGGATCGTGCAAATTGGGTTATTCGGTTCAGTGTTGTAGACAAAAAGAAATCCTCTATCCCGACCCTCTACAAAAAGGCAGAAGCAAACCAAGCCACCATTATTGCTCTGCTCAAAAAACACGGCTTTGAAGATAGAGAAATAGATATCGGTGTGATTGACTATTACCATCAGGAATTTCGGGACGAAAATCGAGTGTTGGTTGACCAAAACCATCAGCTGACAGGCTCCATCCATATTGAAACAAATAAAATAGAGAAAATATCGGAGGCGCGGGCAGCCATTAGTAAATTAATAACAAAAGGCATAAATATCCAGAGTGAAGATCCACAATACCGCTTCACCAAGCTTAATGAGATAAAGCCCGCGATGCTGAAAGAAGCAACAAAGAACGCACGCCTTGCTGCAAATGAGTTTGCACAAAATGCTGGTGTTACCGTTGGCGGCATCAGAAACGCCCACCAAGGCAGTTTTTACGTGCGTGATGCAGGCCAAGATTATGGCGATACAGCAAAAATAGACAAAGATGTACGCGTGGTTACGACCATTACATTTTACTTAACAGACTAGAACAGCCCCTCTAATTTAGAGCAATTTATCCAAAGATTCTGCATTTGATGACAATGTTGCAGATTCATCCCTCGATAGCTGCTCTGATATTTTCTGAGCATTCTCCTCCGCCTGCACAATAAGCGCCTCTTCCGAAATATGCACCTCATCACTCGCACGCGCTGAAACCTCATCAAACTTTTGCTCGCCCAATGATTTTTGTGACTTATTCGTCGAAGAAATACCCTGTACTTGTCCAGAAAAACCAACAGAATCAGCCATAATTATACTCCTTAGGATCCTAACCTATATTACACTACCCTTTTGTATTATATCCATAATACATAAATCAATTACTAATTGCAGCATTTTACTTTCCAAAATACACGCAAAACTTTAAATGATGGTGACCGTTGTAAAACCGGAGACATCACAGCGTAGTCATTTGCTACAATTTGCCGAAACAAAATGTCGCTAATAGCATTGCTAGCCTTTAGCATAGTATTACCTTGTGATTCCACATTCAAGAATCGTTTACCAACCACCTCCTCAACCAAGGACGCTAAACCATCCTGCCTACCCTCTTCAAATAAAGTATCCTTGGACACATTATGTTTATTCATTAAATCCTGCGGGAACAGTACATGACCTTGGCGAACATTATGCGCCGTTGCACGTAACAATCCGGCCAAGGTATAATTAACCGCAACGGGTCGGATCAGCTCCTCACTCACGTCAATGCCACATATTTGCGTCGCCAAACATAAAAGCGGTGTATTGGTGAAGTCCGCATAATGAACAAGCCCATCCATATTTTCAGGAGAAACCCCCTCCAAATCAAATTCACGCGCATAAATTAATTTATCAAAATGTTCCTGAGGCAATTTATAACGCTCAATCGCAACCGCTAAGGGCTTTAAAACCTCATGCTCTGGCACAGCCTTGCCATCGTAAATACCACCTATTGCATCACGCCACCATTGCAACCGGATCAAGCCAAGCGTCGTCTCGCTCACCACATCGCGCGTTTTTGCAATTTCGTAATTGAAAGCAAACAACGCCCATAAATCGCCACGACAGACGGGCGGCGCAAACATAGAAATTAAATACCGATCCGCATCATGCGCCTGCACCAAATCTCCACAGTAATTTTTCTGCATATCCACGTATTAAAAACTCTTCCAGAATTTGAACAAAGTCTCTATTATCATTTTTTAATCGCGATGAACAGTACAGGAGATAATAATGACCTTTGAACTTCCAGAACTTCCCTACGCCTATGATGCGCTTGGCCCTTACATGTCCGCCGAGACGTTAGAATTTCACCACGACAAGCACCATAATGCCTATGTCGTGAATGGTAATAAAATTTTAGAAGGCCTACCAAATATGGGGGCAACACTTGAAGAGGTCGTCCTTAACGCGCACAAACAAGGCGAAGCTGGCCTTTTTAACAATGCAGGCCAACATTGGAACCACAAATTATTCTGGGAGTGGATGAAGCCAAATGGCGGCGGTTCCCGCCCAGGAAACCTTGAGGCCGCAATCGTAGAAAGCTTTGGCTCTTTCGATGCATTCCGTGAACAGTTTATTCAAGCTGGCTTAACACAATTTGGCTCTGGCTGGTGCTGGCTTGTCCTTAACAATGAGGGCCGACTTGAAATCACAAAAACGCCAAATGGTGAAAACCCACTCATTAACGGACAGACGGCCTTACTTGGTTGTGATGTATGGGAGCATAGCTACTACATTGATTACCGTAATGCCCGCCCGAAATATCTAGAGGCCTTCGTAGATAGCCTCGTCAATTGGGAGTTCGTAGCTGAGCTGTATGAAAAAGGCCCAATAAAAATTGCGGCATAAATAAACACAACAAAAACAAGAAAAGGGAGCCATTAACTGCTCCCTTTTTATTATTCGTATTGCTAAGGTATAAAACCTTAAATCCAACCTTTAGACTTTTGCTCCAGCCAAACTAACATTAGGTGATGTCCCTAGATCAGCAACTAATAAGGAATCTGAATTTTCTAAATCCTCTTTAAATTCATCAATTTGACCGCTTACACCTTCGACATTACTCGCCAATTGATCAAACGCCGAACTATTCACATTCACCTGCGCAATTTCACGTATAGCAGACCTTGCATCCTTAAATGTAGATGGATCTTTCGCAAAATCAGAGATAATATCAGCATGCTTGGTTAACCCCTTATCGTTCAAAAAGTCAATCGCACGCGTTGATTCAAGTTGAAGCAATTCTTTGTTAGGCGCAAAATTATTCAAATATCTCAGAACCTGCCCAACATCACGGTTAATCTGAGAGCTTGATGCTTTATTATCAACATCCTGACCAATCTTATTAAGCAAAACATCCAATGGTGAAGATTGTCCGCCATTTACTGTGGCCTGAGCCTTTTCAAATTGACCTTGAATCCCACCAACAGCTAATACACTTGGATCAATCCCTGCATTTTTGAGTGCCTCAAGAACCTTTTCATTCTTCAATGCCTCATTTATCTCCGAAGTGAACTGAGAAACAGAAACTGACTTATCCGGACTACCTTCCGTCGCCGTCTTTTCCCAAGCTTTATTATCTGCCACTTGCGCAGCTGTCAGTGTGGGCGTACCCATAACCGCAACCTCACGCAGAGCACCTCTAACGGCTCTAGACGTTGAAGGATCATACGCATAACCGGACATAATCTTCGCATGCTCCGTTAAACCTTGAGCATTCAGGTAATCAACCGTACTTTTAGCATCTGATTGAAATAAGGCCTTGTCACCAGAGATACTATCCAGATGTCTACGAACCTGATCAACATCACGGTTAATCTGAGAGACACGCTCACCATTTTCAACATGCCCACCAACAGTATTAAGCAACCCTTGTAATTTTTCACTAGCCGCCGATCCACTACTTGGCGCAGTAATTGTACTACCGCTTTTTTGTGGTGCCGCCGAAGGATTACGTTGCTGTACCTGATCTAAATATGTTTTCGGATCAGTACTTGCATTCTTTTCCTCTGCAAGAGCGTAACTCGCAATAATGTCACGGTGCTCCGGAAATAATACGACCAAAGAATCTACATTAGCCATCGCCGCGGAATCCCCTGCAAGTGTTCCTTTGGCCAAGTTCTTTGCGATATCATCGAACCCTCCACTAAGCAGAGTAACTTCCAATGCTTTAAAGGCACTATTCGGGTCGGCAGTCCCCGGACCCGAATTAATCATCCCTTGCATTTTATTCTCAAACCCAGAATCAACAGGAGCGGCAGGTGCTGTCGCCGGTGCCGCAGGAGCTGCATCCAACGGGGAAACCAACCGCGTTTCTAAACCAATATTCGCAGCGGCAGAAAGCGCGGCGGCATTTTCAATCTCCATACTAGGAGCAATAGCCCCACCTTGCGTAACAAGAAGCCGAGGAATACTTACCCCAACCCCATTAATTATAATGCCTGTTGCAGCCCGTTTATTAACCTCTTCAGTAGCAACAGAATCAACATGCGAAATCAACTGATAACCATTGAGCTGCTGCTTCAAATCTTCTGGTGAAACATTTCCATCTTTTGTCACACTAATTGGTAATAACGCCGTATCATATTTAGAAGTACTTGATGCATCAACCTCGGTGCCACTTCGTGCAGCGCGACGTGCTATTCTTTCAGCTCTCCCCATTTCCGCCGCAGCCTGCGCGGCATTAACCACGTCACCAGTTTCAACATTAAAAGTAACTCTACTGACACTATCAGCCGCAATCTCATGTTTAGGATCAGCAGCCTTAAAATCGGGATTCACATAAACAGATGCACCTGTGTTCATCTTTCCAGACGGGCCAGCAGGTATCTGCGCATATATTTCATTAACTTGATTTTCAGTAAGAAGGGAGACCTTTGAAAATGGCTCACCCGCAGCGTCACGCGACATCCATGCGGCATAATACGTATCATCAACCTTTACAACTAAAGGATTACCGTCCTCACCCACCATAGGATGATAAAGAAAATCAGCAGGGTATGTCCCTACAATATTTTCACGTTGCTCCGATAATAACTTTTGAACATCCTGTTTAAGATCTTCTGTTCCATTGGAAGAATAAACCATAATAACAACCCTATATTTTTATACTTATTTTTATASRGAGCATTRTACAATAGAKCAGGTAGAAAAAGCAAATAAAACACACGTAATCCGYACAKAAYTCATGCAGGMAGCAARGCRCAAACCACGCGACGGCCCTCTGCCATCAGAACATTATATGTGCGACAYGCCGCGCCTGTATCCATAACATCAACTGAAAGACCGGAGTCTTTAAGCTCTTTCCTTAACGACGGCGGTATAAAAGCCATCGTCGCTCCACACCCTAATAACAGAACATCTATGTCGTCTGCACGCTCAATAAATAATGAAAAATGCTCAAGCTTTAGATTTAAGACATCRCGCACATCACCAACATCCCAGAAAACAGTTTCATCAACMGTKACAAGGATAGCATGCGTATGGCGCTCTCCATTTACCTTAAATACRCCATTGGCATARGACTGGATAACCTGRCTGCCTTTACGRATAAGAGGYGTAACATCCATCTCTTACACCACYTCCGGTGCGCCAACGTCAGTGGACTTATCTGATGGTTCTGCTTTRCGACGGATATTCATCATTAACAGTACAGGAGATGCAACAAAAACAGAKGAATAYGTACCAATTATAATTCCAAAAATMAGAGCATAAACRAATCCRCGAATAACCTCTCCACCAAAAACATAAAGCGCAACAAGAGCAAGAAGCGTCGTCATTGATGTCATTAACGTCCGCGATAACGTTTGGTTAACCGAAATGTTAAACAACTCCAGCAACGGTTTTTTCTTATATTTACGTAGATTTTCACGCACTCGGTCAAACACAACAACCGTATCATTAATCGAATACCCCGCAATCATCAAAATCGCAGCAACGGTAGATAGATTAAACTCCATCTGCATAAGCGCGAATAAGCCGATGGTCGCAATAGCATCGTGCCCAAGCGCAATAATCGCCGCGACACCGAATTGCCATTCAAACCTGAACCAAATATATGTCATAATCCCCAACAACGAGAATATAATGGCATATAACCCCTTCATCTTGAGCTCTTCTCCAACTTGCGGGCCAACAAACTCAATGCGTCTATAATCTACAGTTTGCCCCTCAAACGACTCATCCAGAGTTTCGCGCACCAGTTCAATCGCAACCTCATTTGGATTACCATCGCCCTTTTGCCAATCTGATGGCTTCTTTTGTGACGGCAAACGAATCAAAAGATCATCAATCTGCCCAAACTCTTGAATGGAAATAACACCCAGATCGAGATCATTAAGAATAGTCCGCAGAGCCTCAAGATTTGGTATCACAGGGGTGCGGATTTCAATCACCGTACCACCCGTAAAATCAATCCCTAGGTTAAGTCCCCTTTGAAAGGTCAACCCAATAGAGCCTAAAATCAAAACAATTGAAAAAGCAAAGGCAATCATACGCATGCCAATGAAATTCACATTACAGTCCTGAGGTACAAATCTTATTCCGCGCATATCATTTACCCCCTTAAATCGGTACGGTTTTAGGGTTGGTCTTTTTAATCCAGAGCACAACCAACAAACGCGTTACAAAAATAGCCGAAAAGAACGATGTCATAATTCCGACACCCAACGTTACAGAGAACCCTTTTATCGGGCCTGTACCGAATGAGAACAAAATCATCGCCGCAATCAGCGTTGTTAAATTCGAGTCAATAATGGTCGCCATTGCCCGCGAATACCCTGCATCGATAGAAGATAGCGCCGAACGCCCACGCGCAATTTCTTCGCGGATACGCTCAAAAATAAGAACATTCGCATCAACTGCCATACCAACGGTTAAAACAATACCAGCAATTCCCGGTAATGTTAATGTGGCCTGCAAACTAGAGAGTATTGCAAGGATAAGGGCAATATTAACAACCAAAGCCACATTCGCCATCAGGCCGAATAAGCCATAACCAACAAACATGAAAACAAGCACCAAGGCCAAACCAATTAAGCTGGCGATTTTGCCTGCCGCAACGGAATCAGCCCCCAAAGAAGGCCCAACAGAACGCTCCTCCACGACCTTTAAGTCCGTCGGTAATGCACCGGCGCGTAGTAACAAGGAAAGCTCGGCGGCTTCCTGCACATCAAACCCACCTGAGATTTGCCCCTGCCCGCCACAAATGGCTTCATTAATAACAGGTGCACTAATAACTTTCTGATCCAAAACAATCGCAAAGGGCTTGCCCACATTTTTACGTGTTACACTACAGAATTTCCGCGCGCCTGCCGCGTTCAAACGGAAACTGACAACTGGTTGGCCATTCTGGTTAAATGATGGTTGTGCATCATCAAGCATATCACCCGCAATAATCGCATGACGTTTAACATTAATCTTACGCATCGGCATATCAGCATATGGCAAAGAAATTTCACTTACCTTTCTTTTACCTTCACTTCCAACCAAATGAAAACCTAACTTCGCCGTTTGACCAACCAAATCGCGCAACTGTTTAGAATCCGCGCCTGGTACTTGAATCACCACACGGTTAAGTCCTTGACGTTGTATCACTGGTTCGGTTGTCCCCATCATATCAATACGGCGACGTACAACTTCAATCACTTGTGAAATTGTTTGATCTTGAACCTGCGTGATATAAGACTCGTCCATCATCACTGTAATTGTCGTACCAAGAGTATCGGTAGAGACAATAAGCCGCGGATCTGTCTTACGGATCATTTTTCTGACATCTGAGGCATCCTCTGCATGTTCCAAAACAATACGTACACCCCGTTCAATCGTGCCAATACTTTGCTTGGCAATCTTCTTTTCTTTTAGAGATGTTTTAAAGTCTTCCAAGAAAACCTCTGCGCGATCATCAAAGACAGCCTTAAGGTCAACCTCATACAACAAATGCGCGCCACCACGTAAATCAAGCCCAAGATTTACAGTTTTCTTTGGCATCCAATTGGGTAAGCTTTCCTTCATCCATTGATGTGTTTGCGCCCCAACAAAGTTTGGAGAACTATAAGCAAATCCGTAAATACATACGAATAAAATTAGAAAAATTTTCCAGCGAGGTATTTGTATCATGATGAATTAATTACGCTTTTTTAGTATCTTTAGTCGTTTTCGTTTTGCTCTCAGCCTTTTTCTTAGACTCCGACTTTTTGGTCTCAGATTTCTTAGGCGCTGCTTTTTTCTTAGCATCATTCGCAGCAGGTTTTAACTCTGTCTTGCCTTGTATCATAGAGCGCAGAGCGGTTACTTTCGTTCCACCACCCAAATCAATCAGAACTTCTTTATCATCAATCAGCGTGTCAATCTTTCCAACAAGACCACCGCCAGTCACAATACGATCACCTTTTTTCAAATCAGAAAGCATGTCACTATGCTCCTTGAAACGACGCTGTTGAGGCATAATAAGAAGAACATAAAACAGAATAACCAAAAGAACGATCGGCCCCATATTCCAAAAGAATGCCTCCATCGCTGTTGGCGCATTCGCCAAATCAATCAATTCATCACTTGTTTCTGCAAACGCAGCATGTGCTTTAGAAATCAGCATCAAATGCTCCCTCATATATAAAAAATTACTTTAAGATCGCGAATATAAAGACAATCACAATAAAGGCAAGAGTTCTTCGCATTAAGATTTCAAATAATACACTCAAAACAATAGGGAATGCTATACACGGTCAGGGTACTTGGAGCGACCGAAGCGTCTGGATACTCGGAAATTATGAAATGCCATTAACAAAGTAAGAAACGCACCCACAGCCAAGCCACCGCTTAAGCTCCAATTAAAAATACCACGATCAATAATCGCATCCTTTGGCTCATCAGGATAATAAATAACATCGACCTCATCGCCCCGCTTATACATTGGCGAACTTGCTCCAACACTGTCTTCAAATTCAACAGAGCGACCATTTCCATCAATAAATCTGACAATAGCGTAATAAGTGTAACCACTGCTATCCGCAGAACTGTGATATTCACTTTTTATTTGTACAACTTCCGCAGGAGAACGAACCCCATTTTTCAAGCGATCAATCATATCCAGCCCCGCATAATATGTACCACCCCCAAGGCCAAAAGAGATCACCAATAATATATATCCCGCCACCACTGCATGTTTACATTGAATTTTCATGCGCTTAAGAATTTCTGATGTATCAAGCACGCGACCTTTATTTTTATTCCCACGAGATGAAGAGGTCATATTGAGCTTATTCTCACGCAAAGATCGCCATCCCTCCCTTAACTCATCACGCGGTATACCCTTGAAGAAATTCCATATTTTATATGCAACAAAGCCAATTCCAGCGGTAATAAAAACAAAAAACATATAGTTGGCTTCAAATGTTGTTATTGCCATATGCGCAATAAACACACCGGGCAAGAAAAACACCAAACCAAATATAGGCAAAATCAGCGACGGGCGCCTAATCTTTCCGGGACTATCGGGAAACACCATCAAATTCACACGCTTACCAGGAAGCTTATTAAGCAAACCATTAGAACCCATATCACTTTGATGTTCCAACATTTTTCCATTAGGCGATGGGTATTCAAATACAGAATAATAAATCTCTCCCGCATAGCTTTTCTTACTATTCTTTTTTCCACCTGTGACACGCACAAAAGAAATACGCCCCCTCACGCGATCCGCTTTAATACGCCAATAAGCTTCGTACGCAATCAAACCGCCGCCAATTGCCAAAAAGACAAACGCCATAATGAAATATCCAATTTGAGCCCATGCGGAAACACCATCAAAAACGATATCAAAGATTAAATCAAACATAGTTACTCCATATATTTTTCTGGATTGAGAGCAGATGTCCCGCGACGTACTTCAAAATGAAGTTGCGGCGTTGACACAGATCCCGTTGAGCCTACCTTACCAAGCAAAGCCCCACGCGTTAACGTCTGCCCTCTACGCACAGACATACTATCAAGATGGCCATACGCCGTCATCCATTGACGCTCATGACGTACCAGAACCAAATTACCAGAACCTTTAAGCGCACTCCCCGCATAAACAACAATACCGTTCTCAGCCACCCTTACAGGTGTTCCTCGTGGCGCACTAATATTAATACCGTCATTATGTAGACCGCTTTTCTTTGCACCATAACGCGATAAAACCTTACCACGCACAGGCCGCAAAAACTTACTTGCAGCACGTTTAGGCGGCTTTTTCGTTACCTTATAAACCTTTACATTTTTTGGTTTCGTGTATCGCGGTTTATCTTGCGGCATCGGTACGCCGTCCTTAACCACCGCAGGTCTTGGTTTGACCTGTGACTGTGGCTTAACATGTGGAATAACAGTTGTATCAACAGCATCACCGTTACGGGTCAAGATTTCTCCCTTTTCTACGCTAGAGGCTTTTGCCTGCACTATTTTATGTTCAACCCCGCGCGTCTTACGGGTAGCAGACGGCAAGCGCAACACTTGCCCTGCACGAACAACATAAGGCGATTGAATATTGTTTAAACGAGAAATTTCTGAGGAATCTACACCAAACAAACGTGAAATACGGTACAAAGTATCACCCGACTGAACTTTATATTCTTGCGGCGGCGGTAGACGTAACCTCTGCCCTTCAAAAAGTATAAACGGTGGATGCAAACGGTTCAAAACGGCAATGTCACGCATAGGAAGACGATATCTATTCGATATCCTATACAGCGTGTCACCCGTTACAACATTATGAACACCTGCACTGCCTGCTCCACTTCTTTGTCCATGATGTACGATCGGCGCAGGCGAACGTGATCCCATCCCCAAACATGATGTCAGACATAATAACAATATCAAAAGAAGCGGTAGACGAATGTTCATGGCAATATAATACACGTATAGCAAAGCATGGTCATAATTAATTTACAACGTCAGTCATCTCATTTTATCATTGGTCATATCGGGTAATAATGGAACAAAACGTACAGGTAAAATATCCTTAACAGCGTAAGCCTCTTCGCTCTCTTTCTTATAGAGTTTCAGCATTTGATTACCTGGTTCCCCCACAGGAATAATCATCCGCCCACCAACCTTAATCTGATCCAATAAAGCCTGTGGTGGTTTCTGCCGCGCCGCGGCCGTTACTATAATTTTATCAAATGGTGCTTGTGACACGCCATGCATAACAGGCCAGCCCTTCATACCATCTGCAGCAATCGCCGTGACATTACGCAACTGTAATTGTGCGAAACGCTTTTCCGCATCAATCAAAAGATGCTTATGACGCTCAATCGTATAAACACGCCGCGCAAGATGAGATAAAACTGCGCATTGATAACCACAGCCCGTCCCGATTTCCAAAACTTTATCACGATCAGATATCTCAAGGACTTGTGTCATTATGGCGACGACAAAAGGCTGGCTAATCGTTTGCCCTAAGCCAATAGGTAGAGCCATGTCTTCCCACGCTTGATCACGCGAATGAGACGGAACAAAGTCTTCTCGAGGAACGCGCTCAATCGCGCTTAAAACATCCGTGTCCGTAATTCCCTTATTACGAAGATCCATAATCAATCGGATACGTTTATTAATGTCTTGCGTGTTCATTTATTTATCTTTCAAACGTAAGACAATATCAAAAGACATCCTGTTCAGCTCTACATTCTGATCTTTAATTTTACCATTCATGCTCTTAATAAAAATTCGTGCTTTAATTCTATCCGCCTCAAGATCAAGGATAAGAGGTTCACCATCATTAGAGTGATTTTTATTCTTATTCTGGTCAACAAACGCATTTAAATTATGTGTGAGAATAACATCATCTTCTAATTTAAAAATAAGATCACCCTGCTTATTTAAAAGAATACGTAATTCATTATTATCTTCGAAAACACCACTCGCCTTAATTTTATCGTTCGGTTTTTCATCACGCGCGTAAACGGACTGATCGTTCAGCAAAAAGTCATAGCCATCAACCTTCAACATGCCTTTTTTCTGTACCCAAATATTGAAATTTTCATTATTATTATTTCCTCGGTTATACTTGTTCACATATTGAAAACCAATTTGCTTGGTCATATTACCTGCATAGCAATGAGATCCATACGACAAGTATTGTTTATGCACGTCAGAAAACAAAGGAATTAACAATGCATCACGCTCTGTATTACACAAATAAGTGAGAATAGAACTGATACTCAAACGATCATCAAACGAGATATCTTCTTTTGCTTTAACCGCCTTACCATCCACAATCAAATTATTCTTGATCAGCAGACTTTCAAGTCGCGCATACTGGCTCTTACCCGAAATACTCACCCCACCCCATGGGCCAAAAGATGCAAACACCATCAACACCACCAACATCATCGGAATGGCTTTTAAGGGTATTTTGGTAAAGCTATTACTCAGCGCAATCATCATAAACCAGATGGCAGAAATCATCAGTAAATATCGCTGCTCTGTAATGCCGTAGGCACTTATCCGCTCCCATATCGCGTAGAAATGAAACCCGACAGGAATTAACAGTGCGGGAAAGAATATCTTGTAAAATAATTTAAGCTGTAGAGAGCCTTCCTCACGCAGAGGCCACGCAACCATATAGGTCACAATCCCTGCCCCTGCAAAGCCACTAATCAACCATGCAAGATGCCCGTTTGGAACTTCACCCGACATTACAATTTTACCGAAATAAGCATAGAGGATCAGCAAGTACACAAACACCATCGGCACAGAAATCCAATTAACGATGAACTTTAAACCCGGCGGATCTCTACAATCCTCTTCTGTAAATTCAAATGTCTTCGGCACCCAACTCAACGCATAAACAGGCCCCAGAACAAGTGCCGCAAATGACCAGATATCACCATATATTTTACTATCTATCTTCACATCAAATAAAATATGGATGGCACCCAAAGCCGCGCTTAATCCCCCCGCAAACATGATCAGTGCCGCGTAAGACACAAAAACACCAAACCACATCATGCGATTAAAAAACCAAAAAGATAGATCATCACCACTGGTTAAATATGGTGCAATCATTAACCCCAATAACAACGCAGGCAACACAAAGATAAGGTGAATGCCCCAAACCACAGATGTTGCAAACAACACCGTAATTCCGCCTGCTATAATAAAGCTGATAATATAATGCTTTACTGCGCTCCACCCCTGACTTTCGGACATAAGTTTGGAGGTCCCAAACCAAAAATAACAACAGCCTAAAATCGCAATAACGCGCAAGAAAATCTCATCATCAAAATCGACAATGTCATGAATACTAAGGATAACGATAAAAAACAGACCAAGCGCGCACATAACCGACAAAGGAAAACGCCGCACCGTCGCGTGTAAATCCTCCAATGGTATTAGCTTTTCAATCAATCCTCGCATGCCCATAGGATACCTAACCTTTCACAATTTTTTCGATGCCGCCCATATAGGGTTTCAGCACTTCAGGCACGAATACACCGCCATCTGTTGGGTCATAGTAATTCTCGATCACTGCGATAAGGGCACGCCCAACGGCAACACCGGAGCCATTTAGTGTATGGACAAAATGGGTATCCTTCTCACCTTTAACACGCGTACGGGCATTCATACGTCGCGCTTGGAAGTCTTTACAGTTGGATATAGACGAAACTTCTCTGTAGGTTTCTTGCCCCGGCAACCATACCTCAATATCGTAGGTTTTTGTCGCGCCAAAGCCCGTATCACCAGAACATAGCGTCACCGTGCGGAATGGTAATTCCAGTTTTTTCAAAACCGTCTCGGCGCAATTAAGCATACGTTCTTGCTCTGCCTCACTTTTATCCGCGGTGGTGATACTAACCATTTCAACCTTATAGAATTGATGCTGGCGCAACATGCCTTTCGTATCCTTACCTGCTGATCCTGCTTCTGATCTGAAACACGGTGTATGCGCACAATAACGCAGCGGCAATGTTTGCGTATCGACAATTTGATCCGCCACCATATTGGTCAACGGCACTTCAGATGTTGGAATAAGATAATGAGCATCACGCTTTTTAAGTATTTCCTCTAATTCTCCCAAAGATCCAAGAACAGTCCCGCTAGATTCATGTTCTTCATTATATCCTTCTATCTTTCTTTTAAAATCATCCCAATTCATACTACCAGTCTTAAACAAATCTTCGCCAAATTTCGGCAATTGCCCCGTCCCGTAAAGCGCATCTTCACGCACTAGCAATGGCGGGGAAACTTCGGTTAGGCCGTGTTCCGCGGTATGTGTATCAAGGAAAAATTGCGCCAAAGCTCGCTCCATTCGCGCCATCTCCCCCTTTAATATCGTAAAGCGTGCACCTGATATGTTCGCAGCGGTTTCAAAATCTATCAAGCCTAACGCCTCACCGATTTCAACATGATCTGGGCCTTTTAGAGATTTAATCTCTCCCCATTTGTGGATCTCAACATTATCATCTTCATCCGTACCGTCCGGCACGTCGTCCGCCATAAGATTCGGCAAAGCAGAGAGAAGATCTTTCAGATCACCATTTAAAGCCCGCTCTTGTTCTTCCACTTCACCCATTTGGCTCTTAATCGCCGCAACCGCGTCCATTTGCTCTTGCGCATCGCCGCCATCACGTTTGATCAAACCAATCTTCTTGGACTCGTCATTACGCTTGGCCTGCAACTCTTGTAACGATGTTTGAATAGAACGACGATCCGCGTCCAGCTTTAAAATCGCTGGTGTTTGCGCCTCTAAACCACGGCGTTTCCAGCCTTTATCGAATTTTTCCGGCTCATTTCTAATTGCACGTATATCAAACATAGTTAACCCTTTTATTTTAAACTAGCTGTTATAAGTAAAAGCTGGCACGATAAAATACAATGACGAACAGGCTACAATCGTGAAAAAAATGGTGAAACCCGATATTATTGCGCTTTATAGCCCCGAAAATGCGCTGCCTGTTATTTTTGATTCGCCCCATAGCGGCACGATTTACCCAGAAAATTTCAAATATGACTGCGATTTACAGGCATTAAAGCGTATTGAAGACAGATATGTCGATGAATTATTCGCATGCGTCCCTGATTACAATGCAACACTTCTGTGCGCTCTGTTCCCGCGCAGCTATATTGATGTGAACCGCGCGGCGAATGATATTGATGATACGCTCTTCGATGGCGTGTGGCCAAAAGATACACATGGGACGATCAAACCATCAGCGCGTTCAAATTCAGGAATCGGATTGATCACACGTTTAACCAAACCGGGTTTTCCTATTTATGCACGGAAACTAACGACTGAAGAAATTATGAACCGGATCAAAACCTACTATGAACCGTATCATGACACGCTGCGCACCATCCTTGATACAGCCTATTATAATCATGGGAAATTCTGGCATATTAACTGCCATTCTATGCCCAGAAAAAGCGCATACCCAAAACGCAATATCATGTTGTATGGCAACCTGCCAAAACCAAGCGACATCGTCTTGGGTGATCGTGATGGACAAAGCTGCGGCAGAGATTTTTTATACGCCTTACGCGATTTTTGGCAGGTCAAAGGATACCGCGTTACAATCAATGATCCATTTAAAGGGGTGGAGCTCATCTCACGATACGCGCAACCAACACGCGGCAAGAACAGCATACAGATCGAAATTAATCGTGCCCTCTATATGGATGAAGAAACCGGAGAGAAGTCTCAAAACTTTACAAAAATGAAAAATGATTGCACCGACATGGCCCAATTCTGCACCACCTTCGCCCGCAGCAAGCTCACAAACATCGCAGCAGATTAAAATTGTGGCTCATCAAGATCGGGTGTAGATCGAAACTTCAAAATTTTTGAACATCACCGCTTTGATCAATGAACAAAGAATCACCCTAATGTTATCCAAAAATGTCATTAAACTTGGTTTTCAATACTCCGTCCAACTCATCCATAGATACATTCTTACCTAACGCATGCAAGCTGGTCACGCCATGTTCGGCGATCCCACATGGGACAATACCATCAAAATGCGACAAATCAGGGTCCACATTGATTGAAATACCGTGATATGTCACCCACCGACGTATGCGCACACCAATCGCCGCAATTTTACTTTCAGTTCCATCAGACATCACCACCCAAATTCCAACACGCCCATCCCGACGTTCTCCCTTCACACCAAATTCGGCGAGGCTCTGTATAATCCATTCCTCTAGCAAACGAACATAGCCACGAATATCCGGCGTTTTTTGGCGCGCTTTAAGGTCAAGCATGACATAAGCAATACGCTGCCCTGGCCCATGATATGTATGCTCGCCTCCACGGCCTGTCTTATGAACAGGAAAACGTGCATCAAGAAGATCGCTCTCTTTTGCACTTGTCCCAGCAGTGTAGAGGCACGAATGCTCCAACAACCAAACCAGATCATCCCCATCTGGGCCTTGCAGTTCGCGAATATCCGCTATGCGTTTTTCCATGAACTGCACCGCGTTTTCGTAAGGAATTAAGTCTTTTTCAATAATCCATTGTGTCATGCCTATGAAATAAGCATTATTTTTATTGCACTGCAACGCTTTACTGACTTGCCCTACCGTTTCATATTTGTTATTCCTCTGGCAGCATAATCGTGCACCATACTTACGATTATTCTATTCAGTGCGGCCGTGGCGGAATTGGTAGACGCGCAGCGTTGAGGTCGCTGTGGGAGTTAAATCCCGTGGAAGTTCGAGTCTTCTCGGCCGCACCACTAATTTTTGAATTTTGAATCACAGGAATGTATACCGATGGATAATAAGCAAAAAGAAGAAGCAGCCTTTAGAGAATGTGCACTCAAATACCATAGAGAACCTACCCCTGGTAAAATTGCTATCCGCGCGACAAAAGCCATGGCGACCGCGCGCGACCTCGCATTGGCTTACTCCCCCGGTGTTGCCGCACCTTGTGAAGAAATTGCAAAAGACCCTGCCAAGGCCTACGAATATACATCCCGTGGGAATATTGTTGCTGTTATTACAAACGGAACGGCGGTGCTTGGGCTCGGTAATCTTGGAGCATTAGCATCCAAACCCGTAATGGAAGGAAAATCAGTTCTCTTCAAAAAGTTTGCCAACATTGATTCCATTGATATTGAGATCGACGAAACAGATGTTGATAAACTGGTTGATATTATAGCATCATTAGAGCCAACATTTGGTGGGATTAACCTTGAAGATTTCAAAGCACCCGAATGTTTTGAACTTGAACGTCGCCTAAAAGAACGCTGTAAAATCCCTGTGTTCCATGATGACCAACACGGTACCGCTATTATCGTAACCGCAGCATTCACAAACTGGATTCATTATTCAGGACGTAATATCGAGGATATCCGCCTTGTTGCATCCGGTGCAGGCGCTGCCTCTATCGCATGTTTGAACCTATTGGTTCATGCAGGACTAAAACGCGAAAATATTATTGTTTGTGATAGAAACGGCGTGGTTTATGAAGGCCGTAAAGAAGGAATGGACCCACAAAAAGCTGCCTTTGCTTCCAAAACAAATGCACGTACATTCGATGATGCCATCAAAGGCGCTGATGTATTCCTTGGCCTCTCTGGGCCAGGTGTTATGGATAAAAATAATGTTAAAGATATGGCAGAAGCACCGCTTATCATGGCACTGGCAAACCCAACACCAGAAATTATGCCTGAAGATGTCTACGAGGTAAAACCAGACGCAATCGTTTGTACAGGGCGTTCAGACTATACAAACCAAGTGAATAACGTCCTTTGTTTTCCATTTATTTTCCGTGGAGCATTAGATGTTGGCGCAACAACAATTAATGAAGAGATGAAATTGGCCTGCGTTGATGCAATTGCTTCACTCGCACGCAAAGAAGCCGCAGCCGAAGTCGCATCGGTCTACACAGATGAAAACCTTACTTTTGGCCCTGAATATCTAATTCCAAAGCCATTTGATCCGCGCCTGATTGTCGATCTTCCGATCGCCGTTGCCAAAGCCGCAATGGAAAGTGGTGTCGCCACACGCCCAATTGAAGATTTTGAAGCCTACGAACACAAACTTCATCAATTCTTTTACCGCTCACAGCTTATCATGCGTCCAGTTTATACGCGCGCCAAAGAAAATCCAAAGCGTGTCGTTTATTGCGAAGGTGAAGAAGAGCGCGTCCTGCAAGCAACACAAATTGTTCTAGATGAAAACCTTGCGCGTCCAATGCTAATCGGTCGTAAGTCCGTTGTCGAAGAGCGTATAAAGCGCCTTGGCCTTCGTATGAAGGTTGGTGTCGATTTTGAATTAACCGACCCGCAAGATGATCCACGTTATCGTGACTATTGGGAAACATACCATAAAATTATGGAGCGGAGCGGCGTATCCCCGGATGACGCACAAACACGCGTTCGTACAAATGCAACAATTATCGGTGCCCTTATGGTTCATAAGAACGAAGCCGATGCTGTTATCTGTGGAACACAAGGGAAATTCCATGCACATCTAAAGGATATTAAAGACATCATCGGACTAATACCTGGTGTTGAAACCCCTGCTGCACTTAGTCCACTTCTGATTTCTCGCGGCACATACTTTTTCTGCGACACACAAATTAATACAAACCCCACCATTGCCCAAATATCGGAAATGACTTTGTTAGCCGCAGAAGAAGTGCGTCGTTTTGGTATTGTACCAAGAGTGGCCCTACTCTCTCATTCGAATTTTGGAACGTTGGATTGTGAATCATCGCAAAAAATGCGCGCAGCCTATGCAGATATCCGCCGTAGAGACCCTGAGCTGGAAATTGATGGAGAAATGCAAGCAGACACAGCTTTATCCACGGTTATTCGTCAACGCATTATGCCAAACTCAAGATTAACAGAACAGGCAAATCTATTCATTATGCCCAATGTGGAATCTGCAAATATCGCATTTAACATGGTTAAAACCTTTTCTGATGGTGTGAGTATCGGCCCCCTCCTTCTTGGTGTGGCGAGACCAGCACATATTTTAACCCCCTCCACATCAACACGCGGCATTGTAAATATTACAGCAATCGCAACGGTGGGATCACAAGTATGTGAAGGATCGACAACTGACAATATTACGCACCGCTTAATTCGAAGTGCATAACAAACCAAATACAATATATAGTCACTAGCATCCCCTCTTGGGGATGTTTATACTTTGCGGCGTGATAAATAAATAATAAAAACAGGTTTCGTATGGAATCTTTAGACACAGATCAATCTTCTGGCAAAAACACCGCGTTACCAGAGGAAATTAGCACACATCTCCCTGATGAAAATATTAAGGAGATACTTGATGCTGCTAAACTACAGGATTCTGACACTGTTTATGCTGCTCTAAAAGAACTGAGCACTGCAGACGCAGCAGAACTTATCTCCAAAATTAAAGAAGAAGACCGCCAAGAACTTCTTTCCATGTACGGAGAAGCACTTGATCCACAAGTTTTCGTAGAAATGGATCAAGAACTGAGCCGCGCCACGCTCGCCACAATGCCAACAACCAGCGTCGTTGAGGTCATTTCAAAATTAGAAAGCGATGACGCATTACTTCTGGTTGAAACATTAAAACCTAACATACAAAAAGAAGTTATAAAAAGGCTTTCAACCAAAGCCAGACTCGCGCTAGAGGAAGGGTTAAGCTTCCCAGAAGACAGCGCAGGCCGCCTAATGCGTCGTGAATTGGTTGCGATTCCAGAATTCTGGACAGTAGGGAAAACCATAGATTATTTACGTGCATCTTCTGATGCCTTGCCCGAAGAGTTCTTTGACCTGTTTATTATAAATCCATCTCATCACCTAACGGGTGCAATTCCACTCAGCCACCTTATTCGTTCAGAGCGCTCTGAAAAAATCCAAAATTTACAGGTAGAAGGAATGCACTCCATCCCTGCGGAAATGGATCAGGAAGAAGTCGCCCATATGTTTCGGCGTGATAATATCGTATCCGCCCCCGTAACAGATGAAGATGGCCGCCTAATTGGTATGATTACAATCGATGACATCGTTGATGTTATTGACGAAGAAGCACAAGAAGATTTACTCCGCATGGTTGGTGTCGGCCAAGGTGATTTATACCGTGCCGTTATTTCTACGGCCAACACGCGTTTCAAATGGCTCTTCGTTAACCTACTCACAGCAATTTTGGCCTCGATTGTTATATCATTCTTTGGCGCAACCATTCAACAAATCGTCGCACTGGCCGTGCTCATGCCCATCGTTGCCTCTATGGGGGGCAACGCCGGTACACAAGCCCTTACTGTTGCCGTACGTGCAATTGCAACACATGAGATATCTGAAACAAATACATGGCGTGTTATATGGAAGGAAACTCTTGTCGGCATTTTGAACGGTGTATTATTTGCTGTTTTAACAGGATTTATAGCAGCATTTTGGTTTCAATCACCTATTCTAGGTGTTGTTATCGCACTTGCAATGACAATCAACCTAATCGTTGCCGGCCTATTTGGCGCAAGCATCCCGCTTTTCTTACACCGTATAGGGAGTGACCCCGCAGTATCTTCAACAGTACTTCTTACAACAGTCACCGATGTCATAGGATTCTTATCCTTTTTAGGACTCGCAACATTACTTATGACTTAACAAAAAGTGCTGAAACGTTTGTAATTGAACAAAAAATAAAATATAAATACGATCCAATAGAAACAACACAATATAAAGATTATGTCCGCTGCAAAATTAGAAAAACCAAGCATAGAACACAAAGAAAGCTATCTCCTTGCTCTCAAAGAATTTCAGGAGGAAGGACGCTATACTTTTCTGGATATTCAAGAGATTGAGGATAACTTTGAAGACTTCATTCAAAAGCTTAATGAAGGTAAAAAGAACCTGCACAAACCCTACCCCGATTGGGTTGAACCAGTATCCGAAACTGTTTTATGGCTTATGAAAGAAAATGAATTTATTGGAACACTCAATATTCGTCACCGTCTGAACTGGCATTTAGAGAAGTGGGGAGGACATTTAAACTTCATTATACGACCATCCATGCGCGGCAAAGGCTTTGGTAAAAAACTTTTACAAAAAGCCATTCCCTATATTTCCTATCTTGGTATTGAACGCGCATTAATTACAATTTCACCTGATGATACAGCAGGAAATAAAATCATTAAGTTTTGTGGTGCAGAATTCGAAGACACTCTGCCCGCTACAGATAAATTCCCAGAACGCAACAGATATTGGCTTGATTGCACCTAATTTAATCCATGGCAAAAACAAAGAAAAAGACATCGAAAAGTAAGAAAAAGCCTGCAAAAAAAGGTGAGAAGTCTTCTTTTTTTCTACGTTTTTGTAAGTGGATGCTCGTCTTAGGTCTTTGGACAGGAATGTTTTTAGGTGGTGTCATTCTCTGGTACGCCAAGGATCTACCCGATATTACAAAATCAGCAACGTTTGAACGCCGCGCCTCCATCATAATAAAAGCGTCAAACGGCGGTGTACTTGCCCGTTACGGTGAAAGCAAAGGCAAAAATATCCATGTCGATGAAATGCCTGAGCATCTAATTCATGCCATTTTAGCCACAGAAGACAGACGTTTCTATGACCACCCCGGCATAGACATCTACGGTATCACCCGCGCCATGTATATCAATATTCGCAAAGGCAGATTTGTACAAGGTGGCTCAACCATCACACAACAACTCGCAAAAAACCTATTTTTAAGTCATGACCGCAAACTCGCGCGAAAAATAAAAGAAGCACTTCTAGCCCTCTGGTTAGAGCGCGAATTAACCAAAGATGAAATCTTAAGTGCTTATATGAACCGCGTTTATCTTGGCTCTGGAACATATGGTGTTAATGCCGCCGCACATCTTTATTTCAACAAATCCGCCAAGGACGTTAATCTTCGCGAAGCTGCCATTTTGGCAGGGTTACTAAAAGCACCATCAAGATACTCGCCACATAACAGTATTACCCTTGCAAAAGAACGCTCAGACATTGTGCTAAAATCAATGGAAGACGCTGGCTACATTACAAAAGAAGATTTAAATGAAAGCAACCTATCGCTATCTCTACCCCATAAAACATCAAAGAGTGGTCAGAATACACGTTACTTCACCGATTGGGTCATTGACAATATAGACAATCTAGTCGGTCGGCCTAACATGGATTTAGTCATCGAAACAACGCTTGATACCGGACTACAAGCACGTGCCTATAAAAGCCTTGTCCACGCGATAGATAACGCCGAAGAGTTGCAGTTCATATCGCAAGGAGCAGTTCTATCACTCAGCCCTGATGGTGCAATTATTGCCATGGTTGGTGGTTATGATTATGGACAAAGCCAATTCAACAGAGCTACACAAGCAAAACGCGCGCCTGGATCTGCTTTCAAACCCTTTGTTTATTTAAGCGCCATTGAAAAAGGATGGAAAGCCAATAGCCAGATACTTGATGCTCCAATAACCACAGGAAAATACCGCCCTAAAAATTTTGCAAGAAAATATTACGGCAAGGTGACTTTAGAAACTGCACTGGCAAAATCTATGAACACCGCAACAATCCGCCTTGCACAGGAGGTCGGAATAGCATCGATCCTAAAAACTGCAAAAAGCCTTGGCATTACATCAAAGCTAGAACGTGATTTCAGCCTCGCATTAGGAAGTTCAGGCATCTCTATGCTGGAAATGGCCACCAGCTACGGCGTATTGGCAAATGGTGGCTACCGCATATTCCCTTATGCCATCACCCGTATCACCAATGGTGATGGACGCGTTTTATTCAAAAGAACTCCACCAAAATCATATCAATCCATTATCCGACCCAAACATGTACGGACAATATCATCCATGATGGAAACTGTTATCAATGAAGGAACAGGACGCCGCGCCCGATTACCCTTCCCAGCATCCGGAAAAACCGGAACATCACAAGATAGTCGCGATGCATGGTTTGTCGGCTACACCAACAAA
Source organism: Zetaproteobacteria bacterium (assembly GCA_002747015.1). The sequence continues at coordinate 181,018 of NVXI01000001.1, forward strand.
ATTGTGTCTGTCGTATGGTTAGGAAATGATGATAACAGTCCAATGCGCCGCATCACTGGTGGTGGCTTACCCGCTGAAATTTGGCGTGACGTTATGCTTTATGGTAATCAAAAACGTGTTCCTGTAACGCTTTCAGGAACAAAAAACTCCGGCGGAACTATTTCAGGACTACTAGGGCGACTTCTATCAAGCCACACTCCCCACCCAAATGCGAAGAAAAGATCAGGCGGTGATTTTTCCCGCTTGAATGAATAAATCCTTCTCCCTATGATATTTAAGAACTTAAAATATCTTCCTTAATGATATGATGAACATGGCGGAACGATGTAAAATTTGGCTGTTCCTTATACGTAAACCATTGATCGCGTAGCTCTATCATTTCTTTACTCGGCGCACCGATATCAAAACCACACCGCAACAACGCACTATCCATATAGTCCAAAAACTCAATCGGAAATGCAATACGCGGAGCACGCAGCCCCATATCGACAAGCTCTTTCGCCGTATGTGCATCACTGATATCTATCATATCTGCTGTAAACTGAATGGCAGATAATATTTTTATTTCCATCCGACTAACAGGAACATGGCGCATATGGCCAATGAACCGCGTATAGATACTCCATTGCTCAGGCATGACATGCGCTCTATCGGGATGTGGTAGAGTGATTTTATCTGTTTCTATTTTAAACATAGCTCTCAACTCCTAAATATATGGTGGTCAGAAAATGACCTTCGATATATCCAGCATGAAAGCTATTCTTTAACAGAACCTTAATTTCAGATGATACAGAGAATTCACCCTGTGGACTAATCCATCTAGGATTAACCTAATCCGTTGGTATGCCTAGCCTTGCAAGTTCATCCGCACGTTCATTCCCTGGATCACCAGCATGCCCCTTTACCCAGATCAACTCAAGATTATGCGCCTGAACCAGTATGTCGATTCGCTGCCATAGGTCTTTATTTTTCACTGGTTTCTTGGACGCAGTCTTCCAATTCTTCGCCTTCCAGCCGTCCATCCATTCAGTAATACCCTGTAAAACATATTTACTGTCGGTATATAGTCTTACGTCAGAACGTTTTTTCAACGCGGTTAATGCCTCGATAACCGCCATCATCTCCATGCGGTTATTGGTTGTGTCCGGCTCCCCGCCATATATTTCCTTTTTATGCGTGCCCGAGCGCATCAAAACCCCCCAGCCCCCTGGCCCCGGGTTTCCACTACATGCGCCATCGGTATAAATTACAATATATTTTGGCATTATACTTCCAAAGCCTTTGCTATAATTTCAGTAAATGCTTCAGAAGATTTTAGATTTGTCAGCACCGAAGCATCAATGGTAACACCATATAAATCAGCCAATTTTTGATATTTTGGTTTACGTGCTTCGAATAAAATAGGGAAAACCCAGCGCGAAAAATCATCTGGATCAATTTCACTGACACCGCCCAAACCAAATTCATTCAAAAAATCAGCCAGTTTCTGCTCCAAAAAAACAGGAGGGAAAAACAATGGTTTAGGATATTCACGCGCACGCTGTAACAAAGTCTGCTCTGTTTTTTCATCCGTCTTTAAGTATACAAACAATGTCTGCATACCAATCTTTTCCATTAATGAATCATCTTCAAGCTCACATAAGCTTCCCGTAGAATCATGAAGAAAATCCCCTTGCGCATCAGATAGAGCATCTCCCATGGCATGTAACGCAGAGACTTCTGCATCATAATATGCTTTTTGTCTCTGTTTAAATAAATCAAGAAGAAAACCGCATTTTTCAGGATTACCGAGCTTACCAAGATACTCGGACAATGCACCGATATCATCCGCCGTTACTGGCCCAACACCAGAAAGCTCTTCCTTTAAGTACTTATCTCCTATCACAAAATCACACGAATAATTAACCCATCCCTGTGCCTCTAACTGACAAGAAATATGAGTTTTGCCTGCCCCTGACATGCCAATCAACGTTATTGATTTTTTTGGTAGTGTTCTAAATTCTTCTGCAGTGATCTTCATTTTTATGCCGTTGTCAAAATTTTTGGAACTTTAAAATTCACATTTTCCTGTGTAATAGATACTTCCTCCAACGTCACGTTAAAATAGGTACGAGCCTTTTCAATCACTTCATCCACAAGGTTTTCCGGCGCAGACGCTCCCGCGCTCAACCCCAAAATATTGACACCATCTAACCACGCCCAATCCACTTCATCAACGCGCTGCACCAATATAGATTTAGGACAACCATTCAAGGCGGCTACCTCAACCAAGCGATTAGAATTTGAGGAATTAGGTGCACCCAGAACCATCACCGCATCACTCATTGGCGCAATCGCCTTCATTGCCGCCTGACGGTTCGTCGTMGCGTAGCAKATATCTTCTTTCCTTGGCCCCTTAATCTCAGGAAACTTCCTYTGYAAAGCCGCAACGACATCCGCCGTATCATCRATAGAGAGYGTTGTTTGTGTGCAATAKGCCAAACGCGAAGTATCCCCWACATCAAGGGTATCCACATCATGAACATCCTCTACCAGAATAACGGCACCMYCGGGYAATTGTCCCATAGTACCAATMACTTCTGGRTGGCCMGCATGTCCAATTAAAATAACCAAATCACCTGCCTTATAATGACGTTCTGCTTCTCTATGAACTTTACTAACCAATGGACAGGTTGCATCAATATAAAACATATTCCGYTCTTTTGCTCTTTGCGGAACGGATTTAGCAACCCCATGWGCCGAAAAAATAACCGGTTGCCCATCATCAGGAATTTCATTTARGYTTTCAACAAACACYGCACCTTTTTCGCGCAAAGAATCRACCACAAATTTATTGTGAACAATCTCATGACGKACATAAACAGGCGCACCATATTTCTCTAATGCTAACTCTACGATTTGTATTGCACGATCAACCCCCGCGCAAAATCCACGCGGAGCAGCCAACACTATTTTCAACGATCTCTTTTCCATGCCCTTTTATAAGCAAAAATTTATAAAGAATCCATCCCCTTGCCTATTACTAATTTGTTGCGTATCCTATAAGAAATAATGCCTCTTCCTAAATCAGGACTACTGACTGGTGAAACACACAAAACATATATTTTATATCCTCTGCCTTATAAGCTTAAGCGCATGTCAAACATTAACGAGCCTACAAGACAACGTTAGTGATTTAGCCACTGGTGATTATACGCCTACACATCTATTGGGTGGAACAACGGAGGCACTCCTTGCTAGCCCGTGCCCTCAAGTAGAACTGGTCAGTGACTTAAGCTCGTTAAGCGACTTCTCTACTCCCAATAAACCTATCGAAAGTCATCTTATTTCCCGTGTCAGCTTAAATAGCGCAGAAAGCACCTGTAAACTCGCATCCAAAAGCGCCATTGTTGACCTAACCCTCATCTTTGACGGTGTTCTTGGTAAAAAAGGCAGACAAAAAGCCTCTGACAAGCCATTCTTCTCGTACCCCTTCTTCATTGCAGTGACAGCTCCAAATGGAAAAATCATGGCGAAAGAAATATTTGCGGCTTCACTGACATATGGAGCAAATGAAAACAAACACACTTACTTTGAAAAGCTAAGGCAGATTATCCCAATCAAAAACAAAGCACATGCAAATCTCTATAAAGTTCTTATTGGCTTTCAAGTCACGCCGGATCAACTCGCATATAACCGTGAACACCTGGTTCCTGTCCCAAGTAAAAAGCAACAAGACACAAAATAAGGATTATAGACCCGATGTCTGCGTTTAATATAAATGATTACTGGCAAAAAGAAATGCGCACCCACATGGACGTCGCTCAAAAAACAGCCAGTATCCTACAAAACGATTTTAATCAGGTTCTGAACGCCTGCGTAAAAGCAATTCAATCAGGTAACAAGATTCTATTCTTCGGTAATGGAGGTAGTGCCGCCGACGCGCAACACCTCGCGACCGAACTAACRGTRAGRTTTATTAATGACCGCGCMCCSATYGCGGCAATCGCYTTAACCACTGATACMTCAACYCTAACYGCRGCGGGTAATGACTTCGGCTTTGAGCATATATTTTCACGCCAAATTGACGCCCTTGGCAAGGCAGGAGATGTTGTCATCGCACTCAGTACCTCCGGTAAAAGCCCCAATATCATCAAAGCCCTTGAAATGGCAAATTCCAAGAACCTTGTCACCATAGGACTTTCTGGACGTGACGGTGGTRAAATGSCRGCAATTTGCGATCATATGATTATMRCCCCATCAAACAGCACCGCCCGCATTCAAGAAATGCATATCCTGCTCGGCCATATGCTCTGCGGYGGATTGGAACAATCCTTAGGACTSGGGTCTTAGTAAKNNAGTAGAAACRTCCCCCACCCCATCCACAACAAGAAAACTTATCACTTGAGCGAAACACCGTTCTGGCATACAATTCCCTGCGTTTAATCAATATTWTTATAGATAGAGTATAACAATGACGGAACCTAAAGCGGTCAATACGCTKARCTTCGAAGAAGCGTTAAAAGAGCTGGAAAACATTGTTAGAGGCTTGGAAACTGGCGAATCCGCATTGGAGGATTCCATTATATTTTATGAGCGCGGTATTGCCTTAAAGGCGCATTGCGAAAGCAAACTACGTGATGCTCAGGCGAAAATCGAAAAAATCTCCATCGGCAATGATGGATCAATAACAACACAACCCCTAGATTCGGAAGAATAAACATGGCACCGTCCCCAAGAGATGCACATCCTGAATTACAAAATGAAATGAACATTGTCACTGAGGCAATCAACAAGACAATCCATCGCCTTCTGCCTGAAACGGATCTCCCAGAAAACCATCTCTATGACGCCATGCGCCATGGCACTTTAAGTGGCGGCAAACGCTTGCGTCCATTTTTAGTGATGCATTCAGCCGCATTATTTGGTGTTGACCCTACACGTGCACGACGCGTTGCTGCGGCTTTGGAGTTTATCCATTGTTATTCACTTATTCATGATGATTTACCATCAATGGACAATGCCGCACTTAGACGCGGTAAACCAACCGTACACAGGCAATACGATGAAGCAACAGCAATACTAGCCGGAGATGCTCTTCTCACTCTTGCATTTGAAGTATTGAGTGAAACAGAAACACACGAAGATCCACGTGTGCGTTGTGAACTGATCCAAACATTGGCACGTGCCTCTGGTGGGCATGGTATGGTTGGCGGGCAAATGCTTGACCTTCTCGCGGAAAAAGAAGCATTTGATTTAGGGACAATTTCCCGTCTACAACGTATGAAAACTGGAAAACTTATGGCCTTTGCCTGTGAAGCAGGCGCGATCATCGGAAAAGCTGGCGGTCCACAAAGACGCGCTTTATGTAACTATGCGCATGATCTTGGCCTTGCATTTCAGGTAACAGATGACATTCTTGATGTTGAAGCCGACCCACAAGATACTGGAAAAGACACGCGCAAGGATGATGATGCTGGCAAAGCAACTTTTGTATCCGCAATGGGTAAAGAACAAGCAAAAGAACGCGCCGATATGTTAGTTCACCAAGCTATCGGACATTTGAAAATATTCGAAGGGCGCGCACATATGCTGAAAGAACTTGCGCTCTATGTCTTGGAACGTCGCACATGAAAGCCAACCTAATTTTGAACCATAACGATGAAATTGCATTCATGTATGGTGAAAATCTAGGGTTTGAGCCTGAATGGACCTCCATAGATGTTGAGCAAGGCGAGCTATTTATCGCCGCAACTGGTGAAACAGGTGAAGGTAAACATATCAAGCTGGACTCCATAAAGCAGGACATATACGAGCGCATTCTGCCCGACACGCGCATATTACTTGTCCGCGTGAAAGATAACGACATCACAAAACCCGAACATACCGCGTGGGTTCCCCTGATGATCGCACAACAAATACTATAAAATTTGCTTATTTCACCTTAAATCACTATAATTTAAGAACAGATGTAATTCGAGGAAGAATAATATGAGTATCGAAATGTCGACACCGCAAGATGAGCAACCCGGCCTTAATGAGTCCGACATTCTTCCTCTACAACAGGAAGACCGCACCGCTGATAACCCTATGGGTGCAGTAATGAACTTCCTTGGACTATCCATAATGGCAGACTTAACCATCAGTACACTTGAAACATTTGGTGAAATGGATGGCGGATTAGACATGACCGCAATAACTCCTGTAGTTGCTATTGAACCTATGCCTAATCTCGATTTTGGAATTGAAACACCGACTGGTGGAATAGGCGCACCAACAATGCCAAATCCATCACTAACCGCATAAATATCGAAATTATTTTAAAATAACACTCTCATAATTCGGCTTTAAGTAAAAAATACTTTGCCCGAATGTTATCTTTGAGTTAAAAAGACACACGATGAGACAAGCACAGCAAAAACACACGGAAAATACACAAGACAATGAAACCGAGACACTACTCGATTCCATAGAATTTCCAAGTGACATAAAGAGCTTGAATGATCAGGATCTTATACAACTTTCCGATGATGTGCGTCGATATATGATTGGCAGCGTTTCAAAAACCGGCGGGCATCTAGGTGCTGGTTTAGGGGTGGTTGAACTATCCGTTGCCCTACACGCTGTTTTTGACACACCAAAAGATCGTATTATCTGGGATGTTGGTCACCAAGCCTATCCACATAAGATTTTAACTGGTCGTAAGGACCAAATGCATACCCTGCGTCAAGGTGGTGGCCTTTCTGGTTTTACTAAGCGTAGTGAGAGCGAATACGACCCCTTTGGCGCAGCGCACAGCTCAACCTCAATTTCTGCCGGATTGGGTATGGCCGTCGCACGCGACCTGTCCGTATTGCTTGATGACAACGAAGAAGAACAGCAAAGAAAACACGTTATCGCAGTTATTGGTGATGGCGCAATGTCCGCAGGCATGGCCTATGAAGCAATGAACAATGCCGGTGCACAAACAATTGCCGGTAAAAAAAGTCGCCTTATCGTTATTTTAAATGATAATGAAATGTCCATCGCCCCACCTGTTGGCGCGATGAGCAGACATCTAACAAAAATTGTTTCATCAAAGCCATATATTACCGCTCGTGAACTGGGTAAAAGAATCACTGATATCCTGCCACCTCCATTGCGCCATGTTGCAAAACGCGCAGAAGAAAGTGCAAGAATGGCTCTGGGCAGTGGAACAATGTTCGAAGAGATGGGATTCTACTATATAGGCCCAGTTGACGGACATAACCTTGAACATCTTTTGCCTATCTTGCGCAACATCCGTGACAGCGACCATGAAGGCCCTATACTTGTCCACGTCATCACGCAAAAGGGCAAAGGCTACATCCCTGCTGAGAATTCAAAAGATAAAATGCACGGTGTGAAAAAATTTGACGTCGTTACTGGCACACAAGCAAAAGGAAAAGCCGGCGCGCCGAGCTATACCAATATATACGCCGAAGCGCTAATCGCCCACGCGCATAAAGACACAAAAATTGTAGGCATCACAGCCGCAATGCCCACAGGAACAGGTATGGATGCTTTTGAAAAAGCATTCCCAGATCGTACATTCGATGTTGGAATTGCCGAGCAACACGCCGTCACATTTGCCGCAGGATTGGCAACAGAAGGGTATAAACCCTTTGTCACAATATATTCTACATTCTTGCAACGTGCCTACGATCAAGTCGTTCACGATGTCGCAATCCAAAACCTACCCGTCCGTTTTGCCATAGATCGTGCAGGATTAGTTGGCGCAGACGGGCAGACACATGCGGGCAGCTTCGATATCGCGTATCTAGGATGTCTGCCCAATTTCGTCATCATGGCACCTGCCGATGAAGCCGAGTTAATGCATATGGTTGCCACGGCCGTTGACTATAACGACGGGCCAATCGCGTTGCGTTATCCACGCGGCGAAGGCACAGGGGTAATCTTACCAGAAACGCCTAAAATTATTCCAATTGGAAAAGGCCGTATCATTCAAAAAGGTAAAAAAATAGCATTACTTAGTTTCGGAACACGCCTAGAGGAATGTAAAGGCGCAGCAGCTATCCTCAAAGGAAAGCTAGGACTAGATATAACAATTGCCGATGCCCGCTTTGCCAAGCCACTCGATACAGACATGATTAACCAGTTAGCAAAAAACCATGATGCCCTTATTACAATAGAAGAAGGCTCACGCGGGGGATTTGGAACCTATGTTCTTGAGCATCTTTCAAACCACGGCCTCATGGATAAAGGACTGAAAGTACGTACAATGACATTACCTGATACATTTCAGGATCATGATACCCCCTCTGCACAATACGATGAAGCAGGCTTAACGGCGCAACATATTGCGACCCTTGCCTCTTCACTCATTTAGAACTAGAATTATTAAAATGACGATCGCAAAACCAACAATTGTTATCTTCGATATGGATGGAACAGCCGTAAGGCACATAAACCCACATCTTTTGCATATTCTAGAATTTCTGGATGGCATTTGCTACAAGTTGTCAAAGCTGTTCGCGTGGCTTTTTAAACACGGCGCAAAGGGACGTATGGTTCCCGAATGGCATGATCCAGAATGGCTTAATCCGACCAAGAAAAAACCCAGACTTCTTGTCCATCGCGCCATCCATAAAGTGCGCCGAAAGCCAGTTGAACAAATAGTACAACCTTGCCCCGGCCTATATGATGTTCTAGATCTTCTAACAGAAAACAATATTCCAATAGGACTTGTCAGTAATGGTCTTGGCAAAGGCTATGGTCACGATATTTTGAATAAGTTCGACCTTAATCATTATTTCAAGGCAACTGTATTTCGCGAGGATCTTAAAAATTCAAAGCCTAATCCAGAGCCTGTTCTTCTGGCATTAAAACGCATGGCTATCGAACCCAAAGAAAATGATATCATCTGGTTCCTTGGAGATCGACACAAGGATGTTGTTACGGCTCTGGCTGCTGATAAACTTGTAAAAGGTAGCGTTATGCCAATTGCCGTAGCACTAAGTGCCTCTGTTGGAATATTGGAAAACAATCTGGGCTCCGACCATATCATCATGTCATTCCATGATATGTATGACCAATTACGATCTATGTTCGAAGAAACAAACACACATGATGCAGCCGCGGAATAACAATCAAAAAGTACACTCAACCTATTGAATATGTACAGGCGCATAAACACTGTTGATATGTGAATTCTGCATAATCATAAATTCAGAGATGACCGGTTGTATCTCGCGCAAAAATGCCGCTTGTATTCCCATAACTTGTCCCGCTTGCACTTGCCCTTCCAGCAATTCAACAAATTTCTCTATTGGTGATAAAGGCTTTGGGAATATCACAACATCCACATCATGCCGATCCGTAGCACCCGCCTGAACTGCCGCATAATCCAACGCCTCATTCAAACCGCCAAATTGATCCGCAATTCCAATTTCAACGGCACTGGTTCCAACCCAAACACGACCACGAGCAATTTTATCAACCTGCTCAACACTCATGTTACGTCCCTTTGCAACGCGCTCAATAAAACCGTCATAAATATTATCAAGCATCATATTCATCCGCGCAGCTTCGCTTTGTGAGAATGGCGTATTCAAAGAGAACATCGCCGCATTTCTACCCTGACTTATGCGCTCCCAATTCACGCCCAATGTTTTCCACATTTCTTGCGCGGAAACCTTCCCACCTAAAACACCAATAGAACCAGTAATCGTTGTTGGTAGAACAAAAATTTCATCTGCATATGCTGAAATCCAATACCCACCAGAAGCCGCCACCGACCCCATGGAAACAGTAACGGTCTTACCCTCTTCTTGAACCTTTTCAACCGCGCGCAATATCGTCTCTGATGCAACGGGTGATCCACCGGGGCTATCTACCCGCAAAACCACGGCATCTATACTATCATCATAAGCCGCCCGTAGAAGAGCCCCTGAAATTTCATCCGCAGCAGCCACGCCTCTGGACTTATTTCCATTCCCATCCATGATCGCCCCGACGGCATAAATCAATGCCACGCGATAGGCCGTATCATCCCCCTTAGGATGCCCTTGCCCCGCAATTCCTTTCATATATGTATCAAAATTTATATAGATCAGATCATCACTCTTAGGTTCGCCAGTAACCTTTATACTGATATGCTCAATCAACTGATCCGCATAGTCCACTTTATCAATCAGCCCTACGTCATATGCTTCATCAGCCAGTAACATGCCGCGGTCAACAAATGAATTAAACGCCGCAACCGATATATCCCTATCTCTTGCAATATCCTTACTCAAAACATCATAGATATCCGTAATAAGTGCCTGTGTCGCACGGCGATTTGCCTCTGACATTTCTGAATTCGTCAGGCTCTCATACGCACTTTTATATTCTTTACGTTGAAAAAATTGCGGCTCTATCCCGATTTTATCCAAAACGTTACGTAAAAATGGCATCTCTGCGCCGATACCGGTAATCATAAGATTACCCATTGGCTGCATCCAGATTTCATCAAAACTAGACGCAAGATAATACCCGCTAAGACCATTATTATATGATGGGGCATAAATATAGGTAAACTTACCGCTTTGCCTAAAACTCTTAATCGCGGTGCGAATTTCTTCAATATGTGCGACCGAATAATTCCCTGGTTTCATCTGTGCATAAATCCCCTCAACCCGAGGATCAGTCTTCGCCTGCTCAATCGCATCAACAAATGTTTTCATTGTTTTTATATTCTTACCAAAGTGGCCTGCCAAACTGCCCCCCCCAGGAAGGTCACCAATTTCTCCATCTAATTCCATATACAGAACCATTTGTTCGGGCAGTTGAGCCCCACCTATCTCATCGACAACAGTAGAAACCACCCAAGAACTAAGGATAATTAAACACAGAACAGTCGCACCAATCAGCATGCAAGTTTTTTTCAGTGCCATCCATAGTATAGGCAAAAGTCGCCATTTCACTTTCGGCTCTTTCACCGCTTTAGGCACGGATGAGCTATACAAGTTCTTTCGTTTTGACCATGGATCTTTGTTCATCTTAAACTCTCATATAAATATTATTAAAGACACTGTGCCTTATGCCGTAACCAATGATCCGCCAGAACACAAGCCATCATCGCCTCAACAACGGGAACACCGCGAATACCAACACACGGGTCATGTCGCCCCTTTGTTACAATCCTTGTCTCATTATTTTTGCTATCAATCGTCTTACGAGGCGTGAGGATAGAGCTAGTCGGCTTAAAGCCCACGCGCACGACAATATCCTGACCGGAAGAAATACCACCCAAAATACCGCCCGCATTATTAGAGAGAAAAACCGGGTTACCATTATCATCAATCCTTATTTCATCTGCATTATCTTCACCGCCTAATGAAACAGCGCCAAATCCAGCGCCAATTTCAACGGCTTTAACGGCATTAATGCTCATCATCGCCTTGGCAATATCGGAATCCAGCTTATCATAAACAGGTGCACCAAGACCTGCGGGAATACCGCTCGCATGAACCTCAACCAAAGCCCCCGCGCTAGAACCACTTTTACGCACACCGTCTAAATATGTTGCCCAATGCTCTGCCGCTTGCGCGTCAGGTGAGAAAAATGGGTTTTGTGAGACTTGGCTCCAATCCCAATTATCCCGATTAAGTTTTTCAGTCCCGACCTGAACCACGCAGGCGCGTATTTGAACCGCCGAACCTATTTGATGTTCTAAAACCCTACGCGCAACCGCACCCGCCGCCACACGCATCGCAGTTTCACGCGCGGAAGAGCGCCCACCACCGCGATAATCGCGGATACCGTATTTCTCATTATAGGTAAAATCCGCATGTCCCGGGCGAAACTTATCCTTTATATCCCCGTAATCTTTTGATTTTTGATCTGTATTATGGATCAACAAACCAATCGGTGTACCCGTTGTCATCCCTTCAAATACACCAGATAATATTTGCACCTCGTCCGCCTCTTTACGCTGCGTTGTATGGCGACTTTGCCCCGGCTTGCGTTGATCAAGGAATTGCTGAATATAGGCTTCATCCAATGGAATACGCGGTGGAACCCCGTCAACAACACAGCCAATTGCTGGCCCATGGCTTTCTCCAAAGGTTATATACTGAAACAAAGTTCCAAAACGATTACCCGACATAATATTTAACCTACCTTAATGGTTTCTTTTTGCGTTGAAAGCGTCCCCTGCTCAATCACCGCAACGGTTAGGCGAGAAATTGCAGTACGCTTGCCTGTGGCCTCTTCATGCATATCAATTTGCCACACCTGTGTGCGCCTTCCGACATGCAGAGCAGTGCATGTTCCAATGACATGCCCCTGCGTCACCGCACGAATATGATTTACATTGATCTCAAGACCAACCGCGCGATGCGTATCAGGATTGATCATCATCCATCCCGCAACACTTCCCAAAGTCTCGGCCAGAACGCAACTCGCCCCACCATGCAAAATGCCAAAAGGTTGCGTTGTCCGATGATCAACTGGAATACGCCCACTCAGGAAATCATCGCCGACTTCTATGAATTCGAACCCGATATGCGTCCCCATATTCGCGTTCCGAAGACCTTCAAGATAATCAATTTTGTAATCTTTAAACCAAATCATATTACTCTAAACGCCTTGTCATTAATAAAGATACGACTTAATTTTATCTCGGTGCAATTTTTGGCATTCACTTTCTGAATATTTTTTATTCATAATATTCATGCCAAAACCGTGAAGTGCTCCGATATAAGCCATTTGCTTGCTCGTTTTTCCAAAGCGTCTATTCTCCGCCATAAAAGGAATAAAACTTTTTTCCTTCCATTCTAAATGGCACCATTCAGCCGTAGAAGAAATAATGCCCCTCACTAAAACTCGTTCAGCCTCTTTTAAAGTAATCAATGGGTCATCCAGTTCTTCTAATGTTTCTTGACCTACAAATTCAGTAGCGGATATTTTAAGACGATAAAGCATAGGCCTGACCTTTTGTATTGTTGACAACACATAATCATCAGGCAAATCAAAAAATGCGTTTTTTTCTTTAGCCTCAACAAGAACGGAAAACACGCATAAAAAGATAACAAGGGCAAACCTATGAAACCTCATATTCTAGGCCGCCTTACCTTTATCCTTTGGAATCATACTCTGCAACAAATCAGCCGTTTCAGAAACACTATCCACCGCAAGCATGCCAACAGTATGATAACCACTATCCACATGCAACGTTTCACCTGTTACACCACTGCCTAAATCAGATAGTAAGAACAGGCCAGAACGACCAATATCCTCAATTGTTACATTACGCTTAAGCGGAGCATTCAGCTCATTCCATTTCAAAATAAAGCGGAAATCACCAATACCACTTGCCGCCAGTGTTTTAATCGGGCCAGCAGAAATAGCGTTCACACGAATATTATCCTTACCCAGATCCGCAGCCAGATACTTCACAGAAGCTTCAAGCGCCGCCTTTGCCACACCCATCACATTATAGTGAGGCATAACCTGCTCCGCACCATAATATGTGAGGGTTACAAGTGAGCCACCATCCGTCATAAGGGGGGCTGCGCGCTGCGCTACTGCGGTAAATGAATACACAGAAATATCCATTGTACGCAAAAAGTTATCACGTGACGTACTTAAATAAAGACCATCCAGCTCATTTTTATCTGAAAATGCGATCGCATGAACAACAAAATCAAGCTTACCCCATTTCTTTTCTATTTCTGCGAACGTCGCATCAATACTCGACTCGTCCGTTACATCACACGGTAAAATGATTTCAGATCCAACACGCTCGGCCAATGGCTTAACACGTTTCAACAACGCATCCCCTTGATAGGTAAAGGCAAGTTCCGCACCATTTTCCGCCGCAGTCTTTGCAATTCCCCATGCAATAGACCTCTCATTGGCAACACCCATTATAAGGCCACGTTTTCCTTTTAAAAAATCACTATTCATCATTCTACTTCTTCATTATTTATAATTTCAAACAGGTTAACATCGTACACATTTATACTCTACAGTCCATAGTAAGCATGAATATTCAAAAGAATAAAAACAATGCCCCCTTATTGTATAAATAGAATTCTGCTATAGTCTGAAACATCTGTGTAATCCCCTTTCTCAAACATTGAAACTTTAGACAGCATGAGCGTAGATTACAAAACAGCAAAACACATCTGCAATGTCATACGCAGACAAATACAGGGAAGTTTTCCCGATCTGTACATACATTTCACCGTTCATGCAGAAGACAAACGCCACCAGACCTTCGCCAAAGACAAGGAAACGATTTCAGGATACCCCGCCGCCGCAATTGAGCATATGCAAACCCCACAATTTTTGAATTTACTCAAGAAAAACAGATCGTGCTTTTCTCTAATCTCATACGATAAACAACCAGGGTTTTTAGGGTTTTTTGAAAGTAGCACCTACCTATCAATCTGTTTTATCAACTATGAACGTTTCCAAAACGAAAATAATTTACGCAACCACGCCTTCCATTTGGCATGGCACGCAATATCACTCTATAAAAATTTTATACATCAAAACACTGATGAACCTGATGGTGATGAGACTTTATTTACAGATCAGGATAATATTCTTCTACCAAAACTCACCACCAAGCAATGGAACCACCGTAACTTAGAAGCAGATATTTTTTCTGCCAGCATTCAAGCACTTCAAGGACGAGACAACGCGTTAAGCACCCTGTCCCAACAAAGAATGTCCGACACCCTGAATGCAACGCCAGGCTTTATTGCCGAGAATTTTCCTTTCCCAGTCTGCTTAGACACACTTGATTTTGTTTTCGAAAATAAGATCGCCCATCATAAGAAGAATAAAAGACCAGCAACAGCAGCAGCGGAGATAACAGAAGAAATAGGAAAAGCATATGACATTTCCTCAATAGAACAATGGCGAAGCTTTTCTATACCTGCACAAGAAATGGCATGGTCAGGGCATAACCCAGAAAGCATTTTGGGGGCCGCTATTTACACAAGTGAAAACACCTATGCACAATCAATCGCCGATATGCTTGCAGAACGGCTAAACATCAAACCAGAAACCATACCCTTATCACAAGAATACAATCCATTTACCGCCCAAGAAGCAAATGAACGCATCCATAAAAGACACTGCCGCCAATTAATTGAAAATATTTTGAATAAAATACACGAAACAAGAAAAAACACCCTAATCATGGAGATTATTGAAAAACAGAGTATGTTGTTACAAAAATCATCATTAACTGGCTGGTGTTCAAGTGCGCTCATCCAAACAAACACATACATAGAACAAAGCGACTTATCCGAAAATATAACAAGTACTCTCAACCATGCAAAAACAGTTTTCCAAAAAGAAACAAACTCAATTCCATGGGACACACTCGTACATTTTTCACGCGCCCTATCCAACAACCGACGCAACAATCTAAACCAGACAATTGATGATATTATAAGCATTGCCGAAGAGAATGACGAATTCTCATCAATCTATCATGCCCTAACCACCGTAAAAGAGTACAAAAGCACAGTAGAAAAAGAGAAAAAAGAATCAGGAGGCTCATCACTCAATATTTCAGACTTCATAAGCCCAAATGCAATTAAAAGCGTCACTACCCAATAAAAAAAACCACACCCTTCAACCAATAGGTTCAGAGTGCGGTTCTTTTTATTTTATAATATACGCCAATAGCGAGATAATTAATTTACAATTTCCCAGCTACCGTCCGGCTTCTGACACGCCGTGCCATAAGCAGATTCCTCACGACCACCAACATATATTGTTTGTTGATATTCACGACAATATTTACCGCTAGCACTATAGCCATCTTTTGTTGCGACAACATCACCGGAATTCCCACTCTCTGGATTGTTCCACGAAATCGTCTCACCAACAGGTGCGCTTTGTACATCATATGTTGCCTGTGACATATATTGTCTATCGGCCTTATCCAAAGATTTTCCGATTTCACTACCAACCAACGCGCCCAAAAGAACACCTGCACCAGTCGCCCAAAGCTGGCCACTACCACCACCAACTTTAGAACCTAATATACCGCCAATAAGTGCGCCACTACCTGCGCCTATCAATTGTTTATTACCTTTTGTTTGAAGGTTCTCACATGCGCTAAGGCCAAATGTTGAAACAACCATCATTAAGAGTGCTAAATTTTTCATCCTCGTCTACTTTCATTAGTAAATTAACAAGTTATTTGAGTTTGAGAGTATATCCATTTATAAATTAATTCATAGAAGATATACAAATTTAAATATAGGCGCTTTCAAAAATGAATAAACACACATCCGACGACCCAATTACTCTATTCCAAGAATGGCTTGATGAAGCAGAAAAACAAGAAATCAACGATCATGCCGCAATGTCACTGGCAACATGCAGTAAAGATGGAAAACCGTCTATTCGTATGATGTTATTAAAGCAAGCTGATCATAACGGGTTCAAATTTCATACAAACCAAGAAAGTCAGAAAGGATGCGAATTGCACAAAAACCCTTATGCTGCACTCTGCTTTTACTGGAAATCATTACGTAAGCAAGTACGCATTGAGGGGGAAGTAAAAATCGTCACAACGCAAGAAGCTGAAGAATACTTCCAAAACCGTCCCTACGAACGACAAGTGGGTGCATGGGCATCACAACAATCAAGACCATTAAAAAGTAGAGAATACCTTGAAGAAAAAATAAAGGATTTTCAGATTAAATATCCAAAAGGATCAACTATTCCTTGCCCTGAATATTGGGTTGGCTATCGTCTCGTTCCAAATACCATAGAATTCTGGTGGGACAACCCTGACCGATTGCATGACCGCCTTAAATACACAAAGAACAATGATGGAAACTGGGATATCACGCGACTCTACCCTTGATTCTTCACGCAATTCGCGCCATAAGAGTTCTATACTGAATAGATAAATCTAGCGGAGTTTAAAAGTGATGAGCGCACAAGAAAAACATAAAGAAGAAGAGCAACAAGAACAGCAAAACTTTAGTGCAGATGTTTCGCGCTTATTAAATATTGTTGCTCACGCTCTCTACACAAACCAAGATGTATTCTTACGCGAACTTATTTCCAACGCGGCCGATGCATGCGATCGCCTCCGCTATGATTCCATTGCATCCCCCGACCTTATTAAAGACAATCCGAATTTTCGTATTTGCACATACAAAGACTCAACAAACCGTACGGTAACCGTTGTTGATAACGGTGTTGGTATGGACAAACATGAACTTATAGAAAACCTTGGAATTATCGCCAAATCTGGCACCGCGGCTTTAACAGAAAAAATGAAAGAAGCCGGCGACGATGCAGACAAACTAAAGCTCATAGGGCAATTCGGAGTTGGGTTTTACGCCAGCTTTATGGTCGCCCATAAAATCCAAGTCGTTAGCCGAAAAGCAGGACAAGACGCGATATGGCTTTGGGAATCAGATGGTAAATCCAACTTTATAATACGTGAAGCCAATGAAATGGAGGCCGCACGCCTAGACGGCCAACGCGGTACAGCCATTACCCTAGATATAAAAGACGAAGCGTGCGAATTTCTTCTAGACCAAAAGATTCAATCAACGATAAAGGAATATTCGGATCATATTAGTGTTCCTATCTTTCTAGGGGCGCCGACCGAGGTCGCAAAAAACAAAGATGCTGAGCCAATTAACAGCACGTCGGCCCTTTGGATGAGACCGAAAGCCGATATATCAGAAAAAGACTATCTTGATTTTTATAATCATATATCCAGCAACATTGATGAACCGCTTATGACATCACACTGGAAGGCCGAAGGCGCGATTGAATTCACCTCTCTGCTCTATATCCCGACACAAAAGCCTTGGGACTTATTCGACCCAGGCCGAAAAAACTCCGTGAAGCTATACGTACGTCGCATCTTTATTACAGATGAAATCGACAGCCTTATGTATCCTTGGTTACGCTTTATGCGCGGTGTTATTGACAGTGAAGATCTCCCCTTAAATATCAGTCGCGAGACACTGCAATATAACTTAACGATTGAAAAAATAAGAAGTGCCGTTGCGCGGCGCATTCTGGGCGACCTTGATAAATTATCGCGTAATGACCCTCCTGCTTTCACATTATTCTGGGGGCAATTTGGCTCTGCCTTAAAAGAAGGGCTCTACGATGCACCAGTACATCGTGAAGCTTTACTTAAAGTATGTCGTTTTTATTCAACCTACGAAGATGGCGAAAAATTTGTAACGCTTGCCGATTACGTTTCACGCATGAAAGGCGGACAGGAAGAAATCTACTATATTAGTGGCGACTCGCTTAAAAGCATTAAAAACAGCCCACAAGCCGAAGGCTTTAAGGCTCGGGGGATTGAGGTGCTATACCTCACCGATACGATTGACGATTTCTGGCTTCAAAGTGTTTTGGATTACAAAGGAAAAACGTTTAAATCCATCACCAAAGGTGACATTGATCTTGATAAAATAGTATCAGGAGATAAACCGAATGATGACGACAAAGAGAAATCACAAAACACTGAAAAGAACGACGAATCTATAAACACCCTAATCACTACATTCCAAAGTATTTTAGAAAAGCACGTCCACAACATCCGACCATCAAAACGCCTTACAGAATCTGCCGTTTGCCTAGTTGCACCGGATGAAGCCGTCGACATGCACATGGAGCAAGTTCTAAAAGTTCATCAAAAATACCAATCGAACACAAAACCTATTCTAGAGATTAATACACAACATGATTTAATCAAAACACTGGCACAATCTTGTATGGATGGAAATGATGTTTCTGACGCAGCATTTCTGCTGCTTGATCAAGCTAAAATCATTCAAGGACAATCCATTGATGATATGTCTGCCTTCGCGCGTAGAATGTCAAATTTTATGAACAAAGCAATATAACGCATATTTTTACAAAAAAACGACAAGTACACGAATACGCCACAGATTTCAAAATATCTCTCCCGTAAAATACAACGAGATGGCATGCTCTATCAGTTGCAGCTACCGTTAGCCGCCGTAGTTGTTGGTGGAACAAATCGACAGCCAGGTGCAGCGCATATCGCATCTATATACTGCACACCAGTTGCCAATGAAACAATATAACCTGTTTTGATCGGCGTTAAAGCACTACAACTCGTACTATCCTCTAACCCTAAAAAGTGAAGATATTCATCAACGCCACCATTAGATGTTGCAGGCGTTGCATTTGGGGGTGGGTTCGCTCCTGTATATGCACTATTCCAAGTTGGATTATTATTCGCTAAGCCAGTCACAATAGAAACAATCGACGCTAAGGTAAGCGTTGGCGGAACATGATGCACGACAAGATCACATGCAAATTCCAACAAACTTGGTAAATCAGGAGAGCCATCAACGGTCGGTATACGACATTCAGCCTCGTTTGTTCTATAATCATCAGATGCCGCCGCCATATTTCGGTACGTCTCCAAAGTATAGAAGCTATCATGTTCACCACCGGGCGGTGTTGCCACTGGTATTATCGGAGAATTAGGAGGGCTAGGAGGGTTAGGAATAATTGTATGCCTATAGGATTCTGTTGCAAAATCATAACATTTCGTTCTGTTCCACAAATCATTCATTCTACTGCAACCGGAATAATTACCACTATCACGTACTCTACCATCCGAATTACCAGCAAGAATTTGTGCCCATGCCGGCCCAGGAGAAGGAAGTACCGCCGATGTTGTTATGGCACGGTTACCTAACATACGCCGTGAGAAATGCTCAAGATAATATTGCTTTGTACCCTCACCAAGACAAGCCGCCATAAGCGGGTTTGTTATAACATCTTGTATCGGTCCAACGACAGTCACACCATCAACTAATTGATCCAAAACCAGCACTTCAAGGGCGGCCGTCATAATAATCCCACTAGAGCCATTACCACCGTTAAAAAGTGCCGTTGGTGTACCGATTGGCGCAACTAACAATGGCTCTGCATTAAGGGCAGCCTTATCAACAAGGATAATTAATTCGATAACAGAAAGCCCAAAAATACTTCCCCCCTCAGACCATTGTGGATCACTAGGGAAGTTATCATCAGCATGCGATCCCAACTCATCCAAAAACGAATCAAAACATGTTATTTCCAAAACACTGTCGGGACGCGGAATTAAGTTTTGGTTCTGTGTAACTTCGCGCTGCGCGGCCATCCACGCTCTATCATTTAAAACATCCATGAACTCAGGATCACAAGTATTACGCCCGCCGCCAAAAATCCCAGGCAAAGTGACTGGCACGCTCGCAGCATAGCCTTCCTGAAAAACAAACAAGATCATAAAAAATGAAATACATACAATACGTAATAATAGAGACAAACTACATTCCCAAACCAAAAAATATAAACCTTGTAGATACCTTAACATATTGCAAAAGCATCTGCATAGTTTTGAATTTTTATTTATAAGGCCCCTTGATAAGATCGATCAGCCATATCCTGTACATCATCTTCCGAAAAATCAAAGTACCGCCCTAGCTCTTCAATAATAATTTGACGAAGAATAGATTGTAAATCTTCTTCTGTCTCACACCACATATCCAATAGTGAACGTCGGTACAACACAAGGACATCATCATCATTTGCGACTTTCCTCTCAATCCCGGGGGAAATTTCCTTACCACTTTTGTACAGCGCCAAAAGATCAAACGGATCATCAAGACTAAGATCCTCCTGCACTGTTTCGTCAACCATATCTTCAATAAGAATAACCAGCCCATCACAATGGCGCAGCAATTCTTCTGGCATCGCTTGCAGCACACCAGTCGCCAGTGTCTCCAAATCCTCAAGACTGGGGGGAATAGTGTGATTCATGATGATACTTTGGCATCCCATACAAAAACCTCAAAAAAAAACGCAAAAAATATAACTAGTCAACATAATATGATGAGTCGGTAATATGGACAATAGGCGAAGGAAAACCGTCCTCATAAATAATATTTTTGAAATAAATCCCATAATAATCTATAATTAAGTGTTAGAAGGATTCGAAACAATGGAATTACCAGCATCAATAGCCGCAGAAGCAGCCCTCGCCCGTCAAAACATCACTCTGTCCGTGATCAAGCATAATGCGGAACAAGGACAGGCGATTGCCAAAATACTAGACGATGCCACACGCTCTGCGCCCACAAGTAGTACACGCGGAACAAGCCTTAACATATCGGCATAAACCAAGATCGAGACTTCTTAAATCGTAAATTTAGTAGAAGAACTAAGCCACATCAGAACGTAAAGCATGGTTGTTTTCCCACATATTTTGCAACGTATTGGCCATATATTTAACATCTTCTTGCGAATGCGCCGCCGTCGCAGTCAAACGCAAACGCTCCGTCCCCTTTGGAACAGTCGGATAATTAATCGGCTGGACGTATATGTTATATTCATTAATCAGAAGGTCACTAACCTCCTTACAACAAATAGGCTCACCAACAATAAGCGGAACAATATGACTTTCACCACGCAAAAATGGTAGATTCGCAGCCTCTAACATATTCTTAAATAGCGTAACATTTTCCCGATGCTTTATACGCTCGACATCAGACACTTTCAAGTGCTCTACCGAGGCATGTGCCGCCGCCAAAATAGATGGCGGAAGACTCGTCGTAAAAATAAAAACCGAAGAATAACAGCGGATAGCATCAAGGATAGAGGCAGGCCCTGTAATGAACCCCCCCATCGCACCGTAAGCCTTACCAAAGGTACCTTCAATAATATCAACACGATCAATCAGACCACGCTCCTCCGCGACACCACCACCGCGCGCACCATAAAGACCGACACCATGAACTTCATCAAGATAAGTCAAAGCATTATATTTATCGGCAAGATCCAGAATTTCTTTAATTGGGGCAATATCACCATCCATTGAATAAACAGATTCAAAAGCAATGATTTTGGGACGTTTAATATCAACAGACTTTAACAAACTTTCCAAATGCTCAATATCATTATGACGGAAAATATATTTTTCACATTTACTCTCCCTAATGCCGTGAATCATAGAAGCATGATTCATCTCATCAGAGAACATCACACAATCTGGTAAAAGTTTTCCCAACGTTCCCAACGCACCTTCATTCGCGACATAACCAGAAGAAAAAACGAGGCCTGCTTCCTTCTGATGAAGATCAGCTACAGAACGCTCTAACTGTACATGATAATATGTTGTACCAGAAATGTTACGCGTCCCTCCTGCGCCTGCGCCACATGAATCTATAGCATCCTTTGATGCTGCGATGACCTTGGGATGTTGCCCCATCCCCAAATAATCATTGCTACACCAGATAGCCACCTCTTTCGTATTACCATTTTCATCATGATAATTTGCATACGGAAAACGTCCAACGATACGCTCCATCGTCGTAAACACACGATAACGACCTTCAGATTTCACTGCGTCGACACAGCTTTGAAAATGCTTATTATAGTCAATGGACATACTAACCTGCCTTTGTTTTCTTTGTATTATTTTATTACGCAACAGATATCAAGTGTTTTTCTTCTTCTCTTTTATCTATAATGTAACCAGACAAAATATATGATACCTAAATAAGCTAACACTAAGCACACAGAAAAAAAAGTATGATACTTGATTTCGGCTATCTTTGTATGACCTTTCAACTGAATTTATCCGATTCATTGGCTTTTCCTTGCCATATTCAATCAAAAGAAATGCATACATATGCAGGAGGAAACGCAACAAATCAGGCTATTTGCGCCGCGCGTAGTGGTGCAAAAGTTGCACTCATAGGCACAATTGGAACTGATATCTTCGGAAAAAAAATCCTGAGCACATTACGAAGAGAAGGAATCAACACCTCTGGCATTGCAAAAAGCGAAATACCAACGGGTATCATACACTCCATTATTGATAACAAAAATCAAAAAGCGATCATTTCATCGGCAGGCGCGAACCAAGAAATATCCCCTGATCAAATTCCTACGAACATGCTAAATGAACGCGCGTTAATCCTGTTGCAACATGATGTAAGCATAGATATCAACACGGAAGTTCTAAAACGCGCACGCGCACAGAAAGCCCAGTCCATTTTGTGCCTATCTCATGAGAGCAATATAGATGGCAGCATGTTCGATAATCTTGATATTGCCATTATTGCCGAAGAAATTCTTCCCTATTTATGCGACAAGCTTTCTATTCCATTAGAAAACTTTTCGGCTTCTCTGGCAAAAAAGAAAAACATACACTGTATTATTGCCAAAAATTCTGGCCTATCAGGAGCATATGCGACCAGTAAAAACTCTAAGCATTACGAGCAAGGCATCACAGACAACACTTTTTCTGTAAACCACACCGAGACATTTAATTCCTTTTGTGGAACATTTACGGCCTGTATACAAGCTGGTTTAAACCTCCCAAGAGCCATGCAATACGCGACATCTGCAGCATCACTAACGTCACAAAGTGATACATTCCCTTACCTTGGCGATATCGAAGAAAATATTACCTAAAACCCAAGGACATTGGCCATTTTCTCTGCCCGATCAAGTGCCTTATCCAACGCAGACATAGTCTTTGACAAATCGGCACTATCATCTACCGACCACGTTTTCAGCACCTTAATATAGATCCCTGTTAATCCAGCAACCTTAAGAGCACCCTTCACACCAGATGTTTCAATGCCCGACACCTCCAACATCCAACTCATCGATTTACAAAGATGCGGCATAGAGATAACAACCTGTTTAGGGTCACATTGAAAAGAATCTAAAATTGAGACAACCCCTTCACGATATTCATTCAATGCATCATAACGATCCATCATAATATCAAATAAACGATCACGCGTATTGGTCAGGCCATCATCAGAAATTTCAATGTTCTTCATAACCGTTTTATCTATTTTGCGCCCTAACAAAACAAGAATATCGCTCTTATCATCTACGGCATCATATAAATCAGTAGCAGATATACCGGCGTGTTCGGCAATATCGCGCAATGTCGTATATTCCCACCCCTGCTCAACTGACAACTGCAAAGTAGATTCAATGATTTTCTGCTTAATATCGCTGTTTTTTGCGGACATAATCTGTAGCCTTTTTCTTTTACGTGCTATAGAACTATATTTTTAGCAAACACACAAGATACTGGATAAAGTAATATGTCTGATACAAAATACGGCGTTGTGGCACTTGGAAATGCACTTGTTGATGTCCTCTCACAAGTCTCCGATGATTTCATCACAACGCAAAAAGAAGAACATGGTATGGAAAAAGGTGCCATGACATTAGTTGAAGAAAACCGCGCAGTTGACCTTTATGCACAAATGCCACAAGGCGTAGAAACATCCGGTGGCTCCGCTGCAAATACAATGGCTGGCTTTGCCTCTTTTGGTGGTAAAGGTGCCTTCATCGGCAAAGTTGCAGATGATGATTTGGGAAAAGTATATAAAAACGATATGCAATCTCTTGGCGTTACATTTGACACAACTCCCCTTATCCTGGGTGCATCGACGGGACGCTGTATGATTTTGGTTACACCCGATGCAGACAGAACAATGAACACATTCCTAGGTGCAAGTATTGAGCTTAGCCCCATTGACGTGGATCGTGACGTTATTTCCTCTGCAAAAGTAACCTATCTAGAAGGATATTTATTCGACCGCGCACAAGCAAAAGAAGCATTCATTACCGCAGCAGAATACGCACATGAAGCAGGTCATAGAATCGCCTTAACACTATCCGATCCATTTTGTGTAGATCGCCATCGCGATGACTTCTTGCAGCTTGTTGAAAAACATGTGGATATCCTGTTCGCCAATGAGGATGAAATTAAATCTCTATTCATGCAAGATAACTTTGATGACGCGATCAGTGCCATAAGTAAGCATGTCGAGATTGCCGTTATCACCCGTAGTGCCAAAGGCGCAATTATCATTTCCAAAGGCCAGCAAATAAAAATCGACGCCGTTCCTGTTGAAAATGTAGTGGATACAACCGGCGCGGGCGATCAATTTGCCGCTGGTTTCCTCTATGGCTTTACACAAGGAAAATCATTGGAAGAGAGTGGTAAACTTGCCGCAATCGCAGCAGCAGAAGTAATCTCCCATATAGGGGCGCGCCCTGCCGTCAATCTAGCCGAACTCGCGGCTTAAACATAACAATACAGGGATTAGGAGGATATTATTATCCTCCATCCCACCCTAAAACACGRAGTTTTCCGTCATATATYCCAAACATTTGATCGTTTGAGCAAACAATACGAACGTCTTCAAARCTCTCTTCCAAACGATCCGTTATCCCCTGACAGACCAAACGCGCAGACTTTGCCTTTGGAAAGCCATGACGCCCCGATGCCAATGGTGGAAAAGCAATACTGGTCAATAACATACAACGCGCAAGCTCCATTACACGCCKTATCACRCTCGATAAATGCGATGGATTCATATCAAATTCAGTACGGTAATGTGGTAAAATACCAACAAGAATATGTTTGGCCGGCAAATTAAAAGCAGGYAAAGCATAGACCTCCCCAACCTTTGGCTTATAAATATTCTCTAAAATAAAATCATCCATATTATGACTGGATGCCRYCTGAACAGATTCGTTTATACTCCCGCGATAATCAAGCGTTTGAGGGATTAAAATCACGATGGCATCAACGTCCTGCTTGGTAATATCCCCCTGTATAAGRTGGACACGATCAAGAAACGGTTTGGCTGCATGRGTAGAGTTTGATATCACTAGTTTCATGAGCAAATATTACACATTTTTTATTACTATATCCTTTATTTTTTTTAACTTTTCGGCACACGCGGAACAGCCAACATTTGGCTTGGCTATGCATGGCAAAACGAAATACAATAATGCAGATAAAAACCTATCCTACGTAAACCCGACAGCCCCAAAAGGCGGTGCACTAAAAATCGCAAAAATCGGCACGTTTGATACGCTAAACCCGTACTCTATAAAGGGGCAGGCCGCCGCAAGTATGAATCTTGTCTATGACCGTTTAATGCGCCGTGTTTGGGATGAACCCTTCACCATGTACCCACTGATTGCCGAACACATCGAAATCCCTCATGATCGCTCATCCATAACATTCCATATTAATCCAAAAGCGCGCTTTCATGATCATTCCGCAATCACAACGCAAGATGTCCTCTACTCATATGAAACATTGAAAGAGTATGGCCGTCCCAATATGCGCAGTATATATAAGCTCGTCAGCAGTGTCGATGTCATAAACACGCGCCAAATTCGCTTTAACCTTGGTGAAGGCTATGACCGTGAAACCGTTATGATTTTGGCAATGATGCCCATTCTATCGAAAGCATGGTGGTCTAATCACAATTTTGATTCCACAATAAGTGAAACCCCACTCCTTAATGGCCCCTACCGCATTAAAGAATCAAAGATCAGCAAAAAAATATCATATGTGCGCGTTCCTGATTATTGGGCTAAAGATCTCTTCGTAAATATTGGGCATTATAATTTTGATACTGTTACATATGAATATTACCGTGATGATACAATCGCTCTAGAATCATTTAAAAAAGGTGATCTGAATCTACGTCGTGAGTGGGATGTCACAAAATGGCAAAAAGCATATGATGATATATCTAGAGAACAAATTCGCCTGAGTGTACCGCATAAACGCCCTGAACGCGCGCATGGTTTTATCTTTAACATGCGTCACGCACCCTTTGATAATCTAAACATCCGCAAGGCCCTATATCTCGCCTTTGATTATGATTGGGTTGAGAAAAACCTCTTCCATAATGAGTTTAAACGCGTAGAAAGCTTTTATCCAAACTCTATTTTGGCCGCACCAGATATAACAACAGACGCTGAAAAAGCGTTATTAGCCGCATGGAAGGACAAGGTCCAAAGCGCGGTCCTAAAAAGAAAGGGCGCAGATTTTTTTCCAAGTATAATAGTTCGATCAGGCATGAAACCACCAACTATGCGCCTAAAACTAATGCAAGCAGGGCAATTCCTTCAAGGCGAAGGCTGGGTCATTGAAAATGGCAAGCGCGTTCATAACAAAACAAAACAACCACTTACATTTGAAATCATATTATCCACATCACAAGAACAAAAAATCGCAGTCACCTATCAACGATCACTTGAACGTTTAGGCATAGAGATGAAAATTCGTATGCTCGACAGTGCGACATTCCAGAAAAGAAAAAGCACATATGACTATGATATGATTTCATTCTATTGGCAAAATAGCCTCTCTCCAGGGACAGAACAAATGCTCTATTGGTCATGCAAAGCGGCAAACGAACCTGCACGTTTTAACTTTTCAGGCATTTGCAACCCCGCACTCGATCACTTTGCCAGCCAAATTGCAAATGCAAAAACCTATGATGATCTAACGCATTATGCACATATTATTGATCGCATATTATTATCAGAATACGTGTCTATCCCATTGTTCTATAAGGGCGTTGATTACATAGCACATCACAAAGATATCCAGCGCCCAGAAGAGACACCAACATACGGTGCGGTAACAGAAACATGGTGGATAAAGCCTATACAATAACAACACAATATGTCCCTTAAAATTAATTTTTATAATTATATTGAGCTAAGATGTTATATTTGCTATCCTTTCATCTGATTTATAGTAAACAAAACAAAGATTTTTCTTATGATGATTATGCGTTCTTTTCTACTTCTAGGTTTTGCCCTTACATTCTCTTCTTCCGTATCGGCTGGTGTAAACGACAGAATAACTCAAGGTGGCCAATACTGGCAAAGGGTTCACACATCCTCTGCTATTTATTTACGTGGCCCCAAAGCACAGCAAATGCTCAACAGAAACATTGCACGCTGTGTTACTGAACTGCGCGAGCTGGAGCGTTTAGGCGCTGTTAAAGATGCTATTCCAGAATATGCAGACGGTTTAGTCTTAAGCACAGAAGAAGCGGAACTTGCAGGATGGGATACGCCTGAGCGTGATAAAGAACTTTTTGCAGAACATTCCGATTATATTGATTTTGAGGGCTGTATGATTGCCAAAGGATGGGAACGCATTCAGTATGTCCCATTTGATGTCGCAGGTGAAGCACGTGAGAATTACAAAATGACACATCAAAAAACTAGAGTGGAAACGCGTAAAAAGGGATATGGATCAAAACGCGTAAAAGATTACGACAATCTAAACGAATAAACACTCTGTAGATAAAAATCACTTAAGAGCTGGACACAATCTGTGGCCAGCTTTTTTCTATGGCAACCTTAACCATCTCAACAGACAGGCTCATCATTAAACATCCAGAGTCTTTGGCCGTGTAACCATCATAGTCAATCAGTTCATCAAAGCTCTCTGGCGTTGAAGCATAAGCTGTATGCGCACCCCAAGGACTATAAATATGCGGGTAACTAGGCCCAAACAATCCGAACGTCGCAACATTTGCAGCAGCAGCACAATGCATAAGCCCCGAATCATTGCCCAAATAAAAATCACAACGTGCTATCGTTGCCGCCGCTGTACCAGGATCAGTCTTTGCAATAATATCTAAACGTTGCTCCACTGGTATAGAGGCAAGCACCGTACGCGCCGCCGCTTCTTCCCCTGGCGCAGCAAAAACTGCAACACGCGCCCCTGCCATCAATCCACCATCAAAAATCAACCACTTAATGACCTCTATAAACCGTTCTTCAGGCCATGTCTTGCCGATCCAATTGGCAGTCGGCCCCACGCCTAGTACTGCACCTCCATCAGGAATAAGAGCTTCCGCCCTTTCGCATTGTACAGTGCTGAACCATAACTTAGGTGATGGACACACATCCAATAAACGCATAACAGAGGCGTTTTGCTCTACCTTATGCAACGACTTATCAACATAAGATCCATATATATGACGCTGGCGCGCCCTGATAAGACGAGAAACCGCTGAATTTCTAAGATCAACAACAATATCAAAGCGCGTTGCAACCAATGTCTTCCACAAATCAATCCAATGACGACTATATTTTTGTTTGTTAATCGATATTATGCGCTCTAACCTAGGAACACCTTCAAATAAAGAAACCGCCAACGGCCCACAGCAAATTGTAAATTGTGCGTCTGGATATTCTGATTGCATATAATTTATAAGGCCAGAGGACAAAACCGCATCGCCAATACGGCTAGATGTGATAAACAATATATTCTGAACTTTTGAATTTGGGATCATTTAAATATCATGACACAAACGCCTTTCTACACAAGACTAAAAAAGCGCGGAAAAATTATAATCTCTGGAGCAGATAGAAAAGACTTCATACAGAATCTAATGAGCAATGATATCAACTTGCTCAATACCCAAGCATGCATCTATTCGTGCCTTTTAACCCCCCAAGGAAAATTTCTATATGACTTTTTCATCACAGAGGAAAAGGACACTCTAACCCTAGAATGCGAAGGCGATGATCGTACAGAAGACCTCGCTAAAATTCTAACTATGTACAAATTACGTGCCAATATTACAATAGAGATCAACAAAGATGTAACGACCTACGCGATTATTGGTGATGATACATTTGGCGACAAAGACCCACGTCACATTGATATGGGATATCGATCATCTACTAAACCAACCCAAATTCCAGAGCAACCATTTGAGTACTGGGACAAACACCGCATTGCCCTAACAATTCCAGATGGCAGCCGCGATATGATCCCACAAAAGTCAACATTACTAGAATGCAACATCGACAAACTCAATGGCTTATCCTATGAAAAAGGATGCTATATCGGTCAAGAACTCACAGCACGCATGCACTATCGTGGCTTAGCCAAAAAACATTTACAAACTGTAAGGCTGGACACCCTCCCCGATAAAGCAGAACTACGCTCATCCTGCGGAGATATCGGCATTGCACTAGTCAAAACCAAGTGATCTTTTAGAAAGTATTTCCGAGGAACTTGCAGTATTCTGAATATTCAAATGCAAAGCTCCACCAAAGACACCTGAGCTTTTAAATAAAGATAGTGTAACACCTTCATCTTCGTGCCACTTCATCATAACAACACTTGATGTTGGCTGAGTAACTTGTGCATTCCCAAAGGCAGCGACTAATACTTCTTTGAGCTGACCAAATCTCTCCACTCCTTTTTCAGAAAAAGAAATATCAATATGAGTTAAAATATCCTGATTAAAAACATATGTAATCTCGTTTTCTTTATTAAAGCTCAGCCCCATAAGGTCACGTGCATCCTTAACAACATATCTACGACTACCCTTAGCCCCACCTATTTTTCCATCTGGATACTTCGCCTGAACTTGATCAAGATTATCAGCCCAACTCACTCCAAAAATAGAAGTACCAAAAGTACTGCTAATATTTCCAGCTTTTGCTGAAAAAGAAAATATGAAAAAGGTTAAAAACACAACCCGAAGAAAATTCATCACCAAACAACTTTCTGACCAAGATTTACGCAGTTTTCTTGTCTTTGATCTCAACTGTCTTGGCATTCCCTTCACGGATCGCCGCCTGACATGCCGCCAAACGTGCAATTGGAACGCGATATGGTGAACATGATATGTAATCTAGGCCAATTTTTTCACAAAAGGCAATCGACGCAGGATCACCACCATGTTCCCCGCAAATACCAAGTTTGATATTCGGTTGAACACGACGCCCTTTTTCACAAGCAATTTCAATCAATGCACCAACACCATCAATATCAATAGATACGAATGGGTCACGCTCATAAATACCTTTTTCTGTATAGTACGGAAGGAAGCTGGATACATCATCACGGCTCATCCCCAATGTTGTTTGGGTCAGATCATTTGTACCAAAGCTAAAGAAATCTGCACTTTGTGCGATT
The DNA here is from genome assembly GCA_002747015.1 of Zetaproteobacteria bacterium. The sequence continues at coordinate 211,790 of NVXI01000001.1, forward strand.
TGATCCGCTGTTAGAGCAGCACGTGGAAGCTCAATCATCGTTCCAACCATATATTCTACAGAAGACCCTTTTTCTTCAAACACAGCTTTTGCTGCATTTTCAACGACGTCACGCATTAAGTCCAATTCCTTACGCGCACCAACGAGTGGAATCATAACCTCTGGGATAATACTGTTCCCAATTTTAGCAGCAACATTCACCGCCGCCTCAAATATTGCACGTGCCTGCATTTCATAAATCTCTGGATATGTAACACCCAAACGACAACCGCGATGTCCAAGCATTGGATTTGTTTCATCCAACTCTGCCAAACGAATACGCACACGCCCTTCATCAAGCCCAGCTTGACTTGAGAATGCCACAATATCTTTTTCGCTATGTGGCAAGAACTCATGCAATGGCGGATCAAGCAAACGGATCGTAATAGGCAAACCGTTCATAATTTCAAACAAACTTTCGAAATCACTCCGCTGTGCTGGCAATAATTTATCAAGCGCGACGCGGCGTTCAGCTTCATTGGATGCAAAAATCATCTCACGAACATTTTGAATACGCTCAGGGTCAAAAAACATATGCTCTGTACGGCAAAGACCAATACCTTCTGCACCAAAGGATAGAGCCGTCGCCGCATCCTGCGGCGTTTCCGCATTCGTACGAACCGCCATCCGGCGACGCGTGTCCGCCCACCCCATCAACGTCTCGAAGTCACTGGATAATTTCGGTTTAATCGTCTCAACACGACCAATCATAACCTCACCAGTTGCACCATCTATTGTAAGCGTATCGCCCTCTTTGATTTCAATATCACCTTTACGAATAATTTTTTCATGCTGATCAATATACAGTTCACCTGCGCCAGCGACACATGGCTTACCCATACCCCGCGCAACAACCGCCGCATGAGATGTCATCCCCCCACGAGACGTTAAGATCCCTGCGGCCACATGCATTCCATGAATATCTTCTGGTGATGTTTCCTGACGGCAAAGAATAACAGACTCCCCCGCGTGCGCTTTAATTTCTGCTTCATTAGCAGTAAAAACAACAATCCCAGAAGCCGCACCAGGAGATGCAGGCAAACCTTTAGAAATAACATTGCGCACAGCATTCGGGTCCAAAGTCGGATGCAAAAGCTGATCCAGAGATTGCGGTTCAACACGAAGCAATGCCTCTTCTTGCGTGATAAGGCCTTCTGCAACCATATCTACTGCAATCTTCAGTGCCGCAGCCGCCGTACGTTTTCCGTTACGTGTTTGCAGCATATAGAGCGTACCTTTTTGCACCGTAAATTCAATATCCTGAATATCGCGAAAATGTTTTTCTAGCTTAAAACGTAGATCATCCAGCTGTTTAAATACCACTGGCATATTCTCTTCCATGGAGAGTAACTTACCGCCTTCTTTCTCACGCCCTAATTTTGTCAAAGATTGAGGTGTTCTAATCCCTGCAACGACATCTTCACCTTGCGCATTGACCAGATACTCACCGTAGAAATAATTCTCGCCGGTAGACGGGTCACGTGTGAAGGCCACGCCAGTCGCACAATCATCACCCATATTACCAAACACCATAGACTGTACGTTAACCGCAGTCCCCCAAGTGGCAGGGATTTCATTAATTTTACGATATGTAATCGCACGTGGGATCATCCACGAGCTGAATACCGCACCAATCGCACCCCAAAGCTGTTCCTTCGGATCAGATGGGAATGGCTTACCCAACTCACGCTCCACCAATTCTTTATACCCTTCAACGATTTCCTTCCAACCGTCTGCCGTAATATCCGTATCTTGAGATAGTCCCTCGTCACGCTTATACGTATCCATGATATCTTCAAAATCATGGTGATCCACACCCAAAACAACATCGCCATACATTTGAATGAAGCGGCGGTATGAATCCCATGCAAACCGTTCGTCATTTGCTTGTTTTGCCAAACCTACAACTGTCTCATCGTTCAGACCTAGGTTTAAAACTGTATCCATCATCCCCGGCATAGAAACACGTGCCCCAGAACGAACAGAAACCAGCAACGGATTTTCTACGCCGCCAAATTCCATGCCCATAGTGTCTTCAATGGTTTTTAGACTTTTTTCTACCTGCGCCACCAACGCCGCCGGATACTCATGACCATGATCATAATAATGAGTACAAACCTCAGTTGTTATTGTAAAGCCAGGGGGAACAGGCAATCCAAGAGATGCCATCTCTGCCAAATTCGACCCTTTACCACCAAGAAGATTTCGTAAAGACGCATCACCGTCATTATTATCTTTACCAAAATTATAAACCCATTTAGTCATGAATTCTGCGCTCCTGAAAAATTCGAATTTCGCTTTTGGGTGTAGCACATTTAATACGATGAAAGGAAGGATATAATCGCGCTAAAACCTATAAAAACACACTTAATTCAATGTTTTTATCATCATTAAAGACAAGTTGTCGTCTATTGGCCTAAATTCACCTGCCGCGACCTGCTTTCGATCATAACTAACGCCACATCCATCAGGAATATATCCATGACAAACATACAGACGTTGCGCCGCACCGAATGAGCTGTTAAGTCCAACACCTATGCCCATTTCTTTATGCCCTTTATCACGCGCAAGACCTTCGCAATAATCAACCAGTGTCCTGCCAATACCGCGTCGTCTATAATGACTAAGCACATTCAAATCCTGTATTTCCGGCAATGATTGCTTTTTAAAATAAGCATATTTAGGCTGCCAATTTAGCAAACAATATCCAACTTCACGCCCCTCAATAGAAGCGATGATTAGCAACAGTTCTCCATTTTCATGACGTTCCATACACCGTTCATAGTAGTTATGGTCTATGTGGAAAGTAAACCTATCCAGCATTTCCCAAAAACCCGGTTCAATATCGGGGGTAAATTGACGAATTAATAATGATGATTCTTGCATAATGCCCTATATTTCCGCTACTCTAGCAAATAATTATATTTTTCATCTAAAAGGCTAAGCCTAAAAATATTGAGAATAAAGCAATGCCCCACCAATCGAAAGTTTTTTGTTTCACATTATTGATCAGCATGGCCACGGCGATGCTTGCGATATCCCCCCCTGCTTTAGCAGAAGGAAAAGGTAAGCAAGCGCCGCCTCTTTTTAATTTACCAGATCCAAATAATGATGTCTCAAAAGAAATGAGAAGCGTCAATTTCAAATCTTCTAAAAAAAAGAAGGAAGATAAAAAAATTGAAGAAGAAGAAGAAGAAGAAGATAAAAAACCTACATTAGAGGAAATAGAAGAGGCGGATGCAGATGAATCCGTCGAGAGCCTTGCCAATAAAGAGAAAAGCGCAGAACAGAAACTCTGGGATAAATATAAAGCTCTGAAAGCCACCGCTTCTAAGGAAGAAAACAACGAGGATAAAGATAGCACTGAAGACGACAACACAAACGATGACAAAGCCAACAAAGACGACGAAAACTTAAATAACGAAACCACTGAAACCAGCGAAAAGAAAAAAAATACTGGAATAAGGGGAATTATCGATGAATACAAAAAGTCACAAACAGGCAAAGGGAAATTAAACTCGCGCTCATTTGGTGATATTGATTAATATTGAACATTAACAACGTCTTTTCGCTTGCTCCCCGCCATAAAAACTGTTCTAAATCGAGTATGCAAAATCAATTGGCAGAATGTAATATGAATGAAACAGAAGACAACCCACTAAATAGGTTGTCCGATTTGCTTAGCACTGACATGGCAAATGTAGATGCATTAATTATAAAGAACATGCACTCTGAGGTTCCTCTCATTCCAAAGCTTGCTCAATACCTAATTTCAGCGGGTGGAAAACGTATTCGCCCACTCCTAACACTTGCCTCTACCGCACTATTTGATGGGCCAATGGATAAATCTTATCACTTGGCCGCCGCAGTCGAATTTATACATACCGCAACCCTATTACATGATGATGTGGTTGATGAAAGCTTTGAGCGCCGCGGGAAAGAAACTGCCAACCTCGTTTTTGGAAATCAGGCCAGTGTGCTTGTTGGGGACTTCTTGTTCTCCCAATCATTCCAGATGATGGTAGAAAGTGGCTCATTAGATATTCTGGGCATCCTCTCTAATGCCTCTGCAATTATTGCACAAGGTGAAGTTCTCCAGCTCACAACGACAAATGATATAGAGACAAATATGTCAACATATCTAAGCGTCATAGAATCAAAGACCGCGGCCCTATTCGCTGCATCATGTGAAGTCGGCGCCGTGCTTTCCAATCAAAATGACAGCATAACTCAAGCCATGCACATTTATGGAACGAAGCTAGGAACAGCATTCCAAATCATTGATGATGCCCTTGATTATGCCGCTGATCAGGAAAAATTCGGCAAAGAAATTGGCGATGATTTCAAAGAAGGAAAAATGACCGCACCAGTTATATTTGCAATTGCAAATGCCAATGATGAAGAACGCATCTTCTGGAAACGCACATTAGGTTACAAAAAACAGAATGAAACCGACTTTGACACCGCAATGGAAATAATATTATCCCATAACGCACTAGACAAAACGATCTCTCTCGCACAAAAATATGCTGATGACGCAGTGAAATCTCTTTCTGCGTTACCTGATAGCCAAATCAAAAGCATATTATGTGATCTAACCGGATATACAATAACACGCAGCTTTTAGGATTTCTGCCTATGGACAATCATACGAAAACCTGCTGCCCAAACACGTCTAAAGCAAAAAAGGACTGGCTATTTATTGTCAGTGCTTCTGTGCTTATTCTGTCCATTGGTGCAAATCAGATATTATCATTATTAGATTTATCTCCCCTATTACTGCACCATTTTGCGCAGGCGTGCATACAAATTTTACTGACCATGTGGTGGGGTGTGGCTCTAGGGATTGTATTAATTGGCTTGATGAGCAAAGTACCGCGCGATTTCTTCACTGCAATAATGGGGCGCAGTGATAACTTCTCAGGGCTCTTACGCGCTGTGTTTGGCGGTTTGTTACTCGACTTATGCTGCCACGGTATTCTTCTCGTCGCGGCAAAGCTCTATGAGCGCGGCGTCAGCCTACCGCAAGTCGTTGCCTTTCTGGTCGCCAGCCCATGGAATTCCTTATCATTGACACTTATATTAATAACACTGATAGGATTTAAATGGACGATGCTTTATATTCTTGGCTCTGTCATCATCGCCTTGATCACAGGGGTAATACTACAATACCTCATAAAAACTGGGCGTTTACCAGATAACCCGAACAAACCAGAGATGAGCAAGAACTTCAACTTCCTACAAGAAAGCAAGTCCCTGCTAAAAACTGTGAAATTTACGAAATCAGGTTTCTCCGATGTTCTAAAATCTGGCTGGCATGATGGAAAAATGATTATCAAATGGCTGCTATTTGGAACAATCATTGCGGCATCCCTACGTAGTTTTGTTCCAGCAGACGTATTTGCAGAATGGCTTGGGCCATCTGTAGCTGGCCTTTTCCTTACATTATTTATAGCAACCATAGTGGAGATTTGTTCCGAAGGGTCCGCACCCGTTGCAGGTGAAATCTTCACCAATGCCCACGCACCAGGTAACGCATTTACATTTTTGATGGCTGGTGTTGCAACCGACTATACAGAGTTAATGATCGTTCGTGAGTTTACTAAATCATGGAAAATGGCTTTTATGATTCCCATAATTACCGTGCCGCAAGTCTTGTTCATAGGGTGGCTCATGAATATGGCTGGGATCTAGAATATAATATTCACAACCGCACCATATAATAGGGCACAAAAACCCATCGCGTTAAGCGGGTAAGACGCAACTTTGGGCAAGATATCTTTAACAAACAAAAAATAAATCAACACAAAGGCCGGCACAGATAAAATAAAATAAATTCTAAGCCCATAGACATCCGCTTCAGGAAACAAAATATAGCTGAGTGCTATTGTAATAATCATTAATCCAGCCAAAATTTTGTACCACAAATCGGCAACATGATGGAACAGAGGACTACCGTGCAACAATACCCAAACAAGCCCAGGCCCAGAAATCCAAAGCACAATAAGAAGCCCCATCGTGTAAGCTGTGCTGTCTTGAAACATATAATAAATAAATGCGCCCTTACTGATCGATATAGCAATGATACTCACGATATAAGACAAGCTAAGAACCGGTAAAAACCGATGCACAATGATATTAAAAAAACCTTCTGGTAAGATACGGTCTTCAACATCGCGATCTAATCTTATTATATGCTGCTTTTTGGACATTTTACCCCTAGTAAATTTAGCTCTCTAATCATTTATATTACAAGCTACTCTATAAACCTTACTATTTTATTTATGGCAAGGATAGAGAGAATACAAGGCCATCGACACAGCCGGCGCGGCAACAAATTTTCGGTGTAATTTCACATGCTCGTACAAATAAACCAAAACTCGAATATGCAATTCATTCAACGTTACCTTGTCTGGAATACAAAAGTCCATCCCCGACGTTAGCCCCATAGAACGCAGCACATTATGATAATCAATAACCCCTGATATATAGGACTGGCACGCGATTTTACCGCCAGAAACCCGCTCATTTCCATTCCTATCTACAGAACAAACTTTCAGAAGATAATCTCCTGAAAATTGCGCCGCATAAGATTTAGATGGGTACAAAAACACAAAAATAGTGCCCATGACAAAGAAAATTACGATATTAAAAACAGCTACCTTTATTCGTCTGGCCATTACTCTCCCAGTTCACTTTTTCAATTGCTGTAAAATCGCGAAAGGAGAATCCTCATCATTCACTTTTGCCTCAGCAGACATAACACGAGGGCTCGTGTCTTTTCTGGGTTTCTTTTTTGAATCTTTTTTAATCTTAGAACCTTTAGATTTTTGCGGTTTATTTTCAAAAGATTTACCCGTACTTCCCTTTTGGAAAGCCTTACCCTTTTTTAATCGGAATGTGGCCAGTTCAGGTTTTGCATCTTTCGGCTTTGCTTTATCTTCTGCACCCTCACGACCAGCCTCATCATCAGATTTTACTTCTAAATCTTCAACTGGGACATCTTTCTCTACAGGCACGTTGTCTATCTTGGCAACATCTTCCGAAACTTCACTTTCCTTAAGCTCCGCCTCTATTTTTGCTTTTTCTACCGCTGGATCATAGACTTTCACATGCCCCATAGACACCAACACTTTATACAAATCCTCTATCGGGCATCCCAACCATTCAGCCATTTCATGGCGTGCCTGAAATTTCCCGTCTGTCGCATTATCATAAACGCAACTGATAACCCGATCCAACATATCAATACGAACCGCGCGACCACCATAAAGAGGGTAGCCGATGCTGCGATAATAATCCTCATTGACCTGCGCATCTTCAATTTTTACAGAAACAATACCATCTGCAGGAACCTTCGCAGGCAGCTCTTTGCCATGAAATAGTGACCAAAGCAAAGCTCTTAATTTCACTGCCGCCGGCTTATTCAGCGCAGGTATGAAAGCAAGAATAGGCCCTAGACGAATTTTCTTCGCCCGTAAATCTGCCCGGGTCTCTGGTGTTAGCTCACTGATCATCGTTTCAAGATCCCCGCGTGGCACAATACCCAAGCCATTATATATTTTAGTTGATATTTGCGAAACAGCATCATCCTTAACAACAACACCTTGTGGTACTTCCAACATCATCAACGGCTCTAAAACCGCATTAAAATGCGCGTTAAGCCACATATTCAAGCTATTCTTTAATTCCACCTGATCATATTTTTCCGTTTGCTCATTCTTAAGAACATGCAAAACGGGCTTTAATGCCGTTTCTCCCTTTTCAAGGACAGCAACAGCAATCCCTGGTAACGGGTTGTTTAACTTTTCCTGCCAAAGAATTTGCCCTTCTGCGGACAATGTAAATTGTGATGTTTTTGCTTCTAACATAACCTGTAAATACGCCAATCGTTAATCTGTTCGGATATTAATGCCGTTTATCCTTGGACACGGCAAGAGTTTTTGTATAAATTCGTCCAACAAATGCACTTTATTCTAATTTTCAAAGGAAAATCCATGATACGGCTCATCCCAACCTTACTCATTATGCTTATTCTGCCCATCAATGCGATGGCTGTAGAAATCAATGCACAAGGCGCACAGAAGCTGAAAACGTCCTTTGAAGACATCCTTGCATATCAAAAAGAAGTAAACGAAGCTTTCAGCTCCTTACAAGTTATCTATGAGGGGGAATTAACCGTTACGCAGGAAAAAGAATACTACACGATCACCCTGCCCCGTATTCTATTAAAAGGTCAAAACACCGAAGACACGACAGATACCGAGGCTCCTGTAGAAAATCAAACTCTTGATATGGGTGTGATTTCCATTAACGCTATGCCAGACGATAAAGCCGGATATTGGAAAATGGTTTTATCCCTCCCACAATCAATGATTATGCATGAAGATGGCGCAGAAGATTTTACAATACACTTTGAAAAACAAAATATTATAGCTCTGTTTGATGACACACTTGGTTACTTCATCAAAATGAATGTTAATCTCTCAGGTGTCAGCTTTACAACCGCAGAAAAAGATAGCGGCATATCGGTTGGAAACCTGCAATTCTATATAAATTTGGAGAAAGGTGAGGCCAACACATTCTCCGGCCCCGCACATATTCTTATCAGTAATCTATTGATCGCATCAGCAGATATTGATGAATCCGTAAAAATTGAAGAATTAAAATTTTCATCCACCATAGCAGGATTAGTTCTTCCAACATTGTTGGAGTATAAAGCCAAGCTACTAAAATATGCAGATGTCTTCAAATCCTTGGAAGATATAGAAGGTGAGGACAATGTTAAAGACATCGACAGCCAAAGGCTTTCAGAGATGATGCTTGATATGTATGACATCAAGATGGATAGCGTGAGTATCGAATATAGCCTTAAAAATATGGAACTATCCCCTGACCTTACAGATGAAGACAGAGAGTTTGATACGTTAAAACTCAGTTCCGCGTTTATGGGGTTTGGCTCTAACGACATGAATTCAGAGAATGGCTCTCTCAATATCAAAATGGGATATGATGGCATTGATGTACAATCATCGACACCAGATAATATGTACTCTACCTTCTTACCGACACAGACGAATTTTGATATTAAAATTGAGAACATCCCATATAGTACACTTTCTCAAATGGCAAAAAACAGCGTCACATCCGTGATCGGGAACCCTGACACAGCGCAAATGGTTGGTTTTGGCGCTCTCATGAAGCTACCCGCCATTCTTGCACAGGCAAATACACAAGTGATTGTAAAAGATAACCTGCTTAAGAACGGTATCTATGATGTTTCTCTAAATGGCAATGTTACAACCGACCTGACAGCAATCATGGGGTTTTCTGCAAAATTCAAAACTGTGTTTAAGGGCCTGGATGACTTGCTGTCCAAAATCCCGCGCGACCCAGAAAATACGGAAGCCGCAGATGCAATCAAAACATTGGGAAAACTAAAATCTTTAGGTAAGACAAACACTGACAGCAATGGAAAGACGGTTTATACCTTTGATTTTGAGGCAACCCCACAAGGCGCATTCCTCCTCAACGGACAAGATACTTCGACCATAAACTTTGACTAAAACATTTCGGATCAGAACCTTTTAATAGCATAGGTTCTGATCCTGAATTCTATTGTAAGATAAAGGGTATGATTGCATTTAAACGCAAGATCCCTTCACGGGTTAAACTTACTTGATCACCCACGACCTGTCCCCACCCTTCATCACAAATCGTCTTCAGTTTGTCATGATCAACAACGCTCATAAAATCCAGCCCCGATAAAGCTTCACAACGCCTCATCGAAACCCCACCACGTAAACGCAGCCCCATCATAAGGCTTTCTACAAGCCGATCCTCCTGAGACAGTTTTTCGAATTCATGCGCACCAAGACCTTTTTCTTGTACGCGTTTAAGCCAAATTTCCGGTGCACTGTGATCTCTACTTGCATATTTTTCACCACCATTCATGAAGCGCCCATGCGCCCCTGCACCAACGCCAATATAATCGACCATATGCCAATAAACCAGATTATGCCGACATTCATGTCCATCCTGTGCATGATTGGACACCTCATATCTGGGCATGCCTGCATCCCCAAGGATATCCTGCGTCAAATGATAGAACTCCGCGCCGACGACATCATCTGGAATAGAGAATGCACCACGATGATAGAGCATATGAAAAGGCGTGTTACGCTCAATTGTTAGCTGATATAGGGATAAATGGCCGCGCGCATAGGGCAACGCCTGTGTCAGTTCGCCCTCCCACTCCGTCAAACTCTGATCAGGTCGACCATAAATCAAATCAAAGCTATAACGTTCAAAACATTCTCCGGCAATTTCAATCGCCTTCAGAGCCTCATCAACGCTATGCTCTCGTCCTAAAAACTTCAAATCCCTATCATTAAAGGCCTGAACACCTAATGATATACGTGTAACACCGGCCTCTTTAAATGCTTTAAATTTTCCGATTTCAACTGATGTCGGGTTTGCCTCCAACGTAATTTCTACGTCATTTACCGCTGGCCATAATCTTTGCACCGCATCAATCATCACCTGCACCGTTTCAGGAGCCATCAGGGATGGTGTGCCGCCCCCAAAAAAGATAGATACCACCTGCTTATCCGGTAAAAGTTCGGCATAATACTCCAACGATTTAACGTATGCGTCGGCCCACTCTTTTTGTTCAAAGTGACCACGGACATGAGAGTTAAAATCACAATACGGACATTTTGCCGCGCAAAACGGCCAGTGAATATAAACCCCCATCTGGTTATCACGAAACACGAAAGAACTATCCTTCTAAACAGTTTTTGACCAACTTCTTAAACGCATCAGCGCGATGAGAAATTGCTTGTTTTTCATCTGGGTCCATTTCGGCAAAACTAATTTTATAATCATTTGCCTGAAAAATAGGGTCATATCCAAAACCATTATGCCCTCGCATTGGCCACGTAATCATTCCATGAACACGCCCTTCAAACACCTCGGAATGCCCATCTGGCCAACCAAGCGCCAGAACACAAACAAACGATGCACTACGGTCTTCTTCATCACCTAAAGCATCATGAACCTTGCGCATTGCTAGATTAAAATCCTTATCAACACCGCCCCAACGCGCAGAGTAAATCCCTGGATCACCGCCAAGCGCATGCACAGCCAAGCCACTATCATCCGCAAGAGAGACCTTCCCACTGGCCTGCGCGGCGGCTTGCGCCTTCAAAATTGCATTATCTACAAATGTTGTGCCTGTTTCCTCTGGTTCTGGCAAACCTAGCTCATCAGCCGTATAAAACGTTGAAACATAAGGAGATAGTAAAGCCGATATTTCACGCGCTTTACCTTTATTATGCGTTGCAATGACAAGATCACCGCCTTCAAATCTGCGCATATTATAACCCCAAAGCCTTATCCTGTATCTGCGTAAGACTCACACAACCCGCTTTCGCTAAGGACAATAACTGTAGAAACTCCTCCTCTGAAAAAGGTTCTTTTTCGGCAGTACCTTGAATCTCACAAATCCCACCTTTACCTGTAATTACAAAATTCGCATCTGTATCCGCATCTGAGTCCTCATCATAATCCAGATCTAGAACAGCTTGCCCCTTATATATCCCGCAAGAAATAGCAGAGACGCTATCGCTCATAGGGATTTCATCCAATACACCTATATTAACCAAGTGTTGCATCGCCAAATGAAGGGCCACATACCCACCTGTAATCGCCGCAGTACGCGTTCCGCCATCAGCCTGAATAACATCGCAATCAACACGAATTTGACGCTCTCCCAGTTTTTTCATATCAACAACTGCGCGTAAAGCCCGTCCAATAAGACGTTGAATTTCTTGCGTACGCCCCGATTGCTTTCCACGCGCCGCCTCACGATCCATTCTAGAATTCGTAGAACGTGGCAACATACCATATTCGGCAGTCACCCAACCTTTACCGGAATTTTTCATCCATCCTGGAACACGCTCTTCAACGCTGGCTGTACACAATACATGGGTATCTCCAAATTTAATCAAACATGACCCTTCTGCATGTTTTGAAAAATTTGGAATAATTTCTACGTTTCTTAAATCATTTAAATTACGCCCTGATGGTCGTGACATATCTTATTATCCTTATATAACTTTAAAATGGTGCAACACCTTTGCGCACCTAAACCCAATTGTCAATTTCACCATTACACATTGCCAAATATAAATTTCAAAAAACAAAAAACCTTATTTATCAAATATATGTTTTGCGTAATATCGTTTTCCAATGTAGGATAATGGCGCAGTATGTACACTAAATTGGGTTTTTATATTATGATACAGAAATTACTTTCTTCTTTTCTATGTTCTCTAGTTTTAATCGGAATGACGTTACCCCTACCTGCTCGTGCAGATGTAAAGGATTATGAACAAGAAGAAGGAACGCTTACAAATTTGATTTCTCGTAACGGTTACGAAGTTAGTTTTTTTAACACGCCTCACCTTTCAGACAACACGTTCACAATGCGCATCTACACTCCTGGAAGCATTTCTGGTTGTGCACGCACAACAGGAACTTACGTAGAGTTAGACACAGCAGGTGACACGCTTAAAATTGAAGTTGTTGAATCTGAAGTCCTTCTTAATGATAAAAAACCATTATATGCACATAATGAATGCACAATAACAGCAAACCAATCCTTTTTCGACGTATTACTCGATCGTAATAAGTTAATGAAAAGTAAGATTGAGCATATATCAATCAGAAGCAGAGAATATGGTGACTTCCAAACTGTTGATGTGAAAATCAAAAAAGACACAATTAGATTAACATCAACAATGCCACGAGAAGAATACAATATAACATTTTGGTTCCTGCCTAAAAACACAATTACACTGCAAGCGCCTAATGCAAAAAACAGAGACGATGTCCGCGATGCCATCCGTAAATTTGGAATTGAAAATGGGCTAACTCCAATTGAAGACGTTGTTAAAAGCTATGAATTTGCGCATGATGCACACAACTATCTTCTTTTTGAAGATACAGAAGGACGCTTCACTAAGGAACTCGGTTCACTTGATGATAGGGTTCCAGTTGGCAAAATAACGCTGACAAAAACAAGGTACGGCGCCAACGGATCTTTCGAAGAGCAATATGATCTTAAAGTCATTGCAAAACGCACAAAGAATACATATAACAACGAGTATATTAAACGCTTGCGTTAGAATAAGCCCCTTACCATCACAAAGCATGTGTCATTTGGGATCGTTGTGTAGCGTTTACAATCAATCACCACATTAAGGATGTGACAAAATGTCTCATGAAAAGGATAGTGCTGTTCAAAAAACACAAGCAGAGCAAGATGCGCGCGATAATTATCATGTGGAAAATGAAGAACTTGAATATGATTCTTTTTCCGAAGATATCGACCCTGCGTCACCGCCTATCGCAGAAGTCCTCCCCAATGAAGACCAAATGCGCATCACATTACTAGAAGCTGAGCTTGAAAAAACAAAAGACCTGATGATGCGCACAGTTGCAGAGGCAGAAAACGGCAGAAAACGTGCACTAAGAGAACGCGAAGATGTTTCAAAATTTGCTGTCTCCAGCTTTGCACGTGATATCTTAAGTGTTGCAGACAACCTAAGACGTGCACTTGACGCAATTCCAGAGGAGCTACAAGAACAACATCCACAAATAAAAAACCTAACGGATGGCATTGGCGCGACGGAAAGAGAACTTCTGCGCTGTTTTGAGAAAAACGGCATCAAAAAAACTGATCCTTTAAATGAACGGTTTGACCCCCACTTTCACGAAGTTATGTTTGAAACGCCCATACCTGGCAAAGAAAGAGGCACAATCATTCAAGTTATCGAACCAGGTTACACCCTGAATGGCCGCATTCTGCGCCCTGCCCGTGTTGGCATCGCCAAATCGATAGATCAATCAACAACCGGCGATACTGGTGGCACAGTTGATACACAAGCCTGAACTTGGCATTGAAATATCCAGCCAAACAATGGCACACTTACATAGACATTCAAAAAAGAATGATATTCATCAAAATATTTACAAAAACTGTGTAAGTGAAACTAGATTTTTACATTTCCTCTTGATATAGTCTGTTCCAATATAAAACCTTCGGGAATTTACACGGTGCCACTGGTGTGGGCTGTTTAAAATTCGCCAAAACAAAAAGGAAACTAAAATGAGCAAAGTAATCGGTATTGACTTAGGTACTACCAATTCATGTGTGTCCGTAATGGATGGTAAAGAGCCACGTGTTATAGAGAACGCAGAAGGCGCGCGGACCACTCCGTCGATGATCGCCTTTACAAAAGATGGTGAGCGTTTAGCCGGACAGCCTGCAAAACGACAAGCAGTTACAAATCCAGCAAATACAGTTTATGCAATTAAGCGCCTTATAGGACGTCCCTTTGACGATCCTCAAGTACAAGATATGGCCAAAAGAGCCCCTTTTAAAATCATAAAAGGTGATAATGGCGATGCATGGGTTGAGATCGAAGGCGAAAAATACGCCCCCTCACAAATTGCTGCAATGATCTTGCAAAAAATGAAAGAAACCGCCGAAAGCTATCTTGGTGAGACAGTAACAAAAGCTGTGATCACTGTTCCTGCATATTTTAATGACGCACAACGCCAAGCAACAAAAGATGCTGGTAAAATTGCAGGACTAAAAGTTGAGCGGATCATCAACGAACCGACGGCCGCTGCGCTCGCTTATGGCTTAGACAAAAGCGCCTCTGGTACAATTGTTGTTTATGACCTTGGTGGTGGTACATTTGATGTCTCTGTCCTTGAAGTTGGCGATGGCGTTTTCGAAGTAAAAGCAACTAACGGCGATACATTCTTAGGCGGTGAAGATTTTGATGCACGTATCATTGATTACTTAGCCGATGAATTTAAAAAAGAGCAAGGCATTGATCTTCGCGAGGACACCGTCGCCCTTCAACGTTTAAAAGAAGCGGCTGAAAAAGCAAAAATAGAACTATCCAGCACAACACAAACCGAAGTAAACCTTCCGTTTATTACTGCTGATGCGTCTGGACCGAAACATTTACAAATTTCACTTAGCCGCGCAAAACTAGAAAGCATCGTTGCTGACTATATTAAACGCACAATTACACCGCTTAAAGCTGCTCTTAAAGATGCAGGTCTTAAAGCCGCTGAAATTGATGAAGTTGTAATGGTTGGCGGCATGACACGCATGCCTAAAATTATCGAAACAGTCAAAGATTTCTTCGGTAAAGAACCACATAAAGGCGTTAACCCAGATGAGGTTGTTGCCAATGGTGCGGCCATTCAAGGTGGTATCCTTCGTGGTGATGTTAAAGATGTTCTCCTTCTTGATGTGACACCGCTTTCCCTTGGTATTGAAACACTGGGCGGCGTATTCACACGTTTGATTGAACGCAACACAACCATCCCAACAAAGAAGTCTCAGGTATTTTCGACCGCCGAAGACAATCAAAACGCTGTCACAATTCGCGTTTTCCAAGGTGAACGTGAAATGGCTGCGGACAACAAAATATTAGGTCAATTTGATCTTGTTGGTGTCCCCCCCGCTCCGCGTGGTATACCGCAAATTGAGGTTACCTTTGACATTGATGTGAACGGTCTTGTCAACGTCTCCGCAAAAGATAAAGCAACGAACAAAGAGCAACAAATACGCATTCAAGCCTGTGGTGGCTTGTCGGACGAAGATATCGATCAAATGGTCAAAGACGCCGAAGCAAATGCAGATTCCGATGCACAAAAACGCGAATCTGTTGAAACTCACAATCAAGCTGAGGCGATGATCCACACCACGGAAAGCTCACTGGAAGACCTTGGCGATAAAGTTCCGGAAGACGAAAAATCAACCATAGAGTCTGCAATCTCCGATCTAAAGACAGCATTAGAAGGTGAAGACACAACAGACATCAAAGAAAAAACGGATGCCTTAACGCAAGCAAGCATGAAGCTGGGTGAACTGGCCTACCGTCAAGCACAAGAGGAGGCTGCGGGTGAACCTGACAGCGCCCCATCAGAAGATAACGCCGATGCGTCTTCCCCTGATGATGCGATTGATGCAGATTTCACAGATCTTGAAATCGAAGAAGAATCAGAAGATGATGATAAGTCTTCCTAACTGTAGATAACCAAATAAACGATGATACCGGCGATCAATATTGGTCTCCGGTGTCCTTGTAAACATATAATGAATATGGTGGCTTGATGATTAGACAAGAAAACAAAAATAAATCGTACTATGATATTTTAAAAATACAGCCTAACTCCTCCGATACAGATATCAGAAAATCTTATCTTGAGTTGGCACAGATATATCATCCCGATAAGAACCCTGGAAACAAGAAAATTGCCGCGTTACGCTTTCGCTTAATTAATGAAGCTTATGCTGCACTGAAAACATCAGACAGCCGCACGCGCTATAATCGTCTACTTCTTGCACAAGAATGCAAACCCAAGGGTATCAACCTTAAAGCCGATAATGACAATAAATCCACATCAAATGACACCGGATTTTGGGATAATTTTGTTGAGTTTTTTATGCCGCAAAAAACAACAGCTCATAAGAAACACAACTCCGGAAAAGAGTAACAAACTATGGCAGAGCAAGATCTATATAAAGTAATCGGCGTTGAACAATCCGCAAGTGCAGATGAAATTAAAAAATCATACCGAAAATTGGCGATGAAGTTTCATCCTGATCAAAATAAAGATAATCCTCAGGCTGAAGAAAAATTCAAAGAGATCAATCAAGCCTACGATATTTTAAAAGATGAACAAAAACGTGCCGCTTACGACCGTTATGGCAATGCTGCATTTGACGGTAGCATGGGGGGCGGTGCAGGTGCACACCCTGGTGGCATGGGGGGCGGCGCATTCTCAGATATTTTTGAGGATATGTTTGGCGACTTCATGGGCGGTGGCGGTGGCGGCGGTAGACGCAATACAGGCCCTACCCGTGGTTCTGATATGCAATACACGATGGAACTATCTTTGGAAAATACCTATAATGGCAAAGAAGCAACCATAAAAATTCCAGTTAATGATTCCTGTGATGAATGTGAAGGATCAGGTGCAAAAAAAGGCACATCTAGCCAAAATTGCAGCACATGTGGTGGCGCAGGACGCGTCAGGCAACAGCAAGGATTTTTTACAATTGAGCGCGTTTGCCCAACATGCCATGGTGAAGGCTCCTTCATCAAGGATCCATGTAAAAAATGTGCTGGTGCTGGTCGTGTTAAGAAAACAAAAACCCTAAAAATAAAAATCCCCGCCGGTGTAGAAACCGGTCGTCGCATTCGCCTCACCGGTGAAGGTGAAGCAGGCCTACGTGGCGGGCCACGCGGTGATCTTTACGTCATGATAAATGTAAAACCACATAAGCTATTCCAACGTGATGGCGCAAACCTTTACTGTCGCGTCCCAATTACCGTTACGCGTGCCGCTCTTGGTGGAGAAATTGAAGTTCCAACAATCGAGGGAAAACGCGCCAGCGTCAAAATCCCATCTGGCACACAAACAGGCCAACAATTCCGACTACGCAGTAAAGGTATGAGTATGATAAGATCCGATGCACGCGGTGATATGTATATCAATATTTTTGTAGAAACTCCTGTTAATCTAAACAAAAAACAGCAAGACTTGCTTCGGGATTTAGATAAGTCTATGGATGATGGTAAACATTCAGGTAAAAACTCTCCAGAATCGAGTGGGTTTTTTAAAAAAATCAGAGAATTCTGGGATGATCTGAGTGAATAAAAAAAGCAACCTAGGAAAGATAAAGAACATGAAAATCGGTGTTGTTGGATGTAATGGGCGTGTAGGCAAACTTGTCATTAAGGAACTCCTATCAGGGGATTGGGACACACATGACCTTGTGCTGGCCGGTGGCTCTGCCCGCACCGTACAAGAAAATAATGGTGGGTACTTCATAACAGACAGTGAAGAAACTCTGTTTGAAATGTCCGATGTTATTATTGATTTCACATTGCCAGAAGGAACCAGAAATCATGCAAAACTTGCCGCAGAACATAATAAAACTTTAATTGTAGGCACAACAGGCCTAACACTTGATGATGAAATTGAGCTCAAACAAGCCGCGGAAAAAACAACGATCATCTACGCAGCTAATATGAGTGTCGGGGTTAACTTGCTCCTCTCTTTGGTCGAGAAAGCCGCCGCCTGCCTCGACCATGATTGGGATATCGAAATTTTTGAATCTCACCATAAATATAAGGTAGACGCACCATCAGGCACAGCCCTCGCTATTGGTAAAGCTGCTGCAACTGGACGCAATAACAGCTTAGAAAATCTTGCCGATTATGACCGACATGGACAAATTGGCGTGCGGGAAAAAGGGAAAATCGGTTTCTCCGTTGCGCGTGGCGGCGATGTTGTTGGCGAACATACGGCATTCTTCTTTGGCAATGGTGAACGCATTGAGCTAACACATAAAGCAACGGACAGAAAGCTATTTGCAAAAGGCGCATTGCACGCAGCCCTTTGGAGCGAAGGAAAATCCCCAGGATTATACTCTATGCGTGATGTCCTTGATCTTTAAGATCATAAGCTATATTTCAACACCTTCTTCTGATAAAATACGGCGTTTCAAATCAACACCCCAGCCAAAATTCCCAATGCTCCCTGATTTTTTAACAACACGATGACACGGCACAATCAAAGACACAGGGTTTGATCCAACCGCACTGCCAACTGCGCGCGAAGCTAAAGGTTTACCAATATCATTCGCTACATCAGCATAGGACTTAACTCTACCTCTCGGAATATTCAACAACGCCATCCACACAGATTTTTGAAACTCTGTACCACGTAGATCAAGGAGGATGTCAGAAACATTACCTTGCTTCCAAGATTCAACTAATCGATCACCAAGACCTTCAAGTACACCATCATCTTGTACAAGTTCAACATTTCTCAGATGCTCCACCAGACGATCATATCCATTGCCTTTATACCCACCAACCATAAAACCAAGCCAGCAGAGCCCTTTCTCACTTTGCGCGAGAACCATTTCGCCTATTGGTGATTGATAAAACCCGTATGTAATTTTTTCCATGACTTGCTCCTCATCTACTGCTATCTAAAATACTATGAAACAAAAAAATATCCATGAATTTTTTAAACGCCTCCATGCCATCAACCCAGAGCCAAAAAGCGACCTAGAATACACAAATGCATATACCCTTCTGGTGGCAGTGACATTATCTGCACAATCCACAGATATAGGTGTCAATAAGGCAACCAAAGCTCTATTTCAAACTGTTTATACACCACAAAAAATGATTGATCTAGGCATTGATAAACTAAAGAATCATATAAAAACGATCGGGCTATATAATAACAAATCCAAAAATGTTATTGCCCTGTCCAAGATTTTAGTAAATGAATATGATGGAGGCATCCCCAATACGCGAGAGGGTTTGATGAAACTACCCGGTGTCGGGCGAAAAACAGCAAATGTAGTCCTAAACATTATATTCAAACAGCCAACCATGGCCGTTGATACACACATCTTTCGCATTTCAAACCGTACAGGAATGGCAAAAGGGAAAACCCCGGACGCTGTTGAAAAAAACCTTTTAAAAGTCGTACCAAAAGAATTTGCATTACACGCACATCACTGGCTTATCCTACTTGGCCGCTATACATGCAAAGCACGAAAACCAGAATGTAGCACCTGCCCTGTGCAGGATTTATGTGAATTTAAAGATAAAACAATATAACTGTCTAGGGCAATCCTCCTAAAACTAAAGCCGCACAATTCTGCACGGCTTTAAAAACTTTTACAAATTTCAGGGATCAAATAATATAATTATTCAACACACCTCACACTCAATGATAAAAATAAACCGCCCAATTTAGAAAATTAAAATAAACGACCTGCTCTTAATAGAAATTAGTATGACGTATGCGCCTTGGAAAACAGACCACTCTCTGTATTCGCTGGCTCCCTGTTATCCTTTTTTGATACGATTTCTTTCGYYTTTGCCATGGCAGAAGCATCGCTYCCCGCACGATATTTATCAATACTTTTTGGATCGACAGTYCCCTTCAAAGGRGTCATGCGACCATCAAGAACTGCGCCTGATTCAACYTCTAACTCACGATATGCAATTSAACCTGTAATCACACCTGATGACTTAATCGTCAAGCGACCATTCACAGTAAGATCACCTTCAAAGCGYCCTGCGATTGTGGCTTCTTCGATTTCTACTGTCCCATAAAATGTGCCGGATTGCGCAATTTCTAGAAGCTTTGCACCCTTAAGAGCCGCCTCRACAGTTCCCTCAACCATCAAATGATCACAAGCATCAATTTCACCAGACATATTGATTCCACGACCAATTGTCARWGTGCGTTCAYTACCGGAATACGCATCTGGAGCATGTGGMGCAGNNTATNATGATGATGATGAACYRGAATAYGATCCRCCASTATARCCACTTGAACGCGCAACAGATGGCTGATAGCTCGCTCTATTTGTAGAKGCTTCGCTACGCTCTTCTTCTGTTACTGTRTCTTGTCCATACTTTCTTTGCGTTGACGTCTCTTCTCTTGCTCTCATGCTATGTGTTTCTTCCTGAGTTTTAGGCTGTTTTTTTCCATATGAGGTTTCTTGTGAACGCTCACTTTTTTCTTCATTCGTTTTGGGTTTATATTGTTCCTGACGGATAGACGCCGAACGTGTTTCCACGTTACGATATCCTTTATCAGGTTCGGCTTGTTGTTTTTGTTCAGAAGTCTGAATGTCTGATTTCACTCGATGAAACATTTTTTTCGCACACCTTTCCATAAGAGTATTAGAGATCGACACACTAATGTGTGTGCCAGATATTTAGTTAATTGTGACTGAATTGAATAAAAGGTAACACGGAGAAATAACCTCTGCAAGATATGATTCGGAGTTTTCCCCAAACAAAAAGACATCATTCTGATTCAACACAGTTTTATTTTTATTCAAATTTTTTGCCAATTTATACGTAAAATCATATCAAACGACCTTACTTTTCATGAAAATGATTATAAATCACCTGCGCAAGCGATTTAGAAACCCCCGTCACCTTCGATAAATCAATGACGCTCGCCCCCTCAATCGCCTTCGCAGATCCAAAATGCAGCAATAGTGCTTTTTTTCGTTTTGTACCCACGCCTTCAATATTATCCAATGGTGAAGTCAATAGTGCCTTCGCACGGCGTGCACGATGCGATCCAATGGCAAACCGGTGCGCTTCATCCCTTAGCCTTTGTAGATAATAAAGAATAGGATCATTAACAGGGAGTTGGAACATCTCTCTTCCCAACATAAAAAACTTTTCACGTCCGGCATTACGATCTTCTCCCTTTGCAATAGCCACCAAGGTTAATTGATCCAACACCCCCAAATCTTCTAAAGCTTCACGACACGCGCTCAATTGCCCTAACCCGCCATCAATCAACAAAAGGTCAGGCCATCCAACGCCACCCGCCTCATCTTCTTGCAACGCGTTTTTAAACCGCCGCGATAAAACTTCACGCATCATTGCATAATCATCTCCAGGCCCAGCCACCTTAATATTGAACTTTCTATAAGAACTTTTCTGAAAACCATCCTCCCCCTCAACAACCATTGCACCAACCATATGCGTACCCGAAATATGGCTATTATCGTAAACCTCAATACGCGTAGGAACGTCATCCAGACCGAACAACTCGGCAACGCCTTGGCGCATTTTCAACCGCGTTGTTGATAGACTACGAAAACGCTTCAGAGCCTCTTGTGCATTTTTCTCTGCAAAATCAACGGCGCGCTTATATTTCCCCCGTTTAGGAACGGATATCTGCACACCATGAGCCGCAGCAACAGAGAGCGCCTCTTCCAAAAGCGCCTCATCATCAATCTCCTTATTAATGATAATATGTTTAGGAACCGTTTTATTTTGGTAAAACTGCGCAATAAATGCAGATAATATTGCGCTCTGAGGTTCATCCTTGTCGTGACGCGGAAAATAAGATCTATTTCCTAAATTCTGACCTCCTCTATAAAAAAATACCTGTAAGCAACTTACATCTCCGCCTTGGGTAATTGCGATAACATCCACATCACCAAGCTCATCATTCATTTCATGCTTTGCCTGAATAGATGTTAAGGCGCGAATACGATCACGATACCCTGCCGCAATTTCATAATCCATAATCGTACTGGCTTCTTCCATACGAGTACTAAGATACTGCTGCACAGCGCGGCTTTTCCCCTGCATAAAATCTTGCGCGCCTTTAACTTGCTGCGCATATTCTTCCTTACTAACCTTCCCAACACAAGGCGCAGTGCAACGTTTTATGTGGTACTGTAGGCATGGTCGCTTTCGGCTTTCAAAGGTATGATCACTACAATTTCTCAATAGAAATGCTCTTTGAAGCGCAAAAAGCGTTCTATTGACGTCCCCTGCGCTTGGAAATGGTCCAAAATATTCACCCTTCATCGTCCGCGCACCACGATGTTTTAGTATTTGAGGAAAATCATGCCCTTCCTTTAACACTATATAAGGAAAGGATTTGTCATCACGTAACAGAATATTAAACCGCGGCTTATAACGCTTAATCAAATTTGCCTCAAGAATAAGTGCATCCGCTTCGGTATGAGTATTAATGAACTCCATACGCCTAGTCATCGACACCATACGTTGCAACCTATGAGGTAACTTTTCAAAGTGAGTATAAGACATAACACGTTTTTTCAGTGCTTTTGCCTTGCCAACATACAAAACCTCATCCGTATCCGAGATCATCCGATAAACCCCAGGACTAAGAGGCAGAGATGCCACATAACCCGCAATTATTTTAATACCACGATCAATCGATGATGCTTTCATATTCTTCTTATACCCATTGATAGTGCGCTTTCATCCTTAAGATACTCTCCCAAATGTTAAAATTCAAACATAATAAAGGATAGCATATAGCATTCCTAATACAGTGACAGCCCCAAGACTATCCTAAAGTATATGCGTCTAAGCCTTACACAACCTACGGCTATCATATTGTTTTACAAGACGAAACAACTAAGCACAATTAAGGGTTGTTATTAGCAATAGATATACTATTTGACAAATACTTGCACGCTGTCAACTATCTGATTATGTCAATGCAGTGTTAAAGGGGAATTACATGCAACATTTTAAAATATACAAGCACAAAAACCATACAGAAATATTTTCTGGATACTACGGTTCCTTTATAGAATGTTTGGAAGATGCCGTTGAAAAGCAGGTTGATCTTACCAATATTAATTTACAAAACAAAAACATTTCTAACGCAAACTTAGATAATGCCCATATGCCAAACGCCATTTTCATTAATGCAAACTTGAGTGGCACCAACCTATCCGAAGCGCATCTGAACAATTCCATTTTTTACAATTGCTCACTATACAATACCTGCCTATCCTTTTCTGATTTAGAAAAATGCGACTTCAGAAATGCAAATTTCGGTGCAACCATGATCAATGGGGCAAATATACAAGATTGTATCTTTTCTACATTGTCTTGTTTTGATCTGGATTTTTATTTTGCAACAAATATGACAGGATGCCTCTTCGTATCGGAAGATGGTAAAATGCATAAAATGTCAAAGCATCCAATGGTATTAAAGGGATTTTTAAATACTCACATAATCATTCTGGATCACACCATAAAAATTGGCATTAAAACATTTCCAAAAACAATGCTTCCTGAATTAATGAACGTGATCAGCTCTCAGGCCAAGAGAACATTAACCAATGATAACCACGTATTAATGGAGCCATTCAAAGAAAGTGACATCGCATAACGAACAGTAAAAGATAATCATGTGTGTATTGATGCCATTATCAACATCAAAAAGGGGATTATAAATGACAATATACTTAACCTGCCTCGGTGCTTTTGCACTCTATATAGAGATAAATTATAAGCTGGGTAAGTACCCGTGCTTTACAAGTAAAAAACACAAAACAGAAACAATCATTCAACTGCCTTTTACAACTATAATTTTTACACCCCGTCATAAACTAATTGGCCGAACGGAAAACAAAAATGAAACAGGATCTAGAAAAATTCACAACACTACTGCGCGAACTACAAAAAATTGATATGGAATTTCCACTACAATACGCCGTATGCCTGTTTGAAATAGCACTGGATGAAGGGCTGTGTCTCACTGACCTATCCGAGAAGACTGGCATGCCCCTTTCCACCATATCAAGGATAACCAGTGCCTTGGCAAAGGAAAAAGCCAGAGGGAAAAATTATGGGCTTGTACAAATAAGGATATCCCCACAAGAACGACGAAAAAAACAATTATTTTTATCAAAAAAAGGACATGGTGCAGCCAATAGCATATCAAACATCATCTCCCAAAAATAATGAACACAAAACGTTATAAATCTTCTATTGACCAAGGGCACGATAACCATTACTTAAAAGCTGTGAATGATGTTAGCGTAAAAAATAATAAACTTTTTGATCGTTAATGTTTGGGCCCGTGGCGGAATGGTAGACGCTACAGACTTAAAATCTGTTGCCTGTATAGGCGTGCCGGTTCGAGCCCGGCCGGGCCCACCACGTTTCTAAAATTTCTATCATATCACAAAGTAATTGTCTTTATGGGCAAGTTGTACTAGCTGCTATTTCCTCAAAACGAACATTCATTACTAAGATTGCGAAATATGGGAGATGTTTCTTATATTTGTCATATCTCTATAATTGTACTACTATTGGATATAATAAGAAAAACTATAAGCTTTATAAAATAAGAGGTAAAAGTAGTGCAGTCACAATATGACGATGACAAGTGGTTGGCTTCCCAAGTTAGATTAACTCAGCAAGAGTTGGTCAATGGTTTTCGGTATCAATTAGATAAACTACCTCTCAACGATGTTAGATGCGCTTTTTTAATGTCTCAAGACCTTTATAGAAGGGACAATGAAGAAACATTAGGTTCTTTGGATAAATTTAACGTAGTCAGTGATACAATCGACAAGGCATGTCGTGGAGCTGGTTTAGAGCATGTTTCAAAAACGAAATTTGGGCACCATTTTGCCCGTGCAATGTTTGGGGGACCTGAAGGTATGTTTCATGCGGAAGACTTGGGTGTTGGGGCTCATAACATAGAGAAAATGATGGCTGAACACAAAAAACCTGATGGGGTGTCACAAAAAGCTTATGATAATTCGAAAAAATTAGGGGACTTAGCCAAAAACGTTGAAGAGGCTACACGTGATAATGATTTGGATGGTGGCTTAGTTTGTGTTTTTGGCAAAAAATGGCTTCGATTTAAAGCCAACTATGCCCCTGATAATGACTGGGGACACGATGACGTCTAAGATGTATGTTTATCATTATATTAATCTTAAAATATAAAATCCCATAAATTAAAAGAATTTTTGTTTTAATAATTTCTTCCATTCCTCAAGAGTTGTCATAAATTGGTTCTAGGTAAGTCAGCTACACTCCACCACCATTCACTCTCTCCTATTTACCGCCGGATTCTAAAACCAATAATAACGACGTGCAAGCGACAGTTCTAAAAGCACCACTGAGAAGAAGTATATAATGTAATATACTGGGACTTATGACGGATCAGTGATTTGCTCTTTAACAATCATCGTCGTACCTTTAACAGCGCATATTTCAACACTTGCCCCACTTTCAAGCGATTCAAGCGATGAACCCTTATCAAGTTTTGCCTGCCAATTGATGCCTGAATAACGAATACTGCCGCCCGTCGCCGTGACTATCTCACTAACTGGGACAATCTTACCAATCATATCACTGGCATCATCACGGATATTGGCTTTTCCCTGAAATTTTTTCAGAGGTTTCCACAAAATAACAGCACTAAGAATTGAAAGAACGCCAACGGATAAGACTTCTAATTCCCAAGACGAAATCACACCCAAATTAACAAATAAACCTGTGATAAGACAACCAACGGCAAAGAACAACAATGGCCCACTTAAACCAATAACGGTTAGCTCAAGAACAACACTAAGCCCTGCAAGGGCATAGAGAAGGTGTGCATGGTTATTTAATATATAGTCCCAAAGGGCTTCCATCTTTATTCCCTATCAATGCCGATATTCACATTTATATCATCATTGCTCAGCTTTAATGAATTCGAGACAGCAATGGCCTGTGCAACCGTATCTGCAATATTATTGCCCGTATTACCATCGGTTAAAATAACAGATCCTTCGGCAGCAATCGCTCTATGTGCATCAATTGCTTGTTGAGCCAGCGTCAATTGGACAGCCTGCTTACCCTCATCCGTTGCCGCTTGCTTACCAACAACTTTAAGGGCCGCTGCGTCAGCCTCAGAAACAAGACGGATCGCCTCCGCCTTACCAGCAGCCTCAAGAACTTGTTTTTCCTTAACGGCCTCCGCAATCAATACAGTTTCTTGTTTTTCCGCTTCCGCAGCTAAAACACGAGCCCTCTTCTCGCCTTCCGCTTTTGTAATCTCAGCACTTTTGACACCTTCGGCAGTCAAAATCACAGAACGTTTTTCCCGCTCTGCCGTCATTTGCTTCTCCATATCCTCTTTAATGGATTGCGGCGGCGTAATATCCTTAATCTCGTAGCGCGTGACTTGCACGCCCCAAGGCGCAGTCGCCTCTGTCATCGCAGTTAGGATATGAGCATTAATAACATCACGATTTTGGAAACATTCATCCAACTCCATAGAACCAATAGCATTACGCATAGTCGTCATGGCAAGTTGGGTCACGGACCTCTTATAATCAGTAACATTATTTGTCGCAGCCGCAGCATCTGTCACCTTCATGAACAAAATCCCATCGATCTGTAGGCTAATATTATCCTTGGTGATTGCTGATTGAGAACTAATCTCCAAAGATTGCTCTTTTAAATTTCTGTCTGCCGCTATGCGTTGAACAAATGGCACGATAAAGTTAAGACCTGCACTTAATGTACCGCTGTACTTGCCAAGTGTATAAATCACATAACCTCTATTTTGAGGTACAAAAAGAACACCACGTTTTAAAGTAACTAACGCAACAAGAGCAGCCCACAAATATGGGTTTGTAAAAATAGACGCAGGTATATCCATGTTCATTCTTTCTTTATGTATTGAACCTGCAATAGTTCTAGAGATATTCCCTAAACCTGTCCATCATTTACAGAAAATATCAGGAGGATCTTAACATTAAAAGCGATCCACAATTCAAAGAGTATAGTCAGAGCCTATATTGGTATTGCGCATTTCATATGCTTTCGCAGCGTCCACAATATTACCTTTTCCTTCGAAAAATACTGAAAGGTGACTATTGTTCCATCCATCGACAAGCCGCCCAGATTCTTTGGCCGCCGCCATTTCACTCCAGAAATCATCAAATGGCTTATCCCCAACCCAAGAATCATGAAAGGATATTTGTAAATCTTCGAAACATTTATATTCCTCAACAAGGCGATCTAAAACACCATTGTCAGCGTACGTACCATAGATAGAAAAATCCATATTCAAAACAGTATCCAACAATTTTGCTTTGCCATTTAGGCCGCCATAATTGCAAACGGATGAATCGGCCAGCCCAACATCTTCCAACGTTTCTTCCATCGCCGCATTAATTCCGTCTTCTTCATCTATGCCATGCTTAATACCGGGCATCAGTTGAAGAGTAAAACCATCAAACTGTACAACACCAATTGGCGGTATTGTTCTTGGGTGATATCCATGCGCAACACGGTCATCATTATCCCCCATTTCTTTAGAACTTGGATACAAACGAAGCACAGCACCATATTGATTCAACATAATATTATAACCACATTCGCTTGTTTTAACGACATCGGTTTTTTCATCGGGTGTTGCCAAACCCATCTTTTTGAAAATTGGATCAAGATCACTCAATGTTAAGGCATCAGGGTGAACCTCAGCCCCCCTAGATGACGCCAACACGCCTTTAACTTCATTTGAAAATATTTCACCAATCATAAAATCAATTATAACTTATAACATTCATAAAATACAATATTGCAATAAACACACATATTCACACGCATTTAAGAAATACCCCTAATAATCCCAGTTCCAGAAAATCCCAGCACCACCGCGTGCATCCTGACCAATTTCACTCTCCAACGTAATGTTGGGCGTTAATTCAATTTCTAAATTTGCGCTGCCACTGCCCTCTGCCGATCCGGCCTCTACTTCAAGATACACTTTATCGGACAAATGTTTCCCTGCACCAATTGTTGCATTACCCGCAGCGTCCGCATTAAAACGCAGATCATCCAACCCCGTCGTAGAGCGCAGTATCCCCACGGGATCAAAACCGCTACTGCCACCGCCTTTACCTGTGAAACGTTGTAATGTTTGCGCCAACTGTATCGCCTGAAATGGGGAGAGGTTACCCATCCCTTCACCAAATAAAATATGCGCAAGCACTTCATCTTCCGGTAACGCAGGAACAGAAGAAAACTTTATTTTCGGCTTCAACGCATTCCCTGATATCCCCACACGTAACAAAATATCACCCATTTGCGTCTCTACCAAAACATCAAATTTTGGATTTGGGGGAACATGTCCAGAAAAATTTATATTTGCTTTTGCGACTTTAAAATCCTTACCAAATTCAGAATAACGCCCACGTAGCAATTTCAAACCACCCTCAAACTCAGGATCACTTGCCGCTCCTCGAATTTCCACTTTCCCACCAAACTCCGCATCAAGTCCCCAACCACGTACAAAAATTTGCTTAGGAGCATCAACAACAATATCCAGAGTAATATTCAATCCGGTGTCAGGCATACCGTTTTTACGCTGCGTCGGCGTTTCAATATTGATTTCCGGGATGGCTTGCGTAAAGCGCTCCGGCAATGTGATGTTAATTTTATCAGGATAAATATTGCCGCTTAACACATACGCTTCGCCCTCACCCTTAAAATTCAAATCAACCTGAATAACACCATCGGCCATATCCCCCTTTGGTGCATGAAAATCCTTTGCCTTTAACGACAAATCAATCAGACCACTTACCACATCCATATCACCAGAGACCTGAAATGACCCATCTTCAAAATCACGTGCATTTAAAGATTCAATGCGTAACATTGATCCAAGGACCTCTGCCTTCAGTGCAATATCACGAACAGACACGAAGAAACCTTTATTTGAATATGAGCGCACTTGCGCCCCTATAGTGATGTTTTGCTTATCATCTTTAACTCCCAAATCAATATCGAAGACCGCCTTTTCCAGATCATGCCCCCCGCCAATGAGATGCTGATAAAAAGAAAGGCTATCCAGTTGGCCAGATAAATTGCCGCGTGCTAGCAGGTGCTCTAAACCAATACTCACATCACCCGATAATTTAAAATCGGGTGCAAACACAGAAAGTGCAGATAAATCCAAAGAGCCGTTCAGCAAAGAGAATTTAGAATTCGCCGCCACAACGCCACCACGGTACATTGCCTTCACACCAACGTTTCCAGCAACAACATTATCCAATAATGCATTTACATGTCCGCTAACTCCAGACAATAAATACGCAGAAGATGCTTCCTTACGATTAGATAATTCAAAATCATGCGCAGAAAAATTTGTGTCCAATTCCCCGTCAATGAGAGCCTGTATATCAACGCCAAGTTTCACCGAATTCACACGCACCAACAAACCAATTTCATCATAGACATCAAGGTGCTTAACATAAATATCCCCATCAAGATTATAATGGAAACCATCCATATCAAGCCGATAACCATAGTCTTCTGCTTGCTTCTCTATATAAGAACGCACGAAATTCTGCCCAAGATTAGAGCGCAGCCAAGAATAACCATCCAATAAAATAATAGGAGAAATAAGGATAATCGCAAACATAAGGGAGGAGCCCAAAACCAAGGTTCGACCACCACGCTTTAAAACTGATTTTACAATATTAACGACCATGACAACGCCCAAAAACCTAAAATGCCTGACCAATACTGATGTAAAGCTGAAAGCTCTGATCTGTATTGTCTTTACCGCTTAACGGCACACCAACATCCAACCTTATTGGCCCAAAATCCGTATAATAGCGAAACCCGACCCCCGCGCCAACAGACAAATCATCAACCCCAGGACTGACATCATCATTAACTTGCCCCGCATCTAGAAAAACAACCGCGCCCAATGTATCACTCATCTTAAAACGCACTTCTGCGGCGCCCTCAACCAAAGACCGACCGCCTGCAGGATCATTATCCTCAAATGGGCCAATTTCTTGATAACCAAACCCACGCACAGAGCCACCTCCACCAGCATAAAAACGCTTACTCGCAGGGATATCATCTGTATCCGCTCCGGCAATTGATCCAATATTCAAACGCCCTGCAAGTACAATTTTATCATGCACACTATAATATCCTTGCGCTCCTACTTTCAGTTTTACAAATGGGCTAACCTCTCCAAACACATCAATAAAGGGATAGAGCGAACCATGAAAGACCCATCCTTTATGTGGATCCAATATATTATCGCGGCTATCATATGATAAAGACGTAAAAGGCGAGAACAAGGCGAAATCTTTTTCCTCCGCATCCTCATCTTTAATCCTTGTGAATTCAATATCACCACCGACGCGCCCTGATAAGTATTTTCTCAAGGAGCGCTTAATACTTAGGCCTGCACCGATGCCCATTTTTTCATATGCATCCGTATCTTCTCGATCAAGCGATGTATGAAAAGAGATCGATTGATCTTTACGCAAAAAATGTGATTTGGATAGGGTCGTTTTCACAGACTGTTCACGTAAAGATAACGTCAGATTTGCATTAAACTTCTCAGCAGAGCCCAGAAAATTGCGATGCTCCCACCCTAAAACCATCCCAGGACCTTCATCTGTATAATAACTAACGCCAGCACGAACAGATCGTTGCAGCTTTTCCTTTAAAACAAACTCCACCGGAATAACCCCACCATCCTCAGCTGCTTCGGGTAATTTGATATCCACACGAGAAAATAATCCCGTGGCCATAATTTTGTTACGCGCTGCTTCAATTTTATCATGGCGAAAGCAATTTCCCTCTTTCCATGACACAATCTGGCGCAAATAACTCTCCTTCACACTGTCTTGCCCAGAAAAAGATACACCGCCAAAGGACGCATCCTGCCCCTGCTCAACATAGAAATGCAACTCTGCCATCCTTGTCGCCGGATCAAGCAATGCCTTATGCCCAACTTTTAATGCGAAGGCACAATTTTCTGCCTGAAGGTTTTTATGCAACGCCGACTGTGCCTGTAAAACAACGGCCGCACTCAGAGGATCATTAACAGAAATGGACAGTTCTTCAAGATAGCCCTCATAAGATTTTGGAGTAATCGCAAGGGTTTTTATGCGTGTCACCTCACCCGCAGCCACATTATAAACGCCCATCGTATCACCATCATGATACGTCACCGATGCATCATAATACCCTTTTGAGCGCATTGCCTTTAAAATGTTAAGGCGAACAGCCCCTTGCGCATAATCAATATCATCTGGGTTTTCTGAAACATCGGAAAAACCATTTTCCACAATAGAATCAATATAAGTTTTCTCTGCGCTATCATCTTCAATCCCTGTAACCTCATAGCGTTTATGGATCACATCATCAGACCAAAAATTCAAACGATCTGCTACACACCCGGACAAGATGCTGCAACAAAAAACAATAGATAAACAGTGGAATACTCTCATAACCCAGACAATACTGGCTACACCCTAAAATGAAAAGAAATAACTGATTTAGTAAAAGTATGACTTAACCTAGAAAGGCAATTCAAAGCCACCAAGATCTGTCGATGTACCAAACTCAACATCCCCACCACCAAAAAAACTACCCAAAGATCCATCACTTATTAAATCACTACTCGCCAAGAAAGACTCATCAAGAAAAGTATCTGTAACACCAAATAAACGATGAATACCTTTTAAAACCTCAGTTAAAACCTCTAATACACCCGATCCAAATCCTTCTGAGAAAAACTGTGGCATCGCATTTGATATAGGGCTCATAAACTCATTCGAAAGATCCGCAATAGGAGAAGCCGCAAAGCCAGAACTATGCAACAGACCAAAATCTAAAAATGAGTCCAACATAAAGAAACCAAAGTACCAAGCCGCCCCTTTTACCGCATATGAAAATGCTTTGGTTAGCCCACCTGAAAGCAAACTATCGCCTTCATCTTCTTTCATTACATCCGCTGCCATATTGAAAACCTATCTACGGCTCTTACCATATTGTTGTTGCGAATAATTATCATTGACAATACATATCGTCAAGTATTAAATTGCGAATGATTATCAATAAAAACAAAGCCAGAGTAAAAAAATGAATAAAATCAAATCAAAAATGTTTAACGTTGCCGCTGGATTAGGGATGCTTATATCCGTATCAGCCTCCGCACAAGCACCCACAACCGGAGACAATATAATCGACACAGCAAAAGAAGCGATTTCACTTCTCTACCCCGCTGCTTTGGCTGTTGATAAAGCCCAGAAATCCGGAAATATTACAGCACAAAAGGCCGCAGGACTACGCCTGACCAATGCACAGAGGCAAATTACAGAATTATTTGGAAAAGGGCCAGAAGGATATTTCACTTATAATTACCACGGCAGAACATTAAAAGTGCCTGTTGATGCTGATCTCGCATTTATTGGTGTCCGTGCATATACAGCCAACAAAGACATCAAAAGAAAAAGCGGTAATGTTATTAAAGAAGGTCAAAAATACCTACAGTTCTTCATGAAGCCTACACTGGCTATGACCACTCAATTCCATTTGGCACTCAATGGTATAAAACCTGACCCGAATCGTAATGTGGAAAAAGACATGATTACGACTTCGAAAACATCACTCTACCCAATCGGCCAAAGTAGTACAAAAGCCGCAGCAACACATATTTTTTCTATACCTGGAAGAATTTTTTCAGGTAATACAAAAGACACTGGAATGTTGTCTAGTTTCCACAAAATTTCCTTTTTGGATGTGACCAACGATATGTTTAAGGTTTGTGAAGATCGCTTAGATGAATTGAATTCAGACGCTATGGACTTATTCGCAAAGCCTTCTCACCCCTAAAGCCTCTCCCCTGCGACTAAAACAGCGCAAAAGTAAATGTAGAAAACCGCCATGAAAATTCACGATATCAACGAGCAGTTCCGAAAAAAAGGCACATCCCTACCCAATAATAAAGTTGGGTTATCGCACTTCCTTATTGATGAATCATTATTAAAAATGGCGCGTGATTACGGTGCATATATAGAATCTATACCTAAATCACAAAGTTACAAAATGGAGTTCTTCGGCGGTAATGGCGAACAAGATTTCACAGGACATCTTTCGGATCTAAAAGCACATCTACATAACCTTCACCAACCTATAAATATGAGCATAGAACGCTGTGTGAAGGAAAGCTCTGGATATAATGACGCCAGTGCAGCCAGAAAAATTATGATGCGTGACACAGTGAATATGCAAATAAAAAGAGAGAGAGAAAATACCCTCGCACTCTTTCGCGTCATGACAACAAACTCCGCAACTCTGCCTGAATACATAGACCCTAACGACGATGAAGAGCATCAGCACGGCCCAGAACATGAAATTCGTACTGCTGATATGTGGCGCAAAACCTGTGAAATCGATATAAAAAATCGCGCCAGAGACTATGATTCCGACAAAGCAACCTCCGCATTAGAGCCTGCCATTATTAAAGGCAGCCACTTCCACCCATCAAAAGGATTTCAGTTCAAATTATCACAAGACTTTATGGATCAAGACAACGCCAGAGACATTAATGTTAAGGTTTGGGATATGCTTACCACAATTAAAGGTAACGATACCCGCAACAGCGATACAATCTACCTGACGATGGAAGAGATGAATAATTTCTGCACCCTTGCCCACAATAAATTACAAACACCAGAATTTATGACGTTGCTTGAAGACACGCGCCATCAAGAGCGTGTTAAAGAGGCCGTTGAGCGTATTGAATCAGAAGTAAACGACATACACTCCCCCATATATAAAGCCATTATTAAAGATACTGCTATACCTAAAGATAACAGGGATACGCTTAAAAATATGATTATTGCAAGTTCGGCTATAACGCCGATACTTGAATCTGATGCTATGAAAGCACGTTGGTCACATTATTACTTTATGCAAAGAAAAAATCCAGAGATGGGGCATATTGTAAATGATGTGAATGTTCTCAATGATGTCATCCTACATTTCAATGCAGCCAAACATGTGACACAAGCACATATCGAAGCCATCGCGCATGATCCAACGTTCCAAGAACTGCTCTCCTTCCTGAAGAACATTGCCCGCGTAATTGAAACCTCTATCCCCCAAATAAAGGGAATGTCAGAAGAGGAAAAAACGCGCCATCAAGAAAGCTATAGCACTGTTCAAAAAATGATTGCGAACATATCCGTGTCAGGGCAGAACATCGCCAATGAACACCTTAATGACGATCAAAAAACAGTTACAGATGTTTTTGAAAGAACAATGGGCACTGGACATGACGGGATCAGCCGCATTTCCTCTGAATTTGTTGATAATACAATCGA
This sequence comes from Zetaproteobacteria bacterium, assembly GCA_002747015.1. Next base: position 246,413 of record NVXI01000001.1, read on the forward strand.
TTTCTTTCAAGATATTTATCAACGCCCATTTGCCTCCAAAAAAGAATTTGTTGCCTCATGTGCCGTTTTAGGATGGCTGACTTATTATATGCAATCAGGTGGCGACGCCGAGGGCGCAAATCAACTTCTTGAAGCCGCGAATACAATGAATGATGCCGCCATAACCGAGAGCATTCCAGATTCAATGTCCTTTAATGACATAATGGGTAGCTTAAATGATGGTAGCGGCCTAAGCGACACAGCTGCACAAATCGAAGATTTAGACCTAAGCAAGCTAACAGAAGAGGATAAGAAAGAATTCGCACGCCTTATCCGCGACAATGGCCTAGATATTTCTGACGACCAAATGCAACAACTCTCCAGCTATGTTCACAATAACTACGGAATTTTAGGGGCTTACAAACATTTCACCATTGATAATGCCGTAACCGGAACAACCCTATCCATGCTAGATCTCGCAAGGTTAGCCACAGAAAACTCGGTCGAGGCCCTCGGCGGCACAGTGAATGAAAGCGCATCATTTTTCAAATCGGCAAGCAACGGCGCAATAGATGCCGGCGAGAAAACATTCAAAGTCAATGTATTCCAAACCACAATCGGCCATATTCCAATGATTGCCGCACTCGCCATGATGGCTCTTACCTCCGGCCCTAGGAACGGTATAAAACGCATTTTTGGATTCTTTGATGGGTTTATGAATTCAACAATCGCAACATTAAAAGAGCGACCACTTGCCATTCCTGCTGCCACATTAACCGCGTTTTTTGAGCCGCAAACCATTATCCTTGCCAATGAAGCAGATAAAGGTGGTTTTGCATTCCCTCTACTTGCCGGAATTGCCGCCGCATCTCTGTGGAAACACACCGCCAATTCAACCAAAGACCTGCATAAAGAAATAACGGAAAATGCACGTACATTAACAAATCACCTCAACAATGATGAGGCGCGATTTAAATTATTAGATTCCCGTCCAGATATTATGGAGTCTCTGTCACAAGCCGCCCTATTACAAGAACAAGTAAGAGCAAGCCTGCCTGATGATATTAAGGAAATATCCTATTCCAAAAAGCGTTTGGTAAAAACACTATCATCCAATTTTAAAATCGCTTCTGACAATCTAGAACCCACATTAATAGCATTGCGAAAATTCGATTTGGCCATGGATATCTCATCACGCTATATGGGTGAAGAAAATAAGACCTATCATAACTTTGTACATGGCAAAATAAAATCGTTCACACAGGCTTTAAAGGATGTTCAAAACGAAAAAATAGACATTAAAGAATTCGAACATCACATCAATAAAGATTTGAAAAAAGTATTACAGGCTCAAGCCTTCATCAGTGGAAATTCTGAAATCTATAATGCTATATATAAAAAATCACCATCAGAAAAGGAAATGGATCGCTTCACTTTTGCTGGCAATGTTCAATATAATATCCAATCACGCAAAGAGAGCTTTAAACAATACGCGCAGAACATCAATGGGCTAAAAGAGCAAAGGGGCAAAATAGGAAATGGGCAAACAGACTTCTCACATATCCCCCTACATCAGCGGGGCGGCCTAACACAAGCATCTTACGCCCTTCATACCGCCGTTGATAAACTTGATATAAGTATGAAAATCGCATGGGAACAAACAAAACTAGGATTAAATCCACTCTGGGATAAAATTGCCCGTGGCGCACGTGGCATACAAAGTGTCGTGAACGAGGTCCCATATAAGAAAAAAACAGGGCTAGCCCTTATCGGCGCAGGCATAGCCCTTGCAGGAATTGACACCGCAGGTATTGGCGGTGAAACGATCCAAAATATGGTTCCACATGCCGGATATGCATTGGGTGTACTTGGCTCAACAGGGATGTTTTTGCTGATCAACCCTATTGATGATCTCGTATTTGCACATTTAGGGCTGGGAGGATTAGGTTATGGATCGGGTACAGCGGCCTATGGAGCCAATAAATTCATCGCCAGACCGGCTTTTAACTACGCCCGCGAACAAATAGATACTTTCCTTGAGAAATATGGGAAAACAAGCAAATCACTGAGTGCTGAACCAGAAGAAATAGAGCATGTCACACTTCCGATGGAATACCTGAACACATTATCAGACACATGCACTCTGTGCACAATATGCCTTGAAGAGAACGGAGAATCCATGTGCCCACAACAAGTAAACCTGTCACAATTACTCAGCAATGAACAAAACAAACAAATTGCGCTAGAAGCAGATGCTCAATAACAGTAAAGCCTACTCCGCTTCGACCACCATCGTGGTATCTGCTTGCGCCTGTTTTATATAAGAAGGATAAATTTCGACCTTACAATATTGATCGCGCACCATCAAAGCATGACAGCGATTATAAGCCTGTTCCAGTGTAATTCCCTGTAAACCCACACGCAAAGTATGTTTACCCGTTTTAACGTCGGCATAACTTTGCCGAGGTGGCACAAATAAATCCCCCCCCGTCAGCATAGCGTCATAACGTGAGCGCAACTTATACCACACGACGGACATCAATAACCTTGAATTATACTCACCCAAATTCAAAACAAGATCATACTCATCCTTTGAAAAATCAACATGCGGATGGCGCGCCTTATAATCATCCAAATCAGACATAAACGCACTTGGCACATCACCATCACCCGCATCAACATAAATGTCATTGCCGTAAATGATCGTTCCATCATAATTTATTTCTATTTGTTGAGGGGCTGGGCGTATAAATTTGCCACGCTCTGCACTTCTCTCATCAACAATCAACAAATACCGCCCCGGAGGAATAGCCGGGAAATAGTAAAATCCGGTGACATCCGTAAGAACACTATCTTGCAGCTCACCTTGCGCATTATACAGCTTCAAACGCACATTCTTCAAAGACACAGGCTTTGGCTCACGTATTTCTGTAACCCCATCTCCAAGCGGAAGAGGAACAGCCCGTGTATAAACACTACCGTCCAATTCACCAGATATGTGGATTGGAAAATTAACCTCTACAATATTCCCCTCACGCGGTAAAATAGACACCCCATCAAAGCCAGTCACCCAAGCAGGATCTTGCAAGGTTTCCGGATCTACATAAACATCCGTAAGACGCAATTTCCCCATACGCGTAAATAAAGCAATACCATTTTCATCCGTTAGCAAACGCCCACCATTTTGTGGTGCCCTGACAACGACGCCTTCCAATGGCTCATCATCACCATTAAACAGACCATCACCATCTTTATCCAAAAACACAAAAGCACTAACGCCGCCGGTACTTGTAATGGCGTAATCATATGCCTTCACACGCCCTTGTGTTGGGTCACGCAAAAGACTAAAGCGCGTATCAAGGCCGGCAAAAAAGTCTTGTTGTGTGTTGTAGGTTACCCTTGGTGAAATACGGGCAAATCCCGCCTGCCAATCCAACTTAGCCGAGTACTCTGTAAGAGATGTCTCATAACGTTTATTAACCTTAAGCTCCACATTTATTTTCTTGGTGAAATCCCGTTTATACGTTGCTAGAATATTCTTCAGTTCATTATTCGGCTTTAACTCATAATTAGCGAGTAATCGAACACGGTTACGGCCATATGTCCCCGTAACACTTGTCACTGAATCAATAGAATCATCTTGAATGGTTGAGCCAGTGACATGTGTCAGGCTTTTATTCAGAGAAAAATGTTTCCACGCCGTACTAATCCCTGCTGTTGACCTTAGAATATAGTCATCATTCGTATCCAACCTATAATTTGTAGAAAAATTATATCTAGGCTTTAAACCCAACTGCAACGGAAATGGACCAATAATCGAAATATTATTACGAATAGAGCCAACATCATTATCACCACCACCACCTTGCACATCAAAAGAAGAACCAAGCCAATCCAGCGTACTACTAACCTCATGTTCGCCAAAATCACGCCGCGCGACAAGCTGCGCCGACATATCACCTTCATCATCAACCGCAGCGCCTATATTCAACAAAACCTGTTTTGCAACAATAGACGCTCCAAGGTTCAAGGCCGTGTCACGCTTACCTTGCTCAACACCACTACGCACACCAGCACTCATCGTAATACCATCCCGAATGGGCAACTCATAACGCGCAGATACATTAATATTTGTATCCTCATCTGAATTCAAATTAGCACTAGACTTATTATAAGTATTCTCACCATCCAAACTGACAGAGACATCATAAATCCCTTCCCCGCGTGAAAGCAGTGTCCTATCAACAGGAACATAGACGCTTTCTTCCCTAATTTCTCCTTGCGGCCCATAAAATACAAGACGAAAATTATTATTCGATTGGAACAAGCTAACATCTGCAAATTGGTAAAAGCCATCATCACCAATCTCTCTAAGCCCTAAAAGCTGGTTCTCCCGATACAATTCAACATCCCATCCGGGAAAACCTGTCCCAGATATCCCTGTAACCGGGGCACTAAATGTTCGTAGAGCATTTGTATTCGTAACCCTCACGCCCAATTCCTGTACCGAACGTCCACCCAAAGGAACCGACGTCGTTGTAACATCACCGACCTCAAACAGACGTGCCTTTAACGGCCCCAACAAATCATCATTTAAAGATTCTTGTTTATATTTCATCCGTACATTTTTCAGATTATCAACGTTATTTAACTGTAATTGCGTTGATAATGTTCCATGCACAAAATCCCCGACGGAGCGAATAGTCGCGCTATGCAAATCAATACCTTTTGTTGCGTCCCCTTGCTTGCGATAGGTAGAGCGCGTTGCAACATCAACAGATGGCATGCTRAAMGCTTTATAATCATCWTTAATACGCGGCAGYGACACCTCTGGAACTTTACGCCCGCCAACATTCTTATTTCTTCGGTTAAATTTAGCCTGTATCGGTAATAATTCWGAMGATGAAATACGAAGGTCTTGCGCARATATAACTGGYTCWAGCTTAAAATCTATCCATTGCCCCAATTCAACGGCSGGAACMAAAAYATCATCCCCCTCGACCGAAACATCTTTKGATATRTTAAATTCACCWATATCGGTGCGCACAATTCCAGACTTTATATCYAGAGAAAACATCTTATCTTCTCTGACATACCACCCTTCCACTGTCTTATTTTCTACATCAATAACCAACGGTATTTGTAARACATCACGAATATCGCGAAGTGATAATAAAATYTTATCCTTCCGAACAACRCCATATATAACACCGTCTAYTCGAAAATTCTTATCGAGAACCGGTTGTAGTAATAAAACYTCACCATCCAACAATATATTCGTTTGAACGCTAAGCCCAGCCGCAGCAAGATAACCATCGCCACGCTTTAARCCTGATTTCATTTTRGAAACAAATGAACGCGCCAARGCCAARCGTTTTTGRTKATTTACAAAGGCTGCGCGCTCTGTCACGTCCAATTGCTGCGCATTTAGATGCCACGGCATCAATACCGTACAYATAAAAATTCCATGTAAAAAACAAAAATGAAAAAAATGTTTCATCCGAAAAACAACCAATTTCCTCGCATATAATCTGTACATAAAAAGTGAATAACTCTGTGGACAAGGATTTATAACCCTTAATCACATTACATCACACCCACTTGACAAAGACAATTGATTAATGATAAAAATGATGTACTTCTCTGGATGACCACCTAAAGTTAGCCACATGTATTTTAAATAAAATGACTACATTAATAATGATTTAACCATTTATGTATGATAATGGTATCTAGAGATATATAACTTATCTCAACCACTTACTGAGTATCAGTATTTTATCCCACTCGTAAACTGAGTAACAGTATCTTAATCTAGGGAAAAAGGAGAAACCTAATGAGACGTAACACCCTTAAACTTTTGGCATTCGCAAGCGCAGTATCGCTTGGCTTCGCCATCACAAGCAATTCATTTGCTCAAACAGAAACAGTTAACGCATCAATCACTATGACCAGCGCAATCACAACCATTGACGTATCCGACATGGATTTCGGCACATGGGTTGGTATTGTTCCAATTGGTGGCGCGGATGATATTGCAAACGATGTTATCATCACACTTACAAATGACGGGACAGTTCTTGCAACTGTCGCAGGCGTAACGGATTCTACATTCTTGATTGTTACAGCCGCCGCAACAGAAGGCGTTGTTACCGTTGAAACACCGGCCGCATCATCTCTGACCATAACACGTTCAGGTACAAGTGATTTCGCAGATGCCGGACTATCCCTTACCGCAGCGGGATATAGAACTGCCTCAGAAGGCCCTATCGCCCTGAACGCAGATGCCGCAACAGGTACAGTGACAGTTGTTGCAGCTGCTACTGCAGAAACAGTTACGTTTGGCGGAGACATTACATTCTCTGGACAAGTACCAGACGGCGCGCATCCTGCAAGCTTTGATGTGGTATTCTCTTACTAGGGTATTTTTCTTAAATTCCCTGACAAAAAGGCGCTTATAGGCGCCTTTTTACATGCCTAAAATAAAATGCTTCACTCCATCCCCACATGAACCAAAGTAAAAGCCCCACAAAAAAGCGGGGCTTAACCAATGCCCTATATTTTAACGGACACAATCTACTCCAAAGGGAACGTTCTCTCTGTGTAGATATAATTATTTCCGGATACATTACTATACGTATAATCATACATAACAATACGCAACGAACCACCAACAATATCTTTGATCAAATGCACATCAAAAACACGGCGATCCACTTCTGGGAATATGTGCGCATTACTAATCTCTCCAACGCGTGTCTCATCACCATTTTCATCAATATGATACACCATCAAATGCCCTAGAATAGAATATGGCGCACCTTCGCGATGAACCGGCACAGCCACCTTCAAAAATCCGTTTTTCTGATTCCGTGAAAGACTAATACGCCCAATAGAAGAATTAACGTCAACCTTCCCTGAGCGAACAATAATTGGGATCGTGTAGCCAACATTAACCTCCACACCCAACCTAGAAATAGGCCTACCATTTTTCGCATTTCCCGTCGGAACAACATCAGGATCATCATTTGGAACAGTCGAGATGCCCAAATGCACATGATAATCCCCCTCCGGCATATCCGCAGGCCGACGTAATGCCAAACGTATTTTTTGCACTGCCCCCGGCTGTAACGTTACCTGCCTAGGTGAAAAAACAATGTATTTCGACACATCATAATCCATATCCGCTTGATTCAAAGGTTTATAGGCGGGGCCCTCTTCCTGCATCTTGAAAAAACGCCAAGATATTTTATAGGTACTGACCTTATCCCCGTTATTCGCAAGAGTAACCACACCAAAACGGTCACGCTCCCCGAACACAACGCGTGTCGGCGTAATCAAAATATCAGCATGCGCAACGCTGGAACCACCAACAAGACAACCACCCCAAACAGCACCCATAACAAAAAGGGCCATCAAATATTTTTTCATTCTTTATTCTTCCTTTTTTACTTTAATAAAACCATGTAACATATTAAAAATTAATCTGAATTTGTATTGTGCCATTGAACGTTTGATCGATATATGAACCACCAAGACCATTTGTTCGCGCCGTCGCACCGACCTCAATCCTCGCAACGCCCGAACCATCCGTACTACCAGGGTGTGTTTCTTGAAAATTAATCATCTGCAAATCAAACCCTGACCCACTTAACGGCGTCACTTGCGTAACCGTAACACTTGCAATAGCAGTACTGGGCGCCATACCATCAAGATCATAAATCCCTTCCACTGGCGCCGTAATTTCAATAAAACCAGCGGCCGAAAAAGTAAAACTACTATTGGTATTAATAGTAATATCATACGCGGCGTCATTATTTTTCATCACAAACTCACCAAAACTAAGAGCCTGAATAGTTGTAACCCCCGCATACGAAGGAAGAGTCGCAAGAAAAACGTACACAAAACAGACAAAATACCCGAAAAAACGCACGCTCAAACTCCCAAATATCCATGACAATGAACAACCATACAAAAAGCCATCGCCCTCTGCAATCACTATCAGTGATAATCAATGCCACAATATGTGCACAACTCCCAGCCTCACTCAAACACACAATTCAACCTTCTCTAGAAATAAATCCCTAAAAGCAACCATAATTTTGCACTTTATTTTTAAATATCCTATTGATGCCAATGGTGTTTTTAGGATAGAATCTAACTTGGTGTTTTCTGCTGCGTACTTTTCTTAGTTCTTAACGTCTCTATTCTGAGGCTTGTGGTTCTTAACTATATGTATAAAAAAATAGCTCTGAGTCTATGTTTGACACTATTTTTAGGTCTACTTACTGCGTGTAGTCCTGAGGGTCTTTTGCACCTAAAAAAAGCCGAATCATCCACCACTAAAACCTCAAGAAATTCAGAAAACACTAAGAAAAACCAAGGGATTAGTACGCCGATAGCCCTTCCTCCTGCATTTAACACCCAACCCTTAAAGCCTGGCCAGACAAATACCCAGTACATGCCCAATGGCCTGCCGCTTTTAAAGCCAATGAAGGGTATCAACGCAGATACGCTCTTTACAGAAAACATCAAAAACGCCGGTGAGCGCTTCAATCGCGTTGAAAATGCCGTTGTTGATCTCAGAAAAGAATTCGAAGTTTACAAACCATCTATCGTCCGATTAGCCGCTGTGGAGTCGGACATACAGAACCTTATCAAAGAATTAGAGGTATTGCTGCAGGAAACACCAGCCAATCAGCCACCTCAAGCATTGATAGAGATCTCTGAACCTCAATTGCAAGTAAAGCAATTAGAGCCGCAGCAAACCCCGCCACCCGAGCAACAGAAAATTGCTCAGGTTCAGCCCTCTGATCATATTGAAAAGGAAAAACCATTCGAAAAACCATATAAAAAACCACCGGAGAAACCTCCAAAGAAAGCCACCACCACCAAGAAAGCACCACCACCTAGTCATGATGGTGTGGTCGCCTTAAATCTGCGCGTTGGAGAGCACGCAGACAAATTGCGTATCGTGCTTGACACCAACCATAGAACCAACTTCAGTATCGATCTGGACAATAATGAAAAGCTTATTATTATCGAACTACCGGAGGCACGATGGATTGACGGCAACAACAAAAACTTCAAACATTCAAAACTGTTAGAATCGCTTAGTGTGGAACCGCTTAATAATGGCAAAGGCAGTATGATCGTCCTGTCTTTAAAGAAAACAACTCAAATATTACGAGAAAAGCGCCTCTCTCCGGATAACGACAATGCGTATCATCGTATCTACTTTGATTTATCACCCTAAATCAAAAATATATTCTTTCATCGACACTTGCCTATGGTTTCAACATATCTTAATAAATGCAGCCTATTATGCAGCTATAGACACAATTACTTAAACAATAAAACAGCATGAACCGAGCCTATAATGTTACCAAGTAACGCAAATAAAAAAAGCGAAAAAACAAGACCCCTTGTTAAAGAAACAATCAGTATCACTTTATTTTTCTCTGATATGATCGCCATGAGCTTATCTTTCATTCTGGCCTTGTTAACGGCGCAATTCTTAAAAGATCTCATTTTTCCAGGAATATACAATAAGCCCCTATCTGATTATACAATGATCCGTGATCTATTTTTTGTATGGATGTGCCCGATTGTTCTATTCCTATTCTTTACCAAAGGCCATTATACACAACGTGTGCCATGGTGGAGCCAAGTTCAAAACGTCCTCTCAGTGTGCTTAATGGCACTTATTATGGATGGCTTTATTCGTTTTGCCCTTGATATGTCTTTTTCCAGATTACTCATCGGCTTAAGCTGGGTTTACGTATTCTTTTTGACCCTAACAGGACGACAAATTGTTTATGCCATTGCCCGCAAAAAAAATATCTGGCGCATACCAACAATCCTGATCGGTGACATTAATACTATCACAGACGTCTTGTTTGCATTCAACGCAGATCTCTACACTGGCTATGACATTAAGACAGTTTCCCTGCGCGATCGAGAGGCTGCAAAAGGCCTCGACATGAGTGCTATCCCTGCCCAATACAAAGATATTAACGTCATACACGGTAAAATTAATTACCATGAATATATACAACAAAATATCGACCATTTTTTCGTTATCTCTCTGGAAACATTCCGAGGAGAAGAGCGCGATGAACTTATCAACGCTTTAACAGAGCTAAAAGCGTTATACGCCATTGTCCCGCCCGTATCACGTGTCAGCCTATTCGAAATGGAACCACGATACTTCTTCGGCTATGACATTATGCTACTCCATGCCAAAACTTCCATATTCTCCCCTATGGGACGTTTTCTAAAACGCACCATGGATATTGGCATTGCCTCTGCCGCACTAATTTGCCTTTCTCCTGTCATACTAAGCGTTATGGCTCTTTTAAAAATCGAAGGACAAGGTGGATCATTCTTTTATGGTGGATATCGCATCGGCAGGAATGGAAACAAGTTTAAATGTTGGAAACTCCAATCCATGGAACCAAATACAGATCACTTGCTTCATGAACTCCTTGAACGCGATCCCGAAGCAAAAGCACAATGGGAAGAATTTAGAAAACTAAGAGATGACCCACGTGTAACAACCAAAACCGCGCGTATCATCCGCAAGACTAGCATTGATGAACTGCCACAGCTTTGGAACGTCATAATAGGTGATATGAGTTTGGTTGGCCCGCGCCCTATCCTTGATGAGGAAGTGCCCCTCTTCGGTGACGCGATAAAACATTATTACCAAGTTCGCCCGGGTATCACTGGCCTCTGGCAAGTTAGTGGACGCAGCGATGCAAGCTTTGACAGGCGCGTCTATTGGGATGGCTGGTATGTACGAAACTGGTCAGTCTGGGGTGACATTGTGATTATGATCAAAACACTACGCGTTGTTCTCGGCGGCTCAGGTGCTTATTAATTTTTCAACCATGTGCAAAACATCAGATGTAGCCTTTACCAAATCATCTTCAATGTGAGAGCGAAGAACGACATTCACGCCCAATACGCCATCTTTGAAATAAGGATAGCTTCCTATGTCCACACTCTTCCATTGATCTTGAATCTCAGCCAATGGTTCGGCAATTATACTCTCCGTTAAATTGCATGGAACAGTTCGTGAGAGAATAACCGCGCCACCAGCTAAACTATAAGCAATATGATCCATCATCGCCTGCATAATGCGTGGAACCCCTGCCATAACATATGTGTTTTTAATAATGAACCCAGGGGCCGCAGATACGGGGTTAGGCACAAGCTCTGCCCCCGCAGGGATACGCGCCATCCTAAGACGTGCTTCGTTCAAATCACCCTCGCCATAATGCGCAAGCAATAACGCTCTAGCCTGCGGATTTTCAACCAATTCAACATCAAAGGCCTTCGCAACACTGGCCGCCGTAATATCATCATGTGTCGGCCCTATTCCACCGCTGGTAAAGATATAATCCACCTGAGGGCTCAACGCCCTAATCGTTGAAACAATCATATCCTCAAGGTCAGGAATAATACGTACCTCCGTCAAGACAACACCACACTCAACCAATTTATTCGCGACATAGTTGATATTCAAATCCTGTGTTCGTCCCGATAAAATTTCATTGCCAATCACAATCATTGCCGCTGTATATTGTTTGCCCATTGAATTCATCCAATCTTCTTTACACGCCTTACACAAAGCTATATTTAACATGTGTAGGAAAAAGATGACAGACTTTGCAAAAGGAATACAAATGAATACACCCACTTTCTCAGCCGAAGGTATAGAATTACACCCACCTGAGGACTTTGAAGGAATGCGCAAAGCAGGACAGCTGGCGGCAGAAATTCTGGATATGATAACGGATCACGTTGTTCCCGGTGTTACAACTGAGAAACTCGATAGCCTGTGCCACAATCATTGTACAAAGGCAGGCGCAATTCCCGCGCCACTTAATTATCAAGGCGGCGGGCCAACCCCCTTTCCTAAATCTATTTGCACATCAATTAATCATGTTGTTTGCCACGGTATACCCAATGAAAAAACTCTGCGCGAAGGAGATATCATCAATATTGACGTAACGGTCATCCTTGATGGCTGGCACGGCGATACATCACGTATGTATTTGGTGGGTGATAAAATTTCTGTCAAGGCACGTCGCCTGTGTGATGTGACCTATGATTCTATGATGGCCGGAATTGAGGCCGTAAAGCCCGGTGCGACGCTTGGTGATGTTGGATATGCCATTCAACACGTTGCCGAAAGCCAACGCTTTTCCGTTGTACGTGACTTCTGCGGACATGGCTTGGGTCGCGTCTTTCATGCGCCACCATCGGTAATGCATTACGGCAAACCAAGTACCGGTACAATATTAGAACCCGGCATGTTTTTTACGATTGAACCTATGATTAATGCCGGTAATTACAAAACCAAAGTCCTTAAATCAGATGGTTGGACGGCGGTCACACGTGATCGCTCTCTCTCTGCCCAATTTGAACATTCACTGGCTGTCACAGAAAGTGGCTTTGAAATATTTACGCTCTCGCCCAAGGGTTTCACAAAACCACCTTATGGCTAAGATCAGGACTTAAATGACCGATTTATTTGGACAGCAAAAGAACAAAGCCCCGCATTATGCCGGTCATCGACAACGATTAAGAGATCGTTTTGTCGCCTCTGGCGCGAATGCTTTACAGGACTATGAACTCCTAGAACTCTTGCTGTTCATGGCAATCCCGCGACGCGACGTTAAAGAATTGGCCAAGACCCTCCTCACCGAGTTTGGCTCACTCCCCGAACTGATGAGTGCATCCCACACGGATCTCACAAGAATAGATGGCATCAGTGAAAATGTTGCCACTGCAATTAAAACAGTGACTGCGATTGCTGAACGCATGATGAAACAAGAACTCATGCAAAAGCCAATTCTGAATAATTGGACACGATTAATGGACTATTGCCATATGAGCATGGCACATGAAAAGAAAGAACATTTCCGCATTCTGTTCATGAATAAAAAGAACGAATTGATCGCCGATGAAATCCAGGGTTCAGGTACGGTCGACCACACACCAGCCTATCCACGTGAAATTATGAAACGTAGCCTTGAATTAGGCGCAACAGCACTTATCCTCGTACATAATCACCCAAGCGGTGATCCCAAACCATCACAAGCAGACATAGACATGACCAACGCAATCATTGCCGCCGCCAAGACATTTGAAATAACAATACACGACCATATAATTATTGCCCGAAATGGCTACACCTCCTTTCGCAATGAAGGATTGATTTAATGTATCTCTGGCCACCAGTATTACTCACCATCATTCTAACAATCGTTTTGTTTTTTTCCTCTGGCTGCACACAACAACCACGTGGCAATAACATAGGCCCCCCGCCAATGCGTGGACAGGCATTGCAAAAGCAAGTCATTAATAAGCAGCTTGAAAGTCTGCGCGAAAAGAACTTTTCGGTTCTGCGCACTGAAATGGTTATTAAAGGCATGAGCATGGATAACCCGATGCTGCTCCGCGCATTCAAATCAGAAATGATACTAGAGCTATGGGTCAAAAGCACATATAGCAATCAGTACGACTTATTCAAAACATATAACGTCTGCAGCAAATCTGGCGTTTTAGGTCCGAAACTAAAAGAAGGCGACAAGCAAACCCCTGAAGGGTTCTACAACGTCACAAAAGATCGCTTAAACCCGAATAGTCAATATTTTCTATCCTTTAATATCGGGTTTCCTAATGCCTATGATAAATCATTGGGGCGCACAGGTTCTTTACTTATGATTCATGGAAATTGCGTGTCTTTGGGGTGTCTCGCCATGACAGATAAAAGCATCGGAGAAATTTATCTGATTGTTGAGCAAAACTTTAAATACGGGCATAAATCTATTCCGGTTCACATTTACCCATTTCGCATGACACAAAAAAATATGATGGCACGCAATAAATCACGCTGGTATCCGTTCTGGGAGAACCTGAAAGAAGGCTATGACCACTTTGAAAAATACCGCACCCCCGCACATGCCACGGCAAAAAACGGTCGCTATGTATTTAATTAGGGTAACTATCTTTAACCCCCTTGATCCTCTGCCAAAAATCGAATACGTTTTGGACAAATATAAAAAATTAGCTCCGTTTTGTCGCAGCAGTTTGGTTTTATACTAGGCACAAGGAACGCCGCCTAGTTCAGCTAGGCAAGTGATGCGTAACGCAGTAGAAAAATAAACTGGAAAGACAAAAATGATACCTCGCTATTCAAGACCAGAAATGACCAGCATCTTCGAACAGGAAAACAAATTCCGCATCTGGTTGGAGGTTGAAACACTTGCTCTGGAAAAAATGGCCGAGCTTGGCACTGTTCCTAAAAGCGCGGCGATTGCCCTACGCGAAAAAGGCAATTTCGATGTTGATCGTATCAACGAGATTGAGGCCGAAATAAAGCATGATGTTATTGCCTTTTTGACCTCTGTTGGCGAATATGTCGGCGAAGAATCACGCTACGTGCATCAAGGCATGACCAGCTCTGATATCATCGATACAAGCTTCGCGGTCATGCTGACCCAAGCAGCGGACATTATTATTGCCGACCTTGAAAAGGTTATGGCTGCATTAAAAAAACGCAGCTTGGAGCATAAAGATACATTATGTATTGGCCGCTCTCACGGTATCCATGGAGAACCAACAACATTCGGCATGAAGCTCGCAGGACATTACGCAGCCTTCAAACGCGCACGCGACCGTATGGTTCTTGCGAAAGAAGAAGTCAGCACAATTACAATCTCCGGCGCGGTTGGTACATATGCCACCACCGATATGGCCGTTGAACAACATGTTGCCGATAAACTCGGCCTGAAACCTGAAACGGTTGCCACACAAGTTATCCCACGTGACCGCCATGCAATGTTCTTTGCGACACTTGGCGTCGTCGCCAGCTCGATCGAGAATATCTCCGTTGAAATCCGTCATTTGCAACGCACCGAAGTCCGCGAAGCAGAGGAATATTTCTCCCCAAATCAAAAGGGCTCCTCCGCGATGCCGCATAAGCGTAACCCGATCGGAACAGAAAATCTAACTGGCCAAGCACGTATTATTCGCGCCGCCGTAACGCCTGCGCTTGAAAATGTTGCTCTATGGCATGAACGCGATATTTCGCACTCCGCAGTAGAACGTACCATACTACCAGATGCATTAATTTCCGCAGATTACGCGCTTAATCGTTTGGCTGGCATCATTGATAAACTCCTCGTCTATCCTGATCGAATGATCCATAATCTAGAGATGACAGGTGGGCTTGTTTTCTCACAACGCACGATGCTTGCCCTGACCCAAGCGGGAATCTCGCGCGAAGATGCCTACCGTATTGTTCAAAAATCCGCCATGGATGTATGGGCAGACCGCAGCACAGGCAAAGGCACGCTAACGCTTCGTAATGCGCTTGAGAGTGATTCACAAGTTACTGAAAAACTTGACAGAAATGCTCTGGATGCTATTTTCACCTACGATGCGTACACAAAGAATATCGGCGCGATACTAGAACGTGCCCTGACATAAAACATAAGAAGGAGTCCTCGCCATGAAAGGTGACAAAAAAGTTATAGAGTTTCTAAATGAAGCCCTCAAAAAAGAGCTCACGGCTGTAAACCAGTATTTCCTTCATTCTCGTATGTTGGAAGATTGGGGCGTTACAAAACTGGCAAAACATGAATATAACGAATCAATCGAAGAAATGGTGCATGCTGATAATCTTATCAAGCGCATCCTATTTCTTGAAGGCCTCCCCAATTTGCAGAGCCTTGATAAACTTATGATCGGTCAAAACGTCAAAGAAGTTCTTGAATGTGATCTAAAGCTAGAACATGGTGGCGCAAGTCATTACCGTGATGCGGTTGAGCATGCAGAAAGCGTTAAAGATTATGTATCCCGCGACCTGTTCGCAAAGATCCTCTCTGACGAGGAAGGTCATATTGATTATTTGGAAACACAATTACARATGATCGAAAACATGGGAATTCAAAACTATATTCAGATTAATTCTGAAAGCCCAYTAGACTCTGAAGCWTAATGTCTTTCTCTATTAGARCCTTAAAGRAAACAGACCATGAWGCATGGTCTGTYYTATGGGRRAAATATCTCAGTTTCTACAAAACTGAYCTGTCAGATGATATTTCATTWAAGACATGGGAACGTCTAATATCAGACGGCATAAGCCCTCATGGYTTATGCGCCATTGATGAACATGACAACATCATTGGCTTTACCCACTATATTTACCACGCCTCCTGCTGGACCATTGGCCCTTATTGCTACTTACAGGAYTTATTTGTRGACGCAAAACAAAGGAAGTCRGGMATYGGTAAARCCCTTATCGAAGCCGTATATCAAGCAGCAGATAARCACGGTGCMGATCAAGTCTATTGGATGACAGMACATGATAATGTCGGCGCCCGTCGTCTGTATGATCARGTTGCAACGCTCACACCATTCATAAAGTACAAAAAACCCTAAGGCTCTCCACTTTCATTAGAAAACAAGAAATTCGCAATTTTCTCTACCGAGAAATTACCTTGCTCCACCACCTTGTTCTTCTCATCCATCAATATGATTTGTGGAATACTATTCCATGGCCTCACGCCAAATTGCCTCAACTTCTGCGCAAGTTTGCTCTCACTCCCATCATTTACAATAGCTTTAAACGGAACAGTACCCAAACGTCGAATATATCGTGCAAAATCAGCATAATTCTCCTCAATTGAAATTGCAATAATAGAACCAGCTTTCGCATTCTCTAAATCTATAATACCCGGCATTTTTTGAACACATGCAGGACACCATGATGCATATAGAACAATCGCGCGCCGCTCTCCTGCTGTCTTTTTAATGTATTTGGCAATCTTGTAAGGAGGAACCTTATATATACCACTGCCCTTCTTCTCTACCGCTTGTGCCACACCTGTATACATTAAAAAAACCATGCATAACGCGCTCAGCACTACTTTCTTCAAAATCACTACAACACTCTCCATCAGTCAAGCCAAAATAAACATATACCCTTATTCGTAGACAAAACAACAACCGATACATTCTCTTAATTGATAATGGCTTGCATTAACAAACCTTAAATGATAATAATTATCATTACCATTAACGAATCAGATATGTTAGACTAATAATATGTATATATGCATGTGTAACCCCTTTACTGATACCGATGTTCGCGCTCATTTAGATGCGACAGGGGAAAGTGCACGCGTTAAGGATGTATATGCGGCATGTTCCGGAGGCGCAGACATAAATTGTGGTACATGCGTCGGTGAACTTAAAACAATGGTAGACAAACATAACAATGCTCTAACCATTGGGCAGCTATCAGATCAAATGCAAAAAGCCACCCATAAAAACAAAGAAACAGTGTAACAAATTACACCCCCCTCTTGCATTTTCACGTATGGTATGTAACCAATACTCTATTAATCTTAACTCTTAAGAGGATATGAAATGCTTAAGAAATTTATGCTTACACTTGGAGGTCTTTTGATCATGACAGCAGCAACAGATGCAAAAGCGGAGACCGCTAACATTGTAAATATGGAAGTATCCAGCGGTGGTACCGTCGTTATAGAACTATTACCAGATATTGCCCCAAAACACGTTGAACGTGTTAAGACACTTATCGGCGAAGGATTTTACGATGGCATTATTTTCCATCGCGTTCTCTCAGGCTTTATGGCACAAACTGGTGATCCAACAGGGACAGGCATGGGCGGTTCAAAATACCCTGATGTTCCTGCAGAGTTCAGTAAATATAAATATAAACGCGGAACAATCGGCATGGCGCGCGCTCCGAATCCAGACAGCGCAAACTCACAATTCTTTTTCTGTTTCACAGATACAGGTTGTAGCTTCCTAACTGGCCAATATACAGTTCTAGGTCAGGTAACAGCTGGCATGGAATTCATCGATAAACTTGCGGTTGGTGAACCACCATCCAGTCCGGACAAAATTGTTAAAATGACAATTGTTACTGAAGAAGCAAAAGCTGAAGAGCCAGCAGAATCTTCTGATGAAGAAACAAAGACAGAAGCAGCAGCAAAATAACTTTGCAGGTCAAAGCGCATGACAGATATAGATATATATCAGATTGATGCATTTACAGATACGGTTTTCGGCGGCAACCCAGCCGCCGTTTGCCCACTTGAAACATGGCTTCCTGATGATGTGTTAAAGAATATAGCGGCAGAGAATAATCTCTCTGAAACGGCATTTTTTATACCAAAGGGTAAGGGATTCCATTTACGCTGGTTCACACCCACAACAGAAATAGATTTATGTGGTCACGCAACACTGGCCAGCGCATATTGTATTTTCGAAAAATTGGGTTTCAAACAAGATACAATATATTTTGACTCTCGTTCGGGTGAGCTTACCGTTACCAAGAATTCGTCGGGGTACACGCTCAATTTTCCAACATGGGACTATACAGTTCAAAAAGACGTATCCGAGATTGAAAACATCCTAGATCAAAAAGTATTGGGCGTACTCAACAGCACAAAGACCTTTGCGATCCTTGAAAGCGCAGAAGCCGTCCAAAACTACAAACCTGATATTGCAAAAATAAAAACCCTGACCGATACACTAGGTCTCGTCATTACAGCTCGCGGAACTGGTAACACGGATTTTGTCTCACGCCTGTTCGCACCACAAATCGGTATCGATGAAGATCCCGTGACAGGTGCCATCCATTGCCTTCTAACACCATATTGGGGAGATGTTCTTGGGAAAACAACGATGAATGCAAAGCAACTTTCCACCCGTGGCGGCGATCTAATTTGCACACTAAAAGGTGAGCGCGTTGAAATCACCGGCCAAGCCGTCCTGTATATGCAAGGTAAAATCCATGCCTAACGTTGTCGAATGGTGGCGCGGCGCGATTATCTATCAAATCTATCCACGCTCCTTCTATGACAGCAACAATGATGGTATCGGGGATTTAGTCGGTATCACACAAAAGCTTGATTATATTGCAGACCTTGGCGTTGATGGAATATGGGTATCACCATTTTTCAAATCACCCATGAAGGATTTTGGCTATGACATCTCTGATTATCGTGACATAGACCCCATATTTGGCACCAGAGCAGATTTTGATGACCTCGTTGAAAAAGCACATGCTCTGGACTTAAAGGTTGTTATCGATCTTGCCTTTTCTCATACATCTAATGAACACCCTTGGTTCTGTGATGACAACAAAAAAAACTGGTACGTTTGGGCAGATGCCAAATATAACGCGAATAACTGTAGAGTTCCGCCAAATAACTGGGTATCCGTTTTTGGAGGATCCGCATGGGAATGGTGTGATGAGCGTGAGCAATATTACTTTCATAACTTTTTGAGGGAACAACCAGATTTAAATTTTCACAACCCTGATGTTCAAAACGAAGTCCTTGATATTTGTAGGTTTTGGCTCGATCAAGGCATTGATGGGATTAGGCTGGACGTCGTAAATTTCTATTTCCATGATCAACTTTTACGCGATAACCCGCCACGAAAAACGGGTGCAAAATTTGCCACCCAACTTGAAAAAGAAACACCCTACTCAACCCAACAACATATATACGATAAATCACGCCCCGAAAATTTGGACTTTATTAAAAAATTACGTACATTAAGCAACCAATATGATGGCCGTGTTTTAATCGGTGAGGTCGGAGATGATCACCCATACAAATTGGCGCAAGAATACACACATGGCAAAAATCACCTACACACATGTTACAACCCGCATATGATGTCAGGCACTCATAAAGCGTTGGATGAGGCTCTTGTACGTGTCCCTATCGAAACAATCTTCAACTATTCAGGCAACAACAGTAATTTGGCCGAATCGGCCATAGAATCATCTGTATGGCCCAGTTGGGCATTCTCAAACCATGATGTTGTACGTGCCCAAAGCCGCTGGTATAAGCCATATTCATGTCACAATGACTTTTCAAAAATGCTCATTGCTCTACTAGGATGCCTTCCGGGAACAATTTTCATGTATCAAGGTGAAGAACTGGGACTGCCCGAAGCAGAAATACCATTTGAAAACATACAAGACCCTTGGGCAAAAGAAACATGGCCAGAATGGCAAGGGCGTGATGGATGCCGTACGCCCATGATATGGGATAGTTCCACCTATTGTGGATTTTCACAAATTTTACCATGGCTTCCTATTCCAAAAACACATAAATCATTAAATGTAGAAGCCCAAAATAGAGATGACATTTCCGTTTTAAACTTTACCAGAAAGTTCATTGCTTGGCGTAATACCAGATCAGAAATAATTAATGGGTTTCATGAGTTTTCAACAACAAACAATTCAAAAATCATAGACTTAAGGCGTTACAATTCATCAAACGAAACGCATTGTATATTTAACCTATCTGAAAAAAAAATTCATTATAAAGGAAAAGATTATGCCTCATTTTCATTCCATATCGATGGCTTTGAAGCATAGTGAATATACTAAAGACAAAAGGGAAATAACCTGTTTCCTATTTTTAATCTTCTAATTCAAAACCAATATCATCATTAAGAAGATCATCATCAATCTCTAATGTTGCTTGCTTTTTCCTATTGGCCTTAGGCATTTTGCGAAGAATATCCTTCTCCTCCCCGTCAGCCATTTCAAGCGTACGAGCAACATTCACCATTTGCTTAACAATTGCATCCACCTTTTGCGGCGTATCCAGAGGCAACGGTGTATCAATGCGCAATAATCCAGTATCCTCGAAAAATAAAAGAATAACCCACGCCTTTTCAATTTCCATCAAGCCAATGATGCTGTCGAGACGCTCCCCCGACAAATATTCTTGAATATACAAAATATCCTGCGTACGAATAACATAGCTATTATCCCAGCTTTTTCTTTTACCATCCGTGTTCGGTGGTTTATATTCCTTATGCAAATCAAGCGTATCAACAACCATAGACATACCACCACTAGCAATCGCAGAAGCAACCGATAATCCAGTATGTAAGTTAATTTCTATTGCTGTCAGGCGGCGCTCCGAACGCGCATCCAGTTCCGAATGCTCACTAGTAAAAAAGGAAATATTATAACCATCAACCGCCCCATTCATAGACGGTGCCTCGTAAAAGCCATTAGGATAATATCGTAGATCTCTTTTCTTAGAGTAGATCTTCCATGCAGACTTCTGCCTAAAAATCAGAATACTTGTCCACCCCCAAAAACCCAATAAGATTGCCGAAATCGAAAACCAAAGAAAAAAAGACAGTGTCAAGAGACCCCCTACCACAGACAAAAACCAATAAACAAATCAGGCTAACACCCTGATAATTTGCAGCTTAACCATCTTTTGCTCGCCTTACCACTTCTTATTTTAATCATAGCAAAAACAGCGCATAAAAATGAAGGCCGAAACAACGCTTCGACCTTTCACTTCAATACACCCTAACACTCCTGCCTGTTAATTATAGCGCATGCCTTCATCTGCATCGATTGCAGGTACATGTGTATAATGAGCAAAGCCCTGCATAGAGGCCATGATACTGTCCTCATCAGATACGATCTCTTGAGAAGAAACCTCAGTTTTTTCTGAAATCTGTTCAGCAATAGCACCCATTTGAGTAAGCAGTTTTTCAGCATGAGAAACAAGAGCCTCTGTCTTTCCAACACTCAAGACATCCGCATCGGCATGTTGCTCTATTTTATCACTTAGAACATCTTCATGCTCGCTGACTTTGCTAACTTTTTCTTCAAGGCGATAGATCGCATCACCAAAATAGCCAGCTTGCTTATCAACAATTTCGACTTTTTTCTCTAAGCTCTGTATAGAGCCTGTAAAAGCATTCGCTTGTTCGCCAACGCTTGTAACTTTTGCCTCCATCACCTGGATAGAGCGAGAGAATTTTCCTGTTTGATCGTCAACAACCTCCATTTTATGTTCCAACTTATGGATCGCGTCGCTGAAAAATCCAGTTTGTTTGCTTATAACTTCAAAGCCAGAACGTAACCGTTCAAACCCTGCACCGAGAACAATGCTTGTTCCAACCGCGGCCACGGCCGAAAACACGGCCATCATGACTGATACCGCGACTACTGTTTCTACCTCTATTGACATAACCCAAAAACCTTTCCTTAAATATTGCAAAAATGTAATTTCAAGTGCGTTACTTTTTTTATTATTAAACATAGTAAATCGAAATTTTCCTATGCATTACGAACAACACTTGAACTATTATGGTAACTCCAAAGAAAGTATTCTGTCCATAACTATCGTTTTGAAATTATCTAAATTTTTACATATATTCAAAATAACAGCGCAAAAAAAGTGACCCATATCCCTATGCGTCACCTTCGTAAATACTAAAGATTCCTTACGGTTTAATCATCTGCAAACGGATCATCATAAATATCTTCAAGATCATATTGCCCTCTGGATTTAAACTTAAACACATCTTTTTTCGGAGAAACAATTTCAGTTGCTGGCGTTACAACCTTATTTTCATGAACCTCTACAACATTTTCCAGACCTGCTTTCGTATGTGCAGCAGGCGTCACCTTCGCAGCATCCAAAGCCTTCTTTTCAACAACCTTATCGACAACGCGCTCAGCAGATAGCTTTTCTGTTTCCTCTTGCACGGCGTCAAGTTCAGCCACTAACTTTTCCTTTGCAGCATCCTCAGCCAAAGGTTCAACATGAACCATTTCTAATTTTTTGGGCGCTTGTTGAATATACTCCTCTGCCGTTAACTCAATTGAACGAGCGCTCTCCGTTTTATTAGACGCACTGGCTTCAATCTTACTAACCTCACCCAACACCTCATCGGTTCGATGTCCATTTAATGACTGTTTTTCAGGCTCAGACATGACAGGCGTAGATTTCTTTACCGGTGCACTGCCCTTTGTCTGCGCCTCATTAAATATTTCTTCCGCATCAAGAACCGGGGTAGCCTCAACAACAGGCTCAGACATAACCTCAACCATCGGCTCAATTTTAAGTTCTTTTTCAGGCATCATCTTTGCACGAACATAAGCAACACCGGTGCCTGCGGTACGAGAACCACCATAGGGAGCAATATTATCAACGCGTTGTGCCTCCCACCCTTCACCACATGAAACCAACATAAAAGGCGTACAAAGAACCATAACTCGTAAAAGAGACTTACCCATGACATTTTCCTGATAAAATTAAGATATATACGCAGAAATGCCACGCAGAATGCGAGAGCATCTGGAAACATTACGTTATCCACATTAAAAAATCAATATAAATATCTGAAAATTATATGTTTCTTAATTTTTACGTTATTCATTCAGAAATTTTTTCTGTGGCATTTCCATCACCAGAAGCAGGCAAAATCCGGCCTACCACCTCACCATCTTGATGAAGAATAACGTCAAGTTTATCATTCATATTCTCTACAGGGAAAAAAGACAATCGTGTGATAGGTTCATCTTCAATATTAGCCAACCGCTCCTCAACTGCACTATTTTTATCATCGTACGCAACATAATCTGTAGAGCAACCCACCACAAAAAAAGAAGACAGAACAAAAATAAAACGATAAAAATTGCGATACATATATAGGAACTCCAAAAAAATGAGGGGGATTTACAAAGACATGCACAAAACACTTGTATAAGCATAGTACAATATATCCACATAAATAACATCAAGCATTTTCAACTATCTTATAGGAACCCCGCTGACCCCTTACCTAAAACACACGATTAACATATTGCATGACGGATCTTTTAACGTCTTTAGCTTCTTCCCAGACAGTATCCTCTTCACGCACGAACAGCTCATGATACCCCGAACCAATAAGCCCTTGCCACGATGAAGAATAACGGCAACGCTGCTTTTTAGTTTTTTCAGGCTGAAACCTCATTTTATATTCAAGCCGTATAGCGCGCTCACTACCGCCGCTAAGATTAAGACCATCAACATCTAAAGCCAAACGAGAACGCCCCCACTCATACGCCAATATTGCCTTACGATCAAATCGATCCTTTATTCCACACTTAGAAGATGAAGAAGAAGCCCCCTTCAAAGGTAAATATTCCGCGTTAATTTCTGGCGGCACGCCCAAGGAAGATTCAGTAATAGGTGCTGTATCAACCCGAAGCAAAGCGACCTGCATCGGCGCAGAGAAATAATGCGGCTGGTAAGGAATATGAGATTGTTGCGCAGAGAATGAACTGCTTGCGACCGATGGCGGCGATGGCGCCAATGGTTCAGATTTTCCGGTGGTTACACACCCCGATAAGGCCAATAAACTGATACTCAAAATTAACTTATTAAAACTCTCCTGGCCTTTAAAACAATCAGACGGAATGAGAAACCAAGTCTTCACTTGTACATGTTTCATAGCTCATTATAGCACGAAACACAGGCTCAGAGCTAATCTTAGAGGATTTTCTTATGCTGCGCCGCGTGGATAAGTATAAATAACCATTTCCCTACAACGGCATAGCCCTGCAAAAAAATATTGACGTTTAGAGAGTATTCTTCAATTTCTAATCATATTTTTTAAAAATAAACGTCATGATTGGAATACCTAAAATGCCCACAGTCGCCCCCCATGTATAATACGGATCAAACCAAGCAGGGTTGATTGCAAAGAATATATACATATAAATTGGCACCTGAGGCGCTAAAAACGACAGAGCAAGAAACACAATGATACTATACAACAATAATTTGCGGCGGAATTCCTTCCAAAAATGCGACATGATATAAACAATACCGTAGCACAAGACACCAACAAGGACCGGCCTGATCGAGCCACTATTCTCAGAGATAATAAATGCAGATGTCCCAATAATGCCGCATCCCACCAATATATACCATTTAATTGCCTTCAAAAGTGCTTCGGCCATACATATCTCCCCGTGGCTTAAAATATCACAGCGAAGCATACCGCCTATGGTGGTGCATTCCTATAAGTTTATTACTTTAACGGCACTTATAGTTTTTTGCAGCACTGCGCGCTTAATCATCGGTGGAGGATTTATGACTATCCAGCAACGCAAAAACGGCGATCGGGCGACCGTGACGGCGAACAATGATGCCGCCGGCGTTATCACGCTCCAACTCGCGGATGTATTTTGATATGTGGGTTTTAAAGTGATGGATATTCAAGTGAATAAACGGCTTTTTGCTCATTACAAGCTCCTTTTCTGGTTAAAATATAGGGAAAATAGGTCTAATGGACCTAAATTATGCGTAAACGGACTAAGTCCGATGGGTCTACGGGTTTTATTGCGTATCAATACCTTACAAATGCGGGTTTTTGGCGTTTAAGTCCATCGGACTAAGCAGTTTCATGCGATTTCAATGCGTTACAGGTGTTTAGGTCCAAGTTTCAAAAAAGAACCAAAAACAAAATATTGTGAAAGCCCATGAAATACGCACAATTGTGGTGTTGATACGTTGGAGGATAACAGAAAATAGGAATATATTCAAGACAAAGAAAGAAATATTGAGCAATTCAGAACACAAAAACAAGAATAAGGCAGAGGGAAATTACGAAAAGATATGGAGGAATATGGAGGAAACACAGAATAGCGCCGGTAAAACGCACCCACACTGGCGTTTTTTGGTCATAGTATTATAGGGTTATGATCGCGGGGATAGGGCCTCCCCCTTTAAAATCACCATCCACGCCGCATCGAAATGCGTGCGCATCGCCTGTACATGCGCGGTAATACAACACCCCAAATAGGTTGGCGGGGTATATTCGCACGGTAAATGATTAAGCATATCGGTGATATCCTGAAGGGCACACAGCTCCGTCTCTATATCATTTAAAACCGCGAAAGCATCATCACGCGTGATCGCACATAATACGGGATTGCCCCCCTCTTGCGCCCCCTTCCCGTCTTGCGCGCCCTTTTTATCGCGCCTGAAAAAACCACTTGGCCTCATTGAACTCTCCTTCTTTTATGATGTTGAAATATAGTTAGGTCATATCATGAGAAACACATATGCGCAAGTATCGCAACATGTGCATATTGCTATAGAATATAATAATACGCATTATGCGCATATGAAAAAAGAAGATGAAAAATTAACAGAGCGCGTTCACTTTTTAGCCACCCCATCCATGGTCAAAGCCATGGACGATTACGGCTTCGACAACCGCATCCGCACCAAAGGCGAAGCAATCAGAAAACTGATTGAAATTGGTTTGAAGAACAACGAATGAAAACTAAGCTAATTGGAGTCATTTTATGCCAGAACTAGTTGCTGACTGCCCACGATGTGGTGCAAAAGAACATACATTTATTGCTAAAACATTTTTGCACTGTTGCGTAGAATACCGCTGGAGAAACGTTTTAGAATCATATTGTATATGCAAAAATTGCTCAGAAGGTACAATATTTAAATTAGGACAAAAAGATTCTACTACAAACCACATTGTCCCCTATAGCGATAAACTGCATGCTTATAAAGATAGTCTGAACCAACTTTTTGAAGTAGACGGTTTTATAAACACACGAAACATGGCCATTCGAAAACCTCCAAAACATATTCCTGAAGATATTGAAAGAATATTCAAAGAAGGCAGTGAATCGCTCACTGGGAATTGCCCCAATGCAGCTGGAGCAATGTTCAGGTTATGCATTGATCTAGTAACAAAAAAGTTATTGCCTGATGATAGCGTCCCTGTAGAAGGGCTTAATCGAGATGTTAAGAAAAAACTCTTCAATAGGCTAGAATGGTTATTTAAACGAAATATACTTCCAGATGATTTAAAAGAACTATCCGATTGCATTAGAGAAGATGGTAATGACGGCGCACATGATGGAAGCCTTACAAGTGAGGATTCAGAAGACTTGTTTGAATTTACATATATTCTTCTGGAGAGAATATATACCCAACCAGCACAAGTAGAAAGCGCCGCGAAAAGAAGACAAGAAAGACGCAATAAAATAAAAGGCGCCGCCTAAACGCTAAACTCTATGCTTTGCCGCAGTAGGACTTTCATTCTTGGCTGATCCGATAAAAGGGTATCCGGCAACACCGCGTAATCCTTCTTTATATGTCCCTTTTCAAAATACTTAAACGGGGTCGCGCCGTGATTGGCCATCAGATCGTCTAAAATATCCGCGGGCAATTTCAGGGCAATGCCAAAACGCCCCGAGGAAATAAAAATCGTCTGATTAATATAACCACCAATCGCGCCAAAAACGCTTTTATACGTGACATCATATTCTTGGGTAATATCGCTATCATCCAACAACGTGACCAAGCGTTTGGCGTACACATCCTTATCCGGTTTGTCCGTCAAACCCCCAACTCCCGATCTTCAAGAACCTTGATCTCGTCACGTAATCTGGCGGCGGTTTCGAATTCTAAATCCCCTGCCGCGGCGATCATTTGCTTTTTAAGTTTATCGATATGCTTACGCATTTTGGCGGGGTTATGAAGGAATTCGGAAATCACATCATCGTGTAATGCTTGGCCCTTCGCGCCCTTGTCCTTGGACTGCATATGATCAAACGCCTTGGATAACGCCTTTTTCACGCTTTGTGGGGTTATGCCGTGTTCCGTATTATGGGCCATTTGCTTTTCACGCCTGCGCTGCGTTTCATCAATCGCGTATTGCATACTGCCTGTGATTCTATCGGCGTACAAGATTGCCTTGCCGTCGATGTTACGCGCACAACGCCCGATGGTTTGCACCAGTGAGGTGCGCGAACGCAAGAACCCCTCCTTATCCGCATCCAAAATCATCACACGCATACACTCAGGGATATCCAACCCCTCACGCAATAAATTAATCCCGACCAGAACATCAAATAGGCCCGCACGCAGGTCTTGCAAGATTTCAATTCGATCCAACGTATCAACATCCGAATGCAGATAGCGCACCTTTATGCCATGCTCATCCAGATATTCTGTTAGGGCCTCCGCCATTTTCTTGGTCAATGTCGTCACCAATAACCGCCCGCCCAACTTCACAATTTCATGGCATTCATGCATCAAGTCATCGACTTGGTTTGTCGTTGGGCGAATTTCAACCGGCGGATCAATCAGACCCGTGGGGCGTACGACTTGTTCTGCCGAGATACCGCCCGATTGCTCTAACTCCCACGGATTGGGGGTTGCGGATACGTACACCGTTTGCCCGCGCAGGGCATTCCATTCCTCAAACTGTAACGGCCGGTTATCCATCGCGGCGGGCAGGCGAAATCCATGCTCCACCAGCGTGGTTTTACGTGCCTTATCGCCGTTATACATCCCGCGCAATTGCGGCACCATCACGTGGCTCTCATCTAAAAACATAATCGCATTTTCAGGCAGGTATTCAATCAATGTTGGCGGCGCGGCGCCGGGTGGACGCCCCGTTAAATAACGTGAGTAATTCTCAATCCCCTTGCATGAATTGGTCGCGGCCAGCATCTCCAGATCAAACTTTGTGCGTTGTTCCAACCTTTGCGCCTCCAACAGTTTACCCTCTGCTTCGTAATATTCTAAACGACTGGCAAGGTCGGTTTTGATTTGCTTGATGGCCTGTTGAATGGTCGGCCCCGGGGTAATGTAATGCGAGTTCGCGAAAATACGTACACCCTCTAAGGTCTCGAACTTCTCACCGGTTAGTGGATCGAACTCTGTGATCTTCTCAAGCTCATCCCCGAACAAAGAAAACCGCCATGCGCGGTCTTCAAAGTGGGCAGGAAATATCTCGACACTATCCCCACGTACACGGAATGAGCCGCGCTCAAAGCTGATGTCATTGCGGGTATATTGCAGCTCCACCATCTTTTTAATCAGATCGTCGCGCTCTATCGTTTGCCCAGTGGTCAGCGGAAAGGCCATCGCCATGTAATCTTCTTTCGAGCCAATACCATAGATGCAAGAGACAGACGCCACGATGATACAATCCTTACGCTCAAACAATGCGCGGGTGGCGGCGTGACGCATACGGTCGATCTGCTCGTTAATAGAGCTGTCTTTTTCGATAAAAGTATCGGTGCGCGTGACGTAGGCTTCGGGTTGGTAATAATCGTAATACGAGACAAAATACTCAACCGCATTGTCAGGAAAGAATGTTCTAAACTCCCCGTATAGCTGCGCGGCAAGGGTTTTATTCGGCGCAAGGATAAGTGCAGGGCGTTGAAGGTCCTGAATAATATGCGCCATGGTAAAGGTCTTACCCGAGCCCGTCACACCAAGCAACGTCTGATCAATCAAGCCATCGCGCAACCCCTCCACCAGTGTTTTAATGGCCATCGGTTGATCCCCTGAGGGCGTAAAATCGGACTCAATGCGAAAAGGTTGCGAGCGATCAAACTCTGCCTCGCGCATTAACGGCCTATCATTATTCGGGATCATTGTCGGTATCTGAGCTTTCATAAAGACAGCTATAACGTAAAAAGAACAAAAGATAAACGCCCTTACAGGCTTAAGGAAATAATTTACCTCTAAAATCTATCAGTAAGGCCAATTGCTTATCCCGAAAATCCATCTGAGAGCGTGTTATAACCTGTGGTTTTTCCGATTTTCTCCTTGGGTATATTACAATCACAACGTCCAACATATCCGTTACAACCTCCAATAACTTCCTGCGATCTTCTTTTGAAAGATGTTGGGATTTTACGACTAAATAATCCAGATAATCAGGCAACATCATCGCATCGCGGCTTACCTTTTCAGTCACATAATTATAATAAAAGTGATTACCAAAAAGCTTTTTCCCTGCGTCTGATTGTAGCATTAACAATGCGCGCTGCCGCCGAAAAGCAGTACTCCATGAAAATTTCAAATGATTGGCGGCGTAAGGCATCGGATTAAAGAACTTTCCCAGCTGTGCAAACCTCTCCCCCATAAACATTTCAAGATAAGAGAGTTTACGACCATCAATGAACCAACCGCGACCATCAGCATCAACTTCATCAGTTTTTGCCCAACGGAACAGAACATCACGAACATCCCTATCAGTGTTTTCAAATTGAAAAAATAGATCATCGGCTTTTCTCATCGAAAATTTACGGACAATGCCTTCAAGGTCAGGATCAATGCGTATTTCAGCATGCAGGTTAAGCAACATCCCATGCCCACGCAAATTAGGAAGGGACGAATAAGCAGCACGCTTATCCTGTCTCGTCGGTTTTTCATTCTCATCAAAAAACATAATGAACAGGTTTTTCCGCGTTCCATTTTTTAACATTACAGGAACAGACATAGAGAAATAAACAACCCTGTCCACGCGAACATTATCGCCCTTCCAATGCAAAACCTTCTTAGATGCCTTATCTTTCCTAACCAAACTTATATTAGATAACGAAACCGTATCAACAAGACGAGA
The DNA here is from genome assembly GCA_002747015.1 of Zetaproteobacteria bacterium. The sequence goes on from NVXI01000001.1 coordinate 276,668, forward strand.
AAATCGTGACACTCCGCGACCATCTAACGCGTGAGATCCATCTTTATTCCAAAGCAATTTCAGATCATTAAAGGCTGGATCATTATCATCCAAAACCTTATCACCATTCGCATCAAGAGACCGCAGCCCGCGCCATAATGAAACATCATCAACCCCCAATAATTCCGATCCATTATCAAGACGATTATTTTTATTCTTATCAAGAAACAGGATAGCCCCTTTTTTATTTACCCATGAAATATGGTCACGATGACCATCGTTATCAACATCAAGAATTGCCGTTGCCATACGAGCAGGAACAATCATATCCGTTGGTAAATCTTGCGCGGAAAACTGCAACACATATGCACCAAAACGTAACGGTTCCAGCTCCTGCTCAACATCATCAAACCATGCATATTTAAATTTAAATGACATGAGAACGACATGCGCACGAAATGCTTTAAATGGAAATGAAACGAGATAATACGTTGTGTTAAACACGTGTTCGGTATCAGACATACCAATTTTTTGTACCGGCCACTCTGCCAAAGCAAGCCAGTTCTTCTCTTTATAATCCGGCGCATAAAAAGAATAAGTAATAAGAATCATGCACGTCGCAATAATAATGCGTGCTCGGCGCCGCAGCCCATTCAGATCAACATCTCTTTTCATCTTATTATTGGGGATCATTGTCGGTATCTGGGATTTCATAGGTCTAGGTATAAATGAAAACGCCTGAAATTCAAATTGGTAAATATAAACTCAATATGCTAGAAATTCTCCATGATAAGCTTTCTCTACTCCAGTGTCGGCATTGTTATTGCGGTAAGTTATTTGCCGCAAGTCCTGCGCCTATTACGTGCAAAGTCTCGTTGTATCGAGATATCACTTATGAGCTGGGTAATATGGAACTACACCTCTATCATCAGCCTGCTTTACAGTGTCTATGATCTGGCCGACTTAAAACTATCTATTGTTAATGTAATAAATGTATTATTCATCAATATTATAATAGGGTTAACCATCTATAAACGCAGGAAATACGCAGAAATTTAGACTATTGCGCCAAAGTATTCTGGAGAGAATTACCATCATTCGTGAGGACATACTGCCCCTTGTACGCGTCAGTAATTTCCACAACACCCTCTTTCATAAAATAATTGATATCCGAAGGATCGGGCGGAATAATATCCCGACCTGTCAGTTGAGAAAACTCACTTTGGAAATCACGTGAAGGATATAGCGTTATTTGCTTGCTCGGCACAAAATCATTGAGTGTTCCATCCTGTAAAGCTTGTTGTCGCAATTTTTGATCCATATATTCATCAATATCCATATCTAAAGAATGACTATTATCGAAATGGGACGCCCCTCTAAAAATAAGGGTCTTTTCACCACCTGCCATATCAATATATGTCTGCGCCCGCCTTTCTAATGCATCATCACTAAAACGTGCCTTAACTGCCAAGTCCATTTCTACATTCGCGGCGTCATAAGCCTGAGTAGCCCTATCAAAAAAATCATTTACTTTATCGCCATGAGAAGTAAGGGAATTATAAAGGCCCTCCTTTTCACTATGTGATTTGTCTAAAGTTTCGAAATAGGATGTATCCTTTAACCATGCCATAAAAGATTGATGTAGCTCTGCATTGTCCTGTATGTATGCGTCTTTTTCCGCGATAATATCATCACCCATTTTGTTTAAGAGATAGTTTCCTTCCCAATGAGTTCCTCCCGGATCATCACCAAAATCATGAAACGTCATCCCCAACGCCCTACATTTAATCATAATTTCAACTACATTTTCTGCCATATCTTTACGATCTAAATCACTCTTCGCAATTACCGGCGCAAATAAATGCGCATAATCACGAAGCTCAGGCTCGGTCATCTCCGATGGTTCAGAAAACCATTTGCCAATAACATCTTGAGGTAAAAAACTACTGCTGAAACGATTTAATTGATCTGTAAAATTTTTAATCTCTGGGGAGGCCATCAAAATATCTTGCTCTTTTTCATAGGCATTGTTCCATTCATCCGGATCACTTATATGCTCTATTTTAGGTGCGACTTGCCCACTAACAAAAGTAATTAATTCGTCATACACCTTGGAAAAATAGTCATCTGCCTGTTTTGGCGACATCCCTTTTAATTCAGGGTAAACTGCCTCCATCTCCACTTTTGTTGCTGCTGTGGATTCGAACATAATATGCTTAACACCCGCCTGCGCCAAAGCATCCAATTCTGATGAAATTGTACCTGTGATATCGGCATTACCGTGATTTGTATCACGAGCAATTGTGAATTGATTTCCGCCCAATGCAAGAGACGATATAGGCTTGTTAGGATCAATCACCATTGGCGCCAAGACAGCAGAAACCCCAGAAGCACTTTCCTTAAAAGGTGCCTCCGCATGTAAATTATCCAAAATACTTGGCTGTGTAACTAACCCGTCCGACATAACCAACCCAATTTTATTATTTTTATAAGAATATATTATAGAAAACAAACAACTTATGCAAATAAAAGCTGTTTGAAAACCACTACGTTCTCTGCTATTTCTGTATGCCTTAAAACCAAGGATATAAAAATGACACAAGACATCACACCAGACATTGCCATCAAAAACCGTACATGGGCATTTGAAGAGGCCAAGGCCGTGGTAAAACGCTTACGCGCAATTGGTCGTGGACAGGTGCAAACACCGGAAAAAGGATATGTGTTATTTGAAACAGGATATGGCCCATCAGGCCTGCCGCATATCGGAACATTCGCCGAAGTATGCCGCACATCCATGGTGCAACAAGCATTTAAAGCATTGCAGCCTGACATACCGACCAAGCTCATCTGTTTTTCAGATGATATGGATGGCCTGCGTAAAGTGCCGACAAATGTCCCGCAACAAGACATGCTGAACCAGCATTTAGGACAGCCATTAAGCCTCGTCCCCAACCCATTTGGCACAGATCACCCAAGCTATGCCCATCATAACAATGCGGCTTTATGTGCATTTTTGGATGACTATGGCTTCGATTATGAATTCAAATCCGCAAGCGAGTGCTATAAATCCGGCGAATTTGATGAGACATTATTACTGATGCTGAAACATCATGAAGACATAAAGGGCGCGGTCCTTCCGATCCTTGGTGAGACACGCGCGGCCAGCTATTCCCCCTTCTTACCAATATCCCCCTCAACAGGCGCAGTTTTACAAGTGCCTGTCCTTGAAACCGATGTCGAGGCCGGTACAATCACATTCGAGGATGTCGATGGCAGCCGCATAACACAAAGCGTAACAGGCGGTAAGGTCAAAGCGCAGTGGCGCGCAGACTGGGCACTACGCTGGCACGCGCTTGATGTTGATTATGAGATGAGCGGAAAAGACCTTAAAAGCTCTGCCGATATCTCAAAGAAAATATTGAAAATTCTAGGTAAGCATAATCCAGCAGGATTCCACTACGAAATGTTCTTGGATGAAAATGGTGAGAAGATATCAAAGTCAAAAGGCAATGGCCTAAGCATGGAAGAGTGGTTAACCTATGCGCCACAAGAAAGTCTGGCCTATTATCTATTCCAACGCCCGACATCGGCAAAAAAGCTGTATTTTGATGTCATCCCCAAAGCTGTCGATGAATACATCACATTCGTCGCTAAATTGGAGCAGCAAGAACCAGCAAAGAAACTGGAGAATCCTACATGGTATATTCATCATGGTGAGGTGCCAAAATCACAACACACGCCTATTTCCTTTGCCTTGTTATTAAACCTTGTCAATGCAGCCAATACGGACCAGGCCAATGCTCTGTGGGGGTTTATCCAACAATATGCACCAGAAGCCACCCCTGAAAACACGCCGTTCTTAGACCGCTTGGTGGGTTATGCTATCCAATATTATAAAGACTTTGTCCTGCCCAAAAAATCATACCGTGCCGCGGATGAGCGCGAACGTGAAGCTCTATCCGCTCTGGCCAACGCGCTAGATAACATAGAGAGCGGATTAAGCGCAGAAGAGTATATGAGCATGGTTTTCACCGCCGGAAAAGAAAATGGCTATGAAAAAGATGAACTGCGCACGTGGTTCCAAGCACTCTATCAAATTCTGCTAGGACAAGATCAAGGACCGCGCTTTGGCTCCTTCATTGCGTTATATGGCACGGATAAAACCGTATCCCTAATCCGCAATGCGCTGGAAGGAAAACTGGCAGCGGCATAATTATGCCCTATGGATAGATAGCTCCTCCTATAAGTACGCCGCCAAGCAATCTTCAAGCAATTCTATCAACGCCTCATCCATATATTGATAGTCATCGGGGATATCGAGAATAACGATATCCTTATGATCGAGTAGCGTTGTAAATTTCTTTTGCAAACGCTGTTTATGCTTCTTTTCCATCACGAAGATAGTGTCCGCCCATTCGATATCTTTAAATGACACACACCGCCGCGCCTTTGCACTCGTCCCTGCGGACCGAACATTTATTAGCACATTCTTACGTAATATGGCCTCTGCTGTAGGACTCCTCCACTGATTTTTGCTGCAAATAAACAAAAAATTCTTCATTATTTCACTGCCTTACATAAAAAACATTGTATTTACATATAGTTTTCATAAAAATTACATAAAATTTTAAATAAATCTTAAATACATGGGTGGTATTATAGGTACTACAGTGTTCTACAACGCCTATTCGCGGAAAAACACTAATGATAAGTAACAGAAAACAATAAATAAAAAGAGTAATTTTATGCTTAATATTGAAAATGCAAAACCAACAGCGAAGAAAATCCTTGGCCATATCAATACATTTGAAAACTTTTGCATGGGTAAAACAAATTATTCACCATCAGAGTTCAGAGAAATTAATGAAGAGCTTAGCATCGGTGCCGTTCTTATGCTTGGAACACATAGATACCAAAAAGGTGAAAACGGCAAACGCCTCCTCTGGCAAGGACTGGATGAATGTGAATATGATCTAGGCTTCACCCATGAAGCACATATTATGCGCGACTACCCCGGATTTAATGCCAAACGCTCCCGTTCTTTAGAAGGAGATATGGTCGCCGATAGTGCCGTTATTGCAGGCCCGAACGGCAAAGGAAACCTCTCCATCGTAACAATGAAAGATGGCACAGTTGGTATTGGCCCCAATTACAAAATTGCGTTAAGGAATGCCGCGTTAAAACTGCATTTAAAGTCAAACTTTAATCATTTTAGCCTAAGTGCATTATTCAAAAGAATATGGGGCAACGCATAACCCTCCCCCCACTAACGCTTCACAAAACAGTTTTTACCACGCTATCCTTGCTTATCATACGCCAAAGCTCTATCCTGCGTTCCTGAATTTATATAAGCAGGGACAAAAATAAACCATGGCAAATGATAAAACGGATATTGTTACACAAAACCAAGACACTCCAGAATTAGTTACGGGTCAAATCGGTAATTTTTGGGCAGAAGTTGTTCACGTTTGGCGTGATGGCTTTATGGGTGTTGATATAGGAAATATCCTTGTTGCCTTAGGTATTTTCAGTATTTTTTTAGTTCTGCGCGGCGTTCTAAGTAAATACATATTACATACGATTCATCTTTGGACCAAAAAATCAAGCACTGACATTGATGATAAGATTATAGAAGCTCTCCTCCCTCCGATCCGGTTTGTTCCCATCATTATGGGTCTGTTTTTTGCAGCACAAGCACTAGGTTTTGACGGAGTTATTGCAGAATTTCTAACCCGCCTGATCCGTTCAATGATTGCCTTTACAATTTTTTGGGCTCTACATCGTTCGCTGGATCCGATTCAGCATCTATCAAAAAAAATGGAAAAACTCCTAACCAAAGTCATGATGGTCTGGATTTTCAAATTCTTAAAAGTCCTCGTCTTCTTTATTGGCTCGGCTGTTATTCTAGAAATTTGGGGAATTGCGATTGGCCCACTTCTTGGCGGGGTTGGACTGTTTGGTGTTGCCATTGCACTAGGCGCACAAGATTTATTCAAAAACCTAATTGGTGGCCTGACTGTTATCGCAGAGAAGCGTTTTTATCCTGGCGACTGGATAAAGGTCGACGGCATTGTTGAGGGCACAGTCGAGGAGATTGGCTTTCGCTCTACCCGTATTCGACGTTTTGACAAAGCCCCCGTCTATGTCCCGAATTCAGACCTATCCGACGCCGTTGTAATCAACTTCTCTCGCATGACAAATCGTCGCATATACTGGAAAATTGGCGTAACCTACAGCACCACGCGAGAACAGCTAACATTAATTCGTGATGAGATCGCCAATTATTTGGCCACAAATGATGCCTTCGAAAAACCACCAAAGGTTTCTACATTTGTTAGATTAGATAGTTTCAATGAATCTTCTATAGACTTCATGATTTATTGTTTCACCAAGACAACCAATTGGGGAGAATGGCTTGGAATTAAAGAAGAATTTGCCCTCGAAATAAAAGACATCGTTGAGAAAAGAGCCGGTACAAATTTTGCTTTCCCATCACAATCTATCTATTTGGAAAGCATGCCTTCAGACGCACCGGAAATATTCACCCCACCGACAAAAACGCCAAATAAATCTACAGCGGCAAAACCAAATAAAACAAAGGCAGTGAAGAAAGTAAGTACCACAAAAAAGAAGAAGGCTTCATAATAGAACTTTCTCCTATCCAGTAAAAAATGCTATGCACGTAGGATGAGTGCAGATCCAGCGATTCCCTTCCCCACMAAGATTACCTTGCCSGATATTCCGGCAATTGTGGCCAATGCCCGTGAATGCGTCATTTTAACCGATGAGGGRGAGYTACAAACGCTATCCCATCAAGMCGCTCAACCRCTTCTCTACAATAAGACCGCACTKGTATGCCACGCACCMCACACCAAAAAACGCCTTGGRTTTGARGARTTTTATACCTTTGATGTATTRGAATTATTTGCCTTCGTTCATCCGGCAARRTTTTGCGTCCCAACACCTGTGGGATTRGCGCGTGCATTAAACCTGCCTCTGCCCAATACATTCGAGGATTACCCCTTCACCTTAATGGATATCAGCCGTGTATTACTGCAAGACTTACAAAGAGATACATTAGGCGAAAAAGCAGACCCGATTAAGATTGCRGAAATCATGGGGTTAAAAGGAAAAGGCTGGCCTTGGACACATTTTATATTCTCTGCACTTGGACAAGAATATAACCCGCAAGCGGAAATATTTTCTAAGAACGCTCTCAACATCTGGAAGCACCTGCCGGAATGGGCAGAAGATGCGCCAGAGCCCCCCCCATCTCATCATGGTGTAAGCGAARGCGAAGCACATGAAAAACTGGAGGAGTTACTTAATGTTGGTGATGTACCCGCCGAAATCAGACCACAACAAAAATCATACAGCACCGCAATATGCGACATGTTCCAACCCATGCGCGAAGATGAAAACCCGCATATAGTCTTGGCCGAAGCAGGAACAGGCGTTGGAAAAACCCTTGGCTATCTTGCCCCTGCCAGCGTCTGGGCAGAAAAAAATGACGGTGCGGTATGGATTTCGACCTACACAAAAAACTTACAACGACAGATAGATGGCGAACTAGATCGCCTATACCCACACCCAGAAGTTAAAAAAGCGTACGTCTCTGTACGTAAAGGGCGGGAGAACTATCTGTGCCTATTGAACTTAGAAGACCTATCTGCGGGTGCGGCACTCACGCATAATCCTCGCCATGCAATTGCTGCAGGCATCATGACAAGATGGGCAGCAACGACAAAAGACGGTGATCTATCAGGCAATGACTTCCCCGGCTGGCTGACGGGCTTATTAGGGCGTGCAAACACGCACGGCCTAGCAGATAGACGTGGAGAATGTATTTTTTCTGCCTGCGATCATTATCACCGCTGTTTTGTTGAACGATCAATCCGCAAGGCAAAACACGCCCGCATTATCATCGCTAATCATGCCTTGGTCATGATTAATTCGGCGATGTCATCATCACTGGAAAATTTGCCCACACGCTATATTTTTGATGAGGGCCATCACCTCTTTGACGCCGCAGATAGTGCGTTTTCATCACATTTAACCGCACGTGAAACTGCGGAATTACGCCGCTGGATTTTAGGCGTAGAAGGCAATAACAAAGGGCGCGCCCGTGGATTAAAACGCCGGATAGAGGATTTAATTACAGGCGATGATGAGGCAGAACATGCCCTACAAGATATTCTACATCACGCAAACGTGCTCTGTGGTTTGGGATGGAGCCGCCGTTTCAAAGATGACCTCCCCAATGGCCCCACCGAAGAATTTCTGATGCAAATTTATCGTCTGGTCTATGCCCGCGCGCAAGGAACGGACACCCCCTATTCCATTGAGACGGAATTACACCCTGTTGATGACGCGGTATTGGCTGCCTGCGCGAAATTAAAGTCTGCACTCTCCGCCCTGCTTAACCCGATCGATAAACTTTCTAAAATTATGCATAAGCGCCTGGTCGATGACCAAGGTGAAATGGACGCTGATATCCGAAGAAGACTTGATACATTGAGTGTATCTCTGGAAAGGCGCGGGGCATTGACGCTTAAAAGTTGGATCGCAATGCTGGAAACGTTGGAAGATAAAAACGAAGAAAACGGAAAAGCAGACGGTTTTGTTGATTGGATGGAGGTCGAGCGCATTGACGGGAAATCCGTTGATGTTGGCATCTATCGTCATTATCGCGATCCAATGTTACCATTTTCCGCCAGCATCCGCCCACATGTCCACGGCATGGCGGTCACCTCGGCCACATTAAAAGATCATACCGGTGATGAGGATATTGACTGGCAGACTGCGTTTGAGCGTACAGGTGCAAAATACTTAAGCGCGGAACCAAGTATAAGCAGCTATAACTCCCCTTTTAACTACGCCGATAACACAAAAGTGCTCATCATAAATGACGTTAATAAGAATGACCTTGGGCAGGTTTCATCGGCATATCGCGCATTATTTCAAGCCAGCAATGGTGGCGCCCTTGGCCTGTTCACTGCCGTGCAACGCCTGCGCGCGGTGCATAATGCCATTGCTCTGCCACTGGAAAGAGAAGGCATTACCCTTTACGGCCAACATATGGATGACATGGACGCAGGCACATTAATCGATATTTTTCGCGATGATGTGAATTCCTGCTTACTTGGAACCGACGCGGTGCGCGATGGTGTTGATGTTCCGGGGAAATCCCTGCGCCTGATTGTCTTTGATCGTGTCCCGTGGCCGCGCCCAACAATCCTACATAAAGCCCGCCGTGAGGCCTTTGGCAAGCGGCGCTATGATGAAATGATAACGCGGCTGAAACTGAAACAAGCCTTTGGCAGGCTTATTCGGCGCGCCGACGATCGTGGGATATTTGTTATGCTGGACTCTATGCTACCCTCTCGCCTGCACGGCGCGTTTCCAGAAGATACTGAAATTATAAAGCTAAGCCTGTCCGAGGCCGTAGAAGAAATAAAAAATCACTGAGATAATTCGAACAGAAAATCTCTAAGCCCCTTACGCGATAACTGATCCACATTATCATGAGCAATTGTTTCTGCTATATCTTCCGCACTCAATGATAATGGCTCCGGCAAGAAGCCTTTCAAAATATTGTCTCCATTCATTAAACCAGACAACAAATTTTTAGCCTCATCCTTACCAATATCTTCATCAGATATCCTTGCCATTCCAGCGCAAATATATAATTCACGCACGACATCATCCACCTGATCGAAAGCATCACGCATATTAATCGTATCACCTGGATGAGAAAAACTGTCAGATATTTCATTTAACAATTCGTTCTTTTTATTAAAATCATCAAAGATTGAGGTAAGACCTGCCAACATATTCAATAACCTTAAAGCGCAATACCTGCAGCCGATTGTGTCTCCTCAATAGAATCCTTCATGAATTCAAGAACGGAAATATCATCTTGAGTAAGGTGGTTATCCTTCACCTTGGCTACATTTCCATCAAATGTCTTTGCTAGGCAAAAAATTTGTGCGCCAGTAACATCGGGCTGCGTTAAGCTCATATAACTCTCATAGACGTCACCATGCCTGTTCTTAAAACCATCAAGCATTAAGTCTAAAACATCTTCATTAACACTATTATTCTTTGTCATTATATCACCCTATAGTTTTACCACTGTGGATAAGATTATAGCAATATTTGCGATTTTGCAGCAAATAATTCTATAGTTAATTATATATTTTTAAACAGTAGATATTTTAATGAAACCCTTCATTCATGACATTACAGGAATCGACTACCTAAAAGCGTTTTTAGCCGTAAAGCACATACCATATAGCCTTCTATTGGACAGTGCCGATCCAAATCACAAAGACAGTCGCTATAGCTTTGTCATGTGTAACCCAATTGAAACAATTCACGTCAAAGACAAGCAAATAACAGTCACCAATTGGGAACAAAAGTTATCCTTCACCGGTGATCCTTTCGACATTATACAATCACGTATGGCCTCATGGATAAAAAATGCGGAACGCATCCCGAACATGCCGCCTTTCCAAGGAGGCGCAGCAGGATTATTTGGTTATGATCTTGGCCGCTATTTAGAGGATCTCCCTGAAACTGCAGAAAATAATGCAAAAACACCCGATATGGCCATTGGCATTTACGATCAGGTTTTGGCACATGATGGGTTGCTGAATAAAACCTATATTTTCACCCATGCACGCAACAAAGACGAAGCCCATAAAAAATGCAATTTTTTAATCGATTTATTCTCGCAAGATTATGAAACACCGCAATACCAACCACATAATCTAGACTGGAAAGCCAACTTTGATCCAAAAAACTATATGGAACAAGTCGAAACAGTTATTGATTACATCCATAAAGGCGATATCTTTCAAGCCAATCTGGCGCAGCGTTTTGATGCCGACCTTCCACCCGATTTTGATCCATTCATTCATTATCTTCATATGCGTGAAGTAAATCCAGCGCCATTTTCGACCTATATGAATATCGGTGATATAAAAATTTCATCTTCATCACCTGAACGCTTTATCACAATACGTGACAGACATGTTGAAACACGCCCAATCAAGGGCACACGCCCCCGTGCAAACGACACAAAGAAAGACCGCGCCTATAAACAAGAATTGTTGGCCAGTGCAAAGGATAATGCAGAAAACACAATGATTGTGGATTTACTGCGCAATGATCTCTCACGAATTTGTGAGGCACAATCAATCAATGTTTCAGAGCTATGTAAGCTGGAGAGCTTCGCCAGTGTCCATCATCTTGTCTCGACCATTCATGGGAAATTGGCCGATAATAAAAACGCCGTTGACTTAATGCGTGCATGTTTCCCCGGTGGCTCAATAACCGGCGCACCAAAAATTCGTGCCATGGAGATTATCGAAAGCTTAGAGCCGACACGACGCGCTGCTTATTGTGGGTCTATCGGCTATATCGGGTTTGATGATACAATGGACACCAACATCCTGATACGCACATTAACCTATGAGGATAACCACGTCAGCCTACAAGTCGGCGGTGGTATTGTTGCAGATTCTAATCCGAAAGATGAATATCAAGAAACACTGGACAAAGCCGAAGCGATTTTCAAGTCATTCAAAACAGAGAAAAATCAGAAGACTGCCTTTTCCAAGGCGATTTAAAACCAATACTTATTACGAAAGATCAGGCGGTTCAACCTCGGGTGCCTCATCATAAACAACCACTGGCCCAATGGCACGAAGTGCTTCCAATGCCTTCATCTGCGCAGCAGAAGCGGCAGGAACATGAATTCTCACGCCCCCATCCTTACTAAGCTCCACAAGAGCCGCACCAGCGTCTTCCATTCGTTGTTTTATTACTTCATTACCGCGTTTATCTTCAACTTCCTGCACGTTAGGTGCACCCGACCCTTTCAGGTAAGTAAGGCAATAATCATAACGCTGTTTCTTACTTCCTTTATGCAGCATTAAGTTATCATCGGCGGCTTTACATGCGGTCTCTGCAGTATCACCTTCACCGATAACATGCATACCGACACTGGCTAAAAGCGGGAATGTCTTCCCCTTATATTCAGCAGAACACGTGGCCAATTTTTCCTTCATTCTTTCTTCTATTCTTGCAAACACTTCCGCTGGATCTACACCCTCTTCCGCCCGAATATTCATGATCAATGCAAATTCATCACCGCCAAATCGAAAATCGGATTGTCCATCCTTGCCTTTACCACGATGGGAGGGAGGGAAAAACAGTCTATCGGCCAAATCGTTATCACCCTCTAGAGCTCTGTCTTTTCCTCTTGTCATATCCTTCAATATACCAGCAAATACTTGTAAAACTTTGTCACCAGTATCATGGCCGAAATCATCGTTTAGACCTTTGAATCGATCCAAGTCAAAAAGGAAGACCGCCGTTTTCATTTCCGGATCTTTTTTCTGATGTTTCATCGTTTCTTTAAGTCGTTCGGAAAACGCCAAACGATTTCCAGATTGTGTCAACGCATCGATACGCGCAAGCTTTTCATTATGCTCGGCCCTTCTATGTTGCGCTTCTTTATTCCCCTTCATCATTGGCAACAAGACGGCCTTTTGCCCCGCCCAAGCCGTGAATAAATCAACCGCATTGCGCGTTATCTTAACCATCTCGGGACACGCATTTTCCTGCGCATAAATAATTGCATCTTGCGTCTCTTCTATACGCCTTGTAACAGATTCAGTTGTCGAATCGACAAGATCACTTTCATGCAACCTATCGACAATCACATTAAAGTGATCGTCTAATTTCAGCAGTTCATTAAGGTCTTCATTATAGCCCATAAATTTCACCCATTTTTTTATAGCATCAGGTTTTAATTATAATAATCTATTTTGTCAAATATTTCTACAAATTATAGCTCAAACGCCACTTATACCTCTGCCCTAAAGGTCGAAACCCGCATTTGGATCTGTAATATCCAAATCCGTATTGTTTTCTTCTACATATTGTTGTTTAAAATCAGAAAGGCTAATCCGCAGAAGCGTCTGATATGAAACTTCTTCAGAGCCCTCCTTATTTGACATTTTTGTCTTATAAACACCAGTTTGCGCATCATACGTCGTATCTATCTGCCGGTTTTCCGCCGAACGCTCTGTATCGCCGATAATGTCATCACCACGCATAAGAATAGAATGAAAGACTAAATCCTTATCTGGCTTCGGCCCTAATAAAACAATCTCATCACTTGGCTCTAGTTGCTCTTCTGCAACAATCCAATATGCCACGGCAGAATGACAGCTAGTAATAGGTATAACCTCATGTTCAGAATCACGAACATAATCAGCCATTATACAAAGTGAACGCTCCTGACTTTGTAAGCGCGGTTTCTTTTTAGAAWMATCTGACATTTCAACACCGATATTAYTTATTTTTTTACYACTATAACGATAAAGGACGATAAAGAACAGGAAATAGCATAAATCGACAAAYGCCRTATTTCACATGAATCCTTTCTATAAGCATTTTTCTGTGGCATAAGCTCTGGAACKTAGGAGTAACRCCAATGCTAACGATATCAAAYTTGACCTATAAAATAGGCACACGCACCATTTTGGATGAGTGTAATGCCACCATCATGGATGGCTGGAAAGTTGGTGTTATCGGCCTAAATGGCGCAGGAAAATCTACATTATTCAAACTCATAGCCGGAGAATTACAGGCCGATGGTGGCATCGTCAGCCTRCCCGCCAATCAAAAYCTAGGCATGGTACGACAAGATATTCCCGAGACTGATACATCCCTAATTGATCTTGTATTAGARGCCAAYACAGAAATGGCGGCACTRTGGAAAGCAACAGMRACAGAAACAGACCCCAATAAAATCGCAGACATCTATGAAAAATTATCTGATATGGATGCCTACAGCKCACCATCCAAAGCCGCACGCCTRTTAACCGGACTGGGTTTYAAGGAAGAACAATTACAAGAACCATTCTCATCATTTAGTGGTGGATGGCGCATGCGTGTGGCACTGGCCGCGGCCCTATTCGTAGAGCCGGAAATTCTCTTGCTTGATGAACCAACAAACCATCTGGATTTAGAAGCAATCATGTGGTTAGAAGCATATCTAGCCGCCTACCCGCATACCCTTTTAATTATATCGCATGACCGTGAAGTTCTAAACAAATGTATCGATCATGTCGTACATGTCGATAAACAGAAACTCACGCTCTATACGGGCAATTACGACACATTCGAGCGCGAACGTGCCGAACGCCTTGGCCTACAACAAAAGATGTTTGAAAAACAAAAGGCAGAGCGTGAACATATGCAAAAATTTGTTGATCGCTTTAAGGCGCAAGCCAGTAAAGCCCGCCAAGCACAAAGCCGGATGAAAGCATTAGAGCGCATGGATATCGTCGATGCCGTGATTGCAGATCGCGCCGTCAGTTTTTCCTTTCCCAATCCTGATAAAATCGCCTCACCTATGCTGTCGATTGATAAAGCAGATGTTGGATATACCGAAGGCAACCCAATATTATGTAACGTCCATGAAAGCATCGATCGCGATGACCGTATCGCCATTTTAGGTGCCAACGGAAATGGTAAATCAACCATGATGAAATTGATTGCAGGAAAATTAGGCGTAATGGAAGGCAGTATTTTCCGCTCCAACAAACTGCGTATCGGATATTTCTCGCAGCATCAAACAGAAGAACTGGACATGAACGCCACGCCTTACGAGGAAATGATGACCATGATGCGTCAGAAATATCCAGAAGTAAGCCAGCCAGTTGTACGCGCAAAATTGGGGGCTTTTGGCTTTTCAAGAGATCTTGCAGATAATAAAATTTCAACATTAAGTGGCGGCGAGAAAGCACGCCTTCTTTTCGCGTTTATGAGTTTTGACGCGCCGCACCTCCTCTTGCTGGATGAACCAACAAACCATCTAGACATTGATGCACGCGAAGCATTGGTTCAGGCGCTTAATGGTTATGAGGGGGCCATCATAATCGTCAGCCATGATCCAAACATGATTGAACGTGTCGCCGATCGCTTATGGTTGGTTAAAGATGGCGCATGCACACATTTCGATGGAGACCTTGAAGATTACCGTAAATTCACCATCCAATCCCGCCGTGATGAACGCAAAAATGACAAGAAAAAGAAGACTAAAAAGACCAAATCTACCACAAATGAAAATACCGAAGCATCTACCACTGCCACCATAGATAATAAGACGGTTAAGAAACTGGAACAAAAGATTGTCCGCCTTGAAAAAGAGAAAAAGCAGCTAGAAGAGATCATGGGCGATACGAAATTCTACAACGCCGAGAACAAGGACGCTGCAAAGACACAAGACGAATACGCAAAAACCACAAAAGATTTAGAGACTTGTGAGAATTTATGGCTGGAGGCGCAAGGATAAGCGCCTGCCTATTATTTATACAAGTTCAATAGACGTTCATTATACTCTTTTCATTTCACACCCATAACCTTATGATCCCTCTTTATGATCTTGATTATAGATAATTATGATTCCTTTGTTTACAATCTGGCCCGATATGTTGAAAAATTGGGGCATAATCAAAGCGTTATACGTAATGATAAAATCACAATTGAAGAAATAGAAAAACGCGCACCTGACGCGATTATAATATCGCCCGGGCCATCGACCCCACAAAAGGCCGGAATAAGTATTGATATCGTAAAACGCCTTGGCCATAAAATCCCGATATTAGGGGTATGTTTGGGTCACCAGGCCATTGGCGAGGCATATGGCGGATCAACCACGCGCGCAAAAAAACCAGTCCACGGAAAGTCCAGCACGATAACACATGATGGATCAGCTCTATTTCGTAATATTCCCAACCAGATAAGTGTCGGGCGATACCACTCTTTAATCACAGACATACAAAAAGACAGCCCCCTGATCATTACCGCCCACAGTGATGATGACGATGAAATAATGGCGATCCAACACAACACACATCCAGTTTTTGGTGTACAATTTCACCCTGAATCCATTCTGACAGAACAAGGATTTAACATCATTGAGAATTTTATTAATTACGCCCAGATTTGGCATACAGAACAAAGGATTCATATACCATGAATAACATCCATAAATTCACTGTTTATTTAGGATCATCCGGCCGCTGCCGCCCTATATTCAAAGAAACAGCAAAAGCATTGGGCAATTTAATTGGAGAGCATGGAAAATCTTTAATTTATGGTGGTATGGACGCAGGGTTAATGGGGATTGTCGCAAATAATGCCCTCTCATCAGGCGCACATGTCACGGGCATTATCCCAAAAAAACTAAAAGATAGCGAGCGCATCCATCCAGATTTAAACGAGACAATCCTTGTCCCTGATTTGTGGGAGCGTAAATTAAAAATGTTCCAGCGTGCCGATGCTATTATTGCTCTGGCCGGTGGGTTTGGCACAATTGATGAGGTTCTGGAAGCCCTATACTGGGCAGACTTGGGCGCACATGCAAAGCCAATTATTTTGGTGAACACAGACAATTATTGGGATGATTTTATTGCCTATCTCTATACCCTGCCCGACTTATCACGTGATCATTTAATTATCGCCGATAATGTCACGGATATATTTGATAAACTGCAAGACTGGACACCGCCTAAAATCACAGGTGATGTCGATAATATGCCACATTTCGAGGATGAAATATTGTGCGACACAGACGAGCCAATCATCTTTGAAAAAACGAGCGTTAAAGATGGTTATTTCTTAGCCACGGCCTTAGGACTGAAACAACTTGATAAGCATCAACGCAATATTGGCTTACTGAACGATCAAGGGCAATTTGACAGTTTGATCCGCTGGATTTCACACGCACAAAAAGAATGCTTCATTACCGATCGTTGTACACAACTTTTCAATGTCGAAACAAGCCTCTTAGAACTACATAAAAAGCTAAAAGATCAGACCGCTATTCATATAAATTTAGAAAAGGAAAAATGGGGGCCAAGCGAAACAAAAACCCATATTGAACTTCGGGAAACCGAATAGATTAAGGGCTTAACCAGCTAATGCCTTTACGCCCTTCATCTCTCGCAAGTTTTGCGAGATCTTCGAGTTCAAGGTACTCGCGCTGCTCAACAACTTTACAAAGCATGGTTAAATTCACGCCATGCAACACCTGAATATTCTCTTTATCAATAATGGACATCATAATCAGCCCTGCGGGAGCAGCCGCACTATCAGTGAATACTAGAACGCCTGCACCTTCATCAACACTGGAAATCGCCTCCAAAATTGCCTGACGTTGCGCCTTCACATCTTCATCAATAGAAATAGAAACAGCACATATCTGCTTCTGTTTTCCGGTCATGCATTGTAGAGCAACCAAAATTGCTTCGGGTAGAATATCAAAACCTACAACAACCAATCCAATCATCAATATTCCTTAGAAATAATTACGAAAAAAGTTCAGAGAAAACAAAATATAACCTAGTGCACTGTTGGTGTATTCAACTCTTTCAACATAGCTGAAAAATGCGCTAATTGCACCTCATTCAAGGGATCAGTTAAAAGGTCGGCTCTTACAATCGCATCATCACGCAACTGCATCAAAGTCCTAGGATCCTCAGAAGCCGAAATAACAGTAACATTATACACAGGCGTTGCATAAGTCACACCCGGTGCCGAACTCGGCGGTGCATTTTTCGCTTCAATCGTTGTAAGCTGTTCAAACAACTCTGGATCACTCGTCTTCAGCTCGGCGCGATATAATTCTGCCAATTCAATAACCCGTTGAATTTTTTCATCTGGTTCAAAACCACCAAGCTCACAGCATTTAACATGATCACGCCAATAAGCCATACCCGTTGTACGTGGGCTTGTATTCGTTTCATCTTGAACACCAATAGACGTTGCAATAATTGCGGCCTTCTCCTCCATAGTTAAACCACCTTCTTCTCCATCCCTACCCAAATATAACGGACTTTCAGGGTCTACAGCACATATCATCGCCTTAACAGTACCCCGATTATTTGTTTCTATATCGATTATTTTGTGTTCATAGATTGGGTTAAGAGAGACCTCTCTTTTTGAAAAATCTCTAATATTATTGCAAATACGTGAAGTAAAATCACGACCGGAATGTTCATCTGCACTAATTTCGTCGACAATCCCTGGTAAAGAACCATCTCCACCTTCTGTCGGTAATGCTCCCATTGCTACACCAAGTTTATCGGGCGTACCGCGATAATGCCGATCCTTACAAAATGCACCTTTTTCCCAACCATTCGCTTTACCAGCATATTTTTCATCCATTTCAGATGCAGGGTCAGTGATAAGAGACCCATAACCGAATGTACGGAATCCACCTGTTAACTCAATATCATCAATTATAACATCACAGTCGTCATCCGATATATTTAGAAAACGTTGCAAATCTGTGCGAACCAAAGCACGTCCATCATCACCAAGGTCATATGATTTTTTTGCTACTTGAGAAAAATTATTCTGTGCCATATATCTAGCCCCAATACTCTCTTATTATTTTAAAACATACTATAACAACAAAATATTTATGGCAATTATAATGAAAAATGAACAGCAACGAAGTATTGCTTAGTCCTATATTGATAAATACTCAACGCCTGATGCTTTTTGTTCTTGCAGCTCTGTCATATAGCCTGAAACTTCCTTCACAATGAGATTGACCATATTCTTTTGTAATAGCATCTGCAAATTTTGTTCCGCCCGCATTCCAATATTAAATGTATCTGCAAGCTCAACCTCCATCGCTAGAATAGCCAAGTTTTCGTAATTTTTTTCAATGGCACCCTGAAGTTTTTCCGCCAAATCACCCTCATCAAACGGAACATTCATTTGCTTCAAAATCATGCTGCTATTTTCAAAAAATTGACTTGTCCATTCATCCGTCACTGCAAAAAAACGCTCAACAGGGTAAAGTGCTTTTACATCATCCATATGCGTAGATGCCAATGTCACCATAAGTTTTTTAAACGTCGCATGGTCTGATGGATTTTGATGTATTCTATTCGCATAACCGTGCAAGACCTTATTATCATCCCGACACCCGAATAAAGTCTCCAGCTCTTTTGTACGTATTTTCTTAAATGACTGAATTTGTTCAGATAAATTCTTACCCTCAGTTTCAATATCCTTATCCTGAAACAAATTATATGTATAATTTCCACCAGAAAGAAGGCGTTCATACGTATCATTAATGGCAAGATCATCAACAAGAGTTGTATTACATACATTCATCTCTGCTTGGTTTTCTTGCTCAACACCATTAAAAGCACATCCTGAAAGCGTCAACCATAACGCCGCAACACTCCCCGTTATACTTGCTTTCATCTTATCCATAGAAACACCCTGATTGTTTTTTCTTTATGGCACTAAAACACCAGATTATTGCAATTATGTCAAGAAAAGCAAAAGCTGCGCAAAAAAGCGCAGCTTTATAAAAACAATTCAATTTGATTATATGTTAAGCAGAAACAGCGTTTAACTTCGCCTGTGTCAGACTGATTTTGGCCTGTACACGTTTTTTATCTTCTGCCCCTTCAGACATTTCAAGATCCTCTGCTAGATCTGCAAGATATTGCTCAAGGCTTTCCTTGTTCAAATCTTTCACATCAATCGCCTCTTCTGCCAAAATGGTACAGCTCTGTGCCGTCACATCGGCAAAGCCACCCGCGATAAAAATTTCACGAACATCACTTGTGCCTTGTTCCTTATGTAGGCGAACAACGCCCGCACGCAAGGATGAAACCAAAGAACAATGACCAGACGCAACACCAAAGGCACCATCATCACCAGGGATTTCTACCAGATACATTGCCTCCGATACAAGTTTTGCCGCAGGTGATACCAGTTCAAAATTGATTACGTTGTTCATTTCTACTTTCCTAACTTCTTTGCTCGCCATTGAAAAACAAACGGCATTTATGTATGGCTAGGCAAATTACGATACAGCGTATATTGATACGTAAACCGTAATCTAACAACATCCATACTTGAATGCCTGACGTTTTTACGCAGCCTCTTTCGCCATTTTAATTGCTTTTTCAACGACTTGATCAATTGCACCAGTCATATAAAAAGCGGCCTCAGGTAAATGATCATACTCACCATTAACAATCGCTTTAAAGCCTTTAATCGTATCTTCAAGTGCAACAAAAACGCCTGATGTACCTGTGAATACTTCCGCAACATGGAATGGTTGAGACAAGAAACGCTGGATTTTACGCGCACGAGCCACAGTCAATTTATCATCTTCTGAAAGTTCATCCATACCAAGGATCGCAATGATGTCTTGTAGGTTCTTATAGCTCTGAAGTGTTTGCTGAACTTTTGTTGCAACGCCGTAATGCTCATCCCCGATAACACGTGGATCAAGAATACGCGATGTTGAATCAAGTGGGTCAACCGCAGGATAAATACCTTGCTCCGCAATTTGACGAGACAAAACCGTTGTTGCATCAAGATGAGAGAACGTCGTTGCAGGCGCAGGGTCGGTCAAATCATCCGCAGGCACATAAACTGCCTGAACCGATGTAATCGATCCTTTATTTGTTGATGTAATACGCTCCTGCATTTGTCCCATTTCAGTGGACAACGTTGGTTGATACCCAACAGCAGAAGGAATACGACCGAGTAGAGCAGATACTTCCGCACCAGCCTGTGTGAATCTAAAGATATTATCAAGGAAGAATAGAACGTCTTGCCCTTCTTCATCACGGAAATATTCCGCCATTGTCAAAGCAGACAAAGCAACACGAGCACGAGCACCTGGCGGCTCATTCATCTGACCGTAAACAAGTGCAACCTTAGAGGCTTCGAAATCACCTGGAACAATAACACCAGATTCGATCATCTCATGGTAAAGGTCATTCCCTTCACGTGTACGTTCACCAACGCCACCGAAAACAGACACACCACCATGGCCTTTTGCAATATTATTAATCAATTCCATGATTGTAACGGTTTTACCAACACCCGCACCACCAAACAAACCAATTTTACCTCCCTTAGAATAAGGACAAAGAAGGTCAACAACCTTAATCCCTGTTACAAGAATCTCAGTGTCGGTTGCTTGTTCAGCAAAACTAGGTGCTTCACGGTGAATACTCCATTTTTGCTTGGTTTTAATTGGTTTTCCTTCATCAATTTCCTGACCAATAACGTCCATAATACGTCCGAGCGTCTCAGGACCAACAGGCACCTGAATTTGATCCCCTGTATCCACGACAGGTTGTCCGCGTCTAAGCCCCTCGGTCATATCCATCGCAATTGTACGCACTGCGCTTTCTCCGAGATGCTGCGCAACTTCAAGAACCAAAACCTGACCATTATTATCCGTGGTAAGCGCACTCAAAATCGAAGGAACAGCACCATCCTCAAACTGAACATCGACAACCGCGCCCAATATTTGTAAAATTTTCCCCGTTGCTTCTTTAGCTTTTGCCATTTTTACTTCCTCTCATCACTACGAAATAGTGTTTAAACTATAAAATCCAAATTATTTCTACTTTTTAATCGTCATCAAGGCGTCTGCCTCTTCATTCGTCATCACAACAAAACTAGGCTTTAGATGTGTCGCCTTTGCTTCTTGAAATTTTTTCTCAAAAACAGGGATAGCACGCAATCGAGCAAGAACATCCACGGCCAATGTTCTTCCTGCCACGCTGTCACTCGGATAATGAACACCGGCGATTTCACGTCTATGTGCAACATCAATGGCCAATTGTTTATATTTAGCTTCATTTTCAGGATCAAATTCAGAAAGCACCAACGCAATCATATACGTTTGCGATGCATGCCCTGACGGATATGCTGCATGTGCAGGATTTGGAATAACAGTCTCAAGATCCGCATCAAGTTGCGATGGGCGCGGACGTGAAAAATGCTTTTTACGTTCCAAAATAAAATATCTATGATCAACGTCAATCATCGAAAGTAGAGCAACCGTATTGTAGCTCCCAATGTTCAAAAGTCCTTCTTTGGCAAAAAATGTCTGCGGATTTTGTGCCTCATTTTCGAAATGAATGCGCATAATGCTATCATCGTTGCGTTTACTCAACACCCATTCCCTTAAGGAAATAAGCTCATCTTTTGTGATTTGAGATGAATTTTCAGGTGGCGGTGCAACATCGAACACATCAGACCGGCTAAGAATCATAGGACCTGTCTTAATAAAATTAAGGAATTTTTCACCCCACTTATGATCCTCGAATTTAATTTCATTGATACGCGTTTCATCATCAGAATTCTCGGCATTAACCTTCGAATCGGCAAAAACAAACGAAGAAGCAGAAAAACATATAGACACCGTAACCAAACTCAGCAGTAAAAAACTGCAAAAACGATAAGCTCCACCTTTATTCTTCAAACTATTCATATCTCTCTCCTTATACCAAATCATTAAATCATTAAACCACTAAATTACTGAAGTGCTTCCGATCCGGAAATGATCTCGATCAACTCTTTGGTAATATAAGCTTGACGCGCACGGTTGTATCTAAGGGTTAAATCATTAATCATATCCCCCGCATTACGCGTTGCATTATCCATCGCCGTCATCCTTGCGGCCTGTTCACCCGCAGCACTATCAAGCATAGAGCGGAAAATTTGAACACCAAGGTTGCGCGGCAATAATTTTGCCAAAATTTCTTCTTCTGTTGGCTCAAAACTATATGGAGATTTAAGCTGTAAAACTTCATCATCCGTCTCATTTGCCACTTCTTCTTCATCAACAGCACGAAACGGTATCAGCTGTATAGATGACGGTTCTTGAACAAGAATTGAACGGAAATCATTGTAAACAAGACTACAAATATCAAATTCTCCAGCTTCAAAACGCGTCAGAATAAATTCACAAACGGCATTTGCATCGGCATATTCAACGCCCTTTTTACCAAAAAATTCTTTAAAAGAATGAATAATTTGCACACCAAACTCACGCGACAAAAGATCATAGCCCTTGCGTCCAACACAAATAATAGAGACATCTTTACCTTGCTTTTGCAAAGCGTAAATCTGCTCACGTGCCTTTTTAACCGCACTGGAGTTAAAACCACCACAAAGCCCACGATCTGCAGTCACCACCACAATCAGATGTTTTTGATCTGCACCAGTGCCAGCCAATAACTTAGGACTCGCAGCATTAACAACCACATTCGCAGATAAACGCGAAAGCATACCCGCCATAGAACGTGCATAAGGTTGTGATGCCTCGGCCTGCTCTTGTGCACGACGAAGTTTTGACGCCGCCACCATTTTCATGGCGCTCGTGATTTTTCTGGTTGATGT
This sequence comes from Zetaproteobacteria bacterium, assembly GCA_002747015.1. Next base: position 299,912 of record NVXI01000001.1, read on the forward strand.
AACCGATTTAATACGGTCGCGATAATCTCTTAGATTTGGCATGTTTTATGCAGCCTCTTTCACAACAGCGAATGATTTTGTAAAGTCACCAAGAAACGCTTTTAGGCTATTTTCAAGTTCTTCGTCCAGTTTTTTCTCTTCACGTATCTTGGCAAGAATCTCACTGCCTGCACTGCGAAGTCTATCAAGCAAACGATGTTCATATATTTCAACTTGGTCCAAATCAATTCCATCCAGATAGCCATTTGTTCCCGCATAAATAACGGCAACCTGTTCCTCAACAGCCAAAGGACTATATTGTGGTTGTTTCAACAATAATGTTAAACGCGCACCACGCGCCAATAGTTTTTGTGTTGAAGCATCAAGATCAGATGCAAACTGGGAGAATGCTTCCATTTCACGATATTGTGCCAGATCCAGTTTAATCGTACCAGAAACCTGTTTCATCGCTTTGATCTGTGCGGCAGAACCAACACGAGATACAGACGCACCAACGTCAATCGCTGGACGAATACCTTTGAAGAACAAACCAGCTTCAAGGAAAATTTGCCCATCTGTAATCGAAATAACATTTGTCGGGATATAAGCAGATATATCACCACCTTGCGTTTCAATAATCGGCAAAGCCGTCATAGAACCGCCACCATGTTCATCTGATAACTTACAAGAACGCTCTAACAAACGAGAATGGATGTAGAAAACGTCACCCGGGTAAGCTTCACGACCTGGTGGACGACGAAGTAGCAAGGACATCTGACGATATGCCACAGCCTGCTTTGACAAATCATCAAGAACCAACAGCGCATGCATCCCATTATCACGGAAATACTCACCCATCGCAGAACCAGCATATGGCGCCAAGAACTGTAACGGTGCAGGATCAGACGCAGTCGCAGCAACAATAATAGAATATTCCATCGCGCCTTGCTCTTCCAATTCTTTAACCAGTTGCGCAACCGTTGAGCGTTTCTGCCCGATTGAAACATAGACACAATACATGTGTTCATTTTCATTATCCGATGCATTCATTGTTCTTTGATTTATAATCGCATCCACAGCCACCGCAGTTTTACCTGTTTGACGGTCACCAATAATCAATTCACGTTGACCACGACCAATTGGCACAAGTGCGTCAATCGCCTTCAAACCTGTTTGCATTGGCTCATGCACGGATTTACGCGGAATAATCCCAGGTGCCTTAACTTCGATACGACTGGATGACGATGCCTTAATCGGCCCCTTACCATCAATCGGATTACCCAAAGGATCAACAACACGACCTAGTAGTTCGCGCCCTGTTGGAACCTCAACGATCTGCCCCGTACGGCGAACAATATCACCTTCTTTAATCTCGCTGTCACTACCAAAAAGCACAACACCAACATTATCAGCTTCGAGGTTAAGCGCCATGCCCTTAACACCACTCGCAAATTCGACCATTTCACCGGCCTGAACATTATCAAGGCCATATACGCGGGCAACACCGTCACCAATAGACAAAACTTGCCCAATTTCTGCGACATCGGCTTGCGCGCCAAAATCTGCGATTTGTTTCTTTAAAATATCTGAAATTTCTGCTGCACGAATTTCCATTACACGACCTCTTTCAAGTTGACTGTATTTTGATTTGAACCTTTTTTAAGTGCTGAACCCAAGCGTTCCAGCTTACGGCGAACAGAATCATCAACCATATAAGACCCGATTGTGATAATCATTCCGCCAAGTATTTCCGGTGCAATAACAGTTTCGACCAAAACATCGGAACCAATTGCACTGGATATTTTCTTGTGAAAATTTTTCTCTTGTGTTGCTGTCATTTTTTGCGCGATCTGCACACGAACACTTACCTCGCCTGAACGCACAGAAACCATTTTGTGGTACACTCTAATGACCCCGACAAGAATGTTCAAACGGCGGTTTTGTACCAATACGCCAAGAAAATTTTTCGTTAGCTTCTGTAATTTAGCCTTAGCCGCAATGTCATTAATTATTATTTCTTGTTTTTTCTGGCTAACCAACGGAGATGAGATGAGATGCCCAAGCTCTGGCGAGCCCTGTATCATAGCTTCAAGATCACGTAAATCTTGCTGGACTTTAGAAATAGATTTACCTTTCTCTGCCAAATCGATAAGAGCACCGGCATAGCGTGTTAACACGGCTGAAGATATTGGCTCCGAAGAATCTGAGGAAGACGATGTCAAGTTTCTAGTCCCTTTTCTTTACACTAATAATCGCGAGTTTACTTTCACATATAAAACGCTGGTGGGAGAATTAGCACACCAAACCTGCGCTGACAAGTATCAAGAGCATAGGTTTTACATTTTTTTTAAAACAGTGCAAAGCAACACATACCCGTCACCCGAATATGTCTCATCACGTAAACATCTGAATCAAACTGGACGGCACATAGTGCCAATCCAAAAACTTATATCGATCTGGGTACAAAATCATCGCAACTGCGCGAAATATCACGATGTGAACGACATAGATTTCCAGCGTTCTGCGCCCCATAAACTGTATCACCTTAATAATAGAAGGCGCCATATGATGCGACGCATCAACATATACTGCACCGCGAAAGTTCCAAAGCGTCCACCCCACCCCAACAAACCCGAAAAACATAGCCATTGCCTGAGACGCAGAAACAGCAGGCAACCCCAACCCTTCAATAAGAAAGAAGGAGAAGAAAGAGATAGCCACAAAGATCTTCACATATTGTGGTTCTATTTTTTCATAAACCTCTTCTTTATGGCGCACAATATATCCAAACAACACAAACAACATAGACATCGTACCATATTCAAAGAGAATAGCCGTCGGCAAACCCATAAATAAAATCACAAGGAATATCCCACGTAACGCATCAGGAGAATGTAGCCCATTTCGAACCAACCCACCGCGAAGATAGCGCAAGACAATAATCGTAAAAAGAATATTAAGCGGCATTAAATACTGCCCAGCAACAATACCAGATACAGCAACAATCAAGCCGCCAATCCAAAGTCGCTTTGGTAATTCCGTAGTTTTAGCATAACCAACAAGAAAGAACCATATAGGCACGCATAAACGCCCCAATATCCGAAACCACATTTCATCAGGATAAAAGTGATGGCCAACATGGTCTGTGATCATAAGAATAATGGCCAAGGCCTTAAGAAGATCATAGGAAGTCAATTCTTTCGGTAATACTTTTCGCATAAAGTTTTCTTTAACACTTTCATTTTCAAAAAAAAACATACTATACTACACGCCGAATGGCTTGGGAATGGCTTAAAAATAACTTGGATATGGGTTTCATGATTAGAATAAACCAAACGTTACTACTCTTCACAATTATTGTTATTGAGGGATATATCGTTCTTGCCACTGAACTATTAGCAATACGCCAAACCATTCCCTACGTCGGAAGTGGAACAGACACTGTCTCCATTATTATCGCTGCGGTTCTTATGCCTTTAGCCTTTGGCTATCAATATGGCGGACAATTTAAGCAAAAGAAAATATTCGGCTATTATGTCACCATACGTAAAAAATTAATTCTCAATATACTGATCGCTTCATTAATTTTATTAATCGGCATGTCTTATAAATACATGAAACTATTCTTTGGATGGCTGCCCCAAATCGGTATTGAAGATAGACTGGTGCAAACGTCTATATATTCTGCAATATTTTTAGTATTGCCCATCTATTTATTAGGGCAAACTGTACCACTGATCAGTAATCTGTTTTCCAAAGAAAAACTATCTCAAATCACTGGGAAAATGCTGTTTTTCTCTACAGTCGGTTCATTTTTAGGGGCTATCTTATCAACACTTCTTCTTATGCCAACCATTGGCGTTCACCATACAGTCAGCCTAAATTTTGTATTACTCGCCATGCTTGTTATTATGTTAAGTAAAGACAAAAAATCCATTCCCGTTTTTCTAAGCATTACAATCGCACTGTTCGCTATGGGCTTTAACTCCAATACACTACTCAGAAAAGATCATGTAAAGAAGAATAACCAGTACAGCATCATTGCTGCTGGAACTCTGAAAAACGACAATCGCCTTCTAAAAATTAATGGCAATCATTCTTCTCAATATAATGATGCCCGAGAAAAATTCGAATATATAGAATTCGTAGAGCGCGTTGCCATCGCACCTATTGCAGGGGCAAATCCTCCACGTGAAGTTCTAGTGATTGGTGCTGGTGGCTTTACATTCGGCCATGATGATTCAAATAATCTCTATACCTATGTTGATATTAATGAAGACTTAAAAGATATTGCCGAGCAGTACATTCTAAAAGAGCCTATAGGCAAAAACAAAAAGTTTATCCCCCTGCCTGCACGTGCCTTTTTAAATGATACGGATAAAAAGTACGATGTTATTTTCATTGATGCCTATTTAGGTGGAGCAAGTATTCCAGAGCATTTGGTAACACAAGAGTTTTTCCTACAAGTTAAAGCACATCTCAAAAACAATGCAGTTTTAGTAACAAACCTCATCCTTTCGCCTCACTTTAACAACCAATTTACCCGAAATATTGATAACACAATCAGATCGGTTTTCCCGCATGTCTCACGCCATATTATAGGAGAGCATTACAAACTATGGGATGAAAGCGAAACCACAATGGCCAACACAATATACATGTATCGCCATGAAGATAATTATAGTTCAGGGCATATTTACACAGATAATAAAAATACTGTGTTCTATGATAAACCTAAAAAATTAACACCCTAAAAATTACGAACTAAGACATAGCAAGCAGATTAAAAAGCGGATTTATTAATGACAAAACTGAATAACATTTTTTTTCTATTCATTATCATAGCCCTCGAAGGATATATCATATTATCCGCCGAGCTATTGGCCATACGCCAGACCATTCCCTTTATCGGAAACGGAACGGATACGGTGTCTGTTATTATTGCCGCCGTCTTAATGCCTCTTGCTTTTGGTTATCATTCAGGAGGGCAATTCAAGCTCAAGGATTCTTCGGGGAGATACCGCAGTATCAGAAAAAAACTATTATCCAATATTGTTACAGCCAGTGCATTCTTATTACCCGCGCTCAGCTATTTCCTATTTCAGTTTTTCTTTTTAGGACTGGATAAGCTCGGCATAGACAATAATATTGCAAAGGTCACCGTATATTGTTTGGTTTTTCTTGTGACTCCTATGTATTTGCTTGGGCAAACAATTCCTCTTGTCAGTAATTATTTCTCAAAAGCAAAGCTATCAGAGATCACAGGCAAGATGCTTTTCACATCGACCATGGGCTCATTCACAGGGTCTCTGTTAACAACCCTAGTTCTCATGGGAACCATTGGCGTTCATCATACGGTTACTCTACTATTTGTTACTCTACTGATATTAGTTCTTATTTTAGGAAAAAAACAAACACGCGACCTCACGATGTTCATGTTTGCTATTGTCGGGTTTTCTGCCCTTCTGAACTCTGATGCGATCATGGAAACGCTTCATATTGTAAAAAACAACAAATACAGCACCATGATGATTATGGAAATTGAAGATGATGGTGGCGCCCCCCATCTATTCATCAATAACAATGATTCTTCCATGTATTCTCAAGATGGGCGCAAACACTCTTACGCCGAATTTGGTGAACGCATTGCAATCAAATCAATCCCCGCAGACGCACCGCCTAAAGATATTCTGATTATAGGGGCTGGTGGTTTTACATTCGGTCACAATGACTTAAAAAATAACTATATCTATCTCGATATAGATAAAGACCTAAAAGAAGTGTCTGAAAAATACCTATTGAAGGCAAAATTACAGGATAATAAAATATTTTATCCAACTCCTGCACGCGCCTATCTGGCCGGCACAGACAAGAAATTTGATATCATTTTGCTTGATGCATATCTTGGAGGGCTTAGCATTCCCGAACATCTTGTCACTCAAGAGTTCTTCATTGAGATTAAAAACCACCTGAATGATGAAGCCATTTTAATGGCAAACTTCATAGTGTCCCCTAATTTCAACAACTTATTCTCAAAAAATATAGACAATACAATGCGTTCCGTATTCCCATACCTATCACGTCAGGTCGCAGATAATAAACATGATTTATGGACAACCAGCAAAACAAAAGCAGCCAACCACATCTATATTTACAAGCATTACGAGAATATTGATGCGGGTTCTATATATAAAGACGATAGCAACAAATAAAACACCTTATAAAAAGCTCTGCGGGTCGATATCAATGTAGACGCGCACCGTTGATGGCGTTTTCACACCATGAACCCAATGCGCCACGGTTTTTTGGATATTAATCGCCTTATCCGCACGCACAAGCAAACGATACCGGTAACGCCCCCGTAAACGCGCCATCGGCGCAGGCGCAGGGCCAAGTGTTTGAATGCGCAAACCATCATCATTCACACCTTGTGGTGATGCCCGCCCCAATGCCTTGGCAACCTCAAAAACAAGGCTCTCCTCACGCCCCGATATAATAATTGCAACAAGACGGCTATAGGGTGGCATATTGGCTGCCTCACGCTCCGCCGCTTCAACGCTTAAAAATTCATCACGCCCGCCACCATGAGAAGAGCTTGCCATCGCTTTCATAATACGATGATCCGGCATCCAGCTTTGTAAAATCACATGCCCGCGCTTTTGCTCTCGCCCGGCGCGCCCTGCAACCTGATGAAGCATTTGATATGTCCGCTCCGCCGCGCGTAAATCACCGCCCTTTAAGCCTAAATCTGCATCAATAACACCGACAAAAGTTAGGTTCGGAAAATGATGCCCCTTGGCAATGATTTGCGTGCCGATGATGATATCAACCTCGCCTGCAATAATCTCATCCAGCATCGCCTTCAGCTCTTCATTACTGTCCGCCGTATCACTGGCCAAAATCATAATCCGCGCATCAGGGAAATTAAGTTTTGCCTCTTCAAAAATCCGCTCAACCCCGGGCCCACACGCAGCCAAACTATCCATATCATCACATTCAGGGCAATTTTTCGGGATCGCGGTTTGAAACCCACAATGATGACAATGCAGCCGCCCCGAACTTCTATGCTCCACCAGCCAAGCGGTGCAACGCGGACACTCAAAACGGTGGCCACATGTACGACATAACGTCAACGGCGCATAACCGCGACGATTAAGAAAAAGCAGCGATTGGTCGCCTGCATCCAGTGTTTTTTGCACGGCCTCTAAGACCGCAGAAGACAAGAAGCATTGACGATCAGGCCGATCAGCGCGCAAATCCACAACCGAAATATCTGGCAATACCGCGCCGCCAAATCTGCTCTCAAGGATAAGGTGCTTATACCGCCCACTGCCCAATGGCTCTTCCCATGCATTAAGCATCGTCTCCAGTGACGGCGTTGCAGAAACAAGACACACAGGAATTTTTCCCAAATGTGCGCGTACAACGGCCATATCACGTGCATTATAGATCACACCATCTTCTTGTTTATAGGCCGGGTCGTGTTCCTCATCCACAATAATGAGGCCAAGGTTTTTATACGGTAAAAACAAAGCCGAGCGCGCCCCAACGACCACACGACTATCACCTTGTGCCACCCCGCGCCACGCGCTGCGGCGCTGCGCCGGTGTTAAATGCGAGTGCCACAATGCAGGCGCACAGCCAAAACGTGATTTAAAGCGTTTTAAAAATGCATTTGATAACGCAATTTCAGGCAGTAAAATAACAACCTGCTGACCTTGTTTAAGGGCCTCGGCCACAGCCTCAAAATACACCTCGGTTTTACCCGCCCCCGTCACACCATCAAGTAAAGATGCACTATAAACCCCCGCACGTACATCATCACAGAGTTCATCAGCGACCATGCGCTGATCCTCTGACAAATCTGTCTCATTATTCTTATAATCCGGATATAGGCACGGTGCAGGGTTATAGACACTCACCTCTTCCAACATGTCCTTAGCGGCCATCCCCTTAATAACAGCCGCAGAACACCCCGCCATATCAGCCAACTCAGAGGCTATACGCGTTTTGCGATCCGCCACAATTTCGAGAACTTTTTTACGCTGCGCAGATAAACCCTTCGCAGGAATTTTAAAATGCCTATTACGCCGAAATCCACGTGCCGGCTTTGGTGGTGTTAAGCCAGCAGGCGCACTCAACGACATTTTTAATACTGAGCCTAACGTCCCAAGCGTATAACCCGCAACCCAGTCAATAAAATCCCGCCCGACTTTTGGCATTGGATCTAAATCATACTTCGAAATAATAGCCTTTAACTTCTTCGGATTAACGTCGCCCGTTGCCTCGCCCCAAACAACACCCGATATTTCACGGTTCATTAAGGGTACACAAACATAATCCCCCGGCGCGACATCCATATGTAACGGCACAATATAATCATACGCCTTATCAACAGGGTACGGGACAAGAACACGCATAACGTCACCTGAAGCACGCGCCTCATCGGCCGTTCCATCTTGTTGGTCTTCTTCAAAAAACGATGTTTGATCCATAGGTAATTATATAACATCTTGATCAGATTACGCCTATCCCTTTACAAAGTTTGCCCTTTATACCCAAAAGTAGTAGAAACGATGCAGGGGATAATAAAAATGAAATCACTTAAGAACTTAATTAATGGTGCCTTTAATGCTTTGCGAGGCGATAACACCACATATACAGGTGCGCATATCAAAGCAGGGTTAATGGATTTGGCAAAATCCTACGAATCTCATCCTAATATTCAAGATGCACATCATAATGCATTTAAAACTTTGGATATAAAAACTCAATTAAACAAAAATGATATTACAGATATTGTCATCAAAACGCTGGATTACATGCAAAGCCAGAGGATACTTTTACCAGAAAATAATATCAGGGACTCTGGTCGGGTTGAACAAACCGTCAACCATATTATATCAGCAATAGAAAACAACAGTTTTGAACAAAACCTGATGGACTCGTTGCGCTTTGATAATCTAACCGCCCGAACGGCTAGACCTAGCTTTGAGCCAATAAAACTCGTCATCGATAACACAAATTCGCCGCATAACAACTAATCTTGGATAAAGCCCTCTTGTTCTAGAATGTGAAACGCTTTACGTTAAACGCACATATTGTACGTATGGCAATATAGTCATTCATATTTTGATCTGGACAAGGCATGAATGAGGCAACGTATCCTTTATACGTAACAAGCAAATAACGATATTCCAGATAAAGATAGGAATGACTAAACATGAAATTTTTCGCTGATACATCCGATATTGATGAAATTAAAGCCCTTATCCCTACCGGCCTTTTAGATGGTGTAACAACCAACCCATCCATTATCGCAAAATCAGGGCGAGAATTCCTTCCTTTAATCAAGGAAATAACCGAAATCGTTAGTGGCCCGGTCAGCGCGGAAGTCGCCGCAACAGATTATGAAACCATGCGCAAAGAAGCCGAAGTTCTACGCAAAATTGCCGATAACGTTGCAGTAAAGGTGCCTTTGACCCCAGACGGTCTTCGTGTCTGTAAAGAGCTATCTGATGACGGTACAATGGTTAATGTAACGCTCTGCTTCTCTGCCGGGCAAGCCATCTTGGCCGCAAAAGCTGGTGCATCTTTCATCTCGCCATTTATTGGACGTTTAGATGACCTCAGCCAACAAGGATTGGATCTGATTTCTGATATTTGCAGAATTTATGATAATTACCCTCAATTTGATACGGAGGTATTGGTTGCCTCTATCCGTAACCCAATGCACATTATCGAAAGCGCAAAAATGGGCGCACACGTAATGACCGCACCGCCAAAAGTCATAAAACAGCTTTTCAATCACCCACTGACCGAAAGCGGCCTTGCAGCGTTTGTTAAAGATTGGGAATCAACAGGACAATCAATTCTATAGGGATAAAAAATGCCATTAGAAGTATGGATAACCTTCGCCATCGCCAGTGCCATACTGGTTGCAATACCAGGACCAACGGTTCTGACGGTGGTGTCCTATGCGTTAAGCAAAGGACGACAAGCCGGTTGGGCCAGTGTCGCGGGCGTTACTCTGGGTGATATCACAGCAATGACGCTGTCTCTTGCCGGTGCAGGAGCACTACTTGCAACATCAACCATACTATTTACCGCATTAAAGTTCTGCGGTGCGCTCTATCTAATTTGGTTAGGTATTAACTTATGGCGATCAAATACAAAACTATCCATACCGACAAACATAAAAACACAAGCATCAAATCGCACCATATTTTTCAACACCTTTATGGTGACTGCATTAAACCCTAAATGCATTATATTTTTCGTCGCCTTTGTACCGCAATTTATATCCACGAGCGAACCAGCCTTTCCGCAAATGGTTATTTTAGAAGCTACATTTGTAACTTTAGGAGCGACCAACGCCTTTATGTGGGCATTTCTGGCCAGCGGTATGCGAGAGCACTTTTCAAATCCAGATCGCCTAAAATTCATAAACCGCATTGGCGCAAGCTTTCTAATCAGCGCAGGATTAATCACGGCATTAGCACATAAAACTTAATGAACCAAGCACCCTAAAAGGAAGATCACCTCTGTATTCTACCGCTTGCCTATGATAGAATACCCATATGTCCAGAGTAAAAAGTAACATGCCCGATAAAACAGAAAAAATATCAGAAGACAGCGTCATCGCATTTTTACGCGACACCCCCGATTTTCTAAAAGATAACCCGCAAGTCTGCGACTTCCTTCACCCTCCTGCAAAAACGGAAGGGAAAGGACTGGCCGATTTTCAATCCTACATGATCAAACGCTTGAAAGCTGACAAAGAAGAGGTCATCGAAAGCACGAGGGAAATTGTAGAAAATGCACGCTCTAATATGAATAATCAACAACGCATCCACATGGGCGTTTTGCGTGTATTAGAAGCCACAAGCTTTGATGAATTTATCCAGTGCATCACCATGGATCTGGCCACAACATTAGATGTTGATATATCCGTACTTGTGATCGAAACCAACGAAACTGATATCCCCCACGTCCACCAAAATGGTATCCGTATTCTGCCAGAGGGTACAATCAACGAATGGATGAACAACAAAAGCATCCTTCTGCAAGATAATATCAGCGGCATAGAAGCCATATATGGCGGCGGCGCAGCACTTGTACGCTCACAAATACTTTTGCGCGTCGATATCTCCATGGATACCCCCCCGGCTATCCTTGCCTTTGGAAGTCGTGATCCCAATATGTTCCACGATGGCCAAGCAACCGACCAAATCCTTTTCCTCGCCCGCGTTATTGAGCGTTGCTTTAGAAGCTGGCTTAGCCTGCCAAAACAATAATTAACATTTGACATATAACCATCATATATATACAACGCCTTTAAACTATTTAATGGAACACCGTGATGTCAAAGCCAGACTCTGAAAAAAATCCAAAACATGATTTCATGAAAATGATAAGTGATGAAGCCAAAAATAGTGTTTTAAATGAATTTTCTGATCCGGTAGTTCAGCAAGTTTTAGAAACAAAAACAAATAATCATAATAAAGCCAATAAACTGCGTCAAATCGCATATGCCCGCCCACAAGAAGCACAACCCGCCCTATCTGCATTGGGTGAGTTAGAAAAAGAACTTCCCCAATGCAGCAATATTATTGAAAATTTCATGACAGATCACCCAGAACATGCTGGCCCTGCCTTTCAAATACTCGCCGATATCGGCACAAATCACGCCATGTCTGCCTTATGGATATATATTCATACGCAAAACGAAGATCATCCAGAATTAGTCGCAATGGCAACTAAATTTTTACCAAATGATACCTCCTTACGCCTTCCTCCCCCAGAAGCATAAAATAAAGCACATAGCCAGACTCCATCATTCATGACATAATACACACATGATCAAGGTCGAAACTCTCGAAAAATGTGCCCCAGATTTAGCAGACAAACTCCGTTCATGGAGCGATTATTTATGTTTTGAAAAAAACATGTCAAAGCACACCTTGCGCGCATATGGCGCGGATATCGGACATTTTGTAGCATTCTTATTCGACCACCTTGAAAAACAACCCTCTTTAGATGATCTTTCAGAAATCTCCATTCGTGATTTCAGAAGCTGGATGTCAAAAAAAGCAATGGACGGCGCATCAAATGCCAGTCGGGCGCGCTCCCTCTCGGGTGTAAAAAACCTTCTCACATGGCTGGATAAACAAGGCATCATGCATAACGCCGCCATCAACACAGTGCGCAGTCCAAAACTGCCCCATAAACTTCCACGGCCACTCCACGAAGAGCAAGCATTTGATGTCATTGAATATGCTGGCATGATGGAAAAACATGATTGGGTCGGCATGCGCAACATGGCCTTATTCACGCTGCTCTACGGGTGTGGCCTACGTATTAATGAGGCGCTTTCCCTTGATATAAAAGACTACCCGCGTGATGGATTCATACGTGTCATCGGAAAAGGTGATAAAGAGCGTCAAGTGCCGGTGCTGGAATTGGTCGAAACCGCATTAGAACAGTATTTATTACTCTGCCCTTATCCTAACGAAGAAATGCGCGCAATATTCTTGGGCGCACGAGGAGAACGATTAAATCAGGGCGTTGCGCAACGCGCCATGCGGCAATTACGTGCAACATTAAACCTGCCTGAAAATGCAACACCACATGCCCTACGCCATAGCTTTGCCACGCATCTTCTACAAAATGGCGCAAATTTACGCGAAATTCAGGAATTACTAGGCCATGCCAGCCTAAGCTCAACGCAAAGATATACCGAGATCAATGCCGCAGAGATGATGAAAATCTATAAATCCGCCCATCCGCGCGCTTAAAGCCTGTATTTGAGCGTATTTGCAAATAAAGCTCATCCTATGCTAAAGTAAGAATAAAAAATATGGGATGAGAAACGAATAATATCATGAGCAATCCGTTAGCAAAATATGGAAGTATCCGCCCTCTATGGGCTGCACTTGATCATGCTTGCGCAGGGTTAAAGCTTAATGATGTTGTAAAGAAAATGGAATATGACCATCAAGCACAACCTGCAATTATAAACGAATTAAAAAACATGGGCATAACGCGTTTGGTGAACCTAACGCAAAAATCCGATCAGGCGATGATTGCTCTATCATTTTATGCCGGCGATGGAATTATCGCCAAAATTATTCCGCGCGATTACTTTGACGATAGTGACCCAATCTACAGCATGCCCCCGATAACCTCTACAAAAATAGAAACAGATGATCGAGAGTATATTGTTGCAACTTATCCATGGATTGCCCCGGGTGGTGTCACCCAGAGTGAAATAGAAGAGTTAAAAGAAACACTAAAGAATCAAGGAATGAGATTTTCTGAAAATGATGACAACCCAAAAAATGTTCACCGCATGCCTGATAAGAATGGCACCTTAGTTGGCATTGACTCAAGTATGTACCAAAGCACCTATAAGGGAAAGACACAAAGCCCAGAGATAAAGCAGGCGTGGCGCGAATATATAGAGGATATTTTCCCAATTTATAAAACTGGTATTATCAAGCCACAAACTGAATCAACAAGTTTCAACTATATCTCCATCCATAATTCACAAATGACTGTTGCCGGCTTTGATGCAGATTTGGATAATCCGATCATACCAATGCCAGAGCCTAAGCCTGCCAAGAAATCATTTTGGAACTTCCTTTCAAGATCAAACGATGGCGATCCAGATGCCCCTGCGTTGGCATAGGTACCCCCAAATTCCCCATAACTTTAATATTAACTTCACACCTTTAGGTTACATATATTGTGTACATACCTTTAAAGGAAAGTGAACGTATAATGTCCGAAGATAACAATCTACATTTAGCCGATTTAATTCAAAGCGTGAAACAAGAACTTATCGCGTCATCAGTACGCTCAGAACAAGAAAAAAAAGAGAATGGTACGCCATATTTACTGGAATTAGAGGAAGTAGAACTGGAATTAAAATTCTATGTTAAGACAACAGCAGAAGGAAAAGTTAACATTCTCGTTTCCTCTGGCACAGCAGGGGTTGAATCTGCAAAAGAACAAACGGCGCGCATTAAATTCAAAATACATAAAGATGGCGGTAATATAGACCACATGTACCTCCAAACTGAAATCCCCCCAGAGAACTCAACATCTTCCGGCATTCTCCATGCCACCACCCCACCAGAAATAAAATAACCCAAAACAAAGCCCCGCATCATACGGGGCTTCTTTTAATTCTATAATTTAACCGCCAAAGATCAGTTAGATATGAAGCGGACGCTTATCCACTGCAAGGGCTGCTTCCTTCACGACTTCTGTTAAAGTTGGATGCGCGTGACATGTACGGGCAATATCTTCTGCTGTTCCCTCAAATTCCATGACGCTGACAACTTCGGCGATCAACTCCCCGACATTTGGCCCAATCATATGCGCCCCAAGGATGCGGTCCGTTTTCGAATCGGCCAAAATCTTGACGAATCCATCTGTCGCATTCATTGCACGCGCACGACCATTGGCCATGAACGGGAATTTACCGGACTTATATTTAACGCCAGCCTCTTTAAGTTGCTCTTCCGTTTTACCAACACTTGCAATTTCCGGCCATGTATAGACCACCCCCGGAATGGCATTATAATCAATGTGACCGGACTGCCCCGCCAACATTTCTGCCAAAACAACACCCTCATCTTCGGCTTTATGCGCAAGCATAGGACCGGCAATAACATCACCAATCGCATAGATACCTTCAACAGATGTTTCAAAAAATTCATCTGTTTCAATCTGTCCGCGTTCATTCAATTTAACACCAACATTATCAAGCCCCAAACCATCAACATAAGGCTTACGCCCGATCGCCATCAAAACAACATCTGCGCTAATTTTCTCTGCATCACCACCAGCGGCAGGCTCAACCATAAGATCAACGCCTTTTGCCGTTGTTTTTGCTCCAGTTACCTTACTGGATAATTTAAATTCAATGCCCTGTTTCTTGAACAACTTACGCGCCTCTTTACGGATTTCATTATCCATACCAGGYAAAATATTATCCATAAATTCAACAACWGTAACCTGTGTGCCCAAACGACGCCAAACAGTGCCTAGCTCCAACCCGATRACACCACCGCCAATAACAATCATCTTTTTCGGYACRGAGGAAAGCTCTAACGCACCTGTTGAGGATACGATTTTCTTTTCATCAATCTCAATTCCGGGCAATGAAATAACATCTGATCCGGTTGCAATAATAATGTTATCCGCTTCATATGTCATTTTACCAACMTTAACACTGCCCGCMGCAACGATTTCCGCCRTGCCGGTAATGCTTTTKATTTTGTTCTTCTTCATTAAGAACTCAATCCCCTTGGTATTRTCAKAAACAACGCTGTCTTTATGYTTCATCATCGCGCTCAGATCCAGCTTAGGACTAACCTTAATGCCGATATCACCCATATGATGYTCTGCTTCTTCRAATTTYTCGGAKGCATAAAGCAACGCYTTTGAWGGRATACACCCAATATTCAAACACGTACCGCCAAGTGTCTTACGCTTTTCCACGATCGCMGTTTTCAAACCAAGCTGCGCACAACGTATCGCCGCRACATACCCRCCCGGRCCAGCACCAATGATAATGACATCAAATTTATCAGACATATTTTTTCCTTGCCTCAAATATTAGGAATAAAGAACATAATRCAGTGATTTATAAAGCATACAAACACAAATGAAAACCCCCACACAYAGTGAAAGAACACGAAAAAGAAAGTATATTTTAACGGCGGATTAACTACGATATAYTATAATGTCGATAGAAARATATGAGATACTATTYAGACYTATGAGCATAAATCATTTTGAGTATATGGCACTTGCCCGCAACATAGAAAAGCGCAGCATGCACCCCGTGCATAAAGTTGGCGCGCTGATTATCGGGGCAGACCGCCACGGTGAACATTACCAAATCTCAAAATCAAATTTTTGGCCTGCTCTGCTTGAAAAACATATCGGTAGAAATGAAAAACTAGGCAATGCCAGCACCACCATGCATGCAGAAGTCGCCGTAATTTGTGCCGCACCTGCAACGCAGGATGCCACAATTTATGTCACCGAATTGCCCTGCCCTAATTGTTCCAAAATAATGGCAGAAGCCCGCGTTAAGAATATTTATACCGACACACGTGCATACGACACGATTTTGGGGCAAAAAATGAAGCCCTACTTTGATAAAGTTTCTATACCCATCCTTAAACATGCCGGTATTTCAGTCTATGAAATAAATACTGAAGCAAACACAATCATACAAACCGTAACCCCTACACCCAACACCTTGCTTCAAATTCATCGCCCGATCCGACATATACCTCTGGGGCAAGCAGATATTCATAAGGATGTTTTTATCAACATGATCAAAGAACAAGAAGGCAATATCCAAACTCCATTTGCCGCTTGCTATGCCAGAAGCCCGTTGGGCCAATATAACTTCCTGTTCGCCCAATCACATCGTTCCACCGGATTATCACTAGAACAAGCCGATGACATTTCAGGCCATCAAAATAAATACGAGCCAACCCTACAACCCATTAACCGCCTATTACTGACATGCGCACGATATGGCCTGAAAATAGATGATGATTATTTATATTCCAGTCAAACCCCTACATCACGCGAATTCGTCAATATGATTGGCGCAGGATATACAAACTTACATATCGGCGACCGCACAAAATGCCGTGATGACTGGGGTTTAAAAGCATTGGCACAATTGGAAACACATAAAATTATCGATTTGAAATAAAAACTGCTTATAATCATCGTAATTAAACTGATATTTTAATTATAAGAAGGCTTGTCATGCTACGTACATTATTATTTTTCAGCATCATTATTCTCTCCAGTAATGCCCAAGCAAAAAGCCCAATCGATAAATGCTTCGCAGGTACAAAGACAAACGGCCGAATTTCAGTATGCCTTTCTGTTGAAAACGTAAAAATTGATAATATCAGGAAAACAATCGCAAAAGAATTAATAGACATCATCAAAACCAAGCCATACGTCATCCCCAAACACTTGAAAGAAAAAATAGAGCCAAATACATATCCAGAGGCAGAGCTATCCTTTAAATCATCTAGCGGTAAAAGGGTCAAAGCATCCAATGGTACAGGAAGAAGTAACGGCGACCCACTAAAAGAAGCACTAAAACGACAAGCCATACGCGACGATTCATTAAGAGAGCAAAAAATAAAATCCGATATACTTCGTCACATTGGAAAGAAAAACGAACTCATTGAAATGCATATCAAAAGCACAATAATCTTTGAACAATATCGTGAACTCGAATGTAATAGACTAAAACAGCATTTCATTGATCCCAACGCCCCCTCATTATCCGAATATAAATATAAAATATGCCTATATGACATGACAAACCAACGCATTAAGTCGCTACAAAAATCAATTGAGCAATAGGTTTAAGCCTTAAATCATAGTGTCTAATCCCAAAGAAAAACCCCGCCACAATCGGACGGGGTTTTAAATTCTTATCTCTAAACTCAATGCGCCTTAAACATCCAAAAGTAATCTTTGTGGATCTTCAAGGGCTTGCTTCATCCGTACCAGAGAGCTAACCGCTTCACGGCCATCAACAATACGGTGATCATAACTTTGCGCCAAATACATCATTGGGCGTGCCTCAATTGAGCCATCCTTCATAACCATTGGACGTTTTTGAATTGTGTGCATACCAAGAATAGCAGATTGTGGCGCGTTCAAAATCGGTGTGGACATTAGCGAGCCAAACACACCACCATTGGTAATTGTGTATGTACCACCCGTCATATCATCCATCGTCAACTTACCATCACGTGCAGCCTTACCAAAACCAACGATTTTGGCTTCGATTTCTGCCATACTGAGCTGATCACAATCACGGATCACAGGAACAACAAGACCTTGTGGCGTAGAAACCGCAACGCCAATATTATAGTAGTTCTTGTAAATAATATCCTCGCCATCAATTTCCGCATTAATCGCAGGGAATTCTTTCAACGCCTGAACTGCGGCTTTTATAAAGAACGACATAAAGCCAAGTTTAACCCCGTGGCGTTTCTCGAAAATTTCCTTATATTCACCACGCAAAGCCATAACTGGCCCCATATCAACTTCATTAAACGTTGTCAGTATTGCCGCAGTATTTTGTGCCTCTTTCAAACGACGCGCAATAACTTTACGCAATTTTGACATTTTAACACGTTCTTCACGCGGGCCTGTCGCAGCAGGCGTAGAAGAAGAAGCAACCGGAGCCGGCACAGATGATGCCCCACCAGAAGCCAAAGCCTTCTGCACATCTTCTTTTGTAATACGTCCATCTTTCCCACTTGCAGGGATAGAGCGCGCGTCCAAGTTATTATCGTTAATCAACTTACGTACCGCAGGAGATGTTTTTGGATCATCCGACGTCGCAGCAACTTTTTCAACCTTCGCAGCAGGAGCAGCCTTCGCCGGCGCTTCGCTCTTCGCGGCAGGTGCAGCATCATTTGCAACAGCCCCTACGGTTAATTCACCAAGAATAGCACCAACCTCAACAGTTTCGCCTTCTCCCACAGAAATACTCGTAATCACACCATCACTTGGCGCGTTCACCTCCAACGTAACCTTATCCGTTTCCAGCTCAACAATCGGCTCATCCGCCTTAACGAATTCACCTTCTTTTTTAAGCCATTGCGCGACAGTCGCTTCTGCAACAGATTCACCAAGTGTGGGAACAACGATTTGAGTCATAAGTCTGCTTTCTTTAAATTATCCATAAGTACAAAACTATACACCTGAATTTTTACACATATATAGAGCATTTTACCACCCCTAATGTAGGAAAAGACAAGGGGCAACGCAATCAAAAAGGCCTGAAATATATACGACAAGCCCCATTTAAGAAATATGGAAACACTTGATTTTAAAAGGCTCAAAGCAGTAAAACACGTACACCAATAGAAAAAACTCTAAAAGTGTTTCCAGCCGAGGTTTTTACCATCGATACACGACGTTTTCGTATTTAATATAGACAAAGATGAGACAGAGTCTTTGAAAATACCTATAACAAGTGGATTTAAACTCATTTTTTCAAGATCACGAATCATAAAGTCAAGGTTTTGGGCAGAAACAGACAAAATTAACTCATAATCATCCCCTCCCCCCAAAAGATCTTCCACTGTTACAATTTTGCGATCCAAAGCCTGCTGTACGTCTTTTGAAAACACTAGTTTTTCAAGGTCAATCTCTGCACCTAGACCTGATGCGTTGGCAATATGCATGCAATCAGCAAGCACCCCATCGGAGATGTCCACCGCCGCATGCGCATATTGGCGCACGATTTCATCAATATTCATATGCGGGCATGGCACACGGTATCGTGATACGGCCTGCGCATAAATATGGTCGTCCAGACCGTCTTGCAAGACTTTTAGCCCTAAAAGCGCATCACCAACCATCCCCGTCAACACAATGAAATCACCATTTTTCGCGCCGGAACGCCGAACGGAACGCCCTTTTGGCACAACACCCATCGCGGTTATAGATATTGATACCCCACCCCCCTTAATAGATGTCGTATCTCCACCAGAGCAAAACACACCATAGGTCTGGTTATCCTCTTGCAAAGCCTTTGAAAAGGCGCAGAGCCAACCATCAGAAGGCTTTTGAGGAAACGCAATATTAAGCTGATAACAAAGCGGCTTTGCCCCCATTGCCGCCAAATCGGAAAGATTCACCCGCAATGCTTTTCGTGCAATATTCTCTGGCGCTTCCCCCTCTAAGAAATGTACATCTTCATTCAATGTATCACTGGTCACGACCAATTCATGACCATCGGGAATATTCAGTACCGCGGCATCGTCCTTTAATTCCGCCGTTCCATCATGACCGCCTGTTAAAGGCAGAAAATATCTCTCTATCATCTCAAATTCATTCATCATGCTTGTCCGCATATTTTTTAAGGGCGATAATCCCTAATATCCATGGAATTTCAGCAACAATTGTAAATAACACTGTAATTGGTGAGAAATACAGCAATGCCAGACCAGAACTAATCCCTGTGTTATTAACTCCAGAACACACCATATATGTCTTTTTATCTTCCATACTCATCCGCATAGAGAAAAGCCATGAAACCCCGTATATAAGAGAAAATAATACGCAACCAATGACAACCATATATAAAACATCAACAAGATTATTCAATATGTACTCTTTCTCCAGTGCGGTCACAACGGCCATCATACCAGCAATACAAATGGTAGAAAAAAAGCTGGCTTCCTGACGCACAAAAACCTTTATTGTTTCAAACCTACGCACGACACCAAAATATAATATTGCCGGCAAGAAAATACCAAGTCCCAATGTAATAAATAATTGAACAATATCAATTTGCGTCGAACTTCCCCCCAATAAGAAAATCAAAACCGGAAGAACAAAAGGCGCAAAAGCATTAGTGACAATGGTTGCCGATAATGCCAGAGATGAATTAGATCGTATTAACACCGCCACCGATGTTGCCGATGCCCCCACCGGGGCAATTACAATCAATAAAATACCCATCGCATAATCCGGCACAAAATAAAGCGCCGCATAATAGATAGGTACAGGAAAAAGTAAAAATCGAACAACATAGAATACAAGAGCAGATTTAACATTTACATGCCGCAGCTCACCCATCGTCACATTAGAGCAAGAAAAAAATATTGCTATCGAGATTAAAATCATCGCAGAAAATTTCGGGAGTGCGTCCAATCCGGGAATAACAAACCCCAAGAAAACCCCCAACAACATGATCAAATTAAAATTACGAACAACAATATCCTTCAAGAAGCTTCTCCTGATAAATATCCATGATGAACAGGACCATGGCCACGACCAACATCAAGTGTATCCGCATGGTTAAGCGCCGCTGTAACATAAATTTTAGCTGATTCAACCGATTCTTCAAGTGTAAAACCCCGACCCAAATATGCCGCAATCGCAGAGGACAAAGTACAGCCTGTTCCATGTGTGTTATTTGTTTCTACCCGTGGGGCTTCATACGTTTTAACCCCACCTTCATACGCAAGAACATCACGCATAATATCACCCTTCAAATGGCCACCTTTTAAAAACACAGCCTCCCCTGCCATACTTAAGAGGTCCTTCGCGGCACGCTCCATATCTATAACAACTTTACGCGCAAGCCTTTCAGCCTCTGGAATGTTGGGCGTAATAACACTCGCCAAGGGGAAAAGTCGCGCCTTCATGAGCTCTATCGCATCTGATGAGATTAACGCATCACCACTGGTGGAAACCATAACAGGATCAAGAACAATATACTCAGGTCGATATTCCTCAATCACATCCGCAACAATATGCACAATATCCGCATTCCCCAGCATACCTATTTTAATCGCATCAACTCTTATATCCTCAAAAACAGCATGGAGTTGATCCTTCACAAAAGGCACAGGAAGGTCGATTGACCCGTGTACCCCTTGTGTGTTTTGCGCCGTCAAAGCGGTAATAACCGCCATGCCATAAACATTTAATGCCGCGAATGTTTTAAGATCGGCCTGTATTCCCGCACCACCAGAAGGATCAGATCCCGCGATCGATAAAACATTAGGGATCGCTACACTGGAAAAACCATTCATCGCACCACCTCTATCATAGATACAAACTTCTGAGCTTCCACCTCTGGATCATACGCCTCACTTACCGCGCGCATCATCGCGACGCCCTGCGCCCCTGCCTCAATAACGTATTTCGCATTTTCAGGTGTAATTCCACCGATCCCAACTACAGGAATAGGCGAATCTATAGCCAATTCAGAGAACCCCTTCGCACCGAGAACTGGCTTATCCGGCTTGGTCAACGTGGCGTAAAATGGCCCAGTCCCAATATAATCAACAGTCTCTGGATCAAGCACATCATAATGCGCCCGCGTATAAGCCGTCACACCAAGTATTTTATCCGCGCCGATAATCCGCCGCGCCTCTTTTACACTGACGTCTTCTTGCCCTATATGCACGCCGTCCGCGCCAATATCTGCCGCCAATTCAACGTAATCATTGATAATGAATGGAATGGTCGAATCGGCTAATACGTCTTGTATACGTCGTGCCTGGCGCGCGACCACATCAAGTGGATCAATCTTATTACGAAGCTGTACCATCGTGACACCGCCACGAACTGCCGCTGCAATAACCTGCTCAACCGCGCGTCCACCACACACAGATGGGTCAGAAATAAAGTAAACAGAAAGATCAAAATTATGACGATAAAACATAAAGGTGACAGTGAAGAGCACCATAGTACAAGTCAAGAAAAAGGCAGCCTTGTGTTTTTATTTCTTTCATTGTTCATATAAAATTACTATAGTGTGTAATAAATTGTAATATAATTACAGTAAATAAGGTGAAAACCATGGGTGAAACGCTATTTTTAGACGCCTTCAAAGGCACAAACATCAAAACACCATTTGAAATAATGCGTGCAAGATCAATCATTCACGCCGAAATAAATACACGCGGATTAAGCTTAATTGGCTTCAACCTCACGACTTTTATGGCAAAAGGAAGAGAAAAAGATGCATATTTCATTTTATCTCTCTGGGCTGTCGAACCAATCAGTCATCATGTACAAACATTCAGACAAAACCCAACAATAGGACAACAAGCACTGATCAAACGTGCAAAAAAATTAATCATGCATTTGGAAAAAAGATCTGACACCTCTGAAAAATTCTTAGATACAGCCCTGCAACAAATGACAGAGAATATTGATCATGAAATAAAATCCATCATCCGAGAAAAACACTACTCCGCAGGATAAACAAATTCCAATTTCTTTTTACGACTTTCACCATCAAAATCATTATCCATTATCGGTGATTGTAGACTAAAAACATTACGATAACCAAGAGCAGAGAACTGAGGGAAAACGATATCAGTCAATGCAATCATCCGTGTCAAAATCAGAGAGTTTGTACAATACGTTAAAACTATGGTGTCCTTTGATGGAATCACCCGTGCTAAAGCCTCCCCAGTAATATCCGCACCAATATGCATCGCATCCTTCATATGCCCTACATCATATTGCTGTTTAGAGCGCAAATCCAAAATAACGACATTCTTTTCCTGCGCCATTTCTTTAAATTTATCGAGTGAAACTACGTATTTATTACGATCCAACCCCGCCGCAAAGTCATGATACGCGTTATAATCCAAAATATCCTGATCAAGAGAAGCCCATGTTTCTTTTGATAGATCATAACATATCCCTCTAAGATAATACCCGTCATCATTCTTAAAAATAAGCAATCGCGCTTGTTTACCCGTTTGAACAATCGCCCCGCAATTCGTGTATAAATCACTGGTTATCTTTAAAAGATCGGGTGGGCTATCACCATATTGTTTTGCCGGTTTTAACGTCGCGTTAAGTATTCGAGGGGCATCCCCGGACCAATCCGGCATTTGAACATCGAGCACATCAAAATATCCGTAATATACGGCCTCATCCAACAACACCTTTTCTTCATCAGGAAAGCGCGCAACACATTCACAAGCATGAGATAACGAAGGAAATAAAAGCGTAAGAATGGCAATGAAACGTAACATTAAACGCTGAGCGCTTCATCAACCAATGCAGCTTGCTCCACATGGTGGCGCGCATTAGACCCTGTTGCCGGCGACGCCGCACCTATACGACCCACATATTTTGGCCGTGCGGCTTTATGCTTAATATCAATCAATGTCTGTTCAATCCTACGATCAACAAAGTTCCACGCACCTTGGTTTTCAGGCTCTTCCTGACACCATACAATCTCGGCATTCTTATATTGCTTAAGCTCTCCACCCAATGCCACTGAGGGGAACGGGTAGATTTGTTCCAAGCGTAGAATGATAACATCCTTGATCTTACGCTCACGACGCTCTTGCAATAAATCGTAATAAACCTTACCGGTACAAAGAACAACGCGCTTCATCTTCTCTGGCTTAACCAGATCATTCATATCATCATCCCATAAGACACGATGGAATGTGCTGCCCTCTGTGAACATCGACACATCTGAGACGGCAAGTTTATGCCGTAACAATGATTTCGGCGTCATCATAATAAGAGGTTTACGGAAATCACGGTGCATTTGGCGACGCAACACATGGAAATAATTTGCCGGTGTTGTACAGTTACAAATCTGCCAGTTATCTTCCGCAGAAAGTTGCAAGAAACGCTCAAAACGCGCCGAAGAATGTTCTGGCCCCTGCCCCTCATGACCATGAGGAAGCAACATAACAAGACCTGACATACGCAGCCATTTACTCTCCCCCGAAGAAATAAATTGATCAATCATCACTTGCGCGCCATTGGCAAAATCGCCGAATTGCGCTTCCCATATCGTCAGTGTTTTAGGGTCAGCCAACGAATAACCATATTCAAATCCCAAAACCGCCATTTCTGATAAAGGGCTATCATGCACCTCAAACTGTGGCTGGTCGGCCTTAATATGTTGAAGGGGAATATACTGTTTCTCGTTTTCCTGATCATACCAAATAACATGACGGTGTGAAAATGTACCACGCCCGACGTCTTGACCAGACAAACGTATAGAATATCCCTCATTAACCAAGCCACCGAAAGCCAGAGCCTCTGCCATTGCCCAGTCAAAACCTTCACCAGTTTCAAGCATTTTCTCTTTATTCGTGACAACACGTTGAAGTTTTTTATTTATAGTAAAATCTTTCGGTACATTTGTAAGGACTGCGCCAATATGCTTTAAATCTTTTGCCGACACATCAGTTTCACCACGGCGATCGTCTCCATACGCCACTTTCAAACCTTCCCACGCACCCTCAAGATAATCCGCTCTATCCGCTTTATAACTTTCAACCGCGTCAAAAGCTTCGCTCAACAATGCAATATAATCATCTTGAACTTTTTTAGATTCCGCCTCATCAATCACACCTTCTGCAATCAACTGAGTTGCATATTTGCTACGTGCTGTTTCTTGGGTCGCAATTTTCTTATACATAAGCGGCTGCGTAAAGGCAGGCTCATCACCTTCATTATGGCCAAAACGGCGATAACAGAAGATATCAATAACCACATCTTTTTTAAACTTCTGGCGGAACTCTGTCGCCAAACGTGTTACAAAAACCACAGCCTCCGGATCATCACCATTCACATGAAAAATCGGCGCATCCAACATTTTCGCCACATCGGTACAATATGGACCGGAGCGCGAAAACTTCGGCATCGTCGTAAATCCGATTTGATTGTTAATCACAATATGAAGAGTCCCACCAACACGATATCCCGGCAATTCTGAGATCATAAATGTTTCAGCGATAATACCCTGCCCTGCAAAGGCAGCATCGCCATGAAACAACAATGGTAGAACAGCCGTAGATTCAACATCATTACGCTGCACCTGCTTCGCACGAACTTTACCAATCACAACTGGGTTAACAAATTCAAGATGGGATGGGTTTGCCGTCAAAGACAAGTGAATACTCTTACCGTTAAACTCACGATCACTAGAAGTTCCAAGATGATATTTAACATCGCCAGTCCCAAGAACATCATTCGGCGTTGAGATATGCCCCTGAAATTCTGCAAAAATTGTTGTAAATGGCTTCCCCATCACATTGGCGAGAACATTTAAACGCCCGCGATGTGCCATACCAATAATAACTTCTTCCAAGCCTAACTCTGCGCCGCATTTCATGATTTCTTCTATCGCAGGGATAAGAGCTTCGCCCCCATCAATACCAAAACGCTTCGCTCCGGTATGTTTTTTATGCAAGAATTGCTCAAAGCTCTCGGCGGCGGTTAAACGCTCCAATATTCCTTTTTTACATTCAGCAGTGAAAGAAAATTTATCCGAAGAAATTTCAACGCGTTCTTGTATCCACTCACGCTCTTCGACATTACTAATATGTCTGTATTCTATCCCAATTGTACCACAATAAGCCTCTTTCAAAGCCACAATCAACTCACGCAGAGTTGCATATTCCAGCCCCAAAATACCATTAATGAAAATAGGACGATCATAATCATTATCGGTAAAGCCATGATATTCAGGATCCAACTCAGGATGATCTTGAACCGGCTTCATACCTAATGGGTCAATATTGGCAAGAAGATGTCCACGAAAACGGTAAGAGCGGATAAGCATTAACGCACGAACAGAATCCAGCGCCGCTTGCTTAATATCTGCCTGACTAGCACCATCTTTTTTAGGTTTGGCCACTGCATCATTTGCCGCTTCAACCAAAACACCATCCGCAGGCGCAACAGCAGCCGAGCCAAAATGACGTAAATCACGTGCATTTTCATCTGGAGTCCAGCTTGCCCCGGAAAGTTCCTTTAAGAAAACGACTTCGCTATCTTTAAGACTGCCAAAAAAATCACGCCAACTCTCATCAACATTGGACGGGTTTTTCAAATATTGCATATAAAGATGTGCGATATACTCCGCGTTTACACCACTTAGAAAACTTTGATCCTGCTGCGCCTGTGTCATGGACTGAAATCCTTATAATCTATTCGAAACTCACAATTATTTTCCAACAAAACAATAGCCAAACCAATGCGACTATAGGGAAAATGCCTGACGATAGAATATAGACAACTGTATTCTTTTCAACTGTTTTTACGCATTTTTGCGAAGCGCAACAGCAATAGAAGAGATCGCGCTATCCTCGGCGGCGCTAACATTCATAGGATGATTTGCATCCTCGGAGGAAAGACCTGAAAATTCACCAACAATGCGACTAAGAGCCTTCCCAAAAAAGCCTTTTTCAGGGGCTGGCTCTTCACCAAATTCACCATAAGCTTGCGCAACAGCAGACGCAATTTCAAGGATCATCTTGATGTAACTCTTCACTTCTGCCTCACTTGCCTGCGCTTTCAATACAAGAACAGCCTTTTCGCATTGTGGTTCGATATTGAACACACCTTGCGACCATGATTCCCACTTATCCCTTGAGCGCAGCACTTCCAAAGCAATCTCTTTGGTTAACTCTGATCCCTCATAAAGTTTTGCAATCTCCTTAATACAGGATTCCAAAGCACGCATCTCACGTTCATCATCCTGCTCCCCTTCTTCATCCTCAGAAAAGCTAACATGCATACCAACGCGGTAAGGTAAACTTACAATAAGTTCAATATCGTCATCCGAAAAAGAAGAAAGCTGTGTCATGGTGATCCCCGTGAGTTAATTTTAAATATAGGTTGTGTTTAACGCCGATGCAATGCGGTGCAGGGCCTTGCGTTCGTCCAAAGATATATTGATGAACTGCTCCCAATCTTTATACGGCAAACCAAATTTTGCGGCATGCCTTTTACCCTTCATATAGAATAGGAAAACACGAATCTTATCCATTAATGGTGTTTCTTTGCCATATTCTCTAAACGCCAATGCAACAGACTCTCCAATCTCAATCAAGTGGTTCTTAAACGCACTCACCTCTTTCACATCAACATGATCCGATAAAATATCTATCGCTTTATAGCATTCACCTTCTATTGCTTCTAGATCATCAGACCATTTCCCCCATTCATCCCGACGGCTCACAGTTTCACTGATCACATATTGTACAGTTTCCGCACCAAAAACCTCTTGAGAATATCCTGTAATAATATTAGTAAGTGCTTCCATTTCCGCAGCATCAGAATGATCTCCGCCCGTATTATCACTTTGAGAAACAAACAAACCAACACGATATGGCAGGCTCACCAATAATGTGCGTTGATCCACAGAAAGTTGATCGAGGAAACTCATGATAGATTAAACACCTTTGTTAATAGACTATGTGCGCGATACTACACGCAAATCACATAAAGCTCAAACCTCTATTTTCAAGCACGACGGTTATAACACATAACCATCAAAAAATAAGGCACCCTAACCAGAGCGCCTTATTCAGAATTACAATAAACAAAAAAAGCCTTATGCAGCCAATGCCTCAAGTACCGCAGTACCGAGACCGGCAGGGCTCTCAGACACAACAAACCCGGCAGAGCGCATTGCATCCATCTTTGCAGGTGCAGTATCATCCGCACCAGAAATAATGGCGCCGGCATGGCCCATACGTTTCCCTGGAGGCGCTGTCGCACCGGCAATAAATCCAGCAATCGGCTTCTTGGTCTTCAGACCTTTATAGAAGTTACAAGCCTCAAGCTCGTCCGTTCCACCAATCTCACCAATCATAAGGATTGCTTCTGTTTCATCATCATCCATAAACATCTCGATACAATCGATGAAGTTTGTACCATTAATTGGGTCACCCCCTATTCCGATACATGTTGATTGCCCAAGGCCAACCGCACCAGTTTGCGCGACTGCTTCATACGTCAAAGTACCTGAACGAGAAACAATACCAACCTTACCGCGCATATGAATATGCCCTGGCATAATACCAATTTTACATTCACCCGGCGTAATAACCCCCGGACAGTTCGGCCCGATAAGGCGCGTTTTAGATCCTTGCAATGCACGTTTTACCCGAACCATATCCAAAACCGGAATACCTTCGGTGATACAAATCGCAAGCTCCATTTGTGCGTCGATTGCTTCTAAAATCGCATCCGCAGCAAACGGAGGCGGCACATAAATTACAGTGGCATTTGCACCGGTAACGTGACGCGCTTCATCTACAGTATTGAACACAGGCAAACCAAGATGATCCATCCCGCCCTTACCTGGCGTAACACCGCCGACCATTTTACTGCCATATTGAATGGCTTGCTCGGAATGGAATGTCCCTTGAGAGCCTGTAAAGCCCTGACATATTATTTTAGTCTCTTTATTAACAAGTACTGACATGATTACGCGGCCTCCTGCGCTTTGTGTGTTGCTTCCACGACTTTTTGAGCAGCATCGTCCAAATCATCGGCAGAGATAATAGGTAAACCAGAAGCCGCCATAAGCTCCTTACCCTTTTTAACGTTTGTACCAGCAAGGCGCACGACCAACGGAACGGAAAGATTAACTTCCTTCGCAGCGGCAATAACACCTTCGGCAATAACATCACATTTCATAATTCCACCAAAGATATTCACAAGAATACCCTTAACATTTGGATCAGACAGAATAATTTTAAACGCAATAGTTACACGCTCGGCTGTTGCACCACCCCCGACATCCAAGAAGTTTGCAGGCTCGCCGCCTTTAAGCTTGATAATATCCATCGTAGACATCGCAAGTCCCGCACCGTTAACCATACAGCCAATATTCCCATCCAAACGGACATAGGAAAGTTCATGATCAGACGCGAGTTTTTCATTTGCATCTTCTTCTGTTTCATCGCGAAGTGCTACAATTTCAGGATGACGGTACAACGCATTCGGATCAAAGCTCATCTTCGCATCCAACGCCATAACTTCATCACCAGCAAGAATCATCGGATTAATTTCAACAGCCTCAGCATCAAGATCCATAAATATTTTATACAAATTAGAGAAGAACTTCACAGCACTCTTAACTTGCGCACCTTTAAGGCCTAGACCAAAGGCAAGTTTACGACAATGAAAGCCGGAAATACCCGATGCAGGGTCAATAGACACCTTAAAGATTTTCTCAGGCGAATTTTCGGCCACCTCTTCAATATCCATACCGCCTTCAGTAGACACCATAAATGCGACGCGCTTCGATCCACGATCAAGAACAACAGAGCAGTAATATTCTTTCTCAATATCAACGCCGTCCGTCACATAAAGACGTTGGACTTCCTTACCTTCTGGGCCGGTTTGCTTGGTTACGAGCATATTGCCAATCATTGCCTCTGCCGCTGCGCGGACATCATCAACAGTTTTGCACAAACGCACACCGCCCTTGCCTTCTGGATCATTTGTAAAATGACCTGCGCCACGACCACCTGCGTGGATTTGCGCTTTAACAACATATAACGTTGAGTCTGGCATATCTTCCGCAGCTTTAACTGCCTCATCCACACTCATCGCGGGGATGCCTTTAGGTACGCTAACACCGTATTTCTCTAGTAAATCTTTTGCTTGGTATTCATGAATGTTCATCTAATGGAACTCCGTTCAGAAATTTTAGTCCGGACATATCAACAAGGTGTCCGACAATCACTCAGAAGGTTTAACACTGTTGATTCTATTTGAAAACCGCAAATATCATAATATTAAAACAAAATTTGAATTATTTTATTGCACACTCCTTTTGACAAAAGGGGTCGCATTACCGTACAATAGGGTCTAAGTGTAAATGGGTGATACGTGTATGTATGTTAAATGATAGAAATATGAAGGATTTTCGCGTAAAAACAAAATATAGAAAAGCGGAAACAACATACAATACAATGTCATATATAATATAAGAGCTGGATTAAAAAGGATATTTCAAACATGGCTGGTCCAAATCAACCGGGTGATACAGATAAAACAGAAGAAGAGCGTCTACGCGATGACGACATTTCCTTGACATCAGATCAAGAGAACCAAGAATCCACAAACGAACAAGAAACAACCCTACCAGCAACAGAGGCAACAGTTTCCAATACTGTTATTGCCGATAGCGACTCTGACCTAGACAAAGAGTTCAAACGCGAACAAGAACAAATCCAAGAAGAAATCACTGTGGCGGCGCAAGACGCGGAGCGATCCGTTATGGTTGGCCGTGATGCCAATAATATTGGCGAAAACGCAACGTCAAATGCTGTACTTAATGCTGTAGAAGCCGCCTCAACAGGCCCCGACGCCCAAGATATAGAAAACGATGCGCATAAAAATGAAACTGTGTATGGATTTGGTGCAGATGCCGCGGCAAAACAAATGAATGATGCCCTTTCCGGCGCAGGCGAAGGCAAAACAAACACAACATTCACTGCGCGCACACAAGAAGCAGAAAGAAAACGCCGCGAAGAAGACTCTCTGTCGAATATCAGAACAATCGCAATGACCGCCGAAGTCGCCGCCGCATATGCCGCACTAGAAGAAGCCTATAAAGAAATGGGCGTCGAGATGACGGATTTATGCTGCATCTTTGAGGAGATCGATGCACAAGCCTCTGAAATGATAGAAGCCCTTGGTGTTGATGCGCAAGACATAGAAAAAGAAATCGCCACGCTAAAACAAGAATTGCAAGATCTTAAAGACGGGACAAGCCTCCTCGGCACAGACGATGATCCAGCAGTGACAGCCGCACAGATCGCTTTGAAAAACTCAGAAATAAAAAGTGCAGAAGCGCGCCTTACCTTGATTAAGGAAACAATTTCTTCCACTAAAGGTCAAATTCAAGAAACAAAAGACCAGATAGCCACAGCGCAAGAAAAATACGACAACTTGGCAGAGCAGAAACGCATCGCACAAATGACTGGCGATCCGAACAAAAACCTTGCCGGTATCCAGAAGCATATGGACATTGCGCAAAAAGAAATACAAGCCGCAAAAGACTCTATAAATGATCTAAAAGACAAAGTAAAACTAACCGAGAGCATCTCAAAAATAGTTGGGTCCATTGAGGTGAAAAGCCAAACTTGCGGAACCCTAGAAGTAGAGCTTGCCAAAGCTGAACGAATTAACGCAGGGACAGAATTAATAAAGACCCTAACCTCTGCAACACAAGATGGTAACATAAACGAAACAGAACTCGCCGCCATAAAAGACGGTATGAACGCCGCCGGAGTTTCTCAAGAAGCAAAGAATGAGTTCATCGCAAGCTTTGCCGCAACCAACGGCACGATTACAATATCCGATCCAAGCAGCCCAACAGGGGAAAAAGTATTACAGGGCGACGATCTAACAGCGCACTTACAATCTCAGTGGACCGAAATCAAAGAAGAACAGAAAGAAGCAAAGGACGCTGCTGTTGACCACAAAGCGGTTGGCGATACCCTAAGACTAGAACTTGCAGCGTTAGAAGCAAAAACAGGGCAGTTACAAAGTGACGTAACAAAAGCAGAAGAGACAGTTACACAAGAGCAACAAGAAAGTGACGCAGCCACAGCCGGTGTTGCCGAAATTAAAGAAATAACCTTAAAATACGATTCTGTATATGACTACATGTCAGAAAATTATAGCGTTACAGTCGGATATGGGTACCTATCAACGGATGTTGGTAAAGGTGAAAACATTGATGACGTTGCAAATGATCCCAACAGAGCCCTAAGAGACCAAGGCGGTAACCTAGTCTATGTCAATCCGGATACACAAAGAATGTACACCCTACAAAAAGATGAGAATGGGGATGTTGCACGAGACACAGATGGCAATCAAATCCCCGTTGCCGTATCATCTTTGGAAACCATACAACTTTATCAAAAAATGTATGACGAAAAACTACTGCCACGAAATTTCTTCAAAGACGAAGGTGGTGTGTACAAAGAACACAGCGAATCCGACTCCTTCACTGAAAGTATTGGTAAATCATTGCTACCAGGGTTTATGGACAAGAATCAACGCGAAGCTTTGCTAAAAGAAGCGGCAGCCGAGGAACAACAACAAGCAGCAGCAGCCAAGATTACAGCAGGCGAAGCAAAAACAAATTTGGACACCGCACAAAACAACTTAAACAGCAAAGAAAATGTTCTAAACATACATAACGTAAAAACAGAAGACATTAGAACACGCATAGAAGCCGCTGATCAGGCATACGCACAGTTCAAAGAAAAGCACGCGGCTAAAGTTGAGGAATTCAAAGGAAACGATGCTGCTGAATTTGAAAAATTCAAAGAACAAAACACTTCTACCGAGACAACTGCAAAAACAGACGGTGCAGCCGAGACCGCCACAGACACCCAACGAGGAAATTCAGAAGAACATAAATATGATACACCTGACCATAATCTGGACACTGCTGCAGAATCGCGCAACGATGCACTAAAAGAAGTTGAACTTGCCGTTCTTAACGGTACCTCGCTATCTCAAGAAGACTACAACAGACTAAAAGATACGGTTGGTATGTCGGCTGGACAACTTGATGACATGCTAGACAACAACCCATCGGCCAAAGTGGAAAACAATACGCAGGCCCCATCCAATACAATGACGGTGCAGCAATTTGGAACAGTATACGCCCGAATCCCCATTCCAACATCTGGAGCACCTGCACCTGATCAAAATGGTGTATCACCGGCAATAAAATATGAAAGCTTCGCTGACAGCAAAGCCTTCTCAAGCACAAACGATCCAAAAGCACCCGCAGGTTCATATGACGCCGTTGCCATTAAACAAGGTGATAACCCACCTGCTGCATCTATAATGTTCTCTGAAGCTCTCGCAGGCAAACCGGATGAAAGTGACACTGGTATACCGAAAATAGAGGGTATGACACCACAACAAGCAGAACAGCTTATGCGAGAAGAAAATCAACGACAACAACTAGCAGCGGCAGCACTGGCGGCACAAGGTGGCGGTGGTGGTGCCGGCGCTGTATAGCCAAATAGAACAAAAAAATGGTAAAGTGATAAAGGGATGATAAAAATTGACAAACTTACCAGAAAATGAAAATAAATCAGAGATGCATACGGAAGACGCGCCGGATGTCATTACGCCTGTTGATGGGGATAGCAGTGACTTAACGTCTTCTCCTGAAATTCGACGCGAGAAAAATGCCAATAGCCGTAAGTCTATGATGGTTAACGCCGAAGAACTGAATAATACGAATCTACTCGCCTTTCTAATGTCCTTCTTTCTTGGCATTAATGACGACAAGGGCATGAATAGTGATGATGCAATCAACGAAATGGCCGATGCGCTCTCTATTGAAAGAACAACATTTCACGATACGGTGACTCAATATAAATCCGGTGATCTTTCTATATTTGGTGCTGCTACAAAAGTACGCAGTAACATGGATATTTCAAGTGCCGACATGGCGCGTGCCGAAGATGTCGTTGCACAACATGCTACAACAGGTAATCCTTTACTAGAGCTGATTGCATCAAAAGAATCGGGCGGAGATTACAATATTGTATATGGCGGCAAACGTATTAATGCGACTGAAATGAGTATTAATGATGTTATCGCATGGCAGAAGAACTCTACTCAAAATGAAGGTTCTGCCTCTTCAGCAGTTGGCAAATATCAAATAATTAGAAAAACGCTAACTGGTCTTAAAGAAGAACTTGGATTAAGCGGCAAGGAACTTTTAGACGGCCCCATGCAAGAACGTATGGCCATGGCATTGCTTGAACGACGCGGCTATGATGATTACCTCGCTGGAGATCTCCCAGAATCTGACTTCATGACTAATATCGCAAAAGAATGGGCGTCAATGCCAAAAGATGAAGGCGGCTTAAGCTATTACGCAGGAGATGGCCTTAACAAAGCACATGCATCACCCGCCACACTTTTACTTGCTATGCAATATACGAAAAATAACCCAACACAATCAACCAATCAACTGGCATTTAACAATGGCGGTGTACGTGAAGAAAACTCGGAACAACCAACCCCGGCAAATGAGGCGTTCAACAAGAATGGTGGCGAAGGCGTTGATCAAGTGGCTCTTATTGCCGCACAACAAGCAGATGCAGCAGCGCAGAATAACACGATAAATCCGGCCTCAACCAGTCAGACACTAACATCATAAGCATTGAAATTTCTTAGTCATTTCTTTACCAATCATGGCCTACCATAAAGGTTGCAGTTATTAATCTTGTTTGTCATCTCTGTACGCACAAACACATTTCCTATGGTTTCGGTATGTTAAAAAAACAAAAATGCAGTAGCCTTAAATTTTGTCTCGCAATATATGCGGCCGGATTACTGATGCCAGTCACTGGCTTTGCAAAAGACAATATCCACCCTGCTCCGCTCCATATAAAGATCAATAAGACAAAATCAACACAATCAAAAAGCACCTTCAATATCAGAGTCGGAAAAACGCCAGAAACAACAATTGCCAAAGAAGAGCAAATCGAAGACATAATACACGAAGAAACTGAGAAAAAAGCCACACCAACAAATAACATTGAGCCCTCTGCCCTCGCGAATATTACACCCAAATTAATAGAAACGCGCGCATGCCACGAAATGACAGCAGAAAAAACGAATCGATATAAAAAATTGGCCGATTCCCTTAGGGGGTATTTAAAATCTCAGAAACGCGACCCATCATTGATTAACGATATATACAACGCCAGCATTACCACACAAACTGACTTCGAATTGCTGATCATAACAACAATGATCGAGAGTGACATTGGCCGCGTTACAAAAGCTACCAACAGTTCCGCGCGCGGCATCTTCCAATATATTGAGCCAACATGGATCAACCTGATGAAACGCTACAGTGCGCGAATCGGACAACCAGACTACCCAAGCATCATTGAAAGTAATACTGACACTAATAATCAAAAGACATCAAAAGATGGCCAATTTACAAAAAATGAAATATTAGCCCTGCGTAATGACACAAAGATAGCATCCCTTATCAAAGCAAACCAACTAAAAGATGACGCAAAAATCCTTACAAAATATAAGGGGGGTCAACGCATCAACGCAACCGACCATTACATCATGCATATGTTAGGGATATCTCAAGCACGCAGTTTTTACACTCTCCTAAGAAGTAAATCGGGTGATATATTGGCCGATTCTAATAATCAGAGCTTTAGAGAAGCCGTACGCCTAAACCCCTACTTCTTTTACGATACACAAAAGAATGCCTTAAATGCCACGCAAGCCTATACCCAGTTTCACCGTAAAATATCGCAACAATATAAAAAGCTGCATATGATTAGCAAAAAATACGGCAAAGACGGCGCGGTCAGCTCTCGCTGTCATTTACCAAATATACAGACCGTTTCAACAAAACCGCACAACGGCAAAGATAAAAACACGCTTTAACCGCACTCTCTGCCAAAACAACAAAAAACCGCGACAATATTCACCATATCACCACGGATTTAAAATTTTAATGCTCAACTAAGCCGCAACAGCTTTACCGGGAAATAATCCCTCAACCGCGGCGCGCTCCTCACGAAGCTCTT
The DNA here is from genome assembly GCA_002747015.1 of Zetaproteobacteria bacterium. The sequence goes on from NVXI01000001.1 coordinate 335,818, forward strand.
TATTGGTTTCATCAAGACGTGTTTGCGAGAATGCAGCAATATCAAGACCTTGAACAATCTCATAGGAACCATTCTTGCATGTCACAGGATAACCAAAGATAACCCCTGCATCTACACCATATGATCCATCCGATGGAACGGCCATAGAAACCCACTCACCTTCCGGCGTTCCCAATGCCCAACTACGCATATGATCAATCGCCGCAGACGCAGCCGACGCAGCAGAAGACGCACCGCGTGCCTTAATAATTGCGCCACCGCGTTTTTGCACATCCGGGATAAATGTCCCTTCAAACCATGCTTGATCCACTTGATCCAGTGCCGCAGCACCCTTCACCGTTGCATGATGAATATCAGGATATTGGGTTGAACTGTGATTCCCCCAAATGATCATATTCTTCACGTCTGTTGAATGTGTTCCTGTTTTTTCGGCCAACTGGCTCATCGCGCGGTTATGGTCAAGACGTACCATCGCCGTAAAACATTTAGGATCAAGATCAGGTGCATTTTCCTGTGCAATCAATGCATTCGTATTTGCCGGATTACCAACAACCAATACTTTCACATCACGCGACGCATGATCGTTTAGAGCCTTACCCTGCGGGCCGAAGATACCACCATTTGCCGCAAGCAAATCTTTACGTTCCATTCCATCTTTGCGTGGCATTGCACCAACAAGCAGTGCAAAATCAACATCCTTGAATGCAACATTCGGATCATCCGTCGGAACAGTTCCGGCCAAGAGTGGGAACGCACAATCATTCAACTCCATAATAACACCATCAAGTGCACCCAGCGCAGGTGTAATCTCCAACAAGTGTAGGATAACCGGCTGATCCGGCCCTAACATTGCACCTGATGCAATACGGAATAACAATGCATAACCAATTTGGCCTGCCGCGCCTGTTATGGCTACTCTTACGGGATCTTTCATAGGAAGACTTTCTCTTTGTATTAGAAGATAATTACGTGATAAAACTAGCGTTTTTTATGCAGCGGGGCAAGAGGCAGATCAAGATGTCTATTAAGATTAACGCTCTGCGTACAACTACGAAGAACACAAAGGTGACAAGAAATGCCCATTTGGTACATATAACAAGCTTACAGAAGAAGGGCTAAATGCACTGAAAGAAATCACAGGTTCATTTGATATTATCCTGAAAAACATAAAATAAAAATCTAACACCAATCATCGCTTTGCATTTCTAGCAAGCGAGAAACGCTACGTTCAAACTCGTAAGCATGATCATGCCCAGTATAGAGTTCTTCTGCCTCCACCGCCGCAGAAATAACAACAGTGGTATGTGCCTCATATAACGCATCAATAAGATTAATCAGGCGCTTAACCTCATTACGCCGATCATAGCCAAGCTTCGGCACGCCTTCCAGAAATACCGTATGATATTTACGGGCAATCTCCAGATAATCTTCTGCACCGTGCGGACGCTCACATAATTGGGCAAAGGTAAAACGTGCAACACCTTCGGCCGCCTGCTCAACTTCTATATCACGGCCCTTCACACGTAAGACATCTTTTTCAGGCTTTGCACCATCAATTAAACTCTTAAAAATTTCATCCAGTGTTTTTGTCGTCTCCCGACCCAGAGGCACAAAATACGTACCCTCAATCTGGTTTTTCTGCATTCGATAGTCATGGGGGCTATCAAGGTGGAACGTATTGACCTTCGTCTTTAACAACGCAATAAAGGGTAGAAACCTGTCGCGTTGTAATCCGTTTTTATAAAGATCATCAGGCATCCAATTACTGGTCGTAATAATGGTGACTTCATGTTCAAACAGGATTTTAAACAAACGCCCCAAAATCATCGCATCGGTGATATCAACCACATGGAATTCATCAAAACACAGGACATGAGACTTGCTTGCAATCAGTGCCGCCAACGATGGTAAAGCCTGATCCACGATACCCATAACACTGCCATCCATACTGCGCGAATGAATATAGTCATGTACCTCAATCATAAATTCATGAAAATGAACGCGGCGTTTTTTAACAGTATCTGGCAAAGCCTCATAGAATAAATCCATCAACATGGATTTTCCGCGCCCAACACCACCATGAAAATAAATACCTTTCGGAGAAACCATACCCTTATCGCCGCCCGTCAAGCGTTTAAAGAGACTGGCCTTGGGCGCATTCTCACGCGCCATAACCTCATCGAACAAACGTTGCAGCTCACCCACCGCCAACTTTTGCACTGGATCAGGCTTGATTTCTCCTGATTCTAAGCGACTTTGATATATTTCAGTTGGTGTGTATGTCATTTTTTCGACTCAGACATCCTAATCAGGATAATAGACAACTCGTAGAGGCCAAGAAGTGGCACAGCAAGCATAACTTGGCTTATGATATCAGGTGGTGTCAGAAAAGCCGCAAAAACAAATGTAACAACCACCGCATATTTTCTTTGCCGCGCCAGAAAATCTGCACTTACAATTCCCACGCGCCCTAACAAAGTAAGAAGAACAGGCAATTGAAAGCATAACCCAAATGCAAATACCAACGTCATGATAAGATCAAGATACTCACTAACCCGTGCCTCTAGCTGTATTGGCAAAGCCATGTCTCCACCCGTAGTTTGGAAGCTAAGGAAAAAGGGCCATGCCATCGGAATAACCAAATAATACACGCACGCCCCACCCAGAAAAAACAACACAGGTGTTGCGACCAAGAACGGCAAGAAAACGCGTTTCTCATTATTATATAAACCGGGCGCAACAAACACCCATACCTGAATAAGCAACATCGGGAATGTCAGAAAAATACCAGAGAAAAAGGCAACCTTCATATAGGTAAAGAATGCTTCCGTCAGGCCTGTATATATCAACCTGTTCGTATCGTTTTCTCCCATCGCATTGGCCAGTGGTTGTACCAAGAAACCATAGATATCATCCACGAACATGAAACATATCGCCGTCCCAAACGCCATCATACCAATAACCCAAAGCAACCGCGCCCGCAGTTCCATCAAATGATAAACAATCGGCTTTGCAGTATGTTCGGGGTGCTGCACAGAGGAATCACTCATCACTGGTATCCCCTTCTTTTGCCTTCAACTCATCAGGAGGCAAAGCATATTCTTCATCTGCCTCGGCTTCATCGAAATCTTTGGCCTCAAAATTCACACTTTTACGAATATTATCCATATCTGCATCATGCATCACGTCATCAAATTGTCGTGAAATCGCAAATTTAATATATTGTAATCGCCGAAACACCCGCCCCAGCGCAACCATTAAAACAGGAATTTCMTCTGGTCCCACCACAATCACTAACAGCGYAATAACCACAAGTAATTCCGCCCAGCCAAAATCAAGCATYATATAACCCCAAGAACATTGAAACTTAGGATGATGCCCATAACATATCCAGGAACAACAATCAGCGCATTAAACCCAATCGCTACATTCAACAACACGKCGCGCTCTCCATCGCTTAAATCCGGTTCTTGYGCYAACTCATCTTGCGCATARCCAGTCTCTTGCACCGCTCTGGTAAATTCCCAATAAAKCCCAATCAATGTCATCGGAATAATAAGCAGRCCTRAAAACTGAATAACCGGTGGATTATAAAACCCAACAACGAATGTAAAAAGAGAGATCAAGGATAACAACGAAGCACTAATTTCATGCCTATTCAAAGATTTTTCAGAAAAGAAACTGGTCACAAACATAGTGAGAACAAACAATAAATACRCCCACCCCCACCACGGTAAMANNNAAMCAWGCGKWAWYRKYWYANACGKNCNTTCACCGTTATCTGTATCACTTTTGGATTTTTTAGAAGAATCGGACGCAGTGTCTTCATCCTTCAAACCCTTTTTAAAACTGTTAATCCCTTTAGCAAGGTTTTCCATGATCGTTGGAATACGTCCCGCACCAAACAAGACTACAACCAGTAAAATGACAACAATAATTTGTAATGCGCCGGGAGCCATACTCTAATGTCCTTCTATCAGTTCTTCAGGGGAAGTCTCATCCGCCTGTGTATCACTTTCTACGCCTTCTTGCGCAGATTGTCCAGTGAACAGGTCGTCTTGGTGAATTGTATCAATCGCAGGACGACGATCCAATAATCCAGACGCCTTCATTTCATCCATGCCCGGCAGATCGACAATGCTTTCCAAAGAAAAATGGTCGAGAAATCCCGCAGTACTGACCCATGTCAACGGACGGCCAAGCGTTTCGCGCCTGCGTCCCGGTTTTATCCAACCCATTTCCAATAACGTATCCAATGTCCCCTTATGCGTTGCAACGCCACGAATATTCTCTATTTCAGAGCGCGTTACAGGCTGATGATATGCAATAATCGCCAAAGTTTCCATCGCCGCCCGCGACAACTTCTTACTGATCTGTTTTTCAATATTCAGCTCATCCTTAAGATCAAGTGCGGTACGAAACGCCCATTGTCCTTGCGTATCAATCAAGTGAATCCCACGCGGTGCGTAATGCGCCTGAAGGTCCATCAACAACCCACCGACATCTGCCCCCTCTGGCATACGTTCATGTAATTGGAACGTACTCATAGGCTCTCCCGATGCGAAAAGAAGTGCCTCTAATAGGCGGATGTAATTGTTGTTTTCAGGCATTGAATATACTCATTGAAATTGATAACGCGATATAGATTACAATAATAGGGATTATAACGCCCCGCATCGCCATACCCAACATGCTCGGCTTTTTAACAGCCTCCATTTTAAATGGGTCTTTCATGTCATAACGATGTGTCTTACTGTGCTTTTCAGACACCTTCATTTGCTTCTTTATGCCAACATCATGATGCGACTTAAACAAAAACAGCATCAGCCATATAACAACAGACAGAATAAACGTCAGTATCTGTGTACTGAAAATATAAACAAACAAAACAGACATAGGATCTGCAACGTCAAATAAACCAGAAGGTACCCCCATCATGGTTAAGACCGTTTGAAGATACTCATCACCGATCATTCATCCACCCCTGTATCATCGTCACCCTTAGCTTCATCTTCATCCTGGTTTTGCGTACTACGCATATAAATTGGGCGAAATAAACCATCTTGCCTAAACTCTAATGCACCTTGTTTTGCCAGTTCAAGCCCCGCAGTAAAAGTAGCAGCCATTGTCGAGCGACCATAAAGACTATCTTCAATATCCTCAGGCATAAAGCTTTGCAACGTTGACCATACACTGCGCGTTCCCTTTTTAGGTAAGTTACCCAACATTGTACTCAAACGTGACATCGCGCTATCTGTGGACATAAGATCAAACACGGGCAGATCATAATAGCTCTCCTCTTTTCGACGTTCAATATCCCCATAAGCTTTCAACATATCGTAAAGCGAAACATTCCATCGCGTTATCGTAATCGTTTCCAGACCTTCAGGACATCCACGCGCGAAAACATCCTGCCCAAGCCGCGGAAGTTCCAATAACTTATCAGCCGACTTTTGCATCGCCTCTAAACGCAATAGCTGAAATTGTAAGGCTTGCGCAATATCTTCTGCGCTTGGCTCATCACTATTTTCATCTTTTGGCAGAAACAAACGAGATTTAAGATATGCCAGCCATGCCGCCATAACCAGATACTCTGCGGCAAGTTCCAAATTACGTTGCTGTGCACGCTCTATAAACCCAAGATACTGGCGAACAAGTTCTAAAATAGAAATTTTTGCCAGATCAACTTTTTGATTACGCGACAATTCCAACAAAACATCAATCGGCCCCTCATACCCATCAATATCGAGTAGAAGTTGATCCACATCTGATAAGTCACCATCCTCATCGACCAATACACTCATATTCTTCGATATATCCTGATCAGTACCCGTGTTTTCAACCATTACGCGGCACTTTCTTGTTGAAATCGCGCCTTTTCCAATCGTTTTAACGTTATTTCACTGATTTTTGGCAATTCCTTTGCTAAAGACTCCATCTTATCAAGTTCACCAGCGCAATATAGCGCCAAATCACATCCAGAACTCAAACTTCGCATCGCTTTGGCTGCAACATCACCGTAATGATCAAGCGCCTTCATATCCAGATCATCTCCAATCAGAACACCCTCAAAGCCAATATCCTTGCGTATCGCATTCGTGATCGCATCAAGAGATACCGAAACAGGGTGTTTTGAATCTATCCCCTCATACACGATATGCGCCGTCATCGCCCAGACTGCATGCCCAATATCAGATTTTGATATCTCGCGGAATGGTGCAAAATCCAACGATGATAACTGACCATACGACGTACCAATAGATGGCAACTCCAAATGACTATCCCCATGCGCACGACCATGACCGGGGATATGTTTAATGATCGGCGTGATACCAGCATTCAAAAAATGCCGACAAACCGATAAACCTAAACGCCCAACAATATCTGGGTCAGATGAAAAGGCACGATCACCGATAATATCATGCGCCTCTTCAAAAAATAAATCCAACACAGGGGCACAATTTACATTCACACCACTTTCAAGCAACTCCTCCGCCAGCCTCAAGMTTTCAAAACGAAGYTCCTCCAACGCAAGGTTTGGATCATCATKATAAAGGTCACCAAAATATTGCATGGRCTTATAATCACGCCACTGCGGCGRACRCAAACGCTGCACACGTCCACCTTCCTGATCAATCAGGATCGGRCAATCACGTCCWACAATATCCTTTAGATGCGCAACCAATGCGCTGAGTTGATGCGGATTATCACAATTGCGCTTAAATAAAATGAAKCCAAACGGATTTGATGCGCGAAAYAAYGCCTCTTCATCGYCSGTTAAGACTGTTCCTGATAACGAAAAAATACAMGCAAGAGACTCTTTAGCRCCCACTGCAAAGYCACGCGCCTGYGYGYTAYTTAACAACGAGACAYCCYCCAGGCTTATTCGCCTGYTTCAAGGCATCACAAACAGAATTCGCACTTGMCTTRCTCATGGGGCCAGCCTGAATACGATAGAAYGTACCACGACTTAAGACYGCCTCTTGCACACGAAACTTAGACGTTGCAAGAACCTKATAGCGYACCTTCATCTTTGACCATTCYTTACCCGCACGCGCAGGATCAGTAATACTGGCCAATTGCACAAAATATGAACCGGATGTGACATTTACCCCTGTTCCGGCCCCTAAAGCAGGCTCAATCCTAGCGACATCCGTCCCATTCGATGTCTGATTGCCTTGCGTTGCCTTCGCATTTAAAATATCGCGTACAAATTCTAACGTTTGGGGTGACGTTGCCGCGGCATGCATTTGAGCACGGTGGGGCTTCACCAACATTGCAGCAGAAGCAACTTTAGAACTAAATTCAAGAATATTTTCTTGCTCATCCCCATCAGAAGATCCGATTTTCTGTAAAATATCCTTAGCCGTTGGCTCTTTCAATGCAAAAGCAGAGGCAATATCTTGTGTGTTATTTTCTACAATATCTATATTTTTGGAGGCCGAGACGGCGGCATCTTGATCTATAGCCCCTTCTTTGCGATGTTCAGAAACACCATCACGCAACAATGCCGGTACATTATTATACTCTATCTTTGCCGAAACCATTGGATGCGTGGCCATTGCACGCTCTATGGCCTGCTCTTTGGTCACAAGATCCACACGCGGACGCGCAAACAAATTTTCAATCTCTTGGCGCTCGCTCTGTAATGCAGACGGCGTATGACGTGCTAAAATTGTGCTATCACGATGAGGAATATTCATACCGCCGCGATTAACAGGCGCAGTTTTAATCGGACGAAGGTCAGCCTTTATGATCGGAATTTGCTTTTGCACATCACCACCTGAGGGATAAGTCATAACAATAACCCCGATAAACAAAGCCGCCGCCGCGACCAAAGCCACGGTTGCAACGACAGGGCTTTGCACTTTACTCAAAATACCGTTCACACCACCTGCCGCACGTACTTTCGTCCGTGACCTTGTTGGTGCCTTCAAATAATGATCATAGCCATATTGGTGAAAATGGTTATCCTGACTCATCGTCTTAATCCCTTAATTTTACACAAGTAACATTCGAAACTTTAACTTAAGACACAAAATGCAAACGAATCGGCGACAAAAGCAAAGTATTAGATGATAAAAACCTAGCGCAAATCCCAATAAAGGTCAAAGAGCCTTTCATGCTCTCGAATGGCATAACGGTCAGTCATCCCAGCAATATAATCCGCGACTATTCTCGCTCTCTCGCGCTCATTATCTACGGCTTGAGCATCCACAACACGTTGCTGCCAGTTATCAGGAAATAATTTATAATTCTTGTGGAAAGCCTGAAAAAGATCCCCGATGATACGTTCAACCTTTAATTCGATTCGATTAATTGTGTAATGACGGTACATTCGATTATACAAAAATGTTCTTAATTTTTGAACATCTTCATACATTTCAGAAGAAAATGCGACCACAGCCATACCAGCCATACGGATATCCTCTGGTGATGAGGGCTTTACCTGATCCAGACGTTTATGGGTTTCCGCCAATACATCATCGACCATCACACCGATCATGTCCCGTTTTAACTCCTGCACCAGATAGCGTTCTTCAATGTCTGGATAGTTTTCCCGCACTTGCGCGATAACCCTTGATAATATTGGTACCTCCTCCAAATCAGAAATAGAAAACAATCCGGCTCGTATCCCGTCCTCAACATCATGATTGTTATAGGCAATATCATCAGAAAGCGCGGCAACCTGCGCCTCCATTGATGCATAAGTATCCAATCGCAGATCCATTTCCTCCTGTAGCTCTCGCACCGCGATATAGGGCTCACCCGTCATCGGACCGTTATGCTTAACCACACCCTCCAGCGTTTCCCATGTCAGATTCAAGCCATTCCACTTTGGATACTTTCGCTCCAACGTGGTTAGAACGCGCAGAGATTGGTCATTATGCTCAAAACGCCCATAATGTTCCATCGCCGATTTAAGATGCTCCTCCCCCATATGGGCAAATGGCGTGTGCCCCAAATCATGTGCCAAGGCAATGGTTTCTGCCAAATCCTCATTCACCATAAAGGCACGCGCCAATGTTCGGGCAATCTGGGCAACCTCCAAAGTATGGGTCAGACGCGTTCGATAATGGTCACCTTCATGATAGACAAAGACTTGCGTCTTGTACTTCAAACGGCGAAACGCGCTGGAATGAATGATACGATCACGATCGCGTTGAAAAGGTGTGCGGTGACGGCTTTCTGGCTCATCATGTACCCGACCCAACGTTTGTTCAGGTTTACAGGCATGTGGTGCCAACGGTAAAGCACAATAATTATAAGATGTTTGTTCCATTTAACTCATTCTCCCTCTTTATACATAGGTATTTCACACAACAAATCAACAGCAAGAGAAACCCAAGGTGATATCGTTATCAATATGTACCACAAAATAATAAGCGCAAATCCTTTTACCCACCCTTTTTTCTTTATAAAAATATAAGGCATTAGAAAAATATAAAACATATAGAGAAAAAATGCTTTATCAAAACTACACGGAAACTCATACCCAATCGCACGAACATAAGAAATGATAAGCACAAACATAATAATGGCATATGCCATACTGAAATGTTCTGGTGGATAATACCCATAATATGAATTCACCCCCGCGTTAACCCCCTGATTAAAAGCAAAAATAAATGCACAAATAATAATAAATTTGTCTTTTGGAATTTTAAACATCTCTACTAATGACAACCCGCTACTTGATACGCTATAATGTAGATATGAACTTAAATATAGATGACAGTGCCGTAAAGCGTATAAATGAACTTCGTGCATCACAGGGGAAAGATTCCTTGATGTTGCGGGTGCGCGTAGATGGCGGTGGGTGTTCTGGATTTCAATATAATTTGGTGCTTACAGAGGAACGCGGCGAGCAAGATATCGAATTCGCGGGTAGTGTTCTAACCGATGATATTTCAATGGGCTTTTTGAACGGTGCGACAGTTTTATTTGAAAACGGCTTGATTGGCTCAGAATTTAAAATAAAAAATCCGAACGCAACATCAGGCTGTGGATGCGGCACATCATTCTCTGTGATGTAGAGATAAAGGCGCAAGAAAACATTTTTCGAGCGTACTTTAAAGTACAAAGCATCAAAACACTTTCCATTGAATCAACGCTTGCGCTCCCCCTTTAAACTGATACCCTGCGCACCATGAAAATCGTATCGTGGAATGTCAACTCAATCAAAGCGCGCCTAGATCACGTTCTKCGCTATCTCRGTGACGAACAGCCTGATGTCTTAATGRTTCAGGAGCTTAAAGGTCTTGAATTTCCAAARGATGCCTTCACTGGCACAGRATATGAAACGCATGCGATCTGCCAAAAAGCATATAACGGYGTTGCCYTAATTTCCAAGCATCCGATCAACRTCATCYTAGACGCCCTGCCCGGAGATARCACAGACCAACAAGCAAGATATATAGARGCCGATATAAATGGCTTACGCTTGATTAATATATATTTGCCCAACGGCAACCCCACCCCCGGYGATAAATATGATTACAAACTYCAATGGATGGAACGCCTGTATTTGCGCCTGAAAGAGCTGCGTGATTGTGATACTCCCTTTGTCATTGGCGGCGATTTCAATGTYATCCCCGAARATAAAGATTGCCGTACCCCAGAAAACTGGGAAGGAGACGCGGCGTTTCGAATTGAGACGCATAAAATCTATAGATCTCTTCTAAATCTAGGATTAACCGATGCTTTTCGYGCCCTAAATAACCGCGCAGAACAATACACATTTTGGGATTATCAAGCTGGCGCGTGGCAAAAAGATAATGGCATTCGTATTGATCATTTCCTACTCTCTCCTGAAATAGCAGACCATCTGGTCTCTTGTACCATTAATAAGACCCCGCGTGGGTGGGATAGACCATCCGATCATACTCCGATTGAACTCACAATTGAGCAAGTTTAACACTCACATAACGCCAAAACTATGAATGGCAAGACATTGTTAATATTATGGGTTTACAAGTTCGGAGCAGGATAAATAATGTCGATTTAATCCCGCTCAGACAATCTATATACACAGCATATATGCATTGCCGAAAAAAACAGTGGAAAGTTAAGGGAAACTTACAACGAGATAGTGATTCGCCTCATAAGAAGTGGTAGCGTCTTGAACAGAATTAATTTTATCCAATGATAACACGGTTTAATCACATGAAGCTGAACAGATTTATTGACTCCCTCTCCATAAAGGCTGGTTTACTTGCAGCTCTTGCCCTAGGTGGCTGTATTGCAACGACGCTACCCTATATGAGGGCAGAAACGGCACAACGCATCGCCTCCCCTGCATGGATGATCAAACGTGATATCGCCGCGGCACCCTATTTGCTTAGGTCTTACGAACGCATTCATGATCGCGGCGGCGTTGCCAACCTCTACATCGCAGGCGATGGCCCTGTCAACGTCGATGCTCCTGAAGGGCCTGTGGATTCGACACCTGAAAATCCAGTTGCCCTACATCTTGCGTCAAAAGACCGTGCAGATAACGTTATTTTTATCGCACGCCCATGCCAATACACTGCAATGTTGTCCAAGGGTGATGTTTGCGATGACAGCATCTCAAGGGGAAAAAGATTTTCCGCCGAAGTTATTGCATCCTTTGATAAAGCACTTAACGATATTGCTGCGCGTTATGACATTCGCGGGTTTAACTTAATCGGATATTCCGGTGGTGCGGCAATTGCAACATTACTGGCAACAAAGCGTAAAGATATACTTTCCATACGCACCGTTGCAGGAATTCTTGACCATGAAGTACATAGCAAAATTTCTGGTGCGCCCGTACTCGACGGTTCCCTAAACCCTGTAAAAGAAGCCAGCGCCTTAACACGCGTACCACAATACCACTTTATCGGTGGACAAGATAAATATGTCCTCCCCGCAGTACTACACAGCTATCTACAAGCCATGCCACCAACAAATTGTGTACAAACAATGCTGGTACAAGAGGCAAGCTATGACACAGGTTGGGTTGATAAATGGCCAGAACTCCTAGAACTGCCCGTGACATGTTACAACGCCGCACCACCCTCTGATTTGGGTGAAATAACACCACCAGCCTCACCAAAAGAGCCATTTTTTACGGTACGCGAAAAACCTTTGAAACCTTAAAATTTTAGTATCAGGAGATCTGGCGTATGACCAGGCCATCGACAACATCACAGACCATTAAACATGGACTGCATGGAAAGTGTCCTTCCTGTGGTATTGGGAAAATGCTCCACCGCTATATCGTGCCATTGGAAAAATGCGATCATTGCGCCCTTCCGTTTGCCCCTTTGCACGCAGATGATGGTCCGGCATGGGTCACCATCCTAATATCCGGACATTTATCAATGCCCTTCGTCTTTTGGATTCTGGAGCAGAATATAGACAATACAACGCTCGAAATTTTATACTCGGTTCTATTCATCCTCGTGCTCAGCGGCCTAATCCTCCCCCGTGCAAAAGGCATATTTATGGCAATTATATGGATGAAGCACGTAAAAAAAGAATCCCCACCTGCAATAGGTGAATAACAGGCTCAGGCTCAATTCACACCACTGATTTTCTATTGTGATCTTCTCCAATTTTTATCAGAGGGAATTTGCATATTCAGTAATAAATATGGTAMATTAAAATAAAAATATAAGAMTTTATATAAAGTTCAGTGGTGATTATGGGTAAATACGCACATTTTGAARATGTCGRAGCWAGCAGTCTGGTACATRTATACATGCGCCACGGAGAAGTCGCRCGTGAAATCCATCAAGATAYATTACGTGAATTCACAGGCAACCCCGCACTCACTGTTGATCTAGTACAGGAAAACCCTCTTAGCGCCGATAAAGCCTTGTTGGATAAGATGGGACAGTATGATGTTATATCGGTAAGCACAGAAGTTGGGATGGGTGCAATACTTAAGAACACAGGGCTGTCGARCAAAGACAATGTAGACCTTTACYGAAAACATTTTGCAGAAGAAGATATGCCCATTTATGTAGTGGCCGCCGGAAATAATGGGCAAAGTAAAATTACTGAACAGCCAAGGCTGGCTGATTTTTCAAGAACCAGCCTTGTTGTTGGTGAAGCCAATGTCAATRATGGCGCACCATATGTAGAGGATCATAGCAGTAAAATTAACCCGACAATGGTAAGCGATAATCCATTTAATCGTGGAAAATCATACCAATATTATGACACCAGCCCATCTCTTACAGGTCACGAAAACCTTATTCAAGATTGGTTGGTTGATAAGGAGTTATCACGACAACTGGATGAGTTTAAGGCAGGAGATGGAAAAGATCTTGATGAGGGATTAATTGGAGAGAAATATTGGGATATAAGATTCAAGCTTCAAGATGAAAAATATGGTGAAAGCCCAGAGGTACAAGCCAAGATCAAGAATTTCATGGACAACCCAGACGACCTTCATAAATTGGTCATGGCCGAGGTTCGAGAACACAGGAATGTTGATGCCAATGGCTTTACAAGTGATGTTGATGGTACATCATTTTCCGCCCCAGAACAGGCAGGATATATTTCCGGAGCAATGTATGAACAAGGACAACGAGAAGAAAAAAATCTACCTGTATTGTTAAAAGAAGAAATATCAACACTTGCGAAGATGGCAACATCAGATATTAATTTACGAGAGGGACAAGATGCCCCTCTGAGAACATTTAATAACGCCTCTAACTTCCAATTTTCCGGGGCGGCCATGCACGGTGTATTCAACCCTGAAATGTTTAGAGCCTTATTGGATGAATCCTATCAAAGAATAGAAAAAAATCCTGATATTGACCGAACTCTGGTGACGGTCACTCTAAGTACAGACATCAATGGTGAAAAAGGAAGCATACCCCAGTCCATTGGTTATGACAGCCCAGAGAATAAAAACATAATCATAGAGCGTACACGCCTTGACGTAGATTATTCGGTAAATGGCTCAATCCCGCATCATGTATCTATTAAAAAGCCTGACCAAGAAACGGAATATGCCCGTCTCCAAACATCTAGTCATGGAACTGATTTTACAGGCTGGAGACGAGACGAAACAAATTTCGGTGAAACTTTAAAACCAAATGAGACATGGGATTTGAAAGTTTTAAATGGCCAAGATACAAAGCTCAATAGCATAAGTGTTACGGTCGATGGATATAATGAAGGCGGCCTTATGGACCAAATGATGGATTTTTCCAAAGAAATTGCGCCACAGTTTGCACCAACACCACCTGAACCAGCGCCTGTAGAAACACCATCACCTACCACTGATGAAAATGTAGCTATTAAGCAACAACAGCCAGCGATGTGACAATATAATGCACATTCATTGCCTTTACAGCCGTTGCTGTTCTTCAGTTTATTACAAAATCACTTTTAAACAGCACAAGAATGCAGTGAGATCAATCCCACTGCCTACCCATCCGCAGTTATAACAAAAAAATTAAGCCACTTTTATTGATTTTACACTGCCATATTTCACAACGAATTCACCGAAAATATCTATCGCCTTTAAAACGTGCGGGGCGTATTTTTCAATAAAGTCTTGATCAAGTTTTTCACCATTTTGATAGGCCAAAAGCGCCGTCGCACCATCATAATCACAACCTGACAAACGCAAAGTCAAAACATCCTCTTGTGCACCAAAAGCCTTACCCGGCAATGTTGCAAGATTATACTCATTAAGTAATGTCTCYTGAATAGCTTGCGATGTTRCAATTCCGTGGGAGGCAAGCCCYTCGCGGAAGGKTGAAAAATCAGGATAGTTATARAATGCCCCCTGCCCCGTTGGCGCAATAATACCATGACCTTGYAAACCTTTAGAAATTGTTTGATTCATCAATTTATGAATATCGGTRCAAGACTGAATATGGTCTTCAATATCCTTATGRTTTTTATACGCCTCCACGCAGGCTTGCTGCATTGGTGAGGACACACAAGACCATGTCTCRCTGATGATACAGCGTAACGCATCATAAAGCCCATCAACACCTTTGGGAACRAAACCAACGCCTAAACGCCATCCACCAAGGGATAAATGCTTRGATAATCCTGTTGTCACCGCGGTGATTTCAGGGGCTAGTGGTGCGCAGCTACGRTATTCTCCGTCAAAACTTACAAGGCCGTAAATCTCATCCGAAATRATCAAAACCTGCTCMTCCTGACACACCTTTGCAATCGCAGGCAGTTCATCRCTYGGAATGGTTAARCCAGTGGGRTTATTAGGCGCATTTAAAATGATCTTAGTCGGRTTTYTACCTTCTGCACGCGCAGCYTSAATTGTTTCGCGYAACACTTCAGMATCTATATGATACCCCGCCTCATCCAAAACTGTTGGAACTTTAATAACTTCGGTAGATAACATTTTCGCCTGCGGACCATAACTAACCCAACTTGGCACAGGCATCAGAAGATCTCCCTCAATTGCCATTTGCAATGCATATAAAATCAATTTACTACCTGGCGCAATAATCACATCGGTTTGCTCAATATAGGCATCACCATAAATCGGACGATAATACGCCTTAACGGCATCAACAAGATCATCAAGACCACCTGCTTTTAGATATTCTTTACGATACGCCGCATCCGCCAACGCTTTTTTTAATCGCTCGGGAACAGGGAAAGGTGATTCACCAAAACCCATATGATAAACGGTTTCGTTATTGCCACGTTTCTGATGCACAAGCTCATTCGCCCATAATGTCGGCGAATGCGGCAAGTTTTTAATGGTTTCATCCAATTTAATCATTTTAGTCTCCGTTAAACCTTAGATATCTCAATAATAAAATATTGTGTTTTTATACTCGATTCAAGTATATTGACGCCTAGTCACATTTAGTCACAACCCCATAAAAAAAGGAAGCCAAAGTAGATAGGCTTCAACATAGAAAAAACGATAATGAATGTATATAGCAATCAAAAAGAGAGAACCCTGCCATTTAGACGGTTTTTCAGCCTATGCACAAAAGTTCTTCTTTGCTCGTTTATTTTTGTGCATACAACTGTTGCACAATCGTACAAACCAAATCAATCGGCTGTCGTATCGGCCCATCCTTTGGCAACACAAGCAGGCCAACAAACTCTCGCAAAAGGTGGAAATGCGTTTGATGCTGCCGTTACCGTTAGCTCTATGCTCGGTGTTGTCGAACCATTTGGCTCTGGTATTGGAGGGGGAGCGTTTTGGTTAATCTATCAGGCCAAAACGGATCGATATTTTGTCATCGACGCGCGCGAAGTGGCTCCCTTGGCGGCTCATGCGGATATGTACTTAGATAATCATGGTAATGTTTTAGAAGGTGCGTCAACATCCGGTCCGTTAGCGGCAGGAATACCCGGGCTGCCTGCTGCTTGGGTTGATATTAATAACCGTTTAGGCACCCTACCCCTTAAAAATGTTTTGGGACCAGCCATTAAAATGGCACAAGAAGGCTTCCCTGTTGATGAACGCTATATTGCTGGGGCATCATATAAAATATCTCAGTTACGACAAAACAGTGATGCCGCATCCATTTTCCTTGATAACAATAATGTACCAGAAAAAGGATGGAACTTAATACAGAACGATTTGGCGCAGACCGTGTCACTTATCGCTGAAAAAGGCATGTCCGGGTTTTATGGCGGCGACATTGCTCAGGCCTTGGTAACAGACGTTCGCAAGCATGGTGGTATATGGTCTTTAGAAGATTTATCACAATACTCTGTTATTGAGCGTGAGCCCGTACTTATTAATTATAAGGGGGCAAAAATCATTGCTCCACCATTACCTTCATCAGGTGGATTGGTTTTAAAAAACATTTTCAATATCCTCTCTGGCTATAACCTTGAAAATTTATCAGCCACAGAACGAAAACATCTGATTATAGAGGCGATGAGGCATGGATATCACAATCGCGCGCTTCATATGGGGGATAGTGATTTTGTTCCTGTGCCTACCGATAAAATTACCAGTTTAGAAATGGTCAATCATCAGCGTTCTTTGATTTTCTTGGACAAAGCCACCCCCAGCGCGACATTATCAGCCGTGAAAGAAACCAAGCCT
Organism: Zetaproteobacteria bacterium; assembly: GCA_002747015.1. Next base: position 352,853 of record NVXI01000001.1, read on the forward strand.
AAAGGCACTGAAACGACGCATTTCTCCATTATAGATTCTCAAGGCAATATGGTTGCTGTGACACAGTCCATAAATTTTTGGTTTGGCTCTGGTTTTGTCGCGAAAGGCACTGGGGTCTTGTTAAATAACGAGATGGATGACTTCACCATGAAACCTGGCGTTGCCAATGGGTATGGTTTGGTTGGTACCAAGGCCAATGCCATTGCCCCAAAGAAACGAATGTTATCGAGTATGACGCCTGTTTTTGTAATGGATAAAAATAAAAGAGCTATACTGGGTACGCCGGGGGGCTCTCGTATCATTAGTATGAACCTACTCGCTATCCTGTCTTTTTTAGATGGTATGAGCGGAGAAGACATCGTTTCTATGCCACGTTATCACCATCAATTTTTACCCGATAAAGTTATTTATGAGACAGGTGCCTTTACCAAAGATGAGTTTTCAAGCCTCCAACAAAAAGGTCATAATCTGTTATTATCACCGCGCCAATATGGCAATATGCAAATGATTATCTGGAATTATAAAAACAGTTTCATTAAGACATATTCCGATCCCAGAGGTGATGGGACTGGGCGCGTTTACTAGGTATTAACAATCCCGCTTTAAAGTTTGACATTCAGTGTTACCTATTCGGTTTTAAATACATTGAAAGAACATTAATGAGTTCTTCAGCACTCGTAGGCTTTGTGACATAATGATTCATCCCCGCTGCCAAGCATTTTTCCTGTACCCCTGGCATTACGTTCGCTGTAACAGCGATAATTGGGGTGCGTGCATTTTCATTTTTTAATTTTCTGATCTTTTTACACGTTTCAAAACCGTCCATTTCCGGCATTTGGCAATCCATAAGAATAATATCAAAAAATTCCTCTTCGCATTGACGTAAAGCTAGCACTCCATTCATTGCTGTATTTATTTTACTAAACTCAATCTGTTCTAACAGTTTTTGGACAAAGAGAAGATTGACAGAATTATCCTCAACGATCAAAACGGAGTAACCATCAAAAGATACTTCCATATGTTTCATACCGCCTTTAACGACACTTTCATTCCCATTTTTTTCGATGACCCCAACCGGTATTTGAAACCAAAATGTAGACCCTTCGCCTTTGACACTCTCAACGCCAATTTCACCATCAAAAAGTTCAACGATTTGCTTTGATATCGTTAACCCCAATCCTGTCCCCCCAAATTCGCGAGTCGTGGAAATATCTGCTTGAGAAAATTGATCAAACACATGCTCACAGGCTTCCACACCAATGCCAACACCTGTATCCTTAACCTTAACGATTAATAAACCAGTGTTTTTATCTTCTGGTAAAAAACTAACATCAACATGGACAGATCCTTGATCTGTAAATTTAATCGCATTACCAATTAAATTATAAAGAATCTGCCGGAAACGAAGTGGATCACTTACAATGCTTACAGGAAGCGATGGACTAATAGTATACTCTAACGTTATGCCTTTCTTAGATGCGCTAAATTTTAGAATCTCTATATTTTCCTCTACGATAGTTTTTACATTAAATGCAATTTTTTCGAGAGAAAGCTCTCCTGCTTCTATCTTTGAAAAATCAAGAATATCATTTAATAAAGATAATAAAGATTCGCCAGAGCTATTGATCGCTTCAATAACTTCTTTATCATCACACGTAAAATCAGAATCCATTAATAATTCTGATAAACCAATAATTCCATTCAAAGGGGTGCGCAATTCATGCGACATATTTGCGAGAAACTGACTTTTTGCCTGATTAGAATGATCTGCGTGTTCTTTTGCTTCAATCAACTCCCGCGCTTTCGTATTATACCATTTTGAAATCTCGCCAATTTCATTATCCGCGCGTTCGTCTAAAAAATTTATATTATCCTCTGAACTAGAACGTAGCCGCTTTATAATCTCTTGCATGGGAGATATTAGTATCCTTCTAATAAAGAATAAGAACCCCGACAAAACCAATAAGAAAGTAGACAATATAGCTATAATTGTCTTTTGAGAAATATTATTTGCTTTTGCAATCAACCGCTGTGTCGGCGTGACCAATACGAGTTTCCACCCTGTGTTTTCTAACAGAAAAATACTGGCATAAGCTCTTTCCTGCAAAATAAAGTCAGTGGATACTTCTACGTGGTATGGAGTGACCATAGGCCTCTGTTTCCCCTCTGGTCTATCCAACAAATACATACCAATACTGACAGAGTCCTTTGCGTTTATTTGATAGCTATTTTTCTCAAGATATTCTGAAATTTCACCTAATGAATTGCCTTGTTTATCCAAATAATCTAGAGGAGGAAATGTAGAAATATTGTTAATTTTCATTTCTAGATCTCGAAAATCAATAAATCTTTCCCCCATTGTTTTTAGATCTATATATTCTTTTTTCTCTACATCTGTCTGACCATCTTCTCCATATTGCACTTTATCCTCAAATGGAAACGCTATAAATTTATTATTCCGATCGACTATAAATGCGTAACCCCCGATTGGTTTCATATCTTGGCGAAGCATCTGACTAAGACCTTCCAATTTTAAATCTATTGTGGACGTTCCTACAAATTTCCCATTTTCTCGCATCGCAATTGTGCACGTAACCATTGGCTGAAACGAGTAAGGATCAACGTATGACTTCGACCAGTAACATATATCCTGATATACATATCGTGCAGGAACGTACCATTCTTCATTATGATAGCCATCACCACTAGCATCATTATACTCGTCATAATATTCAAGCACACCGTCTTGATTACGCCCCCAGAAAAAGCTCCTTTGCGTTACACCATTCTGAAACCAAAATGGCTCTGGCCATACCCCTCCCCCAGCAACAAAATCCATTAATTTTTCATCATTTATTATTGCAGGAATGCTCGTCATAAATATTGGCACAGATTTTGGAAAGCTTATCGCGGCATTTTTAATTGAAACAGCAAGAATTTCCGCTGCGCTTAATCTTGTATTTAAGCGTCCGATAATATTATTTCCTGCCAAAGAATGCTGCTCTAAAGCTTGTTCTTTCAAATAATACAAAACATAGTGACGCTCAATATAAACAGTCACTATGCCTAACAACATACACGTAATAAAAAAAACGGCTAATATTTGAAAAGATATGCTCTTAATTTTCATTTGGCTGCTTTAATTGACCCGTTAATATTATCTACCCCATCAAACTTTATGAAGATATTTTATTAAAGCATTAAAGTATTAAAAATAAAAATTTTACCAAAATAATTACATACATTCGTGTATTGAACAGTGGTTTTCAATCGAAACCCCATAAAATTGGCGTAATCATAGATATGCTTGATTTATTCTTTAGTAACAGCGGCAAGGGCTGGACTCTTTTTTCGCTCAAATTATTAGGTATCCAAGATATATTGAGGCACTCTTACACGGAAATATACGTTGCTCCACAGCGAAATAAATTAATGTGTCCAGTCACTTTTTCCATACCTTATATGTACCACTTAAGCGTACCAATTCAAATCTCAAGGCATTGAAAATAAATAATTATTCGATATATTTGGATATATAATGGTGCTGCTAAAGCGATACTTTAGCGGCCCTTTTATTGAAATAGAACCCTGTTTTCTGGTGGCCAGTTAACAGGATAGGATTAAATCCCCCTTGAGTGCCTTTGTATCTGTTTTGCTTTCTTGCTACTAATCATATAGGAACACCATAAGGAAAACATAAGGTCACCTAATGATAAACAAGATATCCGCCCTACTAGGCATTAACACCACTAAAGACAACAATGGCGAAACCAAAGACATGCAAGAGCTACACTTAGTGACTGCCGTATTACTTGTTCATGTCGCTCTAGGTTCTGAGGACTTTAGCAATGAGGAAAAGGAAAGCGTTCTACAATGCCTTAAAGATCACTTTGACTTTGATGACGGTGTTGCTCAGAAGGTTATGGACGGCGCAATTAAACGTGAAGATGACGCTATGGAGCTTTACACATTCACACGCACAATTACACAAGAGCTGGATCAAGAGGGACGACAAGAGATTGTTAAGCTGCTCTGGAAAGTGGCTTTTGCCGATGGACAGCTTGATAACTTCGAAGATAATATTGTTAAAAAGATCGGTGGATTACTGGATGTTTCCATACGTGACCGCGTTAGATTGAAACAAGAGGTTCAAGCAGGATTATAAGCCATCCATGTGTGTGCGCTTAAATAAATTTCATACTAAGTAATGGCATCTGCACTTAATAGTCAGGATTAAATCCTCATTATATAGAATTTCGCCCATTTTTGTTCTCTATTTGTTCTTGACTCTATCCCGCCTTAGTGACAACAATAGAAGCATGAAAAACACAAAAGAAAACACCAGCTTCACACCCGTAGAAACCCTTAAATGGCTCTTCTTCGACCTCAATAGTTTCTTCGCAAGTGTTGAGCAACAAGAGAATAAAAAGCTACGTGGACGACCTATTGCCGTCGTCCCCATGATGACCGATGGTACATGCGCTATTGCTGCCAGTTATGAGGCGAAAGCCTATGGCATCAAGACGGGCACAAAGATTTACGAAGCCAAGAAAATGTGCCCTGACCTACTCTGCGTGTTAGCACAACATGATCTGTATGTGAAATACCACGACTGGGTTATGGACGAAGTTGAAAACCATATCCACATTACCAAAACATACTCCATTGATGAGGCAGCATGTGAACTATATACCAACGAAAACACACCAGACAAAGTCACCCAGATAGCACACAAGATAAAACAAGGCCTGCATGAAAACGTCGGTGAGTACATCAAGTGCTCCATTGGTGTTGCACAGAATGTATTCTTGGCAAAGCTCGCAAGTGACATGCAAAAACCAGATGGATTAACCATTCTTGCGCCAAATAATTACACAGGGATTCTCTTTAAGCAGAGCTTGAGAAGTTTAACTGGTATTGGGGCACAAACGGAGCGCCGACTAAACCATGCTGGTATCCACACGATTGAGCAGCTTTGGAATATAGAACCTAAACATGCACGGAAAATATGGGGAAATGTCGCTGGAGAGAAGTTTTGGTATAAGCTACATGGCTATGAAATCCCTGAAGGGAAGACACAAAAGAGCGTTGTGGGACACAGCCGCGTTCTCGACCCTGAGCACAGACACCCCGCACCTGCCTTTAACATTACAAAGCAACTCACCATTAAAGCCGCAACAAGGCTCAGGCGGTATAACCTCTATGCTCGTAGGTTCTCCTTAAGTGTTCACTCTATGAATAAAACGCATTGGGAGCGCGAGACCAGCTTCTCCCCCACGCAAGATAACTTCACTTTTATCAAGGCATTGGAATGTATGTGGCATGATATGGTGATCGATATTGGTGGGACTGCCCTAAAGAAAGTCTCGATTACGATCCATGATCTTCATAAACACGAACAAATTACTATGGATCTTTTTGAGAATGATAACGTGAAGAAACAGCAAAATGCAGAACTATCCTCCACTATAGATTCCATCAATAAACGCTTTGGAAAACAAGCCGTAACAATAGGTATGCACCCAAAGACCGCGGCGGGACATGTAGGCACTAAAATCGCCTTCACCCGCATCCCCGAAAAGGAAGAGTTCTATGAGTGATGTTTGTGCACTAAACTTTATTCATCAAGAATTAGTGAACGTATTATCAACCTTCTGTGCCTTCGCAAATTCAGAATGATGCGTATCGATCGCATGGCGGATTTCATTTTTCCGTACCTCAGGCATAAAGCTTCCATCAACAGAATTATGAACCAAGGCACAAAGGTCATCGACGGACAACCCTAAGGACTTTTGTATTGCCTCAAAATTCTCATTCATATACCCCCCGAAATATGCAGGATCATCGGAATTAACCGTCGGAACCAAGCCCAATTCCATCATTTCTTTAATGGGGTGATTATTCATGTCCGTTACGACCTGAAGCTTATCATTACTAAGTGGGCAAACCGTCAAGGCCATGCCGTCTTCAACCAAACGCTCAACCAACGCAGAATCTTCGAGACAACGATTACCATGATCGACACGATCAACCTCTAAAACGTCCAGAGCCTCCCAAATATATTGAGGTGGCCCCTCTTCACCCGCGTGAGCAACAATTTTCATACCATCAGCCTTAGCCAGCGCAAAGACGTCCTTAAACTTTGAAGGCGGATGCCCCAATTCCGAGCTATCAAGTCCAACGCCAATAAATTTATCTTTATGTGGCTGTGCCTCTTCCCACGTCTTCATCGCATCTTCTTCACTAAGATGGCGCAGATAGCTCATAATAAGGCCAGAACTAATGCCGAAATCCTTTTCACCATCTTTTAGCGCACGATCAATACCATTTATCACCGTTTCAAATGGTACACCGCGACTTGTATGCCCTTGCGGATCAAAGAAAATCTCCGTATGCACAACATTTTGCTCATCGCATTTTTCAAGATATGCCATTGTTAGATCATAAAAATCTTGCTCCGTTTGCAGAACCTCCATCCCCGCGTAATAGATATCCAAGAACTCTTGCAAATTATCGAAATCATACGCCTGTGCAAGCTGATCTGGCGTTTCAAATACAACTTTTACACTGCCATCATCGCCCAACTCAGGAGATAGGCCAATCCCTTTTGCCTTCTCAACAAGCTTTTCAATCGCCGCCTTATCTTCATCTGTCGTTGGCGCAGCTCGCTCAATTTTAACATCTAAGCCGTTTCGTTTTGCAATATCAAAGACCAGCTCTGGCTCAAAGCTTCCCTCAATATGCAAATGAAGTTCAACCTTTGGCATATCTCTAATATAATTAATAATATTGTCTTGTGAATACATACATCTACCCTCTACAACCCTCTAACCTTTATATTTCATACTATCCTAGCATCAAAATTATAACAAAATAAAAAAACGGAATTGCACCTGCGCCTACTGATATGGCAACGTTTAACTGGACAATTTTTTAAGCGACTTTCCCAATTTGCTCAAAATCCACAGGCAACATATAATTATTAGCCGAATGGATCCTAATGCGATTGTAAAATACCTCTATATATTCAAAAATCACATGTTTTTCTTCCTCTCTATCTTTAAATTTATGGTGATGCGTTAGCTCAGTTTCGAGCGTATGAAAAAAAGCTTTCAGCCACAGCGTTATCCCAACAATCGCCTTTACGGCTCATACTTTGAATAATGTGATGATCCTTCAATACTTCACGGTGGCTTTTAGAGGCATATTGGCTACCACGGTCGGTATGCCAGATTAATCCTTTCGCAGGTTTACGCTTCCAAATAGCCATCAAAAGCGCATCATTAACCAGCGTTGCTTGCATACGATTGCTCATAGACCAACCAACGACCTGCCGAGAATAAAGATCAATAACCGTGGCAAGATATAGCCATCCTTTATCGGTAGGAATATAAGTAATATCACCAACCCAGTATTGATCTGGCTTTGAGACTTTAAATTGCCTTTGCAATAGGTTGAGTGATATTGGATTACTATGCTTAGAATTAGTTGTGACCTTAAATATTCGCTTAGTTTTGCAATATAGATGCGCAGCACGCATTAATCTTGCTACGCGTTACGACCCACGAACTTTCCTAATTGTGCTAGCTTGGATCTTGTGCGCCTAGAGCCATAAATCTTGCGGCTTTCAGCAAATATTTTCTTAATCATATCGGTTAATTCCTTATCTTCCTTTTCCCTATCAGTCCTTGTAGGGTTGAGCCACTCGTAATAAGAGCTACAAGATACTTGCAGAAAGTAACACATACTCGATATTGAATATAAATGGCGATGCTCCGTGCGTATTTTACAGAGCGTCCTTGGCAAAATACGCCGCTGCTTTTTTAATATGTCTCTTTCAAGAATCACTCTTGAAAGCTCCTTCTTTAAGCGTTTGATTTCTTCTGATGCTGGATCGGTTTTTATAGGGTAGGATTTTTGATTTGTACCTGAATATTTATTTACCCAGTTATATAGTAACTTGAGATTAACACCTAACTCCCGAGCTGTTTGGCTCATTGATTGATCGGATTCTAGTGCTAATTTAACAGACGATTCCTTGAATTCCGCTGGATAGCGATTGCTTTTGCGTAGCCACATCATAACGCTGTTGATGCTACACCTGCTTATGCTGTTTATGTGGTTTACAGGAGTTCAAATAGAGTTTTAAGGAGGAGAGCTCCATCTAGGCATTATGCAACATCAACCTTCTTCTGAGCGTTGCCAATACACAGCATAATAAAAGGCTCCAAAGCATTCCATTTAGCAATCAAGTCACTCTGTGAAGGATGAGCGGAAAATTACAATAAAATATTTTCGATGTCACACAATAATGCAGGAATATAGACATTCATCTCCATTTAGCGTAAAAAAACACCATGGATTATATGCCCCCATCACAAATAGAACAGCTCATCATCTCCATTGATGAGGCAACCTTTGATAAAGACAAACATCAGGCCATGATAAAAATGTCAAAGGCCTTTAAAAAATCACGTGCCATACAAGGTTATAACGGCACAGATATAACTCTGATATACAATAACAATATGGATATAAACATTAACGCCTGCCCACCTGTGTGTGTTCCAACAACAGATATAAAACGCACGATTAATCTGTTCGACAACACCGTCACGCTAACCATCTCTAATATTCCAGAGGAATTGGCCGAAAAGATACGACAAGCCATGTGCTTATTAATTGATACAGATACAGTAAAGCAAGTCAGCAACCCGAACTACACCTCGACAAAGACTCCAAAACAACCCTACTCAAACCTCAATCCATAATATTTCCCCAAGCAAATAGAGCTGTAACGCAAATTTTCCTTACCCTTTCCATATATTCTTATATAGTGAGAATATTAATCAATATTGGAATCACCTGTTATGAGCAAAACAGAGAAAATAGACAAACGTGCTGCTGCACTGCGTGATAATTTGAAGCGCCGTAAACTCAAGGTAAAGACTGCCAAGGCCGAAAAGAAACAAGAGACTGAAAAGAATAAGGATGCGTAAATAATGGCCCTATTAAAAACACAACAAGAACAGATAATGCAGCCCGGAATTCTGGCCGATCACCAAATTCGCACGCTTGCCCAAAATGAAGGCATGATTGAGCCWTTTGTCGAAAAGCAAAAGAATAATGGCATTATTTCCTACGGCTTATCCTCCTATGGATATGATGCRCGATGCTCCGAAGATTTTAARATTTTYACAAATGTCGATAAYGCATTGGTTGATCCCAAGRATTTYTCGGATCAAAGCTTTGTTGACAGACAGAGTGATATTTGTGTAATACCACCCAACAGCTTCGTTTTGACCCATACGATTGAGTATTTCCGCATCCCGAAAGATGTGCTGGTKATATGTCTGGGGAAAAGCACTTATGCGCGTTGTGGATTGATTGTAAATGTCACACCGCTGGAGCCTGGTTGGGAAGGACATGTAACGTTGGAAATATCCAAYACAACCCCTCTTCCAGCACGCATTTATGCCAATGAAGGCATTGCACAGTTTTTATTTTTTAAAGGGAGTGATGCCTGTGAAACAAGCTACGCCGACCGARRYGGGAAATACATGGGACAACGCGGAGTCACTCTTCCCCGACTTTAAGCTGGGAAACAGTGCCACCACWATTGCACCACAAGTAAAATCATCTTCYCTCGATAAAATCAARATTATCGGYGGRCAACCYCTGAACGGTACAATCCCGATCAGCGGMGCAAAAAACTGCGCWCTGAAACTTATGTGTGCTGCGCTGCTTACCGAAGATTCCATCTATTTCGARAACAGCCCCAATACATTACGCGACATGAATTCCCAGATAGAGCTTCTGGAATATCTTGGKTGCGCAATCAAACGTGAAGGATCMTTATTGGCCATTAACGCCAGCACGATTGAAACCTAYACCGCGCCYTATGACATTGTRCGTAAAATGCGCGGCTCTATCCTTGTTCTTGGCCCATTGCTATCACGGTTCGGACAAGCGAAGGTTTCTCTACCGGGTGGCTGTGCCATTGGRTCACGYCCTGTTGATMTGCATATCAAAGGATTAGAGGAAATGGGTGCAACAATCATCCTTGAAGAAGGATACATCAACGCAACGGCGCCTGCTGGGGGTCTRCAAGGCGCAAAAATYCTATTYCCCAAAGTCTCTGTTGGTGCAACTGAAAACYTGCTTATGGCCGCRACRCTCGCCAACGGAGAAACCGTTYTGGGCAATGCCGCWARAGAGCCTGAAATTATAGATTTRGGTGARTGCCTKATTAAAATGGGYGCAAAAATMACAGGATTAGGAACCGAAACAATCCGTATCGAAGGTGTTCAATCTCTGAAAGGCGTTTATCACTCTATCGTTCCAGACCGCATAGAAACCGGAACTTATATCATCGCCGCAGGCATGACAGGCGGAACGCTTAGGCTTCAAAACGCCCGTATAGAGCATTTAAGCGCAGCTTTAGGCTTTCTTTCCCAAGCAGGGATAGAAGTCGAACAAGATAAAAATGATATCATCGTCCACCGCGAGATAGAGCGTTTAAACGGCGTTGATATCATGACAGAGCCATACCCTGGCTTCCCAACAGACTTACAAGCCCAATTCATGGCGATGTTAACATTGGCCAACGGTGCAGCCATGGTTACAGAAACAATATTTGAAAACCGCTTCATGCATGTACCAGAGCTAAACCGTATGGGCGCAGACATCTCGGTTCAAGGCAATTCCGCAATTATACGCGGCGTGAAATCCTTAAAAGGAGCAGAAGTTATGGCGACAGACCTACGCGCCAGCGTCGCCCTCGTCCTTGCAGGATTAGTCGCCGAAGGAGAAACCACAGTGAACCGCATTTATCACCTTGAACGCGGATATGAAGATATTGTAGGTAAACTTGGCAATGTCGGCGCAAATATCAGCCACGTGAGTGGTGAATAAAACCAAAAATCCATTTCACGCCATTAACCAAACTTTGATCTACACGCTTCAATAGTTCATATCTATTATCCACTTCTCGTGGTGGCGCGCCTACAGAAGCAACATATTGATTAAGCGTCATTTTCTGTTCTGAGGTTAAATCCATAGAATATATACGCTCAGCCTCATCATTAAAATCTCCACTTAGCTCAGGAGACGTCATCCTTATCAACCTCGTTTACTTTCTTGATAAATATGAGATATTATGCCATATATGCGATATGTAAATAAAAAGGCGCACTTAAATAATGACTGTCATCACAGGATTCGAAAAAGCATTTGCAAATAAAAGCAACCCAGGGAAACTGGAAGAAGAATCCCTTATGCCCTTGATAAACAAAAGATTATATGATCACGCGCTACAAGAATATAGCGAGTTCGCACTGCGCAACACGCTTCCCCTCTCCGATATTACCCGCAATGCCTACCTGATGCATTACATGGCATATACAGAAAATGATACATTCTCCCAAATGGACGCTGGAGAAATTGATTTCTATATGAATAACGCATCTCTAAGAGCAGCAATAACSCTTGCAAAACATGGTTCTRAATATTTAGGAATAGACGRGCCAATATCAGATGATTTAATTGCAGCAAGCATTGCAGCCAGAGCAATAAATAACGACGGTGATAATGCAAAACACATTGGCCTCATCGGAAGCAACGCCTTCAATATTGCCCATNACAGCAACCTCCTGCTAAATGACAATTCTCATTTCAAAAAAAATTCMACCACACCTGAAGTAAGAGCCCTCCACCTCGTACAAGTACTTCATGCAATGCGCGAGATAACAACACATTCCGAACGCGAGATAGCGAAAAACCARGCTTACTCAGAAAAAACCGGCCTWGCCCWGCAAAAACTCATGGATCTGGTAGAAAATATAGTTCCTAAACCTGAAAATTCCGAATTGGAAACATTGGTAGATGAACGTTATCAAACTGTGGTCAATCTATTTGAAAACACYCCTGTAAACACCAACAACACCATTACCCCACTCCACCTGTAATAATTCCCCTTGCCCCGCATCTATATCCACGTTAAACATGGCATATGACTGATAAACTTATTCTTGCAGTGCCAAAAGGACGTATTTTAGAAGAGCTAACGCCTCTTTTAARTGCATGCAACAYTATCCCAGARGAKGAYTTYACCAACGATAAAAGCCGRAARTTACAATTCACAACCAATCATGACGGGCTTGATATTATTCGTGTACGTGCCTTTGATGTAGCCACATTCGTTGCYTATGGCGGGGCACATATTGGCGTTGTTGGCAGTGATGCGATTGAAGAATTTAACTACTCTGAAATCTATGCCCCTCTCGATCTTGGTATTGGAAAGTGCCGCCTATCCGTTGCCACTCCGACCCAATATGCACAAAGCGATGACCCAACACAGTGGAGCCACATTCGCGTTGCCACAAAATACCCATCCCTGACATCCCGACACTTTGCAAAACGGGGCATTCAAACTGAATGTATCAAACTGAATGGTGCCATGGAAATTGCCCCTGCCCTTGGATTAGCACGCCATATTGTTGATCTCATTTCAACTGGAAGCACCCTTAAAGCCAATAACATGGTGGAAGTAGAAAAGATACTGGACGTTTCGTCTCGACTTATAATCAACCGTAGCATTCAAAAAACACGCCCTAAAGAAATAACACAATGGATAAACGCTTTTAGAGACGCCATAAAAACCAGAGCATCTTCTGATGAGTGAAGACAATAAAAGCCGAATACACTCTATCCGCTTAATCAAAAAAGATGCACCAACCGTTGCCCACCTCATCCAAAGAGATTGTGACATTGCCCTGCATGACTTAAAACAGGACAGCTACTTCCAGCCTGCTGATGATAATGATGGCCCCTACGCACTAGAACTCTATATCGAAGAAAACAGACTGATATTTCATACACAAAATAATAGTGGCAAAGACTTGCCTTACCTAGTCTTGTCACTCACCCCTTATAGACGACTAATCAAAGATTATTTCATGATTGTAAGCAGCTACGATGAAGCTCTACGAGAGGGCAAACCCTCACGCATCGAGGCCATAGACATGGGTCGAAGAGGCCTGCACAATGAAGGTGCAGATCTACTCATGGAACGTCTGTCCGGAAAAATAGAGCTTAACTTCGATACCGCACGCAGGCTTTTCAGCTTAATTTGTATCCTACACACTGGGAAAACCCATACTCTGCGATAATACAAGCAGGAATTGACGCAAGACATGAAACAGTATAAAACCACCACAGTTTACTTTCAAAAAGAAAAGATTACATAATGGCTAAAGAAGAGTTACTTGAATTTAAGGGCGTTGTTACAGAGGTTCTACCAAATGCAATGTTCCGCGTAACATTGGATAATGAACATGTTATTCTGGCACATACAGCCGGGAAAATGCGCAAGAACCGTATTCGCGTTCTTCAAGGTGATTCTGTTGTTGTTGAAATGACCCCTTATGATTTGAGCAAGGGACGTATTATTTTCCGCGAAAAATAGTACGTACGCGCCGATCAACAAAAGAAGGCCTTTTGACAGTGACGGCCAAGACCACACAAAAAATGAAGAACCTTATTCTTGCCTCCGCTTCACCGAGGCGTGTAGAGCTGTTAAAACAGATCGCAATAACACCCACACAAATAATACCTGCGGATATTGATGAACTACCGTTAAAAGCAGAGCTTCCACGTGATTTAGCCCAAAGGCTCGCCCTTGGAAAAGCGAAGGCCATCGCAAAAGACAATCACAACACATTCATACTTGGCGCCGATACAGTTGTTGCTTGTGGACGACGAATATTACCCAAAGCTGAAACCGAAGATCAGGCACGCGCCTGCCTAAAGCTTCTATCAGGACGAAGACACCATGTTTATGGTGGCATCTGTATTATCACCGATCAGGGAAAAGAAATCACACGTATTTGCGATACTATTGTAAAATTCAAGGTTCTAACCGATCAAGACATCGATACTTATATTGATACCGGTGAATGGCATGGCAAAGCAGGTGGATATGCAATACAGGGATTTGCCGCTGCATACATCTCATTCATACAAGGATCATATTCTAATGTGGTGGGATTATCACTTTATGATATAATGCAAATCCTGCGTGGAAACGAATTCTTCTGCAGAAAATAACATGTAAATCGTTCACGATCTTTATCTAGGCAAGGCATGAGCGATGCAGCGTATATCTAACGTAAAGAGCGAATAACACAGCCCAGATAAAGATATGGACTATTTTTGGATATACTCATTGAAGAACTAGAAACCAGTATTTGGACGATTGCTCTTGAGAATGGTCGCCTTGAAGGTATCGAAATTGACTCTCCTCATGAAAATGTCCGGTGGGGCTCAATCTACTGGGCAAAGGTCACACGCATAGACACAAGTCTGGATGCTGCGTTCATTGATCTAGATGGCGACAATACAGGCATATTATATAACCGTGACATTCGTTACAGCGACAAAGATGGCCATGTCTGTAAAGGCGGCGACAAAGCCATCGGGAAAAYCCTCAAGTCAGGTGATATGATCGCTGTTCAGGCAAAAAGCGCATATATGTCCACAGCGGACGATGACCTGTGGATTGGCAATGAAAACAAGACAACACAAGTCAGTATGGACATCACGATCCCTGGACGCTTTTTAATCTATTGCCCGCTCATCCAGAAAAACAGTATATCCCAACGTATACGCAATAAAGATTTGCGCAAACAACTAAAATCCATGCTGAAYGCACTTAAAGACATGAACGGCTTCATATTACGAAMCGCCGCAGCTGATTTACAAACTGAAATTCTTGAGCGTGAAGCACACGTCCTCAGGACAATATGGAAAGAAATTAACGTATTTTTTGAGGGCAAAGAACCGTGTCTTATCGCACTTGGTCCCGATGCGATACAACGCACCCTCAGTGATCAGGCTATTAACCCAATTGAGCGCATCGAAGTGGTCACAATGGAACATTTCACACAAGCCGAAGATTGGTGCTCTATATTTGCGCCAGACCTGATGACAAAAATAACGCCTATTGAGTTAGATGATGCCACGCGAGACTTGGCTTTGCTGGAATATCGCGATGTTTTAGGACAAGTTGAATCCCTTCTCCATGATTATTCTTTCTTACAAAAAGGCGGAAATATTATAATTCAAGAGACAAATGCCCTCACCGCTATTGATGTCAATAAAGGCAGTGAAACACGTTCTCACCTAGCCTTAAACATAGATGCAGCACGCGAAATAGGTCGGCAAATGCGCCTACGAAATATCGGCGGAATTGTTATCGTCGATTTTCTGAAAATGAATAAAACCGATGAGAAAAAGCTGCTGAAGGAATTGGATGATGTGATTAACCAAGACCCCTGCACGATACAGATACACGGGTTTACAAAGCTTGGTCTTATGGAACTAACCCGTAAACGTCGCACCCCCTCCCTTCACGATCGTTTTCAAGGCTTAACCTTCTAATTTTAATCGATAAATTAACGCACACACATAACTTTCCACCTCTAATTATTCAAAAAAAACAGTAATCTGAAAAGTAAGACTGGACAGGTCCGCACTATTATTTTATAAGCCGTATACCTCGTGATTAAATTCACCCGTGCCCGGGTAGCTCAGGGGTAGAGCAAGGGATTGAAAATCCCTGTGTCGGTGGTTCGATTCTGCCCCCGGGCACCACTTTTCTCTATATTTAGAAATGGTCAAATAGCTCAACAGCGTCCCAGTCATCACATTTTCTAATGCCAGTGATCCACGATTCTTATATTGTATCATCACCAGACATACAAATGCCTCTATCTATATTTTGAAAGCACCACTGGATATTGCAGGCTGATCCGTGACTTGGGTTAAATCATCGGATACTCCATCTAAAATCTTATTATTTTCTTCTGGATTTTCCATGGCATACACAACCTCAAAAGCAACATCATCGGCAATTGCCTTTGCCGTTTTCTCCATATATTGCGTTCTATACGCTTCATGATAATCAGCATGCTCTTTATAGTCGCCACGATCCGCATAAGTAACACGATTTAGCGCCGCCATTGTTGCATGATGCTCTAGCGGCGCATCCTCCGGTAACATTCCTAAAACCAACCTATCTGTCTGAATTTGATCTACGGCATGCTGCACTTCTTCGACTACTGTTTTTATAAAAAAACTAACTTCCTCATGATCTGTTTGCGTAAGTTCTGGTGCTCTTTCCATCAAGAAATAAGCTGGATTATACCGTATAATAACAAATTCATCATTTAAGATCCCTGACGTACCTGCACCCATATACCCTAATGTTCCGTCCTTCTCCAAATCTGCTTTGGATTTATAAACAACATGAACATCATCCCCATTCAAAGTATCTGACATTCCATAGGTCTTCGCCGCAGCCACCGCAATCCCGTCTGCAATACGCTCTCTTATTTTAAATTGCGCATGCAGATCGCCTGCCGTTTCAATATTCTTTGGTGCCCTTATAAGAGCCATATCTGCCATAATCTCTGGGTTATTGGTAATCGCATCAATAATATCTATTCTGCGATCCATTTCCCATACTGAAAAGGCCTCACTATCCTCGTGCGCGTAATGCATATAACCTCTGGCCATTTCCGAAAAATCCTGATCTTGAAGGTCTGAATCCTTTATCTCATCACGATTTACATACAACATGGAATATGCAACGGAACGTATAAGGTTTCGATCTGCGGCAGGGAATTTTTCATCAATGTCGGTGCTGCCACTTACCCCTGCAATATCCGCACGCGCAATAGTTTTTGCATCCTCTAAAGAAAAACCAACCAAAGACGGTACATGTGAAATAATATTATCTACAACCGCTTTGTCTTGTGAATTACCAAGCAAATAATTCTCGGCATTTTGATCTGAAAGCACTTGCTCCGGTGTTTTAGGCTCTGGCGTTGAAAAATATGCCATAACATTTTTAACTGTCTCTGAAACAAAGCCTTCACTATAATTTGGATTCCAGTTTTTTTCATTAGCCGCAGCAATAATCTGTTCAATATCAGTTACACCACCAATAACATCAAGATCAATACGATCCATCGGAATTCCGGATTCTTCATTGAAATTTTTCCGCAAATACTGCGTAATAACACGATCAGATAACACGCGCTCAGTCTCTGTCAATCTAAGCCCATCACCTTTATGGCGATTATAATACCGTTCAAAACTATCTTGATTATTTTGGGACTTCTCACCCATTATCCATCACCTTTTACATGGCACTTTGTCCAATATCTTATTATTGCCTATATCATAACAACCACAGCCAAAAAATGCAAAAATTGTATTCATATCCCTCTTAATCAGTCCCTTCCCCCTTTCATCTCGCGCCAGATCATATTATAAACATGACCATGGCCTCAGGATCTAAAAAAGTTATTATCGCTGCACTGATTGGAAACTCTTTAATTTCTATCACTAAATTTTTTGCCGCATCTGTGACCGGCAGTGCAGCCATGCTGTCCGAGGGCATACATTCCCTTGTTGATACCGGAAATCAAATCTTATTACTCTACGGCCTAAAACGCGCAGCAAAGCCAGCAGATGCGAACTTCCCCTTTGGTCACGGTAAAGAAATTTATTTCTGGAGTTTTGTCGTCGCCATTCTGATTTTTTCCGTCGGCGCGGGGATATCAATTTATGAAGGTATAAACCATATTTACCACCCATCAGAACTTCACGATCCGACAATTAACTACATTGTTCTAAGTATCGCGATCCTGTTTGAGGGCGCGGCCTTTGCCTTTGCCCTGAAAGAGTTCAACAAAGTTCGTGGACGTTTAGGCTATATCGAAGCCGTCCGCAACGGCAAAGATCCGGCCCTGTTTGTTGTCTTATTCGAAGACTTCGCCGCCCTACTTGGTCTATTCGTTGCCTTGGCAGGTATTTATCTGGCACAAATAACCCAGGACCCCTTCTGGGATGGCATGGCTTCTGTTGCCATTGGTATGATTTTGGGACTAACGGCGGTCTGGTTGGCCTATGAAACAAAAAGCCTACTGATAGGTGAAAGCGCAAATCCGGAAATCGTCGACAGCATCAAGAACATAGCCGGACAATACGATGGAATAGAGCAAGTAAATGAAGTTCTAACGTTGCACATGGGGCCAGAATTCTTACTGGTCAATATCAGCATTGATTTTCGTGATGACCTTCCCGCCGGTACAGTTGAACAAACCATCGCAGCCATAACCACCGACATAAAATCAGCTCACCCTCTTGCAAAGAAAATTTTCATAGAAGCCGAAGCCGCGCAGTCATTAGAAAAAAATTAGATCAAATTTTATCTAAAAATTACTACTCCTTAACTATTTCCATATTAATATACATGCAATCCCTGAACAATCAGGGCATTCCTCGCATCGGTATATACGAAGGATGTATAAACACAAATATTAAGRTCGGGACATTATGGCACATACAGTTTTAGATAATTTTCTAACCSATGCGCCAACGCCWGARAATACWGARARCTCTCCCCAAATAATCACACTACAAAATGACGGAYAATCGGTTGARCTACCAGACGCCTCATATGTAAGAGATGCCACMATTACACGTGATGGTGTTGATCTTGTTCTGGAAACCACAGATGGTACAATCGTCATTGAGGGATATTACRCMGCWGARCCGACACCAAACTTAGTCGCCCCTGACGGCATAACCCTAACCCCCGATCTTGTTCAATCATTCACACATGGCGGCAATCAATATGCAGATGCCGGYATGGGTATGAGCGACGTCTCCCCCATCGGKGCAGTACAGGAAATAAGCGGCGARGCAACAGTAACACGTCTAAATGGCAGCGTAGAAGTCATTGGCATCGGCACCCCYATATATCAAGGTGATGTCATTGATACGGATGAAAACGGCGCAGTTAATATTATGTTCGTTGATGACACAACATTTGCAGTTTCCGAAGATGCACGACTTTCTATTGACGAGTATGTCTTTGAYCCAACRACCCAATCCGGYATATCAAATTTYTCTGTCYTAAAAGGTGTTTTCGTCTTCACATCCGGTTTGATTGGGCGCGATGATCCTGATGATGTCATGATCAACACWCCCTCAGGCTCTATCGGTATCCGTGGAACGATTATAGCAGGTGATGTTACAACAGGCGAAATCACAGTGATTGAAGGCGCCATTGTTCTTTACGATTTATCAGGGAACACAATGACATTGGCCAATCAATATGAAACAGCACGCTTCAATACACTAGAGGGAACCATAGAACATATTGGAGAATTAAGCGCAAACGAGATAACCTCAAAATTCATGAGCGTTTCAACCGTTGCTGCTGATTTATTCTCCTCTATTCAGGATTCCGCCGCGGAAACAGGACAAGATAATAAAAACAGCACCACGCAAGAAACAACACAAAATCCAGAACAAAACACAGAAACTCAGGACGCTCAAACACAAGAATCCAATGACCAACCGTCAACAGAGGATACTTCCGAGAGTACACCAGAGAATAACCAAGAAAACATTCAAGACACCGCACCAGAAGATAATCAAGAACAAACATCTCTGGAAGCAGTTATAACCAGCGAAGATATCGTTCAATCAGGCGCAAACAATGATACACAATCAGGAACAAGTCAGACTGGACAAAATGATACACAATCCAGCACACCAGAATCAACAACGACAAGCACCAATACTCAACCGCAAATCATCACGCCAGAACCAGATCTCTTTAATCCATTCCAAGTTCAGATAACAAAACTATCCTTTGCAGAAAATGTTACAGGTGCAAATGTCATGGTCGTCACTGGTAACTTTACAAACATGACAAACTTGAGCCTTACAGGAATATCGCAAAATTATTTCGATGCCATCAGACAAAGTGACAACAACTTCCTAATAAAACTAAAAGCTGGCGTATCCTTGGATGCCGAAGATCTTAATCGTATCACATTCGAAGCAACGAACGATCTTGGCACATCCTCCATCTCAAGAAGTGTCGATTTAGACATATTGGACATTAATGAGCCAACAACATTTTCCGCCCTTATGCCAAACATCTCCGGTCTGGATAACTTTTTCAGTGGATCACAAGATAGTAACTTTTCTTATAATTTTTCAAATGACTTTGATGATCCAGATGACAATATAACTGGATATAACCTACTTTCTGCCCCCGTAAGTGCAGATATTTCCATCTATAATCTTAATTCAAGCACAGGATTAATGACCATTGACCTTGACGCCTCCATTACAGGAGACAGCAACTTTACCTTCACAGTCGAAGCAATCAGCAGCTCTGGCAATATAAGCAACACATACACTTTTGATATATTTGGTGCGACAACAAGTACCACCACCCTATTTGCCGCAAACAACGTGTACAGCGGTACAGATAGCTCAATTTTCATCGCCGCAAATAATGTTTCCGTATTCTCGGATGGAGATAGCGCAATGAATAACATCACGATATCAGGCAATAACAGCTATGTGAAAGCAGGCGATGGCAACGACACGATTACCATAAATGGCGGATCAACAGGATACCACCTATACGGTGACGCAGGTAATGACACATTCGATATCRGCCAAGCACTCGGYAAATCATATGGTGGTGGTGGTAATGACACTTTCRTTTTGCAAAATACTGGMGTTGTTAGCGATTTTGAAASCCTTACAAATGGRYTAAAAATTGATGGTGGTGCAGGACTGGATTTAGTTCARMTMTCCTCCWCCGCAGGGAATATAAATTTTGSAAACATTAACGCCGGRCTTATCAATAATATTGAGGCGATAAGTACCAATAATGGMKCAACCAATGTCATTAAYTTGTCATATAACAGCGTCATATCAATGACCGATGMMGAYAATAAATTAATTATAGAGATGGACAGCAACGACACCTTGAACTTCACAAACGGGTCAGGMAACGACTTCGTATWTAGAGGGCAAGACATGTCWGGTGATTATGATGTGTATACAGACGGCACAATCACCCTATTGGTTGATACAGATAATGCGAACGTAAATGGMATTATATAAAGCGACGAAGTAACAAGAACAGAACGTGTGGGTAAGGCTGTGGRTTAAAATCTAGYAAGATTTTTCCACGGCTCTTTGCCATCCACGATACAATGCATCCATATCCCGCTTTTCCCTCAMAGGTTTATAATGACGCGCCAYCTGCCAACGYGCACAAGCATCATCAACAGATGAATACACACCCGCCTGTACCCCTGCCAAACACGCCGCCCCCCACGCCGTAGATTCCGTAACTTTTGGAATTTCAATATCAATACCAAGTGTATCCGCCAAAAATTGGCACATAAAGTCATTGGCCACCAACCCACCATCAGCACGCAAAACATCGATATTTCGTCCACTATCACGCACCATAACATCTATCAAATCACGTGTTTGATAGGCTTGCGCCTCCAACGCGGCACGTACAATATGTGCTTTTTGTGTATCACGAGACAAACCACAAATAACCCCGCGCGCCGCAGGATTCCAATAGGGCGCGCCAAGTCCTGTAAAGGCAGGAACAAAATACACACCACCATTATCCGGCACTGATCGCGCCAGACCTTCACTCTCTTTTGCATCATCGATAAAATTCAAATTATCCCGCAAAAATTGAATGGCTGTCCCCGCATTAAAAATAGAACCCTCCAAAGCATAAGAAACCACACCACCAATACTAAACCCTATAGTTGTTATCAACTTATGCTCAGACAACATCGGTTTTTCACCAATATTCATAAGGGCAAAACACCCTGTTCCATATGTTGATTTTACCATCCCCGGACGTAAACATCCCTGACCAATTAAAGCAGACTGCTGATCACCGATCATAGATCCAACAGAAAGATTTAGGCCAAATAAACCCGAATCAAATTGGCCGAATTCGGATATATTGTCCAATACTACAGGCAGCATAACCCTTGGTATACCGAACATAGACAAAAGATTATCATCCCATTCATGGCCAATTATATTGTACAGCATCGTACGAGATGCATTACTGGCATCCGTCGCATGAACACGCCCACCACTTAAATGCCATAACAAATAGCAATCCACAGTCCCGAACAGTAAATCTCCATTTTCCGCACGCGCACGTACGCCATCAACGGTTTCCAGAATCCATCTTAATTTTGTTGCAGAGAAATACGGATCAAGAAGAAGACCTGTCTTCTCCCTAATCATTTTTTCAACACCATCTCTTTTCAAGGTTGTACAAAAATCAGACGTTCTTCGATCCTGCCAAACAATTGCATTATAAACTGGCTCTCCAGTTTTACGATCCCAGACAATAACGGTCTCTCGCTGATTGGTAATTCCAACGCCGGCGATAGAAGATGTGATATTTTCATCTTGGCGCAAAACATCACGAATTACAGAAAAAGTATTTTGAACAAGCATCATAGGATCTTGTTCTACCCACCCATCCTGTGGATAAATTAAATTCACAGGCTGTTGAGAAGTGACACGTACACCACCATTTTCATCAAAAATAATCGCACGAGAACTACTCGTCCCCTGATCAATTGCCAAAAGATGCGGTTTCATATATTTAATTCCTAAACAATATTTAAGAAGCCAGAGCAGCCTCTATATTACGAACGGTTTCATCAGATATATGCAAGCCAAGCTTAGAACGCCGCCAGATGATATCTTCTACTGTTGCCGCCCACTCATAGCTTACAAGATAATCGATCTCCACTTTAAAGACCTGATCACCATAATGCATACCTAAATCAGATAGTGAGTCTGCACCATGTAAAAAATAATCCATACGCGCACCGTAAGAGCGCACATAACGTTGCAACAACTCTACAGGAAGCCACGGATATTGTTGCCTTTTCAAATGCATATACACATCGAAACTATGCCCGCCAAAATCACCTCCGGTCAAAGATTCGCGGGCAGTCCACCCCTCCGCCACGCAGCCCGACAACCCCATCAACTGATTAACCACCCCCTCGCTAAGGGCGCGATAGGTTGTCAGTTTTCCGCCAAACACAGACAAAAACGGCGGGTCAAAACGGCTATGGTGATAAATACGATAACCACGCGTTACCTCGCTACTATCTTCCTCACCATCATCAAACAAAGGACGGACACCACTAAATGTAAAGAGAACATCAGACGGCAACACCGTTTTAGAAAAGGCACAATTAACCGCCTCACACAAATACGCCATTTCCTCATCAGAAATTCTCACATCACGCGGATCACCATCAAATTCCTCCTCTGTCGTACCAACCAAAGTATATTTACCCTGATATGGCGTCACAAACACAATACGCTTATCGGGTTGCTGCAACACATAGGCATGATCACCTTCATATTGACGTGGTAAAATAATATGACTGCCCTTTACAAGGCGCACCATCGGTAAATCGGCATCCCGATTCCCAATCCCTACGCTTTCTAGAAATTTACCGACCCACG
The DNA here is from genome assembly GCA_002747015.1 of Zetaproteobacteria bacterium. Next base: position 376,271 of record NVXI01000001.1, read on the forward strand.
GCCCTGTCGCATTAACAACCATTGACGCACTAACGTCCAATTTTTCATCAGACAAACTATCACGTAAAGTAACGCGCCACCTTCCATCACGCACCGTCAACCCCTCACAGCGCGTATGGGTCAGCACCTTTGCATTACGCGCAGCCGCATCCACCGCATTCAGAATAACCAAACGTGTATCATCCACATAACAATCCGAATATACAATTCCATCAAGAACATCATCCAACAAAGGCTTGCCGTATACATCATCACAAAAACGCATAACACGTGAATTCGGCAAAGATTTTTTGCCCCCCAAATGATCGTAAAGCCAAAGCCCTATACGGATAAGCCATTGCGGGCGCTGCGCCTCATCTTGTAAAAACACGCACTCAATCGGATAAATAAGATGCGGGACATTCCGCAACAGAACTTCGCGTTCTTTCAAAGATTCACGCACCATGCCAAATGCACCATGCTCCAGATACCTTAAACCACCATGGATAAGCTTACTACTAGCCGAAGACGTCGCTCCGCCAAGATCATCCGCCTCAACCAAAAGCACAGACAAACCACGACCAGCAGCATCGCGCGCGATGCCTGCGCCGTTAATTCCACCACCAATTACACATAAGTCATAATGAAGATCGCTCATATCCTACACAGAATACAACAAGAACAGCCATATGGAAAGATCGAGTTTCCAACAACTGTAAATAACTTTACCCACAGAATAAGCCTTTGACATACAATAGTATTTGAGCAACAATCAACAGATTAATACCCATGTATTCTTTTCAGGTTCTCTGATGCGCATACGAAATTGTACATATAAACACCACCACCACTACACACTCATCATAGTTTGTATCACCCTTGGCATGAGCGATGCGGCACACGCCACGCAAAAATACAGCCCCGCCCTCACTGGATTTTTAGGCTTGAATACAATTCCAAGCGCACGCATGGATACGCCAGGCACACTACGTGTAGGCGTCTCAACACTTGACCCATACATGCATGGCTATATCGGCATACAAATCGCCGCGCCGCTTCACATCAACTTTAGACAAACAGCAGAAGTGTCAAATATCACCGAAAATCCAAGACACCTATATCCGGGCGTAGACCTCAAACTACGTCTGGCAAAAGAATCCGCCTTCCGCCCTGAAATCGCGATCGGCTTACAATCCGCACTTGGACACAAAAGAATGGCAGGAGAATATATTGCCCTGTCAAAGCGCTATAATAATTTTGACATCACCGCAGGGCTAGGCTGGGGACGTTTCGCCGGTGCAGGACACCTCAGCAACCCCTTCAAAGCATTCAGTAATCACTTCCAAAAAGACAGAAACCCCAATAGCGAAGCCCCAAACACGCCTGATAATTGGTTTTCCGGTGATAAAATGGGCCTGTTTGCCGGCGTTGAATATTTCCTGCCCTATGACGGCCTATCATTAAAATTGGATTACGGCGCAGATCGCTACAAAGCAGAACAGGACAGCTTTAATTACAATGCCCCCGCGCCATGGGGCGTAGGCATCTCATATACACATAATGACTGGGCCAGCGCCAGCATAGGCATGCAGGGCACAGATAAAATAATGGGCCGCCTTTCCTTACAGTCATTACCTTCAAAATGGCCGCTTTCACACAAAAAATATCAAGAACCAAAACCATTCTACAAAGAACGCGGCGCGCGCCTGAATATCACAGGCATGAAACACGCCGCCACAAACAAAGATATCACCATCACGGATATAACAAATAATGAGCAAAGCATCACCGCCACACTTGATATTGAACCACACACACCCGCACCACAACAAATCGGACGCGCCGCGCGCCACATCGCTGCGCACAGCGGGCAAAACATCGAAGAAATCACTATCATCCCACGTCACGGAAACTTAACGGGTACCGCCATAAAAATCATGCGCTCCGATATAGAGAATTATCTGAACAACCAATTATCAAGCCCCGAAGAGATTTGGAAAAATACTGAATTTATAGCTAACACAGAGAATAACAAAAGGAAGAAAGGCTTTCTATACAGCAAAGGGATAAATAACAAAAAAACATTTACATTCTCACTGGAAAACCAAATCAGCCTGTCCGAAGAAGATAACGGCATCCTATACCGTAACTCCGCCATAGTCAGCGCGCAAACATCTCCATTTCTTGGGTTCTTAACCGGCACAGCAATTCGCCTTAACTTAAGCAATAACTTGGATGAACATAGCTTCGTAAATAAAACCCGCCCCCTAGAAACAGTACGCGCCTACGCAAAAGAGCGCATCAGCATCGATCACGCCTATGTCGGCTATGCACACAGCTTCACCCCAGAAATACACGCGCTCGCCAATATAGGATATCTGGAAGAAGGTTACGCCGGCCTTGGCGGAGAAATCTTATACCGCCCATTCTCCTTACGCTTTGCCTTGGGCGCAGAAATATGGCGTGTCACCCCAAGACAATCAGACACCCCCCTCAACTCAGGCATACATCCGGCAAACAGCATCATAACCGGACATATAAATGGATGGTACGATCTACCACATCACGACATAACACTGCATGCACGCGTCGGACAATTTATTGCCGGCGATATTGGCGGCTCATTAGGACTAGAAAAAATATTTAAGAACGGAGCAAAACTAAGCAGCTTAATCGCACTCAGCAATTACAGTGACACCGATATTTACGGCGCGCAAACACATGCCTATCACAGCTTAAATTTAACCTTACCCCTGGGTAGTATCCCTCATATTCCGACAGGCAGTGAAATACGAACGCAAATTGCACCATTTGATCGCGTCACAGCACAAAGCATAAATCCACCACAGCGACTTTTCGAGATGACTGAAAACTTCACCCTCGATCATATGGCAAAATATTGGACCAATATTTTAGATTAACGAACATCACGACACGCAAAAAAAGACCGCCCGAAGGCGGCTATGAGTTTTATAAATTTTATACTACTAAGTCACACAAGGATTTTGGGATTTATGCGCAACCCGTTAATAACTATTTTTACTATTCTTATATATTCAATTCGTTTCGTTATTAATATTTTAAAACTACATTTTACAAATCATTTTTACCAAAAAGGATATAAAGCCAACATTCCGCTTACTCATCTGTATTCATACACCCTACATTATCTATAATACATAAATTTTTATGTAAATACAAGTAAAAATTATTTTCTTAGTTTTTTCAATACGTTAACAAACAACTCCGGCACTGGACATTCAAAAGACATCTGCTTTTCTGTGCGTGGATGAACAAAGGATATCTGCTTGGCGAACAATAATTGGCATTTTGAATCAACTATTTCCTTAATAAATTCATTATCATAGCCAGCATTTTTCATCCTAGCTATCAACGCTGTTTGCTGTGGCCCATAAAGAGGATCGCCAATAAGAGGATGCCCCAGTGCCTCCATATGCACACGGATTTGATGGGTGCGCCCACTTTCCAATTTACACTCAACCAGCGCACAAGACTCATTATAATTTTCAAGAACCTTATAATGTGTACGTGCCTCTCGCGGTGCATTGCTCATCACACTCATCTTCAAACGGTTATGACGATGACGACCTATCTCCCGATTAATCGTTCCCTTTATCGGCATAGGCACCCCAAGAACAAGTGCATGATAAACACGACTTAATGTGCGATCCGCAAATTGTGCAGACAAAAACTTATGTGCATGATCATTCTTTGCAACCATGATTAAGCCACTGGTATCCTTATCTAAACGATGCACGATCCCTGGGCGGATAACCCCACCAATACCAGAAAGAGTATCACCACAATGATGCAAAAGCGCATTAACAAGAGTCCCACTCCAATTCCCTGCACCCGGATGAACAACCATCCCCACAGCCTTATTAATCACCAGTAAATCATCATCTTCATATAAGATATCCAGCGCAATATCCTCTGCCTCTGGCTCCCCCGCTTCTGGCTCTGGAACACATACACTAAAAACGTCACCCTCCCCAACCTTTGTAGAAAGAGACTTTAACACCTCCCCGTTCAAGGTCACACGTCCATCAACGATCAATTTTTGCAATCGTGAACGCGACAAATCATCACAAACAACACTCAAAAACTTATCTGCACGCAAATTCACATGCACTTCTTCGGCAACAAAACTCAATCTATCTTCTGACATATTCACTCTAACTCACTGTTTAATTTAAATTTACAACTTACAACCTATTGAAACCGACGTACACAAGGATCAATGTACGCATCCGGCGTATCACCAATTAACACCCAACCATCTCTTGTCCAGACAGGGCCGTCCATATCATTTATAGCCGATTCTTTCTTATTTCCATTATCGTGATGATCGTCATTCATAGTCAAATGCACATCTTGATTCTTCAGCTTATCCCTTAACATAGCAAGCCCCTCAATCGCCTTATCCGACAAATCAGCATCCGGCAAATTAACATAGCCCTTTTCCTTTAATGGGGGATTAACCTCTGGTGTAGAACGAGCTTTTTTTACTTTCCTCTTCTCCATAACGCGCGCATACCCGACCAGAACACGACCGCCATCACCCCCCTCTATCAATTGGGATAGAGAAATACCCTGTCCGTAATAATACGAGTCACCAGACAGCGTAATGCCACGCGGAGAAAGGGTTAAGAGATGTGCATAATCCATATTTTCAGGAATAAATTTATCCTCAAATACAGATATATCTTCCTCCGTAACCCCGACCATACCAACAGCATGGATTTTTGAACGCGCCATCATCATCAATGTAATTAATCCATCTTCATTAACATACAGCCCCCCTGCAGAATAGTCATGATGCCCCGTTTCACCATAATAATACCTCTGCCATAAGACCTCTCCACTATCCCCATCCAACAGCATAAGCCAACTACCAAGAGGGTTAGAATCGGCTGGCAGGACGTCACCGAAGACTAAGACATAGCGATCACGATAACCCGAAGACACTTTTATATTGGCCGATAATCCTCTGCTATACTCTTTTTGCCAGACCAAAGATAAGTCCGCATTCAACCGTAAAACCCACGCAATTTTCTTTCCTACATTATTTTCGAAATAGCCAGTAGCGATATAACCATGTTTTTCACCATCAAATTTCGATACGGATAAACTCACTATCTCACTATCCAGACCAAGAATATATCCACGACTTGCTCGCTCGTTTCCATTTTCATCAAGCAAATATACAGAAGCACTTTTACGAATTTCTCTCCCCTTGCCCTCGCCAATTTCGCTTTGCGCCGTCACAGAAACACTCCACCCCTGCCCATCAATAGAAGACACAATATCGGTTGCAAATAAATCAAACTCTTTATCCTGTATTTTTTTATAAGACGTCAAAACAAGAGCCTTATCAAAAAAACCAAGCCAAATAACATCGCGTCCTTTTAATTTATGTAAATTTGCCAAAACCACATACCCATCACCATGGCGCAACATTTTCACAACATTGCGCAAACCACTAATTTTTTGATATGTCTCTCTAAGCTGTCGACCACGGTGATCAAAATGCACAAACATCAAAGAAGGAACCCCTTCCAATGTACGGCGCATTTCTCCAACGGCCAAAACATCTACGCCCAAATTAACTACGGATACAAATATCTCATCACGCCGATCTTTCCCATGCGCAGTATCCCACACCGTATAAGACCCCGGATCAGGATGATGAAGTTTTGTTACCATTTCATATGGCGCCTCACATTGTTGTGCATAGACATTTTGTGGAATAATTGTCACAATCATTACAAATAAAAGTGCCTGAAACACACTGGAACTAAAAAAAATATTGAGCATCATCGCCATCACGTTTAGGGTAGAACGTATTATTATAGGGTTGCCCCCGAACTTATCCACAAGTGTAGAGCCGAATAAGTAAAATGTCTATGAAAGTTCTTATTATCAGTGATGCATGGCATCCACAAATTAATGGTGTCGTGCGCACCTATGAACATCTTTGCTCCGAACTTGAAAAAGCGGATTATCGTGTTGAAATCATTGGCCCTGCTGACTTTGCCGCCAGTATACCTATGCCCTTTTACCCAGAAATAAAATTAGTTATCCGCCCTTTTAGACGTTTAAAACGCCTTATAAAAGACTTTCAACCCGACAAAGTTCACATTGCAACAGAAGGTCCACTTGGTTGGGCGGCGCGCAAATACTGCATAAAGAACGATATAAGATTTACCAGCTGCTACCACACACAATTCCCTGACTATGTTGCCAAACGTTTTGCATGGCTTATCCCGCCACTTTATAATGTTGTTCACCGGATTGGCATTCGTATTGTTCGCCATTTTCATAGCCCCTCAAGCACCCTTATGGTCGCGACAAAAAGCCTAGAAAAGCAGTTGCTGGAGTGGGGTTTCAAAACAGAAATAAAACCACTGTCCCGCGGTGTAGAAACATCTATATTCCATCCAAACAAAGCCCAAGATGATACAGAAATGTTCAACAATATAAAATCTCCCATTGCTCTTTATGTCGGACGCATCGCAATCGAGAAAAATCTTGAAGCTTTTTTAGATATGGAATGGAATGGCAGCAAAGTAATGGTTGGAGACGGCCCAACGCGCGCATCATTAGAAAAAAGATATCCTGATGCTATTTTTGTTGGCAAAAAAACCCGTGAAGAGCTTGCCAGCTATTATCGCGCGGCAGATGTATTTGTGTTCCCCTCAAAAACAGACACCTTTGGCATTGTTTTAATCGAAGCACTTGCCTGTGGTCTTCCTGTTGCTGCTTATAATGTTATAGGCCCTAAAGATATTATCACACATGATTACCTCGGCGCATTAAGTGACACCGACCTCGGCGATGCAACGCAGCGCGCATTAGCACAAGTTGATAAACATAAATGCGTACAACATATAAAAGATAATTATAGCTGGGAAGCCGCAGGAAAACAGTTTATGGATGCTTTGTAACAATTATAGAGAGCAATAACTATTTGCTTTTCTGCCCCCATCTTCCCTACACTAACACCTGTACGACATCAACGGAGACCATATGGCCAATATTCTACTGGCAGAAGACGATAAATCCATGCTGAACTTTTTGGTTCTAGCCTTAGAGCGCGCAGGTCATAACGTCACCGCCAAGCAAAGTGGACTAGATGCCAGCCATGAACTGAACAAAGGCACTGATTTTGACCTTCTTCTAACCGATATTGTAATGCCCGGATTAGATGGCCTAGAGCTTGCCCAAAAAGCAACGGAAGTATACCCGAATATAAAGATTATGTTTATCACCGGTTTTGCCGCCATGGCCATACGAAGCGACAGCGATGAAACACCCGAAAACGCAAAAACCATGTCAAAACCATTCCATTTAAATGATTTGGTCGAACAGGTTACAAATATCTTGTCTGGTAAGCTGACTTAAAGAACAAATAAAAATAAGATAAAAAAATCTGATTACGTTGCCTAATCGTTCCCCCTTATTTTTGTAGACGATCCTTTATCATTTTAATATGTAAGCGCAAATTATACAGCTCATCAGCATAAGACAAAGGAACCTTTGTCTTTTTAACGTCCTCATCTATTTTTTCAAGAAATGATAAAGCCATATTTTTATCTTCTGCTTTTGATGTCGCGGCGGCCTCCTCTATCTTTTTCAGATCTTTATACCATTTGTAGATTTTTGATCTTGTTTGCCAGCGATAGGTTGGTGGCGCAACCTTAAGCAATGGGATCATCACACCTATTAGAGGAATAAGCATAACAATCATGCGATTGATCAGATCAGCAAGCCAAAAGGGCAAGACGCGTTGTAAAAAATTAGGGCCGTACTCAAAATATCGACGGGCTTCTTCAGAAATGGGAAAGTCAGCATATTCCAATGTTGGAAAGTGCCTCTGCTTGGCGAATACATCGGCATCACCGTGAAGTTGAAATGCCGTACGGACCAAAAGCGTTTTTAAGGCACCGCTAAAACCTTTTGAGACCGTTAATTGCGCCACCGGACTGATTAAAGATAGGTCATAGTTTGGAATATTTTCGGCCATATCTATAACACCCTCACTCAGAACAACCTTCGAAAGAAAAGGATAAAGTCTGGCATAACCGTCTGCTCGGACAAATGACAATAGATGTACAGTTTTATCGCGTAATAAACTTTGAATGTGAGGTGACTGTGATCGTCCAACAAAAACGGCAGCATCCACTGCACGGTTTTGAAGAGCGCTTACAGCCTTTTCTCCGGATATTTCGACAAAACTCACCTCTGCTTTAGGAAAGCTCCCCTCTAAAAGTCGCCTCATAAGCGCATTCGTACCACTACCTTTGCGACCAATTGCCACAGTTTTCCCGTATATTCTCTGTAGATCTTTTGCACTCCGGACGTCTTCCTGTACATCTTCCCGCACGAATACCCATATGGGTTCATAATATAGGCTGCTCAATGTTTCTATATTTTTTTGTGTTTCTGGCGTTGCAAGACCGCTTTGAATAAAAGCAATATCAGTTTTATTTTGTAATAAAAGCTCTATATTATCAATGGATCCGGCCGTTTCAATGATGTTCACCTCTACGCCCTGAGCGGCCAATGCACTTTTATATAATGTCGCATATCTGTAATATTCGCCGCCCTTAGAGCCTGCGGCCAAGGTGATAGTTTTGGGCGGTGTGGGGGCAATAAACTGTGATGCAAACCAAAATGACGCGACGATAAGAGAAATAATCACGCCATATGTTTTCAAAGCTTCAGGTATGTACATAATCGCTTGTTTTCTGTGTGGATTTAGCAAGGATTTTTCGATATTGGCTCATCCCCATCAAAACACTGTTACAACAACCATTATAAAGTTGTTATTCGCTAATCTTCATTACTATTCATTGGTGTATTTTGCACGTTATTCACATGGGAACAAGGAGATTTAATATTTATTTTCGGTGTATCGCCAATGGTATAAGGGAAAATGGTGGGCGGTACAGGGATTGAACCTGTGACCCCTTGCGTGTCGAGCAAGTGCTCTACCGCTGAGCTAACCGCCCACTCTAAGCGATAGGAGGATAGTGATACGTGCAAAAAGAAAACTATTCAAGCCCCAATTTCCAAATATTTACGGATGGGTCGAAACACCTTCGCTCTCCTGCGGATAATCCAAAGCCATCACCTGCTCTGTTGCGGTCTTGGAGAATTTTCCAACCACGTAGAATAATATCGTAAATCCAATCACGGCTGCATTTAAATCATAAAACAACGTCACAAGCATTGTCCCACTGATAAATAAAATTTCAGGAAGGGAAACAAATCCGGGAAGACTCTTATCCTTTGGCACTTTACCCATCATTTGCCGCGCATATAATTTTAAAGGTTGCCAATCAAATACGTCATATCCAACTTTAAACAAAATACCGCAAAACACTGCCGAAGGAATGAAAGCAAAAAAGTCCTTAAACAAAAATATTTCGACAAAGACAAATAGACCGACACATATGCCGGCAAGGCGCATCGTTGCATTTTCCTTCAGCATCAAAACCGAACGAATAGTTGCTTGCGCCCCCGGAATACCGCCAAGCATAGCCGCCAAGCCATTCGCTGCGCCCTGCGCCATCAGCTCTTTATTCTGGCGCGTTTTCTCATTGCTCATATTATCAACCACAAGAGAGGTCAATAACGTATCAAGATAGCACAGCAAAGTCAGCTGCATCGCGAACGGTACTGCAAGCATAAGATCGCTCAACGTCAAACCATGCGGTACTTGCGCAGATATGACATGCCCCAAATCCCCTAAAGTATTCACATCACTCTTAAGAGAAGTGAATTGCACGGGTAACTGCATAATATATGCAAAAGCAGAGCTAATAATAATCGCCAATAATGTTCCCGGCAAATAAACCGCCAACTTAGGGGACAGCTTTTTCAACACCAGCGGACACACAAAAATCAGCGTAACCGTCATAACGGTAATCACCACATTCCAAAATAGCGCACCTGATAAAGCTGTTACCCCACTAAAACCGAACAAAACATTCGCCTGAGAATTCCAAATCAACAGAGCAATACCACTCATAAAACCGGAAACAACAACATTCGGAATCAAATTAATAAACCGTCCCAACCGAAGAAACCCGGCAAGGATAAGAAATCCCGACATTAAAAGGAAGACCAGTGTTATAAATTGATCACTCGACAATTGCGCTTCATATTCACTCACCGCAAAGGCAATCACAACGGCAGTTATTGTACTCATCGGTGCAGTCGGGCCAGAACATTGAACCCGCGTCCCGCCAAACATCGCGGTGATAAATGCAATAACACCTGCGGAAATCATTCCCGCAAATGCCCCACGTCCAGACAAGATGCCTAATGACGCACCAAGACTGATCGCCACAAAGCTTACCGCCAGACCAATCGTTATATTCTTAAATAGCTCTTCTAATGAAGCTTTTTTGGATAAATCATCCATACCGCAGCCAATCTACAAACGCAATAAAATTTCAATGCATAAAAACCATATTTTTCAATGCAAGTCAAAAAAATTAGTTTATGTTAACATGTAAAGTATATATGTTAAATAGATTGACAATAAAACAGAGAATTGTTACACCCTCATAAAATATAAAAATCAGGTGATAAAATGAGCATCAAACCAGAAGATCTAAAACTAGAAGATGTACACAGAACTCTGCGCGCTATGCAGACATGGAAAACAGAACTAACCAGCATCAACGTTACTCCTGAAAGCGTTACTACGATGTATGGCGATTGCGCCGAGCTAAAAGGTACTCTTGCAACGGAATCGGTCTATACCCCCAAAGGAATCGAAGAATATTTTACACACCTCCTAAACCAGACAGCTGATCAACAAATTGGTGTTGTGTTTAATTCGATTGCAACAAACAAAGATTTTGATGGATGCGTTGGACATTATACATTCAGCTTTCAAAACAAAGACAATGATAGAACAGATCTATCTGCAATATTTGAGTTCAAAAAAGATAACCTTACAAATGGCATTGGTTTTCATCACTCCTATAAAGAAGATGAAACACCAGAGGAACTATCAGCCCAACTTCCTGATGATTATAAGGACTTTGAAGACGACGAACCAGATGCTCTGGACTCTATAGACTTGGGATAAGACGGCCACTTTCCACCTTCCCTCCACGTACTATAAAAAAATAGTGATCTTTCTTCTGTTTCGCGCTATAATCAAAGAATGGCAATATACTACGTTATTGTCCCATTCTTTCCTCCCCGATAACTGGGCGTTTCAAATGATACAGATACAAAAGATAAACATGAAATTATACATCCCCCTTGCCCTGACATTACTGGCAATATCATCACCATCCCATGCAGATGAAAAAGTTGTTGATATACTCCCTCCTGTTACACATACAAACACAGCTGAGGCACAAGACATGGGTGATGCAACACACCCTACTATTCGGCTAACACCGGATAAATCAGAGCTAGTCAAATTAAATGAAAGCGCAACAAGCATCATTATTGGCAATCCACTACACATTAACGTTATCGCCGATTCGGCCAAATTACTTGTTATTATCCCAAGATCTCCGGGTGCAACGCACTTCACAGTATTGGGCAAAAACGGACAAATTCTTATGCAGCGCCACGTGATTGTTGCCAGTCCGAAAAAAGACTACTTACGCATCAAGCGTACATGCGCAGGCGATGCAGACGACTGTCAAGACACAAGCGTTTTCTATTGCCCCGACATGTGTCATGAAATAGGATTAGGAAATCAAGAGGCGGCATCACAAGATAACACCTCAACAGGAGGCAGCAACGCAGCCTCAAGTAATAATTCAGTGTCATCACCGGACACAGAAACCGAATAGAAACAAAAGCACGAGAGCAAAGATATAAAGGGCTAAAGAGCATGAGAAAATTTACGCGTTATATGGTTTTAGCCATTGCGATCGGGCAATTATCCGCTTGTAAGACGACAGGAGACACCCCTGTACAAACGACAAAACATCCTGACAATGTCACCGCGCGCGTCGGTGCCGCGCTTGAAAAAGCTGCCTCCCAAAGTGGTTCAAGAACCGCTGGCCTTATCGCCCTTGAAAAGAAATATAAGCGCGACAGTGCAGATCCTGCAAAAGCCTTGGCCTATGCAAACGGACTACGTCAGGCAAACTATCTTAACCGTGCGTCTCTTATCTTAACCCCTTTCGCAAAATCAGGAGATGTTTACCCAGGCATAAATACAGAAATATCTATGATCTCTCTCGGCCTTGGTAACTACGACTCCGCGGAAATTTATGCACAAAACGCAATTTTACAAAACCCTGAAGACCACAATGCTTATCAAAATCTTGGCATTGCATTAGATGCAAAGGAAATGCATCCCGAAGCAGAACGTGCCTTCCGCAAAGGACTGGAACACTGGAAGGGCAACCCAACAACAATCATGAACAATTTAGCTCTTAATCTAGCAACACAAGGGTTCATTGACGAGGCGATAGAAGTGCTAGAACGCGCACAAGCCCTCTCCCCCGACCGGATAGAGATTGAACGTAATCTACGTATTATCCGTACACTGAACGAACGATAATCCAATAACAGGCCCTAACCTCGGACATAAAATAAGTGCTGTCCGGCTAAGGAGTAAAAAGTCGCATGATTTCAGGGCGGTTTTTCACTAGGGATGCAAATAATCTGATAGAAGAACACTCAGTATTGGATAATCTTTTATGAGCAACACCCAACTTATTACAACAGTGCTTAGCCACTCATTATAAACGGCTTATGACTTGCTTCATTCATGCCTATACGGTTCCCCCACAGGGTGAAGCCTTAATCGAAAGAGCATATCACAGGTACAGGTCACTTGCCCCATCCCCTTTTATAACCATGCCAAACAACAGCAAGACAAGCACAATTTCTATACCGCAGTCTTTCGCTCCTATTATTGACTTATTTTTTGCATTGCTTGCTTTACAGATCGTCTATCATACACCGTTGAAACAGGTGATAGCATTCACGCACAGGCTAAGAAGAGGAGAAAAGCAGTTAGGGCAGACTCTTCTCCACAGAGTTATTAACCGCCCTTCATCGCTGAAATCTGAATACTGGCAGGACCAAGGATAATCACGAACAAAACGGGCAAGAAGAAGACAATCATCGGCACAGTTAATTTAGGAGGTAATGATGCGGCTTTTTGTTCCGCCGTTGCCATGCGCATATCGCGCAATTCATCCGACATAATGCGCATCGCCTGTGATACGGACGTTCCGTATTGCTCTGCTTGAATCAATGATGTGGCAAAGCTTTTCCCCGCCCCACTACCGACACGCCGCGCAAAATCCTGCAACGCCTTTCTACGGTCATTTAACATGGCCATTTCGGCACATAAGATACCTAACTCTTCTGCCAAAACTTCAGATTGATCAGCCACCTCTTCGGCAACACGTTGTACGGTCTGCTCCAGACCAATACCACCCTGCACACAGATCAACATCATATCCAAGGCATCAGGAAAACTTAAATTTATCTCTTCCTGACGTTTTATAATAATGTTTTTAATCAAAATATCAGGCAATTTAAAACCAAAAAGTGCACTACCAAGTAACATCGCAAGCTGCACCAAATCACTTTGTTGCTTATCTTCTGGAACAGCTGATAAATACAAAGAACACAGCCCAACAAAAACTAACGGTAAAATAACGCGTGAAACCATAAATCTAAGATGCGCTTTCGGATTACGTATTCCTGCCTGCAACATCTTATCGCGCGCCTTTTCTCCCATAGAACCAGCAAGACGCTGGAATCTATAAAACATCGCCATATTATCCCGCGCAGAGATACTATCCTCCTTAATGATTCTGGTACCACCCTCACGCGATTGCTTATAAAGATCTTTACGACGCTTCTCGATAATCGACTTTGTTTTCTCTTTTTTATCCGATTTTTGCAAAAAGGGGAATGCGAAAGCCGCGAAAGACAAACCTGCTGCAATTGCAGAAACCAACGTAATAAACATTTCATCACTCATAAGAACGCCCTTCTTTTTAGATTTTAAAGTTAATCATCTTCTTCATAACTAATATTCCACACGTCATCCACATCGCAGAATAGGTCAACATTCCGCGCCCCTCTTCCGTTGTGAACATCGGTTCAAGATAATCTGGATTAACCGCATACAGCCCCCCTCCCACAAGAATCGGCAACGCACCAATAATTGCCGCGGATGAGACTGCCTCCGAAGATAACGCTTTAATTTTACGCTTCAAACGAAAACGCGCGCGAATAACACGTGATAAGTTTGAGAGAACCTCAGACAGACTTGAACCTGTCTGCGCCTGAATGGCCAAACCCGCAGCAAACATTTTCATCTCTGGCAATGGCATACGCTTTGTCCCCTCAAGAGCAGCCTCATGCAACGGCACTCCAATTTTCTGTTTATCATAAATAATCGACATTTCCTCGCCCACTGGGCCGTCAAATTCACGACTAATCATCAAAACCGCTTCCGCAACAGGCATACCCGCCTGTAAAAGCCGCACAACTGCATCCAACGCATCGGCGAATTCCTCAAGAAATGTTTGCTGACGTTTCAGAACCATATGGCGCAAAACTAATCGTGGGAATCCAAAAAAACCAACCACGCCCAGCATAATCAATATATGTAGTTCAACTTGCATATATTTAGCCAGCCCTAAAAAAGCAAAAAAGGACACCACAGACAGCACCCAAAACTTGGTTGTCTTACCCGAAAACCCTGCCTGCTTTAACTTCATGGAAATAGAGACTTTATCCTTGTCCCCCTCTTCCTCATCTTTGCTGGATTTTAATTTTCTGGCTATTTCCGCGCGCCGCTTATTTTGCAGATCTTTTTCATCAACACGCACATCACCTGCATGCTTTCCACGGATCATATCAATATTTTTCTTTGATTGCTTAGAGCCCATATTCATTGCAATGAATATGGCGACCCCAACAATAAGAAATACAATCGCAGTAATCAGAATGATTTGAATTGTTGTCATATCTTTATTCCACCGTGCAAAGAGTAGTTCATACTTATGTGCGGCTAGGCAAATAAAGCGAAGCATACATTATGCGTACACCAAATTTTAACGATGACCACACACAGATAAAACTATTCTAACCGTAGGCCTCCTCCATTGCATCCATAACCATATCCGCAACGCCGTACTGACGTGCATTATCAAAAAACTTTGGGCGCAAACCAGATGACTTTTGCTTGGTAACCAATTTACCGTTTTCATCTTCACCCAGCATCTCAAGCGTAAAGAGATCTTGCATTGTCACAACCTCGCCCTCCATACCTGTAATTTCCGTTACATGTGTTGTTTTACGTGATCCATCACGCAAGCGTTGTACCTGAATAATAACCTGAACCGCACTGGCAATTTGCTCTCGAACAGCAATGGTAGGAAGGTTTAATCCCCCCATAGCAATCATATTTTCCATACGCGATATCGCTTCACGCGGATTATTCGCATGCACAGTACCCATAGAACCATCATGACCGGTATTCATGGCTTGAAGTAAATCAAATGCCTCGGGCCCACGCACCTCACCAACAATAATACGTTCAGGGCGCATACGTAGACAGTTTTTCACTAAATCCCGCATCGTTATTTCACCAACCCCCTCAAGGTTCGCCGGGCGCGTTTCAAGGCGCACCACATGGGGCTGTTGTAATTGCAATTCACAAGCATCTTCGCATGTCACAATCCGCTCACCCGCCTCAATATAGCGCGTCAGACAGTTCAACATCGTCGTTTTACCTGAGCCCGTACCACCCGACACAAGCACATTCACACGACACCGCCCAATCGCCATAATCAGTTTCGCGCAACTCGGCGACATAGAGCCCCATTCCATAAGATTTTCAAGCGTTAGACTATCCTTCTTAAACTTACGAATGGTCATGCAGGCACCATCAACAGCCAAAGGTGGAATAATAACGTTTACACGCGAACCATCTGCAAGACGAGCATCACAAATAGGCGATGATTCATCGACACGCCGGCCAATCGCACCCACAATACGCTGACAAATTGTTGTTAAATGCTGGTTATCGCGAAAATGCACATTTGTACGCTCGATTTTACCGTTAACCTCAATATAAGTCACATCAGGGCCATTAATCATGATATCGGCAATATCATCACGCTCTAACAGCTCTTCCAACGGGCCAAAGCCAAGCATGTCATTCGCGCATTCTTTCCCAATTTTTTCTAATTCGACGGGCGTTAAATCCAGATTACGAAAACGTGATATTTCTTCCACAGCAGAGAAAATTTCATCGCGCGCCGCGGCACCTTCCATACGCGCAAGTGCCTTAAGATCAATACCATCGCGCAAATCAAGCCATATGCGCTTCTGACAGCGCTGTAATCTAAGATCAGATACACTGTCACCGGCTGTTTTAAATCCCTCTTCTTCACCTTCAGCCTCATCAAAAAAAACATCATCATCCATATCTTTTAGCGGCTTTTCATCCCCCATACCTTCATCACCAGAGGCAGCCTTCTTCGCTGGTATAGCCTTAGTAGAAGCCAAGGCATCATCCAAACCATCTAGCGCAGCTGGCGTATCATCTTTAGATATTTTATCCGCAGGCACATTATCAGCCTTGTCCTTCGCCTGATCTTTGGACTGCACAGACGATGACGCCGGCTTTGCACCGGATTTAGGCAATGATGACGATGATTGTTGTTTCTTACCAAACATAATATGACCTTTTAATACCTTGTACCAATGACATTCAGACTTCCCTTACTAGGATTTTTTTTTACGAAATAAACCATCAAAAAACCCGGAAGACTCTTCAACCTGCTCGTGCGTATCCACATTATTAGCGATCGTTTTCTGTAATATTGATAACAAACTACCTTTTAATGCGCTTCCTTCTTTATCAGAAATAATGCCCCTTACCTCACTCTCGTATTTCAGAAATAAAGCAGGCAAATACGCAACCGAAGCAGATGGCGGAAACTCTAATGCTTCTTCTATATCTGATGCTGAAACCTCATATGATTTAACCAATTCTGTCTGATTCACAATGAGAGAAACATCGTTAGAATCACCACCGCGAATATCTGATATTTCCTTCAGCAAACTACGGCAAAACCGCAAAGATGTAACTGTTGGCGTTGTAATCATGATGATTTCATGCGCCCGCGACAAAACCGCTTTTTTGATAGAAGATTCCGTACTCGACAAATCAACCATAACCACAGGCGACTTCACCATAAAGTTATCTAAAATGGCTTCATATTGCTCCGCAGAAACAGATGGATCAAGCATCGCATCCGCACCACTAGCCAAAATAGTCAGCTTATCGCTGGCTTCAAAAAACATACGCTCCAGCGCATCTTCATTGTTTGCCTCAACCGCGCGTGCAATTTCAGATAAGCTAGCCGATGGGTCAAACCCGACACCAACACTCAAAGGCGACCAACTTCCCGCCGCATCAATAAGCAACGTTTTATGCTCCATTATATCAGAAGCAATCCACGCACAAATCTGTGCAATATAAGATGTTCCAACACCACCCTTTGCCCCGACAAAAGCAATAAGACGGCTATCAGAAACACCAAGGCGTTGAATAAGTGCCTTGGCAATTACATCCTTCAAAATTTCCGGCTTAACAGGGCGCACCAGATAATCACTCACACCCATTTCAATTAATTGCCGATACAAATAAACATCATTCACCGGCCCGATGATAATTGCGGCCGTACCCTCATCACAATAAGCAGAAAGCTCACCAAGACGCTCGGTGAAGCTATCGTCAATTTCATCTGTTTGAATAATTATAACATCAGTTACACCTTCGGACTGAAACGTTGCAATCGCCTTCTCAACGCCACCCTCAACCGTATTCACATTCACACGAGCAAAGCGCCAATCATCTGCCAACGCGCCAACAGCATCCAATGTATCTGAATCTGTTGAAAACACTGAGACACTGGCACTTGGAAGTAACGTGTCCGTTGCTTGCTTCTCTATTTCGCTCATATGCTCTTACCTGTACTTTACCCGAACTGGGTATAGAATTATTCTTAATATACAAAATACTAGTGCCCACACTAGCACTCAGCTCTTAACATTCTCCTAATTTTAGGGCACGCTTATATGTCCCCTATTCGTCCGTCGCACTCTCACCTTCCAATGCTGTATTTTCTTCGCCCATACGGTAAAGATCAACAATATTTGCAGCACTACGTCCATCGGTTGGAGTACCAGTCGCACCCCGCCCAAGCAAATGCCTCGGCTTAGCCACCTGTCGGGCCATCATTGTTTTAATAGAACATCCCAACTTATACTCACTGCTGTCCCCAACAAGACGACCATTCATCCCAGGCATCAATTCATCACACCCCTCAGGCGCATGCGCTGTAAAAGAATTATATGTAACCAATAAGCGCGCCTCATCACCTTGCGCCTTAATCGGCATAATACTAGCGTTTATATCAACAACGCCACGCTCACGTAATGCCGATACAATCTCTGAAATTCTATTCGTCGCGCCCATTGCAGTATTGCGATAAGACCTTGGATCATACGTCACAATAAGATCCATCGGGCCGCCGCCATGTTTTGTATAATGGCGCGCCAAAGAACCAACGTAATCGTCATCCACACCAGAAAGCTCCACATCATGCGTCAGCATTTCCTCTTGCACCCGCACTGGTTTTTCATTGATCGCACTTGGTTCGTATAAATCAATACATCCTACCAATGACAGAGAAAGAAACGCCATTATCGCACTTAAAGTATATTTCATCGGATTGCTGCCTTTTATATTGTTACATCCAGATTTAGAGTATCTAAATTCCATTTTATGTTCGTCCTATTTTTCCTTAATCAAGGATATAACCGTATGGGCCGGCCTGTGCGAACACTTCGTCATCACCCAAATTAAACATACGTCTAATATTAGCCTTAAATATCTTAGATAATTGTGTCTGATTTTCTTTTGGAATATGATCCGCATTTTTCTTATCGGCAAATGGCTCAACTAGAATAGCCGTCACAATAATAACCAACTCTGTCTCATTGCGCTGGAAACTTTCAGAGGAAATCAAATCACCCAAGATCGGCGTATTTCTAATGCCCGGTAACCCTTTAAAGCCCTCTGCTGTTTGTGATTGCAGTAACCCCGCAATCATCAAACTACCACCACTTGGCATTTCTATGGTCGTATTTGTGCGACGTATATCAAGCCCCGGAATAGTCAAACCGGCCAAAACAACGGCATTACTACTATCAAGTGATGAAACCTCGGTCTCTAATTGTAAATTAATACGATCATCCGACAAAACAATCGGTTTGAAATTCAAAGAAACCCCAAACTCACGAAACTCAATCGTAATATTACCAAATTGATCACGCCCTGTTGGCACTGGGAATTCTCCGCCTGCAAGAAATCCTGCCTGCTGCCCCGATACCGCCATCAAATTGGGTTCTGCCAGAACATTCAAAAGATTTTCCTCTTCCAACGCCGAAATAAACAAGCCAATATTACCAATACCGTTAATCCCGGAATCCAAAATCAACCCCGCAGCACCAATTGCGTCCTGTGACAAGGCAAGCCCAGCCGCACCACCAAAATTCAAGGCATCTCCGTTACTTGTAAACGAACTGGGCGACGTGCGGCCAAATATTGACGTCACCGCCAATTCATTGGGGTCATTCGCCACAGTATCCAGCCCAAGCTCCTTCAAAACATTACGCTCAGCCTCAATAATTTTAACCTGTAGCATAACTTGCTGTTCACCCCGAACCTCAAGCAAATTCGCAATCAACTCATCAATCGAGGCGCTACTATTATCTTGTAAATCCGAAACATAATGACCAACGAGATTTGTTATCTTTGATGCAACTTCAGGATTGGAAACTCGCCCCGTCAATAAAACCTGATCATGGATAGAACCAATTTTCACGCTTTCTTTTGGAAACAACTCATTCACTAAACTCTGTATTGCTTGTAAATCATAAGAAACATGAATATCAAGACGTTTCACCACATTCCCTGATGCATCCAAAACGATGATATTTGTATCCCCGATATTCAATCCCACAATATATAATTTATCCGATTGAACCGCCTGCACATCAATAATACTCGGATTGGCAACAAGAACGTCAGACACACCAGAAGGCAAGGCAACAATATCCGCCTTACCCAATGTAATGCGCAAAGGCGCAGCCACCTTCTTGCGCTCTTGAATCGAAATCAGTTCACCCTTAGACGCAAAAGCCTGCTGCACAATGCCACCGGAGGCGACACAAACAGCTAGAACTGCAGTCAAAACAAACGTTTTCGATAATTTTTTATATAAACCTGTCATGGTTTTTTCTTTCACTTTGTCTTTTAACAACACATAAATTTAGTACACAGAAAATGAAGGCTTCGCGCAGTATGATTAATGCACAGGGAATGTCTGCACTTGCGCGCCATTATAAACCTTCACAGTATTTAAATTCACGCCTGTTTCCTTTTTAAGGCGTATAGTTTCGGCGCGAATTTCATCATCAATTGTAGTTAGACGCGCATCGGTTAAAGTCGCTTCATCCTTATTTACAAGATCATCGCCAATCCCACGCATAGCAAGAGTCAATGAACCCATCTCAGACGCAAGAGCCAATATCTCAGCGGAACGAATAGAAACTGCCAATGTTACCGTCTTACCAGTTTTTATCTTATCGTCCTTTTTCATTTGTGCCTTTTGGTCAATTGCCAACACACGAACATTTTCAAGGACAGTCTCCACCGCCAATTTATTAATGCTCATTGCAACCATATCGCGGATTTGTGGCAACTCGTCTTTGCTTACACTCTTTCTATGGGTATATGTCAAAATAACATCAACAAAATTACCTGGCGCAATAAAGCCTGCAACCATATCTTCCGCAGACACTTTTATAGAGATCGCGCGCTCCCCCTCTTTCAATCGGGCAACAACGTAATTCCCTTTGGAATCTTTCAAGATCGCACGTTTAACAAGCGCCTCTCCTGAACCAAAACTTCTATCCAGACGGCCTGATAACGCATCCTTGGCCTCCATGTCGTCCTCACGAATAATAGCACCCCTGAATAAGGCGTCCTCATCCCATGACTTCCAGCGCATATCCTCATCTTCCAATTCATGCCCCTTACGCAAATCCTTCGCAGCCACCAAAATTTCTACCGAATTTTCAGAAACCGCGACCGGCCCTTTTTTTCCGCCCAATGTGACCTGCACAAGAACAGCAACAAGAACTGCTGCTAGAATCGCGCCACCAAGTACAATTAGAATATTCTTATTCATTTTCTTAGACCCCATTTCAGGACTTGTAATATTATGCATGATTAATACTCAGAAATTAAGAATGGCCAAAGCCGTGGAAGTTAAATAATTGAAAAAAACGAACCTATAAAAGAATTTATAACACCCTAATAATATAGGCTGTTCGTTAACAATTTATGAACCTCCTTCAATTAGATGTGCCGCGACAAATGAGCCCAGCACATCAGAAGAAAAATACCCTGCCTGCATGAAAGCAACAAGCATGCCAAAACTAATAGCAACGCCGTAGGGCACCTTATCTGCCCCACCCTGCACTTGAGCAACCCAACTACCTTCCATGGGTTCCTTAAATGGTTTTTTGCGTTTTATATACAACGCGACGATACCTAGAACGCCGCCAGATAACGTCATAAAGAATAAAAATGCAAGCAAATATTTAACGCTAAACCACAGGGCGCACGCCGTCGCAAACTTTGAATCCCCCGCTCCAATTATCCGCATCGCAAATAAGCCCAGCGTCACAACAAATGCCAAAACTGCCGAAATAATATGCGAGGAGAATGTGCCGAATACATGGCTATGTCCGCCCATATACAATGCAGCATATGCGAAAAGAAAAGCAGCCATTATATACAAACTATAACTATTAGGGATGGTCATAGACCGAATGTCGGATAAGCCAGCAAGCCCTCCAACAACCAATGTTACAAATACGCATATCAGAAAAATTATAAGTAAGATCATATTAAACCCAGAGTACATTAAAACTGTGGAAAAATCGATAGGAAAACTTGACATGGCAAGACACCATGATTCGGCAACTATTTCCTACCACACGGAAAACAAAAAAAGGAAGCCCACCTCTATTACTCTGGCGGACTTCCTTTTTTTTAATTCTTATATATTAAAGCTCAGCTGAAACTTCACCGAATAGTGCAGTCAGGTCTGTACCAACCGTATTAACAGCAGCCACGATCGCAACCGCAATACCTGCAGCGATCAAACCGTATTCAATGGCAGTCGCGCCGTCTTCGTTGTTTACATATGCTTCTTTAAGTGCGATCAATTTAATTAACATGTTTATCTCCTTCAAAAGATTTGTTTAATGTTGTTCCGGTAAAACCCATACTTCTAAATATTCTCGAAGCTCCTTAACCGTTCATCCATACTAACCTTGATTTACTTAAAGAAACCTTAATAGAAACAAGTAAATAGGCGTTTTTTTAGCAACAGTATTTGGCTATTATTTGTATAAAATTTTATACAAACAGACTATACTTAAAAAAACAAAGTAAAACTGCGGGTGATGAGTATTGTTACTATCAAGAAAGCAGTAAATGGGACAATTATATAAATATATATACTGAAGAAAAAAACGAGACTCTTACGACAAACACCTGACATTTTTAATTGATAGTCTCTATTATTCTTTAATATGAGGCTATTTACCTCATGGATAATGGTTTCAAACACATCACCGCACCATAAAATCATATATTAATTAGGCTCTATCGCTCTAAACACAAACCCACCAGTATTCCCATCTTGAATTAAAAGGACGATTTTACCGACAAGGTACGTGTCCTGAACATAACCAACCCTCAACACACGGCCTGAAAAAACGCCACAGGTAAGACAAGACACACCCTTGTGCAACCAATATAGCCTCACAAGTTTTACAAGAGTGCCATTATAGGACTTTTATCAATTTCAACAATTTCGCAGATAATTTTGAGATAGATATCTCCCTCAAGTGTAATAATATGCATATTTTTACATTCTGATATATCTACATTAAAATAGCAGTTTTTTACTTCGTCTAATGTTAGTTGCCGATAATCATGCAGTGTCGAAACAACCTCAAAACCATCATCATCAATCTCCTCTACATCATTATTTTCAAAATGGAAAGACAAGACTCTTTTAAAACAAACATCCACGTTTTTTCCTAGCATTAAGAAGTTTATATTAATGCCCCCACCCCTCACGAAAGAAATATGATTAATATATGAGATCGATAATGTTGTTAATAATCGCATTTTCAAATCCTTTATGGAATTGGAATATAGTTTTCTGGGAAATGTTTAGTACGTAGTAGGCCATTAGCCGCGGCTGTAATAATATAAACACAATAAAACTCACCAAGTCCAACGCCAAACACGTCACTTGACCAAATCCAGACCTCCACAACGATACAATAAACTATATGCTGCACTTTACGATACAGCCACAAAGTTACGTATAGCGGCTGTAATACAAAAATAAGTGTCCATCTTTTCAGACGGGCACTTACTATATAGAAGATAAAACTTCTTATCCTTTAATATGAAGGTTACTTAATTCACGACTAATTGTTTCGAACACATCAATCAAGTCTGACTGGTTCGGCGCATCATGGTAATAATCCTCCGACGTTGCGCATTCGCGGTAAAAGTTTTTGGTATTTTCATCAACACCAGAATAGAATGTCACCGTATAAATGATAACCCCATCCTCTTTCAAATTATTACAAACATCGGCAAAACGATTATTCAAATCACCTGGCGTGATATTATGATCTTGCGTTGGCCCATAAGTGGAATAGCGATAATGCATCGTATTCACCCCGTCCGTCATCATCACAACCGCCTTACGCCAGTATTCGTTTGACCATTCAACGCCCTCCTCAAAGGGAGCTTCCGGCGAAATAACCCTATATCCCCAAACCATCCCATAGTTACCGTAAGTATAACCATCAGCCGTCATCGTATCGATAGAGTTCCTCAACTCCGTCGGACTAGTGACAAGTGGTGTTAACGGCGTTTTAGGACAATAATAGTTAGGCTTTTTCTTAACATAGTAATATTTCACACCATTGTCCCAATACGAACCCAAATGACAATATGGGTCATCATTACTATCCAGACAATAACGATACATATCCCACGGACCTGAATGATTTGTTGTATCTGCCGGATAATCATGTGCCAATACACACCCCATCCAATCATAGTTATTAGAAGATGTCGTATAAGGAATAGAATGAGGATTATTGACGAATGACGCACCATAGTAGTCACCATTCTTATCCTCACCTAACCCATATGGCCCCACATTTACAGAAGAACTATAAGGAACAAGGCCAATTTTAATATAATCCGTATCACGCGTTGCCATACTATCAAGATCAGCCGGATTTGCAGCCGCCCCCTCATCAGTATCAATCCCATACATGATATAAACAAAATTCGCCGCCGCAGCACGCAGCGCAGCAATATTATTATTCGTATTCATAGAGCCGGTGTTATCCATCACCAGAACAACCTCTATCCCTTGAACTTCACGGATAACCGTTGTTGAGGCCTCTACATCAATCACGCTAATACCCAACACAGACAAAAACAAAGTATTATATTTCGCCGTCCCGCTCACCCGAACCTCATCCCCAACGATAACAACGCTAGGCGTAAATGTGATACCCAGTTCAGACGCTGGATAATTTGCTTCAAAGAAAGCAATCACTTTTTGCTCAATCAACGCCGCGTCCGTGGATGATGCCGCCGCCGCCAATGCCGCCGCATCCAGTGCTTGTGCCAACCGCTGTTGCACCAAATATGCCCGCGAATAATCCAAAGACATACCAACAACCCCAACCAAAACAGGCAGCATAATACCAAACATCAACGCAATCGCGCCGGACTTTCCGGACCAATACTTATGAATATTATCCCACATATTCCCCACCTGTTTCATAACATTTCCTTTCATTTATTTATAACCAAACATCTCAGTAAGGTCTCTTTACTCATGCGTAATAACTGGCGTTCTGCGCCCGCGACTAAACGCAACCTCACGCATTGTAAATGAACCAGAGATAAAACTTGCAAATAATGGCGTATACACATATTCAACAGACACCATAACAACGCCCTCATCCTCATCTTCCAATGCACTTACCGCTGTAAGAGCATCAGGAATAGAACCCATATTGACCGTCTCCCGCCACACGATTGAACTATTTGCATCCTCATCAAAGCGTATGCTCACAATATCCACACCAAAACTCGTGCTATCTAATGGCTCCATTGCCAAACGACCAGCTCTTATCGCTTCATCAACATCATCCGTAGACACAATATTTTTTCGTGTAATCAAATCTGCAACAACCTGCGAAGCACGCACCGTCTTCTGATTTGCCAAAAGCGCATTCCCTGCATCAAATACACTCAGAAAAATAGCCAGCATCAGTGGGAAAATCATCGCCGCCTCAATCGCTGCAACGCCATCTCGTCCTGTTTTCCATCTTGATAATATTTTTTTGATTTGAAACATAATTATGACCCCTGGAATTCATATGGCTCTGTTTGAAGAACAATTGTGGACATAAACAACGTCGTACCATCAGCACCATTCAAAATGGGGCCGACCAACGGTGTTATCATTGAATATCGATATGCGACGCGTATTAGAACTTTTGCATCTGAACCACCAGCATTAAATCCGGAAGTCACCATATTGCCATCCGCATCATAAACAGGATCACTAAAATCATCATAACCATCCAGTGTTGTGACCTCGATCACAACATCATTACAATCAATCAAGACCACAGCAAATTGACAAAAAGCATCCCGAAACATTGTTTCTGGATCCTGACCTGATTGTTGAAGTTGCCCCGTTCTGATTAGACGCGCCGCCTTGCCTGTTGCGCCCTCTAGAAGGCTGGCTGATGTGAACATTAAGGAAAGCTCTATAATACCAAGACACAGCATAAGATAAGGCATCAACAACATACTGAATTCTATCGCCGTTGCGCCGTCGTCTCTTTTTTTCCATTTTTTAAACAATTTTTTTATTTTCAAGGTACCCACCTTTTAATTTGTATTTGTTTCAAATTTGTCCTTGTTTTTACGCACAAAAAAAGCGGAAAATCCGCTACATGCTTTATTTGAGGATAGTCATGAATATAAAAAAACATGTACCTTTCCACTAGATCAGTCTAATACACAAAATATAAAGAAGACGTTAACAAATAAGAAAAAACCAAGAGCGCATCCACACAAACGGCGTCAATCGTTATCAGAGCTTTTGGAGTTCCCTGTAATACCCTCCCCCCAATGGCTAACCAAAAATTCTTGTTTTCTTTTAATCGCGCTCATCCGCCCTAGACCCTTTTGATACAGATATGAAGAAACAAGTCCCGTAACAACCCAATCAATCATATACCCAAAAGCAGCAGCAACATAAATAACCATCATAGACTGAGTATCCGTAACAATATTCATACTGGCCTCAAAGGTATTTTCCCCCGACCATAGCTTTAAAACAAACGGGATACAGCCCGCTGCATTCATCGCAGAAATAGTCGATGCACGCGCACCCCGTCGCCGATCCCCTATAAAGAAAGCAATGACACTGGGCAACATACCAGCACCAAGCAACATCGCTGTTGGTAAAAAAGCCAAGCTCAATAGTACAAATGCGATCATGAAAACCCGTGCCTTCATGCTCATTTTACCACCAGAAGCCTTTGACTTTTTCTTCTCCTTCTCCTTCTTCCCCTTCTCCTTCTTTTCTTTTTTATCTTTTTTATCTTTTTTATCTTTTTTCGCCATAAATAATTACCCCCTAAAACATCCGATGCCCTGAAAGAAACGCAAGCACAACAATAGCTGTAATAACAGTAGAGACCAGCCATGAAACCATCGCCGCCGCATCATGCCCATTCGTTATTCCATATGTTTTTTTATTCGCAAGCTTACTATTGTACTGGTTATATTCACGCTGTAATAATCTATACTCATTCGTCGCAATCTTAAATCCATTTTCGTCCTGTAATAACACGTTAGAATCATCAATTAAGCAGGACATAGCGATAAGATCCCCAGCCTTGGCCGCCTTTTTCACCTCATCTTGAACACGTTTTCGCGTACCTGCATGTTTGTAAACCTTAWATGACCCYGCAAGAGATTCAACAAAAACCCCCGCAATCGCAGGAAGAGMAGRAATTTTAGACTGTYTTTGTAATGCTGCCATAAAATGTAAATTACCCGATATTTTACGGTCTTTATCCGAATGGTTRAAATCYAATAAATACGAATTCATRAACCCYGGATCACGCGCGGAGAAAAATGCAAGAAGATGCCGATCCATCATCAAAGAAACCTGCCCACCCTTTGWRCACAAATCCTCAAACGTCAATAATAYMGATTGAGGATTRTACACGTAATACCCTCTTGTTTTARGGCTAAGACAAGGCGCATTCRGGCACAAAGTATAAATACACCGCTCCATTCCCTGCTGTATCTTTTTCCCAACAATATCCGCRCGGCATGWATCATACTGCTTTAATATCGGTAACATCATTGYTTGGATMAKAYTTTYCACACYCAAAGTATAATCCAATATGTTTAGATTRATAATTTCTTTAAAAATCTCAAGATCTTTTTTCTCATACGCATCCTTCGCCAACATCCCGCCCAAGCCATCATATGTAAARCACAAYCCCTTGTAACGCGYAGGCAATACCGGATTAAGYGCAAGGCTCATATGAAATACAGAATAATCCTTATYCTTTGATATATCACCGAAACTCGCTACRTATTCCAATGCCTTTTCATATCTTTCRACCAGAACATCATCATCTAACGCCTTCCTGACCCATCTATCTAGAGAGCCCCGCTCCATCATTGCGACAAAAGCATCAGGGTTATGGTGTAAATCAACAGCCAACAGTTCTGCAAAGAAATACTTCTTACCATTAAAATTAAAAGGTCTATTTGCTTTCTTCTTTTTTGTCAAAGTTAACGGCGTTATACGTACGCCATCCATCCAAGCAAAAATCTCTTCGACCCCCCACCTCTTTGCTTCATCATCATAGAGAACCCCTCTCAAAAGCTCTAAAAAAGTGGCCTGAAACCGTTCCTTCTTCAAAAAAGTTGAATAACTACCGAACTCCACTTTTCGGCGCAGTATTTCTTCATCATCCAGAGAAGAGAGTTCGTTATTTTTTCGCAAAAATAAATATAAACTAACCCCAAAAGCATAAATATCATCGGCCTGGCTCCCGAAACCACGCCCCATCGGATCGCATAAGGCCTTATTAACAGGCAAGAACAATGATAGCTGTGTGCTTCCCGCTTGAACAGATAAGCCATCACCCAACACAATCGGACGATTAGTATCATCTGGAAAACAAAAAATATTAGAGGGTCGTATAGAACCATGAGCAAATCCTTTATCCCTCATCTCCTTTAACATACGCGCCATTGGCTCTATAAACAAAGAAACAATATCAGGGTGCCTCCAGCTTGTAACACCAAATTTACCCTCCTCAACTAAAGGTGTGCCGACATCCCTATCATAAATTATAACAAATTTTTCTACGTTATCTGGTGTCCAAAATACAGCACCTGCATCAATAAAACGTAGGAAAGACACGTCACTCATACTTTTATAACTCGCCACAGAAGTCCATCTAGGCAAATTCTCAGTGCCCGAAATAATCGCAACAAACGTCTTTAATTTATTACGGACATTCTGCACCTCATACGCCAAAGCCTCCCCATTATCAAACTGAGGCAACCTCCTATTAATATGGATAATCAGATTCTCCCCAAAACCAACCTGATCAGAACCAAGGTCTTCCATTTTATTTGATTTTGCCATAGAGAAGACCTCCTTTTCTTCGAGAAAAAGAGCGTATGAAACACGTATAAATTAAATGATCCATAGAAGAATTCATAGAGCAACGTCCTGTTACATGTTCAACAATTTTAAAACGAATCATCAAAAAAGTATAGAGTACCTCTAGATTAATTCAGAATAATCCTTAGCATACCACCCTTCGCACCATGTGACACACTCAAATCCGATGAGAAAACAGCACCTCTACAACACCTTCAAGTCAATAACAATGCGGTGAGCAGAGGATGTATTAGGCCGCAAAACCATTGTGCCAACAATTTTTACTTTTGCCTTCAAACGTACCTCCAATAGAACACTCCCATTTTTTTGTTCACGTGCAATGTAAGTCCCAAGCAACGGACTGCCTTTTAATTTATCCTGCGCGGAAATATCCCAACGCGTATTTGCAAGCTTCACACGCAAAACATTGCGCAGGCCATCCACCGTAACTTTATATTCCGTAATATTGCTCACCTCGATTACAATTCTGGTCTTATCAGGATGCACTCCACTGCGCAGGTTCTTTACAAAAACTCGCCCTGCCGAAGCAGAGCCATGCTCCAAAACAACTCGTCCACGCTTTGGTTTAACAACCGGAATCGGAACGATACCTGCGGATATATTACCCATATTGACTTCAGATATTCCCAACATATTTGTTAGGGCCGCTTTAAATTCAGGCTTCCCTCCCAGCACACGCTCTTTTGCAGGCTTTATTTTAGGAATAACAGCACCATCCATTAAAGGATCAGGGTCTGAGATTTTTTCAACATCATCAAAAGAACCGTGCGATGATAACAAAATATTTTCATCCACCACCCCAACCACAATAGGGAGAACCCGTTTCCGTACAGGCACAGAAGGCGGAACAGCAACACCACCAATCATCCGCACCTTAGAATCAGAACGCACAAGCATAACACCCCCAACATTATTTTGACGTGCAAGAACAACATCACGATCAGATCCCCTACGTGGCTTAACCTTAGGAACTATAATCGAACTGTCGTCAC
The DNA here is from genome assembly GCA_002747015.1 of Zetaproteobacteria bacterium. The sequence continues at coordinate 406,215 of NVXI01000001.1, forward strand.
TCCCCTCACCATCAAGCAACACGACAGCTACAGCTTCTGTCTCTTGCTCAAAAGCGGAAACGGGAGGAACAGACAGTTCAGACGTAAAAACCGGCAAAACCTTTTCAAATAAAGACATACCAGCACCACTCTCACGCCCCTCCACAACATCATAATCAATACCATCCTGAAGCTCTATCTTCAAAATACGCAATTTTCCATCATTGCCACTTTTCGCATATGGTTCAAAATGGGGGGAAAGCTCTTTCATCGTCTTACGCCGTGCGGTGTTCACCTTTTTTCGCGCATTTAAATGCGCCTGTGCTGGATCATATTCACGCCCCTGCTCAACAACATTCCAGTGTCCCTCAGCATCAAGTAATTGCTCGCTACTAACCACAGATTTTTGGGCTATCCACGATGGCTTACGCTCAGGAATCGGTGGTTTTCCAGAAATTTTATGCAATAGCGTATTTTTATTACCCTCCCATGACGAAGACGAACGAGTAAAAGACGCCAACATATCGGAAAAAGATGCGGCTTGTGCGTAAAGTGGCAAAAACATCAACGACAAAAAACATATAACCAAAAGAAACGCACCCATTGCCTTTCCCTCAGACACCATGCAACGCCGAAAAACAGGCCGCCAAAATGTGTCATGCACTATCATACAAAGAACCTTACTTACTCTTATTTAGTCTCACCGTCGCCATCCAAACATTCAGACCATGCAAACAAGCACCATTAATTACTCTTCTCTTCGCGAACCATCAAGGCTTTTATCAGGCGCACATAACGCTCAGGCTTTTTGGAAATCACAATATGCGTAAATAACAATAAACACCATAAAATCGTCAGCACAACAGGCGGAACCCCCATCAAAACGCCACCGTAACCAATCCCCCCCATTACAGCCACAAGCAATATAATCACAATACTAGCACGGCGCACAGGAACACCGGCATCAATAAAATGGTGGTGGAAGTGCCCTCGATCCGGAGAAAACGGATCTAAACCGGTGCAAACACGGCGATAAAACTGTGCGCAAGTATCAAAAATTGGAAAACCAACAATCCACGCAACTGCTATTGGCTCTATCGGTGTCGTTGGTCCACGCGCCAAAAGCACAGAAAACCACGCCAGAACCAACCCCAAAGACATACTACCTGCATCACCGAGGAAAAGACTGGCTTTCCTGCGCCACGGATTACGCATATTAAAAACTAAAAACCCAGCAATACACGCTACAAGCAAAAACAGCACATGCGCGACCTCGAACCAACCCGACACAATGCACGCCACCATAAACCACAAGAACATAACTGCCGTCATACCACCAGCAAGGCCGTCCATCCCATCCATCAAATTCACAGCATTAATCAAAAGAACAACAGCAATAATCGTGAATGGGTAAGACATAATCCCCGTCCAAACCACACCAAAACCAAACAGATCACCGAGATAAGCGGCCTGCACATCGCCCGTAAAAGCAATCAAACCTGCGACAAAAATGTGAATGGGGAATTTTATTTTTGCATGCAGCGAGAATTGATCATCCATCGCCCCTGAAACAAGCAAAACAATTAGGGATATATAAAGCGGCCAATAGGCTTGTAAGCTAACAATACCTGATAAAACGCCAAGAACCATAAATACGGTAAAAATAATTAAACCACCAATCGGCGGAACGGCCACAACATGCTGTTTCCTGCCACCAGGCGCATCGATAATTCCAAACTTATATGCTAGCTTCCTAAATGGCATGACAAGAACAACGACAAGCACGAACGCTATTATCGGCATCAAAAAAACAGACAAATCAAGAAATTCAAACATTATCTATCGGGACTTTAATCATTGAAGAACAACCAAGATTAACATATGACACATGGAACACCAGAGGCATTCGCCCCTTATGCTATTCCATCCAGAATAAAAGAAATTTAAGAGCTAGAGGTTACTTGATACCTCTGTGAACACAGAACCAAGATCAACACCAATCGCAGAAACCGTTGCTATTATCGCAAGACCAATAGCAGCAGCAATCAAACCATATTCAATCGCCGTTGCGCCCTGTTCATCTGAAAAGTATTTAACAAAAAATTTATTCATATCCCAATCCTTTTCTTTATCTCCTATTTATACGTTAAAAACTATAATTTTTTGTAAAGACAGCCATTGAACAAGCTGTATATGACTACCCTTTGAAGCGTGTTGGCGAGAGAACAGCACGCATTGAGCACTCCCCCTCTTTATCATCACCAACAACACAATCAGACAATAATTTGGCCGATAAAAGGCTGCTTAATATCCCATATGACCCATGCGCCGTTGAAATATACACACGCTCAGATAATTGGCCAACAACAGGGAAGTGGTCTCTTGCTGTTGTACGGACAGATGCGCGCCTATCAACTACTTTATAGGCACCCTCAAGAGATGGGACAGCAGAAAACAGCTTATCCAAATTGGACAAATCATCTTCATCACGCAAATGACTATGATCCAGCCATGGCTGAAACGTAGCTCCAAGACAATGCACACCATTTCTTGCCGGCGCAAAATGCCCGCCATAGCTAAGTGCCACTTTAAGATCTTGTGTAACTGCGGTTTGCGCAATATAACTCACCTGCCCACGCACATATTTTAACGGTAAATGCGACGCCACAGAAAAATTCAAACACGCCGCACCACACGCCAAAACACTAATATCCCCATCCAGCGCATCAAGGTCATCCACCACATAGTTCAAGTGCACTTCTACCCCACGCGCATATTCGTAACATAGCTTTTTAGGGGAAATATTACCCGATCTGGGTAAATATAAACATTCATAAGGAACCTCTACCCCTGCAATATCAGATGCAGAGCGTGCATCAACAAGGCGCATATCCTTATCAGACCATCCCCAACTTGCCGCAGTCTTACGGAAACGAATCGTTTTTCGTTCATCCACCAGAAACGTTAACGCGCCACATGGATTCCAATCGATTGCCCCATCAAAATCCTCAAAAACCTCGAGCGCCTGAAAAAAAGCAGCAGAATAAAACTGTGCCATCCCATCAAATTGCGCGGATAGTCGCGGGTTATATAACCCGACATCATTCCCCGATGCCCCCGCCGCAAGGCACGATGAAGCCTCATAAATAACAGGCTCTATCCCATTATTCTTCAACACATACGCCAGCGCACATCCTGCCAATCCGCCGCCTATTATATTCACGCGCATTGTTCACCTCCATCATACGTCCCGCTCAACATATGCCATTTATAACCAAAGCCAGCAACCCTGTGAACATCAAAACCAACAGCACCAAGCCCACGACGAACATCCCCAACAGCCGTAAACGTTGAAAACGTAGTTCCTTGCGCACTTAAACGCTTCATATTATCAAACACAACATCACTCCACATATCGGGATTGCTGCGCGGTTTAAATCCATCCAAAAACCAGCAATCAACCTTTACCTCTAATTTTGGCAACGCATCATTCACATCACCAATAACAAGCGTCAATGTGATGCCCTGCGCAATCTCCAAATCATAAATACCATCAGTTAACTCGCCAGGGTATTTGGACAACAATTGAGCCAATACTTCTTCAAGTTCACCCCAATGGGATAAACTCGCCTCAATAACACCTTTATCAAGCGGATATTTCTCAAAAGAAACATAATGTAGAGCCTTTGGTCGATCCTCCGCAGGGATCATCGACAGCAACTGCAAAACCGCCAAAAAATTCAATCCTGTACCAAACCCAAGCTCACATATTGTAAACCTACCCCTACCCACCCAAGAATCGGGTAATTTATTACCCTCCAGATAAACATAGCGCGACTCAGCCAATCCATCGACAGCAGAGAAATACACATCATCAAAGATTTCAGACCTTGGCACGTGGGTCATTTTATTCCATAGTCTTTGTTACAAGATTAAACAGACTTATAGGAAATATTACATGTCCGCAAATCCATTGCTTCAAATATCTACAATAGAAAACCAAGCCCCACATTTTGATTTGGTGAAGACAGAGCATTATTTGCCCGCAATTGAAGAAGGCATCGAACAGGCGCGCGCCAATATCGACGCGATTAAAAACAACAATGATGCCCCGACATTTGAAAATACGTTAGTTGCACTGGAAAGCGCATCCGAGAATTTAGGACAAGCCGCCAGCGTGTTCTATAACATGCTGTCCTCCATGGGCGGCGATGATCTGCACGAACTTGCAACAAAAATTGGCCCCATCAATGCAAAATTCTCCAGCGATGTATCTCTGGATGAAAAACTCTTCGCGCGGATCAAGGCCGTCTATGACAAGCGTGATGACCTAGACCTAACAGCGGAGCAATACACATTACTGGATGATAGTTATCGCGGTTTTGTACGCTCCGGCGCTTTGTTGGACGATAAAAAGAAAGAACGTCTGCGCGAAATCAGCCAAGAGCTATCGACCCTGACCCCTGCTTTCATGCAAAACACGGTTAAATCCGCCGAAGCATTTGAGCTGATCATCGAGGATGAAGCCGATCTTGCAGGTCTGCCCGACAGCGCAATAGACGCCGCCGCCCACGCCGCAAAAGAAAAGAGCTATGATGGAAAATGGCTGGTCACTTTGGACTACCCCAGTTTCGGCCCCTTCATGCAATATGCCGATAACCGGAACCTGCGCGAGAAAATCTGGCGGGCCTTTTCCTCCCGCGCATGGAATGATGAATTTGATAATTCCGAAAACGTAAAATCAATYGTTTCCYTACGKCAAGAACGTGCAGCCCTTCTMGGCTATGACACGCATGCGCATTATGTTCTGGAAGARCGYATGGCAAAGTCTCCCRACACGGTTATGGGCTTCCTMAACAAAATGAAGGCTGTATACAAACCCGCCGCGCAAAAAGATYTARARACCCTGACCGCCTTCGCCAAAGAAGAGCACGGCGTTGATGACCTACAGCCGTGGGATGTTGGTTATTACTCTGAAAAGCTRAAACAAAAGCTGTTTAAYTTCACCTCCGAGGATTTCCGCCCTTAYTATCAGCTCGATAAAGTCTTGGGCGGSTGCTTTGAMCACTTCACAAAACTTTTCGGGATCAAATTCGTAGAGAGCGATAAATATCCGACATGGCACGAMGAYGTAAAARYSTTCGAGGTCTTCAACCAAARCGATAACAGYTTTGTCGGCACGCTATATGGTGATTTCCACCCRCGTACAGGCAAAAACCAAGGCGCATGGATGACCAGCTATCGCGATCAAGGATTTTTCCGTGGCAAAGTCGAACGCCCCGTGATTGCCATTGTCTGTAACTTCACAAAGCCCACAGAAGAACGCCCGTCTCTCCTCACCCATGGCGAGGTCACAACCTTGTTCCATGAGATGGGGCACGCCGTGCATGGCTTGCTATCCGATGTGACATATCGCTCACTCTCTGGCACATCCGTGCTTTGGGATTTTGTTGAACTACCATCACAGCTACAAGAAAACTGGTGTTACGAGAAAGAAATGCTCGACAGCTTTGCCACACATTATGAAACGGCTGAGAAAATCCCCGCTGAGCTCATTGATAAACTCCGTAGTTCCATGCATTTCATGGTTGGTTGGGCAGGTTTACGCCAAATGGGACTAGCATCACTGGATATGGCATGGCACACCACCGACCCTAGCACAATTGATGATGTGGCAACCTTCGAAGATGACGCACTAAAAGACACGGCGCTCTTCCCACGTTTGGCAGGGCCTAGCTCCACCTCCTTCGGACATATATTTGCAGGCGGTTACAGCGCAGGTTATTACAGTTACAAATGGGCAGAAGTTCTCGACGCCGACACGTTTGAGCTGTTCCTTGAGAAAGGCCTATACGACCAAGACACCGCACAAAGCTATAAGGATAATATCCTGAGCCGTGGCGGCAGTGAAAAGCCGGACTTGCTCTATAAGCGTTTTCGAGGACGTGACGCCGACCCTGATGCATTATTACGCCGTGAAGGGTTACTGAAATAGAAAACACATGACCGATAAGCAACATGAAATACCGCTCAAAGATATAGAGCCACCTCAAAAAAATGAAAAAAAAAAAGGCGGCTTAACCAGCTTCCTGCTTATACTCATCGGCCTAGGTGTGTTTTTTATGAGTCCTATCCCCTCTTACCTTAAATCACTTATTCCAGAATCACTTGTAAAATCAATGTTCTCTAGTGCCTATCAGGATATTGTTCTGGAAGAAAGTTCAAGACGTATAGAAACCCCTATAAAATATGCCAAGGACAACCCTCTACCTGTCCTTGGACGCGACACAGGTATTTGCTTTTCATTTACTCTGGATACAGATCGCATTGACAAACAACGCAAAGAAGACGCCATACACGGTCAAAAAATTGCAGAAGTAATTGCCATATCCACAGAAGGAACAGAGTACATCTTAAATAATGTCACATTAAATGAAACAAATGATAAAATTGTAATTTGTCAAACATTCGGTAAACGGGAAAGCCTTATCCCTGACTATATCAAGGCGATCTATATTCGCCCCCTTCAGCCGTTCACACCCTCTAAAATTATTTGGGTAACAATAAAGGACATCTATTAAGCGCCCCCTTTATCAATCACCCTTCAGGGCATTAATTACATCCGCATTACCTTCAACTTCAGCTTCTTCCAGCGGTGTTAAACCATTATCATTTTTAAGGTTAAGCTGTACACCAGCCTTAACCAAAATATTTATCATATCGACATCACTATTTTCTATAGCAACAAACACCGCAGAATCGCCATAAGCACCGCCAACATTAATATCCGCGCCCGCATCAATCAATGCCTTCACGGATTCAATTTGCCCTTCACCAACGGCGCTGTGCAATGGATAATCTCCATCCACGTTTCGCGCATTCACAACCGCATCACGCTCGATCAACATCGCAATAACATTTATATGGCCATTTCTTGCTGCGTTATGTAACGACGTACTACCAGAGGCGTCTTGCGTATCAACACGTGCCCCAGCAACCAACAGCACCTCAACAATTGCACTATTACCGCGACGCGCTGCCTCATGCAAAGGGAAATTTTTCCGCAGACCACCCATAGCATCAACATGCGCACCCGCATCAATCAATGCCTTCACAACAGCAACATCTTCACGCCCCGCAGCACTGCGCAATGGCGTACTTTGTTGCGTATTCTTCATATCAACCTTTGCGCCCTCTTTTATCAAAGCAACAACGACCTCCGCGCTTTCTGCGTTATGTAAAGGTGTGGAGCCATACATATTGCGGGTATTCACATACTTACCAGCGCCAAGACCAACCAACCGTTTAACAATAGCGCCCTTTCCACCAATCGCCGCGGCATGTAACACCGTTTCTGCTTGTTTGGTTTTAACATCTATCATTTTTTCCGCACCCGCAGCCAACAAGACTTCCAAAATATCAATATTTCCAGTCGCGGAAGCCTCRTATAACGGTGTGCGYCCACGACCATCACTCACAAAAACATCACTTTTYGCRCCAAARTCAAGCAACAACGTGACCATAGCAGGATTACTGCCCTGAGCTGAATCATGCAACGGGGAGCACCCTGACGTTGTTTTTGCGGTGATATCACCGCCCGCCTTAAKCAATATTCGTACAAGCARTAAATTACCGCTTTTTACCGCCCAATGCATTGGTACTGCGCGACCAGAATTAAGCGCATTTACATCCGCGCCTGCATCCAACAATAGCCTCACAATTTGTACATAAGCATGCTTGGCCGCAGTATGAAGCGGCGTACCAAATACCCCTTGCGCTTCAAGGTCTGCGCCATCATCTATAAATTTTTGTACAGCACCAAGATCAGCAGCCTCAACAGCMTCATACAACGAAGMATAACCCTTTGRYACAGCCACTTTTTCAAKWGKCTCTGATTGAACATTATARGSGTAAKAAGCCCCTGAAAACGAAGYMATAAATAACAGRCANMAAAAAAGAATAACGCATARAAATACTCCTGTATTTGTTWRAAATTAATCCGACTTATCCTCACCACCACCACTTGGYACGGAGGAACGCGGCATACTCGTTGACGCATCTTCAACCTCTTCATGACGAATAATCGGCTCCCCACGTAACAGCCCCTTAATTTCATCACCAGAAAGCAATTCATATTCTAACAAAGCTTGTGCCAATGTTTCAAAATCATCCGCATTATCGGTCAAGCATTTCAATGCACGCTTATACGCATCATCAATCAATCCTCTGACTTCTGTATCAATTTTATTCGACATAGATGCGGATATACGACGTTGCTGAAAACTATTGACATCATCACCATAATTAACCATGCCGATTTCATCACTAAGCCCCCATTCCATAACCATTGCACGCGCCATAGAACTTGCATATTGAATATCACTGGATGCCCCGCTTGTGACCTGATCCTTACCGAATTTAATTTCTTCAGCCGCACGACCACCCATGGTCATCGCTAAATCAGCCTTCATTTTTGCCAAGGACGTACTGTAACGGTCTCCCTCAGGCAAACTCATCACCATACCAAGCGCGCGACCACGCGGCACAATTGTTGCTTTGTGAATAGGATCACATTCTGGCTCGCTCAAAGAAACAAGCGCATGGCCAGCCTCATGATAAGCGGTTAATTTTTTTTCATCATCACTCATCGCCATAGAACGCCGCTCCGCTCCCATCATCACCTTATCTTTGGCATCTTCAAAATCATCCATACCAACAACGCGTTTATTTCTGCGCGCCGCTAATAAGGCCGCTTCATTGATTAGATTGGCCAATTCTGCACCAGAAAATCCAGGCGTACCACGCGCAAGAACAGATAGATCAACATTATTAGCCAAAGGTACATTCTTCACATGAACCAGCAAGATTTTTTCACGCCCAATCACATCCGGCAAAGGCACATTAATTTGACGATCAAAACGCCCAGGGCGCAACAACGCAGGATCCAGAACATCTGGACGATTTGTCGCCGCCAAAATAATAACCCCTTGATTTTCATCAAAACCATCCATCTCAACCAACATCTGGTTTAGGGTTTGCTCTCGTTCATCATTACCGCCGCCATGACCTGCACCACGATGGCGACCAACAGCGTCAATCTCATCAATAAATATGATACAAGGGGCATTTTTCTTACCCTGTTCAAACATGTCACGCACACGGCTGGCACCCACACCAACAAACATTTCAACAAAATCAGAACCTGAAATCGTAAAAAATGGAACTTCCGCCTCACCTGCAACGGCACGCGCAATAAGTGTCTTACCAGTACCAGGTGCACCCACAAGCAACGCGCCCCTTGGAATTTTGCCGCCTAGCCTCTGGAATTTTTCCGGGTTTTTCAAAAAATCGACAATTTCTTCCAGTTCTTGCTTGGCTTCATCGATACCAGCAACTTCATCAAATGTAACTTTCCCCTTTCCCTCTGACATCAATTTCGCACGAGAACGCCCAAAGCCCATTGCTCCACCGCCGCCCTTGCCACCCATTTGGCGCATAATAAAAAACCAGAACCCGATCAAAAGAAGAATCGGCGCAAAATTCATCAAAATATACATCAAACCAATTTTAGGTGGATCAGGCTCGGCCGCCTTAATTTTAACCTGCGTCCCCGTAAGGCGGTCAACAATATTTTCCCCTGGCGGTACTTTAGATATAAAAACACCTCCATCTCCAGTATATGTCCCCTGTAAATTGTCACCTTTTATAACAACATCGACAATACTACCCGCCTTTGCGCGCTGCATAAACTCACTATAAATGATTTCTGTCTCGTCTATCACGGCCTGTCTTTGTTGATCGTTTGCAACATTCAACAGCAACAAAATCACAAGGCATATGCCCAACCAAAACACCAAATTACGATTAATATTTTTCACGTTTTTCCGCCTTATAAAATTATACGATCGCTACCTGCATAAAAATGCAATGAAACATCTATGCAATGAATATATAACAATATCTCATTGCGTTGAAAACCTAGCCTATTTACACAAAGAAACAAAGCTCTTTGATCAAAATTCAGTCATAAATTCAACGCGAATTTTCCAGAGATAAAATCAATTGATCCCTCTTATCATCACATTCAAAAATGATCCCACCTAACGTTCGTTTTCGAAAGCCATCTGGTTTCATCAAATCAATACATAAGTTCTCAACACGTTCCAGTCTTGTGCCATATCCACTTTCATTTTGTAAAGTTTTAATGGCCTTTAAGATGACTCTCAAAACAATTTCTTCTGGATAGGATAATAGATTCAATTTATTAAATACAATACGTTCCGATTTTATTTTATATATACACACATCAAACGCATTATTTGACATTATATCCAATGCCTTACGTGCTCGTGAAAAGCGCATTGATGCAACATTTAAACGTTTAGAAGTTAAACCTTCTTCGGCCAAAATTTTTCTTGATTTTCGCAAACGTACGCGTACAAAATCATCACAATCATTGGATGGGTCATGGATACAATCTATTCCCCGCTCTTCACAAAATGAAATCATATCGACCTTTGAAAGACCAAGCATCGGACGACACAATACAAGATCATCGCCCATCTCCTGAACTGGTGACATACAAGATAAACCATCAAGTCCACTGCCTTTTGCCAACCTGAACAAAAAGGTCTCGGCCTGATCATCCATATGATGCCCTAAAAACAAACGCTTGATACCTCGCCCGCTCATATAATCCCGCATCAAATCATATCGTGCGGCGCGGGCCCTTTCCTGAATCCGGGCATCCGGCTTTTTATCATGCGACCACGTCAAAATATGATGCTTTACATTCGATAGAAGTTTTAACTGTCCTGCCACATGGCACACTTCCTCGGCACTTTCCGCGCGTAAAGCGTGATCCACGCTCAATGCATGAATTGTAACGTCCGATATACCCTCAAAATATTCGGACAAAGCAAAACACAAAGCCATGCTATCCGCTCCACCCGATACACCAACGGCAACATCCCCTTCCCCCATATCAGAGAAATGAACACCCATAGCATTAGAGAAACCCTCCATAAATGAAGATGTTTGCTGCGTATTATGCTGGTCATTTTTTTTATCTGTCATATGCATAAATCCATCACACACCAAAAATTAGAATTCATTTTGATACGGCAAAGAAAATCAGGCGAAGTGAACTTATACCCACAGCACATATATAGAATTTAGCGACAATTAATGCGCTTCATCTCAGTGCTCGCGCGCTTTAATACGGACACAGATGAGTGTGCATAGTCTTTTTGCAGCTGCTTATACGCAATACATGCATCATCTTTTTTACCCATGCCTGTCAATGCCATTCCCAATTTTAACAAATTACTTGCCGCCTTTGGCCCTTTCGGGAATTGCTGGTATCCTTCRGCAAAAAYACGTGCAGATTTTTCATATCCGCCACGCACATAGAACGTTTCACCGTACCAGTACTTTGCATTAGAAACCAATGGATGACTTGGGTAATCCGCCATAAATTTTGCAAACTCAGTCTCGGCGCGAGGAAAATCACGCGCTTTAATGAATGAATATGCATAGTCATARGCACGTGGCGCAGAATCYGARGATTTTGAAGAAACACCMGTAYTTGGTRACTTATTAATMGTCCCCAAAGCCTGCGAAGTATTACCAGGTGGTGTATATTGAAATGATGATGGTGGTTTTTGCATCACATCATTTGGAACATTATCKACTGGCGGYTTAACAGTGAYRCCAGRTGTRTATTGCGGTGGCACATAAGGCGTTGCAGAGGATGATACAGAAACACTGCCTCCACGTCCTTGCTCAATATCCTTTAAACGCAYTTCRATATCGCCAGTCTGCTTTGTCAGTYCGTTACGCAAACGCCTRATTTCATAACTCTGCTSTTCCATTTGCCCAGTMARTCGRCGAATTTCTTTTTCWARYTGYTGAAAACGAATTTCAGCCGCAGCAGCAGCAGATGAATCATATGACTGAGCCTGCAAAGATGCAGACCCGCTCACCACACTCACAACCGCTATAAAACCAAAAGCAAAAGCGAAACGAAATGTATTTTTCAAATTATAGACGATCATATTCTATTGAACCTTTGTTACGCCCCGGCGGTTTTGTGACCATGCCATATCGTTCGCACCTGGAACGGCTGGACGCTCTTTACCATAGCTGATCGTAGCAATCCGTGAAGGACTTACACCAAGAGCAACAAGATARTTTTTCACAGAATTGGCACGRCGTTCGCCCAATGCRAGGTTATATTCGCGTGTTCCGCGCTCATCCGCATGTCCCTCAACACTGACAATCAAACTTGAATATTGACCAAGCCAAATAGACTGGTTTTCCAATGTTGTACGCGCAGCAGCTGTTAARTCAGAGCTATCCGTTTCAAAGAAAATACGATCACCAACGTTAACAACAAGATCCGCTTGTGTTYCTRGTGCAGGACCAGAATCAGCATAAAGATCACTCTGATCAATCATAACGCCATCATTCATTCCGGTTTCAATACCGCCTTTATCCGCGCTGCCTGTACACGCATTAACCATMAACAGGGCTGCAAAAATCATAAAATACCGAGCGAACATAAAAATCTTCCCTTCTCAACTCMAAAAATAAACRCAAATCCACAATTAAAGGATTCGCAAAACAATATTTAACACTCATAAGCCGTTATGGAGACGCTTGCAAGRAATTCAATRCAATAGAAGGMAAATTYCCGTGAAGNAAAAAACAAKAACATTATAAATCACGTAATAATTCATCCAATAACAACTCTGCCTCTTGTCTGTCATAAACATCAGGTGCCTGTGTAATATATTCATTAAGGTATTCCACCGCATCCTTTGATCTGTTCAAACGTGCACAAAGCACACCAGCATCAAGCAATAACCGGTATTCATCCGGCACAATCATGCGCATACGCAAAACCATATTCAGTGCATTACAATAATCCCCCATGGCAATACGACGATGCTTTAAATGGTTACATAAGTGAATAACAATTTCCCGCGCACCCAGCCCATCATAATAATCTGTTGACAATTCCGCCTGCTCACCCAATGCATTTTTAACAATTGCTCTTAGTTCATGTGCCTCCAAAACCTTGCATTGTTGTGAAGGGTCAAATATCAAGCGTACCCCCTCATACTCCAAACGACATAAGAACAAATTTGGAAAATTCAGCCCTTCAACCAGCCAACCAGCCTTACGCGCCACATCTATATAGAGCAAACAGAGTGCACTCGAACATCCCTTCGCGCGATCAATCACCCGCATAATATCCGCACTTTCCAAAGCTTCATGGCGTATATCATCCACGCGATAATCATGAATATCCGAAAGCGTATATTTAAGTGCGGCCAAACGCAGCCCTGCATCATCTTGCGCACCATCGCAAATTAACACATCGTAACGCCCACGCGCTTCATCACTCATTTTTTGAAAATGCCGGACATATCGATCGACAGAGATACCATCATGATCTAGCGCAACCATCGCCAGAGCAAGTCCCCCCAGATCAATATCCTTATCGGACACGCCTGCATATTGCTTTAAAGACTCTATAGCTTTCGCATCTGCGTCCATTATATCTTTCTATATCAAATCAGCAAAAACTGAAAACACGCACTAATAGACACTCTCTTGATTCCACTGTATTGGCTCTCCTGTCGCGGGAGCAGGTGTTGCTTGCTGCTGCGCGTTCATTTGACCATTTGATACAGGCGCAAGCTCAGGCGTACCCACCAATTTCACATAACTAACAACTTGCTTTACATTTTCAATCGTACGCGCCGTTTCAATCACTTGATTTAACTCTGCCTGATTTTGCGCAAAGCCCATAAGGTAAACACTGCCTTGCACTGTATCGATGGAATAATTGATAGATTCAACTTCACTCGCCATAATCAAAGCCGAGCGCAAACGTGTGGAAATCCACGCATCCTTTGCATAACCAATAATGCCCGCACTTTCCGCCACTTTAATTTCATTGATCACATGAACAACGCCTCTTGGCTGCCACGCCATACGCACGGCATCTATACGATGATTTGGATCTTGAACAACACCTGTTATTAAAACACGTCCCTGATTAATGGTCAGATCCAATTTTCTAAACATACTAATATCATGGCGAAACCACAGATCATTAATTTCCGTTTGAATGCGCAAATCACTCGCCGCTCGTGAAATACCGCCCTCTTGAACAATCGCAGTACCGACACCAACGCCAACGCCAACGCCAACCGCCGTACAAGAAGAAAGAATAAGGCCAGATACGGCAAGAGAAAGTATAACGTAGTGTTTCATAGTAAAATCCCGATTTCTAATATCAATATTCGAATCACCTGAACCGAATATCGATATTATGAACGTGCTTCCCATGCATTGTCCAGATACGTAATACGCAATTCCCCCTGCTGAGAACATACCATAGCAATAACATCAAAGCGCATATCACAATTCATATAGTCTGGATTTTCAGATAAAAAGTATAAAGCAGAATTCTCTATTCTTTTTTGGATGCGCGATGTTACAGACTCCAAAGCCTGCGCGATATCACCGCGCATTTTGACCTCAACAAAACAAATAATATTATCCTTTTGGACAATCAGATCAATTTCACCAAATTTGGTCTTGTAACGTTTACACAGGATTTCATAGCCACGTTGCCTCAAATACTGCGCTGCGGCTTCTTCTGCGCGAACACCACGCGCATGACTTGTCTCAACTGGGTCAGTGACCCGGTTCATTTACCTTCCTTACTTATTTGAAGAGCAATATTATACAAATCATTCTTTTTCCGGCCCGTTTTTTCTGCCACAAAGACTACTGCCTCTTTCGTTCGCATTGTATCCAGTGCGCTTCGTATCATATTGTTTATAGCCTCATCACTGACCTCCTCGGCCACAGGCGGCGCAATTACCAAAACAATTTCGCCCTTCGGCAATCCATGCTCATCATAATATGCGTATAACTCACTCGGTGTGCCCTTACGCACCTCTTCATATAATTTCGTAATCTCGCGCACGACCGCAACCTCGCGCGCACCCAAAACATCACCAATATCTTGCAAAGAKGCYTTCAAACGTGGSGCAGTTTCAAAAGCAATCAACGTCCCGGGCACATCCTTCCATTGATCTACAATTTTCCGCCGCGCATTTRTTTTATGYGGTAGAAACCCTAAAAAACAAAAMCGATCACTTGGCAATCCAGATATCTGYAACGCAGCCAATGGCGCGCTAGCYCCTGGAATAGTYGTCACATAAACGCCTTCYTCGCGACAATCCCKAACCAATTTATACCCAGGATCAGAAATTAACGGCATCCCCGCATCACTGACCAACGCAACGACATCCCCCGCTCCCGCRCGTGCAACAATTTCGTRGCGGCGCGTCTCATCACTGTGATCATTATAAGATTGTAATCGCCCTTTGATTTGATACGCATTAAACAATTTGCGCGTTACRCGTGTATCCTCACACATAATAACGTCCGCATGACGTAAAACATCCAAAGCCCTTAAAGAAATATCGCGTAAATTCCCAATGGGAGTCGCGACTATATATAAGCCAGCCTTCAAATGCTCACTTCCCTCTGGATTTTCCATCTTTTCTTCTATATCGTTGATACTCATAATCGACATTATTATATTAATTTTAAAAGAGAATAACAGACTCATGCGCGAATTACACACAGGATTACGTTTTTATTCAATACTCCCCCTATTCTGCGCTTTATTAGCCTCTGCTATTCTTACAGGATGCGTCTCATCAGGCGGATATAACACCCAACCATGGCAAGAAGCCAACCGATCTTCTCAACAAACGGCGGCGCAAACACCGAATGACCTTTCCATTGCCTCCGTTGAACAACATAATCTCGGCGCACCAAATCAAACCCAAGGAAACGCCCTCCCCCCTGTCAAAGTTGCGATCCTACTACCACTTAGCGGCCAACACTCTAAATTAGGGCAATCAATGCTAAACGCCGCGCAAATTGCATTATTTGATGTTGGTTATGATAATTTCGAACTCCTGCCTAAAGACACGAAAGGCACGCCCGAAGGCGCACGGGAAGCCGCACGCAATGCACTAAAAGACGGTGCAAAACTTGTCCTCGGCCCTGTATTTTCCTCCTCCGTAAAAGCAGCACGTCAAGTAACACAAAGCGCAAACATCAATATGATCGCCTTTTCAACTGATTGGACACTCGCTAATAACCGTACATTTTTGATTGGCTTCCTACCCTTTGACCAAGTAGAGCGCGTAATACGCTACGCCAGCCACGCCGGATATAACCGCATCGGTGTTCTTAGCCCCAGAAACAGTTACGGCAACGGCGTTGTCTCTGCATATCAATCCATTTCCCGCCGCGTAGGAATCGAAACATCACGTATTGAACGTTTTGCCCCCCAAGGAAATGATCTCGGCCCTATCATAAAATCATTCTCGGATTACGATGCCCGCCGCGCCAGTGGTAACGCACATGGCGCACCATTTAACGCTATTCTAATGCCCGTAGGCGGTACAGTTGCACGACAAGTCAGCAGCTTCCTTAATCACTATGACTTACCGGCTGGTCAAGTTAAACGTCTTGGAACAGGGTTAATGGATGATCCGGCATTAGCACGCGATAAAACGATGGATGGCACATGGTTTGCGGCCCCCGCGCCTGCTGCGCGCATGAAATTCGAGAGACGCTATAACGGTATTTACCACGCAACACCCCCGCGCATCGCATCCCTTGCCTATGACGCAACGGCTCTGGCCGCCAGTTTGGCACGCACCGGCTTACAATATGATAACCGCCCCGCCTATAATCACAACGCCATCACAAACCCCAATGGGTTTTCCGGTGTTGATGGTATATTCCGTTTTCGCTCAGACGGAATAGTAGAGCGCGGCCTAGCCATTCTTGAATACAGAAAAGGTATAATTGTCGTTATTGATAAAGCACCAAAAACATTCCAGAAAAATGTATTCTAATCCGGCTCTTGTTCTGAAAGAGTCTTCGCTATAAAATCATGCTCTTCTTGATTAACTAAAGGCTCAGTACTTTTATTTTCTGTACCAAGAGAACGCATAAGATGCTTTGCCTTTTTCTGCTCTTCGGGTGAAAAATTTGCAACATCTTCAAACAATGCTGCAACCTTTTTTTCCCACTGATCTAATTTATCCGACATTTAAATCCCTTTTGCTCAAAGCAAATTAACGTAGTGCATTATGTTATCTGATAATGGTTAATAATATCACTAACACAAATGACATACCATTGATTTAAAGGACTAACTACACTACACACACCCCATGATCAACGGCAAACGGCATTACAAGAAAATCATTACTACCCTAGCACTTATCGCTATGGGGTTATCTTTCCTTGCGCAAACAACACCCCTCTGGGTTAAGAAAGTAAACGGCCAACCCATTGTTATCTGTAGCGCATTTGGCACAAAAACCATCTTCATCGATAAAAGCGGACAAAAAGTTCCCGCACCGCCCAACATTAAAAATCATTGTGTGATGTGCTTGGCTGCGGCCACAGACTATAATATCCCGACCACGATACAAATTCGAAACAGACAAAATGCCGATATCAGCAAACAACGCTGGTTCTTTGCAAGCATGCCTGCGCGAGAACAGTATCCGCAAACGGCACACGCTATCCGCGCACCGCCTTACACCTCCTGAATTAAAATAAATTCTATTCATTTACGTTTTTAAAACAGCCAAAGATTTCTTCTAAAGATCAATATTGCAAAGCACGATGCCTTGCAATCAATAGAAGAATACTGGCCACAGGAGTTCAATGATGAACACTTTTTATAAAGCCTGCCTTATGGGCGGTACGATCCTTTCTATCCTTCCATTCAATGCCAATGCGCAAGATTTGCACATACATCATGGCAGTAACAAAGGGCACCAACACACAGACGCACCAACGGCACCACTCAGTATCATGGGCGACCACACGCACAACAAAGGCGATTGGATGGTCTCATATAAATTCAAACGCATGCATATGAGCGGCAACCGCCAAGGCACAAACCCCATATCCCCCGAAGAAATTGTCACAACAATCGCAAATCCGAACGCACCACCTGCAACATTACGCGTTGTTCCAACAAAAATGGATATGGACATGCACATGTTCGAGGCAATGTATGGGGTAAGTGATAAACTAACCTTGATGACAATGGCCATGTATATGAAAAAGGACATGACCCACACCACCTTTGCGGGGATGGCTGGCTCTACCGAGCTGGGGCGTTTCACAACAAGGTCCAGCGGTTGGGGCGACACCTCATTGACAGGGCTGTATAATCTTTACGAAACGGCCAACCATAACGTCAATATCAGCCTTGGCATCAGTGCACCGACAGGCTCGATTAAAGAGGAGGATAATATCCTCTCCCCCGCCAACACCACGCCAATATTGCGCCTACCTTATGCGATGCAACTTGGGTCTGGAACATGGGATACATTAACAGGTATAACCTACTCAGGACACAATGATAAATGGTCATGGGGCGCACAATATAATGGCATCATTCGATTAGAAAATAAAAACTCCCAAGGGTACCGCTTAGGGAACAAGCATACCCTTACGGGCTGGGGCGGATATAAAGTCTCAAACCAGATTACGGTAAATGCACTGCTCAGCGCCGAGAAAACCGGCAAGATCAAGGGATCAGACACCAATATCGCTGCACCCGTGCAAACAGCAAACCCCGACAATTATGGCGGTAAGGCTGTGGAGCTTGGCGCGGGCTTCGTTTATGCCTTTGATACCCATCCCCTAAAAGGACTGGAATTCGGTGTAGAGGCACGCTTACCCATCTATCAAAACCTGAACGGTGTACAGTTGGAACGTGATTGGAATATCACCACGGGACTAACCTACCGTTTCTAGAATTACCCCCTACATACAACACATCGATTCGCTGTCACAGCGGCGAATCGGTTAAAAAAGAACAAATACGACTAAACGAGATGGCGCGGTTCCATGAATAATGCATAACGACAGAACCTAACTGCACAGCGTAACCATATTGATAATAAACGATTTTATAAATATGATACGCAATACACAAAAAAACGCACAGCCCCTCTTGCCAAAACACAAAAAATAAGTCATATCTGTTTCATCTAAATACGACACGATAAGTTTTCATATTGTTCTTGAGCCGACGTACGCGCGGACACAAAAGGAGAAAGCCATGGAAAGTACAGCCGTCAAAAAAGGCCGTCCACGCAGTGAAAAGTCGCGCAAAGCGATCCTAAACGCAACAAACAAATTACTACTTCAAACATCAGTGCAAGAACTGAGCATTGAATCCATTGCAAAGAAAGCAAAAGTCGGAAAAACAACGATCTATCGTTGGTGGCCGAACAAAACCGCTGTTGTAATGGATGCATTGGCAAGCCAGCCTGGCATGCAAACCCCATTACCCACTGCCAGCAGCCATAAAGAAGCCATAACAATGCAGCTGGATAAGCTTATTCGCCTTGTAGACAGCAATAATGGCCAAACAATCGCCCAGCTCTTCAGTGAAGCACAGGCAAGTAAAGTCTCACTCAAAATTTTCAAAGATAATTTGCTAGAACCCCTCATGGATGCCATTCGTTACAGCATCGAAGAAGGTCAAAAAAATGGTGAATTCCGCGATGATATAAACATATCCCTCTCGGCAGATATTCTGTGCGGCCCGATATTCTTTCGCCTTATGGCACACCCAAGCGATTTAGATGAACAATTCCGCAAAGAATACCCGGATGAAGCCATTAAAATATTGGCGCCCTCGAATGCCAACTAGGGTAAGATAACCTGTTAAAGTAGAATGAAAGAGAGTACGGACACCTTCCGCGCTCTCTTTTGTCATTCCACCACACCTACCTATCATCGTCGTTTGAATTTATTTTGGTACAAGGCGAGAGGAGCGTAGGCGTATGATAATACGGATGCGACGAAACAACGCTGTAACAAAGCAAAAACAAATAACTATGAAATTAAAAACACAACACCCCAAACAGCATTTGGCAGAACACTGAAAATCGCGTAATATCACCGCATGATTGAAGAACTTGATAAATTTGACCCCATTGCATGGTGGAACGCATTAGTATCGTGGTGTGCGGGTTATTTATTTCAGGCCAACACAATATATGAAGGCGTCATCATTGCCATTTCCTTCATTTTTGGCATGATCCTATACCGCATTTTAAGAAAACCAATGCAAGGCACCATCAGTAAAGCGGATATTCCCTATCGTGCGAAAAAAATCGCGAACAACGTAAGGAAACTACTTTTCCCACTTATCACCCTTACCGTCTTGTTTTTCATCACCCGCCTCGCCAGTTCAGAACTTGTTGGCGTTGATGTATCAATAATTAACGGAATGATGAAAGTCTTGCTGGCATGGATCGTCATCCGCATTATCGTGCAATTCATCGATAATAATGCCGTGCGCAATATCTTTGCGATCTCCATTTGGTGCGTTGCCGCGCTCAGCATTTTTGGCATGTTAGAACATGCGACACAAACACTTGATGCCATCGGATTTTCTATCGGGGATATTAGGTTATCCGCGCTTGCCGTTATTAAAGGATCCTTCTACCTCTTTGCTTTACTTTACTTTGCAACCTTCATATCTTCCTTTGCAGAGCGGCGCGTATTAAAATCAAAAGGACTGACCCGATCATCACAAGTCTTAATCTCAAAGATCATTCGCGTAACACTGATCGTCTTTGCATTACTGGTGGGAATTACCAGTTCTGGCATTGATTTATCCCTATTTGCGGTCTTTGGTGGTGCGATTGGCCTTGGTATTGGTTTCGGCTTACAAAAAGGCATATCAAACCTATTTTCAGGCATATTACTACTGATTGATCGATCCATTAAACCCGGTGATGTTATCGAACTGGAAAATGGTACATTTGGCTGGGTCAACCATATGGCTGCCCGCTATACAGAAATCGTAACGCGCGATAACAAATCATTCCTTATTCCAAACGAAGAGTTCATCACCCAGCGCGTCGTGAATTGGAGCCACGGCAACTCCCTCATTCGGTTAGAGGTTTCATTTGGCGTTCACTACGACTCTAACCCCCATGATGTTTCCAGGCTCGCAACCGAAGCTGCGGCAAATGCGCATGATCGCATTTGCAAAGACCCAACCCCCGTGTGCCACCTCATCGAATTTGGAGATAGCTCCCTTAACTTTAAATTACGATTCTGGATTACAGATGCAGAAAAAGGCGTCACCAATATGCGCGGTGCGGTTATGCTTGCCCTTTGGGATACATTCAAAGAAAACAACATTGCAATCCCCTACCCACATCGCGAAGTTTTTATTCATGAGAGAAGCTAGCCCCGTCACCATCATTATCAACAGCTCTCTGTCAATTAAATCACCCGAGAATTCCATCTCCAACGAACACCCCTGCGCCGCGATGTTTGACAATTCATCCTTACAGATCAATAAAATCAAAGATCGATGGTAATTCAATATCTGGCCACTCCAACCATGAAAGATCGACATCAAACCACGTATCTGATGCTCCATCCGTAAGTGCCGATGTCATTTCAAACCTCATAGCCGCATAATCACAGACCTCACCGGTAGATTGGTGATAAGTATTAAAATCGTCAGGTGAAGTATATAAGCACATAGCCCAGCAATACCAATCAACATCATACTTGCTCTGAGATGATGCTTTTTTCACTTGCGCAGGCGAGTAGAATTTTTTCTGCCCGTGATTTTTGACTAGGATCTCCCCTATTTCTTTGCCAAACAGCTTCTTATCTTCTGGGTCCAATGTGCAAGATATCATTTTTCTTGTTCTTTTCTTGTTGTTTTCTATTCAGAAGACTTAAAGTACCCCTATGGAAATATGGATAAGAACAACTAAGCTGGTATATCAACCGCAATGCGTTTATCACGCAACGGTCGCACAACAGAAATGCACTCAATGTATGTAGGATGGGATTTATACACCGCCAAAGCATCCTCATCAGGGAACTCACCATACACAACGACATCAATATCATTGGCGATTTGATCAACTTTCGCGTTTTTAGTAACACGCAAAATCCAATCCCCATCAATGGTTTCCAACATTTTAAGGCCTTGATAGATCGTATCAATATTCTCTGGCTGTTTTGCGCTAAACATGACAATATGTCTAATCATGGGATTACCAATCAACTTTCGCACCAGGAAGTGCAACAATCAGACCATCCAACTCTTTGCTCATGCGTATCTGACAGCCGAGGCGTGAATAATCATTCAAATCAAATGCAAGGTCGAGCATGTCCTCTTCTTCCTCGGTTTTTTCATTTGCCTGCTTAAATACTCTTTGCACCCAATCAGGGTGAATATACATATGGCACGTCGCGCAAGCCATCGATCCACCGCACGCACCCTCTATGTCTTCAAAAGGCACGTCACGCAGAATTTCCATCAAAGACCAGCCCTCTTCGGCTTCTATCTCTTTTTTAGAACCATCCACTTGAATGACTATAATCGTTGGCATACTCAAATCCTTGTAATGTTCAATTCTCAACCTTTATTAGGTATTTATGCGACTATATATTTTTTTCCATGCGGATAAAAATGCATCAATATCGCCCTCTTTCGTAGCCCAGCCGAGCGAAACACGCAAGGCACTTGATGCAATTTCTGCGCTTTTCCCCATGGCTTTTAAGGTAACACTAGGCTTCACCGTGCCGCTGGAACAGGCAGAGCCATTACTGAGCGCGATCCCTTCCAAATCAAACGCCATTAACATGCTTTGCGAATTAGCCCCGTTTAAGGAGAAAAAACTGGTATTCACCACGCGAGATACATTTTCACTATGGATAATAACATCAGGCGATATCACTTTAAGCCCTTCTTCTAGTTTATCACGTAAAATAGCCAAATCCTGATATGTATCCAATCCATCACGCACGACCTGCGCCGCCGCCCCGAAACCTGCAATTCCGGCAACATTTTCCGTTCCTGCACGTGCTGATTTTTCCTGCCCACCACCGATAAGAAGTTGCGGCGTTTGCCCGCACAGGCCAAGGACAAGTGCACCACCCCCTTGCGGGCCACCAATTTTATGAGAAGACAATGTCAGGAAATCAATGCCATCGGCGCGCATATCAACGGGAATACGCCCGACCCCTTGTGTTGCATCACAATGAAACAACGCGCCATACTTATGCGCCAACGCACTTAATGCATGAATATCCTGCACAACGCCGGTTTCATTATTCACATACATACATGACAACAGAGAAACCTTTTCCTGTGTGCTCAACATGTCCGCCAAAACATCCAAACGGATAAGCCCATCACCATCCACTGGCACAACACGAACACACCCACCATTTGCACTAATTGCCTCAGACACAGAGGGATGCTCAACAGCAGAAATCAGGATACTTTCATCCGGATACTTTTCCGTGAAGTGTCGCAATACCGTATTATTACCCTCGGTCGCGCCACTATTAAAAATAACCTGATTAACATCCGCACCAACCAAATCAGAAACATGACAGCGCGCATCCTCGATAATTTTACGACCTGCACGCCCATAATAATGCACAGAAGAGGCATTATGCGCGCCGCATTCTGGGTTTAAAATCGGCTCCATCACCCTCCATACATCAGGGTGCAGAGGGGCGCTGGCGTTATAATCAAGGTAAATATGCGTCATTTCAAGCTCCACCATAGAGATTCTGTAAAGAAATTATATCATTTAGCCTCTGAAGATAACCATTATCCACATTGTTTTTCAATCACTTATAAGAATTTTATGGACTTATTCCATCTTCTCTAATATAACAGGGGCAATTCTGGAGAAGACATAACACCTTCTCCACAAGAATACATAAATATATAGTCAACCATCAAAATAAAAAGAGGTATGAATGCCCGAGGTTATTCTCACTGGACCAGCAGGTCGTCTTGAAGGTCGTTATTCACATTCAAAAACAAAAGATGCGCCATTGGCGTTGATACTACACCCAAATCCGCAACATGGCGGAACAATGAACAATAAAATCACGCATGCCCTGTTTCAGGCACATGTCGAACGTGGCTTTTCCACATTACGCTTTAACTTTCGGGGTGTTGGGCGCTCTCAAGGTGTGTATGATGAAGGCGAAGGCGAACTAAGTGACGCAGCAGCCGCACTGGACTGGATGATGGACCTCAATCCAAATACACCATATGTCTGGGTTGCCGGATTTTCATTTGGTGCCTGGATCGGAATGCAGCTTTTAATGCGTCGCCCGGAAATCGAAGGATTTATCACCGTCGCTCCACCCGCGCATATAGAAGATTTTGCATTCTTGGCACCATGCCCGACATCTGGTCTGGTTTTGCACGGCGAACGTGACGACATTATCCCACGCACATCTGTTGATGAATTCGTTGAAAAGCTTTACATGCAAAAAGGGATCGATATTGATTACCGCGTGTTGCCCAATGCAAATCACTTCTTCCATAACAACATTGATACAATGATTGACCATGTTCACGACCACATGAACAAGGCACAAGGCGGAAATAACGTACCGGTTAAAATCGCAGCTTAGTAGCGGCGATCATTAATCATCGCCTTACAGGCAAAAAACAGACAAAAAAAAGCGGGCTATATAGCTCGCTTTTTTTATATCATCTTGAAATAACGCACATTACATGCCGTGATCATCTGGCTCTGAAGTCGAAACAACAGGAAGAGTCATCGTTCCCAAATCAGGCTTCGTCTTATCCCATCTCTCCAACCATGTTTCCTGTGGCACAACCTGCGCCGGTGGTTGAAAGCTTTCTGACAAAGCAACAGCTTCCGGATCAACAACAGCATTAAAAGCAGGTATACCCTGATCCATTGTACCCAAGTTAGGCTTAATTTCATCCCATGCGGCCAATTCCGTCAGATCACGCGCTTCTTCAGGACTAACCCAAACTGCCGGCGTATCTAAGCTAGCATCAAGCGGTAACTCCTTCCCTGTCTCAGGATTTACTATTTTATTCAGACGACCACGCCACTGATCAAATTCTTCTTTACTACCCAACTCAAACTTTTCAGCACCACTCATTACTCATCACCTTTTATTCAGTTTTACGAAACCATCTTACAACAGAAATGTCTTATATATGGTTAACATATCGCAAAGCAAGAAAAAAATTATGACAAGACCGCCTCCCCTGTCAAAACAGCAGCCACTGCGTGTATGACCGCCGCAACACGCGCCGCGGTTTGGATCTCTGATGTGCTCAAACCTTCCTTACGTAACGCCGCCTCATGCGCATCGATACACATACCGCAGCCATTAATAATCGACACAGCAAGCGACCACAGCTCAAAATCAATTTTATCAACACCAGGGTTGGCAATCACATTCATCCGCAATTTTGCCTGTAAGGTTTGATATTCCTTGTTCTTCGCCAAATGCACAAAGCGGTAATAGATATTATTCATCGCCATAATCGAAGCCGCCGCCTTCGCCGCTTTCTGTGCCTCATCCGATAAATGCTCTTGTACGGCCGCATTGATTGCCGCAATGACAGTTACATTCCCAGTTGCCAAAGCAGAAGCCAAAAACGTGCCCCACAGGCGCTGCGTATTTAGAGTTTCATCTGATGCCAAAGACGATAAATTAAGCTTAATATCTTTCGCATAGTCAGGGATTTGTGATTTTAATTCTGAAATAGACATATTCTTTCTCCATATTTTAGATACAAAAAGGGCGGCATCAGCCAAGCAAAACACCGCCCATGATTTAATTTCTTAAGCAAACCAAAGCATTTCGTGGCAAAAATAGTGGAGTTCCACTGCCCCGTAGCGCAGCGTATATGTACATACGTGAGGAACGGAAGCATAAAAGCACGCTATTTACAGCCCGAAAGACAAAGGTTTAAGCGGCGATCTTGCTTGCTTCTGCAGAAACATCAATCGTATCACCACCTGTTGGGCGGTTACACGGACATAGCTCATCAGATTGTAGAGCGTCAAGGATACGTAAAGTTTCCTTTGGATTACGCCCAACATTCAAACCATTAACCGAAACATGCTGAATAATGCCATCTGGGTCCACAATATATGTTGCGCGCAGGGCAACACCCGCTTCTGCATGACGCACACCAAGACCATCAATCAATGATCCATTTGTGTCTGCAAATGACCATTGACCTAGGCTTTTAAGGCCGTCATGTTCACGACGCCATGCCAATTTACAAAATTCATTATCTGAGGAACCACCCAAAACAACAGTGTCACGATCTGCAAAATCTTCATTCAGATTTGCAAATTCAATGATTTCTGTCGGACAAATGAATGTAAAATCTTTCGGGTAGAAAAAGAAAACCTTCCATTTCCCTTCAAAGCTTTTTTCCGTGATCGTCTCAAACGCGCTCTCGCCGTTTTCTTCATGCACATTAAAGCCGGGTTTTACGCCTGTAATTTCAAATTCAGGAATTTGATCACCAATACCGAGCATCTTATTATCTCCATTTGTTTAAGAATTCATTTTCTATAGGATGAAGATTGCACGGATTCATCCCTAAAATCCAGTGCATAATACCACTGTATAATAGTGAAAAAATCACTACTAAATAATATTACAGATGATATAATTACTAATATGATCAGACCAACCCTACGACAAATGGAATATTTAATCGCACTGGAAGATGAAAAATCATTCAGCGCCGCCGCGCAAATATGCCACATAACCCAATCCACATTAGGCGCAGGGATCAGGGAATTAGAGAACATCCTTCAGCAACCTTTGGTTAATCGTGGGCAACGGAAAAATATAACACTCACAACTTTCGGCGCAGAAGTCGCACGTAACGCACGCGAAATACTACGTGAAACGGATAAAATAACCACACGCGCAAAACTCATAAAAGCACCACTTACCGGCCCTTTGCGCCTTGGTATTATCCCAACAATTGCACCATATTTCTTGCCCACCATCCTACCCATCATACAAGAGAATTTTCCCGCCCTTGAACTGGAAATACACGAAGAAATCAGTGATCGCCTCGTAAACAGCATTCAAAAAGGCGCATTAGACATGGTTTTAATGGCCTTTCCCTTTGAAACTCCTGACCTGACACAAATGTTCCTATTTGAAGAACCGTTCTACCTTGCCTGCCCAAAAGAACGCGAACCACGTAAAAACGCCCTTAATACCGGAGATATTGACACAAAAGACATCCTTCTCCTTGATGATGGCCATTGCCTGCGCGACCATGCCATCACCGCATGCGGCCTGCAAAATACCGCGCAACGTAAGGCATACAGTGCAACATCCCTGCAAACCCTTATCCAACTAGTCAACCATAATTACGGCATGACACTACTGCCTGAGATGGCCTTAAAGAATTTACCGGAAAATATAGCCATCCGCCCCTTTAACACCCCAAAACCAACCCGACAAATCGGCGTAGCATGGCGATATGGACACCCCAGACGCGCAGAATTTGAAACATTGGGCAAAGCGATGATAAACACATAAAGACACGTATAAAGCCGGATTTCCTTGCATATACACAAGATAGTTTGTAAAACACTACTATAAAGTGATATAATTCACGTAAATAAATAATTTTAAGGTGATAAAAATGACTAAGCGTGTTGCATCAAACAGCGCAAAGCTGGACTTAATAGAAAACGTAATGAGCCAATTTCATACGCATTGCGGCATATCGCAACAAACACCTGTGACACCGGAAGCAAGTTTAAATTACGGGAATGTTAATCCGGATGATGTTATAGAGTTTTCAAACACCCTCAGACAAGCTCTAGAAGAGCACGTCACCGGAACAGGTGAGCCTGCGGCAACATTCAGACACGCCCAAAGCCTTAGAATGGGTCTTCTTTCAAGCCCGGAAGTCAAAAATCAAAATGGCGGTCAAGTTGATATATACCTAAAAAACGTAATGGTCATTGAAGACAACGTTCTTGATTCACTCAAAGCAACAGCAACCCTGCACGCAGACAGCCTTAACCCCAATTATCAAGGCGAAGATCCTGCCGATAAAAATGCAGATACTGCTCCAACGCGTGAACCTATACTTTAGAAATAAGTCCCATGAAAAATGACAACGAAGGCAATTTCAGCGCACTACATCAACAGTTTTTGGCAAATATAGACCCAGAAACGTCACGCTTACCGACCCCTCTGGTTAAAGCAACGACTGAATTTTCAGAAACACTGCGCAAAGCTCTGGTAAGCCATCAGAAAAATACAGGCAAAGCCGAAGAACTCTTCCAAACGGCGCTACAGCAACGTGATAACCTTCTAGAGAATGAACAGGTGAAGAATGACCCTCACCTTACACAATATCTAAATGAAGTCATCGTGGTATCAGACGAGAGCACGGCCAAATCCCTGCAAGAAACATGGAATAAGCACGCCAACTCCTATAACGAAGCGTCAAGTGCGGTAACAATACCAGACATGCCAGAAGGCTTTCAAAGCCTTCACACACAATTTTGGGAATATGTAGAAACCACGCAAGACACCCTAAATACAGGCACGCAAAAAAGAGTAGAAGAGTTTTCCAAACTTCTAGGAACATCCATGGCAGAAATGTCAGGTGGTAATACAGATGAAGCACACCGCCTATTCGAGCTGTGCCAAGACATGAGGAAAGCACTTCTGGAAGACCCTAAAATCACACAGAATAAAGACCTCACCCACTATATATCAAACGTTATGGCCGACAATGGTGATACGAGATCATCGTTACGAACCACGGCAAAGTGGCACTCAGATGCCAGCGATTTAACACAAGCACAAAACTCCAACGAGCCATTATTCGAACAAGTTAGAACAATCGACGAGAACGAAAAAGATGCCCCCCTCCTCTCGGACGAGGAATGGGAAGAATACACAAATCCATACCCAAAGGATAATATACTCGACTTCCCAGAAAGATAGCAGTGCCACCCAGCTTATCATCACAAAAACCGCAGAGTTGCAGAAATATAAAAAAGCCGATATAAACCTCTGCATGACACAGGATACATACACAGTCGCGGCGATGTACCGCTTTATTTCTATTGAGGATATCCCGACGCTACGCGCGGACATCTATGATTTTTCCAATGCCAACACACCAAGCATGTGTGGTACGCTGCTACTCGCCCCCGAAGGGATAAACGGTACGATTGCCGCATCCCCCGACGACATGGAAAAAATGATTGAATTCCTTGATAAAAAACTCGGCATACGCAGCGGAGGCACGGCATGCGAACTGAAATACTCACAGGCGGAAAAGCAACCCTTTAACCGCTTTAAAGTCCGCCCTAAAAAAGAACTTATCACTCTGCGTAAACCAGAGGCCGACCCGACTAAACTGGTCGGCGAATATGTCGCACCAAAGGATTGGAATGCCCTTATCAGTGATCCCGACGTCATATTGATCGACACGCGCAATGATTACGAAACCAAAGTTGGTACATTTGAGGGCACAGTCGATCCAGACATAAAGATTTTTACCGAATTCCCCGACTGGGTTGAAAAAAACCTAAACCCCGACAAAGATAAGAAAGTCGCCATGTTTTGCACCGGCGGTATTCGCTGTGAAAAAGCCAGCGCATATATGCTCGCCCAAGGATTTGAAAATGTTTATCATCTAAAAGGTGGTATTTTAGAATATCTTGAAACCATCCCTGCCGATGACAGTAAATGGGAAGGCGATTGTTTTGTTTTTGACCACCGCGTATCTGTAAAGAACTGCCTAGAAGAAGGCGATTGGAGCGTGTGCCACGCCTGCCGTGAACCACTATCCGCCGAGGAAGTGCAACGCAAAGAATACGAAAAAGGTATTTCGTGCCATCACTGTATCGCCGCCCTAACACCAGAGCGCGAAAAATCTCTGCGTGAGCGTCAAAATTATTACAATACGCGCTATAGTGAGGAATAGAGAAATATACGGTATATACAATGACAGACAAAAAACATATTCCCGAACAGCATAGCTTTGAAACCCTGCTTAACGACAGTAAAAATAACGGGAAAACCACACAAGAATTTAAGAAAAGCGTCGAATCTACTTACCTGTTCATCGCACGAGAATTCGCCGAAAATCTGCACTATTATTTCGAGTACGCAGAAATATTCGTCGATGATCATCAGGCCGCCTTAGACCTTGTGCAATACGCTTTCGCAAAATCATTAGAGAATCCAGAAGACTTTGAGGGGAAATTAGAGACCTCACCTCAAACAATCATCCTAAGCCATATTCAAGAAGAATTAGAACAACAACAAAATGAACTCTATGCCGCCACACAATCAATCATAGACAATGAAGTTTCTCCACATACAGAAGGGGAAATAGAACATCTAAGAGCAATACAACTTGAACTGGCCAAAGCTCTATCCGACCTGCCCCCTGAAGACGCCATAATTATTGTAAAATATATGGAAAGTAATGGAGAGGTTGATTTACCAAAATCCTTAAAAGACAAACTCTTCGGCATTAAAGCCCTGCGAGACCTTCATTTTAACAACAAACCAGAACAAAAACCCGAGCAATAAGCAAAACATCTCCAAATCCACCAATTACAAAACGGCCAGTTTTGGCCAGCATTAAAATTAAAGCTCAACGTATTGATATAAATAATAAAAATGAAAAACGTACAGCCCATATTATACTCATTCAGACGATGCCCATACGCCATGCGCACCCGAATGGGACTGCATATTGCGCAAGTGGGACACGAACACCGAGAAATCATATTGCGCGACAAGCCTGCGCACATGTTAGAGATATCCCCCAAAGGAACAATCCCTATTTTAATCCTACCTGACGGCCGTGTTATAGATGAGAGCCTAGACATTATGCTCTGGGCACTGGAGCAGAACGATCAGCACAAATGGCTAGACGGTGCGCGCATTGACATGTTCAACCTGATTGAGCGCAACGACACCACCTTCAAAGCATTACTAGATCGCTATAAATACCCCAATCGCTACCCTGATGAAGATTGCAGCAACGCACGAAACGATACCACACCAATCCTTCACGATTTAGATCAACGCATAAAATTAAACGGCGCGCTATCCAGCGAAAAAACAACCGTTGCAGATACCGCCATATTCCCATTTATCAGACAGTTTGCACACGTGGATCGTGACTGGTTTTACGCGCAACCCTTCCCGCACCTTCAAGAATGGCTCAAAAATCATCTGGCGAGTGAGCTATTCATCGCGATCATGGAAAAACACAAAATATGGACAGATGAGAACGCCTGAGCGTACGGTGCTTTACTCTTTAAAAACAAATAATTAGCATGGGTGTTGTATTATGATACGAACGAACCTTAATTAGCCATTTAAAGCCAATAAAAACCACTATTCCACCCTGTTTTCATGCTGCGCTTGATCACGCGGTGAATGCCTGCCCTTTTTGCCTTTACGCCAATGCTTACCAAGGACTGATGATACAAGTTTTTGTGCCAATTTCTGACGCTCCTCTTGCGGCAATTGAGCCCCAAGCTCCTTAAATGTTTCCAGCTTATGGCTAGATATTTTCATACCCAATTGTTGCAAATCTTGCGCTGCGACGTCATAAGCCGCGGCATCAAATACTTCCGCAGAAAAAATATCAATCAGAGCAGCCTTTTTCTGGCGAACTTCTTTAAATATCTGGAAGACTTCATATTTTTTATCCTTAAAAATCTGCTTCATTAAAGTTGCTGTCTCCGGCTTTAGCTGCTCCCGCAACGCCCCCCATGAACTACGCCCATCTTGCTTCATACGATAAGCCTGCCCACCTAACATGCCCAATAATAAAATATTGGTCACAAGAGAAATGGTAAAAATAACCTTCACCTTCTTATTCATAGAACATCTCCATATTCAATCGTTTCAACGGCCAAAAAATACGCATCAACATCAATAGCTGCGTTAACGTCCAGCGTATCAACCGGATACGCCCCCAACACCAACCCAAACAACAAAACAAAGACCATTGATAAGGCTGGCTTAGGCAATATCACACTATCCAAAATGGCCGAAAAAATAGCCAAAACAGGATTTATTCTTGAATTATCAGTCTTTTCAACACTTTCCAACGAAGCCTGTAATATACGATGTTCCAAATTACTGCGCATAGGCGGAACATCGCGTGCCTTTAAAATCTTATTGAGTTCACGATCATCCATAATATGTTTTCTCCTTTATTCCATTACCACCCTGCTTTAAAATGCCGCGCCGATGCAGCTCTTCTCGTACCCCTGATTTCGCACGCATCAATAGAGATTCCAGTGCCTTCACACCAACACCCATAATCTGCGCCGCATCTTTATTCGTCAGCCCCTCATAGAAACAAAGATTAAGTGCCATTTTCTGACGCTCCGGCAAAGCCTGAATAAGCGCCTCTATCATTGCGCTCTGTTCATCTGCTTCCATCATATCTTGCTGAGTGTCGCTCGTGTCCTCGACATAATCCAAGGCATCACCTGCAATAACAGGCTTTTTCTTGCGCATAAAATCAATCGCCTGATTGGTCACAACACGATAAAACCAAGTTGTGAATTTTGCACCACGCGACGCGTCCCATATTCGCGGCCGGTTCCAGAGCTTTAAAAATGCATCTTGCACAATATCCTCTGCATCATCTTGTTGCCCACACATACGATAAGCCGCACTGTAGAACAGATTGGTATAGCGATGAACAAGAACAGAGAAAGCCTCATGATCCGCATTTTGCACGCGCGCCATAAGGTCTTCATCTGTCATATTGTTTAGATCAGGCACAAATAGGCTTTTCTATCGCGTTAATCTTCGGACTTGCTATCGCGCTTATCCTTCATCGATTTTCTTTTATCTTTCATTTTAGTATGGTGCGCGCGGGCTTCGTCCTTGCTTATACTRCCATTTCCATCRGTGTCCATCTTCTCGAATCTCTTTTCCGCAGAAGCMATAAACTCGCTCTTGGAAATAGAKCCRTCTTTATTGGTATCAAGACGCTCRAACATCTTTCCGCCATGATGACCACCWGATTTTTTATGAYCGCCTCCCYCTTCGGCAAACGCATAAGGGACAGATACCATCACCGCCAACGCCRTCAAAATTGTAAGTTTTTTCATCATATTCTCCTTTTTATAGATCATTGTATAATTGTAATACGCAGAAAGAATGGGAAACCCTTCGTTATTTCTTCATAACAAACCTGGTTGTYCTGACCTCACCTTCGTGATGGTTAACCAAAGCCTTAATAAATGCGACTCCAAGCTGTAAAATCATACAGCCATATGTCACCCAGATCATTAATAAAACGACAGAGCCCGCCGCACCGAAAGCAGATTGAGGTGCCGAAAGACTTAATGCATGCGCAAAGCCCCACTCACCAATCATAAACAAAAATGAAGAGAGCACTCCGCCTGCAAAAGCATAACGCGCCTTAATCCTAACATCGGGCAACACTTTAAAAATTAGGGCAAATAAAATAGACAATGTAAGAAAAGAAAGCCCCATTTCAAGGAAATGAATAGCATCCAAATCAGGAAACTTACTAACGAGCCAATTGCCAAATATTTTCAGGCCCGCCGAAACATACATCGATAAAAGGATCAAAACTCCGAACATAATCGCAATACTAAGTGAGATTACCCTTATATTGCCCCAAATATTGACGAGTAAAAACAAAAGGCATACGGCATTTAATCATTTGAAATCAGTAGAATAGCTCAGGAAACATATTACGATACGCAAAGATAGCAATTAACCGTTAATAGCCGATATAGGGATGCTTAATCCAAACCCCAACTATGTCTTATTCTCTCATGCGGGATTTCATTTTCTTTTCCAATTTGTTCATCCCACTTCTGCAATGAACGTTGGTGCATAAATTTATCATCCGGATTTTCTGGCTCATTTGAAATGAAGTTTCTAGCCATAGGGTTATAAGTTTGCGTAATTGTTTCTCCAGAAATATATCTTTGATAGAAATTTTCAGTCTCTTGCAATAATGCTTCATTTGTTTCATCAAGGCTGCACTCTCCAGAACGGATACGCTGAAACACATTTTCGACCTTATCCAACATATCAAGATAAGCAGGATCACCGACCTTCTTATAGGCATCCCTATGCACAGGAATGTCAGGTTCTCTTATAATTTGAAAGCCGAACTCTTTGGCAACATCAACACCGCCATGCCCATCCCTATTAATACTGAAATAAGAAACAGACGCAGACAAGCCATTATCCAGATCACCAAAAACTTCAGAGGTCTGGCATAATTTGTTAAACCCTTTATTCAAAGCAAAGGAAAACTTATCGACAATACTCATATTCAATCCGTTTGTATTCTTTTAAGACAATCAAACATCATTCATTTTCTATGGAATAAACTTCAGGATCATATGCCRAAGATAGCTCTTCATCCACCTGTAAACCCAATCGTTCACCAATCCATTTTTGTGCTTGCTGAAAATACTCCCTATCCTGACCTACAAAAAGCTCGCCCAATTTATCATGAAACTCGAAATGTTCTATTCTATCTTTTATTTCAAATTCCTGCTCTGGATCTAGATTTGAAAATTCCACGCGGTCTGCATGACGAAACTCAATAAGTTTTCGCGCAACGCCTGTCATCACATCTTTTTGAACTTTATCTTGAATAGAGCTCTCAATCACCTCTGGATTTTGGCACAAAATATTCCAACCAACTCTTATCTTGTCTGGGCTTGTCCGTATTTCATGTTTTGCCATATCAGAATCCAAAATCATATCCATTTCAGAAAGATCACTTGACCTGTTTCTAGGTAACTCTATTGATTTTTCAAAGTCTGTTCCGGAAAAAATCTTAAGCGAAGAATAAAAGCCATTATCGCCCCCCGCCTTTTCTAATTGATATTCTTTCTTTGCTGTATTAAGGCTCTGAATAGCYCTCTCATCTCCGACAGTCTCCAACAATACCCCAAAACTATGATCCGTAGAGTCACGTTTCAAATCTAACGCAGAGGGAGATTCCTCACCACGATTTAGACTTCTTCCCTCCCTAACCGCATCGACAAACCTTTGTGCGTCAAAACTTTTTTCCTCTTTGTTATGAGTGGTGCCATATAGTGTTACGCTCTCACCATCCATCATCCGAACATAATTCGTGAAATCAAATGCACGGTTTCTGTAACTTGTCCCTGATGGGTTTTCTTGTTCCATATCCGATACATGCCGTGAGATACTCTCCCCGAACAAATCTTCGCATAAGTTTTGTAAATCTGTTTCAGGATTAAAACCTCGCTCTTCTTCATGTGTGCATATTTCACCTTCTTTTGACGAAATATGAAATGAAGAAAGTGCGTTTTTCAAAGTAGCCATCCATCCCTTTTCCTGCGGAGTAGATTGCGTCCCATACTCTTGAATTTCTTTTGAACCGTGCCCCATTATCATTCCCTTTTTATACTTTGGGACATAATACACTTTAAGATATAAGTTTACAAATTTCTGTGATCAAGAAAATGAGCATCTCTTCTTATTTTACTCTACCCGTTAGATATTTTCTCATTTACTTTAAATTTCGTAATATCATAAGATACGACCAAAAAATAATCTAGATTACCCTCATTGTCATCTATAGGTGTGATCGTTGAATGAAACCACATTGTATTTCTATTTAAATCAACAACAGGTGCTTCTTGCGTAATGATTTCACCAGTTTCTTTGCATTTATCCAAACCTGCAATCATAATATCCTTAAAAGATTGCGGATAAAATTCTAAAGGATACGGCTTTCCGTAAAATTCTGTAATATCATCAATATCAAGATCCCTTACGCCGCTGGCGCTCATGAATTGTAGATTATAATCAAGATCGATTATTTTTGTGCAAACTGGTGAGTTATCGAGAATGGCTTGGTTCTGTTTTTTGATTTCAACTATTTTATTAGTTAAATCCTCAACCTCAGCAATCAGACTCTTTTTTGAGAGATATTGAAAAATAATGTACACCTAATTCAGAGTTTATATTACCTATAAAAAACAAATGATACCGCACCTGTTCTTAAAAAAGAATGAATACTTTACTTTTAGTGATATGAAATCTTTGGTGTAGCAGCGCTTCACAGCGAAATAACACTGGTCTTGGGAAACAGAAATTCACTTTTCAATTGTCTTATTAATGATTTCTTATAAGCCATAAGCTGACGTTTACATTGAAATGATTAATCAAGTTTTCCTCTTTCTATAAACTTCCCAACTACACAAATAATTAGGGTCTTCGATTTCTTCATTGTTAGATTTCAACATATAGACTCCAGGTTCTGCCTTCCAAATACAACTAGTGTCAGGAGGTAAATTATACTCTTCACCACTACGCTTACCTGCAAGCTTTAACAAAATCCCAGCCTCAGAAGATACAGATAACACGCTTCCATAAAATTGTGTCTGAGACTCAAATTCGCCACTTGAATCAAAATATGTAATTCCAACAAGTATACTTGAACCAATTATTTTTTGTGCTTTATCCTCATCAAATTCCACAACATCACTTACCCCATCGCCTTTTCCAAACCCTCAACAACCTTGCCAAGGAATTCCTGCGTGGTGAGAAATTTTTGGTCTGGGCCAACCAACAACGCCAAATCTTTGGTCATGTGCCCTTGCTCCACCGTTTGTGTGCAGACACGCTCCAACGTTTCACAGAAATCGATCAATACCTGATTATCATCAAACATGCCGCGATATTTCAGGCCGCTTGTCCATGCAAAGATCGAGGCAATCGGATTTGTTGATGTGGGCTTTCCCGCTTGATGCAGGCGGTAATGACGGGTCACTGTACCGTGCGCGGCCTCGGCCTCCACGCATTTCCCATCAGGGGTTAGCAGAACAGAGGTCATCAGGCCGAGTGAGCCAAACCCTTGCGCCACAATATCGGATTGAACATCGCCATCATAATTCTTACACGCCCAGACAAAACCGCCCTTGGACTTGATCGCTTGCGCCACCATGTCATCGATCAAGCGATGCTCATACCACAACTCACGCTTATCAAACTCGGCCTTAAACTCCGCGTCAAAGATACGTTGGAATATCTCAATGAAGCGACCATCATATTGTTTGAGGATCGTATTCTTGGTCGACATGTAAACAGGATAATTTTGCAACAAACCGTAATTAAAGCTGGAACGGGCGAAACCCTCGATGCTCTCATCCAGATTATACATCCCCATCGCCACACCGGATGATGGAAAGTCATATATTTCCCACTCCTGCACATCACTACCGTCTTTAGGGGTGAAGACCATCTTCATCGTGCCTGGCTGATCAATTTTCATGTCCGTGGCTTTATATTGATCGCCAAACGCATGGCGGCCAATAATAATTGGGTTCTCCCAACCCGGTACATATTTCGGCACGTTAGAGCATATGATCGGCGCACGGAAAATCGTGCCGCCAAGAATGTTACGAATCGTTCCATTGGGTGAGCGCCACATTTTCTTGAGGCCAAACTCCTCAACCCGCGCTTCATCAGGGGTGATAGTCGCGCATTTAATACCAACACCATATTTTTTGATCGCATTCGCTGCATCAATCGTGATTTGGTCATCCGTCGCATCGCGCTTTTGAATGGATAGATCGTAATATTTTAGATCAATATCCAAATACGGTAAGATCAGACTTTCCTTAATAAACGCCCAAATAATACGGGTCATCTCATCCCCGTCTATTTCAACAACAGGTGTATCAACTTTTATTTTGGCCATAATGCGAATCTTTCCTTAAAGTAAGTTTGAGTTTAATTTAGCTGTTTGGGCAATACATTTCTATCTCAATGTTTAATCTAAAAAAATGGCATAAAAAATACAACAAGAGGCAGACCATATAAAATTGGCATGGAAACAACATACAACAAGACATAAAGCAAGAATATACTAAGCCGCATTTTAAAGGCAGGCCTGTTTTCTACAAATATATGGAAACAACTAAATGCTTCACGCACAAGAAAACCCAAGAGCCCTATGGCAAACACCACAAAACATGACTGATATACATACGGATAAGAACGCAACGATACCAAATTTGTTCCAATCAACGGGATAACTGCGATTAAAAGCACACCTGAAATTGCCATACTGTACACAA
Source organism: Zetaproteobacteria bacterium (assembly GCA_002747015.1). The sequence continues at coordinate 444,272 of NVXI01000001.1, forward strand.
CGAGAAAAAACAAATGCCGCATAGATAATGTAATACAAAAAAACCGTGAAGGCACGGATACAAGAACCGCAACGATACCAGATATACATATAATGCCATTATGTGAAATTTCTAAATAGTTATGAGCGCCAACAGATGCCTTAGTCGCTCCCAGAACCGCAAAAAATGAAACCAATGAAATTAAAATGATTACAAAATAAAATGAATTAGAATCGAATGGCAACGATGGTTTTAAAAACGAAATTAAAGCTTTAATCACAACAAGAGCCTTTTAATTTTCTATTACACGTCTCGATTCGATATATAATAAGAAAAAATAACACCTCAATGCTCGCAAAGCGAACTGAATTTCAGAAACTATTTTGAGGTATTTGATAATCACGTTACTATGGTCAAAGTATCGTTTATCAAGGATGTGTCATCTTGCCGCTTATATCATCAGGACATAATAACCCACAACCATATAATCTTAGTAATTTCAGCATATTACTGGTTGAGGATTCGATTTATCTACAGACATTAACCTCTGAAATGCTACGGGTTTTTGGTGTTGGTGACATTTTGACATGCGCCAATGCAAAAGAAGCCACCGACCTGCTTACAATCGCACAAGCACGCACAAGCAGTCGCTATGTCAGTAAAATCGATATCCTCTTAACGGACTGGCTTATGCCGAACGGCGATGGTAAGGACTTATTAAACTGGGTACGTACACATGAAAATGATGCTATCCGCTTCCTGCCTATCATTGTCGTTAGTGGCTTCACAACTGAAAGGTTAACAAATTCCACACGCGACTTGGGCGCGAATGAAATATTGGTCAAACCGATATCGGGAAAGCTGCTGGCCTCACGTATTTGCTCTATCATTGACCACCCACGCCCATTCATTGATGCCCCCAATTTTTTTGGCCCCGATCGTAGACGACAAGACGTCGAGTTTATCGGGGAAGATCGACGCAACACATCATCCTATGTTGTGGAGACAAATATATGACAAACAAAGAAAATGACGGAAAAACTATAATCAATGTCTATAAACACAGGTATAATCCACTAAAAAACAAGCTGGGCACACGCATCCAAACCAATGAAGACGGACATATTGCCCCAGAAGACATCATAGAGGCAGATAAATTAATCGCCGAAATGTGTGTCGGCTGCGAAGATAATATCGCGCAGCATTTAGAAAAAATATCCCTCATCTGGAAGGACATGCAAAAGGCAGAAAATGCAAATTTACGCGATGAAAAAGCACAAGAAATTTTCACATATGCGCATAAAACAAAAGATATTGCCGAATTATGCGGCTACACTTTGGCAGCTTATTTTGCAGAATCCTTGCGAGATTATATTTCTGAAACCGCACTTAACCTGAAAAACCAACGCATCATTATTCAGGCACACATCGATGCTATGAACGCCGTTCATAAGGGCAAGCTCAAAGAGGATGGTGGCCCTGTCGCAGATGAATTGAAAAAAATGGTGAAAATCGCGATCAAAAAGTACCATTAAACACAAAACTTGCTTTTTTCGCATAAATCCCTATATTCCCCCGCATGGACGCAACATTAAACAGCATGGGCTTTGCAAAATCCCCATCCCAGACCAGAGTCGTCGTTGCCATGTCAGGCGGCGTGGACAGCTCTGTGTGTGCGGCTCTTCTGCATGAAGAGGGCTATAACGTGGTTGGTGTTACACTGCAACTCTACGATTATGGTGATGCGACAGGCGAAGCGGTTAAAAGCAAGACCTGTTGCGCCGGACAAGATATTTACGATGCGCGTCGTATCGCTGAAGAGCGAGGATTTCCGCATTATGTACTAAATTATGAAAGTAACTTTCGTGAAGCTGTGATTGATGATTTCGCCGACAGCTACCTACGCGGTGAGACCCCTATTCCTTGCGTAAAATGCAATCAAAGCGTCAAATTCCGCGATTTATTAAAAGTCGCGCATGAGCTTGGCGCAGATTGCATGGCAACTGGGCATTACATCCAACGCATCATCGGTGATGATGGCCGTGCCTATTTAAAACGCGCCCATGATGACGGAAAAGACCAAAGCTATTTCCTATTCGCAACAACACAAGAACAACTTGATTTCCTTCGCTTTCCTTTAGGCGGCTGGGCAAAAGACATCACTCGTGAACACGCCACGCGCCTTGGCCTGATGAATGCAGATAAGCCGGACAGTCAGGATATATGCTTTGTTCCCCATGGTGATTATGCAAAGGTTGTGAAAAAAATACGCCCCGAAGCACAAAATCCGGGTAAAATAATCCATACCGATGGGCGAGAAATTGGCGATCATGAGGGCATTATTCACTTTACCATCGGACAGCGTCGCGGCATTGGTATCGGCGGCGGCATCACCGAGAATAACGAACCATTATACGTCGTAGCCCTAAAACCAAAAGAAAATCAGGTTATTGTCGGCTCAAAAGCAGCTCTCGCACGCAATATATTAACCCTGAAAGAGTGCAACTGGTTGTTCAAGCAAGGCGACAATGATGATCCAATAGAGGTAGAGGTTAAATTCCGCTCAACGATGAAACCTACCACAGCGAAATTACTGATGAGTAAGGACGGCGCGCAAATCCAACTAGACGCACCGCAATATGGTATCTCCGCAGGCCAAGCCGCCGTATGTTATATCGATGGTCGCGTCATTGGTGGTGGCTGGATTACCCAGACAGCATAAATCAGAACAAAGAAAAACGGGCTATGCATCCCCGCAAAGCCCGTTTTTTAATATCATTTCGTATTCGACTACATTAGATCATGGCACCATTGGCTTCTGAAGCGCATCAGCAGCTTGCCCTGACAAACCTTCATTATGAAGGATTTCATCCTGAGCAGCACCGGCCACAGCCGTTATCCCTATTCCGAGGATAGGATTAACTTCTTCTTGTACAAACTCATGCACCGCATTAAAGCCATTAGCAATAGAACCACCGATATCTTGGTACCACTTAGGACCATGATCATCTAACATCTTTTCATTCGTTACCTCTGGCGCATGACCATTATCTTGTGATATCTGCGCAGAGCGCAGAGCCGAATCCAGTGCCCTTTGTGTTGGTTCATAATCATCGACACCTTGAGCCGCCATTTGAGCAACCATCTCCTCAACAAGACTCTCACGCTGAGCTTCCCCAATTGGCGTTTCCCAAAAAGCATCTAAATCCTGTCTTGATTTAATCTCAACACTATCATCATAAGGATCTAATTTAGTAAAATCACCATACTTATTCTCATCTAAATCGATAAAATTCAAATCCCACGTCTTAATCGTTGCACCCATTATCTTTTCCTTATTTTTTTATAATACTAGCATTATAAACTATTTATAATAAGCAAGGCAAGTTTTCCTCACTATAAAATCACCTCAACATTTATAGACACCTGAAGAAATTATAATAAATAAAAACTAGACGTATATATAAGTATTACAACCAAATTTGACTCACATCATTTTACAATGATACAATGCACTACATGGGTGAAATATAAAAAAAATGTATAAGGGAAATGATTATGGCTTTATTTGGTTTGATGGCAGATACGTTTGATGAAGATGATCTGATAAGTGAAGGTGCTTCGTCTGAAATGGCACAACAGCTAGACGGATTAGAAATAGATACTGCAAAAGCAGCCATTATTGCACAATTCGAAGCGGGAGACCCTATTAACGCCGAATTTGCAGACATCATGCTTGATGCAAAATTTACATACCATGATAGCGACGATTATGATCCTCAACTTGCGCAAATCAGTAACGCGCTTCTTGAAGCAACATACAGCACATATAACGGTGAAATGAACGGGTTAAAGACTGACAATTTAGAACCACAACTCGTAGATGCCGATGATACACCAAATCCTATGCCTGATTTCAGCAGAGAAGATTTTGGCGTTGGTGGTGCTAAAGAAGCAGAAGCAGCAGCAGAGGCAAAAATAGCAGCAGAAGCAGCAGAGGCAAAAATAGCAGCAGCAGAGGCAAATCCTGAACCTGCTCAAGGCGTACAAAGCACTGGGTATTTTGGCACAGTGACGCCAACAGATGTAGCCATGTACGAGCTAAAGCTCTAGAGCTTTTATAATATATATCACAATAAAAACCTCCAATTTATCAACATGGAGGTTTTTTTATGATTCTTTTTCGGAAACCTTGACAAATATCTTCCAAATGGGCATAAATTGCCTTCGATCGATGATCGTCCCCAAGATCAAGATGGCGGAGTAGCTCAGGGGTTAGAGCAGCGGAATCATAATCCGAAGGTCGGCAGTTCAATTCTGCCCTCCGCTACCATTTTTCTTCTTAAACAGCGCTACAATTTCAGAAGCAGAGCATGGCTTACTGTAATAAAACCCCTGATATTTATCACATTTTTCTTTTCTCAAGAAATTAAGCTGCTCTTCATTTTCTACGCCCTCGGCAATCACATCCATCTTCAAGCTATGCGCAAGCGCAATAACAGTTTTAACAATTGCCGCATCACCAGGGTCTGAGGGGATATCCATAATGAACGAACGATCAATCTTTAAGGTATCGATTGGAAAGCTCTTAATATAACTGAGGCTAGAGTACCCCGTACCAAAATCATCAACCGAAATTCTAAGTCCCATTTCTTTAATTTTATACATCGTGGCAACCAATTCATCGGTATTTTCCATTAAAATACCTTCTGTTATCTCAAGCTCTAAAAGCGAACCATCAAGGCCTGTTCTTTTTAAAATACCTTCAATAGTATTAATCAATTCCCTTTGATAGAACTGCCTTACAGAAAGGTTTATAGACAATTGTGGTATATCATATCCCTTATCCAGCCATTCTTTAAGCTGCATACAGCCCGTATCAAGGACCCAATCCCCAATAGGAATAATCAATCCGGATTCCTCGGCAAGCGGGATGAATTCAAAGGGTGGTATCTCGCCCTTTTCCGGATGCCTCCAGCGCAACAAAGCCTCAAGACTTACAATCTCATTACTATCTATATCAATAATTGGTTGATAAAATAATTCAAATTCATTGCGCGCTAATGCTTGACGTAAATGTGTCAGCATTTCATGTTTTTCTTCTGCTAATAAATTCATTTCAGAGCTAAAGCGTTGGCAATTATTTCTTCCCTTTTCTTTCGCATGATACATTGCCGTATCACTGTTTTTCATCAATGATTTCACATCTTCACAATCATCCGGAAATACAGATATACCTATACTTGCACTAATATGTAGCTCATTACCCTGAATTTGATAGGGTCGAACAATCGCTTTTAGAATTGTATTGCCAACAGTTTCTGCATGTTCTGCATGTGGGATATTCGGCAGCAGAATGATAAATTCATCCCCCCCCTGACGCGCGACAGTATCTTCCTCACGTACACAAGAAAGAAGTCGGCTCGCCACATCAATCAGCAACAAATCTCCAATATCATGCCCCAAGGAATCATTAATGACTTTGAACTGATCAAGATCAATAAATATAACAGCCGCACACGTCCCATAACGTCGATCATGAGCCAAGGCCTGTTTAATACGATCTTGCAGTAAAATACGGTTCGGCAAACCAGTCAGCCCATCATGCGTACCCATATGGGCCATGCGCTCTTCAGTCTTTTTACGCTCTGTAACATCAATTCTAATAGAGATATAACGATGAATATGGCCATCCTCATCCTTTAAAGGAACAATAGATGTATCAAACCAATACAGCGCACCCCGTTTAGATCTATTACATATTTCACCGCTCCATATTTCACCATGTTCTATGGTTTTCCACAAATCAGAAAAGAACGTGTGTGGATGCTTACCAGAGCTTAGCATTCTATGATTTTGCCCAATAAGCTCATCACTGCGATAACCGCTAGTTTGACAGAATTTATCATTCACTTGAATAATTGTCCCCTCCTTATCGGTTACAGATACCATTGCATGCTGGTCAATACCTTGCATATAAGTTGATAACTCATAAAAGGCACGCTCCACATCATGCTTCGCCAATAAAAGCGTCTCGGATGCAACTCTTTTTTCCTCTGAACTAAGCAATTCACTCTCTGCCTTTGTTAAATCGCGCTCTTGACTAACCAGTCGAGATGAAAAAATAATCATAGCAATGAAACTGGATACTAAGATAACGAGAATAAGAAGGGTTGTTTTCTGAATTTGTTCTTTTGCAACAAAAGCAACCTTAGCCAAAGGTATGGTCACAGACAATGCACCCATTAACTGGTGCTGCTTCCATTGTTTTCCAAGTACTACCTTACTTTGGGCACGCCGTTCCTGAATATCATCTCTACCTTCGTAGCCATTATGACAGTGAACACACGACATCTGCGAGGCAGGGTCAGCATATAGATATCTTAAAACGCGAGCCGGACCCACACCTTCAAAACGAGAAATTGCTTGCCAGTTTATAGGCTTAGACGGAGATACTTCATCTTGTGCCTCCAATTGTGGCCATGCCCACTGTAAGAAATCATCATCAATTCCTTGTGTCGGCTCTAAGTTCCATTTACTAACAGGCTTATATTTATAAAGGTGACCAGCATCAGCCGCAGATTTGTCCCCAATCATCTTCAAAAATTGTGCAGGAATGGGGATATAACCCGATTTCTCACTATAATCGATATGTGGGCCTGTCCCATCATCTTTCAATTTTTTTGCGATATTCTTTGAATAAACAGATCGTGCCACGGTTGCCTGTTTCGCAACAACTTCCGCCACAGATAACGCCTGATTCTCTGTGGTTCGATTAACGGCATCATGTATAGCAATATAGCTAATAAAGGATGCTACAACAAAAATTACAGCAATAATAGCGACCATAAGCCTTCGCTGATTTTGGTATTTTTTATTAAGCTCACTCATAAAATATCATGCCCAAAACATTGTTGATCTAGCATTCTACATTGAGTTTATTAAAAAACATTAAACCTGTGGGTGTTATCAGCCCATCGCGTAATAATCGAACATCAAAGATGAACTCGCACCTTCCGAACAACATCTTGCGCTAACAATCTGGCATCATCAGTTTTCCCTGCACGAGCCAAAGCAACACCCATACGCCGCCGCCCCATAACCTCAGGCTTACCGAACAGACGTATGTCCGTATTGGCAACCGTCAAAGCCTCCGCCAAGTTTCCAAAGCTCACCTCTTTTGATGTACCAGAGACCAGTATGACCGCAGAAGCAGATGGACCGAGAAGATCAATATTAGGAATAGGCAAACCCAAAAAAGCACGCACATGAAGTGCAAATTCTGATAGGTTTTGTGAAATCATTGTCACCATACCCGTATCATGGGGGCGCGGGGATACCTCGCTAAAATAGACGTCATCGCCTTTAATAAAGAACTCGACCCCAAATAATCCAAACCCACCAAGCGCAGTCGTCACTTTTTCCGCAATCTCCTGTGATTTTAAAAAGGCAGCATCAGACATTGCTTGTGGTTGCCATGATTCGTGATAATCGCCATCTTCTTGGCGATGTCCAATGGGTAAACAAAAGCTTGTCCCGCCTCTATGGCGAATAGTTAGTAGGGTTATTTCATAGTCAAAATCAACGAACCCTTCCACGATAATGCGCCCTGCACCGGCGCGACCACCCTCTTGTGCATATGCCCATGATTTTCCCAAATCATCCAAAGATTTAACAACGCTTTGTCCTTTTCCAGATGAACTCATAATTGGCTTCACAACACATGGATAGCCAATTTCATCAACAGCAGAAACAAACGCATCATAAGTGTCACAGAAACAATACGGAGACGTTGGTAATGAGAGTTCTTCCGCGGCAAGACGTCTGATCCCCTCACGATTCATTGTAAGATGAGCAGCACGCGCCGTAGGAACAACGTGAAAGCCCTCCGCCTCCAATTCAAGCAAAAGATCTGTGGCAATAGCCTCAACTTCTGGAACAATATAATCAGGTTTTTCGAGTTCAATAACCGCACGTAAAGCATCGCGATCCAACATTGAAAGAACATGGCTTCTATCGGCAATCTGCATCGCAGGCGCATTTTCATAGCTATCAAGTGCAATCACCTCAACGCCCAAACGCTTTAACTCAATCGCAACTTCCTTGCCCAGCTCTCCCGAGCCACACAACATAACTTTCACACTATTTTTAGAGAATGGCGTGCCTATAATTGTCATTTTTTGTTCCTTTTCGAAAAAACTCTGATTAAGGCGATATTGCCCATACATTACATCGAATCAGAACCTAAACGCCCTATTCTGAAAAATCAGATAAGGAACAAAGACAAAAAGGCAATTTAAAATAAGTCTATGTTTTTTCAACCTGTCCATATTCAAGTTCAACAGGCGTTGAACGACCAAAGATCGATACAGATACTTTTAACTTGGCTTTTTCTTCGTCAATATCCTCAACCATACCGTTAAAGGAAGCAAACGGCCCATCAATAACCTTAACTTCTTCACCAATATCATAAACAACAGACGGACGTGGACGGTCAACACCTTCTTGTACCTGTTTCAAAATACGCTGTGCTTCACGCTCACTAATTGCAACTGGGCGCGTACCACCCGCACCAAGAAATCCACTGACCTTTGGGGTATCTTTAATCAAATGCCAAACATCATCATTCATGTCCAACTTTGCCAAAACATAACCAGGGAAAAATTTACGTTCCGTGCTAACACGTTGTCCGCGCTTAACTTCAACGACCTCTTCTGTAGGAACAAGAATTTCCTCAATATAATCGGCAAGCCCCATCTTCGCAGCTTTTTCTTTAATTGAATCGGCCACTTTGCTCTCAAAGCCCGAGTAAACATGTAATACATACCARCGCATAGCCATGATATAATCCTTTTCTTAAAAGATGGCCTTYAAACCATCAATTTATCTAATCCGTTAACGCCCAAGTCCCATMACCAACAATATCAAATAYGCAATGATCTGATCGGCAAAATATAARAATAYAGATGAGACAAAAACCATAATAAAAACAGCRATCATACTGACCGTTGCTTCCTGACGTGTYGGCCASGTTACCTTTTTGGCTTCAATYTTRACTTCATTTAYAAATTTTGCCGGCCCTRCTTTTGCCATCTCATCATCTTTCTCTCAAAAACTCTTTTACCCAAGGTTCGCGTCGTGACCTCTGTCACATTTTTATAGAACCAATTTTTATGGGAGTGATTAACTGATTACACCAAAAATAATCCAATAGCCAGAGAAAAATRCCCTCAAGCAGCCTCTTTCCACCGCAAGACAGGCTTACGTGCAGCTTTAACCTCATCAAGACGTTTACGAGGRCTGGATATCGGGAAATCATGRAACTCATCACCYTTACCATCACGAACAWCRGCAGCAATCTTTTTCATTGTAWCYACAAAACGATCAAGCGTCTCTTTRCTCTCTGTTTCCGTCGGTTCAATCAACATCGTACCAGGYAARACCAATGGGAAATAAACTGTCATTGGGTGATATCCATACTCAACCAACGCTTTKGCGATATCAAGCGTAGARACGCCRTCTWCTTTCTGYCTTTTATCYGTCAAYAAGCACTCATGCATACACGGTCCATCAAAAGGCACATGATAATCATCAGAAAGTTGGCTTAAAAGATAGTTTGCATTAAGCACCGCATCTTCTGATACCTGTTTAAGACCATCTGCACCGTGTGACATCATGTAGGACAAAGCCCGCACATGCATACCAAATTGCCCTTGAAACGCCTTCAGCACACCCAACGTTGTCGGGCGATCATCCACGCCTTCCAAAGCATAAGAACCGTCATCTGCCTTCACCACCGTTGGGACAGGCATATATTGCGCCAATTCCTCAGTACAGCAAATAGGACCAGAGCCCGGGCCGCCGCCGCCATGTGGTGTTGAAAATGTTTTGTGCAAATTAATATGCATGACATCCGCGCCAAAATCACCAGGGCGTACTTTACCCACCACAGCATTAAAATTCGCACCATCACAATAGAAATACCCACCTGCCTCATGCAGAAGATCTGATATTTCCAAAATATTGGTCTCAAACAAACCACATGTATTAGGATTTGTGACCATCATTCCTGCAATATCCGCACCCTTATCATCTGTCCTGTACAGCGCCTCTTTAAATGCCTCGACACTTATTCGACCATCACCTTTTGTTGAGATGCTACGCACCTCATACCCGCACATAACTGCCGTCGCCGGATTTGTTCCATGCGAAGAATCGGGAGTAAGGATAATATTCTTATGTCCATTACCCTGTTGTTCATGCGCACGCGCAATTGTCATGATACCGGCAAGCTCCCCATGTGCCCCCGCCGCAGGAGACAAGCAAACCCCCGGAAGACCAGTCAGCTCAGCAAGCCAGTGTTGCAATTCATGCATTAGCTCAAGCGCACCCTGAACGGTGCTTTCTGGTTGCATCGGATGGGCATGCGCAAAACCTGAAAGACGCGCCAACTTTTCGTTCAAACGTGGATTATGCTTCATCGTGCACGATCCCAATGGGAAAAACCCGTGATCAATAGAATAATTCCATGTGCTCATCCGTACAAAATGCCGAACAATCTCAGGCTCACTCAGCTGTGGTAAGCCTATATGAGTTCGCTCTTCGACACCTGTACGTGATGGTGTGTTTTCAAGAGATGGCAAATCTACACCACAAGCATCACTCTGCTCTTTTTCCCACAGGAGGTCCTCTTCATAATTCAAACCACGATTTTCAACTTTATTCATTAACTCATACCCTTATGACTTCAAAATATTATCCCTAGAACCGAACAGAGACAGCATTACAATCAAATTTTTCAACATGTTTATTACCAAAATCATCTGAGAGATCAATTTGCAAACGTCCAGCAATACGGTCCAAAAATATTTTTGTCTTTTCATTGTTCAGCAACCATATCGCCGAAACTGCCGTTTTATTGAATATAGTAATTGTATTATCAGGAATAATCTCTCCTGCCATAATAACAGTACGATTCTCATCATCGATTAAAAAGCTTATTGTTGATTCTGGATTTGTGCATTTAATTGCTTTTTTCTCAATCACATTATTATTGGGCATCAATTGTGTAGAAATAAATATAAACCCGCCCAAAATGACACATAGACCTATCGTTACAAATGCAATAATAAACGTATTATTTCCCATAATATTTCTTTCTATAAATAAAATTTTACAAAATTTCTGACAGGGTTTCCACAAACTCTTGAATATGCGTATCCGTTGTCATTTCCGTCGCCGTCACCAGTAACCGATTATTTTCCAAGGCATAGCCACCAATAATATTGCATGTTGCCAAATCCTCAACCACAATATTGGCAGGCTTGGGCAGTTCTACAACAAATTCATTGAAGAACGTCTCGCTCACCACCTCTACACCATCAATACCAGAAAGCGCCTCTGCCAAACGACACGCAGCCTCATGATTTAGGCGCGCCAGCTTCTTAAAGCCCCCCTCGCCCAATAAAGCCATATGTACAGTAAATGCTAAAGCACATAAGCCCTGATTAGTACAAATATTAGACGTCGCCTTTTCACGGCGAATATGTTGCTCACGCGTGGAAAGCGTAAGAACAAAGCCACGCTTGCCATCCGCATCTTCCGTCATACCGCATAAACGTCCCGGCATTTGACGCAAATATTTTTGACGACAGGCAAAAAACCCAAGATGCGGGCCGCCGAAACTCATTGGCACACCAACACTTTGCGCTTCACCACAAACGATATCCGCTTGGCTGGGCGCAGGCAGCATTCCCAATGATACAATTTCATTAATCACAACAATCAATAGCGCACCACTCGCATCACATTTCGCGCGCCATGCATCATATTTATGCGGACATCCAAAGAAATCAGGCGATTGTACAATCACACAGGCCGTATCATCATCGGGATCACCATCAGCCACAATACTATCATCAATATTACCCATATAGCTGTTCAACACATCACGATAATGTGGATGCAAAGGCGTTCCTATAACAACCTTATTACGCTTCGTAATGCGCATCGCCATAAGGGCCGCTTCTGTTGTTGCTGTCGATCCATCATAAAGAGAGGCATTTGCAACCTCTTGACCAGTTAATTGTGCAATAAATGTCTGGTATTCAAACAATGCCTGCAACGTACCTTGCGCGATTTCCGGTTGATACGGCGTATAGGCCGTTAAGAATTCGCTACGTTGTATAATAGAATCTACACTCGCAGGAATATGATGGAAATACGTTCCCGCACCTAAGAAAAACGGCACTTCAGATGCCGCGATATTCTTGCCGGCCATGGCAGACAATGCGCGCTCGACCTCTAGTTCCCCTTGATGATTGGGCAAGTCAACCAAGCCATCAACAAATGACGATGACGGAATATCAACATAAAGCGCATCAACATTATCAACCCCAACGGCCGTTAACATCTCTGCACGTGATTTATCTGTCTGCGGAAGGTATCTCATCTATTTTCCTTACTAAACTCTACTCATTACCAGCTTTTTGCGAATAATCAGGTGAAGATTGACTCTTCATTTTCTGAATTTTCGCTTCTTGTGCATCATCAAACTCTTTCTTCGCAGCAAGCCATTCATCTGCCGACGCTTTTGATGAAAACTGTTTAGGCTCTAACCACACAGATACATCATCAGGATATTCTTGTGCGGCTCCTGAAACAGCATCAACAACGATACCAATACCACCGCCTAAAAGAACATTTCCGAATGTCATACCCGCAAGCCCCTCTTCCACGATAACTTCAGCATCGCTAAAGCCATCTTTCGAACAACTAACAGTCATCGGACCATCGCCTTTTCTGACTTCTACCGTCATGGGAGTGGCGTTAATAACCCACTGCGCACCCTTGGAATCTTTCAGTATGCACTTCGCACCATCCGCTTTCGGTGTATTAACCGTAAAGGGTTGTGACACGCCTGTTGTGATCGTGGCACATCCAGATAATGTCATACTGACCACAGCAAAAAAACACCCTAAAATTTTATTGTTACGCATAACTTCACATTCTTTCTTACTGTTATAATTAATCAATTTCTTCAAGATAAGCATCGTATGCCGCGCTATCCATCAATGCATCCAACGCAGATGCATCAGATATCTTTAATTTCACCAACCAACCATTTTCATTAATTGGCGATGCTATCAGCTCAAGATCATCAACAACAGATGTGTTAACCTCAACAATTTCGCCTGCAACAGCTGTGTATACCTCTGCCGCAGTTTTCACTGATTCAACAACCGCAACCTCATCACCAGCCGCAACAGTTTTACCTATATCAGGCAGTTCAATGAATACAAGATCACCAAGCGCGTCTTGCGCATGTTTTGTAATCCCAACGGATGCAATATCACCATCAAGGTAAACACATTCATGATCCTTCGTATATTTAAAATCAGCCATTTTATGGTCTCCTATTTAATTTTCACATCCCACCGGACACTTAACATTCAATTGATATAAGTTAGTTTCAGACAAGCGCATAAAATCATGACACATTGACCTTCATAGACTTTGTCTTGGCTGGCATGAATGGCATATTTGCAATTTCCGCCTCAATATTACGCCCACGCACATTGATAAAAACTCTCGTTCCCACCTGTGCATAATCTATCGGTACATATCCTTGTCCAATTGCCACATTAAGGGTGGGAGAGAATCCGCCACTGCTCAAAACACCAATAACTTCATCTTGTTCATTACGAATTTCCGCGTCCTCACGTGCAATTCCTTTGCCCGTCAGCCTAATACCCACGCGTTTTCTAGACGTACCAGATTTCTGTGGCAAAATAACATCAGCACCAATAAAGCCCTCATTAGATTTGCCCATGACCCAACCAAGGTCAGCCTCTAAAGGTGTCGTTTTATCATCAATATCATGTCCATAAAGGCAATAGCCCATTTCCAGACGCAACGAATCACGTGCAGCTAGACCGATCGGTTCAACCGCGTCATGCTCTAGCAACTTATTCCATATTGCTTCAGCCTTATCATTTGGCACGCTCAGCTCAAATCCATCTTCGCCTGTATAGCCCAAACGGCAGATATAAGCATCCACACCATCTATATCAACATCGGGCATAATAAACATATACGGCATATCAGATGCATCAACACCAAGAACTTCTTTAAGAACAGATTCTGCCTTTTGCCCTTGTAAAGCAATCAGCGCACGATCAGCCAAAGAGATCATTTTTATGCTGTCAGGCATATGAGACTTAATCCAGTCCATATCCTTTTCCTTACAACCAGCATTCAGGACAATAAAAAACTTATTCTCTTCCAAGCGGGTAATGATTAAATCATCAACAATACCGCCCTGCTCATTCGTAAGGACGCTGTATTGTGCGCGACCATTCTTCTTTGCTTTGAATGCGGATGGTGTTATCCGCTCTAAAAATTCTGCGACACCCTCACCTTCCAAGATGATTTGCCCCATATGAGAAACATCGAACAGCCCTGCATTCTCACGCACCCACTCATGTTCCTTTTTAACACCCAAGCCGTAATATAGAGGCATATCATAACCAGCAAATGCACCCATTTTGGCCGATAGAGAAACATGCGCGGCATGTAAAGCTGTACTACGTGACATTGCAATCCTTATACATTTTATTCGCTAACAAAGCGAACATAGCAAAGTCACATGCCACATTGATAGTATAAAAATGAAAATCTTAGAAAATATCACCAGTATCAGGCTAAATACGCATGTAAAAGATAACATTCAATATTATTGAGGAAGCGCATGGAGGTCATCACCTCTTTTAATCACCGCCTGTAATTTCTCTACATTCACAATAGGAGCCGTAACATTTATATATACTTGGATTTCCTGACCATCCCTTACCAAATCATGGACATTATAATATTGATTGGAAATTTTATAAATTTTACTGTTCTTAAGAACACCACCGATTTTACCAAGGATATAAGTTTCCTCGCCATAGCTAACAATACTGCAAGCCATTTCAGGTTTCTCGCATTTGGCTCCCTCATAAAGAATAGCTTTAAGCAAAGATCGCCTCACATCCGCAAAAAGAACCTCATCACCAAAACGCTCGTCAACACGGCTCATCGTCAAAGAAAATGTAAGAACATCAAGATGTACTAAATGCATCCAGACCAAATTCTTATAGGAAATCAAAGCATCCATAACTGCATCTCTATCATCAGATGTATCCACAATATATGCATATTCCGTCATCTCATCCAAAATAGCCTTTGAAAATGGAGAATAATAATCAGATTTGGCGTAATAACCACGCATACGCCCGACATCAAAATCAAAATGTATAGAACCTTTACGAATAATGGCCAAAACTTCATCATAACTCTTCGTAGACTGCGCTAAGGATCGCTGCAATCTATTTAGGTTGCTCGTTGACATTCTTGCATTAAGTTTTCTTCCCTCGATTTCAGGCTCTGCACGAACATAGGGAATGTTCACAATCAACATACAACACAAGATAATGGCAAAACGCATATTTATAATTCCTTTTTTTCTAGCATAGCATTCATAAGTGATAGAAGAAAATAAAAACATCAAATATGAAAAATCCCTGCTAATATCGCAGAGCTTTAAAATTAAATTAACTTTAAAACATATCAAGACTAGGGTCGAACCCAAGACCAAGCTGTTCACGCAACCACGCAGCACGTCCTTCTTCTATTTCAGAATTAACATACGCTATCACCTGATCCATTGTTTCCTCATCTAAACCACCATTAGCAGAACTGACTTCATACCTAAAAGCCCGTTCTAAACTCCCATCAATATTTCCATTTTGCTCAGTATAAGAGATAATATAATCATTAATCTCCATTTCATCACCAGCGGCCCTGATAATTTCAAGACAATTTATTTTAGATTCCTCCATGATCAATTACTCCATTTCTTTGATTCAGCGAACATATAACACAACATAATCAATGACGTCAAAAAAAAGCCCCGCTAAATAGCAGGGCTTTCAAATATCTTATTTATAATTCTTTAATTATTACTCAACAATCTTACTTACAACACCGGCTCCGACTGTACGGCCACCTTCGCGGATAGCAAAACGGAGGCCTTCGGTCATCGCGATT
>NVXI01000005.1 GCA_002747015.1 Zetaproteobacteria bacterium
GGCTTATGCGATCTTTAATCTACAGGATCGTGGCATCATGTTTGTGTCGCATCAGGACCCGGTCTATGAGGGCATGATAATTGGTGAGCACAGCCGTGAGAACGATCTCGAAGTGAATATCCTGAAAGGGAAAAAACTATCAAACGTTCGCGCATCTGGTACAGATGATGCGGTAACCTGTACGCCGCCGGTGAAGATGTCGCTGGAGCAGATGATGTCCTATATAAACGATGATGAATTGATGGAAGTGACACCGAATAATCTACGTCTGCGTAAAAGGCATCTGTGTCCGAATGATCGTAAAAAAGCGAGCCGTGGAGCGGCCTAATATCTTATAGGTAAAAGTTGAGTGTAGTAAGATAATATGCTCAATTTTTATTGATTTGGATTGAATCGTTTATTAATATGCACGTGATTAACTCCTGTTCGTTAAACGTTTTTTCTTGTTATAAGTTTTTTAAACTGTAACACTGCGGTATGCAATAATTTGGAGAATGTAGATATATGTTGGAAATAGTAGATTCGCAAGATGCTGAAAATACAGGCACAAATGCGGCAGACTTTCAAATAAGTCCAGAGGACAAAGCAAAAGTTAAAGGGTTTGTTGTTCATTGTGCTAAATATCAAGCGGCAAACGATCGTCGCGCTGTTTTTCAGATTGTAAATACTCTGGTTCCGTTCTTTATTGTCGCTGGCGTAATGATTTATAGCTTTTCTACTGCCTATTGGCTGACAGCGTTACTAACAATTCCTGCTGCTCTTTTATTGGTGCGTGTGTTTATCATTCAGCATGATTGCGGACATGGTTCTTTTCTCTCATCACGTAAATGGAATAACCGCGTTGGGCAGTTCATGAGTGTTTTAACATGGACGCCGTATGATTTTTGGCGCAAAACGCATAACATGCATCATTCTGGTTCAGGAAACCTTGATAATCGTGGCTTTGGCGCAATTGAAACGGTTACAATAAAAGAATATGATGCTATGGATGAGAAAATGCGTAAGTGGTATCGCTTGTACCGTAATCCGTATTTTTTGCTTTTAGTAGGTACACCGTTTTTTATTATGATTGGACAACGCATTCCAAAAGCGGATGCTTTTCAGTTTTTTGAAGTGAGAAAATCAATTAATTTTTCACAAATTTGGAAGAGTGTACTAGGCCTAAACCTGTCATTGATTGTCTTTTTCGGTGGGCTTAGCTTGATATTTGGATTTGGAAGTGTGCTCTTGGCCTATATACCAATTGTCATTGGGACATCGTGGTTTGGTGGGTGGTTGTTCTTTGTGCAGCATCAATTTGAAGATTCTTATTGGGAACATCAAGATGAATGGGATTATCATGAGGCCGCCGTTCTCGGTAGTTCTTATTACGATTTACATCCAATTTTACAGTGGCTTACAGGCAGTATCGGATTGCATCATATCCATCATTTGAATGCTAAAATTCCGAATTATCGTTTACAGGAATGTATGGATGCAAATGATGACCTTAAAGATTTAAACAGAATTACTTTGTTTGAAAGCTTTAAGTGCGCGCATCTTGCCCTATGGGATGAAAGTCAAAAGAAAATGGTGCGTTTCGCCTAGATACTATCGGGATATATTTTATTATTGTAACGTTTTTTCACTATGTTCGAATACTGAATATTAACGTTATAATATTAAAAGGAAATACAGATATGAATACTAACACCCTTAAAAAACGCCCCGTAAATAAGAAAATCGCAACTGTTGCTTTGGCTGGTATTCTTGCTATGGGTGCATTCTCTGCTGCCCCTGCATTTGCTGGTTCTGGTGGAAATAGTTGTAGCGCAAGTGGTTGCAGTAAAAAAATGGAAAAAAGCAGCTGTAAGGGTATGAGTTCATGCAAGGGGAAAAGCTCATGTAAAGGTATGAATTCATGCAAAGACAGTGCCGCAAAGAAATGCACAAAAGCGGGCTGTAAAACAGGCTGCAAAAGCAAGACAGGCTGTAAGAGTAAGGGAAAACCTCATCACAATGATAATGATCGTTACAATGGTTAGATTTGTTTTATGAAGAAACAAAACTTTGAAAAATTAGGATATGGGTTGGGCTTTCGTCCGACCCATTTTTCTTACATTAAAGAGCATAATCCTGATATTGATTGGTTCGAGATCATTGCCGAAAATTATATGGATACAGGTGGTCGCCCTCGGCGCATGCTGGATGAGTTAAAGGAACGCTATCCAATTGTCACACATGGTGTGTCGTTATCGATCGGCACGGTTGATCCGTTAAATTCAGAGTATCTTCAAAAATTGAAAGCTCTGGAACGTGATGTAAACCCGAGATGGATGTCAGATCATCTATGCTGGACAGGCGTTGCGCATAAGAACACGCATGATCTTTTACCGGTTCCTTATACGGAGGAAGCTCTTAAACACATTGTTGAGCGTATAGAACAGGTGCAAGATTATTTAGGGCGTCGGCTGGTTTTGGAGAACCCGTCAACTTATCTGGAGTTCACGTGTTCTTCTATGAGTGAGTGGGAATTTATTGCGCGTATGGTCGAGGATACAGGCTGTGGCCTTTTGCTGGACGTGAATAATATTTATGTCAGTTGCTACAACCATCGTTGGGACCCCAAAACATATATCGACGCGATGCCTTTGGCTGATGTGGCGCAAATTCATTTGGCAGGGCACAGTAACATGGGCACGCATATCGTGGATACACATGATGACCATGTTATTGACGAGGTCTGGACGCTGTATGCTTATGCCATTAAACAGGCTGGATTTATCAATACGATGGTGGAGTGGGATGATAAAATCCCAGAGTTCCCAGTCATGATGGAGGAGCTTGGCAAAGCGCGCCATTGGGCAGCTGAGCAGGCGGGGCCAACGGAAATGCCGCACTTTAAAAGTTATCGTGATAACATCAGAGTGCCAGAAAAACCGCTGCCGTATGATCAGGAACTCTCTGATATGCAAACCGCTATCCTTCGTGGTGATGGTGAAGCGATGAACCCTGAGGAGCGCATCGTCCCAAAGCCTGATTTTGCACCCTCCGCACAAATACAAAGTTATATCGATGGATATCGTTATCGATTGTTTGATATTGTCTTTGACGATTATCCTGCTTTGGTTAAGGCAATGGGCAGGGATGAATTCGTTGTAATGGTTGATGGCTTTATTGAGGAAACCCCATCGCAGCATTTTAATGTTGCGCGCTATATTGACGCTTTCCCAGAGTATGTGCGCGGTGTAGAAACGTCCTTTGTTTTTGAGCTTTCTGTGCTTGAAACCGCAATTTCTAGAATTTTCGATGAGAATGAAACGCCGGCATTAATACAAAGTGATTTGGACGGCTATGATCCTGAACGTTTTATGAATGCGCAGATATCGCCGCGTGACGCGCTTAAGCTTTTTGCGTTTGCCTATCCGGTTAATGCGTATTACGAAGCGCATTTGACGGATGATGCGCCACCGATACCGGACAAAAATCCATCCTATGTGGTTGTCTATCGTCATAATGATGACGTGTGGCGACTGGATTTGGAGGAGAATGAATATCTTGTCCTTAGTGCTATTTTCTCGGGCGTGAGCGTCGGGGATGCCTTAAGCGCCGTCCTTGCGGATGATGAAATGGACGCAATTGGTGGCTGGTTCTCCCGTTGGATCAGTAATGGATTACTGTCGAGAATTACCTGATTTAAAAATCATTGAACCAAAAATCATTTAGCATCCACTTTGATTTCTTCTAGTTCTAACCATCTTAATTCTGCTGTATCCAACTCTTCTTTGACTTCGGGCAGGCGCGCCGATATGCGGGCGAATTCATCTGCATTCTTGGTATAGAGGTCAGGATCAGCCATAAGCGCCTCAAGCTTCTCAACTTCTTTTTCGAGGACTTTGATTGCCTTGGGCAGTTTCTCCAGCTCGTGCTTCAAATTGAATGTGAAGGTTACAGGCTCCTTCTTGATTTGCGGTGCACTTTTCTTTTCCGCCTTATCAGATTTATTCTTCTGGGTTTTTTCTGATGTTTGGGTTTTCTTCCATGCAATATAGTCGCTGTAACCGCCGACAATGCCTTCGACCTTTGCATCGCCCTCAAAGACCAACATTTTGGTTACGACTTGGTCAAGAAAGTCACGATCATGCGATACAACAAATAATGTGCCATCATAGCTTTTCAGAATATTGGTGAGCATATCCAACGTATCCATATCCAGATCGTTTGTCGGCTCATCCATAATCAGCATACTGCCTGGATCTGCGAGGATTTTAGAGAGCATAAGGCGATTTTTTTGTCCACCAGACAGGGTGCTGACCTTGCGCCATGCATCCTCTGGATCGAAGAGGTAATCTTTGAGATATCCGCAAATATGGCGTGATTTTCCACGCACATCCAGATATTCTGCGCCTTCAGGGCATAGATTATCTTTCAGTGTTTTATCTTCCTTCAGCATAGATCGACTCTGGTCGAAATAACTAAAACTAAGGTTTTTGGCCATTTTAATTCGCCCAGTATCCGGGGTCATTTCCTTTGTCAGTAATCGTAAGAATGTGGTTTTTCCTGAGCCATTACGTCCTAAAATCCCAATGCGATCTTGTCGCTTGATCCGCATATTAAAGTTCTCAAGGATCAACTTTGTACGCCCAGTTTCAGRRTCRGTGAAGCTTTTTCCAACATTAAAAAATTCGGCAACRTTTCGTGAKGATTGTTCRGTKGTCAGGGGAGGKAGTTCTATAGTCGASGTCACGCGGCGATAGGCTTTTCTATCCTTCTCCAATTGATCRCGYGCTTCATAGGCTTCGGATTGTCTGCGYACATTACGYTTGACCCGCGCYTTGACACCTTTATTGGCCCAGTCCATTTCTTGTTCRACTTTTTTAGTGCGATTATGAAGGGCGCGTCCTTCTTGCTCTAACATCTCGGTTGACCATTGCTGAAAATGTGCAAATCCTTTTGGCGCGGTTTTTAGGCCACCACGATCCAGCCAGAAAACCCGATCGGTTGTGTTGGCAAGGAAYCKACGATCATGCGARACAATAACMACCGCACCGCGATAGTTTTTAATATAATTTTCCAGCCATTCAATCAGCTCTAAATCCATATGGTTTGTGGGYTCRTCCARYAATAAAATATCRGGCTCTTCCACAAGKGCRCGKGCAAGTGCGGCGCGACGAAGTTGTCCACCAGAGAGGGTCTCAAGCTTGTCATCCACATTGAGGAGTAGCGGAGAGATAACCATCTCGATACGGTAGTCTATATCCCAYTCTTCCAGTTCATCACTTAAACCTTCAAARACGTATTCGCGMACAGTTTTACCGTCTGTTCCTGATGCTTTTTGCTCCATATATCCTGTGGTCGTACCGGGATAGAGAAAACGCGTGCCATCATCMARTTCACGATCACCTGTGATGATATTCATGAGCGTTGTTTTACCRGCACCRTTCTTWCCCACAAGTGCGATTTTACGCCCTGCATGGATGTGGAAGGTAAGGTTATCAAAAAATGGTTTTCCGGCGATTAAAACGCCAGCATCTTCAACACTTAATAGAAGGTCACTCATAAATTATTCTCAATATATATGTTTTGYGTGTCTTGTAGCWGAGCGGGRTACAAAGTGGTACTGTAATYTTCATTCTATCGCTGTTGGAGGCTCCTTAAATGAATAAAAATGATATATWTGCGCAACTTGGWCTGAATGATGCCATGTTRCAGGGTGGWMYATTGGATGTTTATAGTCCYATTGATGGTGAGAAGATGGCCWCACTTGTGGTGGACGGMCCCGCARATATTGATAGAAARATTGAGGAATCTGTTGCTGCRTTTAAGGCGTGGAGRAYTGTTCCCGCRCCGCGCCGCGGAGAGCTGATCCGTATATTGGGTGATATCTTGCGYGAGAATAAAGARGCTTTGGGCGCRTTGGTCACACTTGAATGTGGRAAGATATATCAAGAGGGYCTCGGYGAAGTTCAAGAGATGATTGATATTTGTGATTTYKCGGTMGGGCAGAGCCGCCAGCTCTATGGCTTRACCATTGTATCTGAACGTCCGCAGCAYAAAATGCGTGAGATTTGGCAACCATTAGKCCCAATCGGTATTATCAGTGCCTTTAATTTYCCTGTGGCGGTATGGGCATGGAATACCGCCTTGGCGTTAGTCTGTGGGAATAGCGTGATTTGGAAGCCATCGGAGAAAACGCCCGTAACGGCGCTGGCTTGTCAAAAATTGTTCGAACAAGCTTGCGCGCGCTTTGGCGCAGATGCGCCGCAAGGTTTATCACATATTCTAATTGGGGAGCGTGAGGTCGGTGCGGCATTGGTCGATGATAACCGCGTGCCGATGATTAGTGCAACGGGCAGCACCGCAATGGGGCGCATTGTTGGCACGCAGGTCGCACAACGCTTTGGCCGCTCATTACTAGAGCTTGGCGGGAATAATGCGATTATTGTTGCAAAAAGTGCTGATCTAGACCTTGCATTTCAAGGGATTGTCTTTGGCGCAGTCGGGACATGCGGACAACGATGCACAACAACGCGGCGTTTATTCGTGCATGAGGATGTCTATGACACGTTAATTCCACGCTTGAAGAGCGCCTATGCAGGATTGGCGATTGGTAATCCATTGGATGAAAAATCGTTGGTTGGTCCATTGATTGATGAGCAAGCGTACTTGCAGATGGAAGATTCCTTAAACAAAGCGCAGCTTGATGGTGGCGTGATCACTGGTGGTGGACGTATTTTGAGTGATGAATACCCTTGCGCCTACTATGTTAAGCCTGCATTCGTTGAAATGCCGGATGGAACGAATATCCAAGAAGAGACCTTTGCCCCTATTTTATATATTTTCAAATATAGTGATCTGGATGATGCCATTGCCCGCCAGAATGGTGTTGCGCAGGGGTTATCGTCGTCTATTTTTACCCGTGACATACAAGAGGCAGAGCTATTTACCTGCGAAACAGGCAGTGATTGTGGGATTGCAAATGTGAATATTGGGACAAGCGGCGCGGAAATCGGCGGTGCGTTTGGTGGTGAAAAGGAAACTGGCGGTGGCCGTGAAAGTGGTTCGGATAGCTGGAAAGCCTATATGCGCCGCATGACCTCAACGGTGAATTATTCCTCTGAATTACCATTGGCGCAGGGCATTACGTTTGATACGTCACAACAATAAAAAATACGCTTGGTAGAGCGCATTTTTATAAAGTCGTAAGTTATAAAGTCGTAAGTTATAAAGTCGTAAGTTATAAAGTCGTAAGTTATCCGAGAGTATTTAAGTCTAGAGTGTTCGATATATCTGCCGTTTGAGTCTGCTCTTGTTCAAAGTTTGGATTTTCTGCCGTCATCACCGTGTCACCTACAAATATGGAGACCTCATTATCCGCACTCTGCGTGTTTAAAATGGTCTCTCCTTCTGTCATCATAGCAGTGATGCCACCGGCCTGTATGTCAACTTGAAATGTTCTGCCCATTTATTTTAATCCTCTTGATATATACCTTTTAGGCTTTCTCTGTATTTTCAATCTACTCTTAAAACCATAATGATTGGTTAATAAATTTTATTTTTACATAATTTATTGTGGTGATTACGGAAAAGGTAATCGTTTTTTAAACATTTATCTATATCGTGATGAAATCGAAGTTGAAAATCTTTGTTTATAGGAGGCGGGAAAGTATTACACGCCTTTGATAAAACAAGTTTCAAAGAAGAATTATAGAAGTTAAATATATGCGGAGTATATGAGAAAATGAGTTTTGAAAATGAGATATTGGGAAATAATGACCAAAGCGCACATGAAACACATTCTTCAAACGTTGAAATATTAAATACGTCTTTATCAAACAGTGTTGAGCTTGCCTCCACTGTTATTAGTCCTCAATCTGTCTTTAATGTTCAAGAGACTGCGACGGATGATACGTTAAGTGAAGTGCATATTTCCGCGGAGGGTAGTGCACAACTATCATTTTCCGCTGATGATATTCAGGATATATCGCTGGGTAGTGATGGTGCGCTGGTGATTAGATTTTCGCAGGGTGATGCTTCTGAAACATTGGTTATTCAAAATTTTGAAGAGATCGCAAATGGGCCAGGATGTTTTAAATTATCTGATGGATCGGAGATTGATACGCTCGCGCTTTATACTGAACTTTGTAATGACATGGGCGTTTGTACGGTTGAAAGACCAGAGGCAGGAAATAGCCTTGATGTGGCCCTAGAGGGCGATAAAAGATACGATTTGAAGTTCGATATAGAAGAGGGCAGTGGCGTTTCTGAGAGTGGTGATGACGCATCACTGGAGCTGACCTTAACATTTGATGATGGTGCACAGATCAAATTCCAAACGGCGCAAGACTTGGTCGAAAATGGTATGAATGATGATGTGCATGAGGCGGTATCTGATGCGGCGGTCTTAAAGTTTCTATCTGCCCTTGACGTTATTCAAGAGTTATCCGAGCGAATGGAAGTTTTGGAAAGAGATCAAGGGAATAATCAAGAAATTGCACAAGAACTGGCCTCTTTAGAAGGGGATTTAGCAACCCAGCTCTCAAATTTAGAGCCCGCGTCCGATGGTGACATGCCATCCTCTGATACGAATACGACAGTTATTGGTGTGCAGGATTCTTCTTATGCCATGCTAGACCAGAGTAAGAATGTAGAAGAGAAAAATTCTGATGATACGGATATGGCGGCAATTGCCGAGAAATTAGAGGATGTTGCACCGGCTGCTGGTGGTGCTAGTGGACCCTCTATTGGTAATGCATCTGGTGGTGGTTATGGATATCAGAGCAGTTTTGACGCGCAAGGTGTTATTGCCCTTGATGATGTGGGCGCAATTGGCCCGACGCAACTTGAATATGGCATAGAATTTAAACAGGATGATGTGCGCCCTGATGAAGAAGAGGGAGAGTCGTTCCCTAATCCGGTTGATGATAATCCTGAAATTTTTGGAGCGGTAAAGGTTTTGGATGAAACAGATGGATTTTCTTTAAGTGAGAGTGGCACTCTTGATTTTGACTTTGGTGATGATGGTGGCGGAGCAATATCTGCGAATGATAATTTTACATCGTCAGGATCATTAACGGGTGGGGCTTTATCCTCCGGTGGTTCTGCTGTTGTGGTTGTTGCGATAGCAACGGGATATGTCGGCAGCTCAAACGGTGAAACGGTGTTTACCTTTACGATTGATCCGCAAACGGGCGAATATGCTTATAATCAAGTATTACCCTTTGATCATGCCGATGGTAGTGACACCAACGATGCCATTACGTTGGACTTTGGTGTTCAAATCACTGATTCAGATGGTGATATTGCCGAAACAATGGTTAGTATTACAGTCTTGGATGATGCGCCAATCTCTATAAATGCCGATGCTTTAAGCGTTGATGAGACAGATTTATCTGCCGGCGCTTCTGCAACAGGACAGGTTGACGTTGATTTTGGGAATGACGGTGCAGGAACAATTACGGGTAACGGGGTTTCCCTGTCCACTGGTTTAACTTCCGGCGGCGACGCGGTTAGTGTGACCTACGACAGTGCGAGTAACACTTATACAGGGAGTGCGAATGCTCAGGCCGTCTTTACAATGACAATTGATAATGACGGATCGTATGAATTTATACTAACAGGTACGCTGGATCATCCGGATACGAATGATAAAAACGATGTTTTGTCTTTACAATTTGGTGTGATTGCAACAGATGGTGATGGCGATTCTATTGAAACAATGGTTCAAGTTGATGTTCTTGATGATGGGCCGATTTGTGTCGTGCCACAAAAAGCCGTTGTGGATGAAACGGATTTAGCACCAGATACCTCCGTGTCTGGGCAATTGGCGGCGCATTTTGGGCAAGATGGTATCGGCGGTTTTTCTGCAAATGGAAATGGTCCAAGCCAGCTTTTAACATCCAATGGTGATGCGGTAAGCATAAGCTTTGATCCTGCCACTAATACATATACAGGAACAGCAGGCACAGAGACGATCTTCACGCTATCCGTGGCCTCTGATGGTTCGTATAATTTCGTGCTTAGTGGTACACTGGATCACCCTGATACCTCAAATCCAAATGATACGATTAATTTGAAATTTGGTGTGACGGCAACTGATTTTGACGGTGATTCCGTTGATGGGACGCTGACAATCCAAGTGCTGGACGATGGCCCACAAGCCAATGATGATTGTGTCTCTTTCGATACCTCGCAAAACAGCGTTGATGGCAATGTGATTGATAATGATGATTTGTCGCAAGACCAAGCCAACACGGTGACACAAGTATCCTTTGAAGGAAATATTGTTGACGTGCCAGATGTTGGTACAGTTTCCATTGATGGAGATTTTGGAACGTTGGTTCTGGCCGCTGATGGGTCATACAGCTATACTTTATTTGATAATGCAGGCAGCAGCTCTTCTACGGTCTCGCTTGATCCCGTCGCCGCCGATGTCGTAGGCGTTCAGTCGTCTTTGACCAAGGATGGTATTACCATTGAGGTTGCAAATGTCGGGAATTATGACTTGAGCTGGGTTGATACGCCAGATGGTAGTGGCCTTGGTATCGACAATCTGGATAGCGGTGATAGCCCTAAAGTTTGGCCAAAAGGTGAAACCTTCGATATTTCGTTCGATCAGGATGCAGACAGTGTAACACTGACAATCTCGGAAATTGGCAGTAATAATAATTATGGTCAACATGGTGTTGATTTCATTATTACATTAGCTGACGGCTCAACCGTAGAGGGAGAACAGCAATTCACCCCCGGTCAAATTGTTGATGGTACAATTACTTTCACATTGAGTGCCGCTGACTTTGGCGGAATTGAAATTTCTAGTATTGCTCTGAATTCTACCAATGATGGGAATTACAAGGGCGCATCATTCTTATTGAATAACGTTGTTGCAACATATGATCATTCGTCTGATGTCTGTGATGCATTTGAATATACTTTGAGGGATGGGGACGGCGATACCTCCACCGCGACATTAAAACTTAAAGGCCTTGATCCTGAGCTGATCGTTGGCAAAAACGTGGATGATACTGATATATCGGATGTGCCACATCATATAGGTGGTGAAGAGGGCGCGATTATTGGCGGTGCAGTATCAGATATTTTAATTGGCGATGTCGGTGGCGCGTCAATGGAACAACAAACGCAAGATTATAATTTTGTGTTTATTGTGGACGTGTCTGGCTCTATGGGCAGTGCAAATAGTGCATCGTCTAGAATTTCTCTTTTGAAAGACGCGGTTGAGAATTTATTGAATGAATTCGGCGGTTATCAAAACGGGGATATTAAAATCCACATCACGCCGTTTGCAACGGATGTAAAGCCGAGTGGTACTTTTACCGTGACAGATATTGATGGTTTAAACGATGCGCTGGGCTATTTGGAAACGTTAACCGGCAGTGGCTATACGAATTATGAATCTCCACTGCAAGAGGCCAATGATTGGTTGGAAAGTGGTGAACCAATAGGCGGCGATGCCATTACGACGACGTATTTTATATCTGATGGGAATCCGAATAAATATATCAATGCGGATGGGCAGATAACGTACAGTAACGCGAACACTGTGATGGAGGAAATTACCGGCGCAGATGGCTCAAACGAGGTGGCAACCCTACACAGCCTAAGTGATGATGTTATCGCGGTTGGGGTTAATGCCTCAAGCTCGGTTATGTCTCGTTTGGATGTAATTGATATTGATGGCGATGCAATAAATATTGATGATCCCTCCGATCTATCTGTTGTGTTTAAGGACACTAACCCGCTGAATAATCTGGCCTCTGTTGGAGATGATGTCATTGAAGGTGGCGCGGGCGATGATATTATCTTTGGCGATAGTGTGAATACCGATGTTTTGGCCAATGATCATGGCATAGATGTGGCCGACGGCAGTGGCTGGGAGGTGTTTGATCGTCTTGAAAATGCGCAGAGTTCCACTGACCCTGATTGGGCACGAGAAGACACGGTTGAGTATATTAAAGATAACCTCGATGAATTGGCTGCGGAAAGCAAGGATAGTGCCGGTGATGCTCGCCAAGGCGGCGATGATACGTTGATCGGTGGTGCTGGTAATGACATTATTTATGGCCAAGAAGGCAATGATGTTCTCTATGGTGGCGCGGGTGATGATATCCTATCCGGCGGCTCTGGTGCAGATACTTTTATGATGGAGGCAATCGGTCAAGGCGTTGATATTATTCGGGACTTTAGTGTGGATGAGGGCGATGTTCTCGACCTTGCAGGTCTGATACAAAATTACGATGCAACTCAACAAGCCATTGATAATTTCGTCTTTACCCGTGAAGTGAATGGCGGAACGATTTTGTCTGTAGATGTGAGTGGTTCTGGTGATGCGGCGAACGCAGTTGACCTCGTTGCACTTGAAGGCTTACAAAACCTTGATATTCAGGCTCTGGTTGAAAGCGGTAATATCAATGTATTTTAAACATATCTTTTAGGAGTTWGGTTTTATTGATCTTAGTTGAGAACACTTGTATGGTTGTGCTTGTGTTTCTTTAAGAGAGGGTAAAGCATGTCTCAAGTACGAATATTGATGGTATCATTGTTAGTTAGTTTTATCGGAATGTCTAGCGCCTKTGCCGACATGGGTGAGGRGCGTYCATCTAATTTACTACCAATKKYTTCCRATCAYATCAGTGCAATAGCGRTAGGTACACARGCACCGGATTTCACACTTCCTAACATGWATGGTGACTCTCGTACCTTAAGTGAGATTCTAG
The DNA here is from genome assembly GCA_002747015.1 of Zetaproteobacteria bacterium. Next base: position 12,714 of record NVXI01000005.1, read on the forward strand.
AAAATGGCCCGGTTATATTAAGTTTTTATCGTGGTGGATGGTGTCCAATTTGTAATGATCAGCTTTTTGCATATCAAGAAATTTTACCTGAGTTTCAAGAACTTGGCGCGCAGCTTRTTGCGGTATCGCCTGAAACGCCACAAAATGCACAAGACACAGCAACAAAAAACGATTTAACGTTTGAYGTATTAAGTGATGCAGGAAAYGAARTTGYCCGTCAGTATGATTTGATCTGGGARGTTCCGGAGGATCAAAGAGARGGWTTYTCAAAGTGGCTAAAGGGTGCAACCGGAAAAACTTTRGCGGARTTTAATGGTCTTGATAATTATGAGCTTCCTATTCCTGCAACATTTGTAATCGCACAAAATGGTAYWGTGGCCTATGTTTTTCGGGACAAGGAYTATAAAAAACGKGCTCAAAATGCGGATATTATAAAAGCTTTGGAAAATCTAAATGCGCACGCACCAAAGCAAAAAGTCCTTTGGGCTCCACCTGAGTAGAACAGATATTCTATGATCGTAGGACGTTAAGCCATTCTTTTTGTTCATCATTCAATCGTTCATCTGGTGTCATAACTGCGCCTTTTAGGGCGGTGCGAATATTCTGGGGTGTTTCTGAAATACCATTTTCGAGAAGTTTTAAGATTAATGTTTTGATTTTGTCGATATTCTCAAAATACACGGCAAAAACGGCCTCTACACTAACATGCTCGTCCGGATCTTCGCGCCAGCAATCATAATCTGTTGCAATGGCGAGGGTAACGTAACCCATCTGTGCTTCGCGCGCTAAGAATGCTTCTGGGACATTGGTCATGCCCACAATATCACATCCTGCGGCCCCGCGAAGAAAGTTGCTCTCGGCTTTTGTCCCCAGACGCGGGCCCTCGACGCAGGCATATGTTTTGTCTGAATGCAAATCAAGTCCAGTATCTTTGGCCGCTTTTAGAACATCAGAGGCCAGAACAGGGCATGTTGGTGCCGCCGTTGAAATATGTGCGGTGACACCCTTGCCAAAGAATGAAGCCTCACGTTTTCCACGTGTATGGTCGAAATATTGAGACGCGAGTGCAAGATCCCCTGGTGCGATTTCTTCTTGTAAAGAGCCTGAGGCGGAAATGCTTAGAATCGTTGTCGCTCCGAGTTTTTTAAGCGCAAAAATATTGGCGCGGTAATTGACCTCAGAGGGAAGGAATTCGTGATTTCGTCCGTGGCGTGGTAAAAACAAAACAGAAGAGCCCAATGCTTTGCCTTCTATAATTGGTGCAGATGGCTTGCCAAAAGGCGTATTAATACTATGCCCGGCGATCACATTCAGTTCCTCTAAAGCATATAGGCCGGAGCCTCCAATAATCGCGAGCATAATCGTATTTTCCTTTATAAATAATATAGCCCCCTAGATGTATCGTTTAATAGCGACGAAGAAAAGAGGGGCGTAAGTGTTTTCTGGGCGTTAGCCAGTAATTTTAGTGACCACGTATTTTAAGATCCGTTTTATATCCTCAATAATCATATAAAGAGACGGGATAAGGATAAGGGTCAAAAATGTCGCAAAGACAATCCCATATCCCAAGGATATCGCCATAGGAATAAGAAAGCGTGCTTGGCGTGATGTTTCGAACATCATTGGTGCAAGACCAATAAAAGTGGTCAATGTCGTCAGAATGATAGGGCGGAAACGTTGGGTTGCCGCCATGATGACGGCGGTAAGTTTCTCGTGCCCTTCCTTGTGCCGCCTATTTGATAAATCAATCAGGATCAGTGAATCATTCACCACCACGCCTGCCAATGCGATAATACCAAACATGCTAACGATGCTCATCGGAAAGCCCATAATGAAGTGCCCGATGACCGCACCCACCATGCTGAACGGGATGGCAATCATGATCATTAATGGTTGGCTGTAACTGGAAAACAAAATCGCGAGTATGGCGTAGATAACAAATAATATGCCTCCCATGCCGTACTTAAGGCTTTCCAAGCTTTCCTCCATCTCAGCGTTTTCACCTTCAAATGAATAGGTAAGCCCGGGAAAGCGTTCCTGCAATTTGGGCAGAGTATCTTCTACGAGTGCGCTGGTGATAAGGTTTTCTTCCGATGGTGGATTAATATCGGATTCAATTGTAATGATGCGGCGGCTATTCCTGCGGTTAATTGTGGTATAGGCACGGCCTTCGTTCATCTTAACAACATCGCTTAATAAAACATCTGCGCCATTTGGTGTTTTTATCATCATGTTTTTGACGAAATAGGATGAGTTACGTTCCTCTTCCGGTGACATAACCAGAACGCGAACTTCATTGCGTCCGCGTTGTTGTTTTAGGGCTTCACTGCCATAGAATGCGCCGCGTATTTGCCGCCCGATTTCAATTGGTGTCATGCCAAGCGTATAGCCCAAATCGGTGACGGTAAAATCAAATTGCCGCTTACCTGGCGCGGTGCCGTCATTTATATCCTGCGTATTAGGGAATGTTTTAAGAGATTGGGCAAGCGCTCTGGCGGCATCATGTAGGGTATCGGTGTCGTGGTGGCTTAATTCGACACTCAATGCCGCACCACCACCTGGGCCGCCACGGTTTGATGAGAATGAAATGGATTCAACCCCAAGAACGTCACCTGTTGTTTTACGCCATAATTCTGTGAACTCTGTCGTGCTGATTGGTCTGGTATCAACATCAGTTAAAAGGGTCTGAATCTCGATTATATTGCCATCAATTTTGGAGTAAATCCCAACAGATAATTTTTCTCCACCATGATTTTTGATAATGCCCTTCGCGGCGTCAATGATCTGATTTTCAATTTGGCGCACTTCTTTTTCCGGTGCACCAACTTTTAAAGTTGCTTTGGTATAGGAAAAATCAGATTCGACATTTGGAAACCGAACCATTTCCAAATGCCCACCTTTGACATATCCGCCCACCGTAATGAGTACGAACAAGAAGAGAGATAGGGAAATATAGCGCATGGAAAGTGATTTTTTTAGAAATGGCGCGTATTTGTTTTGTACAAAGGCATCAAATCTTCGGTTAAATCCTTTTTGAAAATCTACGATTTTAATTAAAGGCCTACTTTTAATGCTCTTTGCCTGTTTAAAGGTGAGGTGAGCAGGTAAAATGAAGAGGCTTTCGATCAAGGATAGAAAAAATGTCGACATCACAATGATTGGAATAATACTGAATATTTTCCCCATAAATCCGGTCATAAACAGCATTGGTAAAAAAGCAACAATATTGGTTAGGACACTCACAAATACAGGAATAGCCATTTCGCGTGCACCTTCAACCGAAGCGTGCAGAGGTTTTTTTCCTTGTTCGCGCTTATGATAAATGTTTTCACCAACAACAACCGCATCATCCACGACGATGCCCAGTGCAATGATAAAGGCGAACATCGACACCATATTGATTGAAAAACCATCTGTCATTGGCAATAAAAGAAATGCACCCATATATGAGATAGGAATGCCCATACTAACCCAAAAGGCGAGGCGAATATCCAGAAATAGAGCAAGAAATATAACGACCAGAACTAAGCCTAGAAAGCCGTTCCTCATGAGTAAATTTGCGCGTTGCTGAAACACAATTGAGGTATCTTGAGTAACAATAAGCTGTAAATCGCCGGGGAAGGAATTGTTCAGATCTTTTATACTGTTGCGAACTGCGGATGAAATACCCGTTGGGGTTTGTTTGCCGATACTGCGCACTTCCATTAAAATTGCTGGTTTATCATTGAAACTGGAATATTTACTGGAGGAGTCAAAGCCATCGCTGATTGTGGCGATATTACCCAGATAAATTGTGCTGCCACTCTCTGTTTTTATGATTGGGATATCTTTGAAATCTTTTGCGTAATCTCGCCGTTCCGTCATTCGAACAAGGATTTCTCCGGCGGATGCTTTTATCGAACCGCCACCAATTTCTATGGCCGTAGCCGAAATGATTTGCGCAATATCGGGAATGCTTAGGCCATATTTTCGTAAACTTTCTTGTGATACTTCAATATGAACTTCATGTACGCGTACATTGGATAGGTCAATGATTCCAATATCTGGATGTTGCTCCAGTTCTGCTTGTATTTTTTCTGCGGTTTGTCTTAAAACAATGTCACTTGTTGTGCCATATAAGACGAGGTCTAGGACTTTTTGTTTATCTGTTACGATGGATACAGTCAGGTCTTCCGCGTTTACAGGAAATGTACTGATCTGATCTATTCCAGTTTTTATGTCCTGAAATATCTGCATCATGCCATTGGCATTGTGTAATATGGCTAAAACTTGCCCTGCACCTTCAAATGCAGAGGACTGGATGTTTTTAATGCCATCAACATCCTTGATTGCTTCTTCAATGGCTAGAATAATGCCTTGTTCGACCTCTGCTGGGCTGGCGCCGGGGTAGGCCATTTGAATTAAAATTGCGTCGGCATTAAATTGCGGGAAGACTTCTTTTTTAGAGTTCAGCAAAAGCCATAAGCCCCCAACAAGAAAAACAATCATAAGCAGGTTGGCGGCAACAGGGTGCGACGCCATATACGCAATAGGGCCTGGCTTTATATCTTTGAGTTCGGATTCGTCAAAATGCCACATGGACTATTCCTGCCCGTTTTTATTATGATCGGGAGCCTTGTAAAGCGTGATATCCATACCGTGAATAGGGGTTATGATGTTTGACGTTATAATTTTGTCGCCATATCTCAGGCCTTGCGTGATATATGAATATTGGCGATCTTCATATGCGATGAATACTGGTTGTATGAGCAGTTTTCCTGCGCGTTCTAGCCATATCGTATTCTTGTCACGTATGTTCGATTGTGCAATACGTGCGGCGTTTTTCAGTTGTTTGCCAATTAACGTTACACGTACGTAATCACCTAAAATCAGAGGTGATTTTTTTGCGTTTACATTGCTCAGTAATAACGGATCAGGAACAGAGATTATAACAGAGGCAAGGTGACTATTTGGATTAATTGAGCCGGTTTGTTTTAGTAATTTTCCCCCGCGTGTTCCGCGTCCTCCATCAAGGGTTATAACCGCATCTGATCCCCCTTTCATGCCTTTAGGGAATTGAAGCCAACGTAAGTGATGAACTGGAATTTCTGCATCAATCCAGAATTCATCGGTACTAACCAGCGTGGCAAGCGTGTCTTGCTGTGAAATAATATCCCCTAAATTTGTATTACGTACGCGAATAAGTGCATTAAACGGTGCTTTGATTATGGTGCGTTCAAGGTTAAGCTCCGCCAATTCCATATTGGCCCTTGCTGCACTTAGATTGGCTCTGGCTTGTGCCAGTTGTGGTTTGCGTAAGGCCAGATCACTGTTGGCAAGTTTTCGCCCAGTGCTTTGTTCTATGATTTTTAATTCGTCTTTTGCGATTGCCTGTTGGCCAAGTTCCAGGGTTAAGACGGCTCTTGCTTGCTCAATGGCGGCTTTCTTTACTTTTATATCCAAAGCGTAGTCAGCGGGGTCAATATAGACAATTTCCTCACGTGCCTTTACGAAGCCACCGGGTAAAAACTCATTGGATACTTTGATGATTTCACCCGATACGCGTGACTTTAAGGCAATTTCAAGCGCCGCGGTAACGCGCCCCATAACCTCTATTTTGACAGGATAAGTGCCCAGATGGACTGGCGTGGTTTTAACAATCACTTTTGCTGGCGTGTTGTCTTGGGTTTTTTGTGCTTTGGCTGTGAAGACAGCAAAATAATAGAAGATTGCTCCTGCCGCCACTAAAATCATAAAGACAGCGAGAACTTTCCCTGGAATTGATAATGTCGAAACGTCTCTATCACTCATGCGTTACATCTTTCAATATTGTTTCATCATTATGAGAGGGGGGTGCGATAACCCAGATTTGTCCGCCAAGCGCGCGATAGAGGCTGACACGCTCTTTTGCCTGTTTTAGGCGCTCTCTTGTGATTTGTTGCACTAAAGATTGCGTATTGTTCAGGCTGTTCAAAACATTGACGTAGTCACTGCTGCCATTGGTGTAGCTTAATTGTGCTTGCTTTAATGTTCTGTGAGATGCGAGTAATTGATTATCAAGAGCCAATAGCTTTTGATCTTGATAGGTATTACGGATGAGTGCGTTCTCTACCTCCACAACTGCGCTTAATACTGCCTCGCGATATGCGTGATAACGCTCATCCGTTAGAGCCTCTTGTCGGAATTGCTCTGCTTTTCTATTTCCACCATCAAATATGGGGGCCGCCATGTTTGCGGCCATATCAAGCAGCCACGTATTAAACAAGCTGTTTAGAGCTGTTGCACTGGTTGTATATGTACTTGATAGGTTAAAGTTGGGGAGGCGATTTGCCCATGCGGCTTTGCTCGCCCATTGTGCGGATTGTAGGCGCAACCAAGACGCAATGATATCCGGCCGGTTTTCGAGCAGATCCGACGGTAGCCCTGTACCCGGAATAGGCAGAGGTTCAGGAGATGGTTTTTCGCTTATGATTAATCCATTATAGGGCGTTTGCCCGATTAGAAGTGTAAGATTGTTAATCGCTTGCTTTTCGGCGGACATAATATCAGGCAGGCTCGCCTCTGATTGCGCCAGAATTTCTTCTTGTTGTAAGACTGAAAGGGCACTTGATGACCCCATTTCAAAGCGTTTTTGTTGTAATTCTAAAACGGTACGATTCACATTAATTTGTTTACGGATAAGGACTTCTTGTTCTAGAAGGGACAGAATATCCAGCCAATTTTCAACGATAGAGGCACTAAGGCTTATGTGCGCTGTGTGTAAATCCTGTGCGCTTGCCTGTGCTTCTCGTTCTGCGGATGTATGGGTTGCCCTGTTTTTACCCCAAAGGTCGATTTCGAAACTTGCCGCGACACCAGCCGTGTAATTGGACGAGGGTGCATCATCTCCAGTAAATCCTGTGCGTTGGCCATTTATATCAAGGGTAGGCAGACGTGATGCATTGCTTTGTCTTGCGTGTGCATTGGCTTGATCCAAACGCGCGCGAATTTGGTTGATATTAGGGCTATGGATAAATGCCTGACGCATGAGGGTGTTTAGTTCCTCATCTGCGTATAGAGTCCACCACTCGCTGGGCTGTAATAGCTGCATTTCTTCCGATGTATGCTCGGTAAAATCACTTTGCGCTACATAGGTATGATCAAGGCCGCTGATAGGGGAATGATTATCTACGGGTAATTGCAAACACCCAGACAGGATGAAGGCAACTGTAACCAGAGAGAGTAGTGCAGTATTATGTGGTCTGCGTTGAAGCATTTACACACCTTAGTATTTTTGAATTTTTGCAATGCTTATGTTGTACATTGTCTTGGCGCGAATTTAAATATTAAAGTTGGCTTAAACGGAAAATTGTTTGTGTGCACAGTTATCGTTATACGAATTTAAAGAGTTTGTTGCAGTTCACAGTGGCTTGTTTATCCTAAGAAAATAAGATTCTTTTGTTATGTTTTAAAAGGGAAAACGATGTTACAGCGTTTTGTATTTCTTGGATTATATTGTTGTGTCTTGGCTGGTTGCATTGCGACACCATCTTCCCAAGAAACGAAAATGAAACCGGTTATAGTGGAGCATAGACGTGGCACTTTAGAAGCATGGTGGAGCTTGTTTAACGATCCCGTGCTTGATCGGCTGATTTCCTCCGCGTTAAGTTTAAATGTTCCAAGTAAAACCGCCTCTGAGATAGAGTTAAGTGCAGGCATGCCATATAGCGCGTTTCAAGATTTCCATCAGGATCAGAGTGCGCGTCTAATTATTGATGTTGCGCAAAATTATGTGCGGTATCGGTATGCTCAAAACCAACAACAGACACTTGCTGTGTACATGTCTGATCGTGATGAAATGATGGCAACGTTGGTGAAGAAAAAGGACTTAGCCGATACAAAAAACCCGCATCTTATGCGCATAAAATCTCAAGATAATGCTTTGGCAAAAAAGATGCTACATCTTGATCGTCAGGTGAATAAAATATCGCGTAACATCACTGGCCTGACTAAATTATTACCAGAATATGTGTCACAAATTTTGAAAGAAACGCTCAGCATACCGCGTTGTGACATAGCGCCGGTTTTGGCCAGTTCGACATCTATGATTGCGACGTCGCCTGAGGTGATTGCTGCGCGATCTTATTTTATGCATCAAGCGAAGGGGGCAATAAAATTTTATGATCTTGACGGTATTTTCCCTGATATGGCTGTAAATGGTTTTTACGGAATTTCTGATGATGTGTATGTGCGCAATGATGTACGGTGGAGTGTTGCCGCCGGCCACGCCGTAAAGTCTTTAAATCTGCAAAGTCTTGAAGATGTTTATTCAGGGCAAGATATTTATAATGATTTTCGTAATCACCTTTTTGATGCTGTGATGGAGTTAGAGCGTTTGATTGTTTCTTATGCACTTATTCAAGAGCAATATATCGTCTTGCGCAATGCGGCTATATCTAACGAGAGCGATTATACATCTCTAACGCGTGTAGGTAAAACAAATGCAGCCTCGTTGTTTGATGCGCGTGAGGATGTCTACACAGCCGAGATGGCGACATTACGCGCAGAGTATGAAAAGGCAAAATTACTGATTCAAATATATGAAAAATTAGGGGTGTATTAGGGAATGTTCCATAGGAATATTAACTATGTTTTGACGGCCATTGTCATATGTCTTGGGATTGGATCTGTTGCCATGGCGTCTCGGGCGATGAAGAAGGATGTCGTATTGCCGGAAATTTCTGGCGTGTTTGAGAGTAAACAATTTCAGGTATGGACATACGAGTGCTGGCAAGGTGATGAAGGCCACAACAATGTATGCGGAGTATCCCAGAAGGTTACGGACGCTCAGGGCGCATTTGCGGTACGGGCGAATATTTTATTAATTGAGAGAGAGGGCGTGATGCGGCCTCGTCTACAGGTTATTGTGCCTTTAGGCACGTTTTTGCCTTTTGGACTTTCCATGCATTTAGCACCGCAAGAGCCATTTACCGTGCCATTCCAGTTTTGTAATAAAGAGGGATGTTTCATTAACCTTGATCTGGCAGAAGATGTTATCCTGACATTAAAGAACGCTCAAAATTTGCATGTTTCTTATCATCGCAGCAATCGTGAAATGTTCAGTTTTTCTATAAACTTATCCGGATTTTCTGATGCGTTATCGTACCTTATCGCTCATTCTTGACTTGGTTATATGCCAAAAGGGCAAAGAGGAACGTACCGCCAATGATATTGCCTGCGCATGCCGCCACTAGAAAGCTTGCGCCCTCCATAAGTGTGGCTTGATCTGAGAGGATTAGAATGAAGGTCTCAACCGATCCGGCAACAATATGGGTAAAATCTCCGATGGCAATAATATAGGTCATCAACATAATAACCCAGAATTCTCCTCCGCCATGTGCGCTTGGCAGCATCCAAACAAGGCAGGCAATCAAAAATCCTGCCGGGATGGCCATTTCAAATACATGGATGAAGTCTTGATGGACGGCATGGCTAGAAATATCGATGAAAATTTCGAGAAGTCCCGGTGAGGTCATATTAAATTTGGTCACGAGTAATGCGGCTATAAACGTTCCAATGAAGTTTGTTAGCAGTACAATGCCCCATAATTTTAATGTACGTGTGAGATTGCGTCGTGTTCGCTTCTCCAACAACGGCAAAACCACAGTGATTGTATTTTCTGTAAAGAGCTGAAAACGCCCGATAATCACAATAAGGAAACCAAATGTATACCCTAGGTTCTCAACCAGGAAATAATCGCCTCCTTCGGGAAGGTGATGCCTGATATAGCCTTCGCAAAAAAGGGAAAAGCTAATGCATAATCCAGCAACAAGCCCTGACCAACCCAAAGATGCAAGCGATCTGGAGAGTTCTTCCTCTCCTTCGGTTGATATAATCTCGTAAATCGTGGGGGAGGTTAAGCGCAGTTTGTCTTCAATATCTTCGGATGTGTTGCTCATAAATAGCCCTTATATTTTGACGAGTAATTGATCAGATGTTTTATGCTGTACAGGACTATTTCGTAAACCAAAGATAGAATACAGGAATCCAGATAAAGCTAAGCGTCAATGTACCTTTGATGCTTTGATACGCGATCCATGCCCAAAACATTTTCTTTTTGTTAGGTTTTTTTAAAATTTTTAGAACGCTAAATGTTCTTTTTTCTTCTTGGATGTGATTCATTCATGCTACCTTTCAATAACTACTCACATAAAAACATAATTGATGTCAATTGTTAAGAGTGAAAGAACGTAGAATGAGCCATATTAAAATGTTGAATAGGTCTTTTATCGTATTATCTTTATTGATGATATTCCTTGGTTGCAGTGTGATCTCACATAATGCGCATGCGCAGTTATTTAATACCAGTAAGAATAAGAGTACTCAGGTATATCGAGCACCTCAAAAAACCACACCGCAAAGCCCACAAGAAAATTCTAACGCATCTACTGCGGAGGGGGGCAATGTTGCATCTGATACAAAGACAGAATTGAAACTCGAAGCCAACGCTTCTCAAACTTCGCCTTTACCCAAGTTGAGCAGTACCGTATCAAAACACGTGCAGGCAGTCACGTTTTCTTGCCTAAAGCAATGGGAAAAGCAAACATGCATGAAGACATTATCTTCTTTGAACTTTACGTTGGTAACCTCATATGCCGAAGCCTTGCGTGGAGCCAATAAAAAAGCAAGCATAGGGCAGCTAAAGAATGGCTGCGCGGCATCAACTGCGGCGTTAAAGATCTCTGTTCCTGCTTATGCAATGCGTAGTGCGATGACAGAATGTGTGAATTTAATGGCTGATATCAGTGATAAGACGTCCATTCATCCTGAACCATCTTTGAGCCAACTCGCTGTTAGCGCAATTTTGTGCATCGGAAAAAACAAGGCTTGTCCGGAAATTGAAAAGGGTTTATTCGCCGCCGCACAGAGAAAATAACATATGTCCCCACCGCATTTGGTGAGGATAAAGTCTAGCGTTGTACTTTAAGGTAGGATAATAATTTTTGCGATGGTCTGCCATCAACAGTCATATCTGTGGCTGTCTGAAATGCTCTAATCGCATCACGTGTCATTGGGCCACTCATGCCGTCAACTGGCCCCGGATATAACCCACGGCGCATTAATTCTTTTTGAACTTGGGATGTTAAATAACTCTCCGCACTGTCAGAGGCACTGCCGCCGCCGTAGCGCGTTTGTTTATATGCAGGCTTTTGTAAATTGGCGACAATACGGTTAACCTCATCAATGCCTATTCCCAAAGATGTGGCAAGTTGGTCCAGTGCGGATTGTGCTTCGGGGCTTCCTTGATCGGCGGCTGCCTTATACCATAGTAAGGCATCTTCTGGGCGGGTTTCCCCCAATAGTCCATTTTCATAAATCAGACCAAGGTTATATGCGGCCTCTGTGACATCTTTATGTGCTGCCATTTCAAAGAAATGCGCCGCCCGTTTTGGATTATAGGGAACGCCAATACCTTCAATATGCGCAATGCCTAGATTATATTGCGCCTCTGGGTGTCCTAAATTTGCGGCTTCTTCGTAGAGAGCCATCGCATTTTTAATACTCTGTGTTACGCCCAACCCCTGATGGTGGAGAACGCCAAGGTTATATTTTGCATTGGCAATGCCGTTATCGGCCGCTTCTTCAAACCATAGGATGGCCCGATCCAGATTTTTTTTAATTTTCCCGTGACCAGTAACATAAATAGCACCCATGTCATGCTGTGCTTCTGGAACGCCTGCGAAGGCTTGGATTTCGATCTTTTTGGCGATGTCTGATAAATTTTTGTCAGGCTTAATTCGTTGTTTTAGCTCTGCAATATATGCATCATAGCTGATAGATGGCGTTGCTTTTGTGTGTGTCGATGGGGCTTTCGCCTGCTGTGGTTTTTGCCATGCTGCTGCTGGTGCGTCAGTTTTGTCTTCTGTGGTTAAGCTCTCAGGGGCCAAATTTTGTGGCTCGATCTGGTTTAGGCGACGTGCAACACGTTCAGGATCATCATTAAGGGCGGCCAGCATTTGCGCGTCATTAAAAATATCTAATGTTTCGATGCCATCAATGGTGTTATCAATATGAGTTGTAACCGCATGCTTGCTGTCATCATAACTGCGCGACATATCTTCATCACTATAGCCCTTATGAATAGTAATGCCATAATCACTTTCAATCTCCGGAGTGCTTGATGCTTGCTGAATTGCTTTTTCGTATATTTCTGTGGCTGTTTCTGTGCGGGTATAGCTATTGTCTTGTGTGACCGCGGTGGTATCGAGGTCATGGGAGGAGAAAGAAGAGCCTGATTCTGGCACAATATCATAAGGGTTTTCGTAAGATGTGTCGTTAGTGTTGTCATAAGTAGAGGCAGCGCTTTCATCACTATATTGTGTGGCTTCAGAATAAATGGCCTGCTTTTGAGTATCTGTTGATGGTGTGTGTAGAGAAATCGTCGGCGGCGATGTTGCGCGTGATGTTCCCGCTAATCTTGCTATGGTGGGGGCGGGTTGTCTTGCTTCGCTTAATATCCATCCTAAGAGCAAGCCAACAACCATGAGAAGGGCTAGGCTTGTCCCTTGGATCCGGATAGAGCGTCTCCACCAAGGTAAAAGGTTCTCTTCTTGCAGGCGCTTATTCAGAATACTGGGGTCTGTCTGCAGTATATCATCATTTATTTGTGGCATGTTAACGCCAGCGACGGCACCTTGGTCGGTCAACAAAACCATGGCCTTTGCGTTCAGAGCGTCGCGGGTTTCCAGTACCGCTTGTTCAATGCGATCAACTTTTCGTAAAATACGGTTGCGATCTTCAATGGCTTTGTCAATTTTTCTATCTAGTTTAAGATATTCTGATGTTGCGTCTTCTATTTTATTGTCCAGAGCTTCATTGCGCGTTTCTGTTTCACTGACGCGCTTGGTCAAGGCAACATAAACGGCAACATTATCAACCATCTTTTCGCCTTGCGCTTTTTGTTGCGTTTCCAGATCTCTTTGGCGTTTTAAAAGCGCGGTATCTTTTGATTTCTGTTGTGTAACCTGTTCTTTTAATACATCCAAAGAGCCGTCCCGCTCTTCATTTTGACGTTCAAGCTTTTTGACCAGATCTTTTGCTTCTTCAATTTGTTTTAGTGTGTTCTTGACGCTGTTTTCAACGCGACTGGTTTTTTTGCTGGCTTCACTTTGTTTGCTGGCAATTTTTTGTTCAAGATCAATGTAGTTCGTTTCTTGAGCAGATGTTTTGTCCTCAAGAATTTTAATCGTAGCTTTATATTGCACCAGTTGTTTTTTAAACGTAGCGTTATCGGATTTTGAGTCTTTAAGCTTTGTGTTGAGTGATTTTAACAAAAGCAACGTTTGCATCTGTATCGTGTCACTTGGCAAGATAGGGTCTTTGATTGGCTTTGAACTGCGTGTTACTGGAAGATCATCATTATCTGCATTTTTAAAAAAAACGCGTCCCTCGGATGTTTTCGTGAACCCCATAACTAACCATCCTTTCGGGAATTACTTCCCAGAATCATAAACTCGAACATAATATGGTATATAGTTAATATGTTTTGGAAAATAAAACCAAGTATTTTGCCCTTCCTTTTAGTTTTATTCTCTGGATAAGTGAAGGATAACTCAGGGACTACAATGAGTATTATCGATCTCGTGTTTTATAAATTCAAAATATCATCATGGGTGCTGGCGACAATTGTCATGACCTCATCGATAATCTCATTTGATAAGCCAAGCTCTTCCAAGGTCGCCTGAAGATTTTCAGCAACCGCCGTGAAGTGATCGGTGTTTAAGCCCTCTTCTTTAACCAGTCGTTCATGTGTTTTGCGCATGGAGGCACCGGAATAGTTTGGTGATCCGCCAAAAGCATAGGTAAGAAAAACTTTCTGTTTTGCTCGTTGGCGTTTCATATCAGTGTTTCTGAAGAAATGATTTACTCGATCATCGGCCATGATTTTTTCATAAAACAGGTCGACAGCAGCCTCTACCGCTGGCTTCCCGCCAAGTCTTTCAAATAATGTCTGTTTTTTATCGGTCATCTTGTTATTCACTTTTTTTTTGAGTCTGCGTCGTTGTTCATGAATGCTGCAATTTGAGTGTTCATATTCCCAGCGTTACCGGAAAGGTCTTCGGCAAGAGCGAGCAGTTGCGTTGCCGCAGCACCTGTTTCGCTTGCTGCTTGTTGGATGCCTGTTGTGTTTTTGGAAACTTCTGTTGTTGCTTGTGCTGCTTCTTGAACATTGCGCGATATCTCCTCTGTCGTTTCTGCTTGTTCTTTAATTGCGGCTGCAACGTTGGAGGTGGAATTTGATATCGTACCGATTGTTTCTTGAATTGAAGCGATGGCCTCCACAGCATCTTTTGTGGCTTTTTGCATGGTTGAAATTTGCGTTTGGATTTCATCCGTGGCTTTTGTTGTTTCCGAGGCAAGTGATTTTACCTCGCTGGCGACCACGGCAAAGCCTTTGCCTGCATCTCCTGCTCTGGCGGCCTCGATTGTGGCATTAAGTGCCAGAAGGTTTGTTTGTTCTGCGATATCGTTGATCATATCAACAACATTGCCGATTTTCTGTGATGCCACGCTTAATTCTTGGATAACATCTCTTGTTTCTTCTGCCTTTGTAACAGCTTCTTGGGATGTTGTATTTGCATGGTTTATCTGCGTGGTAATTTCACGAATAGAGGCTGTCATTTCCTCTGTCGCTGCGGCAACGGTTTGAACATTTGTTGATGCTTCTTCTGCTGCTCCGGCAACGGCGACACTTTGCGCCGAAGTTTGCTCTGCGGCTACGGCGAGGACTTGTGCTGTCACTTTGACTTCCTCGGATGTTCCGGATACAGATTCAGAGATTTTAAGAACATTTTGCGCTAGTTCTTCTTGTTGGGTGATCACGGACCAGCTTGCCATCGCGCCTATGTAATAGCTATTTTTGTCCAAAATGGCAGAGACTTTAAGATCAAGTGTTTCTGGGCCAACTTTGATTTTCCCATCATATGGTAAATTATTTGCGTCACCTAATATTTTGCGTTGATGCGCAGGGTTCTTGTGGAAAACATCAATACATGTTCCAACAAGATCCTTGGCCTTTATCGGCAGAAGATGTTCGAGCGTGCGTAATGTATCAATACTGGTTTTGTTTGCGTATGTAATTTCTAAGGTTCTTGGATCACACATCATGATATTGATGGGCATATTATCAACCATAATTTTTAGTTGTTCACGTTCCGAACATATTGACCAGCTTAATGCGAGTTTGATCACTTTACGACCAGAATACATCGCTTCGATGTGAAGATCCAGCATATGCGGGCCAAGGCGTATAACAGCGTCATGTGGTAAATTTGAAGGTTCTGCTAGCAGCTTTCTTTGGTGTGCTGGATTTTTATGAAATACGTCAATACATTGCCCAATAATAGTCTCGCCATTTACGCCACTAGGAAGATATTCTGTTAGCGAATTGAGCGTATCGATACTGGCCTTATTCGCGTAATCAATAATGAATGTTTTAGGATCACAGGTTAGGACATTTACAGGAAGCGTATTCAGTATTTCCCGGTAATCTTTTTTGATGATAAAAAAGGCATTGATCCTAATATTGACGATCCCATAAGGTTCTCCTTTGGTTAATTATTCTTATTTATGAAACATATTCTATGCTTTTCTCCTTGTATTTTATAAGTATAAAAAGCATTTTCAAGCTATTTTAAAATTGTTGTGACTATTTACAGGTTGAAGAACTTTAAGTTATTGTTTTCTTTTTTTTCTTTTTGAATACTGAACAGTGTTGCTTCATGCGCAAGTATGTAATTTTTAAATATATTAAGTTAAGGCAGTAGACGTTATTGCCTTACTTCTCATTGTGCGAGGGGTATTTGTTTTCCAGTGTACTATATGGTACATGTTCTCGTATGCATCATTTATCTAAAAAAGGTCAGGAAACTCGACAGGCTATCCTAATGTGCGCGTTTGATTTGTTTCATGAGCGCGGGATTCATGCAACGACAGTGGATGATATTTTAAGAAAATCCGGCGCAGGGAAGAGCCAGTTTTACCATTATTTTAAAAATAAGCAGGATATTATTCACGAGCTTTTGCAATTGGCTTATCAGATGATTAAGGATGGTCAAACGCATTTTCAACCCATTCATACATGGGATGATTTCAGGGGATGGCTGGATGCCTCAATTGAAGAAATAGAGGGTCATGGCTGCAGTCGTGCATGTCCGATAGGGCAAATCATATGTCAAATATCAGAGGATGATGTGTTATTGCATCAGGACATAAAGTTGGTTTTTGGCGCGATGAAGGATTATCCCAAAAATTTCTTTATTGCTCTACAGGCACGTGGGGAGCTGTCAGATAATGCAGATCCTGATGAAATGGCCGATATGTGTATTGCGACAATGCAAGGTAGCGCAATGATTGCCAAGGTTAACCAAAACATTACGGTGAGTAAAAAAACGGCAAATCATCTTTTTGCCTATATGCATTCTTTTGTAAAATAGATCTTTTGACACTTGACCTCCTCGTCTTAAAGTGAATATATTCTGTACCAGATGGTACATAATCATAATACCTCTAAAATAGAGCGAATGGATGAAAAAAATGAAACACGGAAAAATGGATCAATGGGTCTTGCGCTATGCGGATTTTATTATTAAATGGCGCATTGTTGTTATCGCTCTAACAATAGGGATCGCTGGATATGCCGCGACGGGTATGTCTAATCTTGGTTTTTCCAGTAATTATCGGGTATTTTTCAGTGCGGATAATCCGGAGTTGAATGCCTTTGAATCGTTCCAGAATACCTATACAAAAAATGACAACATCATGTTTGTGGTGCAGCCGGCGGATAAAGATCTTACAACGCAGGCTCTTGCCGCGGCGATTGAGGATATAACCGAACAAGCATGGCAGATACCATTCGCAATTCGTGTGGATTCTGTCACCAATTTCCAGCACAGCTGGGCCGACGGTGATGATTTAACCGTGGATGACCTTATTCGTGATGGCGATAAAATGACCGCCGAGACCCTGAAAGGTAAGTGGGATATCGCCAAGGACGAGCCGATTTTATACGGCAACCTGCTTGCTCGTGATCGTGAAGCCACAGGCGTGAATGTCACACTGCAATATCCAGAAGTAGAAATTGATGAAGTGCCCCGCGCGGTTGCTAAGGCACGTGCAATTGTTGCGGATGTGCAAGCGAAATACCCAGATTTAAGGATCGCATTGACGGGCGTGTCGATGTTGAATAGCGCCTTTATGGAGGCAGGAATGAAAGATTCTGCGACTTTAATGCCGCTTATGTATTTGATCTTAATCGTTATTATGATGTTTACTCTGCGATCGTTTACAGGAACGCTTAGCACTGTTTTCGTGATTGGTTTGGCCGTCGTGACGGCAATGGGTTGGGCCGGGCATGTCGGTATTCTATTAACGCCGATATCTGTGACCGCGCCGACCATTGTTCTTACACTGGCCATCGCGGATTCCGTGCATATTATGGTGTCTATGTTGGCTGCTATGCGTGATGGGATGGAAAAGACGGCTGCGTTGAAGGATAGTATCCGTGTTAATTTCCTACCCGTTAGTATCACCAGTATCACAACGATTATTGGCTTCTTATCGCTCAACACTTTGGATACACCGCCATTCCATGATTTGGGTAATATTACGGCAGTCGGTATTTTGGCTGCGTGGCTATACTCCTTAACTTTTCTTCCTGCGATTGTTAGTTTTCTGCCTGTTAAGTGTCGTAAGCAAGAAGGTGGTGCGACTGGCTTGGCAAAGTGGCTGGAAAGCTATGCGGATTGGGTAACAGCAAAGCGTCGTGTTGTCTTGGTGACATCAAGTATGGTTGCGGTTGTTCTGATTTCTCTTATTCCAAGAATGGAGATTAACGATCAGTGGGTAGAATATTTTGACTGGTCCATTCCATTTCGCGCCGATGCTGAGTTTGGTATGAATGAGTTGACAGGGGCTTACCTGATTGAATACTCGGTTGAGGCAGATGGCCCCGGCGGTGTCAGTGAACCACTTTATCTGCAAAAACTAAGTGACTTCACAGATTGGTTGCATAAACAGCCAGAAGTCAGCCATGTTTTCAGCTACAGCGATATTATGAAACGCTTGAACATGAATATGCACGGCGATGATCGTGATTGGTATAAAGTTCCTGATGAGCGTAATTTGGCTGCGCAGTATCATTTGTTGTTCGAGCTGTCTTTGCCYTATGGTTTGGATATGAGTGAYCGCGTGGATATTGAAAAATCRGCAACGCGTATYACYGTRACACTCGGGAATRTGACGACCAAGCAAACACGTRYATTCTTAAMCCGTTCGCAAGACTGGCTCAAAGAATATACGCCTGAATATATGCAYGCCGTTCCAACAGGGCCGACKGTTATGTTCTCCTATATCTCGGATCGRAAYATTAARGGTATGTTGAAAGGCAACGCCGTGGCGATCGTGATTATCTCCATCATTATGATGTTTGCATTGCGTAGTTTTGGTATTGGAATGTTGAGCTTGATCCCCAATGCGGTTCCTATTYTGATGACGTTTGGATTATGGGCGGTGACGTTYGGYTACATYGGTATGGCGGCGGCAAGTGTGTCTGCGGTTGCKCTYGGTATTGTCGTGGATGACAGTGTGCATTTCCTCTCCAAATATTTACGGGCGCGGCGTGAAAGGGGCTTGGACAAGTCAGAAGCCATTCAYTATGCTTTCCGCACCGTGGGGRTTGCRATGGTGGTGACAACAATTATATTGACYATCGGGTTCTTGGTTATGGCGACGTCATCATTCCAGATTAAYGAGCAACTTGGCCTGATGACGGCGGCAACGATGGTKATTGCGTTRATTATGGACTTTACGTTGCTTCCRGCTTTGCTGTTGATCGGATATAAAAAATCAGAATCATAATATGAAAGGGTTCTCTTATGATRAAAAAACWATCTTTTAAATTACTGGCTGGTATTGCTGTCTTGTTGACGGTTGCCACACCTGTTATGGCTGAAACGCYGGAAGAAAAAGGCTWTCGCATTGCTGCGCGTAGTGATCGCAGTGAYCGCGGMTTCRTCAATAATGAAGTCACCGCCACWATGATYTTGCGTAATAGGCAAGGGCAAGAATCYAAGCGYGTKTTGTTACARCGCACATTAGAGATACAAGATGAAAGCATCGGTGATAAAGGCGTTATCATCTTTCAAAGCCCCGCTGATGTGAGCGGCACGGCTTTTCTATCTCATGCTAAAATTTTGGAGCAAGACGATCAGTGGCTTTATCTGCCGGCGCTTAAACGCGTAAAGCGTATTTCATCCAAGAACAAATCCGGCCCGTTTTTGGGCAGTGAGTTCGCGTTCGAAGACTTCACCTCGCAGGAGCTGAATAAATACAAATATAAATGGTTGCGCGCGGAGCCTTGTCCAAATGTAGCGTCTTTAACGTGCGATGTGATTGAGCGTTATCCGCAATATGAATTTTCCGGTTATACCAAGCAAATTGGCTGGGTTGATCAAACTGATTTTCAAAGTCGCAAAATCGATTTCTATGATCGTAAGGATGAGCTTTTGAAAACACTGACTCTTGGTGGCTATGAGAAGCATGAAGGCAAATACTGGCGTGCGCACGAGCTGAAAATGGTGAACCATGTAACAGGGAAGAGTACGGATTTTTTATTCTCTGACTTTAAATTCGGTCTGAAACTTTCTGATCGTGATTTCGAAAAAGGGTCTTTAGGCAGTGATTATTAAGCCACGCCATATTCTGCTTGGCAGTGTTGCCTTGCTTTTCACCCTCCTTGGCGGACAGGTAAGTGCGGCCGAGCTGGGCGGGCTAAGAGTTTCCGGTTTTATTGGTGTAGAGTCCCGTGTCTTTACACAAAATCCAAAGCATACAGGGCAAGAAACAGGGCTAGAGGCCTCGGTTATCTTTAATCCAGAATTTCGTTATAGAACCGAGGATCGTGTCCATCGCTTTATCTTTATTCCGTTTTACCGTCAGGATAGCCGCGATGATGCGCGCACACATTTTGATATTCGTGAAGCATATTGGCAATGGCGGGGCGATGAATGGGATGTTCTTGTTGGTATTAATAAGGTGTTTTGGGGCGTAACAGAATCCGCGCATTTGGTGAATATCGTGAATCAGGTTGATGGTGTTGAAGATTTGGACGGCGAGGATTACCTCGGCCAGCCGATGATTAATATCGCTACGCAACAAGATTGGGGACGTGTTGATCTGTTTGTACTCCCCGGTTTTCGGGAGCGTACATTCCCCGGAACATCAGGGCGTTTTCGCGGGCCTCTTCCCGTTGATACGGATAATGCAAAATTTGAATCCGGCGCAAAGGAAAAACATATCGACCTTACCGCACGCTACTCCCATTATTTTGGTGATTGGGATGTTGGCTTGTCCTATTTCTACGGTACAGACCGCGCGCCTGTCTTATCACTCAATAATGACAGGACGCGTTTTACTCCAACCTATAATCTGATTAATCAGGTCGGCGCCGATATTCAATATACGACGGATGCTTGGCTTTGGAAGTTCGAGGGGATTGTCCGTGAAGGGCAGGGCGATACGTTTGCCGCCGCTGTTGGCGGGTTCGAGTACACATTCTATCAAGTCTTTGAAAAGGACTGGGATATAGGTGTGTTGGCGGAATATCAATATGATGGTCGCGATGCCTCTGCACCTTTCACCGCGCAGGATGAAGATATCTTCGCAGGGGTTCGTTTGGCCTTGAATGATATTCAAGATACGCAAGTGCTGGCAGGGTTTTCAATCGACCATATCAGTGGTGAAAAATTCTATAATTTTGAAGCGGACCGCCGCATCGGTGAAAACTATACGTTGGAGCTTCGCGCGCGTTTTATTGCCGACTCTGATGCGGGAGATGATTCATTTGCCCTTGAGCATGATGATTATATACAGATACGCTTTGCACGGTATTTTTAACGCCCAAAAATCTCGGCATATTCCGCGTCTTTGAATCCCAGAGTAATGTTCCCTTGATAAATGAGTAATGGTCTTTTAATGATGGAGGGATTGTCCGCTGTAACTTTAAGCGCGGCTACATCATCCATAGATTCCTTCACATCATCGGGCAATTTACGCCATGTTGTGCCACGGCGATTAATCACGTTTTCCCACCCATGCTGTTTCACCGCATCACTTATAACAGCCTCATTGGTGCCTTGCTTTTTATAGTCGTGAAAGATGAAATCAACGGCATTGGCCTCCAGCCATTTAAACGCCTTTTTCATCGTGTCGCAGTTCTTGATACCGTAGATGATTGTGTCTGTCATTGCGCTCAATCCTTATTGTAATAATTTCTGTGTTTCTATACTAAGCCAGTCCGTTATCCCTTCAATTTTATGTTTTATAATCAGCTCTTTATCAATGATGAAGGTTTCGGGATACATGGTCGTTTTGAATAAATCTCTGGAGATGCTCTTATCCGTATCCAGCCCGATAATCACATTATCCAGCTTTAAATGCGCTTGGCTTTTCTCGGGCAGGGTTTTAAAGAATTTGGCGATGTTCTCAGGGTTTTCATCAACGGATAAAGTGATCAGCACGACATTGTTTTGCTCACGATGGGCGAGCTCTAAAAGCTGCGGGAATTCGATAATACAGGGGGGGCACCATGTTGCCCAAAAGTTTAAGACAATGATTTTCCCTTGAAATTGATGCAGAGTATAGTGCTCCCCGTTTATATTGCTGAATTGCGCGTTGGGTGCTTTTTGCACGGGGAGCGGGGATTGTGTGCTTTTGATGCCTTTTGGTGGAGCGAACGTATCTTGAAAGGCGAAGAATCCGCCCAATAATATAACCAGAAATATTATAATTACTTTAGGCATGTGTCGCTCTCCTTTTGTAAATCAGAGCGGATACAGCGATAATAAATGCGCTTTCCGCACCGATAAATAGGCAGAGTGACCACACCGCGGAATCCATAAAACCATAAGCGTGCAGGCCCACACCCAACAAGTTTACGCCAAACCATGATAATGCAAGTATCACGGATAGGTACGAAAATCCGCATAGAACTGCGTGTTTCCCCATTTGTGCACTGATACGCCCATGTATAATCCAAATCAGCCAAAGGACAATCAGTAACGCGCCGTTTTCCTTTGGATCCCACCCCCAAAACCGTCCCCATGATTGGTCGGCCCAAATTCCGCCTAAAACGGTGCCAATTGTTGCGAAGAATAGGGCAAGTAGAGCGGCGGTGCGGGTGTTTTTATAGAGTGGATCATCGGCGCCTTCGCTTGGACGGTATGTTTCCTTTATCAGTGCACAATGCGCAAGGATACTGGTCAGCGCGCAAAAGGCATAGCCTGCTGTGATGCATAAAACATGAGTGGTCAGCCAGAAATTTGTATTTAACACGGCGGTTAACATGACAAAGCTGTCACCGTTTAGATTATGTGAAAATCCTAGAATATGTAAGAAGATGGCCAAGCCGAGGCCAAGCCATAACCACATCGTTGTTTTGTTCTTATGATAGGCGATCAGAGCATAGAGCGTGGTGATAACACCTGCGAACAAAATTGTTTCGTATAGCGTGCTAACAGGTGGTCGATCCAGAATGAAAACTCTTAGAGAAATCCCGCCAAGCTGGAATATGAAACTGCTCCAAATCATGAGAGAAGCGGTTCTGATTTGTATGACACTGCTCCAGAAAAGGGAGGTGATTAAAGCAATCATCCCAATAAGACACGCAATGAAGCTGATAAAAAATGGTGGGTAGAGGTTGTAGTAATATTCTGCTTTCAGTGCCCGTACGCGTACATGCTCAACGTTTGACGTGGTATGTCGGTATAATTCATGTGCTGCGCTGTCCCATTTTGTCACATCACTGCTGTAATATGCATCACTTAAGGCTTTCCAGTATTCTATATCTTGATGTGAGGTTAAGGCGTTCCAAGGGGATAGCCATGTGTCTTGATCCGTTGGGATGACTTTAAACAGAGCGTTACTTTGGCCAGCCTCTTGCAATTGACTAAGTGTAAATGACAGATGTGCTAAGGCCTGCTCTTCTATAGAATATGTTTCGATATCATAGCCCTTATCCTCAATGATATCTTTCAATGCGTTTTGCAAGGGACTTTGAAATTCCAGCGCATCAATAAAGGTTATGACTTTGCCTGCGTAGGGCTGCAAGGAAGCAGGGAGTTTATCCGGCAATGTCGTGGATAGTGGTAGTATAAGCGTCAGGCTGGAGAGTAAATGTTGAAAAGAAACTAAGTTCTTTTGCAAGGTGATAAGCTCTCTTTGTTGTGTTGACCAATCTTCTTCATTTGCATTAATAATGCTGAGGATCATGTCTTGTTTTGCATGTAGGGCTTCTGATATCTCCTTGTAAGAATAAAGTTTACTTTTACGTCGTTCCAGATGCAAAATTGTGTGTAGTTCTGGGTTTATGACCTTTAATATATAACGGTTTTCTGCCCTTAATGGGTCAAATAACACCTCGATCAGCCACGCCAGCGCATTACTCTCTTTGCCGGAAAATGTTCTAAGCTGTATGCGCGCAAAACTATCTAACGGCTTTATACGCCCTTCATGCAAGATAGGGGTTTGCGCAATATACGTCGTATCAAGTTTAATTGTTTCTTGATCCTGCGCTCGTGCCTGTGTGGTGGAAACGAAGCATAAAGACAATAAAAGGATAAAAATGTTACGCATGCTTACCCTTATCTGGTTTTTGTTTCTGATTGGGCACGATCTTGGGATTACGACCGCGCATAAATAAATGTATCATGAGGCCAATACACATGGTTAGCCCTGAGATATAGGGAAAAGACCGCCCCGCGTTCCATACCGCAGCCAGCACAGATATATCGCCCTGAGGCGTACTGATGAAGGAGGCTTGGAAAAAAGTATATCCTTTGTAACGCAACGGTTCATTCATTGAAATCACGCTTTCCCATTGCATGTCACCATCTGTTATCAAAACGGTGGATTGGTAGGCCTTTGCCATATCGGTGCCTAGGTGGCTGTCTTTTTTGAACTCCAACAAAGTAATAGAAAAGGGGAGTGTTCGATGCTCTCTGCGTAAGGCAAATTTATAGATCGTACCATCAACCGAAATTTCAGGGTATTTCGGAACATCTTCCAATGACACAAAGATATCGTTTGTATCCCCATATGTTACCTGAAAAACAAGACCTGCCATGTTCTCTTCGTTATTTTTCTTGAGCGTGTCAGGCTCTAATTGCATATGCTGTGCCATGCCGATATGGCGCTCTGTCTTATTTTCACGCGCAACAATCTTACAATTTTTGCAGGCTTCATGGATATTGATAGAAAATGGAAACTGYTCTTCCARMGYAAGAGTATCACGCACTTTAATATCGCCATGATTGAAGGCCATTAAGGYTTGACCTTGYTCATCCATAATCACAAACTCACGCATGTGATAGTCGGAGATGATAGATTTTTGCTCTCCTTTTCCTAACGCGATATAGCCCTCACTGCTGAARAAGGCAGTGAAYARRCCRCCCAATAATAACAGTAGAACACTGATATGGGTCAGTATAATGCCGGAGTTTTTTCTGGTCCATGGGCTTTCGAATATTAATTTAAAAGCGAGATTAAAGAATATAAYKCYTAAAAATATGGGCATACCCGGCAAWGGAAYARMACCAACCCAGACRATTGGCGCGGCAAAAAAGATATGGGTTGCYTGATATAATCCGATATATTTTTGYGCGATTGTTCCYRTRACAAGRTARGCCATAACGATCGGAAGGGTGTAGTTTAAAAGCGTTGGYCCGCAGAACAGATTATATAGTTTTTGTRTTATTGCCATGATTTGCGCATTCTAACCATTRTGCATGAAATCTCTAGTGCAAAGTTATGATTTTGTGATATGACCTGCATTATGGATGAAGATAAATTACAAGAAATAGAAATTGCATTGGCKCATCAGGATCARCAGATCCAAGAGCTGAAYAATGTTAYGACYGATCARTGGAAGCAAATAGAGGCTYTGAGAGTGCGYTTGGATCGCGCTTTATCTAAAATTGATYGTTTGGARGGYGGCGGTGAYGGTGAAATAGCTGCTTTTTCTGCTGCCCAGGAAAAGCCACCGCATTTYTAGGGACAGGCCTCATTACAGAATATATTTGCAGGGGTAGGATTAATATCCTATAATGGGCATGTTCATGCCAGAATTACATCAATTCCTTATCAAATCATTGGGGATAACCAAAACACTGGAACAAACTGAAGGACGTTAATACCACCTTATATAACAATAGTTTACACATCAAAAAATGTAAAAATACATATTTAGGCTTTGGCCCTAAATCATTATAAAATTATGCCGCTTCAATAAAGGGTTTGAAAAACGCATGCAGATTGTCCCGCACTTCGTTTGGATCTTTCAGCTTGTTAAGTTTGGCTCTAAATTCTGCCGAACCTTTAAATCCTGTGCAATACCATGAGAGATGTTTACGCGCAAAAGGAACGCCTTTTCGCTCTCCGTAATATTCTAAAATGGCATCATAATGCGCGATAATCAGTGACAGTTTTTCTTTTGTATTTGGTTCTTCACCGATTTCTTTTGTTTTCAAATAAGTCATGATTTGTTGCAGCAGCCACGGTTTCCCTTGGCATCCGCGCCCAATCATTACGCCGTCCGCGCCTGATTGCTCCATTGCGGTAATGGCATCTTGGGGGGTGAGGATATCGCCATTTACGATCAGTGGGATACGTATTGCGTCTTTGGTTGCGCGGATTGCTCTCCAATCGGCTTGTCCATTATATTTCTGATCGCGGGTTCTACCATGTACGGTAATCATTTGTATCCCGACATCCTCTGCCATTCTGGCCAGCGTGGGCGCGTTGCGGTTTTCATTATCCCACCCCAAACGCATTTTCATCGTAACGGGAATGTTAACGGCTTTGACGGTTGCGGCCATAATTTCGGTGGCGAGTTTTTCATCCTGCATTAATGCCGATCCGGCCATTTTCTTGACGACCTTTTTAACCGGACAGCCAAAGTTAATGTCGATAATTGCCGCGCCGCGTGCCTCATTCATGCGTGCTGCTTCTGCCATAATATCGGGATCGCAGCCTGCCAGTTGTACCGCCATGGGGAACTCTTCGGCGTAGTTTTCATTCATCTTAAGAGAGCGGCTGGTCTCTTGTATCATTTCACGGCTGGCAATCATCTCTGAAAACACCAAGCCCGCGCCATATTGTTTGATTAGGCGACGAAAGGGTAGATCCGTTATGCCCGACATCGGTGCCAGAAAAACCGGATCTTCAATATGTATGTTACCGATGGAAAAGCTCATATCGGGGTTCTATCATAAAACCCGTCAAAAGCACAAAATCATTCTTGCATCTTCTTTGATTGTCTTTTGAAATAAACCCGCGGATGTATTTGGCCCTTATCTTTTTCGTATTTCTCGTAATATTGCTGGTGATAATCTTCACCAAGCCAAAATTTATCTGCCGGGCTCAGTTTTGTAACGATTGGCGCTTTGTATTTTGTTTGCGTATCAACTGTGTTGATGAGGTGCTCGGCAATTTTTCTTTGCTTGTCATTATGATAAAAAATCTCTGAACGATACTGCGTTCCGACATCAACGCCTTGGCGGTTCAGGGTCGTTGGGTTATGTGCCTTGGTCAGAAAGAATGTCACCAATTGTTCATATGATACTTTGTCTGGATCAAAGGTGATCTCTACCGCTTCTGCATGACCGGTTTTCCCGGTTGTGATATCTTGATAGCTCGGTTGTTGTAAATTTCCACCTATATAGCCCACACGTGTGTGTAAAATACCGTCTAGAGCGCGGAATTCACTCTCCAAGCACCAAAAGCACCCTCCCGCTAGTGTTGCAACAGGGTAATTATCGGGTTTTTCTGTCATTAAGTCGTTTCCTTGTGTCTCAAGCACGCCTTCAACCGCATGGGATGGTGCGTTTAGCGTGGCAAATGTTAGCCCCAAAAGGCCAAATAATATAACGGTGATTGTAATAATGCGCATTGCTCTACCTCTTTTCATGTTATTATGGTCTTATAAGGCTATTCGTAAGGAATGGGTAAAATGTTTCTAAAAAAATCAAAATCGCTTCATTATGAAGATCGACCGCAAGGCATTACCCCGTCAATTGTACTTTTACATTATACGGGAATGGAAACGATGCAAGCAGCAAAAGATCGCCTTATTGACCCTGAAAGCAAGGTCAGTGCCCATTATTTGATTGATGAGGATGGCTCCGTTGATAATCTTGTGCCTGAGGATAAGCGTGCATGGCATGCCGGTGTAGCCTATTGGGATCATGAAACGGATATTAATTCATACTCTATAGGTATTGAAATCGTTAACCCCGGACACGAGTTCGGTTATCGTCCGTTTTCTCTTGAGCAGATGACTGCTGTTGCAAATCTGTGTCAGGGCATTATTGCGCGTCATAATATTGTGCATGTTCTTGGGCATTCGGATGTCGCACCTGAGAGAAAACAAGATCCTGGAGAGCTGTTTGAATGGGAATGGCTTTCAAAAAGGGGGGTTGGGCTGTGGCCTGATCCGACAGAGGAAGAGCTGGAAAAAGCAAAGAAAATTTCCCGCAATGATTATGACGCTGGAAAGCTATTCATTGCGTTTGGYTATAACCCTATGGCGGCTTATGTTGATATTGTRACTGCATTTCATCGTCACTATCATCCCAAGACATTTCTTGCTGAAGTTGAAGAYGTTGCGCGTGAGCAAAGCATTGCWCGCCTTCTGTCGCTTATTAGGCAAAAAAAGAGAGCCTGYAATCAAAATAGTTGATATTTYTTATTAAAGCGAYCATTGTGCCGATGTCGAAGAAATCGGGTGGCCGCTATATACYTTATGGTGTGTAGAGGAAAGTCCGGGCTTCACGGGAAAAYGACGCCGGATAACATCCGGGRAGGAAGTAATTCCTTACGGCTAGTGCTGCAGAAAATTAAACTACCTCTTTTTATCTTCGGATSGGRGGAGGAAAAGGTGAGAAGGTGCGGTAAGAGCGCACCGTGAGCTTGGCAACAAGTTTGGCATGGTAAACCCCGTCGGAAGCAAAACCAAATAGGAGYTACATGTTACGTAAGTAACAGGTGTTTTCCGCACTGTAGCTCGGGTAGGTTGCTTGAGGCTTCTGGTAACAGATGCCCTAGATGAATGGTCACCCCTGATTTATCAGGACAGAACCCGGCTTATAGATTTCTTCGRCACTTATTTGCGTTATGTTAAATAATGCATAAGAGTGCATTATTTATGCGAAAATGGTATTTCCAAAAAATAAAAGAGCCACAAGATATTAATCCTGTGGCTCTTTATTTGTCTTCTTGTCTTATCTGTGTGTTTCATTGCCCCCTCTGAAACACAATGCTACAAATGGTTTAAGTTATTTGCTGGCATGATATGTATACAAAATTGTACCCATATATAAGCCTCCATTTACAGCAAGAACAAGTATTAATAAGCTCATTAGCATAGTCTACTCCCCACACACGTTTGTAATTACTAGTTATTAAGTAGACCAAACCTAGCATATGTATTTCGTAAATAGCAAGGTTTTTTCTTTGTTTTGCAATGATTTAGTTTTGTGATCCGCGGAATATAAGGGTTTTCGCATGTAAAAAATTATTTTAAAAGTACATTTTTTATGCAAAGACTCTGGTTTTACATATTTCCCTTGGTTGTAATCATGGTGGTGTGACTAAATCCATGATTTATATAAACCTACAAGGGTGAGTTTTGTGAGCTATTCGTGAAATGTGTGTAATATTTACTTACCCCTATACTTGCCCACAGCCTTATCCACAAAATAAAGAATATGTTATTTATTAGATGATTACAGTGAGTTCTTGTTGACGGCCCAAGTATTCCCATGCTATCCCATATATATCCATTAAGTGTCGCATTGAGGCGATGTTGTGGTGTTCTTTCGAGTTTTCATTCGGCTATTTCAAAGGGTTTCGGCTTTATGGCGCTGTTTTTGTCAACATATACAAACAAGGTAGATAAAAAGGGACGGGTCTCCGTACCTGCGTCGTTTCGTAGTGCTTTGGCCGATCAGCTGCACCATGGTATAGTTGTTTTTAGTTCGAACCAGCATTCTTGTTTGGAGGGGTTCGATTGGGCCAAGATGGATGAGATTAGCGAGCGTATGGATCATTATGATCTGTTCTCGGATGATCAGGATGATTTGGCAACCACAATTTTCGGGCAGAGTGTTCAGTTGTTTTTTGATAGTGAAGGACGCGTGACATTGCCTGCAGAGTTGATTGAGGCGGCGCATCTTGGTGATCGTGTTACTTTCGTTGGGTTGGGGCGGAAATTCCAAATATGGAACCCTGAGATGTTTGAACGTCGTAAAACGCAGGCACGTGGCGCGGTTCAAGATCGTCAATTAACCGTTCCCAAAACAATATCAGGGGGTGGGGCATGATGGCTGTACGCGCATCATCTGGGGCGCATTATCCGGTTATGATGCCCGAGGTCTTGGCGGCTTTGTCTCCACAAGATGGCGGCGTGTATGTTGATGGTACTTTTGGTGCTGGTGGTTATACGCGTGCAATTTTAGAGGCGGCAGATTGTACTGTGTATGCCATTGATCGTGATGATAATGCACAGGCCGCGGCAAAAGAGTGTAAAGAGCAATATGGAGAGCGTTTTGTTTTCTTACGTGGATGCTTTGGCGATGTGAAAGCATTGCTCCATGCGGCTGGCGTTGATCGTGTGGGTGGGTTTGTCCTTGATGTTGGTGTATCCTCTATGCAAATAGATGAAGCAGAGCGCGGATTTTCTTTTCGCTTTGATGGGCCGTTGGATATGCGTATGGATGTTAAGGGTGGTGGTCAGACTGCGGCGGATATTGTGAATAGCTATGAGGAAGAGGCGCTTGCAAATTTAATTTATCAATATGGTGATGAACGCAAATCTCGACATATCGCACATAGAATTGTGCAAATGCGTGCAGAAACGCCGTTTGAGAGAACGTTAGAGCTGGCTGAGGCTGTGCGCTCGGTCATTCCGAGAACTCATA
Source organism: Zetaproteobacteria bacterium (assembly GCA_002747015.1). The sequence continues at coordinate 42,704 of NVXI01000005.1, forward strand.
AGGATAAAATAGATCCTGCAACCCGTACATTTCAGGCGTTACGTATTGCGGTGAATGATGAATTGGGTGAATTGGATCGTGCGCTGGATTCTGCGGAAGATGTATTATTGGAGGGCGGTCGCTTGGTCGTTGTTTCCTTTCATTCATTGGAAGACCGTCGTGTGAAGCGCTTCCTTAAGGATAAATCGAATACGCGCCCAAAGGGTTCTCGCCATTTGCCGCAAACATCTGACGATGATGTTTGTCCTGTTTTTGATCTTTATTCACGTAAAGCAATTAAGCCATCTGATGTTGAGGTTTCTGAAAATCCGAGATCTAGATCTGCACGTTTGCGCGGTGGTATCCGTTGCGCTCTGCTTGATGGGGCTGCGTGATATGAAGGGAACTCTGCTAAAATATGTCATTGTTTTTACTTTAGTTATTGTAAGTGGCGGATTGTTAATGAATGTTAGCCACGATGTGCAACGCACAGAGCGAGAGATAAAACATATTGATCGTGAAATAGCGCGTGAAGAAGAAAATATTCGTGTGTTAAGGGCTGAATGGGCGTATCTGAATAACCCAGTGCGCCTTGAAATGCTGGCCGCTGGTCATGTTAATTTGATTTCCCCGGAGGCAGCCCAACTGATCTCCGATATGAGCGTCATTCCTGATAATGATCCTCAAGCAATGATCTTTATTCCTAGAAGATCCCCTTTGCATCGTGATATTTCTTACGGTGCATCCTCCTCTTTGTCTATTCAGGCAAATGATTTCCCCAAGAATGAAAAAAATACCGATATGCCTACCTATAAAGACAGAGGTGCGCGATGATTTGGAAACATGCGCGCCAACGGGCAATATTAATTGATGGTGATCGTAGGTCATCTGCGTTTATGGCGCAAAACCGTTTGTCTATTCTTAGTGTTTGCTTTGTGCTGGGCTATTTGCTGGTGATGGTGCGATTGCTTGATCTTGCTGTCGTCCAAAATGAAACATTGTTTCAAGAGTCCGATAGTGTGATTTTGGCAAAGGTCCAAGAAATAAAATCTTTATCACCACGGCGCGGCGATATATATGATCGGCACGGGTTTTTGTTGGCGACGACGTTGAAAACCCCGTCTTTATTTGTTGATCCATCACTGGTTTATGATGATACGGCACTCGTATTGGCTTTGATGACTGTTATTCCTGATGTGAATAAGCAGAAAATATTATCTGTGATCAGGGCAAAGAACCGTTTTGGCTGGATTGCCCATAATATTACCCCTGCGCAGCAGCAAAATGTGCTGGAAATCGGAGACCCTAGCCTTGGTTTCAAATATGAGTATAAGCGCGTTTACCCGCAAGGGGCGTTGTTCGCGCATATGGTCGGTTATACAGATCGTGATGGCCTAGGGTTGTCTGGTATTGAGCGCGGTTATGATGATGTGTTGAGCGCGGGCGCGGATGTTCATTTGTCGCTGGATTTACGTTTGCAGCATGTCGTAAGACGCGAAGTCGGACGCGCAATGGAAGAGTTCACTGCAAAGGCTGGATCAGGCATTATTTTGGATGTGCATACCGGTGAGGTTCTGGCCGGAGTTTCCTTGCCTGATTTTGATTTGAACGTGGCAGGGGATGCAAAAGACAATGAGATATTTAATCGCTTAACCTTAGGCGTTTATGAGCTTGGCTCGATGTTTAAGATCTTCTCAACGGCGGCCTTACTTGAACTGCACAATGTCCCGATGAGCAAAACATTCGATGCGCGCAAACCTCTGAGAATTGGACGCTTCACGATTAGTGATTATCACGCCAAGAAACGTATTTTGACGATCCCAGAAATATTTATGTATTCCTCAAATATCGGTAGTGCCCTTATGGGCAAGATGATTGGCGGCGAAGCTCTTAAGGCTTTCTATGCTGATCTTGGTTTGCTTGATGCGATGCATTTTGATGTTCGCGAAATTGGTCGTCCTATCGTTCCTGATCCGTGGCGTAAATCAACGACATTGACGGCGTCCTATGGCCATGGTTTGGCGACAACGCCTTTGCAAATGAGCGCGGCTGTTGCCTCTATTGTGAATGGTGGTATGGCGGTAAGTCCTGTGTTGATTAAGCAGAGTGAAGGCGTACGCCTTCAGGGGGATGTTCGGGTTGTTTCTGAGGAAACATCGGAGAAAATGAGAAAACTACTGCGCCTTGTCGTAACCAAGGGCACAGGAAAAAATGCCGATGTGAAGGGCTATGCCCTTGGCGGGAAAACTGGTACGGCAGAAAAAAGTATTGGCGGACGTTATCGTCGTGACAAGCTGATTTCATCATTTGTCGGGGCATTCCCAATGGATGATCCGCGTTATGTCTTGATGGTTATGGTCGATGAGCCGCATGGGAATAAGAGCAGCTATGGTTATGCCACTGCGGGCTGGGTTGCCGCACCTGCGGTGAAACGTATTTTAACCTCCATGGCTTCTATTCTTGGCTTGCCCGCGGATCAGTATGATCCTGAACAGGATATAAGCCTGTCATTACTGCCCTATATTCATGAAAAGAAGAAAGGAAGGAAACGTCTTGTCTCCTATTAATATTGATATTAAATCTCTAAAAGGTGTCGCGCAGGATAATCGTCAGGTTAAAGCGGGATATTTATTCGCAGCGTTGCAAGGGGAGCATGCGGATGGGCGTGATTATATCGATGATGCGTTAAAGCGTGGTGCATCTGTAATTTTGTCTGATAAGAGTGTGCGCTTACCTGAAGATTCAAAAGCTATATTAATAACCGAGGATGAGCCACGCCAAGCATTTAGTCATATCGTTGCAGATTTTTATCAAAAACAACCGGCACACATCCTTGCGGTGGGCGGTACAAATGGAAAAACATCTGTCGCGTATTTCGTAAATCAATTATGGACAGCGTTGGGAAAAAAGTCTTTCTATTACGGCACGATATCTGGTGCGATGACAACATTACCACCTGTTTTGATGCACGAAATGCTCGCAAAATTGTCAGAAGAGGGTGTTACCCATGTCGCGTTAGAGGCGTCTAGTCAGGGTTTGGATCATTATCGTATAGATGGTGTGCGTGTTAATATCGCGGCATTTACGAGCTTCTCTCAAGATCATTTAGATTATCACGCCGATATGGAAACGTATTTACAGGCCAAATTACGCTTATTTTCTGATGTTCTGTCTGATAATGGTGTTGCCGTTTTAAATGCTGACATACCAGAATATGACAGGATTTTTGCCGTGTGTCAGGTACGTGGTGTTCGCGTCTTGTCTTATGGTGAAAAAGGTCAAGATATTCGGCTGATTTCCAATGAAATATCAGGTGATATACAAAAGGTGGAAATTGAGGTTACAGGGAAACGCTATGTCATTGCTCTGCCCTTGGTTGGTCAGTTTCAGGTTATGAATGCCTTGTGTGCTTTGGGATGTATTATCGCGCATGAGCCACAGAACTTTGATGCGGCTATTTCTGCATTGGAAAGTATTCAGCCCGTGCCTGGGCGTTTGCAAGCGATTGTGAACGGTGCATTTCATGCCTATGTTGATTATGCGCACACGCCAGATGCATTGGAAAACGTTCTTAATGCGCTGCGTTTGCATACGCAAGGGCGTTTAATTTGTGTGTTTGGGTGTGGCGGTGATCGCGATAAAAATAAGCGTGCGGTGATGGGCGAAATTGTTGCACGTTTGGCCGATATTGCAATTGTTACAGATGATAACCCGCGCAGCGAAAATCCTGCCGCAATCCGTAAACAGGTTTTAAGTCAAATGGATGGTGATGTTCATGAAATCGCGGATCGGGGTGAAGCCATTAAATTCGCAGTTCAGCAAATGAATGAAAACGATATTTTACTCGTCGCCGGAAAAGGGCACGAGAAAGGTCAAGTTGTTGGTGGGGTGTCTCATCCTTTTGATGATGTGTGTGAAGTCAATAATGCATTGCGTAATGTTGTGTAGAGTAAACAAGGAAAACTAAATGATTGAGAATAATCGTTATTACTGGTCTCATCTAAAGACAAAAACCGTGACGGTTCGGGTTGCTCCACGCAAAACACAACATGGTATCGTATTTCGTGTTAATAATATGATTGATCTTGGTAATGGTCGCCAAACTGTAATGTTAGAGCATGTCGATTACCCAAAAACCTACCAGAACCGTAGCAGGAATAGCGATGTTGCCGTGCCTTTTCGTATGGGAAATATGGATTTTATATACACATCACCTGGTCAGCCAAAGATTCAAAATGTGCATAATTTACTTTCCACCCTTTACAAAAATGAGGAAGTCGAGAAAATAGTAGCGGATGTTTTATCGCCAGGTGATTTGTTGATTTTCAAACAAGAGGGAAAGTCCTTGCAAATCAAAATGATTGATGCATTAAGAATAGTAAAAGCAAACTCTTATAAAAAGAATAAGTCTCAACATGCTCTATAGTTTATTAACACCCTATGCCGATCAATTTCTATTCTTTGATTTATTCCGCTCTGTAACTTTTAGGACGGGTATGTCAATCGGTACGGCGCTGATCGTTTGTTTTCTGATTGCTAAGCCGATGATAAAATGGTTGAAGGCCAAGCAAAAAGAGGGGCAACCCATCCGTGAAGACGGCCCTGAAAGTCATTTTAAAAAGGCCGGTACGCCGACAATGGGCGGGTTAATGATTTTGCTTTCTGTATGTGTTAGTACGCTGCTTTGGGCGGATTTATCCAATCCCTTTGTTTGGTATGCGTTGTTGATTATGGTTGGGTATGGGGCCGTTGGCTTTGCCGATGATTATTTGAAATTGACCAAACGTAATACAAAGGGTTTGTCTGGCCGGATAAAAATTCTTGCGCAGGTTATTATAGGAACAGTGGTCACAATAGGGATCATGAACGCTTTACCGCCGGAACTCTCCACACATGTTGCACCGCCATTCTTTAAAGACGTTCTGATTAATTTATCGTGGTTTTTTATACCTTGGTCACTGATTGTGATTATTGGTGCGTCTAATGCCGTAAATTTAACCGATGGGCTTGATGGCTTGGCGATTGTTCCTGTGGCGATTGCTGCGGCGTGCTTTGGCTTGATTGCTTATTTGGTTGGACATGTTGATTTCTCACAATATCTGTATCTGCACCGTGTGCCCGGCACGGAAGAGCTTGCCATTATTTGTGGCGCGGTTATTGGCGGGGCGATGGGGTTCTTGTGGTATAATGCGCCACCTGCGGCTATTTTTATGGGGGATACTGGTTCTCTTGCGATGGGGGGCTTTCTTGGTGCAGTGTCGGTTATGACCAAACATGAAATTGTATTGGCGATTATCGGGGGGCTGTTTGTTGTTGAAACGGTCTCGGTGATTGTACAGGTCATCTCTTTTAAACTCACCGGCAAGCGGGTCTTTGCCATGGCACCATTGCACCATCATTTTGAGAAAAAAGGGTGGTCAGAGCCAACAATCGTTATCCGGTTCTGGATTATTGCGGTTATTCTGGCATTAGTCGGACTTGCAACGTTGAAATTACGATAATTTTATTTTAGTCGCTTATATGTTAAATATCCTTATAATCAGTTCCCTCATAGATGCGGAAAAGTTAATGGGTCTTGTTTGATGAGTAACGACACTGAATATAATGCTTGGAACCCTGGGGTTCGCTCACCAGTGCCTCGTGAATATATGCACCTTTCCAGCTGCTTGCGGCCAGAAAACGTATCGACTAATATTGATACCGCCTTTGTGTTTGCTAAACTTACCGGCCTGAAACCCGAACACGTGGTTGCGTGTCGGCCTGAAAGGTTGGTCGCCCATGAAGTTTTTGTTCGTGTTATGGCGGATATTAATATTCAGGAGGGTAATGAATACCAAGATCTTGGCATCAGGTACCGTGAGACCGTTAAAACTCTTTTAGATAAGCATATAGCCCCGCATATGGATTCTTTTGTAGATAAATATGAAAATATTCGCGCAGGTATATCAAGTGAAATTTCCGAGATACTTGATGCTACTATTTATGAGGTAATATGCCCCGTAGAAGAAAAGAAAAAATCAGGGCTGAGTGCTCTGTTTGGTTTTTTTCAGCGAGATAACCCAAAAGACGCAAAACCGATGTTATCGACAGAAGAAGCGCACAGGCAATTTGTGCAAGGGTTTAAAGAAAATTCAAAAAATGCAGAGACAGTACAAAGTAGAACAATTAACAAACATCTTCATAAAATAACCAGTGCCCTTATGGTGCAGCATGGGCGTGTGTTGATTGATCGCGGTGTATTGGAAACGGTGGTTACTAATCTGGCATGTAATGATTACGGCAGTAAAATTTTAGGCGATATGGTTGATCCATATATCAAAAATGCGATGGAGGAGGAGGGCTATAAGGCGATTCCGGTTTCTGAGAATCCAATTGTTATATCGCTAAAGGGGGCGTCCGCAGCAGGGAAAAGTACGTTGCGTTTGAAGTTAAAGGCTGCACCAACGCATTATTTAGAGGAAACGGGCTTTAATGGCACAGATGATTTTGCCTTGATTAGTCCTGATATATGCCGAAAATCATTGATTGATTATGATGGATTGGGTGATGCACGTAAATATGCGGGGCCATTAACGGCAGAAGAACTTGTATTGATTGATATGAAGCTTGATCGTTATATGAAAGATAAAGTTGAATTGGATCCGCAATCCGCGATGTCAAATATACTCATTGATCGTTTTCGTTTTGATTCTTTTGAATCTCAAAATATGGAAGGTTCAGGAAGTTATCCATTTGTCAGTAAAGCAGACTGTATGTTCATGTTTTTTATAATTACGGCGCCGGAGGAATTGGTTGAGCGCGGCTGGGAAAGGGGTGAGGAGACAGGGCGTTATAGATCACCGGATGATTTTCTGGCGTTGGGTGTCGATGCATATAAAGGAATGCAAAATAAATTTTTTGAGTGGAAAGATAAAGAGGGGCCAGAATTTAGATATGAATTTTTGAATAATAATGTCCCTAAGGGGGAAGACCCGTTTACGGTTGCCTATGGTACATATGATGAAATGAATATTTTGGATGTGGATAGCTTAATGGATATTCGCAGATATCAAAAAATTAATGTTAAGGCAAAATCTCCGGATGATGTGTATCCGCATGACGATGAAATGTTACCGGAAAATAATTTAGGGTTCATTTTACAATGTATAAAGGATATTCCCGTTGTTAATTTTATAGATTCTGAATTGCGCAGTGCTTATGCGCAAATTAATTCAGGGAATCCTGCAATCCTTGACGCTGATATTTTTCATGAAAAGATGAATACCCCTGAATATAAGGCTGTATTTGATGAGGCGGGCTTTTCACGCGCACCCGGCTATTCCATGCAATCGAAATCTTTGGATATATAAAGGTCATTGGGCTTTTGTGTTTAAATATTATACGCTTTACGATTTTACCGCCTTGTGCGAAAATAAATATGAATATTGATCGTTGTGTGAGGCGTATATGACCGAGATTGCAAATTTTGTTGAAACCCTTTGTGGTAAACCTGTGTTAGTTTTTGGCCTTGGTCGCACGGGATTGTCTGTGGTTAAGACCTTGAAAAAAGCCGGTGCAACCATTGTTGTCGGTGATGATAATATGCAAAGTTTATTATCGGTTAAGGACATGGATGTTGAGATTTTGGAGGGCAATGATCGTGAATTTTCCGATTATGCATTTTTAATTCTCTCACCAGGTATCCCTTTAACGCATCCTAAACCTCATGATGTTGTGTTACGTGCGCAAGAGGCTGATATTGAGATTATTTGTGATATAGAATTATTTTACCGCATTTTTCCAGATCGAAAAACAGTGGGTGTGACAGGCACAAATGGTAAATCAACAACCACGACTTTGATACATCACATTTTGCATGAATGTGGAAAGACTGTGCAGCTGGGCGGTAATATTGGTACGCCAGTCCTTGAATTGGATGTCAGTGATGAAAATGCGTGGACTGTACTTGAAATATCATCATTCCAAATGGACCTTTGCCCGTCATTCAGGCCGGATATATCCGTAGTTTTGAACCTAACACCCGATCATATTGATCGTCATGGTGATATGGAGCACTACATGGAGGTTAAGGAGCGTATTGTTGAGTTGAGCAAGAGCAGCACCCATAACGTGGCGGTGATCTGTAATGATGATGTGCATACGCAACGTATATATGATCGTGCAAAGGAGTTATCTCTGCGTACTGTTACCGAAATTTCAACGCTTAAACCTTTATCTGATGGTGTGTATGTTGAGGGTGAATACCTTTATGACCATTTGGAAGAGGAGGTCGTTAAAATTGGCGATTTATCATCTATCCCTAGTCTGCGCGGAATACATAATTATCAAAATGCTGCATGTGCTTATGCTGTGCTTCGAAAAATTGGGGTCGGTTCTACGGATATCTGGGCGGCGATGAACACGTTTCCAGGGCTAAATCATCGTCAATATCTTGTACGTACGATTAATGGTGTGTCCTATGTGAACGACAGTAAATCTACGAATGCGGCGGCGGCGGCGGTGGCACTCGGATGTTGGCAAAATGTGTACTGGATTGTTGGTGGGCGGCAAAAGAAAACAGGTTTGGATGGTCTGGAAGAGTTTTTCCCATGTTTGAAGCATACGTTTCTGATCGGTGAGGCAACGGAAGATTTTGCAGATTGGTTTGATAAATACGGGCTAGATTATACGCGGTGCTTTAATTTGGAAAAAGCGGTTGCGGAGGCGCATGAAATGGCGCAGGAAAATCGCGGTCAACCAGGTGGTGCAGGGGTTGTTTTGCTATCACCGGCTTGTGCGTCATTTGATCAATTTAAATCCTTTGAAGATCGTGGTGATAAATTTGCGGCCTTTGTGAACGCACTGGAAGAATAAATCAATAATATGTCCGAGACATCCCCCCCTCAACCCCGATCCCAGCCACAGGCTTTCTCGCGAATGGATCGCTCTTTCCTTGGGGCGTGGTGGTGGACGGTTGATCGTGCAATGCTCGGGTGCATTATGGCATTGTTGGTCTTTGGTGTTGCCTTGGTTGCAACATCCAGTCCAGCCGTCGCACAGAAAATAGGGGTAAGTGATTATCACTTTATTAGGAAGCATATCATCTTCTTGGCTCCGACCTTATTTCTAATTATTGGTGGCTCGATGCTAAGCCCTCGTTATGTCTGGCGTTTTGCCAGCGTTATATTGCTTGGCGGGTGTATTATGATGGTGCTGGTGTTATTTTTCGGGGCAGAGGAAAAGGGCGCACGGCGCTGGATTAGTGTTTTAGGATTTTCGTTACAGCCCAGTGAATTTGTAAAACCCGCCTTTGTCGTTGTCGCCGCATGGCTTATCGCGTTGCAAAAAAAGTCAATCCAACAATTTAGTGTGTATCAATCTGATGCGAAAGAGAGGGGCACATTTCCTGGGTTTTCTATCGCGGTTGGATTGTATTTTGTCTTATTAGCACTGTTGATTATGCAACCTGATCTGGGGATGAGCATTGTCTTAACCACGGTGTTTGCCGTTCAGGTTTTTATCGCCGGCTTGCGCTTTCGTTATATGGCTGTCTTGTTTGCTATTGGTACGGCTGGCCTTGTCGCGGCATATTTTTCGCTTCACCACGTCCGCAGCCGTATGGATCGTTTTTTCTATCCCGATAGCGGTGATAACTATCAGGTGGAAATGTCTTTGGCGGCGATTAAAAAAGGTGGGATTATCGGCGTTGGGCCTGGGCAAGGCGTTGAGAAAATGAATCTTCCTGATGCGCATGCTGATTTTACGTTCTCTGTCTTGGTGGAAGAAGGCGGCATTGCGTTCGCGGCACTTCTTATTTCATTATTTTTATTTATTTTATTGCGAGGATTTAAGCGCCTGCAAGAAACGCATGATGTGTTTTCTGTTCTCGCAGCAGGTGGCTTATTGGCGATGTTTAGTATTCAGTCCCTCATTCATATGGGGTCTAGCGTAAATTTATTACCGGCAAAGGGAATGACATTGCCTTTTATTAGTTATGGTGGTTCTTCTATGATATCCATGGGTATTGCTATGGGGATGGTTCTTGCATTAACGCGCCATAAGGAGCGTGCATCTATCGCACGTAGCAGTGTAAGAATGCGTCGTAGTTTAAATAGCGATCTGAGTAAGAGTGAAAGAAAATGAGTGATAAACAATATTTCGTTTTAATCAGCGCAGGGGGAACTGGTGGCCATATGAGTCCTGCCAGCGCGTTGGCCAGTGATTTGCTCGCGCGTGGATATCGTGTTGAGTTAATGACTGATCACCGTGGCGCAGAATTCTCTTCTATGTTTGATGGGATGAAAACTCACGTTGTTAAATCCGGCACGATTGGTGCGGGGGTAATGGGCAAAATAAAGGGTGTGGTGAATTTGAGTTTGGGCATTATACATGCACTAACTTTGGTGAAATCCATTAAGCCTGATCTTGTGATTGGTTTTGGTGGGTATCCCTCTGTTCCGGGTGTGTTCGCGGCTCAGAAACTGGATATTCCAACAATATTGCATGAACAAAATGCTATTATTGGCAAGGCAAATGTGTTCTTAGCACCAAATGCGGAGCGTATTGCTTTGTCTGTTGATAATGTAGCCGGTCTTGATCGTGAGGAAACCTTTCGTAGTGTTATAACAGGAAACCCAGTGCGCGCGGAAATATCAAAACTGTATGATAGTGAATACCCGTCTTTTTCAGATGTGGATGATATGTATATCCTTGTAATGGGGGGATCACTTGGCGCAACCGTATTCAGTGAGATTGTTCCGAAAACTTTGGCACAATTGCCGCGAGAATATCGTAAACGTCTTAAAATAGTGCAGCAATGCCGCGCGGCGGATATTGATCAGGTGCGTGATGTGTATAAGGATGCGGAAATTGATGCGACTTTGGATACATTTATTGATGATGTTGCCACAGAATTGAAAAAAGCGCATTTGGTCATTGCTCGATCCGGTGCAAGTACCGTGGCAGAGGTCAGTGTGGCTGGCCGTCCAGCAATTTATGTCCCATATCCGCACCATAAAGACCAACAGCAAAAAAAGAATGCGGATGCGGTTGCCGATGTTGGCGGTGCATGGGTGATGGCAGAGGCGGGATTTACGCAAGATGCTCTTCTCAGCAGAATTGAAACTTTTTTCCAAAATCCAGACAGCTTGTCTCGCGCTGCGGTGCATGCTAAACAATGTGGCAAAGCCGATGCGGCAAAAAAACTTGGTAATCTTGTCACGGCAATTATGACCGATATTACGGTTTAGCTCTGACTTATAATAAGAGGCAGATAACATATGCGTACAATGTCCCCTGATATCGGAACACTTCACTTTGTTGGTATTGGTGGTATCGGGATGAGTGGTATTGCCGCACTCCTTCTATCTTTGGGCTATGATGTGCAAGGCTCTGATATCGCGGAAAGTGCGAATGTTATTCGTCTGCGTAAACAAGGTGCACGTGTTGTTATTGGGCATAAGGCGGATAATATCCGTAATAAAGACGGCGTATTACCCGCCGCGATTGTGATATCTTCTGCTGTTCATGATGATAATGTAGAGCTGATTGCCGCGCGCGGTGCCAAAGTGCCCGTGGTTCAACGTGCGGAAATGCTGGCCGAGCTTATGCGTCTAAAATCATCTGTGGCGGTTGCTGGTACGCATGGTAAGACAACAACGACTTCTATGGTTGGGCAAATGTTGGATCAGGCAGGGCTTGATCCGACTGTGGTGAATGGTGGTATCGTCAATGCATATGGTACGAATACACGCTTTGGGCAATCTGACTGGATGGTTGTTGAAGCCGATGAAAGTGATGGCAGCTTTATTCGCCTTCCTGCCACTGTTGCGGTTGTGACCAATATTGATCCTGAGCATATGGATCATTATAAAACCTTTGATCGGGTGAAACAGGCGTATAAACGTTTTGTCCTTAATTTGCCTTTTCACGGTTATGCTTTGCTTTGCATAGATCATCCTGAAGTGCAAAGCCTTGCTGCGCAAGTCTCTGACCGAAAGGTTATCACCTACGGCCTTAACCCGCAGGCTGATATCCGTGCCGAAAATATAAGACCGGGCGCAGAGGGCAGCATTTTTGATGTGGTCTTTGCGGGCTGGCTATCGGCTGATGGGCAAGATCAGGTGATTAAGGATATACATCTATCCATGCCAGGGGAGCATAATGTACAAAACTCTTTGGTTGCGCTGGGCGTGGCAAAGGAAATGGGTGTGGATACAGATAAGATGAAATCGGCCATGTCGAATTTTGGCGGGGTTAAGCGTCGCTTTACAAAAACCGGCGTTGTAGAGGGGATCACAATTATTGATGATTATGCGCATCATCCCGTTGAAATAGAAGTGGTGTTAAAAACGGCGCGTGCGGCTGTGAAGGAGGGGGACGGTAATGTTATTGCTGTTATGCAACCCCATCGCTATTCTCGTCTTGAGGATTTATACGAAGAATTTTGCCGTTGTTTTAATGATGCGGATCACGTGATTATCATGGATGTTTTTGCCGCGGGAGAAGAGGCTATCGAGGGTGTTGATAATGTCTCTTTTGTTGAGGGGTTAAAGACCCATGGTCATCGCTCCGCGCAGGCTTTATTAGATCTAGAAGATTTGCCGTCTATTCTTGCAGGGCTGGCAAAGACGGGCGATTATATTCTGATGATGGGGGCCGGAAATATCACTGCAGCATCGTATGATTTGCCCGATCAATTGCACGCAGAAATTCAAAAAACACAAGGCGCCGTGGCGTGATCGATCAGGAACATTACCGCGGGACGTTTACCAAAAACGCACCGTTGGGGGCAAAAAGCTGGTTTAAATGCGGTGGTACGGCTGATCTTTTGTTCGCGCCGGAAGATATTGATGATCTTGCGGTGTTCTTGAAAGAATATCCACCGGAAGAACCGCTTATGGTTCTTGGTGGGATGGCCAATTGTATTATCCGTGATGGCGGTATTCGTGGCTGTGTTATTCATTTGGGTAAGCCGTTTTCAGAAATTGAAGTGCAGGGCACACGCATTATGGCAGGTGCGGGTGCGCTAAATGGCTCGGTTGCTGCGGCTGCGGCGAAAGCGGGCATTGGTGGCCTTGAATTCTTGTCCGGCATTCCTGGTACTGTCGGCGGTGCATTGCGCATGAATGCGGGTGCGTATGGCACAGAAGTTAAGGATGTTTTGATCGCGGCAATGGCACTTGGGCGAAAGGGCGTGGTTTGTGCCCTTGATTTGAATGAGATGGATATGCGTTACCGTTATTGTGGTGCGCCGCAGGAGATCACTTTTGTTGGCGCGGTGTTCGAAGGAGAAGAGGAGGAAACCTCTGTTGTTCGTGCGCGTTTGAAAGAGATCAAATCAACCCGTCAATCAACTCAGCCTATATCAGAGAAAACCGGTGGTTCAACTTTTGCTAACCCTTCTGCGCAAGCACTTGAACAAGCAGGACTACCAGAGGGTACGCGTGCGTGGCAAATGGTTGGAAAAGTAGGGGGCCGTGACCTACAAATTGGTGGTGCGCGGATGAGCGATAAACACTTGAATTTTATGATTAATGCTGGTGATGCCACCGCTGCCGATCTTGAAAATCTCGGTGATGAACTTATCAAACGGGTGAAGGATAAATTTGGCTTAGAGCTGCACTGGGAAATCCGCAGGGTTGGTGATCGTTAAGCGGGCTTGATTAAAAAACACCTCGGGGGAGAAAGTGTCCGAGGTGCCTTCTGGGTTTTGAGTATCTAACGTTTTCCTATGATTTAATTACAGCCAAAAGATTTGCTTTGTACTCGTCGCATGCCTCTTTACCGGCAAGTTGGTGTTGCATGCAAGCAAGAGCCGCATCAACCGCAAGTGCAGCAACTTTATCCATTTTCTCGCCGATTTTTTCTTCAAAGACAGCTTTCATTTTTTCTTTCATCAGTTCTTTTTTCGCCTGCTTGGCCAAACACACCATGTCTTCTGCAAACGTGCAGCAGTCACTTTTCTTTGGTGTGTCTGTTGTGCAAGAGTTTTCAGTTTTGCAATCGCTCATATTAAGTCTCCTAAAGCGTTATGTTTTTAAGTTGTAGGTATCTTATATAAACATAGAATATTTTTGACAAGTAGGTACTATTTTGTTATATAGTTCCCTTAATGATACTAATGAGGGAATATAACGATGAATCTTGAAAATAATATGCAAGACTGTCCGATAACAACGGCAATTACCATTATTGGGGGGAAGTGGAAAATTCCTATTTTATATAGTCTTCGTGAAGACACGTTACGTTTTAGTGAGCTAAAGCGTGTACTTTCAACGGTGACACAAAAAATGCTGACGCAACAGTTAAGAGAGCTGGAGAGAGATGGTCTGGTCATACGTAAGGTATATGCACAAGTGCCGCCCAAGGTGGAGTATAGCATTACACCGATGGCAAAAAAGCTAGAGCCTATTCTTGATGCTTTGTGTTGTTGGGCAAAAGAATATCAGGGTAGTGATTGTTGTAAATCTGCGCCAGATATGAATGTTTGCGCGGGGTGATATGGCGTATTATTTTCATAATTGTTTCATGGGAGGCAAAAGGGGAATAATCAGCTATATTTTCAATATTTGCTCGTAAATATCAGGAAGATCATTTTCCAGTAAAATAACATCGTTACTCTTTTTGTTCGCAAAGATCCATTCTTGTGCTTCGTTAAAACTATCAACTTCCATTAAAACTTTGCCATGACTATTGGTTTGAAAGGCGTTGATAAAGGTTGGGATGCGTTGTGGATTAACGACGATGACAATATCACATGTCCCCGCGGCGAGTGTGCCTAACGTTGTGTGCACTTCATCATGCGCTGCGCCCAGTTCAACGATGCCTGGGGTTACTAAAATGGCGCGCCCGCCCTGGTCTTCTGCTAAAACACCAAGGACATGTAGAGCAGAACGAAACCCAGGTGGGTTGGAATTAAACGCGTCATCAATAATGATCGTACCGTCATTTTGTTGCTTAACTTCCAACCTGTGGCGGACTTGTGTTGTGGTGGATATGGCGGCTCTAATGTCTTTTGCCTCCATGCCAAGGGTCATCGCACAGGCAAACGCCAGTGCGATATTATGCCCATGATGAATACCGTAAAGCGGGGCACGTAGTGTGTGTTTCTCATCTTTCCATTCAATTTTGATGCAAAGTCCCTTTGGCGTTTGCTGAACCGATAATATTTTAAGATCATCCGGTGCGAGATAGCTGAACTCCTGTTCAGTTTTAGGGGCTTTGGTTTTACTTGGCTCGCCACATGCAATGAAATTGTCCATGGCGCGATGGCGGATGTTGCGTGAATGTTCAAATTTCAAAGTTTTTTCATGTACAATCATTGTGCCGTTACGTGAAATTACGGATTCTGCCAATTCGTATTTCGCTTGGACAACAGTATTTAATGATTTGAAGCGTTCATAATGAGCATGGCCGATTGAGGTTATAATGCCGATATCTGGCGGAGTAAATGCGCATAATTCAGCGATAGAACCTGGGCCATATGCCCCCATTTCAGTGATAAAATATTTGTGATGAGGTTGTAATTGTTCACGGATAATGCGTGTAACGCCCATTAATGTATTGACGCTGCCTGGCGTGGTTAGTGTTGGCGCAGAGTTTTTTAGAATATGCCCAAGAATGTGTTTCACGGATGTTTTTCCGTATGATCCGGTAATCGCGATAATGGTTGGGCTCACCTCTTCAAGTTTGGCTTTCGCCTCGTTATAGAACTTTTTTTGCACCGCCGCTTCGTAAGGGGCGAGAGATGTATTTCCAAGTAGAAGCATGACGGGGATAAGCTGTATTACAATAATCCACATTGCCGGAAATGAAATATAGAATGCACCGCCTGCGCATATTAAAGTATAGAATAAAGCCATAATCAGAATACGTCTTGCGCGCTTTGTGATGGCCAAGGCTTTTTTTGATTGTTTGCGTGGGTCTTTCTCGAAATAGGCGGCGATAATAAAAGCCAAAAATATAAATATATTCAAGATAGTAGCGTGGATGGTGGTGAATAGGGCAATGCCGCTCATCACAATTAAAAACTGACAAACCCTTGAATCATATACTTTATTACGGACAATCCATGTGCTTAGGCGTGTGTTGTCGTAATCTTCTTGTTGCAGGGCATGCAGGTAATTCATCAGGCGTTTTGTTGCAAAAGCCAGAAAAGCAATCAGCGTAATGCTTTGTATCGCGAAGTCTTCAATCATGTTTATCTTTTACCTGTTTTCTTTGATAAAGTCACTCAGCAGTTTGATAACTTGGTGGCGACCATTTTGCAGGACACTGTAATGGTCTTGATCCTTTAAAATAAATAAGTTTGATTTTTTAATGAGTTTTGCAAGGCGCACCCCAAATTCCGCAGGCGTTTCCATATCATTTTCACCATAGATCAATGTGACCGGACATTGAATGCTTTGTGCTTGGGTTGTTAAATCTTCATTGATAACGCGGAGGAATACTTTGCGCATTGCACCAGCATCTTTGTAATCTGCACTGCCAAATTTTGCCATGAGCTTTTCTTTGAACGTGCCTTCAGGAATAAGCTTTCTAAGTATTTTGAAGAGCTTAATTCTGAGATAAAAATACATTTTCTTATGTGGTGGACGTTTGCGTTTCAGACCTGCGCCGGAAATCAGGCTCATTGCTTTGATGCATTCGGGGTGACGTGCTGCGATTTGTAAACCAACGCGACAGCCAAAAGAGTGCCCGATCCATAAAACAGGCGGAAGGTCGTTGTCTTTTATCCACGTGGCAATGGCATCGGCGTAATGCTCTGTTCCCCAATGATTCGGCGGTGGAGGGGATTGTCCAAACCCAGGGAGGTCGAGTGATATATGGCGTGCTTGTTGCTCTAAAGGTGTGATAAGTGCTGTCCAGTTTTTGTGGCTATGTCCCCACCCATGTGCCCATATTATGATGGGTTTATCTGTATCGTCACTTTGTTCACGAATATTTTTTAGTGACATTATATCACAGGAAGCCCAGTTTTTTGCGTGATAGGCGAATTTTGTGCCGTGAGTTTGAAAATCTTGCACGTGCTCCCCCTTTAAAGAGAATGTGTTTCGTGATTAAATAGAAAGATTCAGTTATTCTTTATACGATGATAAGCGCATGTCACAAATGAAAAATTCAAATGGTACTATTATGAGCAAAAAGAAGATTGCCGTGTTCTTTGGTGGACGCTCGCCCGAACATGATGTCAGTGTGATTACAGGCTTACAAGTGTTGCAAGCATTGGACGGTACGCTTTATGATGCGTTTCCGGTTTATGTGGCGCCTGATGGTGCATGGTATATCGGCGATATTCTATGCCAGCGCGCAAATTATTTATTGAATGAGCAGAATTTAAAACAAGTGACAGAAGTCACATTAGATGTGCGGGCAACGCGCGGTGGTGCTTTATTGCCAAAGAAAATACCACTCTTTGGGTCTGCTAAGCCGATCACTTTTGATATTGCCTTGCCAGCATTTCACGGTCTGTACGGCGAAGATGGTAATATTCAGGGGTTATTTGAACTTGCAAATATACCGTACGCAGGGATGCGCACGAAGGCTTCTGCGATTTTAATGGATAAGGTTACGACCAAATATATCTTAAAGGCATTCGATATTCCGACGTTGAATTTCGCCATTTTAAAGCGTCCTGCACAAGGATACTTAATCCCTGAGGATCAATTGACGGAATTACTTGGCTCCGTTGGATTTCCTTGTATTTTAAAGCCAGCTCACTTAGGCAGCTCTATTGGCGTTGCAAAGGCGAATAATGTGGATGAGGCCAAGGCACTTCTTCCAGCGATATTTGAATATGATGATATCGCCATTGCAGAGCCGTTCGTTGAAAATTTGGTGGAATATAATATATCAGTTTCTAAGGTATTGGGGCGGGTTTTGACCTCTGCGGTGGAGCGTCCTAAAACTAGTGATGAATTATTGGATTTTAAACAGAAATATATGTCGGGTGGTGATGATAAAGGCGGCAATAAGCTGTCTGGGAATAAAACATTTTCTCCCGCGAGTGAGGGGATGTTATCTCTAACGCGTGAGATCAATCCTGATATGCCGGAGGGGATGGAAGATAAGATTAGGTCTTGGGCGGAGTGTTTGTTTAAAGCAATCGATGGCACAGGTGCGCCACGAATTGATTTTATTGGTAACAGTAAAACTGATGAAATATGGATGAATGAGGTCAATCCTTGCCCCGGATCATTTGGTTATTTCTTGTGGGAGGCTTTAAAGGGGGATCCTGTGTTTTTCACTGATCTTTTAACCTCTATGCTTGTTGAAGCAGTGTCTGAAAACGCGGCTCATGCATTACCGTTTGATCCTGTGCCTGTTGATGCGCGCTTGTTGAGAAGAGGGTAATCATGCCACCAGCAAAAAAGAAAAAAGCAAAACAGTCGAAGGCTTCCGGTGTATCAAAGGGGACACGTCGCTCAACCTTGAAGAAAAGAAAAGTAAAACGGTTTGAGCATCTGTATGTTTGGGGTAGGCGTGTTGCTTTGACATGTCTTGGCCTTGCGTTTTTTGCTTGGGTCGGTGTTGTGTTTTTTCTGAGTGATGCGGATACAAATGCAATGAATTGGATAAAAGGGAAAACGATATCTATTGCCGGTGATGCTGGTTATCGTGTTGAAAATATTATGGTTGAAGGGCGCAAATATAGCGATCCTGACGTGTTACTCGCCTTGATTAACATCGCACAGGGCGATTCAATATTTTTATTTAATCCTGACGAAGCCAAGGCGCAAATCGAGAAAATAGGATGGGTTAAATCCGCGCGCGTGGAAAGACGCTTGCCCGACACAATCTATATAAAGTTGCAAGAGCGTCGCCCTTTGGCGTTATGGCAAAATGGTGAAGCATTATCTTTAATTGATTCGGAAGGGACGTTGTTAACGCAGGATAATCTCGGTCGGTTTAAGGACTTGTTGATGATCAGGGGAAAAGGCGCACCAGAAAAGGCACAGGAACTTCTTTCTTTGCTTGCAGCAGAACAAGCCTTAGAATCGTTGCTCGATCATGCGGATTTAGTGGATGGTCGTCGCTGGGATTTATATTTAAACGATGGAAAGCGTATAAAATTGCCTGAAAATGATATTGGCTTGGCAATGCGTAATATGATGTTGCGCCATGAACAGGATAATATTCTGGGGAAAGATTCAATAACAGTCATTGACGCGCGGTATCAAGGTCGCTTAATTATTCGCACTAAACTGGGTAAGGTTCAAGATTATAAGGCGGGGCTGATCGATGCCAGTGCAAGTCTATAGGGTGAGAGTATGAGTCATAAAAAAACGATAAGGCCTAAGGGATCATTGCTTGCTGCGCTGGATATCGGTAGCAGTAAAACATCGTGCTTTATTGGCCGGATTGTTGATGATAAGGGGACMTTTGAAATTGTMGGTGTCGGYCATCGTCCATCACAAGGYGTAAAAAACGCAACAATCATTGATATGGAAGCGGCGGAATCTGTTATTCGCCAAACAGTGCATGCGGCGGAAAATATGGCCGCAGATGTTATGAAGGGATACCCTTTGCGCGAAGTGGTTGTGAATGTTTCAGSAATTCATGCKCGCTCTTTTGGGCACAGTGTTAATGTTGAACTTGGCGGGCATGATGTYACGGATAATGATGTAAGGCGCGCCTTGGCAAAAGCGCAAGAGCGTGAAGCCGAGGATAATCTTGAGCTGATYCACACGATTCCCACCTTCTTTCGGATAGATGGKCAGGAYGGYATTCGTGATCCGCGCGGAATGTTTGCGCAAACCATGCAAGTTGACATTAATCTGGTGACAGGTGAYGCRGTATCTTTGCGYMATATGGCCAGCTGTGTTGAGCGTAGCCATCTTGATATCTCGGCGTTGTGTGTTGGTGTATATGCCTCTGGTCTTTCTTCCCTTGTGGATGATGAAATTGATTTGGGCTGTACGGTGATTGATATYGGCGGTGGYGTAACGTCATTTGCCGTTTTCCATAGTGGATATATGATTTATTGTGATTCTATCCCTCTAGGGGGCAAGAACATTACCAGTGATATCGCCAAAGGATTGACGACAACCCTTGATCATGCGGAGCGTCTTAAAATTCTGTATGGTAGTGCGATGGCTTCGCCCACGGATGAGGGGGAAATGATAGAGGTTCCGCGTTTGGGGGAAGATGAACGCGGTGAGCCGAACCACATTCCACGGTCATTTTTAATCGGGATTATCCAGCCACGTATCGAAGAAATTCTGGAGATGGTACGCGGGCGTTTGGTGGATAATGGTCTGGATAAAGTTGTTGGTCGGCGTGTTGTGTTAACCGGTGGTACGAGTCAAATTTCTGGAATGCGCGATCTTGCAGAGCATGTTTTAGATAAACAGGTGCGCCTTGGTAAGCCCATTCGCTTGACTGGTGTTCCTGATGCTGTGAGTGGCCCTGCATTCTCTACTGTTGCGGGATTGTTGACATATGCAGCAGAGCATATTGATGAAATGCCAGCAGAAATTATGGCGCAGGCACGACCGGATTCTATCGTTGATCGTGCAAAATTATGGCTTAAAGAAAACTGGTAGAGATTACACAAGTTATCCACAGTAATTGCGCGCAGGGTGTTCCACACTTATGTATTCTTTGTTGTGTGGCCTAAAAAATGAATCAGTTGTGTGGGTTAGGGTGGGCACTTGTGAATGTGGTGTAAGTGTCCGCGCATCTGTAATTGAAAAAAGTAGGGGACAACCATGTGAGACGATGCATTTTTCCCTATTAAAATGGTTCTTTATTATCTACAGTTTTATTTGTCCTTCCACGAACATCCCTTTTCTAGGAGTTCTCCAAACATGATAAATATAAAAATGCAACCTACAGAAGTATCCCAAACATCCCCCAGAATTGCAGTGATCGGTGTCGGTGGTGCCGGTGGGAACGCGGTGAATAATATGATCGCGTCTAATCTTGAGGGTTGTGAATTCCTCGTTTGTAATACTGATGCACAAGCCTTGTCGACTTCTCTTTCTGAGAATAAAGTGCAGCTTGGTGTGAATGTAACAGGCGGTTTAGGTGCTGGTTCAAAACCCGAAATCGGTCAGGCCGCAGCGGAAGAAAGCTTGGAAGATGTTCTGCGTTATCTTGATGGTGCGAACATGGCCTTTGTAACATGTGGTATGGGCGGTGGAACCGGAACTGGTGCCGCGCCGGTTATTGCAAAAGCATGTCGTCAGCAAGGTATATTGACTGTTGGTGTCGTGACGAAGCCATTCCATTTTGAAGGTGCGCACCGTATGGAGCAAGCCGAAAGAGGGATTGAGGAAATGCAACAATATGTGGATACGTTAATTGTTATCCCGAATCAGAATCTATTCCGTATAGCGAATGAGAAAACAACATTTGCTGAAGCATTTAAAATGGCTGATACAGTTCTTCAGTCTGGTGTGCGTGGTGTAACCGATCTTATGGTACGACCAGGTATTGTTAACCTTGATTTTGCGGATATTCGTACTGCGATGTTGCAAATGGGTAAAGCGATGATGGGGACTGGTGAGGCAACCGGTGATAAGCGTGCGATTGAGGCTGCTGAGGCTGCGATTAATAACCCGTTGCTTGATGATGTCTCAATGAAGGGTGCAAACGGCGTTATTATCAATGTAACAGGTGGTTACGATATGACATTGTTTGAAGCGGATGAGGCTTGTAATCGTATTCGTGATGAAGTTGATCCGAATGCGAATATTATATTTGGCGCAACATTTGATGATTCCATGGATGGCTTTATGCGCGTCTCTATCGTTGCAACGGGCATTGATAATGAAGTGTCAAAAGGTAAAATATTTGGTGGGTCATCAGGTGATGGTGGTGGTCAAAGAAAGCCAATGACTGTTGATCGCTCTGTGCCAAATACAGCACCTTTAGTTGCTGATCCTGTTCCGGTAAGTGCGGCGGCATCTCTAGGGGGTAATGCTCAGGCAAGACCTGCTGCATCATTATCTGGTCGTGAAGTTATTAAGGGCCTGACTGCGCCTATGCCGATTTCGGAAACATTGCGAAGCTCTGATGCGCGTTCATTACCTGGTACACCTGTAGTTGATACTGTGGCAAGTTCTGCTGCACCGGCAGAGTTTGGCGCTGTTTCTCTTGATATGTTTGAGCAGTCTGAGTTTTCAAACGCACAAGGCGAAGTGATGTCTGCGCCACCGCGCGGACATATGCATAATGATGCTTTTATCCCGCCGAAGCCTTTGGAGCCGGATGCCTCTATCCCTGAGAATGGTATTGGTTCGCATATATCAAGTTTTCATGGCGCACATGTTGAAGGTAAAGTAAGTGGAGGTGGTGCCGTGCCTGTATCTGGATTGCAATTAAATCCACCCAAAGCGATCACACCGCCACCGCAAGCAAAACCACAGCGTACGCCGTCATTGCTTGAGCGTATTACAGGAACAGTGCAACAGCATATTAGTCACTTACGTGATGATAACAGTGTTGTTGAAACATCGCTGCCTCCGACAGATGATGGGGTTAAGCAAGCTGTTACTGTGCCGAGCGTACCTGCGCAGGGTAGTTTGAATATTAGTACACCATCGGGGAAGCCAGCAGTTACCCTTGATGATGAATTGGATATTCCAGCGTTCCTTCGTCGTCAAGCAAATTAGATTTATCCTCCTCTACTGATAAAGAAGGGCTCTGATTTTTTCAGGGCTCTTTTATGTTATTGTATAACAATAATAAATTGTGTAGACAGGGCGTTACAGGGATTGTAACAAAGCGCAATAAAGTGTGATTTGATGCGGCGCATTATTTTTTGTATATTCATGATCATTGAATTATAGGATTTAAGAATAGTTATATGATCAAGAATATCCAGCATACACTTCAGAATAAAACAACGATCCGCGATATTGGTTTGCATTCAGGCGTAGAGGTTACGATGAACTTGATACCTGCGGAAGAAAATTATGGCATTGTTTTTGTGCGAACTGATCTTACGCAAGGCGATAATGTTATCCCTGCACGATGGAATAATGTTGTTGATACGCAGTTATGTACAGTTATTGGCAACGATGATGGTGCGCAGGTTGGTACGATTGAACACTTAATGTCTGCGTTGCGTGGTTGTGGTGTCGATAATCTAATTGTTGAAATTAACGGCGCCGAAGTGCCCGCTATGGATGGTAGTGCAATGCCATTTGTTGAGGCGATTGAAAAGGTGGGGCTTAAAGCTCAAAATTTACCAAAGCGTGCGATTAGAGTGTTAAAAGAAGTTTGTGTTGAAGATAACGGTAAGCGTGTGACTTTAAAGCCTGATGAAGCCTGTGTTTTTGCTGGTGAAATTGAGTTTGATCACAAGGATATCGGTCGACAAAGATTTGAAACGCAGCTGGTGAACGGTAATTTTAAACATGATATTGCGCAGGCGCGTACATTTGGTTTTCTTCACGAGGTTGAGTATATGCGCTCTCAGGGTTTGGGGCTTGGTGGTTCTTTGGATAATGCGATCATCCTTGATACACACGGTGTTATAAACCCTGATGGTCTGCGTTTTTCAAATGAATTTATTCGTCATAAATTGCTTGATGCGATTGGTGACTTATACCTTGCCGGTGGTCATATTCTTGGGCTTTATGATGGGGTTAAGGCTGGACATGCAATTAATAATGCAATTTTACACGCGTTGTTTTCTTCTGATGAGAATTGGGAATATGTTGATTTACCCATTGCAGAGGATCATAGCGCTCACGCGGTGGCGTGTGAAGATGCTATGATAACGGCTTAGGCGGAGCGTTTCTTGTCGGTATTGCCGTGTCTTTGATTTTATACCTGAATATGTTACCGAAAGAGGGATTATCCCTCTTTTATTTTGCGCAGGTTTTGTTTACTTATAGATACATCTATATTATAGAATCGGAGTGAATTTATGTGTTTGAAGAAAATTCTTCTATCTGTGTTTATCATATGTTCCCTAACGGCATGTTCGGGCAGTGGAAAGAAAGAAATTTCTGTCGAGGCAGCATCCGTTGAAACGCTTTATGAGCGTGCAAAAGTGGCAATGGACGGCGAGGACTATATTGAGGCGACAAAGTACTTTGAAGAAGTGGAGCGCCAACATCCTTATTCACAATGGTCTACACGTGCGCAGTTGATGGGGGCATACTCCTCTTATCTTGACCAGCGTTATGATGACGCGGTGATTTCTCTTGATCGCTATATACAGCTTCACCCCGGAGCGGCAGATGTCGATTACGCCCATTATTTAAAAGCATTATGTTTTTATGAGCAAATATCAGATGTTAGGCGTGATCAGGATATGACTATTCAGGCGGTTAAGGCACTGAATACATTGATTAATCGTTTTCCAAATAGTCAGTATACGCGTGACGCATCACTGAAACGTGATCTGACGTTTGATCATTTGGCAGGTAAAGAGATGGATGTCGGGCGTTATTACCTTAACGGTGGTCATGTGAACGCATCGATTAATCGTTTTCGCTCTGTTATTGTGAATTTCCAGACAACAAGCCATGTTGCAGAGGCACTTCACCGCTTGGTTGAGGCATATATGACACTGGGCTTGCGCGGTGAAGCATTACAAGTTGCGGCTGTTCTTGGGCATAATTATCCAGGCAGTAAATGGTATGAGCGCACTTATGCATTACTTGATGATGAGCAACGCCAAAAAATTATTGATAGCCGTGGTATTATTGAGCGAACATTTGATACGCTTTTAAAGCCTGACTAAACACTCGGTCGATGGTTGATCGATGAATGATGGAGTAACACGATAAATGTTGATGAGCTTGAGCATCAAAAATGTTGTTCTGATTGATCAGCTTGTTATCGATTTTAAACAAGGGCTGTGTGCCTTAACGGGTGAAACGGGCGCAGGGAAGTCTATCTTGCTTGATTCCCTTGGTTTGGCTTTGGGTGTCCGCGCTGAAAGTGGGTTGGTACGTCACGGCGCAAATTCTGCAAATGTAACGGCAAGTTTTCAAATACCTGATAATCATGAGGCTTATAGTATCTTAGAAGAGGCGGATATCATCGTTGATGATGATATGTTGTTGATGCGCCGCGTGGTTTATAACTCCGGCAAAAGCCGCGCTTTCGTAAATGATCAACCCGTCAGTGTGGGACTGTTGAAACGTGTCGGCGATAGTTTGGTCGAGATTCATGGGCAATTTGAAACGCAAGGTTTGCTAAATCCGCAAACCCATCGCGCTATGTTGGATGAATACGCACAAATCAAAGGCACCTTGGCGGCGTTTTGGAATGATTGGAAAGATCATGAACAGGCATTGGATGATTTGTATAAAATGTCTGAGCGTGCCCATAGAGAAGAAGAATATTTGCGTATTTCTCTGGAGGATTTAGATCAATTATCCCCTGAGCAGGGTGAGGAGAAAGACCTTGCCGCGTTACGCGAACGCTTGAAGAATCGCGATAATGTTCTGGAGGCATTGAATACGTCGGCTACGATATTGGGAAATGAATATGACCCCGTGCAGCAAGCGTGGGCGGAGCTGGATAAAATTGCGAATAAATGTGGTGATGACCTTGATGGTGCAATTTCTGCGCTGTCTCGTGCATCGGCTGAAATTGCAGAGGCGGCGGCGATTATTCAAGGGATGTCGACGGACTTACAGGATCAAAATGATAATTTAGAAGAGATAGATGATCGGTTGTATGCGTTGCGTATGCAGGCGCGTAAACATCAATGCAGCGTAGATGACTTACCTGAATTGCGTGTTGAAATTGCAAAGCAGCTCAATATGATTGAGCATGCCGATGATGTCTTAAGTGCGCAGAAAAAAGAATGCGCAGTGGCGCGTAAATCCTATGTCGAACATGCAGAAAAGCTCAGTCAAAAACGACGCTCTGTGGCGGAAAAACTTAATAAATTGGTACAAAAAGAGCTTATACCCCTAAAGCTAGAAAAAGCGCGCTTTGTAACACATATTGAGGTTTTGGATGAAGTGGAGTGGAATGTGCATGGTATAGATCGTGTGCGGTTTTTAGTATCAACAAACCCGGGCCGTGAACCGGGCCCCATTCACAAAATTGCCTCTGGCGGGGAGATGTCGCGCTTTATGTTGGCTTTAAAGGTCGTGATCGCGCAGGTTGGATCGACGCATAGCTTTATCTTCGATGAGGTTGATACCGGCATAGGTGGGGCTACGGCGGACGCGGTTGGTGAACGATTGGCACGACTTGCGGATTCGAAACAGGTCTTGGTGGTGACACATGCGCCGCAAGTGGCCGCACGCGCCGATAATCACTGGATTGTTAAGAAAAGCGGTAAGGCTGAGGTTAAAACAGATATTATCCCGCTTCTAACACGTGAACAAAGATGTGAGGAAATCGCAAGAATGCTGGCTGGTGCAGATATCACCGCAGAAGCCCGCGCCGCGGCACATAAATTATTGGATAACGCGGCATGAGTTTGAGCGTGGATACAAAATATATAGCGGCAGTTCCTGTCTTACCGTCAATGGATGTTTTAAAAGCAGTCGAATTCTATCGCGACATTTTAGGATTTACTATATTGGCTGTTACTGAAACGCCTTATGCGATTTTAAGTCATGAGGGGGTGAATCTACATTTGTGGCAATGTAATGATTCCAATTTACCCCATAACAGTGGATGCCGGTTTTTAGTGGAGGGTATTAATGATCTGTTCAAAAGACTGGAGCCTCTTGGTGTTGTAAATCCTGATGCGCCACTGGAAAAAAAACCTTGGGGAATCTGGGAATTTGGAATTTGTGATCTTGATAACAACTATATCACTTTTGTAGAGTTGATTGATTGAAGGTATGAGAGCAATGAATTCTTTGTTTGATATAGAATATGAGGATGCAAAATCGCGGCATAAAATATTGTCGGATAAAATGCGCGTGGCCGATAAGGCGTATTATCAAAATGATGCGCCTGAAATATCGGATGGTGCGTATGACAAATTACGCCTTGAGTTAGAGAAAATTGAAGGAAATTACCCCGACTTGGTGCAGGCAGACAGCCCAACGAAAACCGTTGGCGCAGCGCCGTCCAAAGGTTTTCAAAAAGTTAAGCATGCGACGGCGATGCTATCTTTATCAAATGTGTTTAGCGAAGAAGGCGCACAAGATTTCATTGATAAAGTACGCCGTTTTCTGGGGCTTGGTGATAATGAAATTGTCGAACTTGTGGCGGAGCCAAAAATTGATGGTTTGTCCTGTTCGTTACGCTATGAGAATAGAAAGCTGGTCATGGCTGCAACGCGTGGTGATGGTGCAATTGGCGAGAATATAACCGAGAATGTGAAAACAATTTCTTCTATTCCTCAAACTTTACCTGATGATGCGCCTGATATTTTAGAGATACGCGGTGAAATTTACATGAGCCGTAAGGCATTTAGCGCCCTCAATAAAAAGCAAGAGGAAGATGGTAAGCCAGTCTTCGCAAACCCTCGTAATGCGGCGGCAGGCAGTGTACGTCAACTGGATGCAAGTGTTACGGCCAGTCGAGAATTAGGGTTCTTCGGTTATGCTTTGGGTGAGGTGTCGGATGTGTTTGCGCAGACACAAGAAGAAATTAGACTCAAGATCGCACAATGGGGTATTCCTGAAACGTCTTATAAGCTGTGCGCCTCTATCGAGGATATTATGAGAAATTATGAGTATATTCTTAAAAGTCGCCCCGATTTGGATTACGAAATTGATGGCATTGTCTACAAGGTTAACCGTTTGGATTGGCAGGAGCGTTTGGGCTTTATTTCGCGTTCTCCGCGTTGGGCGACGGCGCATAAATTCCCGGCGGAACAGGCGGTAACCCGCATTGAGGCGATTGATATTCAAGTTGGGCGCACTGGCGCATTGACTCCTGTTGCGCGGCTAGAGCCGATTACTGTTGGCGGCGTTGTTGTGTCGAATGCAACGCTTCATAATGAGGGTGAGATTGCCCGAAAGGATATCCGTATTGGTGATTATGTCGTGGTGCAACGCGCCGGTGATGTGATCCCGCAAGTTGTTGAGGTTTTAACTGAAAAACGCACCGGCGATGAGCAAGCCTTTAAGCCATTGCGTACATGCCCTGATTGCGGTGCACAGGCCGTGCGCAAGGAAGGGGACGCGATTCGCCGTTGTAGTGGCGGTCTAACTTGTCCAAAGCAATCGATTGAGCGGTTGAAGCATTTTGTATCGCGACTTGCTTTTGATATTGATGGTCTGGGTGATAAGATTATCCAATCCTTTTGGGAGGATAATCTGATTAAAAACCCTGCCGATATTTTTATGCTGGAAGTTGGCAATAAAAATAGCCTAACGCCCATCCGCGCACGCGAAGGGTGGGGTGGTTTATCGGAGAAAAACCTGTTTAAGTCCATAAATGCCAGACGGAATATTGCTCTGAACAGGTTTATTTATGCTTTGGGTATTCGCCAAATTGGTGAGGCCACGGCCAAAAGACTGGCCTCTACTTACGGAACAATTGATGCTTTGATGCAGGCTATGGTGCACGCACAAGATCGTGAGGGTGAAGCCTATGATGATTTGATTGCCATTGAGGATATAGGGCCTGCCGCCGCGCAGGATCTGATCGAATTTTTTGCCGAAGCACATAACATAACCGTTTTGGATGCCCTTAAATCGTATCTAGATATTCAGGACTATGTGATGCCACAAATGCGTGATAATCCAGTCGCAGGGAAAATCGTTGTGTTTACAGGCGCGTTGACACAGATGACCCGCGCAGAGGCAAAGTCTAGGGCAGAAACTCTGGGCGCAAAAGTATCTGGATCGGTTTCGAAGAAAACAGATTATGTGATTGCAGGCGAGGACGCGGGATCTAAGCTTAAAAAGGCGCAAAGCTTGGGTGTCGCTGTTCTAAGTGAGCAAGAATGGCTTGATCTGATATCTTGAATATATAATCTCGATAAAATAAAAGGACGCAGAATTTGCGTCCAATTTTCTAGATATAAAACGATATTTTTATATGGCGTCTTGTTTATCACGTAGATCGTGAAGTTTGCTCATCGCGCTTTCAATTTCGGGCGGATAATCACGACGCTCAATAAACTCACCGCCACCAGTACTGCGTGTCATCGCAAGTTCAAGTGCACGTGTTAGAAGTTCCGAAATTTTAACATCGTCTTGGTCAAGTGCCAGCTCAAGGGATGATAAGATTCTATCGCTTAAACGTATTTGTTCTCTGTTTAACTCTGCGCTCATAATTATAATTCCTCCCATTATTACGAATTGTATTGTGCATGGTTCTTAAAAAGGTTTCAAGGTTTCTGGCCGTTCAATGATGTTTTCTTTTATTAATTTATAAAAACTATCCAAGAAAGGGCCTCTTATTTGATTATTTTCCATCAATATTTCATGGAAAGAGTCAGGATAATCAATGATTTGACTATTATTCATATTGTTTATAATTTTTCTGGCGATGTTGTTATCGACTAAATCTTCATTCCCAGGTATTCCAAACAGGCACGGTGTTTCAATTTGTGTGTGAAAGGGGGCGCGTTGAACAACACGACATGATTTTTGGGCTTGATTAAGCCAACCAAAGGTCACTTCACCAGATTGGAGTGTTGGATCGGCTCTACACCATTGGTCATGAATGAGTTTCCTGATTGGATCTGAGGATAAGCGCGCATGTTGTTTTTGCTTTCCCCAGTCATCACCACCGGGAATATAACTTTTTCCTGCGCATAGAGCGCATAATGTTGTTGCGAATTCCCCTAGAATCTGCGGTATTTTGTTAAATACTTTTAAGCCAATCATCGGTGCACTAAATGCCGCGCATTCAAAGGTGTCTGGATATTTATGCAAGTAACGCATGCCGATATTTGCCCCCATAGAATGTGCAAGCATAGCCAAAGGAATGCGTCCTTTATCAGTGTGGACACTGGAATGTTTGATATATTCCATGATGAGTGTATGCAGGTCTTCGACATCCTCGTCAAAGTCGCTGCCATGACGCTTTTGTGGATTAGGAAGATAGCGTGTCGATTTGCCCTGACCTGCCCAATCAAATGTCCAGAATGTCATGTTGTTGGTATTGCACCAACGCGCCATTTCATAATATTTTTCTGAAAATTCTCTGACACCCTGTAGGCAAACCACAACGGCATCAGGAACACTGTCTTTTGGTGATGATGTTCCAAAACGAAACTCACGACCATTCCGTTTGAAGTTATGCCAGCGCCAGCCTTCAGGTTCTCTAAAGCGCTCTTCTAAGTCTTGTGGTGTTACGTCTGTACTCATTAGCCTCGTTTTCCAGAGTATTTCTTTATTGCATTTAGGAGTATGCGGTAAAAGGTTTAATAGAAAGAAAAGATTACACGGGAATATCAATGATCACAGCCACTTTGCCATCTGAGCAAAGATTTATATAGTCACTTCTAAACATAAGAATAAAAAGTGATTTTATTCCATTGCTTTGATAATGCTTTCAGTCATTTTCTTGGCATCGCCCAATAACATCATCGTGTTATCTTCGAAGAATAGAGGGTTATCAATGCCAGCATAACCACTGCCGAGTGAGCGTTTTACGAATAAAACCGTCTTGGCATTCTCAACATCAAGAATAGGCATACCATAGATGGGTGAGCTGGAATCATTTTTTGCTGCAGGGTTGGTTATGTCATTTGCACCAATAACATAGGCCACATCAGCTTGCGCAAAATCGCGGTTAATGTTTTCCATTTCAAATACGACATCATATGGAACATTTGCTTCAGCTAACAGAACATTCATATGACCAGGCATGCGTCCAGCAACAGGGTGAATGGCATATGTAACCTCAACACCTTCTTTGCTTAGAGTGTCTGCTAATTCGCGCACAGCATGTTGTGCTTGTGCAACGGCCATGCCGTAGCCGGGTACGATGATTACTTTTGATGCGTTTTTCATGATATAAGCGGCGTCTTCTGCCGCGCCAAGATGTGCATGGCGATCGCCCAGATCATCTTCTCCATTTGTGTCCTGATCATTACCGCCAAACCCGCCAAGAACAACATTTAGGAACGATCTATTCATGCCTTTACACATAATATAGGATAATATTGCACCCGACGCACCGACAAGGGCACCTGTTATAATCAATAGGTTGTTGTGGAGGGTGAAGCCAATACCGGCAGCCGCCCAACCAGAGTATGAGTTAAGCATAGATACGATAACGGGCATATCTGCGCCACCAATTGGAATAATAATAAGGACACCAAGTGCAAAAGCAACAAGAGCGATAAGCCAGAACCAAAAGGCACTTCCTGTCCAGCAAAGGATAATTATCATCAGCAATAGCGAACAGCCAAGCAGGGCATTCAATTTATGTTGCCCAAGGAATGTAATAGGTTTTCCAGATATTTTACCACATAACTTCCCCCATGCAACGATCGATCCGGTAAATGTGATCGCACCAATCGCAAGTCCCAAAGACATCTCGATTAAGCTCACTGTTTTAATATCACCGGGTGTTCCAATATTAAAAACTTCTGGATTATAAAACGCGGATCCTGCAACGCAAACAGCCGCTAAACCAACCAAAGAGTGAAACGCGGCCATAAGCTCTGGTAAGGCCGTCATTTTAATGGTTTTCGCAATATGCGTGCCAATTGTACCACCAATCGCAATGGCGATAATAATCCATGTCCAGCCTTCCACTTGAGGTGAAAAAAGGGTGGTCGCAATGGCAAGTCCCATACCGATCATACCAAGATGCAGCCCTTTGCGTGCAGATTCAGGGTGTGATAATCCGCGCAGAGCAAGAATGAAAAGGACGGCTGATGCTATATATGCAAGAGATGAAAGAGTGGCCATGGTGTATTATCCCTTTTTCTGAAACATGTGGAGCATACGTTTTGTAATGACGAAGCCACCAAAAATATTGATAGAGGCAAAAACAACTGCAAGAAACCCTAAAAAGCTGGAGAAGCCAGATTCTGACATTGCGCCTGTTGCGACGACTGCGCCGACAATAATAACGGAGGAAATTGCATTTGTTAGCCCCATAAGCGGAGAGTGAAGTGCAGGAGTAACGCGCCAAACAACGTGATACCCGACAAAACAAGCGAGAATAAATATGGTTAGGCCTGTGATAATAAAGGGTTCGGTATGTGCACCACTTTCAGAGATGATGGTACCAGCATCTACTGCAAATTCAGATGCAGAATCTGCGGCTTCTTGCAATGTTTTTGCAAGAGATTCCCAGCTTTCCGTTAATGTTCGTTCATCTTTAGACATAATTTATCCCCATCTGTCCTATTTTGTGTCTTTGTCTTTTTTCGATTGTTTGCTCTCGGCTTTATCGGCCTTATCAGTTTTAGATTTCTTGGATTCCGTTTTTTCGGTAAAATTTGGATGGATAATCGCTCCATCTTTTGTCATGCAGATTCCTTGTATAATAGCATCTTCCCAGTCGATTTTCAGAGCTTTGGAGTCTTTATCAATAATCAGGTTCAGAAGGTTTAACAGGTTTTTGGCATACAGAGATGATGTGTCGGCAGCCAATCTACTTGGTACATTAATATGTCCAATAATTGTCACATCATTTTTAACAGTAACTTCACCAGCTTTCGATGATGCGCAATTTCCACCAGTTTCAACAGCCAAATCGACGATGACTGATCCTGGTTTCATTGATTTTACCATCGCCGCACTGATAAGTTTGGGCGCAGGGCGGCCAGGTATAAGTGCAGTCGTAATAACGATATCTTGTTTTGCGATATGCTTTTCAACCAACTCGGCTTGCTGTTTTTTGTAGTCAGCAGACATTTCCTTGGCATAGCCACCGGCCGTTTCCGCCTGTGTAAATTCTTCATTTTCTACAGCAATAAAGCTGGCACCAAGGGATTCAACCTGTTCTTTCGCGGCGGGGCGCACGTCAGTTGCAGAGACCACTGCACCTAAACGGCGCGCGGTTGCAATGGCTTGTAACCCAGCAACACCAGCGCCCATAACAAAGACCTTGGCCGGTGGAACTGTGCCAGCGGCGGTCATCATCATTGGAAAGGCATGTGGATAATACTCGGCGGCATCCAATACGGATTTATAGCCAGCTAAATTTGATTGGGAAGACAACACATCCATGCTTTGTGCACGACTGATACGGGGAACAAATTCCATGGAAAATGCGGTGACTTTTGCTTTTGCACAATCTTTCAAAATGTCCTTGTTAGAGAATGGCGCCAACATGGCAATAAGAAGTGAGCCTTTTGGAATATCTTTTAACTCATCGGCCGTTGGTGCTTGTACTTTTAAGATTATATCCGTGCCTTTAACTGTCTCGGAAAAGTCTTTAACAATTTTTGCACCGGCATCCTTATAGGCATTGTCTGTGTACGCCGCATACTGACCTGCGCCAGATTCAATTGTGACGTGGCATTCTGATGCAATCAGTTTTTTAACGGTTTCAGGTGATGCTGCAACACGCTTTTCATGCGCGGCAGTTTCTTTCGGGATGGAAATGTTTAGTCCCACGATCTATAGTCCCCCATAATGAAAATATAAACATTACGATGCATTATTTCTGTGTTTTTGTGAAGAGGGATAATACAAGAATACCATTTAAATCTGGAAAAGAATGGTGATAATACCTTATGTTATTTAACTATTCGCATGCAATGCCTTGAATTAACAATTATTTTTGCTTAACATGCTATGTTCTTAAGCGTGTTTCTATCGCTTCCACTTTATTCTTAAGTGCATAGGTTCTTTTATGCGTATTAAACGTATTTTGATGCTTGCTTTTGTTTCGATGTGTGCTCTTGGTGTGTCAGGGGGCGCATCTGCACAAAATCTTCGTGAGGCGGTTGTTTATGCACTGGAAAATCACCCTGCCATTGAAGGTGCACGTTTAGGTTATGGCGCAGCAGAGCATAGTAAATCTGCCGTTTTTTCAGAGTTTTTCCCAGAGGTTTCAATCGGTATTACTGCGGGACGTACCTATCAGGATAATGCAACAAGTCGTGGTCTGAGTGTAACGCGTGGTGCGGCATATTCAGGTATTGGTGAAGGGAATATTGTTTTACGTCAGATGTTGTTCGATGGTTTTGAGGTGCGAAACCGCGTGCGCTCTGCAGATGCGCGTGTAAAATCATTAAGTTATACATTGCTTGATGTTGAAGGACTTGTATCACTTCGCGTTGCACAAAGTTATGTCGATATTTTGAGAATCAGCCACGCATTAAAGATATTGTCGGAGCAAGCCGTCAGTATCAAAGATTATGAACGGCGTATTACTGATATGGTTTCCGAGGGTGTCGCTGATGAGGTTGAATTGCAACAAGCAAGAGATGTCGCAATGGTTATTGATGGTATTAGCGTCGAATATCAGGGGCAGTTAATATCTGCGCGTGCAATGTATGTGGAGGCCGCCGGGCAGGCGTTTAGAGATGGTGTTAAGTATACACCGGCATCACTGGCATCTTTTATAGTCGAAAATCTCACCAGTGCTGTTGCAAGAGCAAAAGAAAACCATCCTGCGTTGCAATCGGCACGTATGGATTCGAAAGCCGCGCGTCATGAGATGCGGGCGGAATATGCACGTATGTACCCTGATCTGAATGGAGAATTATCCTATGCGAAGACAGATAAAAAGGATCTTATTGGCGGAGAGTCACAGGATGCCCGCGCTGTTATTCGCCTAAGTTGGAATTTTTCAACAGGAGGAAAGGCCTTTTCTACGATGCGCCAAAAACGTTATGAGCATTATGAAATTGCGGCAAGGCATGAAGCCTTATCCCGTGAGGTTGAACGTGATATTTATCAGGCATATGCCAATTACAATACGTTGAAACGTAAATTTACGTTATCAGTTGAACGCGTGGGTTTAAATGATAAGCTGATGAGTGCATATGAAGCAAAATTTGAAGGTTCTCGTATTAGTCTTTTGGACCTGATGCGTGCGGAAAGCCAGCTATTTAATGCACGTTTGGCAGAAAACGACAATAAATATTATCTTTTATCGGCTGAATATGGCGTGTTGTCGTCGTTGGGGACGCTGAAAGATGTTTTAATCTCTGCACAAACTGGGGAGTAAGATTATCGTTAAGACACCTGCGGAAGATAGTCCTTATGTATTCGATCCCAGTGGTGATCCGTTGTTGGATTGCCTTGTCTATTTATGTCGGTATTTTGGTAAACCTAAATCTTCCGAAACAATTAAATCCGGACTTGCCTATGATGAAAAGGGGCTTGATCCTGCGTTGTTCTGCGATGCAGCATCCCGTCTCGATTTAAAGGCCGAGATTATTAAAAAGGCTGACATTACAAAAATAGCAAAACCAATATTACCGTGTATTTTGTTTTTAAGCGGGGATCACCCCTGTATATTATTGGAAATATCTTCTGCACAAAACACTGTGAAAATTTTCCTTCCTGAAACGGGCGCAGTGCGTGATTTGAGTATCGAGGAGGTGATGGCCGATTATACTGGGTATGCGATCTTTATTCATCCGCGTGCAACCTTTAACATGCCTGAGACGCCGCGCGTGGATAGTGGTGATAATCATTGGTTCTGGGGGTTGGTTAAGCAGAGTCGCTCAACCTATATAATGGTGATTGTGGCCTCCTTATTTATTAATCTTTTTGCTTTGGTCAGTCCGCTATTTATCATGAATGTCTATGATCGTGTTATTCCCAATAATGCGATTGAGACAGGGTGGGCGCTTGGTATTGGTGCGTTGGTTGCGTTTATGTTTGATTTTATATTCCGAACGGTTCGTGGATATATGATTGATTTTTCTGGGCGACGCACTGATGTTTTGGCCACGCGGCGTATTTATGATCATGTGTTGGATATGAAATTAGCAGACCGGCCCAGCTCTAGCGGTGGCTTTGCGAATATGTTGCGGGATTTTGATTCGGTACGGGAGTTTTTTACGTCTGCAACGATCACAGCGTTGGTTGATTTGCCGTTTTCTTTGCTGTTTTTATTCTTTGTTTACCAACTGGGGGGCTCAATTGCCTTTATCCTTGTTGGTTTAATTTTTCTTGCGATGATGGTTGGATTTTTTATTCAATTAAGTTTGAAACATTTGATTCGAAAATCTGTGCAAGCAACGCAAACTCGCCACGGATTACTGGTTGAAACAATCCATGGATTGGAAACGATCAAGGCCAATCATGCGGATGGCCGTTTTCGTGCGCGTTATGGTGAGTATATCGGTGAGGATGCCGCTTACGCACAAAAATCACGGTTTTTATCTGCCTTGGGCGTTAATATTGCCACATTCTTACAGCAAATAGCCTCTGTGATTATTATCCTGAGTGGTATGTATTTGGTGCAAGATGGTGATATGAGCGTTGGTGGATTAATTGCGTGTGTTATATTGGGCGGTCGTGCGATTGCTCCAATTGGTCAAATTGCGAATTTAATTACAAAATACCATTATGCTGGAGGAGCTCTTAAAACGTTAGATAAAATTATGTCTTCGGATGTTGAGCGTCCTCCGGGACGCGAGTTTTTGCATCGTCCCGATCTCTCAGGACATATAACGTTTGAGGATGTTTCGTTTTCTTACCCACAGGCGGATGTTCCGGTGTTAAAGGATGTGTCCTTTACGATTCAGCAGGGGGAGCGCGTTGGCATTATTGGGCGCGTTGGCTCAGGTAAAAGTACAATTGCGCGCTTGATGCTGCATTTATATGACCCTGATACGGGTGTTATTTTGGCGGATAACACAGATTATAGGCAAATTGATCCGGCTGATCTGCGTAAAAATATTGCGTATTTATCGCAAGATGTTGTGCTGTTCCAAGGTAGCATACGTGAAAATATTACCGCTTCTGCCCCGCATGTGAGTGAGGAAGAGATTCTGGTTTGTGCCAAAGCCGCAGGGGTTGATGAATTTGTATCGCGCCATCCTATGGGTTATGACGCGCCAGTGGGAGAACAGGGGAATGCACTCTCGGGCGGTCAACGTCAAGCAATTGCGCTTGCACGGGCAATGATAACAAAGCCTAATATTCTAATTTGTGATGAGCCAACCAGCGCAATGGACGTGCATGCAGAAAATAGATTCTGTAAGTACGTGCGGGATCAAACAAAGGGTAAAACTTTCATTCTCGTGACACATAAGCATTCAATGTTGACAATGGTTGACCGGCTTATTCTAATCCATGAGGGTAGGGTCATTATGGATGGTCGGCGCGATGATGTTATTGCGGCGCTTAATTCCGGCTCAATTAAAGTGGGTGAGGCGCAGGGCATATGAGTGTAAAAGAAACTGATTATATGTGCACATTAGAGGCGGCAACCAGAATGAAACTGGCGACACCTGTGATCGTCCTGTTTTTCACGATAATTTCTTTTTTGGTTTTCTTCTTTTCTTGGGCTGCTGTTACTGAAATTGAGGAATTGACACGCGGACAGGGGCAAGTCATCCCATCACAGGAAATTCAAGTGGTGCAGAGCCTTGAGGGTGGTATTGTAAAAGAAATCTTGGTACGAAAGGGTGATTTGGTAAAAAAGGGGCAAATTTTATTACGGATCAGTGATGTCCTTTTTTCATCAGAACAACGCGGCACGCAGGCACGTTTTTTGGGATTGGAAGCAAAGAAATTCAGGTTGACGGCAGAGGCGAATGGAACGCCATTTGATATGCCAAATGAAATTGTCAGCAAGGCTTATGATATTTCTAAAAATGAGAAAGCATTATACGATTCGCGTCAGAAGGAACTTTCCTCTGCTTTCGCTATCCAAGATGATAAGGTTGCAAAGGCCGAAGCGGATTTAAGCGGTGTTCAGGCCGAAATAAATGGTTTTTCTCAGAGTAAAAAATTATTGAATAAGGAATTGGGCATAATTAAAAACATGGTTGCCAAACGTGCCGTTCCAAAAATGGAACAAATTAGGCTAGAACGCGAGCTTGCGGATTTATCAGGGAAACTTAATGCGCGCATTCAAGAGAAAAAAGGACTGCGAGCCGTATTGAGTAGCGCAAAAAATGAACGCAATGCACAAGATTATAAATTTAGATCCGTGGCGCTTGAAGAATTAAACGACGTTGAAACGCAAATWKCYTCTTTRAAAGARAGCCTKAAATCAATGGGGGATCGYGTGGATCGRACAGAAATCCGTGCTCCGGTTGATGGGGTTGTTAATCARATTATGATYCAAACAATTGGTGGGRTTGTAGAGCCAGCCATGCGATTGATTGAAATTGTCCCTGTAGGTGATGAATTGAAGATCATCGCCAAGRTCAAGCCAARCGAGATCGCCTTTYTGAAAATTGGCCAGCCGGTAAAGGTCAAAATTACAGCGTATGATCCGCAAAAATATGGTTCTCTGGATGGGGTKTTRTCACGTATTGCCGCCAATAGTGCGACAGATCGCGAMGGGAACATCTTATTTGAAATAGAGGTGCGYACYGATAAAAATTATTTAGGAAGTGCAGAGCATCCTTTACCGATTACGTCAGGGATGGTTGCAAATGTTGAGGTGATAACAGGAAARCGCACAATTTTAAATTATCTGATAAAGCCTTTGCGCCGTGGTTTTGATCGCGCGCTAAGAGAGCGTTAGTGTATGTTTCGTAGGATCAGGCCCACGCGCTGGACATATATTCATTTTCTGTTTTTATTGGCACTACTTTTGACCAGTRTTTTCTTTAGTGGTTCTAATCATCCTATGCGTTTRAATCTACAACGAAGTGTCTTTGATCAGTTTAATAAAGTGCACCCGCGGCAATCATCTGGACAAGTGATAATTGTTGATATTGATGAGGCATCACTGGAACGTTTGGGGCAATGGCCATGGCCACGTAAAGTTATGGCGGATTTAACCCGTAGTTTAACGGAAAAGGGTGCAAAAGTTATTGTTTTTGATGGTGTGTTCTCAGAGGAGGATCGGTCATCGCCACATTATTTCTTTAAGCATTTGGCACCAGATCAGGCTCCATTATTTTCTGATTTCTTCCAGAATAATAAGGATAGGCTTGATGACTATGATTTAATTTTCGCCAATGAAATCAAGCGATCCAAAATATTTGTAACAGCGTTCACTTATGGTCGTCTGGATAGGCAGTATAACAAGCCCCGCCATAAAAATAGAATTTTAGCGCGTAGCGATGTTAAGGATGTCTTTTTGTCCCATGCCTCTTATTTTGATGCGGCAGCGATTAATTTGGAGATGTTTTCCAAAAATGCGGCAGGCAATGGAAGCTTTATGGCGCGCCCTGATGCTGATGGTGTCTTAAGGCGTGTTGGTATGGTGTTTACGGATAGAGAAAAGCTATACCCATCTCTTAGCCTTGAGGCTTTACGTGTGGCATATCTGGGGCGTAAAGGGACGGCGCGTCTGGCCGCTGTCCCACAAAGTAAGCGTGGCGCAGTTGATACAAATTACCGTATTTTGATAGGAGATAGAGCCATTCCTGTTGAAAGTGACGCCATATTATATGTGCATTACCGCCATTTTTGTAATGAGCAGGATATGAAAAGCCGTGTGATTTCATGCTCTTCACAGGATTATATCTCGGCATATAAGTTTCTTGATTCTGATTTTATGCAAGTCACAAAACAGGCTGTAGAGGGTAAAATAGTCCTGATAGGTGCAAGTGCGGAAGGTCTAAAAGATTTGCGGAGCACACCGTTGCGTCCCTTTAGGCCAGGGGTTGAGGTTCATGCCAATGTTATCGAACAAATTATAGCAAGTGAATATTTGATGCGCCCGGCAATAATCAAAGGGGTAGAAGCATCTTTTATCTTTGTTAGCGGATTATTATTTATTGTCTTTGCATCTTTTATCGGAGTGATTGTTTCGATTATTTTATGTATGTCGATTATATGTTTTGTTATTTTTGGAGCGTATTTTGTTTATGTTGATTACGGCTTGTTGGTTGATCCGGTTTATCCATCTTTATCACTTTTGATAATTTTCATTAGCTCTACAATTTTATCATATGCCCGTGTTGAGATGCGCAGAAAACACATTAGAAATGCATTTGGGATGTATGTTGCCCCTGCTGTTATGCGTGATTTGGAAAGAAACCCTGAAAAGTTGGCTCTTGGTGGTGAAAACCGGGAATTAACGGTTTTATTTACGGATATTCGTAGGTTTACTGCAATTTCAGAGGGGCTTTCTCCAGAAGAATTAATCGAACTTATTAATGAGTTTCTAACCAGCATGACAGATATTGTTATGTTTCATGGGGGAACTGTCGATAAATATATTGGTGATGCAATGATGACATTCTGGAATGCGCCAAAGGATGTGGCAGACCACGAACGCGCGGCATGTTTGGCTGCACTACAGATGGAAACGGCGTT
This sequence comes from Zetaproteobacteria bacterium, assembly GCA_002747015.1. The sequence goes on from NVXI01000005.1 coordinate 82,873, forward strand.
AAAGCCTGTAAACAGAAGGGTTGCCCGACGTGCAAAAGAATTGGGTAGAGAGCCAATTTTATTAACCGCAGGGATTGGAATTAATACTGGGCTATGTGCCGTTGGAAACATGGGGTCGAAACAACGCTTTGCTTATTCTGCCCTTGGTGATGCGGTGAATTTGTCATCGCGCTTAGAAGGGCAAACAAAAAATTATGGCGTAAATATTTTAGTGGGGGAAAGTACTTTTGAAAAAGTATCTGATTTCGCAATGATTGAACTTGATTTGATACAGGTTGTTGGGCGAGAGGGCGTTGTACGCATTTATGGCTTGTTTGGTGATGACGACGTGGCACAGGAAATTGCATTTCAAGAGTGGAAATCCCTGCACGCTCAAATGTTGCAATATTACAGGGCACAGAGCTTTGATAAAGCTATGGATATTATTGTGTTGTGTGAGGCTGCCTCAGGAGATCAAGGAACCGAGCTATATGCGATGTATACACAGCGCATCGAATCACTAAAGCAGGAACTGCTCCCTAAAGACTGGGATGGCGTTTTTGTCGCGCAGGATAAATAGACGCTTACAGCGCGAAAATTATATCATGTTGTTATCCCAATTAGAGACACATTCAATAACATTTGCTTCGCTCATTGGTTTTGCGAAGTAATATCCTTGTGCATAGTCACAGCCCATTGATTTTAAAAGCTGGCCTTCCTCAATCTTTTCAACGCCTTCAGCGATGATGGCCATATCAAGGTTTTTACCCAAGGAAATGATAGATTTTACAAGTGCTTGGGAGCTTTTGTTCTCATGCATATCCCGTACGAAACTTTGATCAATTTTTAGAGTATTGATCGGGAAGGCATGCAGATAGCTTAAGGATGAGTATCCTGTGCCAAAGTCATCAATCGAAATACCCATGCCTGCTTCGCGGCACAGACTTAGTGTTTCCTTCGCCTTAGCCGGTTGATTTATCAGCAGGCGTTCGGTAATTTCAAGATGTATATGTTTTGCCTGCACGTCGGTTTCGCTGATCGTATTATAAATATTTTCAAGAAAATCATCGGAAGAAAAATCAGTGCTAGAAAAATTCACACTCATATTCAAATCTTGATGGTATCCAGTTTGTCCCTGAATGCGTTTTAGCGCGCGGCATGATTCTTTGAAGGCCCATTTGCTGGCTTCAATGATTAGCCCGCTATCTTCTATAATAGGTATGAAAATGCCTGGTGAGATAAATCCTCTTTTAGGATGGAACCAACGCATGAGTGCTTCAAACCCGTATATAGAGCCGTCTTGCAGGTTGATGATCGGCTGATAATGGAGGCAAATTTCATTTTTTGCTAAAGATTCAATAAACTCATGAGAAATTCTTATTTTATCAACAGCGTCCGTTTTCTCAAGATATTCCCGTTCGATGCTTTCTGCCGCGGGAAAAGGCATTGGCTCTTGGCGGATGTCTGCGCGCATTAATGTATCACGGTAGCGCGTTAAGATAACTTGCATGGTCATACGCAGGACGGGATCAGAGCTATCAAGGCGGCGTGTGAAATCGTCTTTTGTAATTTCAAGCAATGCACAATCTTCTTTTGCTGTAACAGTGGCAGTACGCGGTGCACTATCTATTAAAGACATTTCGCCGATGATTGCGCCAGATCCACGTGTCGCAACGATTAGGTCATCGCCATCCATGTTTTTGACCGTGATTTCTACGCGACCTTCTTCAATGATATAGGCACTTTCACCAAGGTCACCTTGACGCATAATGATATCGCCAGCTTTAAAGGTTTTTAGTGAATTATCAGATGTATGCATAATTTCGTGCCCCCACACATAAAAATTACTACAAGCGCATTATGCATGCAGTATATTAGCGTTTAGTTAATGATGCATTTTTTTTAGTTGGAGGGAAGTAGTTTTTTAATATGAATGCTTGACAAACATTGCCTGTTGTCGCTATGTTCGCCGCTCAATAAAGATTTTTAAGTAGGAATTTGGGAAATGAAAGTTGTTAATTCTCTGAAAACATTAAAAACTCGTGATCGTAATTGCCGCGTTATTCGCCGCAAGGGTCGTGTGTATGTGATCAATAAAAAGAACCCACGTTTTAAAGCGCGTCAGGGATAATTCTTATTTATTTACATTTATATTTTTAAAAACCGTGAGTGAATTGCTTGCGGTTTTGTTTTGTTGAAAATTTGTGGGAAATGGACAGAGAGTAGGTGCATTCTCTTCACTGGTCTGTTATACCCTATCTATCGTAATAATTTATCAATAGGAATAGGTGGGGCGGTCTTATGTTCTCAAAACTTTTTGGCTTTATGTCGGCTGATATGGCGATTGATCTAGGAACGGCAAACACTTTGGTTTACGTCAAGGATCAGGGCATTGTTTTGAACGAACCTTCCGTTGTGGCGATTTCCGTTGTTGGCGGTAAAATGCAGGTGCTTGCGGTTGGTAATGAAGCAAAACAAATGTTGGGACGTACACCGGGCAGTATTATTGCAACGCGCCCTTTGCGTGATGGTGTGATTGCAGATTTTGAAGTGACAGAGGCGATGATTAAGCATTTTATTCGTAAAGTGCATAACCGCCGCTCTTTTGTATCTCCGAAGATGATTATTTGTGTGCCTTCGGGGTCTACTGCGGTGGAACGTCGTGCGATTCAAGAATCGGCAGAAAGTGCGGGGGCAAGTCAGGTTTCTTTGATTGAAGAACCCATGGCCGCTGCGATTGGCGCGGGCCTTCCTGTGACAGAGGCGACGGGCTCTATGGTTGTTGATATTGGCGGTGGCACGACAGAGGTTGCTGTTATTTCTCTGGGCGGTATCGTCTATGCGCGCTCTGTTCGTGTTGGCGGCGATAAAATGGATGAGGCAATCATCGCCTATATTCGTCGTGTCCATAATTTGTTGATTGGTGAGAGTACATCAGAGAGAATCAAAAAAGAGATCGGCTCTGCATGTGTGCCAGCCGATGGTGAAGGTCGTACAATGGAGATCAGGGGGCGTGATTTGCTCAATGGTGTGCCAAAAGAAATCGTTATCACAGAGCGTCAGGTTGCCGAGGCTTTGGCCGAACCGGTTGGACAGATCATTGAGGGTGTGAAGGTTGCTCTGGAGCATACTGCGCCGGAATTGGCGGCCGATATCGTTGATAAAGGTATTGTGTTAACTGGTGGTGGGGCTTTGCTTACAAATATTGATTTTGTTTTGCGCCATGCGACGGGGCTTGCTGTTACATTGGCAGATGAYCCTTTGTCATGTGTTGCCCTTGGCACWGGTCATGCGTTGGAGGCGGGCAAAGCGCTGCGTCATGTTTTGATTGGCACATATTAATAATTTTATCTAATAATTTAATTCAGAATAATTGTTTTGAAACGACATGAAAAAGTAMAAAGTTTAGCGCGTACTATGCCATTCCCATGGGATGGTGCCTCTTTTTCTTCGTCTTCATTAATCTTTATCTCAATCGTATTGATGGSYCTCTCTGCTTTTARACCYCATATGTTTGAYTCTGTTCGCACCAGAGTYGCGGATRSTTTKTCTCCTATATTATTTTTAACCAGYCTACCATTYCAGCATGTTGCMATCTTGTTRCATGACGTAACAGGCTTGGCRCAACTTCAGGCCGATAATGTACGCTTGGAGCARGAAAATATCAGGTTACGAGAGTGGTATCAAACGGCKCTCTTACTTGAGTCGGAGAATAAATCTTTGMGAGAGTTGCTAAACTTAAAAGTTGATCYGCAATATGATCATGTYAGTGYGCGYGTTATCGCAGATGCAGGRAATACATACGTGAAAAGCTTGCTTGTTCCTGTTGGCGTGACGGATGGCGTTGTCAAAGGCGCGGCGGTTTTGTCTGGAGATGGTTTGATTGGCCGTATTGTTGAGGCAGGTGAGGTTTCTTCGCGTGTTTTATTGGTGACTGATATTAATTCACGTGTGCCTATTGTGGTTGAAGATACGGGGCAACATGCTATCTTGGCAGGAAATAATACGCTTCGCCCGACACTGATTCATCTGCCAGAAGATAGCGAAATAGTACAGGGTTCACGTCTTATCACATCAGGGTATGGCGGGATGTACCCACATGGACTGCCTGTTGGGAGTGTAAATATAGGTGTTGATAACGTTCTTGGTGTTTCTCTTTTCTCTAATTTTGACACAATACAAATTGTCAGAATTTTACAAAAAGAGAAGCCCTCAATGCAAAAAAAAGATAATTAGACAAGGTTTATAGGCTTTCATTATGTCCGCAATATCAGAGCAAATGGATGGGTTTTTACGTATTTGTGTTCCATATATCGTAATGTTTATACTATTCATTTTTAATATGGTGTTTTTCTCTACACCTTTATCAACGACAATTGAAATACCATTCGTCGTTATGGTGGTTTATTACTGGTCGATTTATCGTCCAACCCTAATACCGCCATTGCTGGTTTTTATTGTTGGTCTTTGCCTTGATTTTATCAGTGGTTTCCCCGTTGGGCTTAGCTCTTTTGTGTTTATGGTGATACGCAAAGTTGTTTCCGAGCAACGATTGTTTCTTACGGGACAGCCCTTCATGGTGATATGGTTGGGTTTTGCCGTTGTGAGTACGATTGGTGCGTTGACGCAGTGGTTTTTGTTTGGTTTGATGCATGTTTACTGGACACCCATTCAGCCTGTCAATTTTACCATTGTTGCAGGTATTCTATTATTTCCTGTTATTGCTTTATTTCTTAATTTATCTCACAGGGTTCTACCATTATTACCTGACCAGTATAGCGCAGTGAAGTAGAGGAAAAACAATGCTTCGCAGTGATTATGATTATGGTGAGAAGTCTTTCTCCCGCCGCGCTTTTTTTATCGGGGGGGTGCAGTTTATTGGCCTAGGAATTCTAGGTGCGCGATTGGCATGGTTACAAATAGCGCAAGGAAAACGTTACAAGACGCTGTCAGATAAGAATAGAATTAATATCAGAATGTTGGCACCGTCGCGTGGGCAAATCGTAGATCGTTTTGGCGTTCCGTTAGCGGTGAACGAAAAAAATTACCGTGTGTTGATTATACCGGAAAAGGCTGATGATCTTAAAAAGTCATTATATATGCTTCAAGAGCTTATTTCTGTTGAAGATGATGATATTAGGCGTGTTATTAAGGATGCTTCAACCACTGCAAAATTCCTTCCTCTTATCATTAAGGAGGATTTGAGCTGGGCTGAGGTTGCGAAGATAGAGGTTAACTTACCGGATTTACCTGGGTTATTCGTTGATCCGGGAGAGGTGCGTACCTATCCGTATAAGGGGGCAACCGCGCACGTGATCGGGTATGTGCGTGCGGTCTCCAAGAGCGATATGACGGATGATCCGGTTTTAAAATTGCCAGGATTTAAAATTGGTAAAACGGGAATTGAGAAGGTTTATGATCTTAATGTACGCGGTAAGGCGGGCGCCGTTGAGGTTGAGGTCAATGTCGTTGGCCGTGAGATACGTGAGTTAAAGCGAAAAGATGCTTTATCAGGTGCGCGCGTTACGTTGACCCTTGATGGCGAGTTGCAGCGTTTCACGCAGGATCTTTTAGCCACACATAAAAGTGCCTCTGCTGTTATTATGGATGCGCATACAGGGGCGATATATGCGTTGGCCTCGCATCCGTCATTTGATCCTAATATGTTTGTGCACGGTTTTTCTCAAGAGCAATGGCAAATAATGATGGATGATCCAGGCTTACCACAAACAAATAAAGCGATTGCAGGAGTTTATCCACCAGGCTCAACATTCAAGATGATAACCGCACTTGCAGGTTTAAAGGCAGGCGTAATCAACAAGCACACAACAGCTTTTTGCCCCGGATATTATAAGCTAGGTAAAGATAAGTTTCATTGTTGGAAGAAATACGGACATGGAAAAGTGGATTTGACTGCTGCACTGGCGCAATCATGCGATACATATTTCTATAAAATGTCTACCGAGGTTGGTATCGATGCTATTGCTGATATGGCGCGCCGTTTTGGTCTTGGCAGTAAATTAGGATTTGAGCTGGCAGAGGAGAAATCAGGTTTAATTACCGATAAAAAGTGGAAGCGCGCTCGTTTTGGTAAGAGGTGGTATCCAGGGGAAACGGTTGTTTCTAGTATTGGCCAAGGGGATATGCGTACAACGCCGTTACAGCTTGCCGTGATGACGGCACGGATGGTGAATGGTGGCTATGCGGTAAAGCCGTGGATCACGGGTTATTTGGGTGACATGTTCTTAGGTCGCACGCAATGGGATGATATTGGTGTTTCACCACAGCATTTAAAGATGGTGATGCATGGTATGGATATGGTTGTGAACGGTAAAACAGGGACGGCGCGAAAATCTCGTATTGAAGACGTCGGGTTTGCCATGGGCGGTAAAACAGGCACCGCGCAGGTGCAGCGCATCACCGCAGAACAACGTAGACTGGGTATTAAAAATGCAGATTTACCGTGGAAACAACGCCATCACGCTTTGTTCGTTGGGTATGCGCCAACGCATAATCCACGATATGTTTGCGCAGTTGTTGTTGAGCACGGCGTAGGTGGCTCTAGTGTCGCTGCCCCTCTTGCAAAGGAGTTACTTAAGCAGGCACAATCGCGTAATCCGGCCATCACAAAAATGCAGCCTGAGTTGATAGAGGGGGATGGTATCTTACAGCCATGGCCTCCTAAAAAACCGGCGAGTAGAACTGCTCAGGCAGGAGAGGAGTAAAAATGGTTTCTGCCATGTTTATTGAGAACGACCTTACGCTCTCTCAAAAGATAGCCCAATTAAACTGGTGGCTAATTTTCCTTATTTTCTGTGTTGCATCCGTTGGAATTGCATCATTGTATTCTGCCGCTGGTGGATCAATGCAGCCATGGGCATCGCGACAACTGGTGCGCTTTGGCGTTGGTATTATCGGTATGGTCATTATTGCACTGGTGAATATTAAGTGGTGGTATCGCCTGACATGGCCCATTTATTTTGGTGGTTTAATGTTATTGTTGATTGTTGAGGTCAAAGGCCATGTCGGGATGGGCGCGCAGCGTTGGATTGATTTGGGTTTTATGCAGCTTCAACCATCTGAATTAATGAAAATAGCCGTTGTGATGGCTCTGGCGCGGCATTTTCATGGTGCCAGTCGTGAACAAGCGCGGCACTTGTCGTTTCTAATTGTTCCTGCTCTTGTGATTATAGCACCGGTTCTTTTGGTCTTGTTACAGCCGGATTTGGGAACGTCCCTTATGATTATTATGGCGGGCGCGGGGATGGTCTTCATGGCGGGAGCCCCTATATGGTTGTTTGTTGCTGCGGTTATTCTGGTTGGTATTAGTATCCCCGTGGCATGGCAGTTCTTGCATAGTTATCAAAAGCAGCGCGTGATGACTTTTCTTGACCCTGAATCGGATCCTTTGGGGGCTGGATATCATATTATACAATCAAAGATCGCGATTGGTTCTGGCGGTGTAGAGGGGAAAGGCTTTTTACAAGGTACGCAAAGCCATTTAAATTTCTTACCAGAAAAGCAAACTGATTTTATTTTCACGCTGTGGGTAGAGGAGTGGGGGCTGTTTGGTGGTCTGGGGCTTTTAGTTGTTTTTCTGCTTATATTTGCAACAGCACTGCGGATATCATTGAAATGTAAACATAATTTTGGAAAATATTTGGCGTTAGGTGTAGGGCTGAATTTTTCACTTTATGTGTTTATCAATATTTCGATGGTAATGGGCTTAATCCCGGTTGTGGGCGCACCCTTGCCATTGGTTTCATACGGGGGGACATCAATGCTGGCCGCGCTTGTTGGCTTTGGCCTTATGATGTCGTGCGGAATTTACCGACACAGCAAGGTGACCAGATAAAATTGTGTATTTTGGGTCTGTCGTTATGATCCGGAATTAAGCAGCAACTTTAATGCCGTTACTTTCCATTAGTGTCTTAAGTTCGCCTGATTCGTACATTTCACGAATGATGTCACAACCACCAACAAATTCACCTTTGACGTAGAGTTGCGGTATTGTTGGCCATTGTGCGAAGTCTTTTATTCCTTGGCGCAATTCGCTATCTTCAAGGATATCAATATCCTTAAACTGCACACCAAGTTGTGAGAGCACTTGTACAACAAGGGATGAAAACCCACATTGCGGATAGGCGGCGTTGCCTTTCATAAATAAAACAATATCGTTATCGTTGATGTCTTTACGAATGCGGTCAAATAAGATGTTTTCCATTTGTTTTCTTTCTATTTCAAACTTTATTTCTATTTAGGCGCAGATGTTTGTAGAGCAAGTGCGTGCAGTTCTCCGCCCATTTTGTCTTTTAATGCGCTATACACCATTTGATGTTGCTGCACGCGTGTTTTACCTTCAAAGGCAGGTGATTCAACATATGCTGCATAGTGGTCGCCATCACCGCGTAAATCTTCTATGCGCACGGTGGCATCGGGGATGCCTTCGCGAATCATTTCCTCAATTGTTATTGCATCCATCGCCATATGCCTAATTCCCTTATGTTTTGTTTCTAGCTTGCTTTAGACATTTCGCTAGCTCAGCTTCCATAATGTGATCGGAAATATCCATATTTTTTTCATCAAAATCGGCGCGAACTTTGCGTAAAATATCTTGAAAGCCAGGCTCCTCAAGATTTGCTTCTACGACTTGCATGGCATATGTCTGGGCATTAGCACCATCCAACCCTAACTTTTCGGCGGCCCAAAGGCCGTAGAGTTTTGATAGTCGTGCTTCTATCGCAAAATCCAATTGTTCATTATGGACAAATTTATTTTCGAAGGCTTTCTCGCGATCATCGAATGAAGTCATATTTTATCTCCTGAGTAACGCAATTTTTGTGTAAAAAAATCATTCAAAACGATTTCTAGCATTTGAATCTTGTTAAATCCATTGTTATATGAATATATTACAAAAAAACAGGTTCTTATACCTAGGTGAATTAAAATCAGAGGATAGTTTTATGGTTAGACGCAAAATGATTTATGAAGGCAAGGCAAAGATTATTTATGAAGGATCAGAGGCTGGCACGGTCATACAATATTTCAAAGATGATGCAACCGCTTTTAACGGTGAAAAGCATGAGGTAATCGCAGGTAAGGGCGTTTTGAATAATAGAATTTCTGCGCATTTAATGACCAAGCTGGAAGCAATAGGTATACCGACACATTTTATTCGCTCCATTAATATGCGTGAGCAATTGGTGCGCAGTGTAGAAATTATACCGATCGAACTTGTTGTTCGTAATATTGCCGCTGGTTCTTTGTGTAAGCGTCTGGGTTTAAAAGAGGGTGAAATTTTACCGAAGCCTCTAATTGAGTTCTACTATAAGAAGGATGAGCTGGGCGATCCTTTGATTGGTGAAGATCATATCGTGACATTTGGTTGGGCTGATATGTATGAATTGGAAGAAATGGTTTCCATGGCATGGCGCGTTAATGATTATCTTAACGGTCTATTCTCTGGTATTGGCCTTAAGTTGGTTGACTTTAAGCTGGAATTTGGACGGATTTGGGGCGAGCATGGGGAGCTGTATATTATTCTCGCAGATGAAATATCGCCGGATAATTGCCGCCTATGGGATGCGAAGACAGGTGAGAAGATGGATAAAGACCGTTTCCGTCAGGATTTGGGTGATTTGGTTGAAGGATATCAAACTATTGCAGAGCGTCTCGGCCTTATACCAGAAGGTGGTATTATCCAAGGTGGTAACGTGAATGAGAAGTTGTTTGAAGGTTTGGAGCAAATCGAAAATGAGTTATCAGAGCGTCGCCGTCTGAAATCGGTGACATCAAGCAGACCTAGAAAAATTTAATTACGTATGTTTTCTGTGTCTTGGCGTAGCGATCAGGGCGCAAATTGTTCCTGATAGATACGCTCTTCCAGATGATTGTCGGGGTCGAATAATAACGTTGCGAAGACATCTTTTGCCTGGCAAACATTAACGCTGGTTATATCGCGAATCTCAAATGAGTCGGCAGATGCACTGACTGGGCGTTCTGATGGGCGAATAATCTCAAAACGTACGGTACTCTCATTAGGTAATAATGCACCCGGCCAGCGGCGTGGTCTGAAAGCACTGATCGGTGTAAGGGGCAGTATATTTGCCGTTAATGGAACGATAGGGCCGTTGGCAGAAGAGTTATAGGCTGTACTGCCTACGGCGGTAGAAAGCATGATACCATCACAAACCAGTAGGGGCATGCGCACTTCATCATTGACGAAGATCATGAGCTTTGCCGAGCTATGTGTTTGGCGCAATAATGAAACCTCATTATAGGCCAGCTTAGTACAGGTTTTTCCGTGTATATCTGTCGTTTCCATACGCAAAGGATGAATCTCATAGCTTTGCGCGGAAGATATACGCTCAACCAAATCCTGATTTTTGTATTCATTAAGCAAAAACCCCAATGTACCAAAATTTAAGCCGAAAATCGGTAGATTTATATCGGTGAATTTGTGGAGCGCGCGTAGCATCGCGCCATCACCGCCCAGAACAACGATCACATCGGCATTTTCAACATCGTGATGCTCATAACGCTCTGATAACTCTTTAAAGGCCGCTTGTGGGCGGGGGTTTGTAGAGGCGTGGAAATGTATCTTCATAATTATGCTTTCATGTTCGGGGGCTTGAGCCTAGGGCTTCACCCTGCATCATATTGATCTTGCCACTTTACAGGATCTTTGAGGAATTCTTCCACTGAATTGAGCGTTTGTGTGTCAAAATAATTATTCTCTTTTGCAACATCCAATACATCCCACCACGTTGTAAGGGCATGCAGTGTAATGCCTAAATCCTTCATGTTTTTCTCGCTGGCATCGAATATACCATAATGAAAGACAACAAAGGCATGCTCAACTTTTGCGCCAGCTTCGCGTAGGGCTTCGACAAAAATCTTTTTACTGCCGCCATCGGTTTGTAAATCTTCGATCAAAATGACATTTGGTTTTTTACCGTTTTCATTCTTTTCTGGAAGAACACCCTCGATTTGTGCCATTCGGCCATAACCTTTTGGTTCTTTGCGAACGTAAATCATTGGTTTTCCCATACGATCGGAAATAAATGCGCTATAGGGAATGCCCGCTGTCTCGCCGCCTGCCAGAATATCAATATTATCCACTCCGATATCAGAAGCCAGTATATGCGCCGCGTGGTTCATCAGCTGATTACGTTCTTTTACAAAGGAAACAAGGCGGCGACAATCGATATATACTGGGCTTTTTCGACCAGACTTCAATGTAAATGGATCTTTCGCATTAAACAAAACGGATTCGGTTTCAATCAGTACGCGCGCGGCATCTTGCGCAATTTGTTTTCTATCGTGTTGTGATAATTTGGCTTGTGAAGGTTCGTCAATAAAGGCAACAAAATCGGACATGGTTGAATTTGTTACGGCCAAGACTTTTGAGAGGCTCTCGGTGGATGGCCATCTTGGCTTTCCCTCGGGGCTGGTGCGCTTGCTTTTGTTAAAAGAGGTCGCATCAAGTCCGGACAGCTTTGCCAATCCAGAAGGTGAGTAGCCATGTGCTGATGCCAAACGATCAATCCCTTGCCATATTTGTCCATGTGTAAACATGTGTTTATTCCTTTGTTTATCTTGCGCAATAATGTTCTAGGACATTAATCCCATCATTGCGGCAAAACGTAAACAGGAAAATAATCCTATTTTTATCTTGACATCAGGTTTTCTTTATAGCATAAACGAGAACATAAAGGGAACAGTTGTGTTCTTTTTTCTTCAAAAATACCAATAAATATCAATACAGCAGAACAAAAGGAATGAAGATTGTGATTAAAAATAATGACAATACAATCGGTTATGAAGCTGATAAGGAAAAAATTCTGGGAGCGATCCCTTTTGATAGCGCGCAAGAGGCTTGGTTCTGGTTTATTACCGCGCAACAAGCCCGCAATGATGGTGCACGTTTTAGTGCCTCCAGTAGCGCAATCCAACGCCCGTGCGAACCTGTTGATATTTTGAAGGTGTTGGATGGTCTATACCGTCAACGTCGTCTTAAGCGCGATCATTTATTGGTACTACGCCATTATGGCAGACGAAATATGCCGCCGGATCTTCGCCGTAACAAAGAGGCGCGCGCTTTTTATCTATGGGAAGAAGCCTTTGAGCGTATGGAACCTGTGTTAGAGCGCAAAGGAATCATTATAAAGCARAACTGGGTTACGAAGCATTATGCMAAAAAYATGCCCAATTYATATGAAGCTCAAATATCACTTTTTGATCATGAAAGGATGGCTGCACAATGATAAATACAGCAGRTATAACCACAGATAATGTKAACGATTTAATGAAGAGAGCCACACCAAGCARGCAGGCRTGGGTTGTGTTTACCAATCARACAGAATTGCCATGGCTACGGGGATTCAAAAAAGGCTTYCGGCATTGCTTTATCCTGATTAATGACGGGGAGCAGTGGATWAGCATTGATCCAATGGCAAATTATATGGATGTAATCGTTCATCATGTGCCGTGTGARTTTGATTTACCAGCTTGGTTGGAAGGGCGAGGCCATAGCGTCGTTCCYGCGCATATYGATACGGATAAAAATCRCGGCGCACCRTGGATGTTTATGACCTGTGTGGAGGTRTGTAAACGCATATTAGGGGTTCAYAAGCGCACTATTTTTACGCCGTGGMAATTATTTCAATATTTGGAACAGAAAAATGGATATAGCGCAGTGAAGCCCACTCCATTTTTAAAAATCCAGAYMAAATTAAGACGTTTTTTCATAAAGGAGTTATTTCATGGGAAGTTTAAGTTCATCACCAAAGGCGCCTAGGCAGCCACAAACGATTTATGTGCCGGCACCTACACCAGTTATAAATACAACGGCATCAGCAAGCACGAAAACCGTAGAAAACAATGCCTCGCAGGCATCACAAAGCAGAACAAAAAGCCTGTTATCGAGAAGCCGTAGCCGGTTTGGAACCATTGCAACCAGTTTTAAAGGCTTGTTAGGTAATGATAATTCCGGTGCGCGCAAGACGTTGCTTGGCGAATAATTGGGTATAAAAAAATCAGAAAGATAAAACAATGATTACAGATACAGAGAATTTTAAGACAATATCTTTAGATGAAACAGATGATATGACGAAGGTTAAAGCACTTCTCCAACGTTACGAATCCGCGAAAGATCGCCGTGATGAATGGACGTCATTATGGCAAGATTGTTATGATTATGCATTGCCACAGCGCGGAGGATTTAACGCGCCTCTTATGGCTGGGAAGGCACGTACAAATCAAATATATGACGGTACGGCAATGGATGCAGCCGAACAACTGGCTGCAAGTCTATTGGGTAATTTAACGCCAATATGGTCGCAATGGTTCGGTTTAAAACCTGGGCCTGATTTATCACCTGCTGAGGCGGATGCATTGGCGCCGGTTTTGGAAAAGGCAGGGAAAACAATACAGGCACATTTTGATCGCTCTAATTTTGCTGTTGAAATACATCAATGTTATCTGGATTTGGTGGTCGGCGGTAGTGCCGCTTTATCATTCGAAGAGGCCGATCCTGGCGGGTTTTCCGCATTTAAGTTTAACGCAATCCCCTTATCACAAGTGGTGTTAGAAGAGGGCAGCTCAGGATATCTCGATGGAGCATTCAGAACCATTGCCATGACGCTGGATCAATTAAACAGCCGTTATCCTGATGCAGAAATTCCGAGCGATATTATTAAGACGGCGATGAAAGACCCACAATTACGCTTTGATGTTTTAGAGGCTATCGTCCCAAATGGGTTGATCTTTGATTACATGGCCGTGTTATCTGATGATCCTATTGCGAGCACGCATGAACCTGTGGTTTTGAAAACAGGACAGTTTAATCAATCGCCGATTATTGGTTTTCGTTGGTTAAAATCTCCGGGGGAGGTTTATGGTCGCTCGCCGGTGATGAAGGCATTGCCTGATATTAAAACCGCTAATAAAGTGGTTGAATTGATCTTGAAAAATGCATCAATTGCGGTGACTGGAATATGGCAGGCCGATGATGATGGGGTGCTAAATCCGGCGAATATTGAACTAACACCGGGAAGTATTATTCCCAAAGCCATTGGATCTAAAGGGCTTCAGCCATTAGAAATGCCGGGGCGTTTTGATGTGTCGCAGCTCATACTGGATAGCTTGCAAACGCGCATTCGTCATGCCTTGTTAACGGATAAGTTGGCACCTATTTCAGGCGCGCGTATGACAGCGACAGAAGTTTTGGAGCGTTCTGCGGAGATGTCTTTGATTTTGGGCGCAACGTATGGGCGTTTACAAACAGAGCTTCTCACCCCGCTGATAAAACGTGCATTTTCAATTCTGCGCCGTCGTGGTGAAGTTCCGGATATTTCCTTAGATGGTCGTTTGGTCGCGGTTGATTATCGGTCTCCGTTGGCGCGTTCTCAAGGGCAACGTAATGTTCAAAATACGTTGAGCTGGCTTAATACCGTTTTGGCAATGGGGCCAGAGGCGGCTATGTCGGTTGATTTGCCTGCGGCGGTTCGTTTCTTGGGCGAGGCCTTGGCCGTGCCAAGTGATTTGATTCGTAGTGAAATATTACCTGAAATAGATGCGATTCAATCCGAAATAGAGAATCAAAGCAATACGTTGGTAGAGGAGGGACAGAGCCATGACGCGCCATAATGACAGAGACTTTTTGAATAATTATGAACACGGTGTTGTGTATAGGCCTGATAATTCTATGCGCAGTGAAGTCAGGGAAACAGAAAAAGCCTTTGCACGATTATTTCTAAGTGATGATGGCCAGAAAGTATTGTCTCATTTGCAATCGATCACGTTTCAACGTGCGCTTGGTGCGGGCGCAGCAGAGGCACAGCTTCGATATATGGAAGGGCAACGCGCCCTAATGGCCAGTGTATTACGATTGATTGATCGTGGCCGCAACAATGTTTAACCCAATATTTTTTTAACCTAAGGAGAATAAAGAAAATGCATAATGAAAAAACCACTGAAGAGAATCTGTTAAGTGCTGAGATACCCGAAAAATTTAAGCACCCAGAAACTGGTGAAGTACAAACTGATTTGCTAATGAAATCTTATAAAGAGCTTGAAAAACGGTTGTCACAAAACCCAGCTGCGCCGAAAACGCCAGAAGACTATTGTATTGATTGTTCACATGGGATGTTTGAAGTTGATATTGAGATCAACCGCCGTTTGCATGAAAAGGGTTTTACGCAAGAACAAGCACAAGAGGTCTATAATCTGGCATCCGAAAAGATGGTACCGATGGTTCATGAAATTGCCGCAGATTATAAAGCAGATCGAGAAGTTGAAAAGCTAAGCAATCATTTTGGTGGGGTTGAGCAGTGGAAAGAAATGTCGCGCCAGCTCTTGGCTTTCGGGCGTAAAAACTTACCCGAAGATGTGCTTGATAATTTATCCAGCTCATTTGAGGGCGTGGTTGCGCTGCACCGTATGATGAAAGGGGAGGAGCCAAGACTACAACGTGTTTCTGCACAAGAAAAACAGGGCGTGAATGACCTTGAGCTTAGCTCGATGATGCGTGATCCACGTTATTGGAAGGATAAAGATCCTGCTTATATCGCGAAGGTAACACAAGGGTTTGAAAACTTGTACGGTAATTAATTAATGTGACACTTTACGGTTTTATCATATAGATTTAAACCTTCCTCAAATATGGGGAAGGTTTATAATAATGTTTATTGAATAGAAGGTGTTTAGCTCTGTGACTCGGCAAAGCGTTGTGTCACATAATCATCAACCACTTTTTGAAAGCTTGTTTGTGCATTTTTTGAAAGCGGTAAATATTGTAGCGCAATTTTATTTGGAGATTTACGAACCACTTTTGCATTATGGTCAATTTCCATCATTTCATCACGAAGTTTGAACTTTAATGTGAATTTGCAATCTTGACCAATAGAAAAAAGACGTTCATCCGCAGCGATAAGCATGCCGCCCGAACTCCAGTTTTCGACAGGATGCATTTGTCCGTTAATGATGCTGACGCAACGGTCATCAGATCTGCGAGCCTCTTTGCGCTTTGTTTGAGCACTAGAGCTCTTCTTTAAAATATCAGAAGATTTTATAACTTTGCTAAACATTTTAGTTCCCATAATTAATTAACAATTTAAAAGTACTGCAAATCTTTGTCAAAATTAAGGCAAAATTAACTATTTAGTAAAAACTGCACGAAAAAGTACAAAAAAAGATTGACACATCAGGATTAAATTCCTAATATGGATACACAAACGCCACGAATGCCATTTCTGAATCAGAATATAACATTATCATGAAATATAATTGATTTGAAATCAATTCGTAAATCTATACCGGATGGGTAACACGTCTAATCGTGTCCGTTCGGTTTTTTTATTCCAAGGCTCTGAATTCTATATACGACTTTGGATTGTTACGCCCTTCATTTGGCCTTAAGACGATTAAACACGATTAGATAACCAAAAGACGGCTTTTTTCTCTTAACTTTAAACCATTAGAAAGAGGTTTATTATGTCTACAACAATAGATCAGGCTTTTATAAAGCAATTCGAGCGTGAAGTGCACGAAGCCTACCAACGCCAAGGATCAAAACTCCGAAATACTGTGCGTACAATAACAGGTGTTAATGGCTCAAGCGCGGTTTTCCAAAAAGTCGGAAAAGGCACGGCCAGCACAAAAGCAACGCATGGCATGGTGCCTGTGATGAATTTGGATCACTCCAATATTGAAGTTATTCTATCCGATTATTATGCAGGGGACTGGGTTGATCGTCTAGATGAGCTGAAAACCAATATTGACGAGCGTCAGATCATTGCCAATGCTGGTGCGCAGGCTCTAGGTCGTAAAACTGATGAGCTAGTCATTAATGCACTTGCCAGTGCGTCTGCGAATATCATTGCGGATGGGAATATCGGGTTGACCAAGGATAAAATCTTGAACGCATTTGAGACATTTGGTGAAAATGATGTTCCAGATGATGGGCAACGTTTTTGTATCGTTGGCTGGAAGCAGTGGAGTGAATTACTGAGTATTGATGAGTTTGTAAACGCAGACTATATCGGTCATGAAAATTTGCCATTCTCAACAATTACGCAGGCAAAAATGTTTCTGGGTACGATTTTCATTCCGCATTCAGGATTGCCTATTGATGTGAATGATGTTCGTTCTTGTTTCTATTATCATAAGACGGCGATCGGTCATGCAGCGGCCAGTGATATCCAAACCGATGTTTCATGGCATGGTGATCGTGCATCCCATTTCGTCAATAACATGATGAGCCAAGGCGCAGGTCTGATTGATGAGAGCGGAATCGTTGTCATTAATTGTGATGAAACACCGGACTAAGCCCAGACTAAGAACGTTCATTGTTTCATTGTGGCGGTGTTAAATTTCGGCTTACGTATAAATCATACGTAGCGTCGTCATTTTCCTAGCCACACTAAAACACTGTTTGCTCTGCTTTTAGCACCCCGCATTTAAATATGCGGGGTGTTTTTCATTTTATATATTTAGGAGAATAAGGATGGCTTATATCGCATCTGACTTAAGCGTACTCGCATACGCGAATAACTTTACTTTATGGCATTTCACAAGCGTGGACGCCGATATTACAACAGGTGGTTATTTTAACACCGCAGTGGATATGCTGCGTGTGAATGATTTGATTATCGCAAATATCGATACCGATGGTATCCCGTCAACGACATTCTATGTTGTAACAGGAAATGACGGCAGCACTATCACAATTACGGCTTATGCTTAAAAAACGCCCATAATATTGTGATGCAGAAGGCTTGACGCGCTCCTCACGCTCGCCTTTGCTTTTGTAAGCCTTCATAGGTATCGAACCAGCACAGCCCTGAACCTAATGTAGTACTTAAGGCCGCGACTACGGCCTCGAACCAAATGGTTCGTAAGCCTACGTGGCGTTTGAACGCTATAATTAAGATTCAGGGCTGTTGCTTTATAACAGAAATTATCAGGAGAATTTAAAATGGCATTATCAGATATTGGCCTATGTAGCCGCGCACTCATCAGGATAGGTGCTGCGCCAATTACAGGTTTTAACGAAGGCACCGCAGAAAGTGAAATTGCAGGGGCTTTGTTTGCGCAAACGCGCGATGCACTTTTATCGGCCTATGCATGGGGCTTCGCCAGTGTGCAGGTTACATTAAATCAACTCGCAAACGCGCCTCTGGCTGATTATGCTTATGCCTATGCGTTGCCCAATGATTTTTTACGCGCATTAAGCGCAGGCAGTGGCGCACGTGGGCGTGGTCTGAATTACCGAATTGCCAGTGGTGCGCTGCATACGAATGCGCCGGAAGTGGTTTTGAGTTATATTTTCAGACCTGAAGAAGAGGTGTTTCCACCATATTTTGATTCTGCACTTATCACACGTCTTTCTGCGGAGTTTACAATTCCTGTGACCGAGAATACCTCACGCGCAGAAAGCATGTTTGCAATGGCAGAAAAGGAATTCCAGCGTGCCCGTCAGATTGATGCGCAACAAGATACTCCGAATAAAATAGAGGATTTCACATTGATTACTGTTCGGGATTAAGCATTAAATCCGGCTATTTTCTTGACGAGATTGTCTCTTGTGGTTTAGTATATGTGCAATATAAAACTATAAAAAATGGGTGGATTATGGATCTAGATAAACAGAAAAATATTAGTGGTGAGTGGGGCGATAGTGAATTAGGTGCGGAAACAGGTGTTCCCCCGAAATATCATGATGCTGCTCTTACTGCGAATGGTGTGGTAGAGGATAACGGTTTCCAAGGAATACCTGTGCACCCTGTTACGAAGCCGGATGAAAATGAAGAACAAGTACTGGGTATTTAATCCGGTATTTCTAATAACATTATAAATAATACGAGTGAACCGTCCATCTGGGCGGTTTTTTTGTGCCTGAAATTTACATTTTAAACATAGATAACAGAAGAATGTGATTTGCATTTACGCAAATTGTACCGAGCGAGAGCGAAGCAATGCGTATGCATTGTTCGCTTTAAAGAAGGCAAACAAATCTTGGGTTTGCTTTGCGAGGCGCACGAATGTGCGTGAAATCAAAAGAAAGAAAAACAATGACAAGAATTAGAGATGTGAAAACGACATTCACCGCGGGTGAAGTGTCGCCGGAGTTGCTTGGGCGCGGGGATTTACGTGCCTATGATAATGGCGCGCTTACCTTGCATAATGTGTTTATTAATCCCACGGGCGGCGTGAAACGTCGATTTGGCCTTGGTTATATTGACGTGGCCGCAGGCGACGGGAAGTTGATTGCCTTTGAATTCAATACCCAACAAACGGCCTTGCTTGTTCTTAGCGATGGGCAAATTGATATCTATTCATCTGGTGTGAAAGAGGCCACGATCCCTGCACCGTGGGGCGTGGCACAAATTTCACAAATCGCGTGGACGCAAAGTGCGGATACGTTGTTGATGGTGCATCCAGATGTGCCGCCCAAAAAATTGGTGCGTAGTGGTTTGGGTGTGTGGAGTCTAAGTGATTGGAGTTTCTTCACAGATGAGAACATCATTTATCACCCATATTTCAAATTCGTTGAGAGTGGTGTGACCCTAACCCCTAGCGGAACAACGGGCAGTGTTACCTTAACGGCTTCTGCGGATGTTTTTGTTGCAGGCCATGTTGGTACGCGCCTACGTGTTGGTGGCAAAGATGTGGAAATTACCGATTATTCATCGCCAACCGTCGTAACGGTTACAGTGATCGAGGATTTGATCAGCACAGATGCGACAATTGACTGGTTCGAACAAGCATTCAGTCCGGTTCATGGCTATCCGGTGAGCGTTGCATTTCATCAAGATAGGCTTGTTATCGGCGGATCGCGTGATTTGCCGAACCGTTTGTGGTTCTCGAAGTCTGGGGATTTATTTAATTTTGATTTGGGTGACGGGTTGGATGATGAAGCAATTGAATTTGCTATTCTTTCGGATCAGGTCAATGCAATACGAGGGATTTTTTCGTCCCGCCATTTACAGATTTTCACCTCTGGTGCGGAATGGATGGTCACGGGGGATCCTCTGACCCCGTCTTCGGTGCAAATCAGACGGCAAACCCGTACAGGATCGCGGATTGATCGCTATATACCGCCGGTGAATGTGGATGGGGCGACCCTTTATGTTGCGCGAAATGCGCAGGAAATACATGAATATCTCTATACAGATTTGGAGGCCGCTTATACCTCCACCGATCTGGCGTTATTGTCGCGTCATGTGATTGAAAACCCAGTGGATCAAGACTATGACCAGAAAAATCGTTTGCTGTTCGTGGTACGCGGCGATGGTAAATTCGCTAGCCTCACGGCTTTTCGTGCAGAAAAAGTCTCTGCCTGGACCTTGCACGAAACCGATGGTTTGGTGAAGTCGGTCTCCGTGGTTGGGGATGATGTTTATATGCTGATCGAGCGTGATGGTGCGTATCTGATTGAGCAGTTTGACGAGGAATTACATCTGGATTCTGCCTTGTCGGGGAATGTCGGAGCACCCGCAAGCGTTTGGTCGGGACTGGATCATTTGGAAGGGGAAGAGGTCTCTATCGTTGCAGATGGTGCGGTTCTTGCCCCCCAAATGGTTGCAGGCGGGCAAATTACCTTGGCCGAACCAGCCAGTACGATTGAGATTGGTTTACCCTATACGCATATCATAGAACCCCTACCACCTAATGAGGTGGCAAAGGTTGGGTCAGGGCGTAAACTCCGCTTGGTGGAGGCGATTTTTCGGCTGAAAGATACGGCTGCTTTGCGCCTTGATGTCGGGCGTGGTGCGCAGGATATTATGCTGAAACAATTTGGTGAGAATATTATCTTAGATAGTGGCACGCCAGTGATGAGCGGTGATGTAAGAGTGCGTTCATTAGGGTGGCAAAGGGATGGAACGCAACCTCTATGGCGTATTGAACAGAGCGCACCTCTGCCGTTTACGCTTTTGTCTGTTTCCAGTGAAATAAAAGTGAATGACTAAAAAATGATTTGCCTTCATGCAAATTGTACTGAGTACACGAAGCGATGCAACGCATTGCTCGTATAAAAGCAAGCAAAACGATGTTTTGCTTTGCGAAGCGTTCGCTAGGACGGAAAACTATAAAAAGAAAAGGAATATATTATGGCTTCTTTAGTGCCGATTATAACAAGTACAATTGTGTCGCAAGGGGCAGGGCTTATCGTTGGCGAGCTCTCGGGCCGTAGGTCGAGCAATAAACAAGATATCGCGTTACAGCAATTGCGCGCACAACAAAATCTACAAGAACAACAGGCCTCAGCTGACGCCGTATTAAGTCGTCAGAAAATCGGCCTTGACGCAGGGAATGCGGAAGAAGAGCGCAAAAAAGCCCTTCGCCGCGCTGTATCCCGCCAACGTGCCAATTTTGGTGCGCAAGGGATAAGTTCCGCTGGTGGTTCTGCGCAAGCGGTTTTTCTGGGTTTATTCGAGGAATCCGATGCGGAGAAGAAAAAACGAGAGCAGCTAGACACTCTGCGCTTGAACGCAATTGATCAGGGGCTGGGACAGAGAACATCCCTAAATGTCCTGCAACGCACGCAATTACAGGAAAAACAGAAGATTAGCCAAATTTCCTCGGGCGAGCGTCTGTTCGGCTCTCTATTTTAGTCAAAAAAATTATAATTAAAGGAGTTATCAAAATTCCTACAAAGCAATGAAGCGTGTTACGTTATTTGCACATTTTATTCATATTTTGTTACAATGTTGAGTGTATGATGGTATGAACTTCGATATTGCTTTGTTGAAGGAGATTGTGTACAAATGGTCTTACGTGAAGGGTTTCTTAAAATGAGCAAAGTTTCTACTGCAATGTCAAATTTAGCATCGTCGTATGATGGCGAATACGTTTCCTATGGCAATTTTGAACGCCGTGTGTTGCGTATGATGGAGTACGTAGAAAATGGACCTGAGCGTGATTTTTTGAACTTTGAGCGCGATATAAAAAACGCGATGAATCGCGAATATGAGCAAAAATAAAAAAGAAAAAGCCGAACAAGCTATAAAAAAATCCTCTCAAGAATCGGAAAGTAATACATTATTAGATTTCTCTGATAGCCCCTCATCGGAGGTGTTAGAGGAGCTTGAAAAAGCAGGTGTTGATCCCAAGCTTGTTAAAATGGTGGGTATTAAAATAACACGTCAGTTGTCTCATAGTGGGCCGTTACCACCAGCAGAACAGTTTCGACTATACGAGGAAACTTGTCCGGGAGCAGGAGAGAGAATATTAGTATGGGCAGATAATGAACAAACCCACAGACATGCAATAGATAAAAAGATGAGTAGTGCTATGGTTGATGAGACTACTCGTGGTCAATTGATGGGCTTTGTTATAATGGCATCTCTTGTTTTGGCTTCATTTGTTTGTGTATTTCTCGATGAGCTATTGTTTGCAGGCTTATTTTTGGCAGGTAGCTCTTTAGGGATAGTTCGTAAATTTATAGATGGTGCAAGCAGAAAAGATAAGAATTAAAGTACAAAATAGAAAACAAACACACAAGTCGCCATAAGGCGGCTTTTTTTTATACAAAAATTTAAATAAATCATAGGAGAAATATAATGACCAATCATCATATCAAGATGCCGGATGTTGTGCCTGTTGTGCGCTATGTCGCGGATGGTGTGGATACCGATTATACGTATTCGTTTCCAATCTTTGCCAGTGAGGACATGCATGTTTTCTTTGATGGTGCCGAGCAGGTTAGCGGATTTACCATCAATGGCGCAGGACAGACGCTTGGTGGTTCAGTGACCTTTGATGCACCACCGGCAAGTGGTGTGATTATTACCTTAACGCGGCAATTGTCGATTGAGCGGGTGACAGATTATCTGGAAGGTGGAGATTTTTCTGCACGAAGTATCAATAATGAGCTGGATTATATTATTGCATCGCTCCAACAGGTTAATCGTGAGAATGACCTTATGCTGCGTTATTCTGATTATGAGACGCCAGGGAATGCAGTATTGCCGGATAGGGCAGTGCGGGCGAATAAGGCGCTGGGCTTTGACGGGAATGGTGATCTAGTTGCGGTGTCCTTGGAAGGTTCTATGGCCGCGCCTGATTTCACCGCTACTGGTTCGGGTGCAAGTACACGAACATCCGCGGATAAGTTCTCGGATATGGTGTCGATTAAGGATTTCGGCGCTGTTGGTGATGGTTTGGTCGATGATACGATCGCAATTCAGAATGCTTTGACGGCCCATGATGCGGTGTTTGTGCCAGAGGGTGTGTATCTCCTCACCGCGACAATTCGTCTAAATGCGCGTCAATCATTGATCGGTGCAGGGCAAAGCTCTGTTTTGCAGGGAAACAGTAACCTTTTCAATATTATTGAGATTGTTGAAGATTATGTGAGCATTTCTGATTTACGCATAGAGCAGGGAGATGTTGGGATTAAGCTGTTCGGTCTTACGCGCCCTGTGGTGCAATGCGCGATTATGGATGTGACGATTGTTGCGCCGAACACAGGCGTGCAGCTTGATGGGTATACGGATACGAATAAGCCATGTTACTGGAATAGCTTTACACGCGTGCTTGTAGAGCAACCAGCGGTCAATGGATTTCACTTAACCAAATCAGGTGCGGGTGATACGCCAAATGCCAATAAATTTCACTCTTGTCGTGCTTATTCTCTTGGCGCGGATATAACCGGCGCAGGATTTTATGTGGAGCATGGCAGCTTTAATAACAGCTTCATTGATTGTGAAGCCAACGTGAAGGGCACGGCGCAAGGGTGCTTTATCATTGGCACAAATTCGAACAAAACGCTGTTGATTAATCCATATGCTGAAAGCAATAACCTTGTTCCGAATATAAAGCTAGAGGCCGGGTCAATCGAAACCTCGATCTATAATTTATTATCGGTGAGTGACGGTGCGGCGATTTGGGATCTGTCGGGGGGTGAGTATAGTGCCTATAATGCAGGCTATCCGTATAAAAACCATTTACAAAAAACCACAGTGACAGATTTGAATGCAACGTTGCAACGCTATGACACTGAATTTATAGATGCGAGCGGCACGGTCTCACTTGATACGTCGCATTCTGTGCATCTGGTTTCATCTTTCGGCGGGGCATTGACCGTTGAGCTTCCATCTGCCGCGGACGCTGTTGGTGTGATGATGGTGGTCAAGAAAACGGATAGCTCTTCCAATGTTATTACCGTGACAGAAGATGCAGGCGCAGGGCCGGATGGGAAGGATTTCTTTCTTGGCGCGGAAAACGATTATGTCATGATGATATCCAACGGCGCAGAGTGGTTCGTGATTGCTTCCAATAGATCGGCGGGGAATACACGGTATTTCGATGGCAGTGGTACGTATGATATTGATATGGCGGTGGATGTGTACTTGCTGTCGAGCTTTGGTGGGGCCATGACCGCGCGTCTTCCACCCGCGAACGCCGCCGAAGCCATCGGGCGCACCATTACGATCAAAAAAACCGATGGTTCGGCCAATGTTATTACAGTGACCGAGCAAGGCAGCACAGGCCCTGACAACTCAGCGCAACCTTTAAGCAGCCAATACAGCGCAATAACGGTGGTTTCAGATGGTGGTCAGTGGTTCATTATTAGCAAGCATCTCTAGTGCAGTTTTGACAGGCATGCATTTTTTTTGTTACCCTTACTTTTCATGAATAGGATGAGGGTATCATGAGTAATAAATCAGATCAGAAAATAGGTATTACGCTGGAATGCGTTAAAAGCTTTGTCAATAATGGAGTTGGGACCCCTCCCGATGATGATAGTGTTGTGAGTTTGCCAAAGGGACAGAAAATTAAAAACCCTTCCAACGGTGGCACTGGCCTGAATGACATGGGGCCACGTGTGTTGGAATTTTAATTGTCTTTCAAATAATACGTTTAAAATTGATCGCTCCATTTGGGGCGGTTTTTTATTATGTGCCGTGGTGTGTGGCGCATAAATCCATATATTTATAGTGTTAAGGAGTTCTTATGCCTCAAATCGAAGCAGATGCACGTGTGCGCATTGCTAAATTTATACCAAAAGCTTTGGCAACGGCTATTGCCTCATATCAAAGTTTTTCACAGCGTAACATGACGAAGGAATTGTCGGATTTTAAAAAACATCAAGATGCGTGCAAGGTCGCAATCGCACATATCCAATTATTGGTGAAACTCGCGGAATGGGTGGAATTACCGGACGTTCTTGCAAAGAATGCTGAACCCGCAGAAGATATGCTCGGGTTGATGGAAACAGCCAAAGAGGAAATAGAGAGTTATGAAAAAATGACGTAAATTTGACTTCTGCGACTTAAACCGTGTATTTGTGGTATCATTGCGGGCGTATGGGTTGAATGATAGGGATAAATCAGAGTGTCGGGATCACCAGAAATATTACCAAAACTTAGAAGTAACTTTTCCATTTCGGCGATATCATTTTCGGTTGCTTTAACGTTGTCTGCATGCTCTGGCGATGATAAGCAAGAAACAGATATAATGCCAACTCAAGACAAGGTGTTGAGTGTAGAGCTGAATGAGATGCGCCATACGTTCCATTGCTATGATGGCCCTTATGACATTGATCGTGAGGATTTTAATTCTGTTGATGCGAATGTGCGGGAAAAGCCAACATGGATTGATTCTAATATTTGGGGGAAATGGCAAAACCGTATTGCAGGTGAGAATTTAGATAATACCCAGCAGTACAAGACAAGATATTTCTTTGGAGAAAATGAAATAAGCCATAGAGGGAATCCAAATAAGTTAAAGGCTTCTTTCGCACAATATAAAGATGATGATCATATCGCATTTTTGGTTGTTGGGGGTTCAGATAAGAATGAATTACTTAAGAATGGTGCGTTAAAAGTTTCGATGCAGCGCGCCGCTGGGTTTCTTCCTGCTTTTGAAGATGCCGGTATTCATCCGGATCGCGTATGTATTGTTCCAGAGGGCAAAAAATATGCGGATGGGGGGCGAGATGAATACCAAGACAGGCATGTTACAATAACGGCGTTTTCTCTAGAATAAGCGGCTCACTCCATTTTTTAATATGGCGCTCCTTTTGGGGCGTTTTTTTGTGCCTGAAATCCAGAGGAAACATAGTTAAAAGCAAACAAAACCGTGTTTGTCTTTGGGCGTTGTTCGTCAAAAATTAGATCAAATTTAGGAGGAAGAAAGTTATGAGCAAATACGCGATTTCGGATGCGGATTTTAAGCTGTTTATTGTGCTATGGAATCAGCAACAAAATATGAAAACGCCTTATATTCATATGCAAATAGCAAGTTGGCTGGAAGAGCGATGGAAACGTGGGGACAGGTCTTTGTTACTCATGGCTTTTCGTTCGGCGGGGAAATCAACGCTTGTGGGGTTGTTTTGTGCGTGGTTAATTTATCGTGATCCGAATTTGCGTATTCTTGTTCTGGCCGCAGATTTCACACTGGCCAAGAAAATGGTGCGTAATGTAAAGCGTATTATAGAGCTCCACCCATTGACCTTGCCTTTAAAACCTGCGCGCGCGGATCAATGGGCTTCTGATCGCTTTACAGTAAAGCGTATGTTGGAATTGCGCGACCCCTCGATGATGGCAAAGGGCGTGGGATCGAACATAACAGGCAGTCGCGCCGATATCGTGATTTGTGATGATGTTGAAGTGCCAAACACCTGCTATAGCGCGGAAAAACGTGAGGATCTACGTGAGAGATTGGCCGAAATATCCTATGTTTTGACAATAGACGGAACGCGGCTTTATGTCGGAACGCCGCATCATTACTTTTCTATCTATGCAGATACACCACGCAAAGAAATTGGCGAAGAGCATATCTTCTTGGACGGATTTGAACGTCTTTGTATCCCCATATTGAACGCGCAAGGCGAGAGCATCTGGCCAGAGCGTTATAGCGATGCACAAATTACGCAAATCAAACGCAGCGCAGGGCCAAACAAGTTTGACAGTCAGATGATGTTAAAAGCAGTAAATATTATGGAGGGGCGTCTTAACCCTGAATTATTGCGTTATTACGATGCGCCATTGGAATATGCGAAGGAAATGAACAGCCTGTATATCGGGCAGCATAAAATGGTGGGGGCATCATGTTGGTGGGATCCGGCATTTGGTAAATCAGGCGGTGACAGTAGTGTCGTTGCGGTTATATTTGGTGATGAAGGTGGAAATTATTACCTGCATCATATCGCTTATCTCACTATAGATGAGAATGATGATCTGGATGAGGCAGGCCAGCAAGCGCGCCAAGTTGCGAAAATAGCCAAAGAGTTTTATCTGCCCTCTATTGCCGTTGAAATTAACGGTATTGGACGGTTTTTACCCAATATTTTGCGTAATGCCCTTACAAAAGCCCGTGCCCCATGTCGTGTGCGTGATATCTCGAGCAGCCGCAGCAAAGATATCCGTATTTTGGAAGGCTTTGATGCGGTTATGGCCGCAGGAAGGCTCTATGTGCATGAAAGCGTAACAAAAACGCCGTTTATCATGGAGATGCGTGAATGGCGCCCAGGTGCCAAGAATGCCCAAGATGATGGCCTTGACGCTGTTGCAGGTGCGTTGTCGCAACAGCCGGATCGATTGGAACGCCTACATGGTGCGGGTGAACATCGTTGGATGCACGGAGCAGGCACGCACACAGCAAAGAGCGACTTTAATGTTTAATGGAACTGAATGGAGAGAAGATAATGACAGATATTTCGAATGATCTCTTATGGTGGATTACGGTGGTTGATTTGCCAGCGATGGCGGGTCTGTTATTGATGATTTGGCGCACACGAAATGATTCAAATAAGGCGGTCGATAGCATTCAATTAACGCTTGATCGGCGGTGTGAACAGCTACGTGATGCGCTCTATGCATTTAAGCTGGAGGTGGCGAAAAACTATGCCTCGCAAAAAGATTTACGTAGCGTTGAACATAGAATTGTAGAGCACCTACTGCGTATTGAAACCAAGCTGGATAACACAGCCATGCGAACAGCTGCATTAAAGTACAAAGGTTAATGTAATTTTATGTAAATATTGACATTGAAGGGCATAATATTGTAGGGAGTGTCTAATACTCACCAAAAGCCAAGGTTATGAATATGAGTGGATTAGAAGAATATGCCAATGGAAAATTTGTGACTTATGTTGCGAATGATTTTGAGTTGTTAAATGTAATGGTTCATGGGTATTCCAAAAGCCTTGATGAAGGTTTTCAAGGGATTCGCGCTTTGCATGCTGGACGTTGGCCGCCAACGCTACAAGAGGTCGAGGCAAATACGAAATTATCTGATCAGTTATACGACTCTACACAAACGCTGAGGGACTGCGTAATTAAAATCGGGCAGTGTCTGGAGCGTATCAGTGAAGGCCGTGGGCGTATTGGTACGGATCAGGCACTTGAAATTGCAGAGTTTTTCTCTGAATGTAATCATTTTTATCACGAAGCTATGCCGTTGCTTGATAGGGATGTGCATCAAGTCGTTATGGTGAAAAATGGTGAAAAAATGTCTGATTGGTATGATGTGTTGGAAGGGTTAGGCCTTAAAACATTACTCAGAACGATCAATGAAAAGGACATTTTGGATTACTGCGAAAAATTTCAGAGCATTGAAAATGACAATTGGTCGAATGAGTATAAGAGGGATGTCTTGTCGGGCATTCGTTATTCTATTGATACGCCTGTTGAGTGTATTTTAGAGGCTTAGGCAGTACTTATTATTAAGTTTATTATTATTTAGCTCCGATTTTTCGGGGCTTTTTTTGTGCAAAGAAAGTAAGGAGATTACGATGAGTAAGAAACCAAATCTGGTTGCTTTGGACACGCTATGTGCATCCAAAGGCGATAAATCCATGCAGGATTTTTATGATGAGATTACAGCCGATGTTTTAGCGCGCACATTATGGGGGGAAGCACGCGGTGAGGGCGCAGAAGGTATGAAGGCAGTGGCTTGTGTTATTCTAAACCGTGCAGCGATAGCGCAGAAAAAAGGTAAATTCTGGTGGGGGAATAATATTATTCAAATTTGTCAAAAGCCGTACCAGTTTAGTTGCTGGAATCGCAGCGATCCGAATTTTCAAAAATTACAATTGGTTGATGAAGGGGATTTGTATTTTGTAACGGCATGTCGTATTGCAAATCGTGCACTTGCGGGTGTTTTAAAAGATAATACATTGGGCGCAACGCATTATCATGCGGCCTCTATTGCGCCGTACTGGGCAAAAGGGAAGACGCCATCATCAGTGGTCGGTGTACATAAGTTTTATGATTTGGTGGAGGTATAAGCTATGTTAGCGACGTTGTTATCACAATTGGGCTTACCTGTCTTAATGGCTATTCTTGGCGGTGCATTGGAGGTTCTGGATCATCCGGCGGCAAAAACTGCGGCGAAGGCTTTAGGAAAGGTAGAGACTGCTCTAAAAAATGGAGAGATCACGCCTGAGAAATTGGCCGAAGCCAACCGTCACAGTGAAAAAATGGCGGAGTTAGAAATTGAGAGCTATCAGGAAAATTTATCCGAAGTTAACAAATCTCTACGCGCAGAGATTGCCTCTGGCGATAAATATGTGCGCCGAATGCGCCCGACATTTGGATATTTGATGGCTTTTACTTGGGCGGCGCAAATGTTTGGTATTGCCTATGTAATTATATTTGATACGGATAAAGCAGGTGTTGTGATGGTGGCGATGGGGAATTTGAGCGCAATATGGGCGGTTGGCTTATCCGTGCTAGGGATTTATGTGTATAAGCGTAGTGAAGATAAACGTGGTAGTGTGGCACGTGATGTTATTTTCTGGAATAAAAATAATGTTTCTTAAGCTATTTCTGGTGTTTATAGTTAAAGTGTACTAATATATCATCGCTGTTATTGAGTTATGGTGAATATATATTTGAGTATCGTTGTGCTCAATGTAAAATATTTATTTTTACAGAGTTATTATTTAAACAGGACTATAGTTTTACTATGCATATTTTACTTTCTATTTTCGTTATTATGACATTGTTATTGCCGCAGAATTCGCAAGCAAGAGATTTGGAAACAGGCAGTGTTGACGTTATTATGCCTGAGTTGCGGTCTACATCTGTTGTGATCGATGACAATGACGAGAGGCCTGTTGAGCCTAATATCGGAGAGATTTTTTACAAAAAACGCTTGCCTTTAACCAGTATGAAAGAGCGTGTAGATAGGCTAATACACGGGATTAAAAAAGGTGTTCCACCAGAGTTTGACCATTATGGCTATGAAATTCGTCGATATATGTCCCGCATCGGAAGTATGGAGATCTTTGAAAATGAGGAATATTTGAAAGACCAAATTAGAAATGTTCGGAAATCCGCAATTATATATGACTATTGGAAAAAAGGGTTGGAGCAGGAAGTTTTAGATATTGAAGCGCTTTTGGATGAGGATGATACTATATCACCTGGTGTACGTACTGCATTTAAGCAAAACCGAATTACAGTGAGAACATTCTTAATTAGTCTTAAGAGTTGGATAGATTCGAATGAACGTCTTTTGCTTCATGTTTTCAATCACCCTGGAATATATGAAATTTATTATCCTGAAATTATTATTGCCAGTCCGCAAGCCAATTTAGAATTTTATAACAACACTGTAATTAAGCAAACGAAACTGAAGGAAATACGAGTTTATAGACCATTTAACATGATGGTTTATTAAAGGCGTATTGCTGAATTTTTAAGCATGTTTTTGAAAGCAGAGTTACCCCTGTACAAATTGACGTCTAGCCTTGATGGTATTAGATAGCAGACATGCGATTGTCATTGGCCCAACTCCGCCCGGAACAGGTGTTATTGCCCCTGCAACTTCAATGGCTTGAGCATAGTCAACATCACCGCATAGTTTTCCATTATCCATTCTGTTAATACCAACATCAATGACACAGGCACCCGGTTTGATCCAATCGGCTTTCACCATTTTTTCACGCCCGACGGCTGCGACTAGAATATCGGCATTGCGACAAACAGCGGCAAGGTCTTTTGTTCGTGAATGCGCCATAGTGACGGTACAATTTTCTTGTAGCAGGAGTTGTGCCATAGGTTTTCCGAATAATAGGGATCGTCCGATAATAACCGCGTTTAGGCCATTCAGGTCTTTTATAACGCTTTTAATCAGAATAATGCTTCCCTGTGGTGTGCAAGGCACCATGCCATCCACCCCTGCAACCAGTGCCCCTACATTCAGCAGATTTAAGCCATCAACATCCTTTTCTGCAGATATAAGCTGTATCAGTCTGTCACTATCAAGGTGTTTGGGTAGGGGGAGTTGAAGCAATATGCCATCAACATCGAAATCCCTATTTAAACTGGTGATCAGTGCTTCAATGATTTCGTTCGTTGTGTCCTCGGGCAGGCGATGCTCAATGCTTCGGATGCCGGTTTTTTCGCAGGCTTTAATCTTATTATTCACATAAACATTTGATGCAGGGTCATTTCCAACCAGAATAACGGCCAAGCCCGGTTTTTGATCCATTTCTCTAACCTGAAGTGCTAATTCTTCTTTTAGAGTTTTAGAAATGGCTTTGCCATCGATAATATGTACCATTGTTAAAGTCCAATGACTAAATGAAGAGGGAGAAGAAAAGAGATGGGATAATTTGCAAGCCGATAATAACAATCAACGGCGTGAAATCCATGCCTCCCATAGGGGGGATATATTTTCTTAAAGGTATAAATACAGGGTCTGTCAGCTTCTTTAAAACAGTGGTTAGGCGCACTGCCGCATCATTCTCCGCATTGATAATATCAAACGCGATAAGCCAGCTTAACGCAACTTGTGCTACAATAACCATAATGTATAAATTGACTAGAAATGAAAAAATGCTAATGATCATGAAAAGAAGAAACATGCAAATATCCTATTATTTGTAGTTGTTTTTACTTTTTATATAGATTTTACATCTAAAGTAAATGATTTAGGAGTTAGGCGTAGGTTTTTTATGTTTGGGATTGATCCAGTTACACTATCATCATTGTTGATTCTAGCGGGCAGTAATGTCTCGTGTCCTACGCATGATCCAACGGAAATCAATATTATTCCACGCACAGAAAAGGTTAAGTATGATCGCGGACAAACCTTAAAAGAAATTCAAAAATATAGCACTGATACGGTTGATCCTTATGGTTTTCATGGAACAACGATTACGCAGGGCTTTATGAAGGGCAGAATACAGTTAGAGCATAGAATAAAATTTGGGCAATCGATTAATAAGGGCTATGGCTTTGCGTGTGTTTGGTACAAGGAGATCACGGTGAAGTTACATATTGATCCAACTATTGTTATTGCGAAAGAGCTGTATAAAGATAAATGCATGCGCAAAGCAATTCTTGCACATGAATTAAAGCATGTGCGCGTTGATCGTGAAATTGTTAATAAATATGCGAGATCTATGGGTAATAAATTGATGAAGGAATTGAAGTCGCGTGGGTTTTCTGCCGGACCGTTGCGCATTGATCGTGCACAAGAGGTGTCACAGAAGATGCAACACGTGGTCGATCAAATTCTTGAGCTGGAATATGATAAAATGGGAATTGAGAGGCGGGAGCGTCAACGCGAAGTTGATAGCTTGGAAGAATATAATAGTGTCGATGATAAATGCCCCGGTTTTGAAAAGAAAAAAGAGAGGCTCTATTCTGACTTGATGCGGTAGCGTATGAATTTTAATCCTGTGTTGTGCTTTTTGTCGTCGTATTTTTGGGCATTGTTATGGCGTTTACCTTGATGATGAAATATTGCAGGTCGTCTAGAAATGGGGCATCCTTCGGAGATACGTCTTGTGCTCGTTTTAAATTTTTAAGTGCTTCGCTTTTCTCGTTATGCTCTGCGTGGAGAAGGCCTTTTGCAAAATACGCTCTGCCTAATTGTAACGATATGTTATGATTTTCTCCCTTTTCAGTAAGGGCTTGGGTTAAAATATTGATAGCCAGCGAGAAGTCCCCTTGTTTTATATGTGTTTCTGCACGCTCATACGTTGATAGGGGGCTGCTTATGGTGTTCTTCGCTGTATCTATCGGAAATATCGTGAGGGCACCTCCAAGGGACACTATGGGGATAAACAGCATAAGGAAATAGCATGTACGTGGTCGGCTATGCATGATCGGCGCAATAAGAAATAATGTTATAATGCCACCTAGGATAACACACAGGGTAATCGGGATCATTTGGATATCTCTTTGATAATGGGCAGGATAATGTCCTCAACATGTTGTTTTAGGATCGGGCCTTTATGGCGATAGCGTATCATGCCATTGGCATCGATTAGAAAGCTTTCGGGTGTGCCGGTCATGTCCCATTCGTTGAGGTTATATATTGTTGGTGTGAGTGCGATTTTTTCATATGGGTTTTCGCGGTGTTTAAAGAATTTTATGATCGCTTTCTCGGTATCATTATAGGCAATGCCATAAATAGAAAGATTATGTTCCTCTGCCAGAGTTACGAGCTGCCTGTGTTCTCTTAAACATGCCATGCACCAACTTGCAAAAATATTAATCATTATGACCTTGTGGGGCAGGTTTCTTGATTCTACTATTTTATTGGTTATTCCATATGTTGGTGATATTTCTTCAAGGGAAAACTCAGGTACGGTCATGGAAACTAACTGTAGATCTCGATCTTCTTCCATAGGTTTTGAAATATGGAGATAGCCAAGCCATCCCAAAACCAAAATCGGAATCATGTATATGAATTTATTCATCTAGTTTTCTCTTACCTTTACCCGAGATGATCAAGTGCCTGCGTTAAATCGTCGAGCAAATCATCAATATGCTCAACACCAACAGAAAGGCGCAGGAGCTGGTCTGTTACGCCGGCTTTTGCGCGTGCTTCCTTGCCCATGGAAACATGTGTCATTGAAGCAGGGTGGTTGATCAGGCTTTCTGTTCCGCCCAAGGATTGGGCAAGGCGAAATATCTCCAGATGATCAACAAAATCAACGGCATTTTGCTTTTCGCCCTTAATTTCAAAGCTAAGCATTGCGCCAAAGCCATCTTGCTGCTTTTTCGCAATGTCATGGCCTGGATGCTTTGGTAATCCGGGATAATATACGGTATCGATGATGGCATGATTATCCAGCATTTCGGCGATGATTTGCGCATTTTCTTGTGCGCGGTGAACCCGCAGCTCTAATGTGCGCATACCGCGTAACGTCATATAGGCATCGAAAGGCGCACCGATGAGGCCTAAAGAATTTGCCCAAAACTCAAGATCGGTGAGGATATCCTTATCCGAAGTAATAACACAGCCACCGACAACGTCGCTGTGTCCGTTTAGAAATTTGGTCGTGGAATGAAACACAATATCCGCACCAAGTTTTAAGGGTTGCTGTAACATGGGGGAGAGGAACGTATTATCAACAATGACAATCGTGTTGCATTGTTTTGCACATGTTGTGATATGCACAATATCCGCGGTGCGCATCACCGGATTGCTTGGGCTTTCGATCAGCATCATTTTTGGTTTGGCCTTAAATGCCTCCTCAACGGCTTGTGGGTCGTATTGATCGATAAACTCCAATTTGAAATGCCCTTTTTCTGAAAGTGCGCTCAGCATACGGTACGAACGGCCATAGCAATCAAAGGGTGCGATCAAGAGGTCGTCGGGATTAAGTAAATGGATGATCAAGGTTAAAGCCGCCATCCCAGAGGACGTCACACAACCGCCAATGCCGTGCTCTAATGTCGTGATCGCTTTAACTAATTCATCACGTGTCGGGTTACATGTACGTGAATATTCATATTTTGAGTGTTGATCTATGCCATCAATTTCAAAAGTGGATGACAGGTAAAGGGGGGAGATGATGGCTTTATATGCTTTGTCTGTACCGATTCCGGCCTGAACAATGGATGTTCTTCTTTTCTTGTCTTGTGGCATTATATCGCTTCCTCATGATCTTGGAAGAGGCAGCTTAACGCGTTATCAATAGAAAATCAGTAATGAAATTGCTTGTGCAGGATATTTTTTTGCATTTACTTTAGGCCAGAATCAAATACCGATGCTCTGGTAAGAAGCATCGGTATGAATAAAGTAAGTAAGCAAATTGGATGTTTCGAGGAAGAAATAAAATCTGTGTGTGAATATATTTCCTCTTAAAGTACTCAATTCATCTAATTGATAGTATGTCTTTCAAATGTGGCAAAAAAAAGGGGATATCATGCTGA
Source organism: Zetaproteobacteria bacterium (assembly GCA_002747015.1). The sequence continues at coordinate 117,984 of NVXI01000005.1, forward strand.
TTTGCTGCGTATATGCAAGGCATTGAAAAATATGAAAATTATCCAGTTGAAAACTCTTAAAGCACACGCGTATGATGCTATTATCGCTAGGGATCATACCGTAAAAGCACAATTGTAAATTCCTTGTTAATCTATTTCGCGTAATGATGTACACTGCCGAATATAGCAATTACTGCGTTTTCCATAGTTTATAACAAATAATAACGGGGTTTCTCGATGACACGCACAGGCCAAGATTCTTTAAATACACGCCAAACTTTAACGGTAGAAGGTAAGGCATATGATTACTTCTCTTTGGACGCTGCGGCGAAAAAGATAGGGGATGTTTCGCGTCTTCCTTATACGTTGAAAGTGTTGCTGGAGAATTTATTGCGCTATGAGGATGGTGGGTCAGTAACGGTTGAGGATATAAAGGCGTTACAAGGGTGGTTAAAAAAGAAAAAATCAACCCATGAGATTGCCTATAGGCCAGCGCGCGTTCTGATGCAGGATTTTACAGGTGTGCCCGCGGTTGTTGATTTGGCGGCAATGCGCGAGGCGATGGTTGCCCTTGGCGGGGACGCACAGAAGATTAACCCGCTTGTTCCTGTTGATTTGGTGATTGATCATTCTGTGATGGTGGATGAGTTCGGATCGCCCAAGGCCTTTAAAACCAATGTTGATCGTGAGTTTGAACGTAATGGAGAGCGTTATGAGTTTTTGAAATGGGGGCAAGAGGCCTTCGATAATTTCCGTGTTGTTCCACCGGGCACAGGGATTTGCCATCAGGTGAATATTGAGTATTTGGCGCAGACGGTTTGGATGGACAAAGATGACGCCGATCCGACGCGCACAGTAATTTACCCTGATACGCTTGTAGGGACAGATTCTCATACAACGATGGTCAATGGTTTGGCCGTTCTTGGTTGGGGTGTCGGCGGGATTGAGGCAGAGGCCGCAATGCTGGGCCAGCCTGTATCTATGCTTATCCCTGAGGTTGTTGGCTTTAAATTAACCGGTGAGATGAAAGAGGGCACGACGGCGACTGACCTTGTATTGCGCGTTGTTGAAATGCTACGCGGGCTTGGCGTGGTTGGAAAGTTTGTTGAATTTTATGGTCCTGGATTGGATAGTTTAACATTAGCTGATCAGGCAACGATTGCGAATATGGCACCGGAATATGGCGCGACGTGTGGTTTTTTCCCGATAGATCAAGAAACGCTGGATTATTTGAGCTTTACAGGCCGTGATCCACATCGTGTGAAGGTGGTTGAGGCATATGCAAAGGCACAAGGTATGTGGCGTGATGCCAATACGCCTGATCCTGAATTTACAACAACGATGGAATTGGATATGGGAGAGATTGTTCCCGCGATTTCAGGCCCGAAACGACCACAAGACCGTATTTTGCTTTCTGCTGCTGCCTCTGCCTTTGCGGAGTTAGAGCCGGAGACGACGTCTTTGCCAGTAGAGGGCACAGATTACACCTTGGATAATGGTGATGTTGTGATCGCCGCGATTACCAGCTGTACCAATACATCTAACCCTGCGGTTATGGTGGGTGCGGGGCTATTGGCGCGCAAAGCACATGCGCTGGGCTTGACGGTGAAGCCATGGGTTAAGACATCTCTTGCCCCTGGTTCGCAGGTTGTAACAGAATACCTTGAAAAAGCAGGCTTGGATAAGGATTTAGACGCGTTAGGCTTTCATACGGTTGGGTATGGCTGTACCACATGTATCGGGAATTCAGGGCCATTGGCAGAACCGATTGCCGCGGCAGTTGATAAGGGTGATATGAATGTGACAGCCGTCCTTTCTGGGAATCGGAATTTTGAGGGACGTATCTCTCCGCATGTGAAATCAAATTATCTGGCATCTCCGCCTTTGGTTGTTGCATATGCGTTGGCAGGCTCTATGCATATTGATCTTTATAATGACCCGTTGGGGCAGGATAGGGACGGTAATGACGTCTATATGCGCGATATCTGGCCGACAAATAAAGAAATTGCAGATACGGTGGCGTATTGCCTGACGCCAGAAATGTTTAAACAGCGTTACAGTGATGTCTTTAAAGGGCCAGAACAATGGCAATCTATTGGTGGTGATGCAAGCTCTGAAACATATAATTGGCAGGATGCATCGACTTATGTACGGAACCCACCATTCTTTTCTGGAATGGCTGCAGAACCTGCGGATACGCAGGATATTAAGGGTGCACATTTACTTGTGATGCTGGGGGATTCCATTACAACCGATCATATCTCACCGGCGGGTGCGATTAAGGCTGATGCTCCGGCTGGTGAGTATTTAAGTGATCATCAGGTTCGTAACGTTGATTTTAACTCTTATGGTTCGCGCCGTGGGAATGATCAAGTGATGACACGTGGTACTTTTGCCAATATTCGTATTAAGAACGAGATGGTTCCAGGAACAGAGGGTGGTGTAACCAAACATATCCCATCTGGGGAGGAAATGAGCATTTATGACGCGTCCATGCGTTATCAGGCAGAAGGGCAGTCTCTGGTGGTTATTGCAGGTGCAGAATATGGCACCGGATCATCACGTGATTGGGCGGCAAAGGGGACACGYTTRCTTGGTGTGAAGGCWGTTATTGCAGRAAGYTTTGAGCGTATTCACAGRTCGAATTTGATYGGTATGGGKGTTATTCCCTTGCAATTTAAGAACGRTAAAAACCGTAAAATACTMAACCTTCGYGGTGATGAAACATTTGATATTAYCGGTATTGCGGATGGYTTGAAGCCACAGCAGGATATCGATATGGTGGTTCATTACGCTGACGGATCAGAACAAAGCGCGACGTTGCTATGCCGGATTGATACATTGGATGAGTTGGAATATTACCTCAATGGTGGGATTCTACATTATGTTTTGCGGAGCTTAGYSGCGGCYTAGATATGCGTAAAAGTTACCTCRCGTGAATTGCGTGGTGGYTTTTTTTCTAACCTACGCNGTGTTGTGCAGAGCATATGTTTCTGCGCAGCTACTCTATATAAATTTCGGCATCTTYTTCTTCAGTGAGGATGRTGTCTCTTGCGTAGTTCTCTGTTTCGGTAATTAGGAGTTCAAAATTGGGRCGTTCAGGACGGTAGCGTACTTTATACCTGCTCTCCATGCTGTMAATCTGCGCTTGAATGTCTTTAAGGCGATCTCTRGCTTTTGCCATCTGTTTRTATTCATCAGAGTATTTTKCGATAATGCCTTGGTTTAATTTCTCGGAGTTCAGACCAATCATATACGCGATTTGCACACCTTCCAGAAAATCTGCGGCGGTGCTCAGGCCTTGAGGAATATTTATTTCCCCCCCTTTTTCTAGTGGCTTTAACGAGTAGTTGAAGGTGGTTGTGTGTGCGGGGCTACGAAGAACCATAGAACAACGACCATCGTATTTTCCTAAAATGGAAACCAGTGCAACTGTGCTTTCACAGGTGATTTCTGTGTCTTTGCCGGCTTGGCGAAAGGCTCGCTCCGCCATTTTTATGGATTTATCGTAATTCCCCTTATTCAGGACATCGCATTTTTCAATAACATCTAAAAAAGAGTGATGCTCTCCAGCAGAAAAAATAAGTTTACCTTTGTTATATACGGCAATCCATCGATCCGGATTATGCCGGCGTTCATAGCTACTCAGTGAGTTATCCCATAATTCCATCCAATCCAGAGAGATAGCGCGACTCATAATTGGACCATTTTTTCCATAATCATGAATTATTTTGGAAACCATCCTTGTCGCACTATGCATATTATAGCTACGAATTATAAATTTTTCTTTTGGAAGTGTACCAGTCTGTAGATTGATAGGCATACGTGTGCTGGGGCATTTTATCTTTAGTGCCTGATCATCCTGATGCTTTGTTTTTTCGCGAATAGTAAATTTTTCACGAAGTAATGATGTATCTATGTTCATTAAAAAACCCAACTTATATGCAAATCATTATAGCATAGTAGGATAAAGTTATGAAAGTTCCAGACGTTTTTTGTGAAAAACGATGATATTAAGACATTTTTACTAAGATGTTTAATTGAATATCTTTGGTTTTAAGCGGCCATGCGTTGTTGTGGTGCATCATAGCTAGGTGCTTGTGCATCAATCATTTCAAGCTGACTTGCACAGTAAGCAAGATCACGCTCAGTCTTCATGCGCTTTGGCATRTCATCCATAAAGTTTTGCATCGCAGGGCTGATTGTTCCGCGCATATTAAAACTAGAAGAGATAGAYTTTCCTGAAAGGCGTGCAAGTGTTCCTTGACCGTGTGCWGCTTTTTGCTGTGCGCTGCCTTCTATATCTGTAATATATTCRCTGTAACACTCTATTGCATTGTTTACATCAAKGTTCTGGGCCCAATCTCCAAYTGTTTCGGACACCGCATCCATGAAGGCTGTTCCCAGAACGCTTTCCAATATCATAGAGCCGAGCATGCCATCATGGTCATTCGCAGCTTTAAAATTAGGATTGCTTTTGATGAAAAGAGGGCCATTATTTTGAGGCTGATCAGGGTGGGGAGCCAACTTCTGCAAATTTTGCATCAAGCCCATAATGGTACCCATTATTGCTTGGCGTTGMCTGTTCTGATTAGCTGTGTAACTCATAATGTATTGCCCYYTTGTTASTYCGATACTAGTAGAGGCAAGTAAAYATGRGTTTAATTATTGATAAAATTCGAAGTAATTCATAGTTTTACTTTGTCTTTTATTTGAAYTGTATTTATATAAAATTKTACRTAYTTCMTGTGATTGTAAYTAAATCAGTRGTTTAGYRTTTTTTGAGTARTRTSTGGCGCAAGTATARTTTCTTTTAATACTTGTGAKRYTGTGGAAAATAATTGATTCTATGGCGATGTAAGGGGAGGGGGACCCTTTAATAGATGCTCTATTTATGAATAAAGTTAATAAAGATTCGAAGGATATAAGGGGCTTCATTGAATATATTAGGGCATTGCCGCGTCACTACCCTATGTTTATTACGGTGCTTTGTTTCGCACCTTGTACTAGATAAAGTTAAATCATTATAGATTGGCTGTGCGAGAGAGGGTGTTATCGTGCCATATATAAGAAATAAAGGTTCTTATATAATAGGAATAAAAAAAAGCACAGAATTTCTTCTGAGCTTTCTATTGTTTGGTGATGTGTGTTGGGTGCTGCCCTCTAATCGAACATGCCGTCAATGTCATCCTGTGACGTTGCGCCGCCACTAGCGGGGGCGGCATCAAACATTGCATCAACGTCATCCTGATTGGCGGCCTTTACTAGTCTTTCTTTAATTTTCTCTTGGCTTGGTTTAACATCAATACCTAGGCGTTCAAATGTGGAGCTAAGGCGTTCCTCGATATCATGAAGGTTATTAAGTGTGTTGCGTATACGCTGTCCGGTTAGATCCTGAAACGTGCATGCCATCAAAATTTCTTGAATGTCGTTTTGAATGCGTTCGCGAAGTTTGTTTCTTTTTTCCTCATTATCCCAATCTTTTTCATCGCTGACATATTCCACAATGCGGTCTGCCGCATCAAGGATATGATTGGCTGCTTTTTCTGTATCTTCGATGACTGCTTCTAGTTCAACACCGGTATTGGCCGCTGAATCGCCGCTGCCTTTGTAATTGATTGCGCTTAGTACTTCCAGTATTTCAGAAAAGCGTTGTGTGATTGCATCTTCTGCCATATCGGCTTGTTGCGCAGATGCATTGATCTCCATGGATATTTCGTCAAAGCGCCGTGCAATAAATTCTTCTAATGTGGATAATTGTGAGTTTACAGTATCAACTGTTTTATAGATGTCTTCTTGCTCTTTGTTGAGTTTACTATGTGATATTTTTTCTGACATGGTTCTCTCTATGTGCTTTCTACTATAGAAAATTATAACAACGCAGTAGTTAACAAAATACTACATTTCAGAGACAAGGAAAGATATATTTTATTCTTGTAGGGAAAAAACATACATGTGCATTTACGTAGACTTAAGAGGCTCATAAAGATCAAAAACGTCAATGATTTCCAATAACTGTTCAATCTCTTTTTTGCATTGCATAGCTTGTGTTTTTGTTGTGACAGGCACGAATAGGTCTGAGGGCTCAAACATATCCGGCTCGTAGGGAATCATCATAAAGACATATTTTTTGCCAAATAACACAGCAGTTAAAGGTGAGTCATCAAAAACCTCTGAGGCTTCTGATAGTTCTTTTAGTAAACGATCGCCAACAATAAGCTCCGCCGTTTCAGGTTTTGTTGAATAAATATCAAACTTATCCCATTCAGGATCAGATACACTAATATGTACCTCTTGCATTGTTTTCCAACGTGTCTTTGAATAAGCTTTCACCATTTTAGTGTTCGCGGTGATAATAGTATGGCCGTCTATAACGTTTTCTGGCGTTTCCAACAGAACAAAGATCCCATCAAAGATCGGTTCATTTTTTCGACGCTTTGAATAAAGACGCGCTTCGGAGAAAATAACTTTTACTCCTTTATATGTACCCATAAAGCAATCTTCTGCCTTATAGATGTCATGCGCTGGAATTACGGCAAGTTTTTCTATGATTTTGGCACTGACGCCACGTTCAGGATGAAATGTTAATCCGTTTAGGGTTTTTGCTAGTTTCGGCATGAAAACCGTTTTATGTTCTCTAACATAAGTTTTAAGAGGATTAGTCGCCCAAAAGTGCAAGAATATTGGCGGAATAAGAGATAGAGCCAAACATAAAAACGCAGGTAGAAGAACGGCCTCCATCAAGAAGAACCACCCAAAGCCCGTAACGCCCAAAAGAACCGATAAAATATTGAGGTTCATGCCAATAAAACTGCGGGTGCGGTGCTGTTTCATGCGGTCTAGGCGCATTTCTTCGGATTCCTTGATCAACGCATCAAGTTTTTTTCCAAATTTCCTGTCATCAACACGACTTAAGTCACCATCGTTATTGTGTGTTTTTGTTCGTTTTCTATTCGTTTTTGTGCTCATGGTTACTATCTAACCAGTCTGCGGCGTGGAGTGCAAGGATTTTAGTCTTGTGGCGGGGTTTCTTCTGTCAGTATAATGTCTGCCAGTGGTTCATACCAATCGCGTATCATGCCTGCTGCCTCGCGTGAGGGATGATTAAATGGACGTTTCAGAGTTGTCCCAAAATATGTTTTCACCATAGATTGCCAATGCTCTTCAATATCCAAACCATGATAAGAGCACCAACTCTCGAACCAGCGTGTGCCTGCGCGCACATGCGTAATTTCATCATCATGTATGATTTTCAACATATCGGCGGTTTTGTCGTCATTTTGTTTTTGCATCATTGCGATCATACCGGGGGTGACATCCAGACCGCGCGCTTCTAAAACCATTGGCACAATTGCAAGACGTGCGGCAAAGTCGTGGGCTGTCTTCTCACAGGATTCCCATAGGCTATCATGGGCAGGTAAGTCACCATAGGACGCATCAAAATCGTGGAGACGCTCACTCAGCATAAGGAAATGTTTGGCTTCATCATCTGCAACGTTCATCCAGTCATTGAAGAATGCTTTGGGCAAGCTGAAGCCGTCTGTTTTATTTTCATCACAATAGTAAGAAAAGCGCGCCATAACATCCCATGCCAGGTCAATGGCGTTTAGTTCTATATGTGCAATTGCGTGCAGCAGGGCGATCTTGGATTTTATTGAGCCAGCCTTGCGACGTTTCGGCATGTTCCTAGGATCACGTAGCTCTGGCTTATCTGGGCGCGCGGGGCGAGAGGGCGTGTCTGAGGTAATGCCAATATGGGAGATCTTACCGTCACGCCAGTTTTTTGCATGGATTCTGGTTCTGGATGCCTTGTCTATGGGATTTGCGCAGTGAAGTATGTCAAGTGCAGCATCACATAAGGTGGTTGTCATAGTCTTTATCTATCCTGATAATGTTGTATTTTCATACTGTTATAAGCTTTATTCAATACGAGAGATATCGTAGTCCACCGAGGGTTGCAAAAAAAGCAAGGGTGCTATGCAAAAGATATATAGCATATTGTGCATTTTTTATTGCATTTACTTTTTTTGAGGATTATAAAGCAATTCTCTCCTGGCCGCTGATATCCCCCACACACTCCCTTTAGCGGTCGGGAGTTTCTTTTTAATCTATATCACTTAAGTTTTGCGTACCACGATGGTCTGTTGTAAGGATTTCAAGTCCTACACCATCATCATGATACTTCATGCCGCTTTTGAGTATTGTTACGGGCAGGCGCACAACGCCGCCGATCAACTTTCCTGTTGAGCCGCAAGAACATAAAGAAAATGTTGCGCATATAAGAATTATAAGCCGCATGATGTACCGTATCTATTTAATGATGAAGTTTATTATTTGGGAGTCATTACTTTAAAAACTTTGGCAACTTGTAGTCCGCCAAGTCGTTCCACGCTTTCGCATGATGACAATGTTAAAGCAGTCAGTAGTAAAAGCGCGATTTTAGTCTTCATCGTAGTGTCCTCTTTCATGGGTAAATAATGTATGCATCCCTTTGTACAGGTGGAACATTCGTAGATCAATATAAAAGGGGGGGGGGCTTCGGATGGCTTGGTTATTTTAAGATCCTTAGGGTCTTTTATAATTATCAATATCTTTATAAAGAATTGAGTCGCATTCAGGATAGTTTTTTTCCTTAAATTTCTTATTTTTATGTTTGATTGGAATGCCGAGAGCATCTGATGATGGAAGCCAGCGAGTTATAATGAATTTATGTGGAGTGCCTTCCATTTTAATTTCTATATGCGCCTGATACCTATATCGTGTATTTAATAAGCCTTTTTGACGCTTAAGAATAAGTGGAACCCATACATGCCAACGAGGCTCTTTGTCGTGTAAGTCATTTACTCTAATAAGTAATATCTCTTTAGTTACAGACCTTATGCGCCATAGCTCGTTCGTGATAAGTGATTCTTTGCGCTCTATAATACCATCTGATAGGCCGTATTTATCAAGCGTCCACAGAAAGGTTTTGCACCCGCGTTCCGTAAGTAGGGCCTTATTTTGTTCAATATTTTCTGTGAAGTTATTATGATTATAGGTCAGTAACGTTGTCACAGCATTAAATGCCCAATAACGTAGCTCCATTTCGAGGGCTTGCTTCTCTTTTTTTGATGCGACAGATGCAATCGATGCCGCCGATGGGACGGGATACAACGTAACTGTAGCAATAAGAAGTGCTGCAAAGAAAATAAGTTTTCGCATTTTTACATCACTTATCATCGCCCATTTTTAGGGCCGCGATAAAGGCGCTTTGGGGGATTTGCACATTGCCGTATTGGCGCATCTTGGCTTTACCCTTTTTCTGCTTATCCAGCAGTTTTTTCTTACGGCTGACGTCACCACCGTAACATTTTGCGGTTACATCTTTACGCAGGGCAGAGACGTTCTCTCTGGCGATAATCTTGCCACCAATGGCGGCCTGAATTGCAATCTTAAACATCTGGCGCGGGATCAGGGTTTTCAGGCGCTCACACAGCGCTCTACCCCGTCCTTCGGCACTGCTACGGTGCACGATCATGGCCAGTGCGTCAATCGCCTCATCATTTACTCGGATATCAAGTTTTACCAGATCATTCTCGCCATAGCCATCCAGCTCATAATCAAAACTGGCATAGCCCTTGGACAGTGATTTCAGGCGATCATAGAAATCAAACACAACTTCGTTCAGTGGTAAACGATAAACCAGCATCGCCCGCGATCCGGCATAGGTCAGGTCAATTTGCACGCCGCGCCGATCTTGACATAATTTCAGTAATCCGCCGAGAAATTCATCAGGGACAAGGATAGTAGCCTTGATCCACGGCTCTTCAATTGAAGAAATTTTAACCACATCGGGCATATCAACGGGGTTGTACATCTCGATCACTTCGCCGTTATTCATGTTTAAACGGTAAACCACACTTGGTGCGGTCGGGATCAGGTCAAGATCAAATTCACGTTCCAAACGTTCTTGAATGATTTCCATGTGCAAAAGGCCAAGAAAGCCACAGCGAAAACCAAGGCCGAGGGCTTGAGAGCTTTCGGTTTCATAATGCAAAGAGGCATCGTTCAAACGAATACGCCCCAAAGAATCACGCAGCTTTTCAAATTCACTGGCATCTGCCGGATAGAATGAGCAAAAGACCATCGGAACACTTGGCTTAAATCCTTTAAGGGCGGTTTCACACGGCTTACGATCATCCGTAATTGTGTCGCCGACATTTGTTTCACTAATATCTTTGATACTGGCGGTAATAAAGCCTATTTCACCAGGGCCAAGCACATCCACTAATTCATGCTTGGGTGTAAAATAACCAACGCGGTCAATTTCTCGGGTCGCGCCGTTGCTCATGAACTTAATTTTTTGTCCCTTGCGCAATGTCCCGTCAATAACTCGTACGAGAACAATAACGCCGAGGTAAATATCGTACCAACTATCAACWAGCAAAGCCTTTGTTGGCTTWTCTATGTCGCCTTCATGCGGGTGTGGYAGAGTTGTTACAATGGCTTCGAGMAGGTCATCAATACCTTCACCKGWTTTTCCGGAGCAGGGCACRGCATCGCTTGCATCCAGACCAATAACATCYTCAATCTGYYTTTTTGCRTTYTCGACATCCGCGGCAGGTAGGTCGATTTTATTAATCGCGCAGACAATTTCATGTTCATTKTCGATGGCCTGATAAACATTGGCCAATGTTTGTGCCTCAACGCCTTGTGACGCATCAACAACAAGGATTGATCCCTCGCAAGATGCTAGGGAGCGYGAAACTTCATAYGCAAAATCAACATGCCCCGGGGTATCCATTAAATTGAGTTGATATTCAATGCCGTTTTTCGCCGTATAATCWAGGCGCACSGTTTGTGCCTTGATCGTGATACCGCGCTCGCGCTCAATATCCATGGTATCAAGCACTTGCTCTTGCATTTCGCGTTCTTCCAGCCCACCGCATGTTTGGATTAATCTGTCGGCGAGGGTGGATTTTCCATGATCAATATGGGCGATAATGGCGAAGTTACGTATATGTTCTAATTTTTTGCTCATGGCCTTTCTTATAGCCGTGTACAGGTGAAAAGGGAACGGGTTTTATTATCTTTTTATTGCTATATATTTCGATCGTTCCTGTTTATGATAATGTCATGGTAAGGAGATCCTAAAATGTCAGACAATAAAAAGCCGCATGAGCCAATTTTGAAACCTCTAGACGAAGCAAAGTTTAAGATGGTGCAACGTAAGGCACCTGGGAATCCAGAAGATCATGTGCCAGTTTTGTTAAGTGATGATGGTCGTTCGCATAATGTGAAGCCACCATACTTATTGCTTTTTATCGTTATATTGGGAGTGTTTATGGCCTGTTGGAAAATCTGGATGTACGGAGGAGTTGAGGAAATAGATAAGAAGCATGACCAAGCGCACGCTATTCTTCAAGAAAAAGCGGCTAAAATCCGTCATTAACTTGTCAGTATCAAATAGGCTCGGTTGAAAGAAATATTTAAGACGTTGTGTTCTAGGCCGTGATGCGCAGAGCAGGGATCTGCATAATAATCAACTTTTTGATAAAGCCGTAGACATAAAAAATAGGCGAAAGAAATCGCCCATCTTTAGAATTATTTTAGAAGTGGTAGAGGCCTATATGCCAAAGCCATTAAGTGTCTGTCCTTCGTTTGTGATGTTTTGACCACTAAGATTTTCCTCTGGTCCACCGAGGCCTATATCTATAGACACAGAATGCACTTTTCCAGCGCCTACAGTGAAAATTCCTGCTAGCTCCGTTGCTTGTGTTGCATTAAATGGTCCTGTTGCTCCTAGTACACTCATTATTTTTACACTCCTTTTATATTAATTCAACCAATTCACTTTTGCCTACTATATGTAGATCTTATATTTATTTTCCGTGGAGGATAAGAGGGACATATGTACCTTCTTTTGCACCACCTGTATCATCATCCAGTAAAATCATTAACATTTGGTGAGTATTTTGCATATACTTGGACATTTCCTTTGTAAGGTCCACGCCCGCATTACGCATTTCACCGCAGTCTAAGACAAAATCAAGCTTGTACGTGTCTAAATCAAATTCAAGCCAAGCAATATCATTTCTAAACGGTTTATTATAAAATACGGCACAACGCCCATCTTCTTTCACCGCTACTTCGATATGAAGTTTGCTATTTTCATCAACACCATAAACAAAATCGGTTAGATTACCATTGTCGGGAATTTCACCACTTTGTCTTGTATGTTCACTCATCGTCTCATTTCTTTTACTTGTTTTTATTATATAATGCTTTTGTAAAAAAAGCCCGATTTTTTTTTACTTAATTCAAAGTTTTTTGTATCTCTGGCGCCTTAATTTTTAATGGTACTTCAAACCCGTCAATTGCTTCTCCATCTTTTGTTCGAATGATGAATAAATTTTGTTCTTTTGCAATGTAAGGACGAACAAGCCATTGGATTTTTGTTCCTAAATCAAAGCGTTGCCGATCATTTGTGTGCACTGTAATGCGTTGTGTGTCGTGGTCATACTCTAGAAAATCAATGGTACAGTTCAGTTCCGGTGCGTGGAAAATATAGTTAATGCCGCGCTCTCTATCACAATAGATATCGAAGTCTTCAGGGTTGTCAAACAAGCGTGTACGGCCCGCGCCAAAGCCTGATCCCCAATCACTCCCTAAATTAGGGGGGGGAGCAAGTTTATCTTGTTCTTTATCTTCTTCCTCGGACATAATCAGACTCGCCAGAAATGGCACGTTTGTGAAGTGTTGTAAGCCATCGTAGCGATTAACACTTAATAAAATCATAACATTAGTCCGATGATAGGGGAAGCCATAACCGATTCGCTCCTATTATTGTCCGACGGATTGAGCGCCAAGGGATTTATCATTGTCGCCCGTCTCAGGAAACTCGATTAAATTGTCAGCGTCGCTCAGCGCATCATTATTTGCAACACGGTTGAGCCTATCTGTTCTGCCCGCAAATTCAATAATATTGCCACCCGTTCCTTGAACGTTAGCAATGCTTTCGTCCGTAGAATTTTGCGCACCACGAGCTGTATTAATGTTCACCACATTTTGTGGTACGCTACCGTTTTGATTTTGTGCGAGGATGCCACTTTGCCCGTTTGAGGATAAGTTGTGTTCAATCGGTTTACCGTTTTTACCTGTTAGCTGAACAACATTACTTCCAACGGTTGTTGTTGAAGTGGTTTTATTGCTGCTTAGGTTGCTTGGTAAATTATTGCGACCACGCAGGGATGGATTAATTTGTGCAAATGGTTGGCGCGTATCGGCGTTATCACGCATCTCTTGCCCGGTTGCACCAGAGCGATGAATGAAATATCCAATAATTCCAATAAGTAAGGCGGTTTTAATGCCGCTAGACATACCTGTCCATTCACCGACTTTATTCAAGGCAACGATTGAGAGGAACGCTAAGAATCCTTGTTCCGCCAAGTTATAGCCGTTCATTTCGCCTTGGGTTCTGGCACCGCGTTTTGCATCACTCCACCAGTCCATACCATCTTTAAGTTTACCTGAGGCCATATTGAAATAGCCACCGATGACACTTGTGCCGCCGGCTGTGCTGCCAAGGAATTGGTTAAGAAGGCCATATTCACCACCACCGGCTGCAATTGCACCTTTTTGGAATACGCCGCCTGATCCGAAGTGATGCTTCGCGTCAGGATTGGCTTGTATCAGCGTCGCATTGTCATTTACAAGCTGCTGAATTTGTTTATGCAGTGCTTCTGAATCCGTTTTTATTTCTTTTAGCTCACCAACCTTGCCTTGCAGTGTAGCAAGAAGATCGTCTGCATTTTGCATGTGAGCTGGAACTGTAATCGCTTGAATCTGAGTGTTAAGCCCATCGATTTGTTCCTGTAGTGCTTTCGCGCTTACTTGATTGGATGCCAGTTGCGTTAATGCATCAGCAGCCGCGCGGTTGTTACCGTTCACATTCGCAAGCAGTTCGTTAAGATTTCCAACGGCTGTATGATCGCCCTTATCGGACAGTTCTTCGCTTAGTTTTGCGATTTTGTCTGCTTGTTCTGTCTTCATACCGGCAACAAGGAATGCCGCACTGTTTGTTGCTGTATCAGAGCCATGTAGCTTGGTAACACGGTTGCTTAACGTTGTCGCTTCGCCTAAAGCAGCTTTCGCGTCCTTGTGCTGGTCATATAACGGATCTGCTGCGCGTGCTTGTCTTTCAACTTCTGCTGCTTCTGCTTTGCGTTGGTCTGGCGTTAATGCAGCTAGTCTTGCAACTTCAGCCAGTCTTGCAACTTCTTTTGCTTTTGCTTCTTCCGCAAGACGAGCATCTTCTACTGCTTTTAGACGTGCAATTTCTACGGTGTTCAGAAGGTCAAACTCTGCCTGAGTTTTCGCTGCCGCTGCTATTAATGCAGGGTCGGTAGGCTTTGCTTTCAGCGCGTCTTGAGCCACGGTATTTGCGTCTCTGGCAGCATTCAGTTTTACTTCTGCTGCAACTCTTGCAATTTCTGCCTGTTTTTCAACTTCTGCAACTCTTGCAATTTCTGCCAGTCTTGCAACTTCTGCCAGTCTTGCAACTTCTGCTGCTTTTTCTGCTTCTGTTAATACAATCTCAGGAAGTGTTCCATTCGCTAGAATGCTTGTTGCCATGGCATTAAGCTCTTGTCTGACCGTAGCAGCTGCGGTAGAAACGTCGGTTTTCATAACATTTATAGCATTGACGTGCTTTGTTTGCTCCGCCCATGCGCGCGTTGCAACTAATTGTGAATCCGTGCCTTGAATAATGGCATCCTGCGCTTTGATAGCATCAAAAGCAGCAAGTGATGTTGGTCCCAGTATTGCTATGGCCTCTAAAGTTTCGGCTTTATACTCACCCAATCTACGTTGTAGCTCTGTTTTTAGGGCAGTATATTTTGTGAATTCGTCAGATGTTTGGTCTAACCCACTGATATAGGTGTTTATATCGGCCATTTGTGTTGTTTCAAATGCGGTGATATGTGCTGTTAAATCAGTAAGGTCTTCGTTAATACTATTATAAGCATCTTCGGCTTTATCTAGCTTATCCTCGGAGCTATCTTTGATAGAAGCAAGGTCCGTTGGTGTTGTTTCATTTGTCGTGACGACGCTGCTGCTCGTTCCTTCTGCACCTGTGAAGAACTCAGGGGCGTATGCATCATAAATACCACCAACATCAAGGCCGACGCCATCACTGAAATCATTGCCAGTCGCAACTGCCCATACACCGGTACTAATCCGCATCCAATCATCAAGAACGACGTCAGCCATTCCTACGCCTACGCGTGCAACGGTTGGAAATGCGCGGTTAAGAATATCAAAACCAAGACCACCTTCACCATCGAAGCCGCGAAGCCATTCCGCGTCGGTATTATCCGCAATGGCGTTCGTACCTCTTTCAAAGCTGTAACTGATGGCAGATACACCTAATGCACCACCCCAAATACGGCGACCCATTGATGTATTCAATCCACCTGTTACAAGTGTTTTACCTAATGGGGAAATCATCCCACCAGAAGATAAACGGGATACAGCAACAAGTGGAGGGATACCGTTGGCCGTGTGACCAATTCTTTTGAAAATCCCTGCACCCTCTGGAAGAGTAGCTTTATAATCTTTGTTAAAAAACCAATTATACGACAACGATTTGTTGAGAGGGTTATCTGCAGTAGGGTTTGGTACAGTTTTGCCGCCCGTAACATACGCTGCAGTCTCGTTTAACGCGTTGAAGAGGGGGCGTTTAACAAATCTGTTTGTCGCAGGATACGAAAGCATTTGATCGCCCTTATACCGCACGGCCATTCTAGGCCAATAGGTAAGGTTGTCATACAGTTTCAAAACATGACGTTGCTTCAGGAATGAATCATTATGTGGTGTTGCATTTACTGCGGTTTTAACCGTTTCATAGAAACGGCGGTTATATGGGTCTACGGCTGCCGCTATTTTGTCTTCAAGTAAGCCTTTAATACCTCTTGGGAAAGCTTCGATAGAACTTCTACCCAATTGGTTTTGAAGAGAGCGAATAAGGTATACCGCCTCTTGATCCTGACCGAGGGCTTTAAATTCTTCAATTTGCCCCATGAATTTTTTGATTGTAGGTTCTGTCCAGTCAATGTAACCTGTCTTCGGGTCAATCAATTTTTTATATTCATCTAGAGTCACCATCAAAGTGTTCTCGGAATTTTGGTATCTTGTTGGTTTTGACGCAGCCTCTGACCTAACATTAGGGTTGTAAGCACCTTCCATTATAGAGCGCTTAGCGCGTTGATAACCCTCAAAGAATGCTTTGTCACCTTCTGGTGTCTTACCTGTTATGCGAGTGGTAGATTCAGAACCTAATTTCAGTAAGTTATCAACACGCGCACTTAAAAAAGCGCCCTGATGTTGCTGGGATGCTGTTTTGCTTAAAATGGTTTCGGCTGCTTTTGCTTCCCGTGCTAAAAATCCTTGTAATGCATCATCAGGAGAAATTAATGATCTGGTAACATCATCGATATCATTCACAAACATTCTTAGGGATTCTAATTGTGGTTCAAGTATGCCAGTAAGATTACTTTGACCAGGTTTCAATATATCTAAGTGCTTTTGATCTGCAAGTTCCTTACGCACACCACGTAAATTTTCTCTAAGGGCGGCTAAATCGTCGCCATTTTCTGTAGAAAATGTACGGACTTTCTTTGCGATTGCCTCTTGAGCATCTGCCATTGAAAGCTCACCCCGACCAAGGGATTCGCCAATGCTTTTTAACTCTACATTTAGATCGTTAATTTTTGCGGCAAGACCACCAGCATTAATTTGATCATCAACAAATTTAATAACGGGGTCAATGTAACGCCCTGCAAAAATTTCATGAGGAAGGCTTTTTTGAACATTGAAGCCAAACTTACCAAGCAAGGGTGTCCATTTTATGGCCGTTTGAACTTTTGATGCTTTATACTCAGGGATCAAGTTTGTTGGCGTAACATCCCCAAGGTTATCTACTGTTCTTGTTGGGACATCACCGCCGTTGCCCCCCCCAGTATTATCTGCGTCATCTACAACAGTTGCGCCTTCATCTACATTCTTTCCTGCATCTGCGACATTATCTGCTGTACCCGTTACAGAGGATGGTGCACTTGGCATTGCATCTGTAAAATTAGGGTTAAGTTGTTTTTGCTGTCCCCAGACCCATAGGTCACGCGCATAATCATTAAGCTCATCTGTATTAGCATTGGGATATTTTGTAGCAAGCCCATCGGCATAACCTGCGATCGTTTTATCTCTAAGATCAACAGAATTTTTCAAGCTGTCGAAAACCCCATCAGGAGTGGAAGAATAGCTTGCACGTAACGCATTAAGGTCAATGTTCTTACCTTGGGATAGAAGGACATTCCCTTCATCCATAAAGCGGGTACTGTGAGCTTGTATTTCCAGTGTCTTTTTGAAAGCTGTACCTGTTAGAAATTCTTGTGCTTGACGAGAAAGGCCATCTGCCTTTGCTGCGTCGCTAATGATGTCGTCTAGTGCGCCATCAAGCTTTGATATGTCTACATTTTTGATAACATCGGTAAGTGCATTGTCAAAGGCAGGACTCGTTAGAACGGGCTCTATCGCTTTCAGTAGATCAGCCGCAATATTATCGCTTGCTTTTAGAAGTTTTAGGAGATCGTCTATACCGCTCATTTAATTCTACACCCTATCTATTTATCACTAGATTATTATTCTTTTTTTATATGCTTACTCGAATAATACAGGATACGTAAGGGATTTGTCAAATTTAATTTCGGTTTTGGTTATTTGTTGTTTCCAAGGCTCTCTTTAACGGCCTGTGCTTCTTCCGGTGTGTCGAATGTAAGTGTTATAATGCTTGGTTTTTCGGGGTCAAGCGTCGTGGTTGTACCATCAACGCGATTATTGAAGGTTGTGGAGGTCGCACCACCGTTTCCATCGCTGGAATAGGGTGTGATCGCATTAGACGATCCGTCGAATCGTAAAGGATTAAACTTATCGGTAAGGGGTAGGAGAGTACTGCCACCATTATTGAGCTTGTTAAGATCCTCAAGACTTAAGCCGATAGTTTTGTTGCGCTCTGCTTGTTCTCCGGTAAGTATGGTTGTGTTGGCATCACGCATGCCCGTGTTGTTCTTCATTTCTGCTTCTGTATTTGCCTTATCCGCATGTACACCCATTCCAAAGGCAAGTCCAGCGCCGCCCAATTCTGTTACCTTGGCCGTGGTGTCAAAAAATGGATTAAGCCATCTGCCACCGGCCTTATACAATCCTGCATCCCAACCATTATTGATACGCTGCATGTAGGAGAAGCTTTCTTCCACTTGTACTATGGTCACGGAGGAAGCAGAGGCTTGCTCGGTTGCCTGCGCGGCTCTTGTTGTAGATATGTGCAACAAGTCTTGTGATGTGTCTGCTGCCCTTTGTGCATGCTCTACTGCGGTTTTGGCATTGACAATATCATCTGCAGATGCACCGGATTTCTCCAGTGAGGTTAAGTTTTTCTGTGCCGCGGAGAGGGTCTTTGATGTTTCGGTTGCCTGTAATTGTGCCGTTTGCCTTATGGCTTCTTCGGCCTGCGCGATAGATGCTTTACTCGAAAGATCCGCCGTGTGCTTTAGCAATTCTTGAGCTGCAAGATCGGCAGCCTGAGCTTGTTGAACAACCAGTTCGGCTTTTGCAACATCTTCTGCAGATGCACCGGCTGTTTTTAGGGCGGCTAATTTTTCTTCTGCTGTGGTTAAGACTTTCCCTGCATCGGCTGCATGTGATGTGGCTGCTTTTTGTGCGATACCTTCTGCCTTAGTAAGGACGGTTTGTGCTTTCTTTATCGCTTTTTCGGCCTTTAGGATTTTAGAAGCCGATGCACCGGCTCTTTCAAGCTGTAGAAGTCTTTCTTCGGCAATGGCAACTTTGGTTGCGGCTTTCGCAACTTTGTCGATAAGTTTTGCCGCATCGGCAAGCATATCAATGCTTTTCATGACTTGAATAACTTTTGTACCAATACTTGATACACGTAACGCCGCTAATGCCGCGCCGCCAACACCCGCCGTTACCGCACCAACTGCCCAGAAGGCAAGAGCCTCTGCAACGGCTTGTGGGCCATAGAGAAGGGTCATTTCTTGAGACATGTAAGGGTTCGGAACTTCTTCGCCGGCCTCATTAATGATAACGGGTTGGATGCGCCCAAAAGCGGTTTCCACGCTCTTATTTTCCATCCAAGAATCTTCATCAAACAGTTTCTTTATCTGTAATGTGTCATTTAGGCCTGTTGTCCAATGAAAAAGTGTACGATCCGATATCAAGTTTGCTTTTTCATCATCCGCCATACCCAAATTGTAAACACCAACAGCAAGAGGGCGAAGTGTGTATTCGTAACCTACATTGCGGACAATATCACCAACAAAGCCAACTGTGGAAGAAACACCATTGGTTATACCTTGTGTTGCAAGGGCGGAGGCACGCCCCGGGTTTTCATAGATATAAGTACCCATGTCCCTGGTCCATTCCTCTGCCTTACGGTTACGATCTGCAAGACCACCACCGGCCCAATCTGGAAGGTCTGTTCCGGTAAGTTCCTCAACCCCACGTGCAACGAGTCCTACTGGTGAAACGGCCATAACGTATGCGCCACCATTCCATACGGCTGGTGCGCCGGTTTCGGCAATCCACGTGGTTGCGGGCTCTATGACTTTTAATTGTTGATCTAATCTGGATTCTGCCCAATCGACTTTGACGTCTGCGCCCATCATTTGTAGGCCATTGGTTACGCCGCCAACGACAGGGGCGGCAATATGGGCGACTACATTAATCTGGTCATCTAATCTTGATTCTGCCCATTCGACTTTAACATCTGCGCCGAGCATTTGCAGGCTATTTACTGCGCCACCAATAATAGGAGCGGTGACTTGGGCGGCAACCTCAACAACACCACTAGCAACATAGGAAATACCACTTCCTATTCCACTAACCGTGCTACTTGCTGCTTCATATAACCAACTGCCAAACCCCATTTTGTCTTAATGCCTCCCGTTGTCCTTATTATTATGGCTTTTTATTTTGCATTATTCAGCTTTTAAAGCTCTAAGCTTGCTGTGTTAAAGACGTTATCGTCCTTTGTCTCATTGCCTTTTGTGAAATCATTTACTTTTTCCATGATAAGGTCTCTGTTAAAGAAGGCTAAAGCTGCAAGACCTATGGTAATGGTTGTGCTATTTATAAGGTCAAAGCCGCCATCTTTCTCATTATCATCTTTCCCGCCACTAAAGAATTTGTATATTCCATAGAATAGTGCGGCGATTCCGCCAAGCTTTGCGCCATCGCCAAATCCAAAGCCATCATCACCAGTGAATGCGCTGGCCGCGCCGGAAAAGTCACCTTTTAAAAGTTTTCCTATGGCAGAAAACATGCTGCCGCTTTCGTTTGTATTTTCAGAATCGCCATCACCATCTGGATTAGTCATGCGCTCAAAAGCTTCTTTCATTTTTCTTTCCGCTAGTCCGGCAGGATCAAGTGTTGCGTCATGAACGAATTTGGAAGCGTCGGATATGTTTTCTTTGGCTGCTGCGGCAAAATCTTCTGTAGATGATCCAAGTTCGGTTACGTATTGCTTTATGCCTTTTTCTGCAATTTCGTTTTTTTCTTCAACAACCGTATCGATGATTTCGTCTTTATAGGTATAGAGACCAAACGCCGTACCTGCCCATAGAATACCTTTTCCAATGAAGCCCCACATTACGCACGCCCTCCTGAAATATGTTCAAAAGCACAGCATAATATGCTATAATTCTCTGAAATGTGTGGATTCACCAACATTCTTCTTTCCTCTTATCACCTTAATATAGCACATTTTCTGCGCTTTTTATATCAACTTAAGATCATTATAGGTTAAGCGGAAGGGGTAATGCAAGGTTTTTGTAAATATAGTTTCGGTATCGGGGTGTTCTTAGTGCTTAAAGTGACGCATACCAGTGAATACCATGGCTAGACCACGTTCATTGGCCGCATCAATAACTTCTTGATCCCGAATAGAGCCACCGGGCTGTATAATGGCGGTCACACCGGCGTCAGCCGCGGCGATAAGGCCATCTGCAAATGGGAAGAACGCATCAGATGCAACGACCGATCCCGTTGTAAGGGGTTGATCCCAGCCAGCATTCTTCGCGGCTTCTTCTGCCTTCCATGCGGCAATACGCGACGAATCTATTCTGCTCATCTGTCCTGCGCCAATGCCAACAGTTGCACCGTCTTTTGCATAGACGATCGCATTTGATTTCACATGCTTACTGACACAAAATGCGAAGAGAAGATCATCCATTTCCTTCTTTGTTGGCTCACGGTCGGTCACTGTGACCAATGATTCTTTATCGAAAAGAACTGTGTCGCGATTTTGGACGAGTAGCCCGCCTGCAATACATACGACCATACGCCGTTTTTGTGCTGTCTGTGGCATTTCACCTGTGGTCAGGACGCGTATTTTACTTTTTTTCTTCAGAATTTCAATGGCTTCTGCATCTATGGAAGGGGCAATTATAACTTCGACAAAACGCTTGATAATGGCACTGGCGATATCTGCTGTTAATGTCTTGTTGAGTGCAATAATACCTCCGAATGCGCTAGTTTGGTCGCACATCAGCGCTTTGTTATAGGCGTTTAGGACATTTGTATCTGTGGCAACGCCGCAAGGGTTGGCATGTTTAATGATTGCAACTGTTGGTTCTTCAAATTCACTAACCAATTCAAAGGCGGCATCCGTATCGTTTAAATTGTTATAAGAAAGCTCCTTGCCTTGTATTTGTGTCGCGCGCGCCGCGCCGGGGCGTAAGCTATCATCGACCAAGTATAGAGCAGCATTTTGGTGCGGGTTTTCACCATAACGCAATTTTTGCTTTAGAGTACCTGAAAAACTGATCCGTCGTGGTGATTCCTCCTCTGTCTGGCTTGCAAACCATCCTGCAACGCTAGAATCATAGGTCGCTGTTAAGGAAAAAGCAGTAAAGGCGAGGGTACGACGTAATCCCTTTGTAATGCCACCATTGTTTTTGTCTAGATCTTCTAAGACGCGTTCGTAATCTTCTGGATCTGTAATGATTGTAACGAAATCATGGTTTTTGGCCGCGGCACGGATCATCGCGGGGCCACCGATATCAATATTTTCGATACATTCTGAAAAATCTGCACCGCTATGTACGGTTTCGACAAAAGGATAAAGATTAATGATAACCATATCGATTGGTTGAATGTCGTTATCTTCCATGGCTTTTATATGAGCGCTATTATCGCGCTTGGCAAGGATGCCGCCATGGATTTTTGGGTGAAGCGTTTTAACACGGCCTTCCATGATTTCGGGTGATTGTGTATGTTCGGACACATCTGTAACGCTGATGCCAGCATCTCGCAACATTTTTGCTGTGCCACCCGTGGAGAGGATTTCAATGCCATGTTTTTGTAGATTTCGGGCAAAGCTTTCTATGCCATCTTTATTCGAAACTGAGATAAGGGCACGTGTGATTTTAACTGCACTCGGATCATTGATGGTGTCTTGGCTCATATTACTACTTTCCTTACCCCATAGGGTATGACGTTCTCCATTTTTCAGCGAACTATATATAAGCAGATTTACTTTTCAGCGCAATAGATTCTATGGCATATGTCGATAAAAGATTTAGGCGGCTTGGAGATGGGCACTATCATTTTTGACATAGAGACTACGATTATTAGGCATTGCCTTAAAATCATTCGTTACACCAAGAACCGTTTCTGCACCACCAAGAAACAGAAAACCATCATCAGGCAATAATTTATGCATGCCGTCCATAACAATGGTTTTTGTTGGCTGATCGAAGTATATCAACACATTACGGCAGAAAATAACATCGAATTCTCCGAGTGGGGCCATGCTTTCAAGTAAGTTGAAATACTTATATTTAACCATGCTTTTTATGTCTTGGTTAATGGTCCATTTTTCACCATCTTGTGTGAAATACTTCATAAGATGAGTGATAGGAAGGCCGCGCTGAACTTCAAATTGAGTATATGTTCCCTCTTTGGCTCGTTCAAGTATGTCGTGCGAAATGTCCGTCGCCACAATCTCAAAACTCCATCCAGGCATTTGTGCGGCTTCTTCTTTTAGAAGCATGGCTAGAGAATAAGGCTCTTGTCCGCTGGATGAGGCCGCACACCATATGCGTAAACGTTTTGAGGTTCCTATTTTGTTTTTATAGTAGGGCAGCACGGTATTTTTAAATATTTCAAATGGCTTTGTGTCACGAAAAAAAGATGTTTCATTTGTTGTCATGGCTTCAACGATATCGACGATTAGTTCCTTAGGAGGAACGCCGCGTAAAATACGTGTCATTTCCGCAATATCACTATACCCCCATTTTTTTGCCAAGGGATTGAGGCGAGATTCTACAAGGTAGGTCTTATCTTGCGTTAAGACCAATCCGGAAGAGTTCTTTAAAAGGTCTTTATATATGTCAAAATCTGTAATGTTCATTGTTCTATTCTAATTCAAAAGTTAGCCTATGATTTTTTTGATTGTGGTACCAATATCATCGAGTGGGATAATTTTATTGCAGATGCCATCTGCTGCGACTGCGCCAGGCATCCCCCATACAATACTGGTTTCTTGATCTTGTGCAATAATACGTCCGCCAGCTTGGTGTAATTGGCGTGCACCAGCTAAACCGTCGTGCCCCATACCAGTCAATATAACGCAAAGAATTTTATCTTGATAAATGTCGACGATAGAGCGCATCATGACATCCACGGATGGTTTGCAAAAATTTTCAGGCGGCGCGTTACTCAGCCGAACATAAAGTTTCCCATTGTTCTTTTTGAAAGTCATATGTTTACCGCCTGGAGCCACATAAATTTTTCCACCCTCAACAAGCATGCCATCTTCGCCTTCTTGTGCTGGCATACTTGTGCGTTGAGAGATATGCTCAGCCAATATTTTTGTAAATGTTGCAGGCATGTGCTGCGTGATAATGACAGGTAACGAAACCGCGCCCATATTTTTAAAAACATTAAATAGAGCTTGTGGTCCTCCGGTAGAGCTTCCTATTGCAATAATTTCAGGTGATGCAAACTTATATGATGTGCTTATTTTAAAAGAGGGGGGGCTTGTTGAAATTGGCGCACCGCGAGGGGTATGGCTCTGCCTATTTTGTTCTTTGCCAAGTGTTTTAATAAGATTTGTAATATATCTATGGAAATGGGATCCAGGTCCCGTATCTTGTGTACTCTTTGGTTTGACAATGCATTCAACGGCCCCTAATGCCATGGCTTTTATTGTTGTATCTGCGCCTTTTGCCGTCAGGGCCGAAAACATAATTACTTTTGTTTCTGGTGAATGTTCCAAAATTTTTGGTAAAGCGGTTAAGCCATCCATAATAGGCATTTCAATATCAAGGATCATGACATCCGGTTTTTTTCTTTTGGCGATTGAAACGGCCATCTCTCCATTCGCTAGAGAGGCTATGATTTCGATATTTGGATCAGATTCTATAATACGTGCCAACGCCCCGCGGATAACGCTGGAGTCATCAATTAAAGCAACTGTAATTTTGTTATTTATACTCATTTATTTTTCCAGCCAGAGAGATTATGTTATGCGTTGAAGTCTAGTCTTTTTGTTCAAGYAATCCTATCTGAATAAATTTTGTTTCTATAATYTCACTATCGAATGGCTTCATAATATATTCATTTGCGCCAGCTTCCATTGCGCGTTGAATATGAGAAATATCATTTTCTGTTGTGCAGAAAACGACTTTGGGATGATYTCCATTCTCCATRTTTCTTAATTTTTCTAGAAATTCTAAGCCGTTCATGATCGGCATATTCCAGTCAAGAATAATAGCGTCTGGCATGGATKCCRYGCAAGATTCATATGCTTTTTGCCCATCTTCTGCTTCGTTGCATTCAAAACCWAGRTCATGCACAATGCGACTTGCGACCTTCCTTACAACGCGRCTRTCATCAACGATTAGGCAAGACTTCATTTTATTTCCTTTTAYTAATTTMTCAAGAWTAATATTATATCAGGTATTATGAGAATAAAATACTTAAGCAATGATKAATTGCTAGKGAGTGTACATTTATTATATTCACGTTTTKGCATTTCCTATGTTTTCTAACAGCTTAGACACATCCATGATGATTAAAAGATTGTCTTCGAGCTGAAAAATACCTGTTGATATATCCTTCCAYAWRGGGTCGATGGTGCYAGGRTTTTTTTCAAAATTGTGYTTCTCYAGKGCRAGAACCTCTCCAACACTGTCAATGATAAGRCTAAAAAGCTCTTCACTATGTTCAACAACAACGCTCATACTTTTTTGGCCTTCATCTCTATCTGGCATAGATAGGCAACGTCGCACATCAATAGCGGTGACAACGCGTCCTCTTAGGTTAAGAGAACCAGCGACTTCGCGTGATGCTAACGGGATTTTTGTTACGGGTTGCTCACTAAGAACATCTTGTACCTGAAGAACAGGGATGCCAAAGAATTGATTATTAACGCAAATTGTCAAGAACTCTTCTGATAGCGCGTGAAGGGCTTCATCTGTGTCTGCCATGATATGTGTTACCTCGTCCTTTAGGTTTTTGTAAGTGTCTGTGATAATGTGCTCAATAATGTGTCTTTATCAAATTTAGCGACGTAATTCGTGAAGCCAGCTTCTATGCCGCGCTCTATGTCTTGCGGTGTTGCATGTGATGATAGGGCAATCATGGGGGTGTTTGCCCATTTTCCATTATCTTTCTTAACGTGTTGCGCAAATTCAAAGCCATCCATATCGGGCATTTCTATATCGCTGACAATGACGTCAAAGGTAATGCCTTCTTCACACATTTTCAATGCTTCGGAGGGGGCTTCTAAAGATGTGACATCATATCCTGCCATGCTTAAGAGAGGTGTAAGCATGTTTCTGAAAAAGGCACTATCATCAATAAGGAGAATACGTTTCTTTCCGTGTTCGGTTTCAATAGAGGCGCCATAAGGGGTTTCATCATGATCTTTGAACCAGCTCTGATTAACATTATTAAGGAAGTAGGTAATATCAATGATATCTGTTGCAACACCATTGATAATGGCACTCCCCAGTAATCCACCTTTTTGTGAGCTGAGCTGAATATCCAGATGTTCATCTAAGATATCAATGATTTCATCAACAATAATGCCTAAAGATTGATCTTGATCAGTAAAGACAAGAACCGGTTTATCATCTCCTTCATCAAGAGTGAGGGAAGAGCAAAATGGAATTAAAGGCATAAGTGCCCCGCGGTACTGTACTGTCATTTCTCCGCTGGAATATTCTATTTCTTTTTCTTTTATATTTTCCAATCGCGCGACAAGTGCTAGAGGAACAGCTTTTGGTGTTTGATCACCAGCATTAAAGAGAAGCAGAGGTGTTTTCTTCTCGGATGTTGATCTGTGTTCATTTTCTTCTTGTGACCCATTCAAATCTTCCGTTGATGCCATGTTACCTGTTGCACTGGCAATTCCATTTGGATCAAGGATCATAATAACGCTACCATCACCAAGAATTGTGTTGCCTGAGAAGAGGGATAGCCCTTTCAGCATTTCTGCAACAGGTTTGACAACAATTTCCTCTGTGTCAAAAACCTTATCAACGATAATCCCAAAATCATATCCACTAACTTCGGTGATAACCAAGTAAAGATTATTGTTCCCTTCTTGGTCTTCTGCCTCTGTTTCTATTTCTATTTCTTGGGAAGTATCTGGGTTGTCGTCATGATGTGCTTTTTCTGGTGAGGGTTGTTCTTGACTGTGTAGAGCACGTCCTTCACCTAAGCCTAGAATACTGCTGAGAGAGACGAGTGGCAAGAGACGGTCACGCAAACGGAAAACAGGAGCACCTTTGATGTACTCAACACGATTATCGCCATGCTCTGAAACCATGACAAGTTCACGTACAGCAAGTTGTGGGATTGCGAACCGCTCTTTTCCAGCTTCTACAACCAAGGCGGATACAATGGCCAATGTTAGCGGGATCTTAATTGTAAAGGTGGAGCCTTTTCCTTCTTCTGATTTAAGATCAATAGTGCCTCCAATCTTTTCTATATTGGTTCTGACAACGTCCATACCCACACCACGCCCTGATACGGCGGTGACGGCTTCGGCTGTAGAGAAGCCTGCGGCAAAGATAAATTGGTGAATTTGCTGCGTTGACATTTCGTTGATTTCTTCTTTTGTTGCCAAGCCATTTTGATAGATCTTTTCTCTAATCTTGTCTTCGGATAACCCTTTTCCGTCATCTGAAATTCTTATGATGATATGACCACCTTGATGAAATGCTTCTAACCTTACTGTTCCGGTTTCCGGTTTTCCTGCGGCAAGGCGTTCTGCAGGTAATTCTATACCGTGATCTCCTGAGTTTCTAACCATATGCGTGAGGGGGTCTTTAATCATTTCTAGAACTTGACGGTCTAATTCTGTATCTTCTCCTGTCATGATAAGATTTATTTTCTTATCGAGTTCTAAGCTTAAATCTCTAATGATCCTAGGTAATTTAGACCATGCATTCCCGACAGGCTGCATGCGTGTTTTCATAACGCCTTCCTGAAGTTCGGACACAACATGGCTAAGTCTTTGTAATGGAGTAGAAAATTCTGAATCATTTTGTGTGCGCAGGATTTGTAATAGTTGGTTACGTGTAAGAACCAATTCACTCACTAATGTCATAAGGTCTTCAAGAACATCAACATTAACACGAAGCGTTTGAACAGTTTTTGGCTTTGATGCCGCGGTTACTTCTTTTTTATTATCTGCTGCACTATCCATAGGCTGCTCGTCTTTTTTTGCGGTTGCAGGTGTGTCGTCAGGCGTGTTTATCCCGTCCATTCCAGGAGCATTCGCAAAGGCAGCTTCCAGTTCATCTATGGTCGCATCACCAGGTGCGATATTTCTTTCTTGTGTTGCGCCAGCGGCTGGTTTGACACTCTCAACTTTTTCATTGGGGCTATTATCTGTGCTTTGATCAGAGGCATTTTTCATCGTACCATCACTTAAAAGAACTTTACCTTCATAGGCCGCGTCAAGTTGTGCAATAAGGCCAGCGTCATTGCCATCTGGTTCAAGGCCTGTTTCTTCAATTTCCGCTACAATGTATTTAATTTGGTCAATGGACGCGAAAATTAAAGTCACATAATCAGGCGTTACGTCCAAAACACCATCACGGAATTTACCAAGGACGTTTTCTGCATGATGTGCCACTTTTTCAAGGCGCGGTAAACTTAAAAACCCACACGTCCCTTTTATCGTGTGTACCAAACGGAATATTTTTCCGAGCAAATCTGAATCGTTAGGGTTTTTCTCAAGATTGACGAGATCGACGTCTAGTTCTTCGAGGCTTTCGTTTGTTTCTACTATAAATTCGACAATAAGATCGTCCATGGCTCAGTTCTCTTTCTCGCTCGAAACCACCATTATTCTAATGGTGTGTGTGTGTTAACAACGCTACCCTTAAATATGCATAGAAATCATTAAGGATTTATTAGTAAATTTAAATTTTACGCAGATGTTTTGAAGCAGTATTACACAGAGAAAATTAATAGAGTGGATATTGTTTAATACCACAGACTCTATCATTAGAATACATTAGAACATTTTAATCTCAAGCAAATAAAATCATTACCTGTGTTTTCAGGTGTAATTTCAAAGCCGTAATGTTGTGAGAAAAGTCCAGTGATATAGGTATGGACATATCTAGGGGGAAGGTCTTCTGCGTTGGTTTTGCGTTCAAGAGCACGCAGGGCTTCTTCTTGAAAACGAGCATTTTCACCATTTCCTGTGACTAGTATTGTATTGTCTTCACCAGCCTTAACCGAAATAATACCGCCCTTAGGTAAGGTTTCAGATATAAGGATGAGTGCGCAGAGTAAAATCTTTGCCAAGCCCGATCTTGGTTCTATGCCAAAATATTCATGTGGGTTCCAGTCTTGTGAAAGACGTTTTTCACTGGCTATGAATTCGCCAAACAGGGCGTGAATATCCACGGTTGTGATGTTTTGATCTGCCCCGCCAAGTCCGTAAGCCATGCGCAAAGTTTTTAACTTGGCATTCGCTTGTATGGTGCTAGACGCGATAAGGGATGTAACTTCGTCACCTGCGTCAGGGCCTAGCTCTTCTAGAATTTCAATACCGTTGGAAATTGCCCCCACTGGACTGATAAGATCGTGACATATCTTGGAAGCCAAAAGTTCCAGAATTTTGATATTGTTCATTATATAATTTTACCTTTTAAGGAGTGAATCGCAAAAATGATTCGAGCTTAGAAGGTGAAACTATACCCTAATTTTTGGACTTCTTCACTAGCCATATTTTTTAGGCGTGTTAAACCCTCTTCTGTATGACTTTCCATGCGGGCGACAAGAACATCTTGCGTGTTTGACGGGCGAAGTAACCACCAACCATCAGGCGTTGTAACGCGGACACCATCAATGTCATCCAGTGCGATTGTGTTGTCATTTCCTGCAAGTATTTTCAGGCTTTCCAGTACACGAGGGACGAGAGAGAACTTTTCTTCTTCGCTGACTTCAATGCGTAGTTCTGGTGTATTAAACAGTTTTGGTAAATGCGCGGTTAGGCTAGATAAGCCACCTTTGGCTTTTGACAGCTCATTCAACAAACGAACCGAGCAATAAAGTGCGTCATCAAAGCCATAATATTTATCGGCAAAGAAAATATGTCCACTTAGCTCACCAGCAAGGGGCGAGTTCAGCTCTCTCATTTTATCTTTAACCAATGAATGTCCTGTTTTCCACATAACAGGTGTGCCGCCCATATTGCGAATTTCATCAAACATGACTTGAGAGCATTTAACATCACCTATGATATGTGCGCCTGGGTTGTTCTTAATCACTTCACGTGCGTAGATGGTCATTAGAATGTCACAGCGTAACACGTCGCCGTTTTCATCAACCACACCAATTCGGTCACCATCACCATCAAAAGCAATCCCTAAATCGCAGGATTTTTCTGCGACAAGTTTCTGTAAATCAACCAGATTTTCATCAACTGTCGGGTCTGGATGGTGGTTGGGGAATGTGCCATCAATATCTTCGAACAGTAAGTGATGCTCACCCGGAATTTTTTTGACCAGCATTTGCAGTATTTCACCCGCCGCGCCATTGCCCGCATCCCATGCAACGGTCATCTCACGGGTTAGTTCTAGGTCTTGGATAAGGCGGTCAACATAAATCTCTTTAATATCTTGTTCTTCAACCGTACCTTCACCATCAATAAGATCACCAGAAGCAGAAAGTTTGCCAATTTTTTGAATATTCTCACCAAAGATTGGGCTTTTATTTAATGTCATTTTAAAGCCGTTATAATCCGGCGGGTTATGTGACCCAGTCACCATAATACCGGCCTCTGCGCCGAAGTGTTTGACTGCAAAGTATAGCATCGGTGTTGGGCCTAAGCCGACATTAATAACGGCAATGCCGCACTCTTTTAAGCCTTGGATAAGGCTGTCTGATAAAGATGTGGAGCTGATCCGCCCATCATAGCCAACGCAGATCGTGTGCTTTGTTGTCTCGGTATGCTCTTGAATAATGTATGTTCCAAAAGCTCGACCTAGGGCATAAGCATCTTTCTCGGACAGGTTTTTGTTAATTTGTCCGCGTATGTCATATTCGCGCAAGATTGTTGGGTTGAATGTGTAGCTCATTATTTTTCCAATTCTACTTAAGTTTTGGTGTTATTTGTAAGTGTTTAGCAGTGCTCTGACGCCGTCGCCAATTTCATTGTCTTTAAGGCTATAGGCGAGGTTTGCAGCGATAAAGCCGAGGCGAGAGCCGCAATCAAAATGATCCCCTTTAAATCGTAGACCATGGAATGCTTGTTTGCCCAGAAGTTTGGCCATGGCATCCGTCAACTGAATTTCATTGCCTGCACCTGTCTCGAAGGCGGCTAAATGATCGAACACCTCCGGTTGTAGGATGTAACGCCCAATAATGGATAATGTTGATGGCGCATCCTCAGGGGCAGGTTTTTCAACCAACCCTTTGATGGACACAATATTGCCGTCATCTGTATCAATATCCAAAATACCGTACTTGCTGGTTTCTGCACGGGGCACTTCCTTTACAGCAACGATGTTTCCGCCATATTCGTTATAGGCATTAATCATTTGTGTCAGGCAGCCTTCCTTATAATCGACCAAATCGTCAGGTAGAATAATGGCAAAGGGTTCATCGCCTATAAGTTTCTGTGCACACCAAATTGCATGGCCTAACCCTAAGGGTTTTGGCTGTCTGGTCAGGAATAACTTACCTGCAGGCATTTCAGAATTACGCACTTTTTCTATCATGTCATCTTTGCCACGCGCCTGAAGCGTTTGTTCAAGTTCTGGTTGATAATCGAAATGCTCTTCCAGCATATTTTTGTGGCGACCAGTAACAAAAATGAATTCTTCAATACCTGCTTCGCGTGCTTCTTCGAAAACATGTTGGATTAAAGGACGATCATTAATCGGCAGCATTTCTTTTGGCATTGCCTTTGTCGCTGGCAGGAAACGCGTTCCTAGTCCTGCAACAGGGAAGACTGCTTTTTTGACAGGTCTGATGTTCTCTTTTGTCATGTTATTCGCTCTTATACTATTTTAATTATCATTTAGAAATATTTGGAATGAATGCCATATTTTGTATTGCAATGCAAGGTAATAGGGCAATATCTATTCATCATTTGGCGGGGGTTTTTGTGATTTCTTCTCCTTTAAATGGGCAATTATAAAAGGAATAGAGAGGAGGAGGAGTGGGATTGAAATAATAATACGCCCAGTCATAGCAAAGAATAATAAAATAAGGCCATAGATCGTGATAATACTATAGAAAAAAAGGCTTCGTACTTGTTCGGGGGTGGCTTTAATAAAAAATCGATAAAGTGCATATAGCCCAATAAGAACACCAAAGATAAGAATTAGGATTGGCATGATTTAACCGTTTACCGCAGTTTTTGATTGGCTTTTCGGTGGCGTGGCATGTCCTTTAATATGCTCTGGCGCGATCTCTATGATGAGGTTTCTAACTTCTTGGCGTGCCGCAATTTGGGACAGAGTCAGTCCGCCATTTTGATCTTCTTTAAGGTCTAGTAGTGTTAATCCTTTTAAAAACAGTTCCTTAAACACGACTCTCTCTCCAAACCCTGGGGCAAGGCGGAACTTAGCTAGGTGTGAAATTTGATCTAGGAGCTTTGTGATTATTTTGTTGTTGTTGGTATTAAGATGCGTCATTCGGTTGCGCATAACAATCCAATCAATCGTGCCATCACAGCGAAGTTTTTTTACTTTGCGCTGTTCTTCAACCATTTTTGAATAAATAGAGGGGCCAACAACATCATAATTTTTCATATCAATATCGGCTAACAAATCCAAATCGATGAAGCTGTCATTCATCGGCGTGATAAGAGTATCGGCGTAGCTATGAGCAAGGCGAGAGAGGAACGAGTCTGTCCCGGGGGTATCTATGACGATGAAATCGCAAACACGGCCCAGTTCATCTAATGCCATAAGCAAGAAGGACTCCTCCTCGAATTTTTGTTCTGTAACGGTTTCTTTGTTGCTTTTCTCAATTGCCATATGTGCTGGACTGGGTAAATGCTCTTTGTTGCGTGTGATGTATTCAAAACGTTTCTTTAAATAGCGTGTAAGCGTTCCCTGACGTGCATCAAGATCAATCGTGCCCACGCTATATCCCAATCGTAACAGGGCAATTGCGGTGTGCATGGCGGTGGTTGATTTGCCCGATCCACCTTTTTCATTACCGAAAACGATAATATGCGCTGTATTTTTCATGATGATACATTTATCCTTATATTCAGAGCATTTCAAACAGAGGTATAACATGCCAGAAAACCCTACCCAATATCAAGGAAGACTATCATCTTTACGAGAAGAATTAAAAAAACAAGGAGTGTCCGGCTTTATCCTGCCGCGTACCGATGAATTTCAAGGAGAGTTTCTGGCTGAATATGCGGAGCGTTTGGCATGGTTGTCCGGATTTACAGGCAGCGCAGGGGCGGCGATTATATTGCAGGATAAAGCGATAATTTTAAGTGATGGTCGCTATACCATACAGATGAAAAACCAGCTGGATAGTGATGTGTTTATGATCGATGATATGATTAAGAATCCAGTGGGGAAATGCTTGGAAGCGCATGCGGTTGCAGGTGATAGAATAGGCTATGATGTATGGCTTTATACGCCCGCGCAATTAAATGCGATCAATGATGCATTGGAGGGTATATCCATTGTTCTTGTGCCTATGGATGCTAACCCCATAGATGCTTTATGGGGTGATCAGCCGGATAAACCGAAAGAGCCGGTAACAATTTTCCCTGATCATATCGCCGGACGTAGTGCAACAGATAAAAGGATGGATATTGCCGCACAAATTAAAGAGCAGGGATGCGCTGCATGCCTTTTAAGTGTCAGTGATTCGATCTGCTGGTTGTTGAATATTCGTGGTGGGGATGTTAAGTACTCGCCACTTGTTCTATCTTATGGGATGCTTTATGCGGATGGAACGTTTGATTGGTTTGTTGATTCGGATAAAGTGTCGCAAGACATCGTGGATGCGTTAGGTGACGCGGTACGTATCTATCCCTTTGAACAAATGGAGGGACGTGTAATTGAAGTTACGGGTCGGATTTGGGTTGATTGTTCGTCTGTGCCAATTTGGTTTGAGCAGGTGTTACAACGCGAAAAAATTAAAA
Organism: Zetaproteobacteria bacterium; assembly: GCA_002747015.1. The sequence continues at coordinate 151,669 of NVXI01000005.1, forward strand.
TTCTGGATAAGGGTGATCCTTGTGTCGCACAAAAATCGATTAAAAGTGCGACAGAACAGGATGCCATACGTTTGGCGCATATTCATGATGGTGTTGCGATTGTTAAGTTTCTGAAATGGTTAAGTGAGCCCGATAATCAAACAGGGATGAGCGAGCTATCCGTCGAAGAGAAACTGGAAGGGTTTCGTCGTGAACATGAGGCGTATTTGGCTGCTAGCTTTTCTACGATTGCAGGGTTTGCAGGTAATGGTGCCATTGTTCATTATCGCGCGACACAGGAAAGTAATGCGGATATCCGCGGTGATGGACTATTACTTGTCGATAGCGGCGGGCAATATCAATGGGGAACCACGGATATTACGCGCACCGTTGCAATAAATAGACCAACACAGGAGCAACGAGAGAATTATACGCGTGTTTTACAAGGGCATATTGCTTTGGCCAGTGCGCATTTTCCAAAAGGCACAATAGGGAAAGAAATTGATGCGTTGGCACGAAAACCCTTGCAGGATGTCGGGCTTGATTATGCGCACGGTACAGGGCATGGCGTTGGTTGTTATTTGTGTGTGCATGAAGGAACAACGAATATATCTCCACGCGGGGAAAAGGTTCTGAAGGCCGGAATGTTAATTTCTAATGAGCCGGGATATTATAAGGAAGGGGGCTATGGTATCCGCATCGAAAATCTCGTTTTTGTGATTGATAGTGATGATCTGGATATGCTGAAATTTGAAACAGTAACTTACGCGCCATTTGCAAAAAGCTTAATCGATATAGATATGTTGAGTGAGCAGGAAATAAGCTGGCTTCAAGTATATTCAAGAACTATTCACCAAAAACTCTCGCCATATTTATCCGCAGACTTACTTGAATGGCTAGAAGAGGAAATGTCAGTTTTTATGGAGTAGATACTGGCTCTACTACTTCTTTTTCTTCAACGTCCATATCTGCCGCATTTTTTGAAGAAGAGGTATCTTCAAGTGTTGTTGCTTTATTGCTGGTTTTTTGGGATGGAGAGAGGGGGGCTTTGTATTTTTCAGGGTGGAACTTTAAAAGGGAGAAGAATGTTTTATCCATATTGGATTGTGTGTGTTTTTTGCCACTTAAAAATTCTTGAATAACAAGGATATTGTCCTTGTATTGTGCCTCTATAACAATTGTTGTAATACCAGGATGCTTATCAGTGGGGGTGATGACCAGCTTGGTCCTCATCGCATCCATGCCATCAATTGTCATGGATTTCATATTAAGGCTATCTGATGAGACATTCCTCACAAACTGTGTGACGTGTTTTGAGAAAATGAGTGCTTTTACACTGCTATATGAATATTTTCTATCGCTTTTGTATGAGTAGACATTATATTTTACACGCACTTCTGTTACAGGATCAACGATAATGAGACGCATGGATTCTGATTGTTTTTCTGTTGTAAACTTAGGTGGAAAAGGCGTGTAATCTTTGTTTTGTGGAGGTAATTTTACGGTAAATACATTGTGTTTTGACGTATGATCAATCCAGCCATATCCCATTGGAATATCTGGTTTGGTCGTAATTCCATCATACAACACTATTGTATCGAAAAAATCATCAGAGCGGTATGAATACATCGTGTGTGAAGGGCCACTTAAAACTTGCTCAACTTTTGAAAAATTTGTCATATAAAGTCGTATTCTCAGGCCGTATTTTTCATCTTTTATTTTATAAGATATATAGATGTCTTTTCCAAAAAACCCTTTATATTGTATGTCTTTATTCGTTAGAACCGCACCGCCGATTGAYTTCGCMGATAGTACATATCGYCTTGCRGMACGTTCKAGAACTGCTTTCATTTCTTTATATGTTAATTCACTGCCAAATGTTTGTGTGACCTTGATAAGAAGGCTTTTWTCACGTGTTGATTCGAYATTGCCGTCAAGTGCGGAAATRATTTCTSCGGAGCTCGCAAAGGTATTCTCGTTAAATTGAAATGGAAATATTTTGTATTTATATTTTTGTGGGAATTTTGTTTCAAAAACACCTGTTATRGATTTGTGTAAGCGCCATTGKATTTTTTCGGCGTCTTTTTTTNAATTCNTCWGGRATTTCCGTGCGACTYYTTGTACCAATTCTTCCGAATTGCCCAGMTTTATCACYTTTTTTCGTTTTRGAGGCTTCCTTCGTTTTAGAAGATGTCTGCGCAAAGGAGSYATTTGTAACAATGCTAAGTCCAAGAACAGATAAAATTCCCAATAAACAAAGATGCTTTAATTTATTCATACAGGTCACTTTTTCTTTTAAAGCCAGATTCAATSTGATGYTATCATATAAAAGTTAAAAAATAAGCACAAAAAAACCGCTGACGGTTTAGGGCAGCAGTTCTTTATAATTTTATAATTTATTTGGAATTAATATCCGTCACGCTCGCGACGTTTACGTTCCATTTTGCGACAACGACGAATTGCTTCGGCATCTTCGCGCGCGCGTTTCTCCGATGGCTTCTCGTAATGACGACGAAGTTTCATCTCGCGAAAAATACCTTCGCGTTGCATTTTCTTTTTCAGAACGCGCAAAGCTTGATCGACATTATTATCTCTTACGTTCACACTGACCACAGTGTTCACCTCTTTCTAATTTGTTGAATTATTAATGTTACCTAAAATAGATTGAAGATTTATTAACATGAGTTGCATAGGCAAAGCAAAGGAAAAATAAAGATATTCGGTTTTTTTGGTTAGATTTTATGATTTTTTACCCTGTTTTCATATTCATTGCCGCATCAAGTAGGGTTTTTGTGTAATTTTCTTTTGGGGCAGTAAAGATATCTTCGGCACTACCGTGTTCTATAACTTTACCGTCTTTCATGACTAAAACATTATGGCTCATCGCGCGAACAACCCGTAAATCATGACTGATAAACATATAGGATAGGGCGTGTTTTTCTTGTAGTTCACGCAGCAAATCAACGATTTCTGCCTGAACAGAGACATCAAGGGCACTGGTTGGTTCATCCAATACAACAAATTCTGGGGCAAGCACCATGGCACGGGCAATTGAGATACGCTGTCGTTGTCCGCCTGAAAATTCATGGGGATATCGATGGCGGGTGCCCGGGTTCATATGCACATCTTTTAGTGCCTGAACGATAAGATCGCCGCGCTGTGCCTCGGAAAGCTGCGGTTGGTGCAGTGCCAGTCCTTCACCTATGATATTGGCCACGCTCATCCGTGGAGAAAGCGATCCATATGGGTCTTGGAAAACAATTTGCATACGTGAGCGTAGGGGGCGCATGATTCTGCGATTGTGGTTCGAGATATCTTCGCCGTCAAATTTAAATACGCCTTCAGACTTTAATAAGCGCAAAGCCGCCAGTCCCAATGTACTTTTCCCTGACCCTGATTCTCCGACAACGCCAAGTGTTTCCCCGCGCTTGATGGTTATGTCTATGCCATCAACGGCTTTGATCCAGCTGAGAGTTTTCCCCATAAAGCTTTTCTTATGCGGGAAATGTACTTTGATATTTGTACCTGATACGAGGATCGGGGCATTACTTTGAATGGCTTTTGCTGTGCCGTGGGGGCGTGTGGCCAGCAACATCTTTGTGTAGTCATGCTTGGGAGTGGCAAATAATGTTTTGCACGGGCTGCTCTCTTTCAATTCGCCGTGACGCATGACACAAACATGATCCGCCATTTTTTCGACCACCGAGAGATCGTGAGTGATAAGAAGAAGAGCCATATTCAGCTCTTTTTGCAAGTCTTCCAGTAATTCTAGAACTTGTGCCTGCACGGTAACATCCAGCGCGGTTGTCGGCTCATCCGCGATCAGAAGCTCAGGCTCATTCGCCAGTGCCATGGCAATCATTACCCGTTGTCTCTGGCCGCCCGATAACTCATGCGGGTAGGCGTTCAGGCGCTCTTTCATTTTTGGCAGGCCAACCATATCAAGCAATTCTAAAACACGGGCTTTGGTTTTATCTTTCCCCATGCCCTGATGGATTTTTAAGACTTCGCCAATTTGTCGTTCAATCGTGTGCAGGGGGTTTAGTGCGCTTTGTGGCTCTTGAAAAATCATGCCTATTTGTTGTCCGCGAATGGTGCGCATATAGGTTTCGCCCTTATCGATCAGCTCTTCCCCTTCAAACAAGATGGAAGAACCTGCGCGGTGTGAAGCGGTGGGATAGGGCAGTAATTTCATGACTGATAGGGCGGTTACTGATTTCCCAGAACCTGATTCTCCAACCAGAGCCAGCGTTTTACCCTTAAACATATCGAAACTAATGCCCTTTACGGCATGGAAGTCGCCAGAGGGCGTTTTGAAATCAACGTGTAAATTCTTGATTTGCAGTATTTTTTCTGACATATAACACTCAAATAATTTTTTAGGGTTGCTACGGCAAGCCTGCTTGGCGTTTGAACGCATAATATTAAGCATAAGGAAAGCATAAACGATGAGCAGCGACAAGAGCGGAAGCCCACCATGCGGGATTTATGTACGGATAGATGATTTTTCCAATATGTTGGATGTGATTGGCTATATTCGAAAAATGGCATTCGCGATTAATCGTAGCTCGGGATACAAAAAAAATATGGTTGTGGTTGAACTGGCATATTCTGTGGAAGTGGCAGAGCGCATCACTGACATCATTCCTGTTATCCGCGATCAAGGTTTTGTTGCGATTGTGAGTGGCACAGCGGATCCCTTAGGTGCGGATGGGGTGCTGTTAACAAATATGGATGAGTATAAGGCGCTGCGCGGGGTACTTGGCGATGATGTGATTATTGGACTTGTCTGTGAAAATATGAGTGAAGCAGAAATTGCGGTAAAACACGATGTTGATTATGTGGTTTTGGCGGCTGATCCGATGCTGATCGGTAAGTTCACTACACTAAGTGATGTTCTCTGTGTGGTGCAGGGCGGCAATATTACCAATAAAAATTGTGGTGCATTGGCGCGTGCAGGTGCAAAATTGGTGGATGTCGGTGCGTATATTCTCGGGCATGAAAAAGGCCCAATGCAAGGTGCCGTCAATATCCTTTATGAGCTTGAACTGGCCGCGCAAGTGCCGAAGAATTTACATTAAATAATTTCTTCAACCAGTTCCGGTGGGCGGCCAATACATGCGCCTTTATCCGTTACAACAATTGGACGTTCAAGCAGCTTAGGATATTGTGCTATTCCCGCGAGAAGTTCTTCGTTGCTGCTGTCCTTGGTCAGGCCAGCCTCTTTAAAGTCGGGTTCCTTTATGCGCATCATATCCAGCGCGCTATCCAGATCCAAAAGGCCGAATAGTATTTCCAACTCAACCAGCCCTAATGACCCGTCCAGATATTCTATGATTTCAGGCTCAATGCCATGATCGCGAATGATATCCAGAGCTTGTCTGGATTTAGAACAGTGCGGGTTGTGATAGATTCTCGTCATTTCTTCACACTTAAGACAGCAAAGATTTCATCGGTAATGGCAGAGTTGACGGCCTGCATATCCGCGAGGTCTAACTCATCAAGTTTGCACCCTTTATCCTCTGCCATCTTCACAATCGCGCCTGTTGCATGATGTGCATCACGGAAAGGAAGGCCAAGATTCATCACCAACCAGTCGGCAAGAGCCGTCGCAGTGGTATAGCCCATTTCCGCAGAATTCAGCATCGCATCCGTATTGAATGTAGCGGTTTCAAGCATGCCTTTCATGGCCTGTAAACAAAGGGATAATGCATCGAAATTATCAAAAACCGGTTCTTTATCTTCTTGTAAATCCTTGTTATACGCCAGCGGCAGACCTTTCAGAACGGTCATCATTTGCACAAGGTTACCATTCATACGACCTGTTTTGCCGCGTACAAGCTCTGCCGCATCAGGGTTTTTCTTTTGTGGCATGATAGAGCTACCCGTGCTCCAGCTATCCGATAATTGGATAAAGCCAAATTGCGGTGTTGCCCAGATGATAATCTCTTCTGCCAAACGTGAGAGGTTCAATCCACATTGCGCCGTGATGAAAAGAAATTCAGTGGCAAAATCACGTGCGGATACCGCGTCTAATGTGTTTGGCATCGGGCCGTCAAAGCCAAGTTTTTCTGCCGTAAACTCACGATCAATCGGGTAGGGTGTCCCCGCCAGAGCCGCTGCGCCAAGTGGGCATTTGTTAATCCGAACGGCAAAGTCTTGCAGGCGGGATTTATCGCGCTCTAACATGTGCCAGTACGCATTCATGTGAATACCAAGAGTGATCGGCTGTGCGGCTTGTAAATGTGTGAAGCCAGGCATGATGTCATTACTATGCTTTGTTGTTAGGGCATCTAATGTGATTTGCAGAGATTCGACTTGTCCGATCAAATCATGTGTTGCTTCGCGCGTCCACATCTTGAAATCTGTCGCGACTTGGTCATTACGGGAGCGCGCAGTATGTAGCTTTCCTGCGACATCGCCAATGATCTCACGTAAACGTGCCTCAATATTCATATGAATATCTTCAAGAGATGCTTTAAATTCAAAATGTCCTGATTTTATTTCTTCGGCGATTTTGTTCAAACCATTGACGATCTGAACGGCTTCGTCTTTTGTGATAATGCCTTGTTTTGCAAGCATCGTCGCATGCGCAATAGAGCCACGGATATCTTGGCGCCACATACGTTTGTCAAAGCCAATACTCGCGTTAATTTGTTCCATAATGTCAGATGGCTTGTCCTCAAACCTTCCACCCCACATTTGATTTGAATTTTCTTTCGCCATTTTCGGTGCTCTTTATGTTTTATGTCGCTGGTTCAAGAACATAATGGATCATAAGTGCCAAGGCAACCGAAACCCCAAGTCCGATCATCATTTTAAGGAAGTCTTTTCCGATTAGCGGGAAGACATAGCCAGCTTTATACGTATCACGATATGTTGTTGCAATCGCAAGCTCACGCCCTGTTAGAAGGCCAACAAACACCCAAGTTGTCGACATTGGAATATCATTCATTTGTTTGAAGTAAATCAGAATCAATGCATAGATAAAGTCGATGATTGTTGCAGAACGTACGAAGCGCGTTCCAGATTTTTCCAATACGATTTTTTGGATTTTTCCGCCGTGGCTTCGGAAAATAAGGGCAAGCCAGAAACATAATATCGCCATAACCCCGGTCAACATCCAAAAGGGCAGTACTCTTGGTAAGAATACAGCGATGTTTGCCATGTCATGGCTAAGCCAGCTATACCAGAGAAAGCCCGTCGCACTCCATTGCAGGATACGCCATTTCATTCGGTTCTCTTTTTTCACCATATTGTATTTTTCATTCATGATCCGCGAAATGCCAAGCCACAATACATAAGCAACAATAGCGGCCAGACCATACCCAATAACGCTCTTAACCAGCATTTTTTCTAGTATGAGTGTGCTGGCGAATGTTGAAAGAACAAGGAATGTCGTTGAAACAGGAATACCAATGCGTGTTAATAACACAAGGATAAGCGGCGCGGCGGCGTGATACCATTGAACTTGAATAGGGGGGATTTTGTCTAATCGACCAAATGCGATGTCACCATCATTAATAATCCAGCCATATGTTAGTGTGACAACTAAAACAAGAGATGCGGCGGCCCAAAGCCAATACCATTTAACAACCTTATCATTGGAAGCAATAAATGTTCCAAGTGTTTGTACTGCGTCGTTTCCAACAACGGCGTATGCCGCAAGTAAAAAGCCAATAATGGCATAAATTGTATGTATGTCCATAATCTAAAATCCTGTCATTGGTTTGCTTAAGAAAGGACATAGCAAAACGCACACAATAATGCGAGAAAAAACTTACAATTTTTTTGTTATTTCAGAGTCAGATTTTCTTTACAAAACAGGTTTTTAAAACCAAGCCTTTGACTTCTTTTGTACGGCAATCGATAAGTTCTGGATCATCGGTTAGTGTTATATTTTTAACTGTTGTACCGCGTTTTATCGTAACCCCTGCGCCTTTGACATCAAGGTCTTTTATCAGTGTTACGGTGTCGCCATCTTTCAACGTTGTGCCGTTGGCGTCAAGGGTTGGGGCGGTATCGCCTTCGCCACCTTCGCTCCAATCAAGTGGCCCTACACCGTAATCCGAACTGGCTTGTTCCATCGCATCTTCTTTGCTCATATGCCATAGCTCCAATGATGGGGCTTCGTCCAAAGATTTATGGGCGTATAAAAACCAACCGTCAGACGCAGGATCAAATTCCAAGATAAGATGTGCGATACCATCATTTTGTGATGATGAGGGGATAGATGCTGTTGATTTAGTCATTTATTTACCTGTAAGTCAGTTGAAATATTATTCTTTAATCCATTCTCGTGCAGAAGACATCTTATCAAATAATCTAATTTCCCATGAAGAGTTGAATATTTCCTTCATGCATTTCGTGTATTCTTTTACTATGAGTGACATATGTTCGTCGTTTGCAATTATTGCAACTTTTACATTTGGCGTAGAGCGTGATGCTATGGCATCGGTTGCGGCAAGTGTTCTTGCATCATCTATACTCATTTGAGAATAATCAGATTTTAAGAACTCCCAAATTTGATATTTATGGTTATCAAATCTAATATCACCATGCAATGTACGATTCAGTTTATCAACATCTGATCCTGTTATCATGCCGTAATAGGCAACAAGGAACCCCTTATCTTCCCAAGTTAATTTATAATTCACTTGTTCTTGTTTCAATGGTTCCATTATCATTCCTTATGTCTTCTTACCTTCTTTGTAATTGAGTTGAAATGGGATGGCTAGGAGAAAATGTTGATTTTATACATAAAAATGGGATAGACTGCGGAAAAAAGAATTTAGGGGTAGTTGTTGGTGAGCAATGATGTAACGGTCGATAATCTTCGTCTTTTAAAATTTAATACGCGCTATTTGTCTGACGAGGTTAAATCTTGGCAGGAGCAGGCAGGCGTACCCTTTGCTGAAAGTTGCGATAATCAAATTTGGTACGGCAAAAAAACCGACTTTGATGATTTTCCTTTCCCAAAGGGGCGCGGCGACGAAGTTAAGGTTATGGATGATGAGGGTGCTTATAAGTTCTTGTTAGATACTGTCTCTGGTTTTCGAAGTAAGCGCAAAGGTGAAACCCATGTCAGACGACAATTTACGGATGGTTTGCAGGTCCTGAGAAACAACCATCCTGATAAAGAGAAGCATTTCCAAGACCTTGTCTGTCAGATAAAAAAGGATGTTGCCTATATTCAAAATAGTGTTTCGGTGGGGTATAAAAATACAAACAATATTATGATTGCTCGCGATTTATCCGGTCAGGTTAAGGGTGAAACGGTGCTTATTATCGGCAGTTTGGGCAGTGGGGGATTAATTGGCGATAATACAAAGAAAATCATAGGGCTGTCCGAGAATAAACAAGATCCCAATGGGAAAATGCAGGGGCGCGATCATTTTATTCGTATAACCCATCCTGATCCTATTGCATTAGATTCCTTGAAATCGCAAGTTGATGCTTTAAGGGAAAATGGCATGTTTAGGTCGAATATAGATTTTGTCGATTTTGCAGACATTAATGTTCAATTCGAGGAATGTGATAGAACGTATATTGATCTTCCTATGAAATATAATGAAGATATGGATGCCATTATGACGATGTCTTGGATGGATAGGGTACGCAGGGACAATACCTTGGTTCATATGAGAGGAAATCCATTGGCCAGAATGCAGTCCACAGATACATGGAAGCAAGACGGTATGAAAAATACGGGTTATATTGCCCCAGAGGATCTTATTGCAGAATGTGCGAATAGAAGCCACAATAACCATATTATATTGCAACGAGTCGATAATGCGTCGCGCACACTTGCGGCGCTTCGCCTTGATGGCATTGAATTTCCTGCCAAAGCGATAGAGGAACAAGGGATTAACCTTGATCCAGAAGATTTATCTCAGTCTTAAAGCGTTAAGCCGCCTTGCTTGATTTCTCGCTCAAAGGTTTACCATGTACGGCAGTGTTGTTTTTCAAACGCACAGCATTGATTTTGATAAAGCCATCAGCATCTTTTTGGTCATATCCGCCCTCAACATCCATAGATGATTGTAACGGATCATAAAGAGCCACAGGGCTTTTACGGGCAATCGGATAGGCAACGCCTTTGATCAGCTTGATTTGCACACTGCCTGTGTTTGTTTCTTGCGCTTTATCCATGAATGTCATAAGCAAATCAAATTCTGGCGAGAACCAAAAGCCGTTATAGATCAGTTCCGCCACTTTTAAGGACATGAAGTCACGTAGTTTCATAACTTCACGGTCAAGGGTAAGCCCCTCCAGATCGCGATGTGCTTTATAGAGGATTTCGCCGCCCGGTGTTTCGTATACGCCGCGTGATTTAATACCAACAAAGCGGTTTTCAACCATGTCTAGGCGGCCAATACCGTGTTTTGTTCCAATATCGTTAAGATAGGTGAACAGCTCAACCGCGCCAGTAATTTCTGTTCCATCAGTTTGGTTTTTGACTTTAACCGGAATGCCTTGTTCAAAGTCGATGGTTAGGATATCCGGCGTGTTTGGAGACGTGTCTGTGCTGTTTGTACGTGAATATACATCTTCATCCGCTGGGGCGTTTGGATCTTCCAATACGCCGGCTTCATGAGAGATGTGCAGCATATTATCGTCTTCGGAATAGGGTTTTTTACGTGTTGCAGAAACAGGGATGCCATATTGCTCGGCATAGTTCAGCATATCTGCGCGGCCTTCAAATCGTGTCAGGAACTTATCCATTTTCCATGGTGCTAGAACTTGTATGTCTGGTTTTAGGGCATAATAAGCAAGCTCGAAACGAACCTGATCGTTGCCTTTTCCAGTCGCGCCATGAGAAACAAATTGTGCATTTTCTTTTTCGGCAATTTCGATTTGACGTTTTGCAATAATTGGGCGGGCAACAGAGGTGCCTAGCAAATAACGCCCTTCATAGATGGCTTGGGATTTGATGGTGGTGAAAATGTAATCGCGTACGAATTCAAGTTTAAGGTCTTCAACATAAACCTTTGCCGCGCCAAGTTTCAGTGCTTTTTCCTTTGCCGCTTCGAAATCTTCTTCCTGACCAACATCCGCGATATAGGCAATAACCTCGTATCCTTCTTCGATGAACCATTTTAAGATAATCGAAGTATCCAGTCCGCCTGAATAGGCGAGTACGATTTTACCTTTGTTTTGTGATGTGCTCATAACGATCAATCCTTTTCATTATAGATTTTTTCAATCCATATCTTTTTAACCAGCGGTAGCGAGAGTGTTGATAGCACATAGGCCATAGGCGGCACAAGGGCGTGCAGCCATGCATAGTTAACATTTAGTAAGTTAAGATAAAACCCAACAACCAAATATGTGAAAAGCGCAATCAAAGCGCGCCGTGTACGTGATGTCTCCCACGCTTTATCGGCTTCTACGCGCTTATTTCGTTCTTGAAGGTTTTGCGCGCTCATTTTCGCTTAAACGCCAAACACAGATTTAAAGGCATGATCCAAATCTACAATCAAATCATCTGCATTTTCTAGGCCAATGGATAGACGTAGAAGACCATCCGTGACACCTGATATGGCGCGTAAATCCTCTGGAACACCGGAGTGAGTTGTACTTGCAGGATGACAAACAAGGCTTTCGCTCCCCCCTAAAGAGACCGCAGATTTGAATATTGTTAGTGCATTGATAAGTTTGAATATCTCTGCTTTTGAAACATCAAGGGTAAAAGAGAATGTAGAGCCGGGGCCACTACACTGGCGTTTATAAACCGCTTTATACGCTGCATCGTCAATAAAATCAGGATGATATATTTTGGCTTTTATATATGGGTTATCTGCAATCCATGCTGCAACTTTTTTTCCAGATTCTGCCGCGCGCTCCATACGGATAGAGAGGGTTTCAAGCGATCTTGAAATCATCCAGCTTGTATGTGGATCAAGGTTCAGTCCCATTGCGCCGCGTAATGAGCGAATGGGTTTCAGCGTTTTAAGAGATCCACAAACCGCGCCAGCCACCAAATCACTATGGCCGCCGATATATTTTGTGACGGAGTAAAGCGCAATATCAATGCCTTGAGGTACGGCGCGTTGAAAAACCGGCCCCAACATGGTGTTATCACAGACCGTAAGAGGGCGATGCCCTGTCTCATTTCCTATGGTATCAACGCATCGTATGAGTGCCTCGAAATCCACCATAGAATTTGTCGGGTTTGATGGGGTTTCGATGAAAACCATCGCAAGTTTTCCTGTCTGCGCGGCACTGCGTAGTGAACGCATCATCGCGTCCTCATCCAAGCCATCACTAAAATCGGCAGTTTTTATACCAAATTCAGGCAAAAACTTACGGATCAGAGTTTCGGTACCACCGTAAAGTGGCGCGCTTTGGACAATGACATCACCTGGGCGTAAATAGGCAAGCAGTGTTGCGCTGATCGCGCCCATGCCGCTGGAAAACATAATGCCTCCTTCCGCACCTTCATACAAAGCCAGTCGATCTTCGATAATTTCAACATTCGGATGGTTGAAGCGGCTGTAAATTAGACCGCCGACATTACCTTCGGGGCCTTTTTTGCGTCCTGCCATTATGTGGAAGGATTCTTCGCCTTCTTCTGGTGTCTGATAGGCAAAAGTAGAGGTTAAGAACACCGGTGGCTTGACCGCGCCTTCCGAAAACTGCGGGTCATAACCATAAGACATCATCAGTGTCTCGGGTTTTAATGTATGCACACCGATTGTCGTGTTTTTATAGTTTTTTGTTTTACTCATGTTATTAAAATCCTAGTGGTTTAGCCAATTGTACGCCGGTGTTTTCCAAGCACCATGCTAAAATCGCTTTCTGCGCGTGGAGGCGGTTTTCCGCTTCGTCATAGATAACACATGCATCACTAGCCAGTACGTCAGGGGTTACTTCCTCATTCTGATGAATAGGCATACAATGCATGAAAATCGCGCCATCCTTGGCCTTGGCCATTAGGTCGGCATTGACCTGATAGGGTAGGAATTTATCAATTGTTTTTCCTTCCTCACCCATTGATACCCATGTGTCAGTGACAATGACATCGGCATTCTTTGCTGCTTCTTGCGGCGGGATACTTTTATCAAATAGGTCTTCAGGTGTTGAAATAGCAAGCTCAAAATCAAAAAGAGGCGCGGCTTGTTCGAAGGTTTTAACAATATTGTTATAATCGCCGAACCATGCAATTTTTTTGCCCTGTATGCCACCTAGTTTTTCTTCTACCGTTAAAAGATCCGCCATAATTTGGCAGGGGTGAGAATCGTTGGTCATACCGCTAATCACGGGGATCGTTGTGTTACGGGATAGCTCTTCCATTTTTTTATGATCGCTCATCCGGATCATAATGCCATCAACATAACGCGATAGTACTGCGCCTGTGTCTTGTAAGCTTTCCGCACCTGTAATTTGCATGTCATCCATGCTCATCACCAATGTATGCCCACCAAGCTGTTTCATCGCGAGTTCAAAGCTCATCCGTGTCCGGGTCGAGCGTTTATCAAACACCATGGCCAAGGATAACCCCTCCATAATTTGCGGAGGGCAGAATTTCTCGGCTTTAAGAGCATGTGCGTGTTTTAAAATACCTTTCAGGGTACCTGCACCGATATCTGGTAAGTTGATGAAATGTCTTGCGTTTTTGGTCATGTCCTTAATCTCACTTCATCTCTCTAAGGGTTGTATCAATAATCTTCAATGCTTCTTGTGCCTCTTCCATTGTGGTCAGCAAAGGAGGGGTTAAGCGCAATGTTGATTTTCCGGCTTGTGTCGTCATTAATCCATTCTTCTGCAATGCATTGAGTAAGTCCTTGATATCGAATGTTGTATCAATACCAATCATTAACCCTTTACCACGAATATCTGTGATCTTATTGGATGCACGTTGAATTTGTTGCAGCCCATTAACAAGGTAAGCGGAAACGTTATTTGCATGCTCAAGAAAGCCATCACTTAGGATCTCATTCATCACCGTCGCCGCGACAGCGCAAGCAAGAGGATTACCGCCATATGTTGTGCCATGTGTACCCACCTGAATGGCGTCACCATAAGGTTTTTTTGCGACCATTGCGCCGACAGGAAATCCGCCGCCCATACCTTTTGCAAGGCAGGCAATATCAGGTTCTGTTACACCATCTGGGGTCTCAAAGGCTTGATACGCATAGAACGTACCCAAACGCCCCATACCGGCCTGAATTTCATCAAAAATCAGACATATATTATGCTTGTCACAGATGCGTCTTAAATCTGCCAAGAAATGTGGGTTGGCAGGGATAAGGCCGCCTTCACCTTGTATCGGCTCGACAATGATGGCGGCTGTATTTTCATTGATAAGCTCTCTGACAGAGCCTGCATCATTAAATTCTGCAAAATGAATACCGTCAAGATATGGGCCAAAGAACGGCTGTACGTGGCGTTTTTCTGTTATACTGGCCGAGCCATAGGTGCGTCCGTGAAAGGATTTTTTGAACGCAATAATTTCGTTGCAATCATGCCCTTTATTATCATAAGCCCATTTACGCGCACATTTAAGTGCCGCCTCAACGCTCTCGGTTCCACTGTTAGAGAAATAGACAAGGTCAAAACAACCATTATCAATCAGGATTTCTGCAGCCTCTAGTTTTTCCTTTGTGGCATAGGATGCCTGACACGTCATTAAACGTGCTGCTTGGTTATTGATTGTTTCCAACATCTTTGGATGCGCATGCCCCAATGATGCAACGGCAATACCGGCGGCAAAATCGAGATATTTCTTACCATCTGTGTCATAGGCATAAACTCCCTCACCACGATCCATCACAACAGGTTGTGCATTATAGGTTTTCACCAATATATCCTCGGTTTTTTTGATAATGTCGGTTGCGTTTGTCATGTTATTTCCCTCCAATGGCTTTTTGTACTTCGACTTCATTCATATAATTATCACGTTCTGCGTCCCGCAGCAGCATCGTACCAGGCCCAACAGATTCAAATATTTCTTTGGACAGTGCATTATCACGCAGACCATTAATCAGGTGAATGCGACTAACCCCTGCGTCAAGGGCGGCCTGACAATTCTCCATCTTAACTTTCATACCATCGGTCACTGTACCATCGGCGATATAGCCCTGTATTTGTGTATCGGTAATCAGTAGAGCAGTTTCCCCCTTCACCCTTACGCCATCAACGTCACTCATAAAGATCAGCTTATCTGCGTCCAGTCCTGCGGCAAGTTCGGTCGCGATTGTATCGGCGTTTATATTACACAGGTCGCCCTGTTCACTGATTGCTAAACACGCGCAGGCAATAAACCCCGTGACCTTTAACTGGCGCAGGATAGGGCGGGTGTTAACGCCATTTATGTTGCCGACAAAACCGTAATCAACAGGCTCTTTCGGGCGTAGGGAAACATTCATCCAGCCCGATGGCACAACGTTAAAGGACAGCCCGTCCAAATTATTACTATGCATTGATTCAGAAATTTTAAGGGATAAATCTCCGCCAATCACTTCACGAATAACATCCATAGTCGCCGCATCTGTTATACGTCTGCCGTTATTTTTCTTGATCTCGACCCCGCGTTTTTTAAGTGCCGCATCAATGGCATTTCCACCACCATAAATCAGGATAACTTTAATCCCGTGATGGGTTAGTTCTCTGATATTGGCAATCAGATTGTTACGCGCCGTGTCATCTTCAATCACGCTGCCGCTGGCTTTGACGATAAACAAATTATCGCGGAACTTGCTTTCATAAAATGCATTTATAAAAAAATCAGGCAGTTTCTTTTTCATTCTTATTATCCTTAAGGGTAAACGGGGCTGAGTGAGAGCAAGCCAAGCGTCTCGTCATAGCCACATATTAAATTCATGTTTTGCACCGCGCAACCCGCTGCGCCTTTGACCAGATTATCAATCACGCCTTGCACGATGTATTCACATTCACTGACACGCTGAAAACTAAGATCGCAGAAGTTTGATCCAACGATATTGGCCAGCGCCACATTATCCATCACACGCACAAATGGTGCATTTTCGTATAGGCCATCAATACCAACATCTTCATTGGTTTTGATGAAGGCAGTGGCGAAAATACCGCGGGTGAAGGGGCCGGAGGTTGGCACAAAATTGATTTGATTCTCTGTGATTTCTGCACTTCTGCAAATTTCAGGAATATGCCTGTGTTTGTTGATGTTATAGCTTTTCATATTGTGAGAGCGTACAGGATGGTGCGTGCCGTCGCTGGCGGACTTGCCAGAGCCACTTGATCCGGTAATCGCCATAATATCGGTGTGTTGAATTTGTCCTGCAAATGGGTACAACATAAGCTGTGAGAGGAGGGCAAAGCATCCCGGATTTGCGATCAGATCCGCTGTCGCAATTTTATCATTGCCTGTGATCTCAGGTAATCCATAGACGGCCTTGTCCAACAGGTCAGGATAGTTATGCGGTGTATTGTAATGTTTCTCGTATGTTTTGACATCATCCAGTCTGAAATCTGCGGATAAATCGATAATCTTTACCTTGCCATAAAGCGCAGCCACAGTGTCTTGTGCGGTTTTATGGGGCAGGCATAAAAAGACAACATCACTGTCTTTCGCGATGACATCCAGATCAGGGTTACTAATCGTTATCTCCATATGCGCAAGATGGGCGAAAACATCACCAATGGGCGTGTTTTCATGTTGGCGTGATGTCACATGGGCAAGCGTTACCTCCGGATGTCCGTTTAACACCCGTAGGAGTTCCAACCCTGTATAGCCAGTTATGCCGATAATTGATACGCGTGTAACCATCTTGATATCACCAAATCCATCCATTCATTTGTCGGATTGAACGCATTGTAAACGATCACATCCAGCTCGTTTTTAATAATGCCTTGTCCGACCTCGTTATCTGTAACAGGCCCACTAATCACGTCGATTGGCAAGCCAATATCCGCACAGCCGCGCGCCAAACCAATCGCACCAATCGGATCACCCGCACAGCCAATATGTAGACGTACATTGTTTTGTATCTCTGGCATTTTGAGGATAGCATCCACGCCATAATGTCCCATCAATCCATCACCAAACTCAATGATGATTGCGTCTGGTTTGTCTTTGCTTAAATATTCGATAGTGCCTTTTGTCATCTCGACCATTGTTGCATCATCAATATTCGCGGTAGAGGTAATCCCCGCATCAACAAAACTCACCGCGTTATAAACGCCATAATCTTGCATTTTGTAGAGATCACGTAGCGCGCCGACACCTGTCAGCTTTGTTCCCGCCAGTTTCATGCCCATATGGGTCAGCGTCTTGATAATCTCGGTGGCAACTGTAGTCTTACCACTATCCATGCTGGTTCCCGTGACAATAATCAGTGGAATATCGGATTTCATTGTGTTTGTTGGTTTAAACAGCATTTTTTGATTGATGTTGAGTTGCTTGCCTTTGCGTGCAATACCGCCCAGAATGCGGATGCGCATGGGGTCGCCAACCTCTTTTGTGTTGGCGCTGGTGCATTCACCAGCGATGCCACCAAAGTTGAGGAGGTGGATGATATCTCCCGCCTTAAGAGATTTTGGTAAATCCCCGACAAAGCCTTTTAGGGCGCGTCTTTGACCAAGAGCCACGGCAACAATATCACCCTTTTTCAGCTTGGACATACGTCCAGAGGGCAGTTCCAACTCATTATAAATTGTCTTGTCTTCAAGTATTTCCGCGGCCAAAACCGTTCCCATTTCGCAGGACAGGTTTGTGTTCGGATCATCAATGATGTGTTCGTTATGTTTCAGATCCAGATTTTTGGTAACGGAGCTTATTTTATCTATAAATATTTTTGTCATGATATTATCTTTGTTTATTCTTAACAGTAAAATGCCCCAAAAATGCGGCGTAAGCAATTGATTTTTTAAGAGAACAGGTCTCGATGCGGTGATGTGCAAACTGTTATGGATTAGGCAACAAAAACGCCTCGCAAAGAGAGTGGCTCTAGCGGGTAAGTCGTCGTAATTGTATTGTTGCGTCTTTGTTCATGGGCTATGAAGACCATATAAGCGGTTCAAGTGTCAAGGGGTTTGTGGATGAGTGGATGGAAGACGCATCGTAGGGGGAGTGGTGACACGTCCTCTACATAGGCGTGCTGATACTTACTTGCGTTTCATATTCGGCAGAAGTGATTGTCGGCTCAATGTTGGCTGTTGGGGTTTCTGCTTCCATAGTACGCGTCATATCACCATGCTCTTTTTGTGAACACTCTAATGCATCTTTTTCGGCGCGGATCATGTCTTTGATATCACCCAGTGAACTTCCACGAGGGAACGCATCATTTGATTTTGTAGATAAATTGTCAACGAGGTTCTCTAAAATTTCTATACGCTCTTTATAAAAATGCTGTTCCATTGCGGCTTGTAATGCTTCGGGATCATCGGCATATTTTTGGGCAAGTGCATCGGGAAAGTCTGTTATAGAAACATCGTCGAATTTCTCGACCTGCTCCTCAACATAATTGTATTGCGCGCGTTCGAGGACGGAACGAATATTCTCACCTCTGCCTATTAATTCACGCCCCATGTCTCCTGAGATTTGGCCTGGTATGTCGCTTAAATCCGATGGAAACAGGCCTTGATTATGTAGTTTGTCATAAAGTTGTTCATACGCGGCAAGGGCTTCCTCGGCTCTTTGCATGGTTTCCAAAGGATCGCCGCCAATGGATTGTTTCATATCCTCTATATATGGTCTCATATATTCAATGACATTATCAGTTAACTCGCGTACGTCATGAGGAAGGTATGGGTCAAATTTTTCAGGAACAATGTCATTTAGTTGCATAAGGCTATCTCATGTATATTTCGAGTGTAATACTCTATTGTAAATAAAATTATAACTAAACAGCTATAATCGTGCATTTATTGTCACGGTACAAAATATCTCTTATCTATGACGCATCCAATTATACATAATATAAACTATATAGGTGCTTTTATGCAAGGAAAACCACGGTTTTTCATTTTATTATATTAGCCTTTCAGCACGTTTTCAACCAACCGTACCCAGTATTCAGTGGCGATAGGGATTAAGTCGTCATTAAAATCATACCGTGCATTATGTAAGCCCTGAGAGCAGCGATGTTCTTTATCATCTTCAATGGCTTGGCCGATTTTAATGTAAGCACCGGGCTTTATCTGTAAAAATGCACCAAAATCTTCCCCACCCATTGATGGGTTGCCATCGGTTCTTACAACAGCACCTAGTGTTTCTGCGATTCCGGCGCACATTTTTGCATGTTCTGGATTGTTAACTGTTGGCCCTATTATTGAGGTGTAGGTATAATTGGTAGTTGCGCCGTAACTTTTGGCAATGTCTGAGGATATTTCGCCAATGCGCTTTTCTATTTCTGCTTTGAGCGTGTTTGAATAGGTGCGCACCGTTCCGCTCAGGGTCACTTGATCCGGTATGACGTTGAATGCACCTGTGCCGCCATTGATGTTTGTGATGCTGAGTACCGCAGGATCAAAGGGGTCGGTCTCCCGGCTGATGATTGTTTGAAGACCACTGGTTATTTGTGCGGCAATAACGATTGGGTCAATGAGTGTGTGTGGCTTGGAGGCATGCCCGCCGTTACCTTTAACGATGATCTCAAAACGATCAACACTGGCCATTGTCGGGCCAAGATTAATATTGAATTGTCCCAATGGCGTGTAGGGCCAATTATGCATGGCGTATATGGCGTCACATGGGAAACGTTCAAATAGTCCGTTTTTTATCATGGCGCGTGCGCCTTCGCCGCTTTCCTCTGCGGGTTGAAATATAAGGTAAACAATGCCATCAAAGTTATTATTTTCTTTTAAATATTTTGCAGTCGATAGGAGGGATGCACTATGTCCATCGTGACCACATCCGTGCATCTTTCCGATAATCTTTGAAACCCAGTCTTTGTTCGGTGTTTCTGTGATATCCAGTGCGTCCATATCCGCGCGCAGAGCAATGGATTTCCCGGATAGATTGGACTGTCCATGAATTGTGGCGACGATGCCTGTTTCCCCGCCGACACCACGTTCAAAGTCTATCCCCCAAGTTGATAACTTGGATGCGATAAGATCACTCGCAAAGCTTTCCTCAAAAGAAGTCTGCGGGTGTTCGTGCATTTGTCTGCGATAGCTAGTAAATTCACTTCGCATAGATTGAATGGAGTCTCTGATTTTCATTGTTTATATACTCGAGTTATAGGCTTGTTTTACGTGGATCAAATGCATCACGCACGGCTTCTCCGATAAAAGTAAGAAGGATTAGCATAATGGCAAGTGATGCAAATGCACAAATTCCAAGCCACGGTGCGTGAAGATTATTTTTCCCTTGAGAGAGTAATTCGCCCAGTGATGGGCTGCCTGGTGGCATTCCAAGACCAAGGAAATCCAGCGCAGTCAGAGACGTGATCGCTGCTGTTAGGATGAATGGCATAAAGGTAACTGTTGCAACCATCGCATTGGGCAGGACATGTCGCCACATAATGACAGGGTCTGAAATCCCTAACGCTCCCGCGGCACGAACATAATCAAAATTACGGGCACGTAGAAATTCTGCGCGCACAACATCAACAAGGCTAAGCCATTTAAACAGTAAGAGAATAAATAATAACACCCAAAAGCTAGGGGTGAAGATGCTGGCAAAGATAATGAGGATGTAAAGGGAGGGCAGGCTTGACCAGATTTCGATGACACGTTGCATGATAAGGTCAACTTTACCGCCGTAATACCCTTGTACCGCGCCGGCAATAACGCCGATGATGGTACTGAGAATGGTCAGGGTAAGACCGAATAGAACCGATATGCGAAACCCGTAAATGACGCGCGCGGCCACATCGCGCCCCTGATCATCCGTGCCGAGCCAATTGACCTTGTCTGGCGGAGTCGGCGCAGGCTTTGTCAGGTTATAATTTATTGTGTCATAGTAAAATGGGATGGGCGGCCACAGCATCCATCCCGCCTTACCATCTGTCCCCTCGATTAGTTCCTGCACAAATTCATCACGGTATTCTGCTTCGGTTTCAAAATCACCGCCGAATGCTGTTTCTGGATAATTGATAAGGACAGGGAAGTACATATCTCCCTTATAACTCAACATAATGGGTTTATCATTTGCGATAAACTCTGCACTTAAGGCAATGCCTAGCAGCGTTAGGAATATCCATAAGCTCCAAAAACCGCGCTTATTTGCACGGAATTGATTAAGGCGACGTTGGGTTATTGGTGAGAAATCCATGTATATACTATAGCAAAATATAGGCGTGACAAAAGGCTTTAAGGCTTTTTATCATCACCTTGGTGTGGGTGTTTTTCTTTTAAGCGAAATATGGATGGAGCAAAGTGCGCAGGTAGATGAACGAAGCGGCGTTTTCTCTCAATAGTTCCCCCGACAATTGACCTGTAAAATGCAATGATAAGTAAGGCTCCGGTATAGATTGCGAACATAACGAAAAACCCTTCATGTCCTGCATATGCTAGTAAAAATCCGCCTGTAATTGGCCCAATCGTTGAACCAATAGAGTTGAATAAAATCAGGGAACGACTTGCCGATACGATTTGTGATTTTTTAATCTGGTCATGCATATGGGTGATTGATACGCTGTATAGTGAGGTAATCATCCCGCCAAGTAAGAAAATTAAAATGTAGTAGTGCGTATAGACCGTAATCAAGATAGAGCAAATAATCGCAATGATCGTGGCGAGTTTTATAACTTTTCTGCGGTCTATCTTATCGGATAATGCGCCAAGAAAAATAGGTAAGACGGCATTGCCCAGAATGTAAATTGCCATGAAGATCGAAATTTCCGATCTGGACATGTTAATGGTGCTGGCATAAACAGGACCGAGGCTTAACATGGTACTGTTGCATAACCCTGCAACAAATACCCCTGACATTGCCAAGGGGGATATTTTTATCATTTTGCGAAAGGAAATGGATTCGGGCTTTTGATATCCGGGGGTGCGTTTATTCGTTAGGGTTATAGGCGCAAGTGCAACGGAAATCAGTATTGAAACCAGTATAAACAGGTCAATTTTTGATAGGGGTGCGAAGTTAATCAAGAATTGCCCTGCGAATAGGCCACTATAGACAATAGAGACATAGGCACTAAATATTGTGCCGCGTTGCTCTTTGTTTGAAATTTTGTTGAGCCAGCTTTCCGCAATGATGAAAATTCCGGAGAAACAAAATCCGGTTAATAAGCGGATAGGAATCCATAGCCATGGATCTACAAACAGTCCGTGTAATAAAACAGTGGTCGAGGCCATAGATGCCAAAGCCGCAAAAACACGGATATGACCAACAGACGCAATCATTTTGGGAACATATTGGCAGCCAATTAAAAATCCGGCGTAATACATCGCCATGATGATGCCGGTAACGGCAACGGGAAAGCCTTCACTATTTGCGCGCAAACCCAAAAGTGTACCTTGTAAGCCATTGCTGATGGTGAGAATAAATATACCAAACAGCAACGGCCATACGACCATTAAACGCCTAAATGTTGAAGAATTTGACATAGCATTACCCGCGCGTTCGTCATTTTTTTCGGAAGCTATAATCCTAAATATTTACATCGTCAAGGAATATAACTCAGGAATACAATTTAGGAATAGGCAGGGCTATCCGCGACTTTCAAAATCAATGCGTGGATCAATCCAGACATAGACCAGATCACGCACCAAATGCATGATGAGGCTAATCAGAGAAAAGATATATAAAGTGCCCAGAACAACCGGATAATCACGGTTTATAATACTCTCATACCCTAATAAACCAAGACCATCGAGCGAGAATATAACCTCAATCAAAAGCGATCCTGTGAAAAACACTGAAATGAACAATGCAGGAAACCCTGCAATAATGATCAACATCGCATTACGGAATATATGCCCATAAAGCACTTTATTCTCTGGAAGACCTTTCGCACGCGCGGTCAGTACATATTGCTTTCCAATCTCATCAAGGAAGGAGTTCTTTGTTAACATGGTTATACTCGCAAAACCGCTGATCACCATGGCCGCCGTTGGTAAAACCATATGCCATGCGTAATCTAACGCTGCTTCAATCATGCTCATATCCTCCCACCCATCAGAGGATAAGCCGCGCAAAGGGAATATGTCCCAATACCGTCCACCCGCAAACACGATGATAAGCAAAATGGCGAACATGAATGAGGGGATTGCATAACCAACAAACACAGTAACACTGGTCCATATATCAAACCGTGATCCGTCATGTACGGCCTTTTTAATGCCCAAAGGGATTGATATTAAATAGATCAGCAATGTTGACCATAGGCCAAGTGATATAGAAACCGGCATTTTTTCGACAACCAGCTCAAACACACCAACATCGCGGTAATAACTGTCCCCTAGATTAAATGTCAGATAATTTCTGACCATGATAAAGAATCGCTCATGCGTGGGTTTGTCAAAGCCATACATAGCCTCTAATTCTTTAATAAATTCAGGGTCTAGGCCTTGTGCGCCTTTGTAGGTACTGTTTTGCCCGACTGAGGTCGTGGATACGCCGCCCATATCGCCACCGCCGCCGCTTAATCGTGCGGTTGCAGATGTTCCATGTCCCTGCAATTGTGCAATCATTTTTTCAACCGGACCGCCAGGCACGAATTGAATGATCACAAAACTGATCAGCATAATGCCGAGTAGCGTGGGGATCATTAAAAGACATCGTTTGAATATATATGCAGCCATAGCATCCATGATATGGAGGATGATCATGCAAGTCCATGAACAAAAAACAGCATAAAGAAGTTTTACGCTGCTTTTATTATGATTGCTTTATTAATGAAGCATATCTGACTGGTCTATACCGCTATGCAGATTAAACTCCTCGAATGCCGAGGGGATTTCAGATTGTAGGAATGCAGAATCAAAATCTTGCAGCAATCTTGCTTCTTGCTCTTCCAGTGCCTCTATACGTTTTTTGGCCGAGACATTATATGCATGTACCAAGGTTTTTTGGCGTAACTCGTCGCGTCCAAGTAGTTTCGCGATATATGCTTTGTTTCCTAGAATATTTAGATTATCCGGATCAATGCGTAGTGCGAGATCCGCAATGGCCAAGGCTTCTTCCTCACGATTAAGGTTTGCCAATGCAAAGCCTTTGTTCAGCAAAGCATTTACATTTTTAGGATCATGTTTCAGGATTGTTTCTTCTTTTTCAAGAAGTCTACCATATTCTTGTTTCAAATTTTGGACAAAAGCGCGCTGGAACAGGGCTTTTTCACATTCAGGGTTGGCGCGAAGTTGGTGTTCTATAAGAATTTCAGCTTCTTTATAAAATCCATCAACAATCATGATATCAATTTCATCTTGATTTTGATCGACATCAGATGCCGCAAAGGCATCGGGCGCCATAAAATAAGAACACTCGGAGCGTTTCATGAATGTCATGAGGTCATATGCCAACCGTGCACGCATTGACCCGTCATCGACAGGAGCGTGGCTCAATGGATGTGAATACTTGAAGTGAGAAGAAGATTCACTATTGGCGTATATTTCATCAGGTAACATAATAACAACCCCTTGTTATTCAATTTATTTATTGGCTTTTTATTTAGATAAACCTTCTTTATTTCTTAGATAGTACCGCTTTTGGAGGTTGAAATCAATCGAATTAAAAAGTTTATTTTATTGCTATCCACATTCATCTAGAGGCGGGCGCGTATTCCACTCTGTAATCCGCCATTTTCCTTGGTAAAACTTTAAAATGCCGAAGGCTCCAGTTGATAGTTTGATAGTTTGATTTGATGCAAATTCTTCAAAGTTGCCAGTAATATAGGGTGCGAATCGTGCAACTCCGTTTGATGTTACAACTAGTATTGTTTCACTAATATCCATCACATTATTTGTAATTGTATCATGTGTCTGTGAAACCTGATGGGCGAATCTGTGCCAATTTTGAATAATGTCATCTGGATCAACATGCCAGCCTTCAGGCGCTATGGCTTGTTTGTCCCATTTCTCTATCGCCTCTTTACCAATACGAGCGATTACTTTTTCTTCGGTTTGGTTTTCATCTACGCCGTAATCAATTTCATTAAAGATATCCAGTGCATAAATATGCGTCTTTATCCCGCAGGCTTGTAAAGCCAAAGTAGCGGTTTCTTTCGTTCGCTGTAGATTAGAGCTGTACACCGCATCAGGTAAAAGGCCATGGTTTTTTAGATACTGCCCAAGAGCCGTTCCTTGTTGCCTGCCTTTCTCAACAAGCGGGATGTCTGTTCTTGCTCCAACGCGTGTCGGCGTATCCTTGGGTCCGAAAGTATTACCATGTCGCGCGATTATTAATGTGGTCATTTTATCGGCTCACCATAGGTCATAATATGGTTCTCGGCGCGAATAATATCTTCGGGGCTATCAATACCAGATTGAATTAATCCTTCGTCTATATCGATATGAACAGTTTGTATCATGATGCCATTTTCAAGCATACGTAACTGTTCAAGCCCTTCCAGTTGTTCATATTCCCCCTGCGCAAGTCCGCAAAAGTTCTCTAGGATATCTGATCTAAAGCCATACAAGCCAATATGTTGGTGGATTGGTGATATTGCACTTTGTTTTCTAAGTCCATCTTCATTGCGGATGGCAGGAATGATGTTTTTTGAGAACCATAATGCGCGTTTTTTTTCGTCTATAATGGCTGTCGTGCCGCTGAAGGGGGTTGTCTTTTTTGTTTTACGCAGTCTATCTAGATCATTCCAGCTTAGCCTGTGTACAGGGGTTATAACTTCTGCTCGTGGGTTTTTTTCGAAGGCATCAAATATTTGCCTGATGACTTTAGGCGGAGTAAAGGGGGCATCGCCTTGAAGATTGATAATAAAATCCGGCCATTCGTGAAATTGCCTAATAGCCGATAAAACACGATCGGAACCTGTCGGGCAGCTTGGCGGTGTCATGATGCAAGTTGCGCCCAGTTCCGCCACATGGTCGGCGATGCGCCTGTCCTCGGTGGCAACAAAGATTGTTACATCATCATAAGGCTCGGCCGCTTTGTGTGCTAGGTCTAGAACACGTTGCAGCATAGACTTGCCTTGTATCATTGCCAGCGGTTTACCGGGAAACCGCGTAGAAGCATAACGCGCAGGAATAGCGATAGCGAGTTTCATTGTGTGTCCTTCTTTATTTTGTCGTATTGGGAGTATTCTCAGCCGCACTTGACCACCATGTTTGGGTGATCATTGGGCTGATATGTGACAGGGTATCGGGACGTTTTAACGTATCCCAATAGGCAAGCCGCCATTTCGGGTAATGCCACATTGGAATAACATAATGATTCCATAGTAGGATACGATCCAAAGCACGGGTTTTTGTGACCAAGTCTTCGCGTGATGTTGCGTGAATAATGCCGGTAATCAGTTCATCAATCACAGGGTCTTTAATGCCGATATAATTACGTGATCCGTTCATATCCGCCCTGTCAGAGCCCCAATATTCACGTTGTTCATTCCCAGGAGAAGATGATTGCCCGATGTTGGCGATAATAATGTCGTAATCAAATGTATCCACGCGGCGTTGGAATTGGGCGCTGTCTACGACGCGAAAATTGGCCTTTACACCGACGCGTTTTAAATTTTTGATGAACGGCAAAATCCAACGCTCATACACTGGGGAGTAGTGCAGGATTTCAAATTCTAATACACGCTGCGTTCCGTCGTCTAAGGTTTTATAGCGATATCCCGCATCATTCAGGGCGCGATATCCCGCCATCTCTAATTTATTGACGGCAATGCGCAAATTATTGCGGTTATTTCCTGATCCATTCGTGAGGGGCGGCGTATAGGTGGTTGTAAAAACGCGCTCTGGGATTTTTCCGCGTAAGGGCTCCAGAATAATCAGTTCTTCTTCGCTGGGCAGTCCGGTTGAGGCAAGGTTAGAGTTTTCGAAAAAACTATCTGTTCTGATGTAATCGCCATGGGCAAATTGTTTGTTCGACCATTCAAAATCATACGCGTAGTTCAAGGCTTCACGCACCGCAACATCTTGAAAGACGGGGCGACGAATATTGTAGATAAAGGCAGTCATGCCCAAAGGTCTGCTGTGGTTTATTTCTTCTTTTGTGAGCTGTGTTGCTTTGTTTTTTGAAACTTTATAGCCCTCATACCATATTTTTGCGGTGGTTTCTTCTTTTGCATCATAGTCTTGCGATAGGAATGCCTCATGTGCGACATTATTGTCTCTATAGTAATCATATCGAATCGTATCGAAATTGTTCATGCCCTTGAAAAGTGGTAAATCTTTACCCCACCAATCTGGGTTGCGAGTATATTCAATAGATCTTCCGGCATCAATTTTACTGATTTTGTAAGGGCCACTGCCTAAGGGGATATCCAATGTGGTTTTACTGAAATCTCGACCACCTTGTGTCCAATAGTGCTTCGGTAGAATCGTAAGTTCTGCAATGATAAGAGGGAGTTCCGCATTTCCTTTAACAGAGAAGGTGAAGGTGACGCTTTTATCACCATCTGCGGTAATTGTTTCAACATCGCCCCAATATGCTTTGTAAAAAGGCTGTCCCTTCTGCGTGAGGGTTTCAAACGTCCAAATCACGTCCGCTGCGGTGATTGGTACGCCATCATGCCACTGTGCCTCTTCCCGTAAATTAAATTTCACCCATGATTTATCATCTGCGATTGTAATGTTTTTGGCAATAACGCCATAGAGAGAAAATGGCTCATCCCATGCGTTCTGCATCAGGCTTTCATACATAAGGCCACTGCGTAAGTAGTTCAACCCCATGGCGGGATTTCCCTTTACGATAAAGGGGTTTAGGCTGTCAAACGTTCCAACGACATGACGGCGGATTGTACCGCCTTTTGGTGCGTTTGGGTTCACATAATCAAC
Source organism: Zetaproteobacteria bacterium (assembly GCA_002747015.1). The sequence continues at coordinate 179,479 of NVXI01000005.1, forward strand.
ATGGGTGAAGCCCGCCGGATATTTCGGTGTACCGTGCAGGGCTATGGCATGTTGTGGCTCAGAGCCTGCGGATGGCTCTATCATTGCGTTTTTAGCCGCCTCAATATCCTTGTTCGCGTATGAGGGGCTCGCGGTAAAAGCAATGGTGGTACAAAGCATTAATGCAGTATTTCGGAATGTAAGGCGCATATTTTTATATCCTATGAATCAAGAGCGTATTCTACCAAGGCGCGATGCAAAGTCACGTGGAAATGTGAAACAGTTTTTGTGTGAGGGAGGGGGTGGGGAGGTTGTTATAGTGTTATGGGGGTAATTATAGGGTGTTTTGTTTGGATTTCATATGAATTTCTTGGCGTGCAATCAGAATCGCAACAGGTATCCAGAATACAATCCAACTATTGCTTAGTGATTTGTAATAACCGCCAAAATCAACAAGGCCAAAAACATATCCATAACTGATGATAAGCAGCAGCGTATAGTCTTGTGTTGTTATCGCGTATTTTGCTGCTCTAAACCAAACAGATACCAATAGTGTAAGAAAAAGAACGCTTCCTATAATCCCTAGGTGCAGTAACGTAGAAAAATACAGGCTATGAACATGCCCTACTGATATTGGTAAGTAGGGATGTGGGATGTTGTAGGTGAACTCTGTTCCAATACCCCTACCAATCCACGGTGATTCTTTGTATTGCTCTAAAGCCATCATCCATATTTCAATCCGGCCGGTTGCGCCTCTATTCACCATATATTCGGTTATATCCGGAAAGACGACGATAAGCGCAAAGCTGAGCGAGAGTATTGTGACCACTGTGAGGGCTATAGCTTTTCGATCAATATTTTTGGTGGTATATAATTTTACGCATATCGACAGGATGAATGCGCCGATGAACCCTATAAAGGCCCCTCTTGATAATGTGAGGGTAAAGGCCGCTGTTACGACTAAAATGCAGAATATTCTAAATAATTTGTTATGGAAGATGGCTAAGGCTTTTGGTTTAAAAAATAAAAAGCAGAGCAATGCCACGCCATATAAAAGCCCTGCTAAATTCGAATTATGAGCACGGCCAAAGCCTTCAAGCCGCCACATTGTCAATGTATTTGTGTGTGGCGTTATAATTTCATTGATGCTTATTATCAATAAAATTGTAGCCGTTATAGCCGCTGATAATAAGAATAACTCTATTAATAAAGATTGTGCTGCGGGGTATGATTTAATGTAGAAGGCGTAGAGCACAATGGATAGCGGGATAAAGATCGCAGGTTTTATCTTCCCCCATAAGTCACCATAATCCATGTTTTCTGACCAGAACAGGCTCAATAATGTATATCCGATAAAAGCAATCGTCATGAGAAATAGGGAGTCTTTTATCAAAAAAGCCTCATGCCATGATTGCTTGCTATTAACAAAGAATAATCCTGATACGAAGGTAATATAGAGGCATATACGGTGTGGAGACGTATCGAGGAAAAAACATCCGGCAAAAACCAAACACAGGAAAATCCCCAAAAAAATGTCTGGGAAGATTTTTATATTTTGTAAATCAGAATAGTATTTATTGAACATTTTTGACATGTTTTACAGTGAAACATTGATATGTAAGTAAGCCTAGCGTGTTTGTTTCTTATTCGCAAGATATTGAACGCGCATTTCCTCAAGCACGCACGGTGTATATGTTGTGACACGGTATCTGTGAGGTACGTTAATACCGATCGGTTGGCCAATTATAGTTTTGAGAGAGTGGTTGTTCGAAAGTCTGTTCGATCATGTATTGGCAAATTTTATCAACATGGAAGTAATCGTGGATTTTTGTGTATCCGGTTTGCGCAATTTTTATACGCGTATCTTCATGTTGATTATAATATTTTATTTTATCTATGAGTTCTTCATTTGTTTGGAAGGTTATGAATGAATCGTTATCGAATATATCCTCGAATTTTGGCCCCTCTGGAATAAAGGAAAGCACCCCAGATGCCATATATTGGCTCATTCTATCAGAGGCATAGAGGTAATAGTCGTTGGTCTTATTCATACAAAGTCCCATTTTTGAGCGTTCCAATACATTAAAATACTCAATGCCAAAGACCCGATGCTCATTAATGCCTGCGCCGCCGATCTGAATGTTCAGACTATCTTTATTGTCGAGAAGATATTGCGCAGTAATATGGCGATGATCGTGTTGATCTCGTAAGTAGCTGGCTAAAAAAAGGAAATCAATATCTGCCTTCTGATTGTCGAATGCCCGTCTGTTGTCTAAGGCGGGGTCAACCGGGTTGGGCATAAAATAGACACCGCCATTATCGTTCGAAAATTGACCAAGGTCTTTGCCTGCTGTTGTGATAAAGATGCCATCAACATGGCCAACGCGTTGTTTGATATCTTTAATATTTTGGGGTGAGCTCAGTGGGTCTACATTTCTATATAATATTTTTACGCCATTCACTGCTTTTCTGATTTCGGATAGTGTTTCATTTGTAATGTTCTTGCAATGTCCAAGGACGATTAAGTCCGGTTGGTAATCCCGACAAACTTCTATGACTTTTTCATTCATGCGCTTTTTTCCGCGCCGTTGGGATCTTAATATATTGGAATATCTGGCATAGTCACGATCATTAAAAACATAAACGTTATGTCCCAGCCGTGTGAAACCGTTTATCAGTCTTTGTGGTATGAAATAGTATTTGGCAGCATTAAGGAAACCTTGTGCATTTCCAAGATATAAAATATTCAAAACATGATCCATTTTGTAGGTTTGAAGACACTTTTTTAAATATAAAATTATTATAGTCTGTTCCAATGAAACAGCAAGTCTGTATGTATTTTATGGAGGGGCTGGTTCATAACATTAGGTGGTATAAACACCTTGAAAATCAGGGCGACCAAATAAGAAACCTTGTCCGTACTTAATATCGAAATCGAGAATTTCTTTTACTTCATTCTCATTTTCTGTTTTTTGGGCAATGATATCAATGCCGTTAACTTCCAGATTGTGCTTTTTCTGCAACAGGTCAGAAAATCCTCTTTCGCTTCTGCCATCACGGAGTAATATTTTTGTTTCCATTTTGATGAAATTAATATGATGGGCGCGTAAATATTTAACATCTGTGGGTATTTCCTCGACATGATCGAGGGAAAGCCGACAACCGGTTTGTGCCAAGCCATCAAGGATTTTCTTCTCGGTAGGTGAAAGTAAAAGGAAATCATTGTAATGCATTTCAAAAACCAAGCTATGCGCGATATTTGGATGGCGTGATAATAGCTGTAATAAATTAGTCATAAAACCTCGTTCACGTAAGGTGTATGGCTTTATATTTATAAAACAGGGGGATGCTTTTCTATCTCTGCGCTGTAGTTTTTTGATAACTTTCAAACAACTGGTGAAAAGTAATGTGTCGATTTGATTGACGATATGTTCTTCACCGGCCAATGCCATATAATCTTGCGCTGGAATATATTGGCCGGGTTTAATGCGTAGGCGTCCATAGAATTCGTAGAATTTTAGATGTCGTTGAGGAAGTGATACGATGGGTTGCATGAATAATGTCATATGTTCATGTCTGATTGCGCTGTGAAGGCTTTCACGGATAATGAAGTCTTTTGTTCTTAATCCATTATTTGGGGTAGAGGCAGCGTTTCTGTCAACAATATCGATAATATGTTGTGTCGCATTATCATTCTGGTTTTGAATGTGCTCCGGCGTTAAGAATGCAGGGATGACGTCGTCAAAATACTGCCTATTCTTATGTGATTGTTGTCTATCCATAGGACTTAAGATGCAATATTCGTACCAAAGCCAGTTAGGCGCGCTGTCTTGTCGTACTTATATAGGGATGGATTGATGTTTATTTGTGATCCAAGCCGATCGCTTCGGTGATGGAGCTAAGGCCATCCGCTTTTAATAAGTCGATTAAGCCTTTATTGATATTATTGGCGATTTCAGGGCCTTCATAGATCATACCTGTGTAAAGCTGGATAAGGCTTGCGCCTGCTTTTATCTTATCATAAGCATGCTCGGCATTTGAAATTCCACCAACACCGATAATGGGCAATTTACCCTTTGTCAGGCGGTAGAAATTACGGATGATAGCGGTTGATTTGTCCCGCACTGGTGCGCCACTTAAGCCGCCTTTTTCTGCATTAAAATCGGCAGGAAGATACTCTGGTCTATCCAAAGTCGTGTTGGACAATATGACGCCATCAACGCCAGAGGCCATTAATGTCTCGGCAATTTCTTCCTGTTGTTGCTCATTCAGGTCAGGGGCAAGCTTTATTAGAAACGCGGGTGCTTTGCCTGATGATATATCACCACAAACATCCTGACGTGTTTTCATCATTTTCGTAATCAGGTCAAGCAAGATATCTTTTTGTTGAAGATCCCTTAAACCCGGTGTGTTGGGCGATGAGATATTTACGGTTATGTAATCGGCAAGTGGTGCCAATTCACGGATGAGCGCGCAGTAATCCTCCGCAGGGTTAAGCTGCTCCTTATTCATGCCGATGTTAATACCAACAACACCTTGTGGGCGTTGTGGTCGTGCCATGAATTTTTCTATATTGGGTTTAAAGACGCGCAATCCACCATTGGGGAACCCCATGCGGTTGATGACAGAGCCGCTTTTAACATCACGGAAAATACGTGGACGTGGATTACCATTTTGTGGCTTGGGCGTAACGGTTCCAACTTCTGTACAGCCAAACCCCATATTCAGGATGGCGGCGATGATCTCCGCATTTTTATCAAAGCCTGCTGATAATCCAACAGGGTTGGCGAATTTTAAATTAAAAAGGTCTTGCTCCAGCAGGGGGGACGCTACGCTCGAACAAGGACGGATTGCGCCAGTTTTTAAGGCCTTAATCGTCAGCTTATGCGTGGTTTCAGGATCGATCTTAAAAATAGCAGGACGTACGTATTTGTACAATTTGAGCATGACTTAATCCTTTATGTGCTTTAAGCCAACAAACATATAGGATATTCCAGTGATCAGCGTCAAGCCCGTTGCAAGTGCCAGCAAGACTTGTCCCAATTCCAGAGTGTAGGGCGCATGCTGACCTATGATTAAAAACCCAAGGCTTAGCATCTGTACCATGGTTTTGCATTTTGCAAGTTTGGTCACAGGCATTTGAATGTTCTTTGGGCCTAAAAATTCACGTAAGCCTGATACCAAAAATTCACGCGCAAAGATCAGTATGACACAAATAATCCAGAGGCCTTGAATTTGTCCAAATGCCACCAGAAGGATAAGCAATGTCGAGACAAATATTTTATCAGATATTGGATCAAGAAAAGTCCCAAAGTCAGTGATTTGGTTGTATTTTCTTGCTATATATCCATCAAAAAAATCGGTGGCGGCGGCAATGGCATATACCAATAAACATAGCCACGCGGCAATGCTGCCCCATGTATCTTCTACATAGAATAGGAAGATAATAACCGGCAGCAAAAATAGCCGCGCCACGGTTAGAATATTTGCGAGATTGTTTTTGATGATATCCATGCGCGCAGTCTAGAGCGAAGGCTTGGAAGTTTCAAGGTCGTATTGCAGATGTGTCCATTGCTTTTCTTTATGTGGGGTTTGTTCTGGCAATATAAATTCGGCAATGATGGGAAAATGGTCAGAGCCCATATGGGGGCCGTTACGTTTGTTGATCAGGTGCAGATCACCTTTGTGCAAGATGTGATCAATCGGAATTTGAAAAATAGGCAAGGGGAATGTGGATGGCCAAGTTGGCGGCGTATAGAATGAATGCTGTTGGTTCTTTAATCCCGTTTCTTTCAGGAAGGCCTTAAAATATGGGGAGTACGGTGTTATATTCCAATCACCAATAAAGATGATATTGCGTGTTTGGTTTTGTTGGATTTCCTTTGCGATGGTTTTTAGTGTTTCATTACGCTGTTCTTGTAATAGGGCGCTGACTGGTGGCGGTGGATGGCTGGCATAGATCGAAATAATGTTGTTATCCGATAACTTAATTTGCGCATGAACAGAGATGTTATTAATGGCGTATTGTTTGTTTTGATGTGTTTCGCTGCTAAGGATTTCATATTTACTGGCTAAAACAAAACCAAAAGCACCTTTGCTGGGTTCATGAATTTGGTAGGGGTAGAGACCTCTTAGACTCTCTATGGCTTTGGAATGTGTCTCTCCGGTTTCTTGAATGACAAAAATATCCGGATTCTCCTTGATCAGCCATTCTGTCATTATGCGATGGTCATTCAGGTTATAATGCCTGTTGTAATGCACAATTTTTAAAGTGTTTGAGTAGGTTTTATTTGCAGGTTGTATGTGTTCTGAACTGCTGTAAATTTCATAGAAGCTAAGGCATAGGGTAATGAACAAGATGATGCTTGTTCGTGGCCTTTTCAGGTACAACATTATAGGTGCTAAAATAACACTACCAATAAAATACTGATGCATGAAATGTTGAAACAAATCGGCGATCCAGCTTGCAGACGCACCAAGAGATAATAGGTAAGCAGCAACCAGCGTAAATGCCAATATATTGACAATCCGGGTGAGGTCATGTGGGGGGCAGGTCTTATCTTTCATGCATCAGAGTTCCTTACTTTATCCCTATTGTTGCAATGATAGGAAAGTGGTCAGAGCCGCTAGACGCTCCTTTTTCTATAGAAAGCAAGTTCAAGGCGTTGCTAAATAATATATGGTCGATGGGGATTGTTAAAGCGGGAAGTAAGAAAAAAGATGGCCATGATCCCTGTGATAAATAGCTGTAATTTTGATAGTTAAGTTGTGTGCGTGCAAGTAGGTCTTGAAAAGCAGGGGCATAAGGGGTTGTATTCCAATCCCCCATAAAGATAATGTTTTGCGCTTTATCTTGTGCAATCCACTGTGCCATGTCGCTTAATTCGGCATTATGAATGACGGCATTCTTACCGATGGGGGCTTCTGTATGTACGCTGTAAATGACGATCGGCGATGTTGTGTTCGCAGGGCTTATTTCGAAGCGCACCCCAAGGGTCGTGCAAATATCAGGAGCAATTTTTTTGAATTCAAGGTTCTGAATTTCATATTTGCTTAGTATGAATAATGCGTTTGCGCGGGGCAATTCTGGCGGCAGACGAAAAGGGTGCGTGTGTACGAATTGATCTCTGATATGTTCGATTTCAGTACGTGCAACTTCCTGCATGAGAATGAGGTCAGCATCTTTCAGTGTATTGTAGAATCTTTGATGATGTTGGTTTTTGTAATATTTGTTGTATTGGGCAATTTTAAAAACAGGCGTATCGCGTTGACTTGGTTGCGTGGTGAACATCCATGGCTCTGTCATTGGTAATCGTGTTTGCACATAAGAGATGATCGCAATCGTAAACATAAGGAATGATAAAAAATAATGTGAGGGGAATAATATTCCACATAATAGAAGGCCGCCGATAAAATACTGAATTTTGAAATGGCTTAGTAACGCAAAAATCCAGTGATAGCGTCCAATCGTTGAGAGAGAGAATGTAACAATCAGAAAAAGCGCGAGGAATTTCGCGCTTTGTACCATGAATAAGGACATCTTATGATTATCCGTTTACGGTTTTTTTATCGTCTTTTCGCGGATCACGTAGAACATAACCACGTCCCCAGACTGTCTCGATATAGTTTGAGCCATCTGTTGCATCGGCTAGTTTCTTGCGAAGTTTGCAGATAAACACATCGATAATCTTTACTTCAGGCTCATCCATGCCACCATAAAGGTGATTTAGGAACATTTCTTTGGTTAAGGTTGACCCTTTGCGTAAAGAAAGCAGTTCTAATATACCGTATTCTTTACCTGTTAGGTGTAAAGGCTCTCCATTTGCTTCGATTGTACGGCTATCGAGGTTAACTTTGATAAGGCCGGTTTCAATAATACTTTGTGCATGCCCCTGTGAGCGGCGAACAATGGCTTGAATACGGGCAACAAGCTCACGTTTATCAAATGGCTTGGTTAAATAATCATCTGCACCAAATCCAAGACCTTTTAGTTTATGGTCAAGCTCCGTCAGGCCAGACAGGATAAGGATAGGGGTATCAACCTTTGCCGCACGGAAGGCTTTTAAAACATCATAGCCATCCATATCCGGCAACATAAGATCAAGGATAATAATATCATAATCGTAGATTTTACCAAGATCCAGACCATCTTCACCCAAATCCGTGGAATCAATAATATACCCTTCGGATTTAAGCATAAGCTCTATGCTTTTGGCTGTTGAACTATCGTCTTCTACTAATAGAACGCGCATAAGTGTCCCCTTACGAAATTGTTGAATTATCAAAGGTTATTTTTGGAATATTAACCTTTATTAATATATATTAACAAATTTTCAAAAGGTTAACAAATTGTTTCATGCATTATCTTTGTTTTTATTTGGAATAGGGGTAGAATAAATGTGCAAAATATCAGGATATTTCCATGGATCGACTATCAAAGCGTGTAGAACGCGCCATCGTATCACTGCCCGATCAAGAGCACTTTGGGCGGGTGACAAAAATTCTTGGGCTGTTGGTTGAAATTGCCGGTTTTGGTGATGTGTTGACAATTGGCTCTATGGTGCATTTAAAGCCCTCGGACGATTTGGATATCCCGTGTGAGGTGGTTGGCTTTCGTGATGGGCAGGCACTTTTAATGCCATTTGGTGTTTTGGAAGGTGTAGGTCTTGGGTGTATGGCGATCATACAAAAGGCCGCACCTTCAATTCATCCCACGGATAAATGGTTGGGGCGGGTCATCAATGGTATGGCAGAGCCAATTGATGGCAAGGGTAGTCTACAACAAGGGTCTATCCCTGTTTTGCTAAAGAATAAGCCGCCTCTACCGCATTCGCGCCAGCGTTTGGGAAAGCAACTGGATTTGGGTGTGCGTGCTGTAAACACATTTCTCGCCACGTGTCAGGGACAACGTATGGGGATTTTCTCTGGTTCTGGGGTTGGTAAGTCTGTGTTGCTCTCTATGATGGCACGCTATACTGCGGCTGATGTTTCGATTATTGGGCTGGTGGGAGAGCGTGGCCGTGAAGTACAGGAATTCTTGCAAGATGATTTGGGTGACGACGGGCTTGCGCGCTCTATCGTTGTTGTCGCAACAGGGGACGAACCGGCATTGATGCGCCGTCAGGCGGCGTATACAACGTTGGCACTGGCAGAGTATTTCCGCGATCAGGGCAAACAGGTTTTATGCTTGATAGATTCTCTTACCCGCTTTGCAATGGCACAGCGCGAGATCGGATTAAGCGCGGGTGAGCCGCCTACATCTAAAGGATATCCTCCAACCACATTTGGAGAGTTAGCACGCCTTATGGAACGTGCCGGGCCGGGTGGGCCGGGGCAAGGGGCAATCACTGGATTATTCACTGTCTTGGTCGAAGGGGATGATCATAATGAGCCGATTTCCGATGCGGTGCGTGGGCTGGTCGATGGACATATCGTGATGGAACGTAGTATTGCCGATCGCGGTAGATACCCTGCGATTAATGTTCTTAAATCAGTGTCACGGTCTTTGCCCGGGGCTATAACGCCAGAGCAATTTGAAATACTTCGTCGCGCAAAACAAGTCATTACAACGTATGAGGATATGGCAGAGCTTATCCGTCTTGGTGCATATCGTAAGGGCAGTGATTTGGCCGTTGATGAAGCTATTTTATTCTATCCTGAGATTGAATCATTTCTATCACAAAACAAAGATGAGTGTACGAGTATTGAGGATGGATTCGCACATTTGGCAGGTATTTTAAATATGTGATATGCTAATGGCCATAATAAAAAAATAAAGTGGAATTGGGCGTGACAGGTTTAGTATTAAAAGACTATGGCAATGATAAAGGTGATATTGATCTGCGTATGCAGGCGTTGATGGCCTTACCAAAAGCAACATATATAGAAGATGCCCGCCAGACGTTTGATCCACAAACCGCAGTTGCCGTTGATATGCATGAAGGTGGCGTTACCCTGCCGGATGCGCAATATCCTGCTCTGGGGACTACGGCATTGGCGACATGTATTGGTGTGGTTGCCCATAATACGCAGACAAAGGCGACAGGGCTATGTCATATTGTGTCTGACGGTATAGCATCGCATCCATCCCTTGATAGTCAGGTGAGCTTTGCAGCTATGTTGAACAAGGTAAAAAATGGTATGGATACGCAAATTGAGGTGCGACTGGTCGGCGCGCATATGGGTGGAGAAATGCAAAACGGTATTATTAACCATATTGTAGATATATTATCAGATTATGACGCCGTTATTTTGAGCGCGGATATAAAAGGAAAACCTGGCCCGATGGAGGTCGCGGTTGATTCTAGTCGTTGGGATGACGGGTTAATGCGTGGGAAAACGGATGTCGTGGATCTTAGAAATAATCCAAATGCCCTTATTGAAAAGTTAGAGCAAACGCAGTCCTGTGTTGATCTTGATCAGATGGTACGTTTACCGGATAATGGTAATGACCTTATCTATGACGCAACGGCGGCGCAGTCTTGTGATTTAGACATAACCTTGTAGTGAATTACTGTATCGATGATGTATGTTGAACGATGATCAGAGCGTAAGGCTTTGCTCTGCGACAGACACTGTCATTTTTCCATTCTCAAGGCGAGGAGCCGTCCATTCTTTTTGGCCTTTTAAAGCTAAACCAAGGTCGCCATTGCTGGAGCTTGTTACGGAATATGATTTGTTACTGCCCAATGGTGCTGGTCTTATATTTTGCCCAAAAACATGCTTTAATTCAACGTGTGCCTGTTCAACAGTCTCGCCTTGGGCGTTCGTTACCTCTTGTCTGCTAAATGGTACTTCACTGGCAAGGTAGAAGTCTTCCGATGTTAAAAGGCCGTCTTTTTGTGTAACTTTATACAAGTTGATATCCTCACCGTATTGATCCGTGGCGCCGACTATTTCACAGTATTGTTTAGAAATTTCCTGTGTGAGGGCATCATCTGCCCATACATGTTTAGTCTTCATCGCATGATCTTCCCGGTTATTTTTGCGAAACTTATCTATGAAAGTAATTTATGTCAATTAAAAACACGGTTAAATATAGTGGTAAAAAGAGGTATAGTGACTTATGGCAGAGTTAGACCCCCTTATCCGTGTGCGTAAACATGATGTAGAGCAAAAGCAAAAGATGCTTGCCGAGTTGTTCCGCAATGCGGAGGCATTAAAGGATCGGCGCGACACCCTTGAAACCCAGCTTGCTATAGAATCTGAAAAGATCAAGGATTTGGACATAGAAATGGTTGGTTTTTTTGCACCTTACGCCGATTCTGTTCATACGCAAATTGAAGGCATTGATGAAGATCGTAAAAAGTTGGAGGTTTGTATTAACATGGCGCAGGATGATATGCGCGGCGCGTATGCGGAGCTTAAGAAAATCGAGATTATATCTGAACGCCGCAGGGTAGAGGCGCTGGCAGAACTGGATAAGAAAGAATCAGATGAGCTTGATGAAATTGCGATTAACATGTTTATCCGCAAAAATGAGGATGATTGATATCACTTTTTTTTGAGGATTTTCAATTTTTATGGAATAGAGGTATACTGATAGAAATACAAAAAATTCTGGTGATAATAATGACTAAAAAACTTGGATTGATGTTTGGATCATATAACCCGCCTCATCTGGGACATATAAATACAGCATTAGAGGCAAAGGAACAAAACGATTTAGATCTTGTCTATATGGTTCCTGTTGCGCAATCTCCATTCAAAAATGCAAATCTGCAAGTTACTTTTAATGATAAAGTAAATATGTGCCAAATTATCTCACAGACACACTCGGACTGGTTAGGTGTCCTTGATCAAGAGCCATCCTTCATCTGGAAAATATATTAGTGAGTTCCGAGAGTTTAAAAATACGATAAAGCAGGTCACAGAAGATCACCCAGATACGGAATTATTTATTATATCAGGGGCAGATTTTCGAAATAAGCTGCTGAAGGCAATGGCTGTACTGGAAGTATCACGGTTAAAGGCGATTTCTTTACTGGTATCTCCCAGTAGATGGATGATGTCATCAATCTGTAGATTTGTACCTTTTAACGCCGAACCCATCACATTATGAGCTGAGGATGCACCAATGGCGCGGGCAATCAGCTCCTCGGTATATTGGATCACATCTAAATCAATTTTATCATTCAAATGCACGATGCGGTTACATTTTTTCTGCAAGCCGATGATGAAATCTTGTTTTTGGTTATAGCCCAAAATCTTAGTGGCGAGGTTTTTCAAATCCCACACCCGCAACATTAAGTCTTGCACATCCACATGCGGGGTGAGCAATGGGGTTTGTCGGTTGTCAACAAAGGCAGCGGCCTGTGTGCTGTCCAAAATACTAGGCATGGCTTTGAGTGAAAAATAGATATAACAGCTGATGTTGATCGCCAAGCTCATCACCACGCCATGGGTGAGACTATCGCCAAAATCGAAACCAAATAACGCATGTGGTTTCAGCCATTCAACGCCAAAAAGACCGTTTTGGGTGATGCCGTCATTGATGAATTGAATGTCCAAACTGGGCAATAACAAAGTGTAAGCCCAAGTTAAAAACCCCAGTGCAAGGCCAATGGTTACGCCATTTCTATGACCGCGCCGCCATGTGATGGCGCCGATGATGGCTGGGGCAAATTGAATGGCCGCGGCAAACGAGATGAGGCCGATATTGGCCAACATTTCGGATGTTGATGTGCGGTAATAGGCGTAGGCCATCAGCATCATCACCACGATGGCGCTACGCCTTACATTGA
>NVXI01000012.1 GCA_002747015.1 Zetaproteobacteria bacterium
AGATAGCACCATTCTCCTTTGATCTTGATGTAGGTCTCATCCATCCTCCAACTTCTGTGAACTGGCCGTTTATACGATCTGAATTTATGCTCTAATAATGGCGCATAGTGCAGCACCCAACGATTCAATGTTGCAGGATCGATATCAAAACCACGCTCCTCCATCATCTCTTCTATATTTCTGTAGCTTAGTGCATAAGAGACGTACCAGCGAACGCACTGTAAAATGATAAACTTGGGATAGTGGCGGCCGGAAAACGAAATCATAGGAAGATCCTGTTATAAAAACAGGAAAGATAGATACGAATATCTAAAATATGATTAATGAGTTAAACTTTGCGACACTACCCCCAATCTGGTGAACAATATCTGTCTAAGTCTCTAGTCCCAGAATTGTATTTGGCAATATTATCTGAAACCTCAATGTCAACAGAGCTTAAATTTCTATCTATTGTTTCCATGTACGATGTAATAAAATTCTTTTCATCTAATACACGGTAAACTCTAAAAACCTTGGAATAAAAAATCAAGCGCTTCAGTAATCTCTTGCCTGTAATCATTTTCAACATTAGCAACATGCTCACCCAAAGACGATCTTGTAACAGTCCCAATATCTGTTGTCATGAGAATATATTTCACCCCTTCAATTTGGATTGTTGGCTTAAGCTTAGACAACGCTTCTTTCTGAGCATTCTTTTCCAAAACAAGAGGGATGACAGCACATGTATTAAGATCAGAAAGAAGGTCAGCCTGAACGTCGATAACTAATGGTACTGCTTTGCCGCTATACTTATAAATATCAAATCGCGCCATTATTAAGATACCCAATCTGGAGTAAGTAGCGTCCCTGACTTTTCAACACGCGTATTATGAGCTTTTAAAGCAACCTTACTTTCTTTAAGCCACTCCTGCGCACGCGCCTCTTTTATAGCGTTTATAATACCAATTTCAGCAGCCTTTGAGGTATTGAGATGTAAAGATTTTGCCTCATCCAAAACATCTTCTCTAACTGTTAAATTGACTGGACGACGTTTTGAAGTTTCTTGATGTGGTGAAATATACATTATATTCAAGCTCCTTTTACCTAAATAATAATACTAAAAAAATACATGCACGTCAATTATGCGCATATATTATGAAATATAAGAAAGAATTTTAATGTAAAATACAATGAAACTTGACTAAGGATTAATTTAAAAAAATGGATTACGGAAACTGTTTTGTATTTATTTAAACTTTGGGACAAAACAAAAAACTATACCACCCGCAAATGTCCTATCTTAACGTAAATTAAAGCCCCATCATCTTTTGAATACGGAGAATGTTTACTTAAATGTGGTGAGCGTAACCATGTGCCTTTGGGGTATTCACCATATTCATCATAGAAAGTACCATCGATAACAAAAATCTCTTCTCCTCCCCAGTGTGAATGCGGATTAAAAACTGTATTAGGTGCCCACTTAACCAAAGCTGTATGCGCTCCAGCATGCTCGTGTAAACTCATAACACTCAGGCCATTAACCAAGCCTTTATTCCACTGACTGTCACATGTATTTATATCAATTTGAGATAGATCATCTGTAGCAAACTGATTGAGTTTTACAAAAATCGAAGCCCCATCTTTACCAATTTTAGGGTGATGGCTTGAACCTGGCGGATTGCGCAAGTATGTGCCTTTGGGATATTCACCATACTCATCAGAAAATTCCCCCTCTAATACAAAAATTTCTTCGCCGCCGCCATGAAGGCATTCACCAGAACTTGTATTACCGTTGGAGCCGTGATTTTCTTGAGGCTGGTAAGAAGAGGTTATCTGGTGATACGCAGCGCGAAGCCAGTACATCGGAAGTCACCGACATGCGCAAAGAGTCTGTTCAACTTAAGGAAATGTTGGCCGAAACCATGCTAGAGAACCGTTTGCTTAAAAAAAGCGTGATTGCGGATGGGGGATAGATATATGAGATATTCAGCGTCCTCAAAATACGAGATCATCCGCACCGTTGAAGACAGTGCACTTGGTGTCAAACGCACATTGCAACAACTGGGCATCCCTAAATCCACGTTCTATAATTGGTATGATCGTTATTTGGAAGGCGGGCTTGATGCGCTCGCCGATAAGAAGCCATGTCCAGTATCTGTTTGGAATAAGATTCCTAAGCAGCAACGGAGGCAACTCTGTGATCTGGCCTTAAAAGAAACTGATCTTTCTCCACGGGAACTCGCGGTGCGTTTCACGTATGAGCGTGATTATTTTATCTCGGAGGCTACCGCTTATCGCATCTTGAAAGACAATGGCTTGATGACTTCACCGGCATGGATCGTGATGAAGGCGTCCGAGAAGTTCTATAACCCAACCACCGCTATAAATCAGCTTTGGCAAACGGACTTTACTTATTTACGGGTTACTGGATGGGGTTGGTATTATCTCTCGTCAGTCATGGATGATTACAGCCGTTATATCGTTTCGTAGCGTTTATGCACGGGCATGGCGGCCAAGGATGTATCAGATACTCTGCGTGATGCCCTTAAATCTGCTGATTTAGAACGAAAGCAGCGGCCGCGTTTACTTAGTGACAATGGCCCATGTTATATCTCTGGTGAGCTTAAAAACTGGCTCAAGGAACATAATATGGATCATACACGTGGAAAACCCTATCACCCGATGACACAAGGGAAAATCGAAAGATGGCACCGCACTATGAAGGATAAAATACTACTCGATAATTACTATCTACCCGGCGATCTGAAACAACAGCTTGGCGAGTTTATCACCAATTATAACACAAGGAGATATCATGAAAGTTTGAATAATTTAACACCGGAAGACGTCTGGTTGGGCAGAGGGCAATCTATCCTCGAACAACGGCGCAAAACCAAAGAAAAGACTATGAAACTTAGAAAGCAGTTGTACTGGAAACAAAAGGCAGCTTAATATCAAAAAAACAAAGGCCAATAACACACCTTATTTTTTTACCTACAAAGTCCAAAATACTCTGACGACGTACAGAAATAAATGCGGGTAATATAGCAATATGGAAAGAATTGGGTGATAACCTCGATTGTGGAAAATTGATGTTCCTCAGAATCCCATATGCAGAATTAATATTGAAAACAACCTGCACTTAGATTAAGACTTAACGTAAGAAAGGCATCTATCTTGGATAGACAGGAACTGTCTAACACAATATTGCAAACCAAAAAGGAATAAAAAAATTAATATCACCGATTACAAATCCCTGTTATCAGTAGCAAAAGAACAGGCTGATCCACAACGTTTACTATTTGTTTTTTTAAAAACATCCCTACCTAAAGATCATAAGGATGAAGAAGAAACTCGCTTTTATTCTGGGCAAGGTGGGGAGTTAGAACCTGTTATGTGCGTTGATAAAACTTTGAACGAATTGGGTAGCTTTTCCGACTTAGTAACAGAGTCAGAAGGCATGAAACAAGATTGGCAAATTGTATTAGTGGCTTGTATTTCTGGTAAAAATGGCATTGTTCCGAGTTCTGATGAGGCAACACAGTCGCTAAAACTTATGGTTCAAACTGTAGAAAATGGGGGTGATTTATCCAATTTTCTAGCTTTTGATAGAAATGGTGACCCTATACAGTTTGGTAATTGAACCAACATCACTTACTAAGTGATACCTAGTATCACCTATCATGGTATATTCGGAGAAGGTGAGTCTAATGCTCAACCTATTTGCTTAACAAGCAGCAACCTGAATTTCTTGTTCTACAAAAGACTTCATATTATTATATTCCTGCTTTATTATAATTAAAGTTTCTTTTGCTTTATTTAAAGAGCTTGTTTTTTCAATTATTAATGCCAACTTTCTTATTTTTCTATTACCCAAATACATGACAACACTGCCCAATGTATGCGCATTTAAATTAAGTGATTTAAGATCATTATCATCTATACATTTATCGATACCATTAATAAGATCATTTGCATCTTTGAGTGCAATATTAATGAATTCTTCTCCCATATCTGTATATATGTGCCTGAACATTTTTGTATCAATATCAATTTCTTCAATTAAATTATTTTCTTGTGAGACATCTGACCGTTTTCTAAATTTATTACCGCCCCATTTTTTTAAAATATTGCATAACTCTTCTTGGATAATTGGTTTAGAAAGGTGGTCACTCATCCCTACGTCAAGGCATTTATCTACAACTTCCTGCATTGCATGTGCAGTTAAGGCAATAATTGGCGTATTATTATCATGCTCTCTAATCATTTTGGTCGCTTCATAACCATCCATAACAGGCATTTGGCAATCCATTAAAATTATGTCATAAGTTTTTGAAGTGCACATTTGATATCCCTCAAAACCGTTATTTGCTACATCAATCTGGCAATTCATACATTCAAAAACTTTCTTAATTATGTACTGGTTTGTTGAATTATCCTCTACGACTAATATTGATCCGTTATATATATAATTATCAAGGCTCATTTCTTTTTGTTCATCACATCGCTTTTTATATATTTTAATTTCTTCTTTGGATGGAGTGTAGACTTCAAAAAATACAGAAAACAAAGATCCTTGATTGGGAGAACTTGATACTTCAATACGACCACCCATAAGTTCTGCTAATTGCTTAGATATGGTAAGACCAAGACCGGTTCCACCAACTCTACGTACCGAAGAGTTATCAGCTTGTGTGAAAGCATCGAATAAAGTTTCTAATTTACTTTCTTCTATACCAATGCCTGTGTCTCTAACTTTTATGCAAATAGTATTTTTATTTTCTGATAAAGAAACTATTTCTGCACTAATTTTAATATTTCCTTCATCAGTAAATTTAATGGCATTATTAACTAAATTTGATAGTATTTGTCTTGCGCGGCCATCATCACCTTTTACAAAAACTGGAAAATTTTCTGCAAAAGATGCTTTTAATAATATGTTTTTTTCTGAGGCCGTAGATCGGAATAATGTAATAACATCATCAATAGACTCCCTGATACTAAAAATTTCAGTTTCTATTGGTAATTTTCCAGCGTCTATTTTTGAAAAATCTAGAATTTCATTTACGATGGCTAAAAGTGAACGACCCGATTTTGCTATAATATTAGTGAGTGCTTGTTGGCTATTACTTAGAGTTTCTTGACGCATCAAATCTGTCGCACCAATTATACCATTTAAAGGTGTTCTGACTTCATGGCTCATATTTGCCAAAAACTGACTTTTAGCTTCTGCCGCAATTTTTGTCTGTTCAAGGGCTTCCTGAATGGCTTTATTTTGTCTGAACGAACGTTTTTGGGAAATATATAAAATAAAGGATAATGCGACGATTAAAAACAATGCGAACACAGAGCCTATTAGTATATATTTTCTCGCTATATAATAGGAATTATATGCCTCATCTTTGTCAATTTCGAAGGTTATCCCAAGATCCATATCACTATTCCAGCCCCAGATACCTATAACAGGCACACCGCGGTAATCATTGTACCCCTCTAAATTCATACCTTTTTTATCTTTAATGGCACTTTTGACCATCAATGTGTTTTCTTGTTTGGATCTTTCTTTGATCGCGGTTTTTCCTAATGTTAGATTAACACCAGGATCTTTTAGTTCCACATTCATCATGCTTATGTCACCGGTTTGTAAGAATCCAATCTCAATCAATTGGTCTTTAAAGCGACTTTCACTAAGCATTAAGCCCTTTTTATTAAAAACATAAGTTTCACCAGTAAGGCCTGTGCGGATGCTACGAAATAATGGTGCGAAGTCCTTGATGGGATCTATCCGTATGCTAAAAACTCCAATAATTTTTTTATCAATATATACAGGCGATATTACAAACATAGTTGGTATTTTCACAGGACTACGTATTTCATTATCTGACAATACAATATCTGATGGAATGGGATGCGTTATAATGGTTTGTCCGCTTAGAACTTTTTGGATAAGTCTTTTATCTCTAAACAAGATTGATTGCTCGCCTATATTAGCATTGTGCATAGACGCAATATTGATTCCATTACGTGTAGTAAGAAAATATCCTTTGTGATCACGTTCAGTGGCCCACTTAAACATTAGGGTTCTCAATTGTTTTTGAATTGGAGAGTTAATAAGCTCTTGCTTAGATTTTAACTTAGAAAGGCTCAACAAACTTTTTTGTACAAAATGTTTATTTGACCAAAATAATGCTTCTTCTTTTTTACTCTCAATCCATTGAGATAAATCATATACTGACTTGGAATAAAAAGTTTCCAATATCCTTTGATTTTCGCTTTCATAGGCGATGAAAACGTGCCCTAAACTAATAAACAAAAATAAGACACAAAGACACACGCCAATTAGCCCTATCCCAAGCGGCAATACAAAGAATCTGTTTTGTTTCATTTCTTCTATATTTCTCATTTAGGTGTCTCCCCCCCTCATGAAAAAATATTAAATCATATTTTTTATGCGCACTACGACCACCATATACTGTAGCATAACACAATAAATATATTCATAATCACATGCAGTTGTAACCACAAACGGCTAAATACTGCATTGCTTAAGGACTAGATTTAGCTTTGCAACAGTAACCAGCGCTAAAATTGTGGTGATGCCGAAAAGTTCAACTTAGTGTTAAAAGCTCTACAATGGATCAGATTTTAGATGGTAGCTAGGCTGTGAAATTGTTGCTCGGAAGCATGGTTCTTATTGATGTATTTTGAGGTTCTATTGGTTCTTTTGGTTCTTTTTCTAATGCCCATTGGGGAAATTATATTGATAAGTTCAATTTCTGCGATGGTTCGAGATGCTGTATGGAGCTTTCTAAAGCCTCCTTTTGATTGCATAATATGCACAAAAATTGTACTAAGCACTTTAAGTGTTTTTTAGTTTTACAATATTCTCAAAAGTTCCCTAAAAATTCTGGCTCAATGTTTTAATTAAGGTCTGTAATATACAGATAAGCTAACGCTTTTGTATCAACCACCCAAAGAGGCGGTTTTTTATGGTGTTAGGTATTATTTCTACAAACTTTTTCTCTTTTACCTTTATATAAAACGATCTTTTGTCTGTTTCGTATATTATTTTTCCAAAAAAAGTTTTTCTAAATTTTGGGTAAGAAATAAACGGTTCAATATTGGGAATATGAACAATTTTTGTTACTGTTGAATCTGTGCCAATTAAGTAAATTTCACCATTGTTTTTTTGAGTTATAATTTGTTTATTATTTAGCCATACAAAAGGTTGGACAGGCTCATTCATTGATGACCAGGGCGAAAACTCAATATTAACTTTGAACTCTGGAGCTATTATAGTTTTTGTTTGTGACTCATGTAGTGTGATTGATCCATTGGTTGGTCCACTAAAGATATATATTGATATTCTTTTCTGTTTATTGGGCGATTCAATCCCATGTATGAACTGTTGGCATGATGCTTTTTTTAATGGAAATAAGGCAATTAGAACTATGAAAACTGATAGTGTATAAATATTTGGCACGAAGGTTCCTTTTTAAGTCTTTATACATATTCACATAATTTCAACTTTAATCAAAATAATTTAGGGAGGGCGATATGATCAAGCTATTATTAATAGTAGTTGGATGGTAGTTTGTCCTAATATTGCTAGAAATATATCTAGAACACTAAAAAACATTTGAAATCAATGGACTTAAGCTAGAAAAATGGCGGAAACTGAGGGCGTCTAATCTGTCAGGCCTAATATTTTTACTGTTTTATATCAGTGCTTTATGTGTTTTTCTGTTTTGTGTGTCTGACAAAAGGTCTGCCAAAACGTCTGACAATAGGTCTGACAAATTATGTAATAGTCCACCAAAATATCCGTCAAAACTATTGATACATTATTAGAAAGAATTATTTGTGAGTTACTACTTTGATGTAAAGTGTAGGGGGTGTTAATCATCACCGGATTTTACAAACTTAGAACCTTTTTTTATTGGACCCCTATCTGGAAAAACCTTTGGCGACGATGATAAGTTGGAATAACCTTTAATGATAATACAATCATCACTAATTTCTATCGGTAACTCGCCCAACTCCTGCAACATACCAAATACTCTTTTACCCTCTTCTTTAGAAAAATTATTTTGGTAATAGTAATTATCTTTATTCAGAAATGGGATCCTTATTTCATATATTTCGTCATAATATACTGGCCCGCCAGAGCCCCAAAGACCAGCATCTCTAATGTGATCCTTTGCTATATCTTCTTTATGTGGCAAAATTGAATTAAAAAAACGTCTACAATCATTTGTATAGGATACCAGCACTCTATTTATCTCTGTATCTGGAGGGGATAGAACACTTAAAATTTTTCGCCACTTGATATTGTTCAATAAGGCACATTTCTGTCTACCCATATTATTAAGTCTTCTACGTGTGCGTTCCTTATGATCCATAGTAATTTCCTCTCATAACTTTATTAACATATTTGAGTGGCTAGTAAAATTGTCTTCTCCATGAATTACAGAAATTAACATTACCGGGCGCACAAATGAACGCCTGCTTATGACCGTTAGATAGGTTTTGATTGGAAAAGTGAAATTTCATCTATTAGAACTTAAATGTGTCTGACAAAATGTAGTACAAAGTGTCTGACAATCCGTCACTATTTTTGTAAATTTTCTGGCCTAAGGGTAAAAATCGTTTAAAAACAACGTGTTGCGGTAGGGATATATACCTGAATGGCGGAGACTGAGGGATTCGAACCCTCGATAGAGCTATAAACCCTATACACCCTTAGCAGGGGCGCGCCTTCAGCCACTCGGCCAAGTCTCCTAATTATTTCAGTCATTGTTAGTAGGCGATTATACGTTGATTGTAAAGGGATTTAGGCGGAAAAACTCTAGAATTTTATTAATCCAGATAATTATTATCTTTCAACTTTTTATGTGTTCCTAAGTCCGCCTTTGCGACCAAGCCGAAGGCCGCTAAAACAATCAAAATTCCTAACGTTATAAGAACTTTAAAGAAAATATCCCATGCTAACAGGCTTGTCCATAACTGCACGATACAGAGTAAAGCACCGCCGCAAACCATGACTATAATTGCTTTGAGTAACGTTTGATGTTGCATTACTCCACCTTTTCTTTCTTCATGACAACAAGAAAGGCCTCGCGGCTAAAGAATAGTAGCATACGTCGTATTTCACGTTCCATTGTTACGACCTCCCAGCCTTCTGCACCATTTTTATTGAGGAACTCGGAAAATTTTATAGGGTCAACTTTTGATCCACCAAGGAATAGAGAGCCGAGCATGCTTTCACGATAGATTGCAACTTTGTATTCGAATTTCATTAGCTTAGCCTTTCTTTTAAGAGTTTGTTTACAGCAGCAGGATTGGCTTTACCTTGGGATTTTTTCATCACTTGTCCAACGAAGAAACCAAAAAGTTTGTCTTTCCCGCCCTTGTAGGCGGCTACATTGTCAGGGTTTTCTGCGATGACTTCATCAATGATGGCTTCGATTGCACCTGTATCTGTTACTTGTTTCAGGCCTTTTTCATCAACGATGGCGGCGGCATTTTTGCCACTGGTAAACATTTCGGCGAAGACATCTTTTGCGATCTTACCAGAAATCGTATCATCCGATATTAGAGAAATTAATTCGCCAAGTTTCTCCGCAGAGATAGGACTTTGATCTAGTGACATATTGTTTTTATTCAAAATTCCAAGCAGTTCATTAATAACCCAGTTTGCAGCAAGTTTTGCATCCCTGCCTTGTGCAACAGTTTCGTAGTAGTCCGCCCGAGCACGCTCAGATATCAGAACGCTGGCATCATACCTGCTGAGAGAAAAATCATTTATGAAACGGTTTTTCTTTTGATCTGGCAGTTCAGGTAATGTTTGTTTGATTTCATCGACCCAGCTTTGCTCAAACGTAAGGGGGAGTAGATCAGGATCTGGGAAATAGCGGTAATCATGCGCATCTTCTTTTGAACGCATAGAGCGGGTCTCCAGTTTAACAGGATCCCATAGGCGCGTTTCTTGAACGACTGTTTTCCCATCTTCGATACGGTCCACTTGCCTACGTGCCTCAAATTCGATGCATTGTTGTACGGCCTTTAAAGAGTTAACATTTTTTATTTCTGCACGTGTGCCAAGCTCATCACCGGGTTTACGAACGGAAATGTTAACATCTGCGCGCATTGAACCTTCGTCCATGTTTCCATCGCAAGTTTCTAGATAGCGTAGGATCATGCGGATTTTTGAAAGGTAGGCTGTCGCCTCTTCTGGGCCACTTATGTCCGGTTCAGAGACTATTTCCATTAAGGCGCATCCAGAACGGTTCAGATCTACATATGTTTTCTTTGGGTGTTGATCATGTACGGATTTTCCTGCGTCTTGTTCAAGGTGCAGGCGTGTTATGCCGATGTTTTTTACACTACCATCAGGCAGGTCGATTTCAATCTCGCCTTTGCCAACGATAGGGTCTTCAAATTGAGAAATTTGATAGCCTTGGGGTAAGTCAGGGTAAAAGTAATTTTTGCGAGCAAAGACAGAGTATGTATTTACTTTTGAATTCAAGCCTAATCCTGTGCGTACAGCCTGCTCGACACATTTCTCATTTAAAACGGGAAGCATACCAGGCATCGCCGCGTCAACCAGAGATACTTGTGTATTTGGTGCTGCGCCGAATTTTGTGGATGCGCCAGAAAAAAGTTTTGATTCCACACTAATTTGCGCGTGAATTTCCATCCCAATAACGATTTCCCAATCGCCAGTTTCACCTTTTACCATTTGAGCCATGTTTGTTTCCTAAAATTATATTCTGGTTTAATTTTCTTTATTATATAAAAACTCGAAGCGACATTGTTGTATATAATGATCGTGCTGAGCGCGATAATTTGTTTCCATGAAAAAATCTTCTAGAGGATTCATTGTCATCGGGTCATTGTGCGTGGCTCTCATAATAATATCTGTAGCACTTTGATCAAAATAACTTTTAAAGTTGTTTACGACGCACTTGCAAAGAGTTTTTTTCCCAACAACAATATCATCAAGTTTTCGTGAGACATAACAGTCGTATTTTACTTTTTTTTCTATTACGTGCTTCATACATGGAGCATAAGCATAGGCGAGAGATTTTCCGCGAGCATCTTTGCCTTTTCGTGTGTTTTTGTCTAGATCTTTAAATTCTTGAACACTTAAAAGTTCTGACATTTCAGCAGCATTGCACCCACATAATATTTTGGTTTCTTCTTCATCAAAGGCTAGGTTCTTTTTACTTGTGCAAATTTTATAATAATGGTTTGCCATTATCGCGGAGGTTAAAGGTTTTCCATCATTGCCGTAGTCTTTAGGTTGGTTGAGAATATCTCCTAAGGATTTTACATCTGCATTTTTTTTCTCTTGTGCAAAAGCCGTAGGAGGAAATGTTGCCAAGCCAAAAAATATTATTAGCATTAATGCTAGAATATTGAAATTTTGTTTGTAAATCATGTGCTGACCTTTTTCACTGTCTGTGGAACATCAGTGAATTGTGCCAGATTTTCGACTACACCTGCAACTTTAAATACTGTTTCCTCATCCCAAGGGCGGCCAATCACTTGTAATCCTAATGGTAACCCCTGTGAATCCACGCCAGAGGGTATAGAAATCGCAGGTAATCCGGCCAGAGAGGCAGGTACGGTAAAGACATCATTCAGGTACATTTTGATGGGGTCATCCTCATTCTCACCTATAGCGAATGCGGCGGATGGAGCAGTTGGTGTCAGTAACGCATCACATTTTTCAAACACACTGAGGAAGTCCTGAGATATCAGGCGGCGTACTTTTTGCGCTTTGATATAATAAGCATCATAATATCCTGAAGACAGGGCGTAAGTGCCAATCATGATCCGGCGTTTTACTTCATCACCAAAGCCTTCTGCGCGGGTGATTTCGTACATGTCGGTTAAATCTTCTTCATTGGCGCGATGGCCGTAGCGTACACCATCATAACGCGCGAGGTTTGAAGATGCTTCTGCGGGGGCAATAACATAATATGTAGCCAGCGCATAATGTGTGTGGGGAAGGCTGACTTCTATTGTCGTTGCGCCGGCGCTTTCTATCCATTCAATACCACGTTGCCACAGGGCAGATATTTCTTCGGGCATGCCATCGACACGATATTCCTTTGGAATACCAATAACTTTTCCTTTGATGTCGCCCGTTAGAGCGGCAACAAAGTCAGGGACGGCTTTGTTTGCGGAGGTGCTATCTTTGGGATCGTGACCGGAAATAGAGCTAAGGAGCAGAGCATTGTCTTCTACGCTGCGCGCGAATGTCCCTGCTTGATCAAGTGAAGATGCAAATGCAATGGTTCCCCAACGTGAGCAGCGCCCATATGTAGGTTTCATACCTGTGATACCACAAAATGATGCAGGTTGGCGGATTGAACCACCTGTATCTGTACCAGTTGCGCCTAGACAAATACGTGCGGCAACGGCGGCGGCTGAACCGCCAGAAGAACCACCGGGGGTTAAGTCTGAATCATCGCCTTTACGTTTCCATGGGCTTATAACATTGCCGTAATAACTGGTTGTGTTTGATGATCCCATTGCGAATTCATCAAGGTTCGTTTTGCCTAGCATAACAATACCATCATCAAATAGCTTTTGCGTTACAGTGGATTCGTATTGTGGGGTAAAACCCTTTAAAATTCGGCTGCCAGCAGTTGTTTGTGTGCCGTTGGTGCAAAATAAATCTTTTATGGCGATTGGAATGCCATCCAGAGCCCCAGCATTACCGGATGCGCGGCGTTTATCAGATTCTTCAGCTTGCTTGAGCGCGATTTCTGGTGTTTTAGTTATAAATGCATTTAAAGTATTTTGTTCTGCTATCGCATCAATGTGCGCTTGCGTTAGCTCAACGGCTGTAAAGTCTTTGTTTTTAAGGCCTGTTAGTGCGGTTGCAATTGTAAGGTCTGTTAGTTTTGTCATTATCTTTACTCCACCACTTTCGGAACAACGAAATATCCTTGTATTTCTTCAGGCGTATTTTTTAGTATTTTATCTGCGCAATCACCGTCATTTACTACGTCAACGCGAAGTTCTGGCGTGATATCAACAACATTTGCCAATGGCTCAACATTATCTGTGTCAACTTCTGCCAATTGCTCGACGAACCCAATTATTTTTGATAATTGCGGCATCATATGTTCAAGTTCTTCATCATTCATTCTAATGCGCGCGAGCGAAGCAACTTTTTTTACGCTTTCCTTATCCAGAGACATTCATTGGCCTTTTTGAAAATTGATGTTTATAACACTTGGACTTTTATCATTGCCCAGTGTAGCGTGCAAGACTTATATAAGGTTAATATTGATTATGGATTTACTGCAAAAAAATTATAGTGACTGTCCAGTTGGTGTTGTTCTTATGGGGCTAGATCTTGGGTCTAAAACGATTGGTGTTTCCATTTCTGATAGTTCGCAGAGTATTGCTTTTCCATTGCGTACACTTAAGAGGACAAAATTTTCTAGAGACCTTAAAAGTATAGAGGATATTATTCGTGAATATAATGTTGGTGGCTATATTTTTGGTTATCCGTTGAATATGGACGATAGTGCAGGACCGAGGTGCCAGTCGGTGCGTGATTTTGGGTTGGAGTTTACGGCACAAATATCCGATGATTTGAAAGATAAATCGATGTGGATCGGGTTATGGGATGAGAGGTTATCTACCAACGTTGTGAAAGACTTTGTGGATAAATCTGTGAATATATCGAAGAGACGGGCAAAGGATACGGGGCTTATCGACAAGCTTGCTGCACAACATATCTTGCAAGGCGCATTAGATTTTCTAAGTCATCGTCGTTAGGTGGGTATTACTTATTTTTACCGTAACGCATAAGTTCGTTTCCATGGTTTTGCATCCAATATTTACCCTCAACAAAATTACAAGATAGCTCACGACAGAGCGTCCAGAAATTTTTGCTGTGATCCATATGAATGAGATGCGCAACCTCATGAGCGACAACGTAGTCTATTGCATCATAGGGGGCAAAGATTAAACGCCATGAGAATGATAAGCTTCCATCTTGAGAGCAGCTACCCCAACGACTTTTGGTGTCGCGGACTGTGACGGATGATATGGTTTTTTGAATGATTTCTGATTTTTCAGAAGCTATATCCGCAAGGCCAGCGCGCGCAAGTTTTTTGAGGTGTGTTGTTATACGGTTGGTTGGATCATCTTGGTAGGTTTTGATCTTTAACATATCGTCATATTGCTTCAATGTTGTGCGTTTTATTTCGGTGTCATGGTGAATATCAAGTGTGACGGTATCTCCAAAAATAGGTAGGGTAGCATTATGTGTGAATGGAATAGCAGGGGCGAGGTTTTGAAGTGTTTCAATTACCCATTCTTCGTGTTCCTGTGCGAAAGAATATGCTTTTTTTAGGGACATGCGTTGCGGGATGATGAGATTAACTATGCGCTCAACTGGATCGAGGCGCAGGGCGACACGTTTGGCGCGCTTGCTGCGTCTTATGGTAACCAGATTCTCAATCATGACTTGGCGGGTGATTTTTTGGACTTGCTTGTTTGTTTCCTCTTTTTTGTGACTTTTTTACTTTTAGTCGTTGCCTTATCCTGAATTTCATTCACTGAACGTTCTTGTTTCTTTGTTGGTGGTACAAGTTTTTTCTTGTTTTGTGCTTGTGATGTTTTCTTTGCGAGCGGCTTTGTCTTTGATACAATTTTTGTATCTTTATAATTTTGTGGCTGATGTTCTTTAAGCCAGCGACGCACAGCAACAATACCATGTTTATCATGATCAAAACGATCGGGCATGGTTGCGGGGCTATTCTCTAAATCTTTGGCAGGAACAGGGTCTTTTCCTGTATCAAAATTTCTAATAAATGTACGGATTCTAGGCATAATATGTTCGCGCCAACGTCCACCGTTGAAGATACCGTAATGCCCACACTCTAATTGGAAATGATGAAATTGTTTGCGCTGTGCTAATGAATAGCAAAGATTATGTGCGGCAGTTGTTTGACCGCGCGCGGAGATGTCATCAAGTTCTCCTTCAATTGTGAGAAGGGCTGTATGGTTTATATCTTGTGGGCGAACATCTATCAGCTTATCCGTATGAGGATCACGCCATTTCATTTCCCCGCGTGGTAAAGAATGCTTTTGGAAAACTTCTGCAACGGTTTGTAAGTAAAATTCGGAAGGAATATCCATAACAGAGAGGTATTCATTATAGAATTTTTTGTGTTTTTCACTAGAATCGTCGTCACCTTCAATGAGGTGTTGATAGAATTTTACGTGGGAATCTATGTGTGTATCCAGATTCATAGACATAAAGCCTGATAATTGTAGGAAACCAGGGTAAACGCGTCTTTGTCCTCCGGGATAATGAAAGGGGACATTGTAGAGAACGGAATTTTCAAACCATTTAAGAGGTCGGGTTTCTGCCAATTCAGTCACTTCGGTTTTGGAAACGCGTGTATCAATTGGGCCGCCCATAAGGGTCATTGTCATGGGTTGGTTGGGGTCATTTTCCGATGCCATCAAGGAGATTGCCGCCAGTACGGGAACAGCTGGCTGGCACACAGCTAAAACATGTGTGTTTGGGCCGAGTAAACTCATAAATTCACGTAAATAAGTTACGTAATCATCAAAGTTGAATGAACCTTCTGACATTGGTACTTGGCGTGCGTCTTCCCAGTCTGTTATGTAGACATCGTGGTGGGGTAGAAGTGCCTCGACTGTACCGCGTAGCAATGTGGCATAATGACCTGACATTGGTGCAACGATTAGGATTTTCGGGTCGTTTCTTTTCGTGTCTCTTTTGAAATTAAGTAGGGTTCCAAAGGGTTTTTCGGCAATGATTTCTTCTTTTATAGAAACTTTTTTTCCATCAATGACTGTGTGCTTTAACCCGAATTCAGGGCGTTCAAAGCGTCTAGTCATGCGCTCTATCATCGTCGCGTTCGCGAGAATCATCCGTCCAAATTGTGTTTTGGAAAGGGGGTTTTGCGGATTTCCCATTATTGTACGTGTAAAACTGGCTTGCATGCGCAAAGGCATCATAAGTGCGTGTTTTAGTTCATGAAGTTGATAGAGCATCCTGATCCTCTTGGGGTGTTTTTAGTCTATGGATAGTGTATATAATGTATGTGCATTTGAACTGTTATTTTGCAGTGCACAATTTTAGTATACTATGTTGTTATATTATATACAACAATGCATACGTTTGTTATGAGGGGAGTTTGTTGTTAATGGAAAGTATTCTTCAATTTATTGCCGAAATTCATTCACATATTATGGATGTGGATCGTATTGCATATTTGGTTAGTGCAATTTGTTTAACCATGATTGCGGGCATGATTACGGGACCGCTGGCAGGGAACGCAAATTCTTTTCTGTGGGGTGTGTGCGACGCACTGTTTGGTCGCTTTGGTGATCGTATGGATCGTGTAACACGGGCGCGCCCTGACCTCATGTTTCGTGGGTTTCTCTATACTGTGACTATTTTGTTTTTTGCGTTGTTCTTGGGGCACATATCTAGTTGGATAAATGCTTCTTTTATAGAGGTTACTTTAGTGTCCTTATGTTTAACATCTGGGAGCGTGTGGTATATTATTATTAAGCTGTATTTTGCATTAGATCAGTATGGCAGTGTGGAGGGTGCATATTATGGTTTATCACGATCTAGTCGTGTTGATCTCAATGGTACCGATGACTATGGTATTACACGTACGGGCCTTACTTATGCGGCTGTAAGTTTTGATAAAGGGCTGATCGCGCCTAGTATTTGGTATTTAATTGGCGGACTGCCTGTTATGTTGGTTTATTCTGCTCTGTCTTTTACTGCATGGCGATATGGAAAATCTGGCTTTACAAAAGGATTTGGTGTCGTTCCGTTGGCTTTGGAAAAAATAATGGGATTTTTTCCTTCATTATTTGCGGGTTTTTTATTCTCTGCTGCTTCGGCGATCACACCCAGTGCAAAGCTACATCAGGCAGTTTTATCATGGTGGGGTAGGAAGGGGCGCGCACCTTATGAGCAAGGTGGTATTGTCTTAAGTGCGATTGCTTGGCCGCTTGATGTTAGTCTGGGTGGCCCTATACAAGATATATCAGGTAGTAATCTTAGGAATGTTTGGGTCGGTCCAGATGGAGCAACAGCCCAATTGAACCATAAGCATTTACAGCGCGGTATTTTTATCAATGTTATTGCGCATACGCTCTTTATATTGGCTCTACTCTTAGGCTACATATATGGATGAAAAATTCTTTAGAAAAAGTTTTTTTATTATTTATGTAGAAATGCTTGACTTT
Organism: Zetaproteobacteria bacterium; assembly: GCA_002747015.1. The sequence continues at coordinate 17,254 of NVXI01000012.1, forward strand.
ATATAGCGTCTTCGACTATTTTTCCGCATCTGTCTTAGAGATTACAAGAATAATATAAGGAATTGGGCTATGAGCCGTCGTTGCATGATTACAGGAAAAGGCGTGATGAGTGGAAATAACGTTTCCCACGCACTAAACAGAACGAAACGTAAGTTTCTTCCAAATGTTCAGGATACTCGCCTATATAGCGAAGTATTAGATTGCTGGATCAAAGTGCGTGCGAGCGCAGCAGGTCTGCGTACTGTGGAGCATAAGGGTGGTTTTGATGCATTTTTGCAAAGCACTGCGCAAACAAAACTTGATCCGGTTCTTCGTCCGATTAAAGCGCAGGTCGAAAAGGCTGTAGCGGCTTAATTGCGATTCTTAATATGTTTTAGTCGTTTATTTCAACTTTTTCATACTACTAAGTAGAAAGATAACCCGCTGTTACTGGCGGGTTTTTTTATGTAGCGGGAATATTTTGATGATTGATTACCCTGAATTTTCATTTGATATTAGGGCGCGTGATTCTAAATCACAGGCGCGTGTTGGCGCATTAAAAACGCCGCATGGCACAATTCAAACACCAAATTATATTTTTTGTGGTACGAAAGCCACTGTGAAGAATGTTTCTCCGTGTCAGCTGAAAGAGGCGAAAACGGATATTATTCTCTCAAACACCTATCACCTAATGTTACAGCCTGGCGCAGACTTAATTGAAAAAATGGGTGGCTTGCATAAATTTATGAATTGGAATGGCCCTATGTTGACCGATAGTGGGGGGTTTCAAGTATTCTCTTTGGGTGAGGGAACAATGGCCAATGAAATAAAGGGTAAGAACAATAAGGGGCATAATAATAGGAATTTGGTTTCTATTTCTGAGGAAGGTTGTGTTTTTAAATCTTATGTTGATGGCAGAACTATTAAGTTAACGCCTGAATATTCAATGGAGATTCAGCGTAAATTAGGTGCGGATCTTTTAATGCAGTTTGATGAATGCACGCCATATCATGTGGATAAAGCTTATACCGCCCGCTCTATGGAGATGTCTATGCGTTGGGGCGATCGGTGCTTAGCGGAATTTAATCGTTATGATAATGGCGCTCAAGCGGTATATGGGATTGTGCAAGGTGGCGTTTATCAGGACTTAAGGAAGTTTTCTGCACAATATACGAGTGATAGGCCATTTTTTGGTACAGCAATTGGCGGATGTTTGGGGGGCAGTGATGGGGAAATGTATGATGTCGCTTCTGTCTCGATGTCTAATGTTCACCCAGATCGACCAGTACATTTCCTTGGTATAGGTAAAATCAAGGATGTCTTCACTTTTGTTCGTTTGGGGGTGGATACCTTTGATTGTGTTATTCCAACCCGCTTAGCGCGTCATGGTAGCGCATTTGTGAAGGGGGAAAGTCGTGAGACAATCAATCTTAAAAATGCCCGTTACCGTGAGGACAAGAGCCCTTTGGATGAAAATATTGGTATACCTGCATCACAAGATTTTTCAAAGGCATACATACATCATTTACTAAAAGCGAATGAATTACTTGCCACACAAATTTTGGCGCAGCATAATATAGCGACAATGAATATGCTTATGCGGGAAGTGCGTATTGCTATAGCTGATTCGACCTTAGATTCTTTAGAAAAAGAATGGCTAGGAAATTTGAAATAAAATGAAAATTTTTAAAGAGAATTAACGAATTAGTCGTATAATTGTTTTTTTTGTTCATACCCAGAGGACTTGACGGTCATGACATTAAAGTATAGCGGAACCGAACATTGGGCGAAACTCTTTCCAATTCTAGAGGATCATACAGCGTGGTACCATGTGTTGGTTCAATGCCTCTTTTACCCTGAGAGCATGGATTTAATGCATAGGCTTAAAAAGCCGACATCGTTTGCTCAGTGGGTTGTTTATGCCAACCGCGAGAAGGATATCCAGCCGGAGATTGTTGAAAAGTTAAGTGCTGTGCATGCGGATATGTTCAAAATTGTTGATGTGCTTACCTATAATGTTAAAGAGACAAAGGCAAAGCCATCCCATAAGGAATTTGAGAAATTTTTAACACATTACGAAGAGTTTTTATTTTACGTTCGTCGATTGGAGAAGGATTTACATCAGGAAGGGAGCGGTTATGATTCGCAAACAGGTCTGCGTAGTAAAAAGATGCTTTATGAGGATATTCAACGTGAATTGGAACGTTTGGAACGTCAAGGGAAAAGCTTTTGTATTGCATTCATGAAGCTTGATAATTTTGATCTTATTCGTCATGATTCTCCTCATGATGAGCGAAGTGGTTATATTCGTTTAATTTCTGGCCTTATTAAGTTAAGCATACGATCTTTTGATGATGCCTATTATATGGGTGAGGATGAGTTTGTTTTGAGCTTGAAGCAAACGGATGTTTCAGGCGCTGTATCAGCACTTGAACGTTTGAGGCGTGAGTTGGAAATGCAAAAAGTTATGCTTCAACTTGAAGATGGTGGTAAAGAAATACCACTTAGCATGTCTTGTTGTATTGCGGAGCCTGTTGGTGGTGACGATGTTCATGATCTTCTTAAAAATTTACGTGCAGATTTGAAGAACACTAAGGATAAGAAGGCGGATACCGTTCTAGAATATCATGAGCTGAGTCCGTTGCAGCGTTATGTTCAGGGTGATGCCTGATTCTTTGTTCTTAGAAACCCTACTTATAGACATGTACTGATGAGTGTAAAGCGAGCATATGGTAGTCAGTGATACAAAATTTGACTTTGAAAGACTTTTTAACGCATCACCAATTCCAATGGTCGTTGTTATGGTCAATGATGGCGTGCCATCACATGTCCTGCAAATTAATACATTAGCTTTAGAGTATTTTCATTGTAAGAAGAGCGACGCCTTAGGTAAGCTAATTCATGATTTCATGGATGCGGATACTGCACGGCATTTTGAACAATCTTTTGAAGTTTGCCTTTCAAGAAAACGTACCGTGATGATCCAATCATTGCCGACAATATCGGGGCGGTTGAAGGTTCATGGTTTCTGGGTTACGCCGGTTTTAGATGATAATGGTGATGTTATTTATCTTGAAATAATGGGGCAGCTGGATGGCCGTGATCAATCTATTTTGCAAAGAGAGCGGGATGACGCCATTTCTTTGCTTGCTTCAATTTTTGAAGTTAGCGAGGTTGGTATTATTGTCTCGGATGATAATGGTATTATCGTTAGAGTAAATGACAGTTTTACACGTACTTATGGCTGGGCTAAAGATGAGATTATTGGCGCAGAGTTTACGACTTTGGTTACGGAAGATGAAAAAGAGCGGACGCGGGTAAATCACAAGAAGTTCATTAGTATAGGGGTGCGTAGCACAGGTGAATCGAAAATTATTCGCAAGGATAGCGGGGTTGCTGATATTTTGTTTACATCAGCAACCTTAAAGCTTAGTCAGAATAGAAAATTTCTTGTTACGACAATGATGGATATTACATTGCGCAAGCAAATGGAACAATCCTTGCGTTTTGCGAAGGATCAAGCCGATACTGCCAATCATGCTAAATCTACATTTCTCGCGAATATGAGTCATGAGCTTCGCACACCATTAAATGCGATTATTGGGTTCTCAGAGTTAATGAGGAATGAGACTTTTGGCCCTGTTGGAAATGAAAAATATAAGGAATATATGGGAGACATTCATATGAGTGCCGAGCATTTATTATCTATTATTAATGAAGTGTTGGATATGTCTAAGATTGAGGCAGGGCGCATTGAGTTGGTCGAGGATGATTTTGATGTTCATGATATGATTGTATCTGTGTCACGTATGTTAGGAGCGCGAGTTTTTTCCAGTGATATTGAAATTGTAAGAGATATTAGTGACGATGTTTTGATTGTTTATGCTGATTATAGGCTGATTAGACAGGTTGTTATCAATCTGATGTCAAATGCGATTAAATTTTCTTCTACAGGATCAAAAATTAAGGTTTCTACGGAAATCCTTGATAATGGTGATGTTCAAATCTCAATAGAGGATGAAGGGGTAGGGATTTCGGCAGGTAAGATTAATGTTGCCTTGGAGCCGTTTGGACAGATTAATGAAACACCTGATAAACGTGTTGTTGGGCTGCAAGGCACTGGTCTGGGCTTGCCTTTGGCAAGGGCAATGGTTGAATTGCACGGTGGTGTCTTTGAATTAAAGTCTGAGCTTGGCGTTGGTACGGTCGTGCGATTTACAATACCAGTTGTTAGGGTTAAATCCTGATTTTAAAACTAGCGTTTAACAAATTCTCTTGCGCCATTGTCTTCGGGCTTTTATGATACATATTCAGAATATTTGAATGGGAAAAATATCATATGTTAAATCTCGAACAACGTTGTGTAGAGGCAGGTTTGAAAATGACTGGCCAACGCCGAGTTATTTTGGCGGTTCTTGGAAAAGCTGAGGATCACCCTTCGGTTGAAAATGTGTATGAGCGTGCGAAGAAAATGGATACATCAATCAGTATTGCAACCGTGTATAGAACGTTGAATTTACTGGATGAGTTGGAATTGGTTGTTCGTCATGAATTTCAAGAAGGTTATTCTCGTTATGAGGTTAATTCGGAGCATCATCATCATCTTGTTGATCTTGAAACGGGACAAGTTATTGAATTTCAAAATGAAGAACTTGAAAAATTAAAAGAAAAAATAGCACACGATCTGGGTTATGAACTCATTGACCATCGTCTTGAGCTATATGGAAAAAAACTTAAAAGTGAGTAAAAATATATGTCTTGTCATATACCAGTACAAAAAGATGTCAAAAAGGCATCAGAGTGTAAGTGTTATGGTGCCGTTATGCGTGCATATGGTGGTCTTGTTGATGCAGGAGAGCCAGATACTATTGCTTTAGAGGCGGCCATTATTATTTATGGATATCATCATCCTGAGGATTCTCCTCTTACGCAGACGCTAACTGTTGAACATTGGGTTAACGCACAGAGCCTTCATTAATTATGTATGAAGAGGAAGCACGCTTGGCTGTTCATTTATGGATAGATGCACAGTTAAAACCGCTGAATAATCGTGGTGTATTTTATTATATCCAGCAACGTGGTGAGAGAAATACAGGCACGATCCTTCTTAAGGTGAATGGACTCTCGGGTGAGTGTCATCTTCTAACGCAGCAACGCGATCTGGACGGTAAATTGGGATGGGTAAATGCACTTCGAAAAGAACTGGTTGAAGAATCTGATGCAGATCAGTATATTCAGCGCGCAATCTCTCGTGATCCTGATTTATGGGTGATTGAAATAGAAGATCGCAAGATGGTTAATCCATTTGAAGGCGATCTTTTGCAATAGATAATAATAGAAAGAATTTAAAATGAAGAATATTTTTAGATTAATGATTTTACTAATTGCTGGTGTGGCTCTCAATGCATGCTCGAGTACTCTTGATGGTGCAGGTCGTGATATTTCCAAAGTTGGTGATAAAATTCAACAAACTTTCTAAGTTTATTATTTGCGCCAATCGCTTTGTAGTCAGGGTTGCACTATTATGTCTACTTTATCAGAAATCATAAAAAGTCGTAGAACGTTCGCTATTATTTCGCACCCCGATGCGGGTAAAACGACATTGACTGAAAAGCTGCTGTTATTTGGTGGTGCTATCCAAATGGCAGGTATGGTGAAAGCAAAGGGTGATCGGCGACGGGCGCGTTCAGACTGGATGAAGGTTGAACAAGAGCGTGGCATTTCCGTTACGTCTTCTGTAATGACCTTTGTGAATAAAGGTATAACTTATAACTTGCTGGATACACCAGGGCATGAGGATTTCTCGGAGGACACATATCGTACGTTAACCGCTGTTGATAGTGCGGTTATGGTTCTTGATTGTGCAAAGGGGATTGAAAAGCAAACTTTGAAGTTGTTCGAGGTTTGTCGTTTGCGCGATATTCCGATTATTACATTCATTAATAAAATGGATAGGGACGGGCAAGATCCTTTTGATCTTTTAGATGAGATTGAGAGTAAGCTTGCGCTGGAAGTTGTTCCGGCAACGTGGCCAATTGGTATGGGGCGCGACTTTAAGGGATGTTATAATCTTTTAGAGGACAAGCTGGTCTTATTTGAGCGTAGTAAGGGCGAAGCGTTAAGCGAAGAAATTGAATGTAGCGGCTTAGATGATCCCAAATTAGATGAATTATTGCCGCCGGAGGTTGTTGTAACTCTACGTGAAGAAGTAGAGATGATCCGTGGGGTTTTTCCTGAGTTCGATATTGAACGGTTTTTAAAGGGCGGAATGACACCAGTTTTTTTTGGTAGTGCCGTTAATAATTTTGGTGTTCGTGAATTGTTGGATGGTTTGGCACGATTTGCGCCTTCACCATGTTCTCAGTCAACTAAAAGCAGGGAAATAATACCAGATGAGCCAAAGGTTACAGCCTTTGTGTTTAAAATTCAGGCGAATATGGATCCTAAGCATCGTGATCGCATTGCATTTACACGTATATGTTCCGGAAAGTTCCGGAAAGGTATGAAATTAAAGCATATACGTTCTGGCAAAATGTTGACGATGCATTCACCGCAATTATTTCTTGCGCAGGACCGTGAAGTTGCAGAAGAAGCCTATGCAGGGGATATTATTGGTTTACCAAATTATGGTGGATTGCGCATTGGGGATGCTTTGACCGAGGGGGAGGAGCTTGTCTTTACCGGAATACCAAGTTTTGCACCTGAATATATGCAACGTGCCCGTGCCGAAGACCCACTAAAAGCGAAACATTTGGGCAAAGCTTTAGAACAATTGGCAGAAGAGGGCGCGGCACGTGTGTTTAAGCCTTATAGTGATCCTGATTGGATTGTTGGGGTCGTTGGCCCATTGCAATTTGAGGTGCTGCGTGATCGTATCCGTAGTGAATATGGGATTCCTGTTAAGTTTGAGGCGACGAGTTTATATACAGCGCGTTGGATTTCGTGTGACAATACTTCGGATTTAAAGAAATTTATTGATGCAAACCAAACTGCCATTGCTAAAGACCATGATGGGGATCCAGTTTTTCTGGCTCGGAATGCATGGCATTTGAGTGATGCAGAGGACAAGTTCAAAAATATTAAATTTGCGGCAACTAAATAGCTTATTATTAAAAATTCCACTTGAATTATGTTTGATAAAGTGACAAAAAGGACAAAATTAGTCCTATATGGTGTGCTATGATTAAGATTACGAGGATGACGGATTATGCGGTTGTTGTTTTAGTTGCATTGGGTGCAACTGAGACGCTTTCAAGTGTATCTAGCTTGGCACAATCTACAAGGCTTGCTGAGCCTACTATTTCTAAGGTTTTGAAAGCTTTGGTTCGGGCGAAAATTGTCCTTTCGGTTCGTGGTTCAAATGGAGGTTATTCTTTAGCGTCTAAGCCGGAGGATATTTCTGTAGAAAGCGTTATAAACGCAATAGATGGGCCGATAGCAATTACGAACTGTAGCGATGGTTATGAACTTGATTGTAGTTTTGAGAATATTTGTTCTGTAGTAGGACGATGGGATGATGTAAATACCGCAATTCGTAGTGTTCTACAAAATGTGACACTCGCGGATATGGCGGGTAATGAAAGGGATCACCGTAATTATGGCAGCCACTGATGAAACAATTGCAAAAGTCGATGCATTATCTGGTGTTTATGAAGCAGGTTTTGTAACCGATATTGAAACTGAGAAGGCCCCTAAGGGACTTAATGAGGATATTGTCCGCTTTATTTCTGCTAAAAAGGGTGAGCCGGAATGGATGTTAGAGCGCCGATTGAAAGCGTATGCGCATTGGTTGAGAATGCCAGAGCCATCATGGGCGAATGTTGCGTTTAAGCCGCTTAATTATCAGGATTCATATTATTATGCCGCACCAAAGTCGATGGAAAACGCGCCGGAGTCCTTGGATGATGTTGATCCGATTTTGCTTGAGACATATGCGAAGCTTGGTATTCCATTGCGCGAACAAGAAATGCTTGCAGGGGTAAAGAATCGCACTCCTGTTGCGGTTGATGTTGTTTTTGATTCCGTGTCTGTTGCTACGACATTTAAAAAAGAGCTTAGAAAACATGGTGTTATCTTTTGTTCTATTTCGGAGGCTATCAAGGAGCATCCAGAGTTAGTTAAAAAGTATATGGGCTCTGTTGTTCCATACTCTGATAATAAGCATGCATGCTTGAACAGTGCCGTTTTTACAGATGGTAGTTTTGTTTATATCCCGCCGGGTGTTCGGTGCCCGATGGAGCTATCAACCTATTTCCGTATTAATGAGCTTAATACTGGGCAATTTGAACGTACGTTGATTATTGCGGATAAGGGTTCGTATGTGTCGTATCTTGAGGGTTGTACTGCGCCGATGCGTGATGTGAATCAACTACATGCCGCAATTGTTGAATTAATTGTACATGACGATGCGGAGATTAAATACTCGACCGTTCAGAACTGGTATCCGGGTGACCCTGAAACGGGTAAGGGTGGTATCTATAATTTTGTGACGAAGCGCGGCCTATGCGAGGGACGTAATTCCAAGATCAGCTGGACTCAGGTTGAAACGGGCTCTGCCATTACTTGGAAATATCCATCTTGTATTCTAAAGGGTGATAATTCGGTTGGTGAATTCTATTCCGTTGCCATAACCAATGGCAGGCAGCAAGCCGATACAGGCACAAAAATGATCCATATTGGTAAAAATACGACCAGTCGTATTATTTCAAAAGGGATTAGCGCAGGGCGTAGCAATAATACGTATCGTGGTCTCGTTAAAATTATGCCGGGTGCGCATGGTGCGAAAAACTTTACGGTATGTGATAGTTTGCTGATTGGTAATGATTGTGGCGCTCATACTGTGCCCTATATTGAAAGCCGTAATAAAACAGCTAGCCTTGGTCATGAGGCAACAACCAGTAAAATCTCAGAAGATCAGTTATTCTATTGTATGCAGCGAGGTTTGAGCGAGGAAGATGCAATTGCTCTGATCGTGAATGGCTTTGCCCGTGAAGTGATGCAACATCTACCCATGGAATTCGCCGTTGAAGCACAGAAGTTAATCGCGATATCGCTTGAGGGGAGTGTTGGTTAAATGTTCATGTTGATTCTTGGTATTGTTGGGGCGATGATTTGTGTGCTTGCATATATGCTGATTATTCTTGATCGTATTGACCCGAAGGGCGTTTCATATTGTGTGTTAAATGGTTTTGGTGGTTTATTTTTATTGGTGTCAATTGCGTCTGACTATGATGTTGGTGATACAGGTGGCTTGTTAGTTGAAGTGTGTTGGATTTTAGTTTCAATTTACGGCGTGATGAAGGCAAAGAGGCGAGGTGTGCAGAATGACTAAAGACACGGGGCTGTCTATTGAACGTGGAATCCATCGTATTGTCATGATCTTTACAGCCGCATTGATAGTTTTTGGTGCTTGTTTTGCTTTTGAAGCAATATTTAAAATGAATAAGGGTAAGAATGCGGATACGATTCTGGCCTTAAATAATGAGAATGAAAAAGGCGCGGCAAGGCCGTTACCGGACTTTATAGTTGATACACTTAAACCAAATGAGTTGGGACAATTGAAACCATGATTGAGATAAAAAATTTACATGCCAGCATCGAAACAGATGACGGTGAGGCAAAGGAAATTATTAAAGGATTGAACCTATCCATTCCTGCGGGTGAGGTGCATGCTATAATGGGGCCAAATGGTGCGGGTAAATCTACGCTGGCTTATATTTTGGCGGGGCGTGATGAATATGAGGTCACCGATGGATCTGTTACTTTTGATGGTCAGGATTTATTGGAGCTTGCACCAGAAGAACGTGCTGCGGCGGGTTTCTTTCTCGCCTTTCAATACCCTGTCGAAATTCCAGGCGTTAATATGAGCATGTTTCTTAAAACATCGATTAATGCAATTCGTAAGCAACGTGGTGAAGATGAGCTGGACGCGCTTGGTATGCTTAAACTGATTAAAGCCAAAACGGAGGAGCTTGGTATTGCGAACGATATGATGAAACGTGCCGTTAATGTTGGCTTTTCAGGTGGTGAGAAGAAACGTAATGAAGTCTTACAGATGACAATGTTGGATCCTAAGTTCTGTGTATTGGATGAAACGGATAGTGGCTTGGATATTGATGCTCTTAAGATCGTTGCAGAAGGCGTCAATCGTTTACGTGGCGAAGGGAAATCCTTCCTTGTGATTACACATTATCAACGTTTGCTTGACTATATTAAGCCTGACGTTGTTCACATTATGGCAGATGGGAAAATTGTTAAAACTGGTGGGCCTGAACTTGCTATAGAGCTTGAAGAAAAAGGTTACGCCGGATTTATTGGGAAAGCAGCATAATGAGCGCATTGTTACTACAGCAGGATAATCTCCCTACACAAAAGGAAGAAGATTGGAAATATACCAATCTTTCGCGTGCCCTTGGTGATTTGAAGAGTCTACCCGCCGAGGATGTGCAGGAAATACTTATCCACAAGACCTGTGGAGAAGTTGGTGGAAAAGTCGAGGATATTGTGTGGACAGGTGTGGATGGTCAACATCAGAACATACGTCTAAAAATCATTCTGGATGAAGGTGCAGAGCTTACTTTGATTGAACGCCATGAAGGGCGCGGTGCATATTGGAAAAATATGAGCACTGAAATAGTTCTTGGCGCAAATGCGCGTCTTAACCATATTCGTATCCAAGATGATGCTCTTGAGGCGGTGCAAACCAATATGGTTCATATTACAATGGAGCGCGATGCCTATTTGAACAGCTTCTCGCTTAATATTGGTGGTAAGCTTACACGACATGATATTCATGTAATATTAAATGGTAGTAATATTGATTGTTCTCTTAATGGTGTGAACTTGTTAAAGGATAAGCAGCACGGCGATACAACCATATTGATGGAGCATATTGCGCCACATTGTTTATCGAACCAGTTTTACCGTACAATTTTGGATGATGAATCGCGCGGTGTGTTTCAGGGAAAAGTACATGTGCATAAAGATGCGCAAAAAACTGATGGGTATCAGCTTTCCAATACGTTGTTACTTTCACCTAAATGTGAAATGGATACCAAGCCGGAGTTAGAAATTTATGCTGATGATGTGAAATGTTCTCACGGTGCCACAACTGGGCAATTGGATGAAGAGCCATTATTTTACCTACGTTCTCGTGGGTTAAGTGAGGCGCAGGCGCGTATACTTCTTGTGCAAGCCTTTGTGGATGCAGTGGTTGATAAGATTTTAGATGAGACATTGCGCACGGAACTTAAAGAAAAAATGGGGAACTGGCTAGCGATAGCTTTGAAGTCGAATGGGTAATAATTTGCAATCTCCATGGCGTAGTGACTTTCCAGCATTGTCAAAAACGATGAATGGTAAGTCTTTGGCGTTTCTTGATAGCGCCGCCAGTGCGCAAAAGCCACAATGTGTTATTGATGCCATGAATGATGTTCTTGGTAGTGGTTATTCGAATATTCACCGTGGCCTTTACGAGATTTCACAAAGTTTGACGCAAAGTTTTGAAGATGTGCGTAAGAAAATCGCGAATTTTATCGGTGCGCATAGTGAAAAGAACATTGTATTTACGCGAAACGCGACTGAGGGGATTAATCTTGTTGCGCAAAGCTGGGGGCGTACTTTTCTTAAGGCTGGCGATGAGATAGTGATCACAGAGATGGAGCACCATGCCAATATTGTTCCATGGAAAATTTTGGCTGACCAGATCGGTGTTGTTGTTAAAGTTGTACCTGTTATTGAGGATGGGACATTAGACCTTGAGGTATTTAAAGCTCTGTTATCGGATAAGACAAAATTGGTGTCTTTTGTAGAAATATCAAATGCTTTGGGAACAATTAATCCTGTTACTGATATTGTTCAAATGGTACAGAAATTCAACAGTGATATTATGATTCTTGTTGATGGCTCTCAGGGCGTTGTTCATCGTGCGGTGAATGTTACGGATATGGATGTCGATTTTTATGTGTTCACAGGGCATAAACTTTACGCGCCCACTGGTATTGGTGTGTTGTACGCTAAATATGATTTGTTAAATTCTATGCCCCCTTATCAAGGCGGTGGGGACATGATAGAGCGGGTTAGCTTCAAATCTGGTATATCGTATCGAGAGGCACCGTATAAATTTGAGGCTGGGACACCTGCAATTGTTGAGGTGATTGGACTTGGCGCAGCTGTAGATTATTTGGTTGATAAATCCATGGATAAAATTGTAGCGCATGAGGCCGCGTTGCTTGAATATGCGACGCAGGCTATTCAGGATGTGGACGGTTTAACATTATATGGCGTTGCGGATATAGAGCAGAAAGCAAGTATACTTAGCTTTACGATGGAAAATGCGCATCCCAGTGATATTGGTATGGTGTTGGACCAATGCGGAGTTGCAGTGCGTACAGGACATCATTGTGCGATGCCTTTGATGGAGGTGTTGGGGCTTAATGCAACGGCACGAGCGTCTCTTGCAATGTATAGTGAGAAGAGTGATGTAGATGCACTTATTAATGCATTGAATAAAGTGAATACGTTGTTTGGGTAGGTAGTGTTTATGAGGCGATTGCTGATTATAATGACACTGATTTTTGGCGTCGGGTATATGGCGTACGGACGATTTATTGATTATGTTGTCACTTTGAATGAAGAAAAATGTATTGTTGCGCTATCTGAAAATGATGTGTTCAGTGTGAATAATAGTGAGATTTGCGGCTGTATTTCGGGTTTTGTACGGGAGAATCCTTTTTTTGATAAAGAGAGTGTCGATTTTAAAGTTAAGTTTGGTGTGAGACTTAGAAATTGTTTGGATTTTCATGTTGCTAAATATGGTTTAAAACAATGCGATGATCTGAAGGTTCAAGTAAGGCAGCGTTATAGCCGTCATTTGGATTGTACGTGCTTTGGTGCTGCTGTTATTGATATGGCTGTAGATAGTTGGTCTACGGGGGCTAATATAACTGCAAGTAAAAAGATATTGGCTGCCGATATTTTGCAGCATTGTACTAAATAGAATGTAATTGAATTTTTGAGGGTAATAAGATGTTGTTGTTTAAAGTTGTGTTTGCTGTTGTCGCTTTGTTTATAGGCCTTATTGTTTTTGACAACATTTATGGAGATAATGTTTTCTTTTCTGCTGTTAGATCAAAAGTATCTACGGTGCATGGGCAAAGCTTTTCTAAAGAAAATGTCACATATGACGATAATTGTTTGCCACAAGAATATATGGGAAACAAATATTTTGAAATTAAGATTCCTTCTGGGTTTTGTGGGTGTTTGAATGACGGCAAAAAGGCTCTAATCCAGAGTAAAGCAATGGGGGAGGATTTATCTCAGGAATCCTTCACATCTATGTGTGTTGATGTATATTACAAAGCTCCTTTTCTTGTGCAGTGTAAAAAAATTAATAGCATGTTGTTAAAGGCGAATAAAACAAGAAGATTGAATTGCGTATGCTTTGCGCAGAGGGTTAATTCTTTATTCTCTCGGGCAATCTCAAGCGATTTTGATATGGAAATGCCGGAAGATGTTGATAATATTTTATTGAATTCTAATGATATTAATTCGGGGCTTGAGCGTCTGCAAGATAGTATGGATATAGGTGGTGAAAAGACTAGTCGCCCTATATACTCTATACCTGCGAGTGTTGTAACGTCGTGCATGAAGCAAGTGAGTGAAAAGAGATGAGTATGATTGAGAACAAAACACAATCTGACGATAGTTTGGAGCATTTGGCAGAGCCACCACATGTAGAAGCAACGCGTGAGCATGCATTATGGCCGCAAATATTGAAGGGATTAAAGGAAATCTATGATCCTGAAATTCCAGTGAATATTTACGAGTTAGGCCTTATCTATAAAGTTGATATTCTGCCAGAAGAAAATGGCGTTTGTGATGTTGAAGTTAAGATGTCCCTAACCTCACCGGCTTGCCCGGTAGCTCAGGAAATGCCTAGTTGGGTTCAAGGAGCTATCCTTCCTATCGAGGGGGTTGGTGGTTGTGAAGTTGAAATTATATGGGAACCACAATGGAACCCATCCATGATGGCTGAAACTGCAAAGATGCAGCTTAATATGTTTATGTAATTATAAGGATGTGAGGCGTTATGAAAGCACCAATAAAAATTACGGAAAAGGCCGCAGTACAAATTCATGCTCTTTTAGGTAAAGCGCCAGATGGTACAGAAGGCGTTCGCTTAACAATAAAAGCAACTGGATGTTCTGGTCATAGTTACCAAATGGAATATGTTGGTGCAGATGATGATTTGTCTAAAGATGAAAAATTTGAGGAAAATGGCGCATATATTTATATCCCTAAAATATATTCGTGGATGTTGTTTGGTACAGAGATTGATTATATTACAGATGAATTGGGGAATACGCGCTTTGATTTTATAAATCCTAATGAATCTGGGCGCTGTGGTTGTGGTGAAAGTTTCCATGTTGGTGGTGATTTACCTAAAGCTGAAAATTAATATTAGATTTTAACAGGGATGTTTTCATTCAAATGTAAGGAATAATTATGACACAAGAAATTTATACAAAATCACTGATCTCATTTTTTGATACAGATGATGGTAGCTGGAAAAGATATGAGAATGAAAAGGGGTTTTTAGCATTTATTAGCCCAATGGACGGTGTAACGTATGAGCCTGGTAATGCTGATATATATATTAAAGATTTACCATTCTATGTGGATGTAAAAATTGTACAGATGCGTTTTCTAGATGAGAATGCTGCGCCTCAATTTTATTTTTTCCTTAAATATGGATCTCAATATGTTCAACTTAAAGGACAGAGTGATGTTATCTATGAAGTAAATGAGGAAAGTGAACTAAACATCACATTGGATACAGTTTTTGATTATTTGAAGTTCTTTAACTTATTTACACACAATGATGATGGAGATTGTTTTTATGTTATTGAGGGGCAAAATAGTGAAATTCTCAGTGAGTTTAGTGCGTATGAAACGTCCCGTTATTTACGGAAATTTATGGGAGCAACAGTTGATGATGCCAGCGAAATGGGTGTTTATACGCTGAGTACGCGTGTCTTGTGCGGTGAACATTTATATGACTGTGACTTTGATGTGACGCGTGATGGTTTTGTGGAAATGAAAGAAGACAAATTGGTTGGATCTATTTAAAAAACCTCAAGTGCTCTTTCTATAACATCGGCGTTTGCCTCTTTTTCATGTGGAAGGGTGGAGAGTAATTGTCTCCATTTCTTTGCTCCCGGTAATCCTTGAAATAATCCAACCATGTGCCGTGTTATAGATTTTACAGGTGTATCAAAATCTTGCATTTGTTGCTCTATGTATGGAACCATCTCTCGGGCGATTTCGGTGCGGCTCTTTATATTAGTATTTTGAAAAATACTTTGTTCTAGTTCAGCCAAAATGTAAGGATTTTGGTACGCTTCACGTCCAAGCATGGCACTATCCAGCGTTTTTAGGTGTGTCTGAACTTCTTCAACTGTTTTTATATCACCGTTTACAGCGATATTAATATTTGGGTGAGCTTCTTTTATTGCTAGAACGCGCTGATAATTTATTTCTGGTACAGTTCGGTTTTCTTTTGGACTAAGGCCTTGTAACCATGCTTTACGAGCATGAATGATGAATGTTTTGCACCCAGCCTTTTCTAGTGTTTCTACAAATGTATTCAGAAACTCAAATGAATCATATTCATCAATGCCGATGCGGCACTTAACAGTAATAGGAATGTTTACTGCATCAATCATAGCCTCAATTGCCGTAGCGACGGTGTCTGGCTCTTTCATTAATATTGCGCCTATTTTACCCTTTTGGACGCGGTCACTTGGGCATCCGCAATTTAGGTTAATCTCATCGTAACCAGAATCTTCTCCCATTTTTGCACAGGCAGATAGATCATTCGCATCTGATCCGCCAAGCTGTAGGGCGATAGGGTGCTCCGCTTTATCAAAACGTAGAAAACGGCTCTTATCCCCATGAATGAGCGCCCCTGTTGTTACCATTTCGGTATAGAGCAACGCATTGGGCGATATAAGACGGTGGAAATAACGACAATGGCGATCCGTCCAATCCATCATTGGGGCAACAGAAATTTGCGATATGGCGTTATTAACTTGATTCATGCTGCGTTATTTATCATAAAATAGATATGATGCGACTCATAAATTTAAAAAATCTTATTTTTCTTATTTTTCTTTGCCTTGGTATTATTGCTTTTGGTGCAATTTCCTATGCTGGGCAGCATGAGGTGTTTGGAAATAGTGGTCTCCAATTGCCACGTTTTGTATCCTTGGCGGACAAGAAAACCAATGTGCGGTCGGGGCCGGGCAAAAAATATCCTGTGAAATGGGTGCTAAATAGAAAGTCTTTGCCCGTTGAAGTTATCCTCGAATTTGATCATTGGCGGAAGATTAAAGACCATGAAGGTGGAGAAGGGTGGGTTTTTCATTCACTTTTATCAGGAAAAAGAACAGCGATAATTCGTGGRGATAATACTGTCTCTGCGTATGCTAAYTCTTTTGATGGAAAYACTAAAAAACCGCATGTTTCTATGTATTTGGAKCCGATGAGTGYWGTTGAAATCATGTCCTGTAAAGGGGGGTGGTGTGCCGTCGCAACATCAGGATTATCGGGATGGATAAAAAGAAAATCACTTTGGGGTGTTTACGAACGCGAAAATATTGATTAGAATCATATTCGTAGCGTTCGTTACGTACTTAATACTCCTTCACAACCTTATCAACAAWTCTGTCTGTAGGTTCTATTCAAAATGTTTGCACTGACTAATAAACCGGAAATGGGTGCCCGTKTCTATTCTGCTCTGATTCARYTKGCTGCGGATCATGAKCGTGGYATCGACAGCATGAAAGTRATTCAGCATATGGCTGGCGTTCTTGTGGARACYTATTATATTTTYGAGGATKCTGATCAKGCAATGCAGGCTAGTTTTCAGAAATTGGCRGGYATGCTTAATTGTCAYCCAGCCCCTGGTATGCTTGCGCCTTATGCCTTACCGCCAGCACATATTATAGATTTTGAGACGGAGCGCGGGCGATTGGCGGCGCGTATATTCTTCGAGGAGTGGTTGGATTGTAATTTTGAGCTTCATGACCTTATTCTGACGGTCTTTCACCATATTATTATTGGTTGGGAGGATATGGGGGTTCCGCGTGAGGAAACTTTGCGTTTACTTATTGAATGCGTGAAAAAATGCATGGCGTTTGAAATCGCGGCACAGGAACTATGTGATTTATCGATTGAATATCAAGTCGGACGTAAGGACTGGTCTGTCGCTGATTGTATTGCGGCGCTTAGTGGCGTTGCAGGGCGGCGTTTGGCTATATCTTTAAGTTCTTCTGAAGTCTGTGATTATTTCAGAGGGGCTGATCTTCCTGATAATTTGGATCGTATTGTGTATAATATGACGCAAGAGGCGGTGCGTTTAGGTGTGCCAGCAGGAAGTGACTGGCGTTTTGGCTTGGCGGCGAATGATACGCCTATTAATGCCCCTGTTGAACTAATCAGGGAATTGGAGCCTCGTTGTTTGCGTTTCTTTCGCGTTATAGGTTTAGGTGGGTCATATGATCAGGCTGTTTCCTGTGCGAAGGCTGCAGGGCGTATGATTGCTGTTGCTTCTGGTGGTGATCTTCCAGAGATAGAGCCAGCAATAGCAAAGCCGCTGGCTATGTCTGCGATTACTGAGAGTTATAAATTTGTTTGCCTCGATTTTGATATGGTCTCTTTTTAATTTTTAAATCGATGGTCATTTTAAAAGGAAAATCCGATATCAACTCTTGCCCCTCTTGTCAGAACCTCGTATAAATCTCTATGAAATAAAAAGTAGCGAGATATCATGACTTTTGTACCAAAATCCAGTTATTCTTATGAAGATATAATTACCTGCGGGAATGGTGAATTATTTGGCCCGGGCAATGCCCAACTTCCTTTGCCTCCTATGCTTATGTTTGATCGTATTACGAATGTATCGACAGAGGGCGGTGCATATGGCAAGGGCGTTATTGAGGCAGAGTTCGATATTAATCCTGATCTATGGTTTTTTGATTGTCACTTTAAAGGTGACCCCGTTATGCCTGGTTGTTTGGGGTTGGATGCTGTTTGGCAATTATTGGGGTTCTATCTTGGTTGGACAGGGGCGTCTGGCTCTGGCCGTGCCCTTGGCTTGGGAGAGCTGAAGTTATCTGCCCAAATCGTTCCAACGTCAAAACTTGTGAAATATGTTGTTGATATTAAACGTGTTCGTACTGGTGCGCTTGTTCTTGGCATTGGTGATGGTACAGTTTATGTTGATGGTGAGGTTGCCTGTAAAGTTATGGGCATGAAGGTTGGATTATTTGATAATTCAGCGACTGAATGATGTTATGGTTAATGAGGAAAATAAAAGTACTTTAAGTTCTCTATCTTCTATACTTGATTCCATTTTTGTTATTTTAAGAATATATATAGGCAGCGTATTAATTAGTATTATTATCGTATTGTTGTTAGTTGTAGCAGATACACATATATTCTATATACAGGGTTATTGGGGGAGTGATGGTGGAGCAGAATTGTTGTTGGGAGTTATATTTGGTGCTTATTCCTTATTTGGGGTTCCCACAGGGCTCTTTATTTTGTTTACACCAAGTATAAGCGCGCTATTCTTTGTCATTACTAGTACTCCTTATTTAGCATTATTAGCGGGTTATATTTTGAAAAAGTATAAATTTTCTTTTTTGTTTTTGTCATATGCTCTATCTATATTAAGTTTTATTGGGTTTGAAGCTATGGGTGTTTAATGTATCTGAGGAAAAATAATGATGAATAATAGACGTGTTGTTATTACCGGAATTGGTATTGTTTCATGTATTGGAAATAATAAGGAAGAGGTTCTAGTATCTCTTAAGGCAGGAAAATCTGGAATTACTGCCGCAGAGGGTTATGCAGAGCTTGGCTTTAGATCTCAAGTGCATGGAAAGCCTGATATTGATTTGAAGGCGTCTATTGATAAGCGTCTTTGGAGATTTATGGGGGATTCTGCGGGTTATGTTCATCTTTCTATGGAGCAGGCAATTGCTGATGCTGGTTTAGAGGACGCTGATGTTAGTAATGAGCGTACAGGTATCATTGTTGGCTCTGGCGGGCCGTCAACACGCGCTCAAGTTCTTGCTGCTGATCTTACGCGTGAAAAAGGCGCAAAGCGCGTGGGGCCGTTTGCGGTTCCAAAGGCGATGTGTTCAACGACCTCCGCAACGGCATCTACGAATTTCAAAATAAAAGGCGTTAACTACACAATTTCTTCCGCCTGTTCTACCTCTGCGCATTGTATTGGTAACGCGACGGAGTTAATTCAGTGGGGCAAACAAGATGTAATGTTCGCTGGTGGTGGTGAAGAGTTGGATTGGACTTTATCAGTTTTGTTCGATGCTATGGGTGCGATGAGTTCTAATTATAATGATACGCCAGAGCGCGCAGCCCGTGCTTACGATGCGAACCGTGATGGTTTTGTGATTAGTGGTGGTGGTGGAATTGTGGTTTTGGAAGAGCTTGAGCATGCAAAAGCCAGAGGGGCGACAATATATGCAGAAGTCACTGGTTATGGTGCGACATCTGATGGACATGATATGGTTGCGCCAAGTGGCGAAGGCGGTAAGCGCGCGATGCTTAAGGCTTTAGAGACGGTAACAACGCCTGTGACCTATATTAATACGCATGGTACATCGACACCTGTTGGTGATATTGGGGAGCTTGATGCGATCCGTGAAGTGTTTGGAGCGTTGGATCAAGATATGCCGCATATCAGTGCTACTAAATCTATGACAGGGCATTCTCTGGGGGCAACAGGTGTTCAGGAAACGATCTATAGCCTTCTAATGATGCAAAATGACTTTGTTGCACCAAGTATCAATATTGAAACATTGGATGAGGGTGCAAAAGGCCTGCCGATTGCACGTGAGCGCGTTGATAATGTGACGCATGAAACCATCATATCTAACAGTTTTGGTTTTGGTGGAACGAATTGTAGCTTGGCGATCAGTCGCTATAAGGATTAGGGATGAGCATACCATTTGAGGATTTTCTAAATGTTGATATTCGTGTTGGAACAATTATTGATGTTAAAGATTTCCCAGAAGCGCGAAAGCCTGCATTCAAAATATATATAGATTTTGGTGATGAGATAGGGCAGAAAAAATCTTCTGTACAAATTACCAAAAACTATACGAAAGAAGAATTAATGGGTAAGCAGATTATTGCCGTTGTTAATTTTGAACCACGTCAGATAGGGCCGTTTATGTCAGAGGTTTTGACTCTTGGTATTCCTGATGAGAGTAACGAAGTTATTTTAATGCAGCCAGGTGTGAAAGTGCCAAATGGCGGACGTTTATATTAATAAAATTGTAAAAGGATAGAAATACAATGACTGATCTTATGAAGGGTAAAAGAGGCCTTGTAATGGGTGTTGCGAATGACCACTCTATTGCGTGGGGCATGGCTAAGGCTTTGCATGGTGCTGGTGCGGAATTGGCATTTACCTATCAAGGAGATGCTTTTGGGAAGCGTGTTAAGCCGTTAGCTGAGAGCGTTGGGTCGGATATTGTTATTGATTGTGATGCATCAAAGGAAGATGATCTCGATAATGTCTTTAATATTCTAAAAGAAAAATGGGGTAAAATTGATTTTATCATTCATGCGATTGCTTTTTCGAATAAGGATGAGCTTCAGGGACGTTATGTTGATACTAGCCTTGATAATTTTTTAATGACGATGCACATCTCGTGTTTCTCTTTCACCTCTGTTATGCGCCGTGCAAAAGATTTGATGGTGGATGGTGGCTCTGCTGTTACGCTTACATATTACGGCTCGCAAAAAGTTATGCCAAATTATAATGTTATGGGGGTTGCTAAGGCGGCACTAGAAACATCAGTTAAATATTTGGCTGCTGATCTTGGCCCAAGCGCGGATGGGAAATCTGGTATTCGTGTTAATGCGATCTCTGCAGGGCCTATGCGAACGCTTGCTGGTGCGGTTATTGGTGGTGCACGGAAAACATACAAATACAGTAAGTTGGCGGCACCGCTGCGTCGTCCTGTTGAGCTAGATGAGCTTGGTGGTACAGCGCTTTACCTATTATCTGATCTTTCGACGGCAGTAACAGGTGAAACGCATTATGTTGACTGTGGTTTTAATGCAGTGGGTATGATTCCACATGATAAGATTGATGAAATGGCGAGTTAGGATTTTTATGCCCATTGAGGATAGAGGTTACCCGTGTCTCTTGCTTTTATGGCAAAGTTTTCTGCTTCGTCTTTTGAGTTAAATGTGATTTCATGTTGAATGTTATTTTGTGGATCAATTATATGGCGTTTTGAATTTACTAGCTCCGCAGTATTCTCAGGTGCATTAAATTTATCTACAAGGCCTTTCAGGCATGATAGCCTGTCGTCTTCCCCCTCGCCAATTACAAAATATAATGATGTTTTGTTTTCATCTTGTTTATTACTCATATAGTCACCTATTTGTTCTTATATTACAGTGATTAATTAGTTAGGCTGCTTAAGTTATTCTGTTCCTGTAATTTATTGGCAAGAGATTGGATCTGTACGGCAACAGATTCTAAGGCAGATTCATATGTTGTATCTATATGCGATTGAGAAGTATCGAGTCCTTGTTCAGATAATGCTTGAGTTGTAATTCTCTTAAGCCATTCAGTTTGATCTTCAGTTGATATGCTAATAAAATCATGGACATTCTGCTTATCTACATCGAATACATGAACACCTTTATGAATAAATTCAGCAATAAAGTCTCGTACCTCCGCAACGGCAACCTTTTGCTTTAAATCCGATACAGTTTCTGTCGCGTCAATAACATGTGATTTTGTAAAATCATTGGATAATTCATTATCTTGGCCCATTATGCTTCTCCATATTTTATTATTATGTATATGACTAATAACAGTAAAGGCCTGAAAGTGTCAAATTTATCAATGTACGATAAAGACACCTTCTTTAAGAAGGTCTGGTGTGTCGCTAAAGAAGCCATCAACGCCCCAGCTTTGTAATCGTCGCGCTTGATCCGGATCGTTTACCGTATAGGCAAGGATATATTTTTCTAAATCCATTATATCTTCGATTTGTTCACGCTTAATGGTGTCAGCGTGAATGTTAATTGTCGAAATTTCAAGATACTTTACTAAATCCGCCCAATTATCCGGCCACTCTTCAGGCAATAATAGGCCGCGATGCCAATCTTCGGCGATATCTGCGGCTGTCTCCAAGCTGACATGTTGATAGGAGGATATAAGTAATCGATCATGGTCATCCCAGATACTAGATAGTAGATCCAAAGCAACTTCAGTTGTTTCTTTTTCACGGCCGGGGCAGGGCTTAATCTCCAAATTTAGGCCAAGATTACGTTCTAATAATACATCAATGACTTCTTCTAGTGTTGGTATTTGTATTCCTGCAAAGCTATCACCATACCAACTACCACATTCCAGTTCCCTTATTTCTTCAAGGGTTTTATCCGCGACATTACCGCTGCCGTTTGTTGTGCGATCCAATGTATCGTCATGAAAGATGATAGGGATTTCATCTTTTGTAATTTTAACGTCCAGCTCGATCCAGTCAACGCCCATATCTGCGGCGGTGTGTATGCCCACTAATGTATTCTCAGGCGCATAACCAGCACATCCACGATGGCCAATAATTTTTGGAAGTTTTAAGGGCATATTCAATCTTTATATTACAGCACTATCAGAGATAGGACAAATACAGATGTTTTCATCGTTTGTCTATATAGTGGATATAATTACATGAATATTACAGGTCGTGTCGCAAATATTAGGTGCCTGCTTTAATTATTTACAGAAAGCGTATTGTATAAAGTGATATTATCTCGTGTGAATAATATAAACGGTTATATAGGCTAAAAAATCATGGCCAATTGGCTAAATGTAAAGAGTAGTGAGGGAGGGGGGATTACTACATGTTCCAACTGGAAACGGACACCTCTTTACGTATGCTATCAAAATCATGTTGATTACGGTAAATACGAGCTCAAGCTGAAAGACATACTAACGACCAAGATTACAAAGATAGTCCTATAGCATGCTATTATCCCACTTTGATTAAGCTTTGTGGCTATCTTTTTCTCGTTTGAGAAATATATAAAAAATTATAATTATTAAGCCCTGTAGTAATGCCATTAGATAAAGACCTTTAAGCAAGCCGAAGAATATCCAAATAATCATACCTATAATCATACCTATTTTCATTATTTTTGCTGACTGTTGTGCTTCACAAAGCCTAATCGTGACAAAGGCCAAACAGGGAAACAAATCTAATAACTCTTTATAAAGTAAAAAGCTCACAATCATACTGACTACAATAGCCAGAAAATTTCTGATAATTTTATTTGCCTTCATATTAGACGCGGGCATCGCTAGTTGTGCCATGCTATTGCAGCTACCCAACAGGTAAATAATAGATGCCAAAGATAAGCCTAATGAATAAAAGTAAGCAGAAAGATTTAAT
Organism: Zetaproteobacteria bacterium; assembly: GCA_002747015.1. The sequence continues at coordinate 40,740 of NVXI01000012.1, forward strand.
GTCGCTATTACATTTAAAATCAGAGCTACTTTATACTTTTTACTACGGCCAATAAGCGATGTTATTGTAAACCAAAGAAATAGAAAAACGTAAGTCAAGTTTAGATGTTGTCCTAAAGTATAAATATGATTGTGACAGTATAGAAAATATTTATTACCTACAATAGGAGTTAGCAGGCAAAGCATGTTATATGCATGATAATATAGCCATATGGAAATTTATGAAAGGCCGCACTTCGTTTTAGATTCAACACACCCATTTCACTCCCACGGCATTTACTAATGGTGCTTCTTATGTGGCAGATGAACTTGCTTATTTTCTTGAAAGTATAAGGAGATAATCCATGTTCACGGCGCTCCATACCATCCGCAAACACAAGGAAAGATCGAGCACTGGTATCAAACCATGAAAAACCACGTGCTCATGAAAAACTATTATTTGCAATCCATTTAGAACATGAAATCGGCCAGTTCATCGAACATTATAATCATGAAAGTACCAATAACCTCATGGCTTCTGATATGTACTTTGGCAGGTGTAAATCAATTCTAGAAAAAAGGATGAAACTTAAAACATTCAAACAAGGACGCTTGCAGTATCTTAAATTAGCTGCTTAATATCAAACTTAGTCAGAAGCTAAAACCTTTTGATCATACACGACCTATGGGTCTCAAATTATTTGATGACGGACAGATTGTAAGGTTATTATGAAAAACACACGAAAAACCCTCAGAAGATCTGAGCTTTTAATGCCTGCAGGCTCCTTAGAAAGACTAAAAGTTGGTGTGCTTTATGGTGCGGATGCGGTTTATTTGGGCACGCCAGATATGTCACTGCGCACAAAATCAAAATTCTCTTTGGAGGAAGTGAAAGAGGGGGTGGTTTTTGCGCATAAGCACGGCGTTAGGGTTTATCTGACATTAAATTTATTTACGCACAATAAGGATATAGCTAAACTTGATCCTTATATTGAAACGTTGCGTGATATAAAGCCAGATGGAATAATTATTGCTGATCCAGGCGTGTTTACTTATGTGCAAGAGCGTGCACCAGATTTGAATTTGCATATTTCTACGCAGGCCAATGTTTGCTCATGGATTACTGTTGATTTTTGGAAAAAACAGGGTGCGGAGCTTGTCGTGCTAGCGCGGGAAGTGACCTTTAACGAGCTTGAGGAAATTAGAGAGCGTTGTCCAGGTGTAAAGCTGGAGACTTTTGTACATGGCGCAATGTGTATGACATATTCAGGGCGTTGCTTGCTTTCTAATTTTATGGCAGAGCGCGGTGCAAATCAGGGGAATTGTGCAAATTCTTGCCGCTGGCAATATAAAGTTGGGCTTAGACTTAATGATGGTTCAATTAAAGAATTGGAGCTTACTGAGGAGAATATGGGGCTTTTTGAATTTGTGTTAGAGGAAGGACATCGCCCCGGTGAATTTATGCCAATAGAAGAGGATTCTCGAGGTTCGTATATTCTAAACTCTAAAGACATGTGTATGATGCCTAAGTTAAATGATTATTTGCGTATCGGTATTGATAGTCTGAAGGTAGAAGGGCGTAATAAGAGCCCGTATTATATGGCTGTTGTCGCTGGTGCATATCGCCGCGCTATTGATGATTATTATGCAGATCCCCCAAATTGGAATCCGCGCCCTTATATGCGTGAGTTGGAGACTGTTGGTAATCGTGGTTATACACTTGCTTTTCATGATGGGCGTTTGAAGAATTTTTCTCATAATTATGAGAATACAAAGGCCATGGCCACATGGGAATATGCGGGGATTGTTCGCGAAGTAAGGGATGATGGTTTTGTTATTGAAATTAAAAATCATATATCCGCAGGTGATGTTTTAGAATTTTTGCCGCCAAAATCAAATGACACGGTTCTTTTGCGCCTTTATGAGTTTAAGCTTATAGGAAAAGAAGAAAAAGTAGATCAGGTGCATGGCGGGCCACAGCATAGGCTTTGGATTCCATTTACTGCCTTTGATCATGAAGATGCAAATAAATTGAAGGATAAGTTTCCTTTGTTTTCCATTATCCGTAAAGAAACGTCTTTAACTGATGAGGAATGGCAACGTTTGAAGCTTGATAAGCTTACACAGAAAATCGAGTTAGGGCATACTTCTGATGCTATGTATCGTGATCGCGTTGAGAAATTACAGGAAACTATTGGCGAAGAGCTTATGGAACGCAGATCAAAAACCTCTCGTTCTGGTGTCGAGGGCTGTTGCGGTCGAGGTTGTAATGGTTGCTTGATGTTTTGGAATGATCCGCAATATGAAAAGGCACGTCAGCTACTTGCAACGAAGAAGCATGGTGAGATGTTAAAAAGAGATATGCGAGAAAAATCTGACGGCTAAGCTCAGGCCTCATACATCTTTTAAATGGAAAATAAGGTTCTATCGCGTTTTTTGTCACCATAATTCAATTGTTTTGCCGAACTCATCGACAGCGTGGTACAGATATCGCCATTTACCTTTGATTTTGATGTAGGTTTAATCCCTCCACCAACTTCTTTGAGCTGGCCGTTTATATTTTCTGGATTTCCCCTCTAATAAACGGTGCATAGTGCAAAACCCAACGGTTCAAGGTCGCATGATCGATATCAAAATCGCGCTCTTGTATCATCTCTTCAATATTCTTAAAGACTTAAACTTTGTGACAGAACCGAATTTTAATACCCATCATGACGATTAGTTCCTAAGTTAATGGTTATGCTGCATGTGATTATCTTCAGCGTTCTTATCATGAGACGTTATTATTTTTATAATGCGATAAACTTTATCTTCGCCCAGCTCTATCTTAAATTTAATCATTTCCCTAGGAACAAGGCTTTTAATATCAACCGTGTCCACGACGTCTAAATCCATAGTCATCTCCGGCCAATTTAATTCTGGAATTGGGTCATGCGTTATATTAATTTTTCGTTCTGAAATTATAATTTTTTGCACAACTCCCTTACCTAAAATACCAGCACTGCCTATAGATTTTTCTTGAGCATCATGCTTCATAGAACCATGATCATGATTGCCATGTCCTGCCGCACTTTCCATATCCTCTGGTGCTGATGCTTGACCAACTATGATTGTACCTTTCATGCCCATGGCCGCATGTGGATGACAGTGATAACTGTAAGTTCCTTGTATTTTACTGAATGTAAATGACCAGCTGGCGTTTTCTTCTTCTAGCATTGGGCTATTAAATAATTCTGCTCCTTTAGGTCCGGCATCGGCCACTGCATTGTGCATGCCTTCTTGAGACATAACCCATTTAACTGTATCGCCGGGCTGAATTGTCAACTTTGCAGGCTCAAAATAATAGATTTTTTCAGTATCAAAATTTGTCATCATTTTGACAGTATATTCCTTTGCAAAGACATCTGATGAAAAAGATAGACCGATTGTTGGAATAGCAGCCATAAGCAATTTACTATATTTAGAATTCATGTTGTAATCTTCCTTATAAATATGAATAAAAATATTTCTAAAACTATTACGAATAAGTTATGCTTAACCCTCATATTATTTTAAGGGGCTAATGAGTTTAAGGAAGATACTATTTTTGAGGTATCATCTTAGTAAAAATCGAAGTGCTAAATATTTTAATAGTAGTTTGCGTTAATAATAAGACATGATTATATCCCCGATTGTTTTGTGGCATCCTTTATCTATGTTTTATTCCTCCGCCAACTTCTATGAACTGGTCGTTTATATTTCCTGAATTTTTCATCTAATAACTGTGCATAGTGACAATCCAACGGTTCAAGGTCGCATGATCTATATCAAAGCATATTGTGATAATGCAATGTATAAAGAGACGTACTAGTGAACGTATCGAAAATGACATTATAAAATGGTAGAGACGAATATAATAGAACACACAAGATCTGAACCAGTATGCTCTGCTGCGCAAGACGCAGATGAAGAAGATAAAAATAAGCCTATTCCTTATTTCTTTCTTTGGAGGATCCTTCAACTTATTTTGCTTGTTATTGGGGTAGTGCTTGTCGCAGCATTACTATTCTTACCAAATCTTGGTATTGCCTTATTTTGGAATCTTATTATTCCAGTTGCCCCTGCAATTGTAGTAATTATCCCGGGAATTTGGCGTAATATTTGTCCTATGGCTTCTGTTAGTTTACTGCCAAGACATTTGGGCTTTTCAAAACGTCAGATTATATCTGAAAGAACCCATGGTTATTTTACTCTAATTGGTTTCTGTGCTCTCCTAATTATCGTTTGTTTACGGCACTTAGGCCTAAATATCAGCGGTCCTTCTACAGCATTTATGCTGGTTGGCGCTGCTGCTCTAGCTTTTCTAATTGGGTGTAAGTATGAGTGGAAAAGTGCTTGGTGTTCTGGTCTTTGTCCAATACACCCTGTAGAAAAATTATATGGTACAGCCGCAGCAGTTACCGTACCTAATGCTCACTGTACGAATTGTGAAAAATGTTTCACCCCTTGCTCTGACTCGACAAAAGCCATGACGCCTTTGGTCACAAATAACAAAAAACTGGAAAATATGCTTGGCTTGTCCATGGTAGGCGGATTTTTCGGCTACATTTGGGGATGGTATCACGTTCCTGATTACACTTTTCCTATACAACTTTCTAATGTTATTTATGCATTTTCGCTCCCATTAGGTGGATTTATGTTTTCACTTGGTTTTTTCTTGCTACTTTATACAAAAGCTTCAAAACAGCGACAGGCTTTCCTTATTCGTTTTTTTGCTATGGCTGCAGTCAGTTGTTATTATTGGTATCGTATCCCTATGCTATTCGGATGGGGGCTTTTCCCAAAACAAAGCATGTTAGTTGATCTAACCGATATAATGCCGCATTGGTTTCCTATCGTTTCCCAAATTATGACAACAATTTTTTTTATTTGGTTTATGATATTACGCAAGACTGATAAACGAAGTTGGTCAATACGCCCTGCATATTCCACGCTAGCTCTGGCCAAATAGGATAGTGTTGCAAAATCTAACTTAGTTTAAAAAGTCCATCAACATGCCATAATTTAGATAGTCGCTAAGCGGTATGAAGTTTTTTAAAGTCTCTTATGGGGGAGCCGCTTAATATTACGATGATCTTGTTCAATAATGTTATTGAGATACTTTGCTTGGCTGATTGAGAAGTTCCTCTTTCCTGTTATTCTCTCAGACTTATTGAAGTAATTTAGAGCCGCTTTGTTAGCACCGCTCTTATCTATATTAATGAGATAAGGCATACGATTATGATGAAAGACCTTGTGGAAAAATAGTAGGGAAAAAGAAAATGCCAAAACAATTTTTCCTGCTGAGGAAGGTACTACACCATTCGATACGGATATTATTATGGTATTCTGGTTTAGCCTCCGGGTGTAAATAGATTTTTTGAATTAATTGATCTAATTTTATTGGAAGATTTATACCCACATGATCATGTGGGTTACCTAGGTAAATACCAGCTCTAAATTCTCGCTCATGACTATATCTTTGTTGCTTAAATAGTGTTGGAAACCAATACATTTCTTGATTGTAATCTCCCTCATTGAAATAGGATATTGTCTCTGAAAGTATATTTCTGTGTACACGTTTCAGTCTGCCAACAGTGGTTTCTATAGCAATTGATTCGCGGGTTTTTTCTCCCCCGTACTCACGCCACATATCAGAATTAATTTTATCATTGATATGAAGACAGCTGACGAAGCTCGACTTTTTATTCAGTTCAACTCGCTCATGATATAGCTTTATGCTTTTCTGAAGCTGTTCCTCAGTAAGTTCACCTCTTTTTTTGAGGATGTTTTCATGGAGGCTGGGAGGGGGGGGACTCCTTCTGATGTTTTCTTAAATGGGAATACCATTACATTCTCTCCTGATGATAGTGTCACTTTTAATGACATTACATTAATTGAAACGTTTTCTTTCAACGGTTTTGCAGATATGTCCCTGACGGATCTTCGTATTCAGGTGAATATTGTTCCCGTTACGATGGATGATATTGCTATCGTAAATGAAGGGGAGATTGTTACGATTAACGTTCTTTCTAATGACACGGATGCGAATGGGGATACCTTAACTGGTAGTGTCGCAAAGCTTAACTAAGTTTGAAAAGGCCTACAACAGGCCAGATTCTAGATGGTCGCCAGGCGGTAAAATTGTTGCGCGGGTGTAAGGTTTTGATCGATGTGTTTAGTGAATTTCAGTTGGTTCTTTTGTATCATATTCATAAGCTCTATTCCTGCGATGGTTCGGGCTGCGGTGTGCATTTTC
>NVXI01000006.1 GCA_002747015.1 Zetaproteobacteria bacterium
TACCAACAACAAAAGGCTGCTTAATATCAACAAAATAAAGGCTAAAAACACACCTTATTTTTTTACCTACGAAGTCCAGAATACTCTGACGACGTACAGCCTAACAGCAATATTGAGGAGTTGACACTCGACGCTCCTGTTACTGAAAAGAACATAGGGTTACTTTTGGATAGGGGCGCTCAAGGTTCTATTGCTTCATATTTTCCAGTTTCTGATGAGAGTTTAGATAACCCGTTTAATGATAACGATGCCTTTGAAGTCATGAGTTTAAGAGATTTCTGCCAAGAGAATAATCATTTATTTTCTCCTGACATGCTTTCTGCTTTAAAAGGGGACAATACTCTCTCAAATGAGCATGGACTCAATTAGTTTGATATTAAGTCTGAAAGATTACTCATAACCGCTTTTCTTCTGCCTGAGAAACAAGGTGCCCGTTGTGTTGTGTAGAACAGAATATGGGGTACGGGGGGAATGCTGATGTTGCACGAGTATCGTATATCCACTTAGATTTTTGTAGTGTTTTAAGTTTTAAAAAGAACCCGCAGCATCAGTTAGAATATTGGAATATGTTGTGTTTTTCATTACCCGATCCGTACCAAAGCTAATAACAACTGACTTAGATGAGCTATTCATACCGCCAACGTATTTACCAATTATAGGTGTGAATGACTCTGGTTTTATCGAGTAGAAAGAATGCGTATAGTGTAGGTGGATGTCCCCTTGAGAATCCACAGTTCTTGCAGATGGTTTCCCTAACTCAGATAAAACCTGATCATAGGTAGTCACACCTTTTTAAAAACTCTTATTCAAATTTTTCTATCTTATTTTGAAGATTATTAATCTTTTAGTGTATACTTAACATACATTTTTAGAGGTTAGAATCTTTGTTATTTTGCTTATATAGTATGGCAAGTAAGCTCTATTTTCATTGTGCCTAAACTTTTGAGGCCAGTGCTATATGATGGAAAATTTTTTTCTTTTTGGTGATGTTCCTTCGAATGCTGAAATTGGTATATACGTATATTTTTTGGTAGCGTTATCCTATGTCTTGGCTACTTTTTCTTATTATATTGTCCTTGATCTAGGAATTAATCTTGTGAGTGTGCAAGATAAGAAATTAAAGAAGTTTATGCACTGTGGTGGCGCCTTCGCAATGGGCTTAGGTATTTGGTCTATGCATTTTATAGGTATGCTATCCTACAAAATGGATATGTACGTTGAGTATGACGCTATATTCACTGTGTTATCCATTATACCTGCTATTATAGTGTCTTATTTTATTCTGGATTTCGTTAAAAATGATGCTCTGAATTATAAAAATGTTCTTTTATCAGGGGTGCTGCTTGGTGTTGGTGTATCGCTGATGCACTATATTGGGATGTCATCGATGGTAATGGATGGTGATATTCTCTATATCCCAAACCTATTTTTCCTGTCTTTTTTTATCGCAATTTTGGCTTCTTCTCTTGCCTTATTTATTATTTTCTCAATGGCACATTGGGGTTATAAAAACCGTTTATTTTACAAGAGTGTAGCAGCCTTAATTCTGGGCGGAGCCATTTGTGGTATGCATTACACTGCTATGTCTTCGACCGTTTTTATTCCTTGGGCAGATTACCGTTATAATCCGGATCAAAGTTATGTTGGGTTAGCTTTAATAATATCCGTAATTTCTAGTCTTATTCTGGGATTGACCTCGGCCTATATGGTTTATCTTCAGATGCAGAAAAAAGGAAGAACAGTTATTGATAGAAATTTTCCAACAAAAATACTTAGTTTAGCTGCTGTATTGTCTTTAGTTGCTATCATTTGGGGGGTGGGGAGTACTTACCGGTCATATAATTATTTGCTCGAAATTGTTGATGAGCTTGTTGAAACTAAGGCGCACACTGATCAAGTAATGGAGCTAGATAGTATTCTTACTTATTCTGCGACAATGGGATCGAAGACTGGAGAGCCAGAGTGGGAGGTAATATATTCTAAAAACGTTATTGCCCTTGATAGAACTTTAGCAAGGATTAAAGAGAGGTATCAAAATTTAGATTTACTGCACGTTATTGAAACGGATGATGCCAATAATAAATTGGTTGAAATGGAAGTTAGAGCTTTTGTACATGTTAGTAAGGGGGAGTTATCTCAGGCGCAAAAAATTATAACTAGTACAGAATATCTAGATAACAAGGAGATATATGCTAAGGGAATGCGTGAATTTTTACAGCAGGTTAGTGTAAGTTCTCATGATAAATTCCCTGTATTAGCACGTAATATGCAGCTTATGATTTCCCCAATCATCGTTGTATTGGCTTTCTTGGTTTTTATTTGGTTTATTGTTTTACGTAGTATTCGTCATTGGCAAAATGAACTTGAGAAAGAAAAAGAGAGGGCAAATGAAGCTAATAAATCTAAAAGTGAATTTTTAGCAAATATGTCACATGAGCTGCGTACCCCTTTAAATAGCATTATGGGTATGAGTGAAATATTATCTGAGGAATTAGAAAATGGTAGCGAAGAACAACGTATGGCAGATATACTCATCCAATCTTCAACTTCCTTGCTAAATATAGTAAATGATATTCTTGACCTTGCGAAAATTGAAGCAAAAGAAATTGCGCTAGATTGTGTAGGCTTTAATTTTAAGAATAATATGTTATCCGTTATTGATATACTTGACCCTATAGCTAAATCTAAGGGGGTTAAACTTGACTGTATATATATCAATAAAAATATTCCTTACATTTTGGGTGACCCATTACGCATATCTCGTATACTTATTAATTTGATAGGAAATGCTCTTAAATACACTTTAGAGGGTGGCGTTGAAGTTTTTGTTGAATTTCGAAATATTGAGCCTAATAAAGTTGAGATAAAATGCTCGGTTGTAGATTCTGGCATAGGCATTAGTGAAGATATGTTGATTAACATATTTCATAAGTTTTCTCAGATTGATGAAATATCGCCACAAAAATATGGAGGAACAGGCTTGGGTCTTGCTATCACTAAGGAACTGGTTGAAATGATGGGCGGAGTAATTGGCGTAAAAAGTGAAGAGGGTAAAGGCTCTACATTTTGGTTCGCTATTCCATTCTATACAACTGAGGACCTTTATGCAGAGTCTAATGGTAATAAAATTATGTCACCCCAAAAAGATACGAATCCGGATAGGATAAAAGCCGAAGATGCAAGGGTTTTAATAGTAGAGGATCATGAATTAAATCAAGTTGTTATTAAGACACTACTGAAGCGTATGGGGTTTAGTAAATATGATCTAGTAGACAATGGTGTTCTAGCAATGGAAGCTTATAACAAAGATCATTATGATATTATTCTTATGGATTGCTATATGCCTGAAATGGATGGATTTCAAGTAACGGATAAAATTAGATTGATAGAGAGTGATGGAAATTGGCATGTACCTATTGTAGCAATAACAGCGGATGCAATGGTTGGAATACGAAAAAAATGTCTTGATGCTGGTATGGATGATTATGTTAGCAAGCCCATAGCTGCAGGAGAATTTAAAGAGTTATTGCGTCGTTGGTTTATTATTACCGATAACAAGCGTCAAATACATAAAGCCCTTGATAGTTCAATTTCTGATGTAGGAATAGGCTTCGTTAAAAGCCCTTGAAAAGTGGTACACAAATGTGCTACACATGAAGGCAATGTTAATCACATAAGTGATTGTTATTAAAGGTTATTAGTGGTCTAAGGTGAAAATCCCATCCTCTCCTCCATACCCTCTTTTATTGTGCGATTTATGATCGTTATAATATCCTTCAGAGTGTTCGGTTTTTTCATTAATTACAATTAAGCTCAGGTTACAATTGTAATTACTCTCACAGTTCCTTATTTTTTCCTTTGCAGAGTTATGCTACTTTAATTTTATAGGTGTTATGATTCTAAATTAGTTAATAAATTTACGTTAGAATAAGATCTAACAATTTAGCTTTACTAATTTACAGGAATGCTCTGGTGGTATTTCGTTGAGGAGGGGACTTTGGACGAGAATATACATTTAGAAAATTTACGTAATGAATTTCTGGATGAATGTAATGATCGCATAGAAAATATTTCTAAAAAATTGGAAAATATTGCAGAAAATAGCGGTAAATTTACTAACCAGATTATTACAATTCGTAGAGATGTTCATTCTATTAAAGGGATGGGAGGCTCTTTCGGTTATCCAGTAATTACTGCCATTGCTCATAGACTAGAGGATTTTTTAATAGATCGAGATGCAATGGATACTCATGATGTAAAGAACTCATATATATTCTTAGATTGCATAAAATTACAACTTAAGAGAGATACTCAGGCTAGCCTAGGTGAGTCTGCTGATATTGTACGAAGTCTTCCTTCTAAATTTATCCTTGATGATATAGTGAAAAGTAAAAGGATTGTTGAGGCTTTATCAATAATGCCTAAAAGCCTTCAGCAACGTTTAATTAATCAAGAAATAAGAGAATGTGGCTTTAGAATTTCTAATATTAGCTCCAGTATAATGGCTATTGATATGGCAGTACATACACGGCCAGATTTAATTGTTATTAGCGCACTAATCGATGAAATAGATGGAACTGAGCTCGCCCATATTTTTCGTTCAATCAGTCATACTAAAATTTTACCCATAATATTGGTAACCAGTTTTGAAGATATAAAATTATCTGATAAGGCTTTGCCTAGCGGCGTTAGTATCGCCCGTAAAGGTAAGGATTTTCCTGATGATTTAGCGAAATGTTTAATTGAGCTAGATGTTTTGTGACGAAGGGCTAGACGCTTTCAAAGAACGTTTTAGTGATCAAAAATGAAAAGCCAACCCTCTCCTTCATTTGTCTTGAAGCCCTAGTGAGTCCAATATTTTCAGTTGTAGCAATACCTTATATTTTCGAGTGAGCCACAGAAGTGTAGCGCGTCACATGGTAATTTTCATATACTGAAAATAGCTCGCGTTATTTATAGTGCAGGCTATTTAATATTATGTCACAACGCACGATTCGAAATGATAACTTCACCGATCTTATCACCACTGGATTTCACCGATATAGAGTAAGTGGTTTCAACCCCCATTATATAGCCTGTTCTATTTTAGGCGCTGCCAGATATAAAATGCACCCGTATGACCCAAGTGCCAATAATATACGATGATCCAATATACCCTTGTATGTATAAACTGATTTTTTGCCTCAAAAAGTGACTTTACGGAGGATAAGGTTACAATTTGTACTCTCGCTTTGGTTATACATTTAAACGACTATTTTTCTCAATTCCAAGGAATAAATATTATGAACAGTTTTAAACTGCCACTATATTTAACCGCACTATTTTTCTTGATCAGTCCGGTAGCCGTCGCCTCCGAACTGATTAAGGACACAGACAGTCTTGAGAAACTATTAAATCTAGACATTGAAGAGTTAATGATGGTTACCGTTGCCTCTAAGAAGGAGGAGGCCATTAAAGAGGCTCCCTCTGTCATTACGGTCATTACCAAAGAAGACATTCATCGCTATGGTGCACTAAATTTAACTGATATTATGACGCGAATTCCGTCCATGCAGACGTATTTAAATTTGCTTCCTGATACATCCTTTTCATTTCGTGGACAAAGCAGTCAGCTGTGGGTAGCACGTGTTCTTTTTCTAATAAACGGTCGGCCGTTTCGTGATAGTTGGTCAGGTGGTGTAGTAACGCCTTTGATACAGAATTTCCCATTGAGCGCAATTGAAAAAATTGAGGTGATCCGCGGACCGGGCTCGGTTCTTTATGGCACAAATGCATTTTCTGGCGTGATCAATATCGTTACCAAGAAGACCGTTGATAATGGTGTAGCAGAGCTTTCGGGAACGTATGGGTCTTTTTCTCGTCATGATTTTGAGGGCAGTGCGAGCTATGAAGGCGATGATTGGAATGTTTTAATAGCGGCAAAAGATTCTCACACAGATGGTTGGCGATCTACCTTGACGGATGAGTTAGGTGTAACGGATAGTTTTGAATCTAAAGAGGGCGGTAATGGGGTTCTGCTGAGTGCCAATTATAAGAACTTTGATGCTAATTTCTTTTATGGACGGAGTAAATCTGGCACCATCGGAACGGCTCCAATCTTCCCATCTGGTACGGTGGAACCAAAACGTATATTTGTTGATCTTGGATATAAATTTGATATCACTGACAATTGGAATGTGAATATGAATATTACGTCTAATAATTTTGAATTTGGCCGTTCTAGTGCCGGACTGAATAATGCAAAAGCGCAAGCCCATGATATTTTGGGGGAGGTATCAACACGGCTACGTTTAATGGATAATTTGGATGTTTTATTAGGAGCTGTTGGAGAGAATCACGATGGGCATATGCTTCCGGATGTAGAATATCAAAGACATTCTTACAGTGCATACGCACAGGCAGATTATAAACCATTTGACTGGTTGAAATTGGTTGGTGGTATACAAATGAACCATCCAACTGGGATTAAGCGGGATTATTCCCCCCGTGCAGCGGCTATTATATCATTGGATAATCATGTGACAATAAAGGCAATGTATGGACAAGCATTCAGATCTGCGTATGCGATAGAAGCAGATATAAATTTTGCACCAATCCTTATAGGGAACAATAATATTAAACCAGAGAAAATTGAAACAGGGGAGCTGCAGTTTTTTTACCAAAACCGTGGGATAGAAGCGTCTCTTAACCTATATCGTAGTCGTATTACCGATATCATCAGCCGTGTTTCAATTCCCGGAAGTCTGCAATTTCAAAATACAGGTGAGGAAGTATATGAAGGTATTGAGCTAGAAGGAAAGAAACGTTTTGATAATGGTTGGACTGTGGAGGGCTCTGTCCTTATGCAGCAATCAGAGAATAGTGATGATCTTGAAAACCCCAATTTTACAACAAATATAATGGCCAAAGGTGGTGTGACATATGAATCAGATAATGGTTGGACAATTGGCATATTTGATTCATATTTTGGAGATCCAGAAGATGTGCGTGGTGCCAATGCCTCTGTTTTGGAAGTAAACCCCCAACCTAAATCCTATCATATGGTCACAGGTAATCTGAATCTAAATATTCCTAAATTGTTGGGAAAAGAAGGTCTTATGCCTGACGCAACCTTTACTATTTTTGGAGAAAATTTATTGAATGAGGATATTCATTATCCAGAATTTAATCGGAAGAATATCAACTCCCTTCCGATTGAAGGCGGCCGTGCTATATATGGTAAATTAAGCATAAAATTCTAAATATGGTTATTATAACCATTGAAAATAGTCTTTTCTAGCATTTTGGATAGAACGTCCTCAATCACACAACCGATGTGCGGTGATACCCAAATAGAAATTGGAACAGGGTCGCTTCCAGCCCCCACATCATAGCCATAATTGTGTCACTATTTTTAGTCATTAAGATGAGCCAAATATTCTTTTACTTCCTCGAATGCTGCGCTTATCTCTTTAAAAACCTTGTTCTTATTATCTGCTGAAGAAACGCCCATTTCTTGAGCACCTGCACACAATGCACGTAGCTTTTCCGCCCCTATCATTGCTGCTCCTCCTTTTAGTTTGTGCGCAGATTCTTTCCAGCATTCATTTTCACCATCAACACAGTTTTCACTCAAAACTTGCATGCTCTCCTCGGACTGCTTAATAAATATGTCAATAAATCCTCTCTCAGTGTCTTTATCACCTTCTGTGAACTCCTTAAAATAGGCCATATCAATAGGAGAATGATTGGAATTTTTCGGTGTAACGGCATCACCGTTGGCTTCCGATTCAGGGAATAGAACCCAACGGCTCAACACCTGAGCCAATGCTTGTTTGCCTATCGGTTTGCTAACGTAATCATCCATACCACATTCCAGGCATTTTTCTCGGTCGCCGATCATAGCATTGGCGGTCATGGCAACAACTGGGATATGAACGTTAGTTTTCTTTTCCTGTTTTCGTATATCCTTGGTCAAATCATAACCGTTCTTGCGCGGCATATGACAATCCGTCAATAACAGATCGTATTTTTCTACTTTCAAAGCGTCTAGCGCCTCTACTCCGTTTTGTGCCAAATCATGCGCCTGAAAACCTAAACGATCTAACAATTTTTGAATGAAAATTTGGTTCAGAGCGTGATCCTCAGCAACAAGAACCTTAAAATCTTTCACAGGGATACGATTTTTTTCATACTTTATTTTTTTCGTACTGCCTTTACTTTGTTCCTCTATAATTACGTCTTTTGCAATCTTAAAAGGAATAATTGCGGTGAAAACCGATCCCACTCCTAGCTCACTTTCGACGTATATTCTACCGTTCATCATTTCGATTAGCTGTTTTGTAATCGTTAATCCTAAACCTGTCCCTCCATAGTTACGGGTCGTTGAAGCATCAGCTTGGGAAAATTTATCAAAAATTAAATCATGCTTCTCCTTAACAATACCAATTCCTGTATCTTCAATAGAAATTATAATCTCAACCGTATCATCGCAAAGCCCGGCGTAATTTATATTGAGATCCACTGTTCCCTTTTTTGTATATTTAATGGCATTGCCTATCAGGTTTGTTAGTATTCGGCCGACCCGTGTTGGGTCTCCCATAAGACACTGCAGCACAGTTTCATCTTCATAATTAATATTCAAAGTAAGGCCTTTTTCACTAGCCAGCGGTGCTAAACCGTCCGTAATGCGTGATACGACTTCACACAGATCAAAAGGAATCTCTTCTAGGACTAATGCTTTAGATTCAATTTTTGATAAATCCAGAATATCATTCAGTATATAAAGAAGAGAAGAACTTGATTGGTAAACAATGTCCAGCAATTCTTTATGCTCCGCTTCCAGCGTTTCATCCGCCAATATCATATGAGTCAGGCCAAGAATACTGTTCATAGGCGTTCGTAGTTCGTGGCTCATATTAGCGAGGAATTCAGATTTTGCACTATTGGCTTTTTTAGCCTCTTTCATAGATTCTACCGCTTCTTTTTTTGCTTCAAGTGCAGATCTTTCAGATTGCCTCATAGCGGACTCATGCTGCCTGATCACCTCCATCATTTCATTGAAGCTATCAGCCAAAATGCCGAGTTCATCCTCCGTTTCTTTTTGCGCGCGAAGTTCATAATTCTGGGTTTGAGAAACTTCCTGAGCAACTTTTGTCAGATTTAAAATAGGATCTGAAATCAGTCTTTGTAGTCGCCTTGTAAGAAAAAGGATAAGAAAAACCATAAGGGTTGTGATAATGGCTGCTGAGATAATCTGTGCTATCAAAAACTCCTTAATTTTTGATAGATCGGATTTAAGGTAAAGAATTCCGATTGTACGCCCCTCAACTGTGATGGGGTTGATAATTTCAAGATGGTTTTCTTGAAACTCATAAACAGTTTTGTTAAATCCTTCCAACAACTCTTTTGTAGTATGATAATTCCTTTTTAAACTATGTTCTGGCATATAGTTGAACTTTTTTTCGCAGCTTATATACTTGCCCTCCATGGCGGTGTATTCAGCGAATAAATCGAAAGAAGCATTATAAATACAAGCGGTAATGATAGATTGATCGGCATGCAGTGTTTCAAGACTTTCTCGTGCTGCATCCTGATCGTCAAACATGATTGGCGCAGTACTGCTTGCACTGACAATTTGTGCCGTGATGGTTAAAGTGTCAACCAGACTGTTCCGTTTATCATTAACGGCCTGAAAAGTTGTCATTGTTACTGATGATATCAGAACCAGTAAGCTGAGCCCCATCATGATGAGAGTCAGTTTTTTCTTGATCGGAATTTTTATTATTTGATCTCTAATTATTCTTAACATAGCCCTCTACTTAATAATTTCCGCTAACTTTAATAATCGTGAACTAATTTTCAATGAGCTCTTTTGGGCCGTACTAGGATTTATTTGCAGTTTTATTTTATTGTAGCGCGTGACAAAACCTATAATTCCGCCTTTCTTGGCAAAATCTTCTATATCACTGACGGACAAAATGTTTTTACCCTCTACACTTTTTAAAAATTCTTTCAGTCTTGATTCTTTCTTTTTCCCTATATACGCCACATTACATTTTTGATGCACTTTAGGTGCATGCATTTCACGAACTTTGATATTAATCTGCGAAGTTTCCATTTGACTGGCTATGAATCCCAAAATGCCGGTTATTTTCTCATCTCCATAGATACAGACCTGTACGGTATTTAAAGCTGCAGGCCATGCAACAAAGTTCGTAAAATTATACAAAAATACAGATTTAACCTGTTCTTGAGTATCTAGAGAATATGCGCACTTTGGTGTCAAAGCAATGATCATTGCACATACATAAAATAGTATAAAAGTAATATTTTTTTGTTGTTTTATAACCATAGAATTACGGTAACCGTTCAAGCATGTAGCTTCAATTGAAAATAGCGATGAATACTCGAGCATGTGATTTAACAAGATCCATTTTTTGTATAAGATATAAGATGAAAAGCTATCTGAAGTGTGCTTGTTTCTGCAAGTATTGCGCAAATACTGGTGCAGCTTTATGGCTCGGACTTCAAAGCTATCAATGAAGTTGATACATACCTACGTACACGTGGTCCCTTTATTGGCGTTATATATTAGATTATATTGATCTAATTATTTATAAAGGTATGGCTATGAACCTATGGAAACGAACCTTCATTTTCTCTCTTGCCGTTGCACTTGTATCTTGTCCACCAGCTTATGCTCAGAATGAACGACTTAAAGAACTCTTGTTGTTAGATATTGAAGATTTACTTACTGTTTCAGTTGCCTCTAAACGTGAGGAAAGTGTTAGGGATGCACCTGGTATTATCAATGTTATTACTCAAGATGACATAAAACGTTATGGGGCAAATACAATTCAAGATTTGCTTGCTCGTGTGCCAAATTTGTACATCGCAGGGTCCAGTTTTTTCCCTGATAATGTTCCATCTATTCGCGGACAAACGTTAACACATATTGATAATCATATTCTAACTTTGCTTGATGGTCGACCAATACGTGAGAGTTTTGTCGGAGGTATTAATTATTCAGTCTATAATGCTTTCCCGTTAAGTGCCGTTGAAAAAATTGAAATTATACGTGGTCCTGGTTCTGTCTTGTATGGCACGAATGCCTTTGCAGGTGTAATTAATATTATCACTAAAAAGGGATTAAACAGAGAGAATGCTGCCCAAGTTACATATGGGTCATTTGGTACAAAGCAGATTGAAACAACTGGTTATTATGACTACGCAGGAGCATCTATTTATGGTGCGGTAAAATTACACGATAATGACGGTTGGGATTTTACTTTCACAGATGTGAATAATGTCCATGATACTGGTGAGTATGGACAACATTATCACGGTGTAATGGTAAAGGCTGATTATCATGGATTTTCTTTTTCGGGATTTAAGGCACAAGAAAAATCGGAAGTTCTTTCAACGTCTTTTACATTTCCCTTCGTGAATACCACGCTAATTCGGGAAATGTATAATTTGGGATATCAACATGAAATAAATAAAAATTGGAAACTTGATTTTAATATTACCAACAATAGGTTTCAGCTTTCTGATGAAACAGATAATACCCGTCGAAAAAATATAGACTATCTTTATGAGGTAACAATAGCAGGTTCTGTTACAGATAAAATAAACCTTGTTGCGGGGGGAACATATGATAACCGAAGTGGTTCATTTAAAAGTGATGTTCCCAGTTATGGCGATTATTTGATTGGCCTCTATGGTCAGGCCGATTATCGCATAACAGATTGGCTAAAGCTGGTTGCTGGTATGCAGATGAATAAACCTGAAGATATTAAAAAGGATTTCTCTCCGCGGTTGGGCGCGATCCTTAATTTTAAAAACCATTGGGGGGTAAAACTTCTTTATGGCGAAGCGTTCAGATCAGGAAATGGTACTGAGAAAAATTCTTCGGCCGTTTTTCTTTTTGGTAATTCAAATCTGAAGCCTGAAAAAATAGAAACTATAGATGCTCAGATTTTCTACGATAATAATAAATATAGCGCCTCACTGACATATTACCAAAGCACAATAAAAGATACGATTGTTCGAGCGTCTCTAGGTGGAGGGAAACTTCAATTTCAAAATGGTGGTGAGATTGATTTTCATGGTATTGAATTTGAAAGTAGTGCCCAGATTACTAATAGATTTAATGTTAATGGATCAGTAAGTTATCAGGTAGGAGAAGACAATAACGGAACACCAGATATTGGCTTTATTCCTAATTTTATGGCAAAGATTGGTGCTGATTATGAATTCGATAATGGTATAGTTCTAGGTATCCATAATGCTTATTATGGTGAACCAGCCAGCACAAAAACATTCAACCCTAGCGTGGCATCTCTGAACCCATCAGAGAGTTCTCACATGTATATGACCATGAATATTCACGGGAATCTAGGGCAACTAAGTGGTTATAATGCTTTAGATCATGTGGAATTTTCTCTTTATGGAGAGAACTTGCTGAATGAAGATGTGAATTATACAGAAGTAATTCGTAAAATTGAAAATACAGTTCCACAGAGAGCTGGTCGAGCGATGTATGGAACTATTTCTATAAAGTTTTAGCTATAGGCTCGATATATTTGCGTTAGAGGCCTTGGGGGTAGAGAATCCTCTATGGCTAAAAATGTCTGATAATGTAGTGATATGGACAGTATATTTATTAGTTACTTTTATAAAATTATATATCAGATTAGGCGTGCAATATGGCGTCTTGATTTGAAATACATGGTGGATGGGTATGTAGGTTATGCTGATTTCTCTGATGATAATGCTCGCTGGGATGCTGGAATTGCGCCGCGCCGTAGTGTTGCTATCGAGGGTACCTTTGGTCTATATGATGACTGAGTGCTCTACCATTCCAGTTCATTATCTTTCCGAACAATAGCTGTTACTTGATTGCCGGTCGCATTGTAGCGCAGTTCGTCAAAGCTAACGGCATTGGCTTGCGCGATGCCGCGGCCGTGGTTATGAGACGCGCGTGCCGGGTCTATATCTAGATAACGCCGCCACTCAAAACCGGATCCTTCATCCAGAATTTGGACACAAGATCCATCGTCTTTATGGTTAAATATTACTTCGATTTTTTTCTCCTTATGCTCGGACATTTGTGCACGGCGGTCGATTTCTTCTCGCCATATACCGCGTTCGATAAGATCGGTTTTTTCATTGTAGGATATGCCAAGATTCCCATGTTCTATCGCATTTATAATGAGTTCGGCAAGTCCGGTAATTACGCGTTCTGGGTCGGGGTAGCAATTCGCTAAAAAGGCTGCTAAATCCTCGGCCTCGGTAATTGTTTTTAAATAAAATGTTGCTGAATGAATGAGATTAAAACTGGTTCTGTGTTTTTTAAGTTCTCTTTTCAGAGTCGTTTGTGTTTGTACTTCTCGTACGGCGGAGATAAACACAGATTTCAATACTTCTTGATCAATAGGCTTTGTTAGGTAATAGAATACACCGGCATCAATGCCTTGTTTTATTTCTTCTGGCTTATTAGATCCGGTGGCCATAATGATTGGAATTTTGCGCAAATCGACGTTTGCCTTCATCCGTGCTACAACTTCTAATCCGTCCATTTCTGGCATTTTACGGTCGAGGACAACAATGTCAAATGCGTCTTTGTCTCCATTGAGAAGGTTGATTGCCTCCTTACCGTCTACAGCAAGGTCAGCCTGATAGCCCAATTTTTCAATCTGGATTTGAAACATTCTTCGCATTACTCGGTCGTCATCAACAATGAGAACGCGGATGCTGTTGCTCTTTTGTGCTTGTGGTGTAAGTGCGGTTTTCATGTGTTTATCTTTCTGAAAGTGCTGAACGTATCGATAGATGAATGGGTTTGAGTAAATATGAAAGAATGGTTTTCTTGCCAGTGACAATATCTGCCTCGACCGTCATACCTGGTAGAATAGTATTTAGCCCAGGGAGTTTGCCGACGTAATTTTGTGAAAGAGAAACGCGTGCTCGGTAGTAAGGTTCGTTTTGCTTATCCAAGAAAGTCGTAGCTGTGATGAACTCTAACGTGCCATTTACGGCGCCGTATCTGGAGAAATCATAGCTGCGTACTTTAATCCGTACGTCTTGCCCGATTCTAATATGGCCGATATCCGAGGGAGAAATCCGTGTTTCGACGACTAAGGTTTTATCAAGAGGAATAATTTCCATTAGTGTGTGTCCAGGCTTTACTACACTGCCAATAGTATTGAGGTTGAGCCCTTTGACTAGGCCTGTGACTGGTGCACGAATATCTAGTCGTGTTACACGATTTTCAAGCTTGGTGAGAACTTCGTGATTTTGTCTAAGTTGTCCTTCAATCTCATCAAGTTGTGTATAGGCTTCATCTCTATGCCGCGCATCTAGTGAAGATAAGCGGTTAGCGTACTCTGATAATGTATTCTGTGCCCCTGCAATGTCAGCCTGTACTTCGGCAAGGCTTCCCTGTAAATCGTTTAATGCTCTTTTTGTTTCTAGGTAGTTTGCTTGAGAGACGGAGCCTCTTGATTTCAGTGTTTCACTCATCTCCATGAGTTCTTCGGCAATTAGGATGTTTTTTAGAAGCGTGTCTTGGCGGGCTATCGTCGTATTTAACGCTTCATCTTTTTGCTCAATTTGTTTTTGGATCACGTGGCGCTCTTTTTGCCGCGCATCGATCATGGAGACAAAAACTCTGAGCTGTTTTTTGATGGCACTCTTGTCATTATAAAATTTTGAAAAATTAGGATTGCGTTCTTCGACAAAGGCTTGTAAGCGTTCTGCTTGCATATTTAAAGCATTTTGCAGTGCTTGTGTTTCTGCCAAATCTTGTCGTGCGCCGCCATCATCAATACGAATTAATATTTGCCCCTTATTCACTAGAGCACCTTCGCTGGTGAGGATTTCTCGTACGAGCCCACCATTGAGATGTTGTACGACTTGTACGAATCCTCTTGGTACGACTTCTCCATCTGCGCGTGCAACTTCGTTTATTTCTGTCAGGGATGCCCAGATAATAAAAATAAAAATAGCAGCGCAAATCAGCGTCATAGTGAGGCGCACAATATGGGGGTTAACGGCTTCTTCCATCTTCACCGATTGTGGTAGGTATCGAAGTTGTTCGTTGCGGCTGCGGGCTAGGTTTTTTGAAAGAAAGTCATACATAATCACCCCCTTGTGAATCATAAATGGTGCGGATAATGTTTTCCGGTGTATCGACGAGTGCTGATTGCCCGGAACGTAATAAAATAGCACGATTAGATAGCATCAGGTAATCCTCACGATGTGTTACCATTACAATTGTTTTTTGTCCTTTCCATTCTTTAAGTATGTTTTTGAAAAACTGACCGGATTCGCTGTTTAAAAACGCAGAAGGCATCTCATCTATCAATATAATTGGTGTGTCTTTGATATACGCACGGGCGAGATTGAGGTTATAACAAAGCCCCGTGGGAAGTTGCGTTTCGCCATGCGTGCTTATGATTGTGTGCATTCCATGTGGCAAAGAATCTACATAATGCCATAGGTCAACCTGTTTCAATATCTCACGAATTTTTTTATCGGTAGCTAATGGATTGGCAAAGCGCAGGTTATCGGCAATACTGCCGTGAAATACGGATGGATTTTGCGGTACATATGCGATATGGCGACGTAGATGTTGTGGTTCCAATTGACGAATATCAATGCCATCAATATGAATTGAGCCAGCCTGTGGGTGATAAAGTCCGTTGATTAGTTTAAGAACCGTCGATTTCCCCGAGCCGTTACCGCCAGTTATGGCTATTAGCTCACCTGGTTTGGCTATAAAGCTTAGCCCTACAAAAACTGGATCATTATCTCTCGTGTAGCGCAGGCCGACTTTTTGAAAATCTAGTTCTCCTTGAGGACTTTCAAGTCGCGCTGTTATTCTGGTGCCAGTGTTTTCTGTTTCTATCGTCATTAGGCGGTTGATCTGCCCAATTGCATTGCTCAGTTGTTCAAAACGTGGCAAACTATTTGTTAGAATTTGCATCGGTCCAAGTATCCGCCATGTTAAAATCATGACTGCAATCAGTGCGCCGGCAGACATACCACCTGCCCATATATGTACTACGCCTAGGACAGCTATGGATAAACCTGCAAGAAGATAAATACCGTGGCTAAGGGTTTCTAGTATCGAAGCTAAGAACCCGGAATGAAAACTTGCTAGTGATGCCTTTCCTGATAAATCACGGAAATCTTTAAACCAAATTGAGGTTAGACCGCCCGCGCGTAAGCCGTCCATTTTTTCAAATGTTTCAATTGTCATTTCTTGTTTTGCTGCACCGGCGATTGAGCTTAGTCGCATTGCGGTGCGCATAGATGAGTGCATTAAAAAAATCAATAGGGCATAAAATGCAGCAGCGATTATTGGTACAAATGCTAAAGGTCCGGCAATAATTACAATGACTACAATTAAAACGAGCGTAAAGGGCAACTCTGCTAGTGCTAAAAATGCGGGGCCTGTAAAAAAAGCACGTACAGCATCAAATGATTTGATTCGTGCAATTTGCGCTGCAACAGAGGCTCGCTCGGTGAACAAGACTGGCATATGCAATAAGCGTTCGAAAATTTGCGACCCAACAATATAATCTAGCCGTGCACCGTACCATGAAAGTACATGTGCTCGCACAAGCCGTAGTGCTCCTTCTATTCCAAGTGCTAACAATGCTCCTGCTAGAAGCGGGCCTAGAGCTTCTGGAGCATGTCCACCAATGACACGGTCATACACGATCATGACAAAAAGTGGTGCGGCAAGTGAGAGAAATGTTAACATTGCTCCAATAGCAATAATATGCCACAATCCGCCCGCAAATCGTTCCATTAATGCTCGGAACCAGCTATAACCAGAAGCCTCGCGCATATTACTTGATAGAGCGTCTTGCACGTCATCCTCTGGTACAAAAATCCAACTCGTTCCAGTCGGTGTATCTTTGGCAGTCATTGTTTCATATGCTTGTGTTCGCGCATTAAAAACGTCATATTCTCGAGTGTCTTCATTAAACCCAAGAATGACCATCACATTTTCGTGCTCTTCCATATCAGAGATAAACAAACAAGGGCACAGTCGTAGATCAAGGTTTTTAAGCTGCATTTCCACTGCGTGCGCGACAAACCCTAGATGTGCTAATGCGTTAAGTAATTCTGTTAAGTTTAATGCTTTGCCCTCTTTAGTAGAGGTATCATGCCAAGGTAAGGCAGAGCACAATTCATGAATTTCCTTACGTAGGCCAAGTGCTTCGACTAGAATTGGAAAAAGTGTAGCCAGATCATTTTTTCTATGGTGGCGGTTAACCCAACTACCGTTGCGCAGTAGGTGTAAAAGATTTTGTGCAGCGTTTTCTTTTTGTTGCGGTGTTGTTTTTGTTGGTTTCAAAAAGGTGGCATCGGCAATCATACGCGCAACTCCTGGTATGGCAGAATGTCGTTTTGTGAATCATCGGCTACTTTGGCTCTCGTTTTGAGTGTACCAGCCGTTAGTGTGTAATGTTTAGAGGCTAGGCGCGTGATATTGCGGTCATCGGTTACGATCACCAGTGTTGCCTTGCCTTTTAGTCGCGCAAGCAAACGGTAAACACGATTATATCCATTTTTGTCCAAGGCTCGATCAGCATTATCGAATAAGATCAAACGCGGCTTGGGTGCAAGCGCGCGCGCTAATGCTATGCGTTGGCGTAATCCTGGTGCTACGGCATCGGCATTTCCACCTTCAAGTTTTGTATTATATCCGGCAGGTAGTTGTTTAATCTCTGTATTTAGTCCTAAAATTTGTACAATTTCGGATACCTGACTTGCGTCATATTCGCCGAAAGCACTGATGTTATCCCAAATTGTACCGCGAAAGATCATCCCATCCATTGGCAGGTAGCCTATATGATGGACTAACTCTCGTGCTGGATATTGTGTTGCTGGTGCGCCGTCAATAAAAACGTTACCGTTGGCCGGTGTATATAATCCTGCCAGCAATTTGAGCAAGGTGGTCTTGCCGGAGCCGCGATTTCCGCAAATTGAAATAACATCGCCACGATTTAGGGTTAGATTTATATTATGCAATAACGGTTTTGCATCTGTATTGTATCCAAAACTAAGATTCTTAATTTCCACTCGACCTTCGTTATTGCCAAGTTGATCAGGAGAAAGCCGTTTCAAAATTGGTAGGGAAAAGGTTTTATCTATATCCGCGAGAGCCAGTCGAAAATCCTGATAGCGTGTCCAAAGCCCGAGCGCCTTTTGCACTGGCTGTGTAATTCTAGCCGATAAAATAACGACTGCGATCATGGTGCCAAGCGTGATGGTTCCTGCCATCGCCATTGGTGCACCGAACGCCACAACACCGATCATCATTGTTTGTGAAAACAGCGTTCCTAACATTACTGTCAATGCGCTTACTCGTCCCAGATCAAGGGTTGCGATGCTGACTTTGTTTTGATAATTCTCGAAACGGCGTTGAAAGAATGGTTCTAAGGCTAAACTTTTAAGAGAGTGCACACCCTCTAGTGCTTCAATAATAAAGTTTAGACGTTTATGATCGGCATTATCATGTTTTTGTAATGTACGCGCTATCTCTTTGCCTAACCAGATAGAGGCGCCTGCAAATAATGTTAATAAGGTTAATGGCACGAGTACTAACCATCCGGCTAAATACCAGATAAGTACGAGAAAAATTATTACAAAGGGAAGGTCTATCAATGTTACGAGCGCGCGTCCGCTTAAGAATTCGCGGAGCTTGCTGATCCCGTTTATGCGTTGCAAATGCGCGCCAATGCCTTCAGTTTCCAGTGGTGCAAGTTCTGCTCCTAGAATGTGACGCATAGCATTACATGATACGGCATGTTCATATGCGGCGCCAGCCCAACCTGTGATATAGGATCTGCCCAGACGTAAAATCATTTCCAGAAGTATAACAACAACAACGCCGCATGTTAAAACACGTAATGTGCCGATGTTTTCACTGACCAATAAGCGATCGTATATCTGTAGGGTGAGAATAGGCAATGCCAGAGAAAGAATATTGATAACCAGAGAGGAAATTGCCAACTGCGTTTTGGGCACAGAAAAAGATACCTGCGGATGGTGCATGGCTTCCACAGGTAATGGTGCAAAGAAACTTATGTCTGGCCAATATGATTTCCAGTTTTTATTTCTAAGTCTAGAAAATTCTATGGGCACTTAAAATCCTCCATCCTCACCTCCGGTGGTATCGTCCGTGTTGCCCTCATCATTGTAGTCCATGTCACCTAAACCATCATCATCATCATCTTTTTTGTTTTCCTCTTTTCCTTGACCTGTATTTTTATCATCATCATCGATAGCCTGAACCCAACCATCATCATTGTCATCAGAACTAATTTCTGCTGAATTATTGCCTTCATCTCCTTCAATCATGTCGTTCCAACCATTGCCGTTACCATCTTCCAACATGGATCCCATTTCCATGTTATCGTTTGGATTAGGGTCGGCACCGGGATCGGGGTCGCCTTGATTGCCTAGTGCACCCTCATCTTCGTCTATACCGTCATCATCTTTGCCTGCATTGGGGCCACCACTGCTTTGTCCAGGATTATCATCATCGACCCCATCTTCGTTGTTACCGTGACCTTTGTTTTCTTGATCTTGCCCGCTGTCGTTATCGTTTGGATTAGGGTCGGCACCGGGATCGGGGTCGCCTTGATTGCCTAGTGCGCCCTCATCTTCGTCTATATCGTCATCATCTTTGCCTGCATTGGGGCCACCACTGCTTTGTCCAGGATTATCATCATCGACCCCATCTTCGTTGTTACCGTGACCTTTGTTTTCCTGATCCGGATTGCTGTCATTGTCGTCATCTATATTTGGTTCATCTGGATTATTCTGATCATCTTCGGGAGCAATAGTTTCCTGTTGCACCGCATCGCTCTTAGTGATTTGGCTCGTTATAGTTGCATTTGTGCTGTCCGTAGAATCAATGTCTCCTTGATGGGGTGGACCACCAGCCATAGTTTCAAGTGTTGGTGTGTTGCTTGTAGAAGAATTGTTTGTTTCTATATTTGTATTTGTAACAATGCGAATGGATGGATTTAGTGTCGAGTCTTCTGGCGTTTGTGCCATTGATGTTTGGTCTGTATTTTGTGTGTTATGCCTTGCATGTATATCTTGTATATTGGTTTCAGGAGCAATTAGGTCATTCTCTCTGGCTATACCCTGTACGTTTTTTTTCATACCCTGATCTTTGCCTAATGCACCTTGTGCAGTACCATCATTAGGCATTGTGTGGCGTTCATCCGCTTCCATTTCGCGTGCGGATAATTTTCTACTATGCGCATCTTCTGTATCTTGAAGAACGGTGAATTGATCAAGATCCTCCCGCGCAGCATCAGGATTTGTTCCTTTTTCCAGTTTCTTTTGCTTATCTTTGTTTGCCACGTTCTATACTTTCTGAGTTAAAATAAAATACTCTCGGATAGAAAATTATGTGTTGTTTTATTGTTGTGTATCCATGTCGTCATTATAGCAGAATATTGTTAATATAGACTTATGTAATACTGTGGTATGCGGTTGCAATGATTTAAAATGAATACCTAAATGTATCTATTGCAGAAATGTATGTAAACCTTATCAAGCAGTGATTTTGGCAGGATTAATCTTTGGCTGTCTAAACCTTAGGTAAAACAATGAAATACAAAGCACAAAGGGCGTTGTTCGGCATCTCATAGTATGCGGTTGTGTCCTGATTAATGTGATTGTTGATCAGTTTTAGGTGAGAAGTAAGATATTTATCGAGATTGTTCCTGCAATCATCATCTTTGCGCGATAAATTTATCCAGTGCGTTTGCAAAGTTTTGTCGCTCTTTCTGGCCAAAGCTTTTTGGGCCACCGGTTTCGATGCCACTGCCGCGTAGACTGTCCATGAAGTCACGCATATCCAGTATTTGCCCGATATTATTACTGTCATATATACTGCCCCGCGGGTCGAGGGCGATGGCGCCTTTTTTAACCACACGCGCGGCGAGCGGGATATCCGCGGTAATTACCAAATCTTCGGCGGCGCATTGTAAGGCAATTTCATCATCGGCAATGTCCGGCCCTTCGCCAACTTGCAGCATTTCTATATAGTCTGAGTGCGGTATATGTAGCCGTTGATTAGCCACCAAAATGACGGGTATTTGTGTGCGCTCTGCCACGCGGAATAGAATGTCTTTGATAACCTTGGGGCAGGCATCTGCATCAACCCATATCTTCATTCATTGCTTCCTTTTACTTTTGCAGTGCATTTCTTGCATAGTATGCCTATATATACATTCATAAACCAGAATATTGGAAAATCATATGATATTGGACACATTCCCGAGTGCAGAAGAATTTTATAAGACTTATTGGGGTAAAAAGCCCTTTATTGTTCGTAAGTTCATTGATCCTGTCCTGATGGAGAGCTTTGTTGATGGTGATATCATGGCGGGTTTGGCGTTGGAAGAGGATATTAAGTCCCGTATCGTGACCAATGACCCGTCGGGACGTAAGTGGGAATGTGAGCATGGCCCCTTTGATGAGAGCCGTTTTTCAGAGCTTGGTGAGCGCGATTGGAGTTTACTTGTCCAAAATGTGGAGCAGTATCACACGGACACGGCCAAGCTGTTGGAGTATTTTCATTTTTCTCCGCGTTGGTTATTGGATGATATTATGGTGAGCTATTCCGCGCCGGGGGGCAGTGTGGGGCCGCACACGGATAGTTATCATACCTTTCTTATTCAGGGTATCGGGGTGCGTAAATGGAAGTTAAGCGCCGATCCTGTGATGGATAAGAACTATATTCAGGGTATGGATATAAAGGTTCTTCAAAATGGATTTAAAGGCGATGAATTTGAAGTGCGCATGGGCGATGTGATTTATATCCCGCCTCATTTCGGGCATGAGGGTGTGACGCTGGAAACTGCGATGACGTTTTCCGTTGGTTTTTTGGGACCGAAAATGTCGGAGATGATGACCGAATATGCGGCATATTTGGAGGAGGTCGAGTCCCGTGATAAACGTTATCTTGGCGCAGGGTTGGGCGTGGATAGTGGCGCATTCTCTGTATCACTGCAGGAACAAGATACGATACGCAATGGTTTAATAAGTGCTATTCAGTCAGATGATTTTTCTCTGTGGATGGCGCAGTATTTCTCGACACCCACTTATGCGGATATTGAAGATATTGAACTTTGTGCAGATCCGCTTGATGAGGCCGATATCTTGGATGCGCTGCAAAAGGGCAGTGTGTTGTATAGGCCAGAGCATATAAAGCTCTCGATCACCACATCGTCTAATGGCGCACTTCATCTGGCGGTTTATGGTCAGGTGGTCTCAAGTTCTCTCGAGCATAAAGCTCTTATAGAAAGTATGAACTGTAATGAGACTATATCACGTGAAAACCTTGATGATCTTGGTGATCGGCATGCGGTTATAACGCTGATAACACAGTTGTATAATCTGGATGTTTTATCTTTCGAGGGTCATGATGGCTGAGTGTTAATCTGAAATCTCTACCGTGATTTGAGATGGGGGATAACATGTGTCCTTCTGGCAGGCTTGTACTTGTATCAGGGCGCGCATTTTTGAAGTATTTATAGGCTGCTTGGCATCTATCGTGGCGTTGATCTCGATTGTACCTTGATATATATTTATTTTGCCCAGTGGTGTTTCCATGGTGTGTGCATCTGGATAATTTATCTGCATGGTTGATGTTTGTTCGCTTTGAATATCAACCACAGTCGGGATCAGGAAATCAAGGCTGGCAGGATTTGCATTCAGGTGCCAGCCCTCTTCGATTTCTATGCTCACTGTGACGGATTTATGCGTGCCGGTGGATTGGTTTTGTATAATTTGTGCTTGCACATGAACCTTGTCTTTTGATTCAATTGCTTGGGGTTTGTTGTTTGCTGGTGGCGGCGTGGTTGTAGCAGTAACGGTAACGGCGGTTTTGGTATTGTCCATGCGCATCATGGCGTGGATCATGTGGCTATACATTGTGGGGTTGTTGATCATATCTTGTCCGAAGGCACTGATAATCCCCGTCATTTTATCTTTCCAGATTTGATCGCCTGTCGCAGCATATAAATCAACGAATGCATGTGCAATAACCGGATTTCCGGGGGGGAGTGATCCTGCATCATGACCGGTCTTAAGGCGGATCAGCAGGGTGTCGTCATCCTCACTCATGAAATATGCGTCGGTATCTTTGTCCAGAAAGTAAAGATCGGCGGCTTCTATGAGCGTGATTGTTGCGGCTTTGTATGTCTCATTTTCTGTTGCGCGGTGCAATGCCATTAATCCACGCGCTAGCCATGCATAATCCTCCAGAAAAGCATTTTGGTGCGGCTTATTGCCCATATAAATGCGATAGAGTTTCCCGTTATCTTGCTTCATATGCGTAAGGATAAACTGCGCCGCCTTTTCTGCACGCTTCAAATAGGTTGGATCGGTTAAAACACGTGCGGATTCGGCGAGCGCATAAATCATCATACCGTTCCATGCGCTTAAAATTTTATCATCACGCAAGGGGGCTTTGCGATTTTTACGCACAGAGAGAAGTGTTGTGAAAATGCCGTCCAGCGTGCCTTGTGCGGCGCTATCTGGAATATTTTTGCTGCGGTAGAGTACTTCACCATTGGGATGTTTATGCCCCGAAAAATGCGGTGGGTCTTGTGTGTCGTAGGCGGACATTAATGCGGTGTATTCATTGGACTTTAAAATCTCTTGCAACTCCGTTTCATTCCAAACGTAATAGGCACCTTCAACAGCGTCGGTTTCCGCGTCTTGTGCGCTGTAAAATGCGCCATTCTGATCTGTCATATCGCGTGCAATATAATCCAGTAGGCGGATGAGGGCATGTTTATAGTGAGGCGCGTTTGTCTCCTCATAAAGCTGTGCCAAAACAAGTGCCATTAGGGCTTGATTATAGAGCATTTTCTCAAAATGCGGGATGCGCCATTGGGCGTCGGTTGCATATCTATGAAACCCGCCGCCTATATGATCATGAATGCCACCGGCAAGCATATGATCTACGGTGTTTTTAACCATCTCTAAGGCTTGTGGTGCGGTTGCATTCTGCGCATGATCCAGCAGGAATAATAATCCTGTTTCTTGTGGAAATTTCATGCCTGTCCCAAATCCACCATAGCGATTGTCATAGGCGCGTGCCTTTGCCGCATAAATTTTTTGTGCAAGATTTTCGGTAGGAAGGCTGGCCAGTAAAGGCTGCTTGCCTGATAAGGTGCGCTTTAAAGCACTGGTCACTTGGTTGGCTTGCGCCTTAATTTGGGGGCGTTTGTTTTCCCATGCGTCGGAGATGCTCATCATCATATCGTTCCAACGGTCTTTGGGCAGGTAGGTTACTGCGGCGAAAGGTTTTAGATCGTGGGTAAGGATTAAATTGTTTGGCCACCCGCCGCGACCGGTTATAAGTTGTGTTGCGGCCATATATATTTCATCGATATCGGGGCGTACCTCACGGTCAATTTTTATATTGATGAAATTGTCATTCATAATTTTTGCTGCATCATCTTGGGTGAAGACTTCGCGCTCTAACACGTGACACCAATAACAGGTGGAATAGCCTATACTGATCAGGATTGGCTTATCTTCGCGCTTGGCTCGCTCGATTGCTTCTTTCCCCCATGGATACCAGTCCACTGGATTATGGGCGTGTTGACGTAAGTAAGGACTGAATGCGTTGGCGAGGCGATTTGTGTTCTCAGGGGGTGATTCGGCCATTGCGGTATTGAGGATAAATAAAGCCATGAAGCCTAAGTATGCGTACCAATTATATTTAGGATTCATGTGCATTCCTTTCGAAGGGGATTGTTTGGTTCTCTAGTCTTTCCGTGGGGTGTTCGGTAAAAAGCTAATGTTACGAATAGTTTATTAGGTTTTTTTATCTTTGAATCGCTAGATTGTTTTTTCATTATAGGCTATACTTATTTCCATTCTATATTTTTGTAGTTTGAATGTTAATGAAAATTATCTGTTTTGAGGAGAAAAACAATGAAGAGAAGTAGTAGACTTCTGCTGGTTGCATCACTCTGTGGTGTTGTTGGCTTTGGTGTTGCAAATGTAAATGCGACAGATATTGATGTTACAGCAACACTGACGGCATCTGCCGCGGTTACTGTAGCGAATAATGCAAATATTGATTTTGCTGTTTTTGATTATTCTGCTGGGCATGTCGGTGTTTATGAACTTGGTCCGGATGGAAATGGGACGTTTACGTCGCAAACCAATCTAGCAGCAACAGGCACGAACACCGCTGGTGAATTGGCTATAACTTCAGTGTCAGGTACAGTTGATATTACATGTGATGCAACGGCGATCATCAGTGACGGTACACGTGCATTAACCCTTACTGAGGTCAAGTGGGATGTTTCTACCGCAAATTATGGTGCGGCAGCAAACACATGTGCTGGTATTGGTGCAGGTAGTGTTACAATTGATACTGCGGTGTCAAACAGCCCGACACTTTATGTTGGTGCACAATTGACTATTGGTAATGATGCATTGCTTTCAAGTAGTGGTTCAACGCCATATGATACAGCGACAGGCACTGGTGATCCTATAACGTTCAGAATCGTTTACCAATAGGATTTAGCCATTATGGTATAAGTTTTAGAAGCTGCGGGCATTTGTTTCCGCGGCTTTTTTGTTTTTTGAGGTTATTAACGTGAGAGGCCAATGGCTTTATAAAATTGTTGCTTCATTTATATTGTGCCTGATCGTGATGGTGGGGGGCAGTCCCTTTGCACGCGCGCAGGTTATTAATTTAATTTCATCGGTTGATTTCGGCTCGGTTGATTTCGCAGCAACATATAATGCACGGATACGACTGGGCACAGATGGAAATGTTTCTATTTCCGGTTTTGGTATGACCTCTAATGGTGGGGGAACAGCCGGGCATATTCGTATTACATTGCCTAATACGGGGATTGTTGAGGTTAAATGTGTCACAAGTGCTTTGTTGAGCGATGCAACGGCAACAGATTTGACGATTGAAAATATTGAAATTGCGGTGACGACTGGTGTTGCCTTTGGTAGTGGTATCAGTTGTCAGGGGACGGGGGGTGGTGACTCGGTAACGACGACGATTGATATGGATGCGATCCCAGATCCGAATGTTTTTATTGGGGGGGAAATCGTTATCTCTACGCCAATTACATTGCCCACAGATCACGTCTATAATACAACAGGATCAGGAACGCCAATTATGCTGTCAGTGGTGGTGCAGTAGTTTGGCTAATAAAATATTGTGACTTTTATTTAATAGAACGGAATTTGAAAATTATGCGCCTTAATATCATTATTTTTTGTTTAACGATGTTGTTTGTTGGTATCCCTTTTGTACCAGCACAAGCGGAAACAGTTTTGTTTTTCTCGCCAACGCGCGTGGATATTACGGACCAACAACCGGTTCAGGAAATCAGGGTTACGAATATGTCGAGTATTTCCCGTTCTTATATGTTATCGATTGAAAATCTGATTATGAGTGAAGCAGGGCATACAATGCGGGTGGATAATTTTGATTATTCGGCCAAACGGATGTTGCGTTATGTTCCTAGGAAGTTTGATTTGAAGCCTGGGGCCAAGCAAATTATTCGGATTATGGCGCGTTTTCCTAAAGGCACTGAAGATGGATCTTATCACTCACATCTTGAATTTCTGGAAGATATCAGTCGACGTGAAGTGTTAAACAAGGATGCTTCACCGGATAATAGAGCGCGTATCAAGGCGCAAATTTCTTATGCAATGGCGATTCCGGTTGTGGTCTCTAAGGGGGATATAAAAACTGAAATTTCTATGCTTAATTTGGGTTTAGGCAAAGACAAAAACGGGCGCCCTGAAATATCATTGGATTTGCTGCGCAGTGGGAATGGTCAGGGAAATATTTATGTAGAGGCAGATTATATCGCGCCGGATGGGTCGGAGGTTAAGGCCGCTGTGCGTCGTACGATTTATGTTTATCGTGAACTTAGCCAACGCCATCATCGTGTTGTTTTAGAACTCATTGATTACAAAGATTTAAAATCTGGAGGTAGTATTAAAGTAAAATTGTACAATAGGGATGTTTCTGAGAAAGATCCCATCGATACGATTTTGGTTTCTGTGCCATAAATTATTCTTAAGGCGCGATCATGCGTCATTTTAAAAACGTGTTATGCCCATGTTAGTTGGATATATCAAGGTTCTTTCGAGAGCCGTGATCATAGTTATAATGTGTTGTTTTTTCGGTTTAATATTTACCGAACGGGTCATTGCGGCCGTTAGTCAGATGGAGCGTTCGGAAGAAGAGCTGCTGATTCTTGAGTTATATGTGAGTGATAATCTCAGAAATAGAGGATTTATTGCATATCTCCCAGAGGGGGTGGAATTATCTCAGGCGGTTTTCCCTCTATCCTCCTTTTCGCGTAGTTTAAGTTTTGCAATTCGCTCGGACCCTGCTGAGGGGACGGCGGACGGTTGGTTTTATGAAGAAAAAAATGTTTTTCAGTTGGATTTGAATAGAAACGTTGTTTTTGTAAATGGTAGAGAGTTGACGATTCCTTTTGGGGGAGCAGAGGCACATTTTGAAGATATATATGTGCAGGTGGCTTTGTTAGAAGAATGGCTGGGTATTAAAATCAGCCTCGATCTTAGTACGCTTAGAGTTTTTGTGACTTGGGATAAATTATTTCCATTTGAAGAGGAAGATGCGCGTAAAAAGCGCGGCGAGGCTTTGGGCGCACAGCTGCATGGTTCGCAAACCCCATATGATAAGGATACCTTAATACCATATAAATGGTGGACGAAGCCTAGCGTCGTTTGGCAACAGTCAGTTTTTGGGCGTGGTGATAAGACAAACCGAAGTGTGAGTACGGATTTTTCTTTGCAGGCGCATGCTGATGCGTTGAAATCCAGTGCGAAATTGTTGCTTGCCGGGTCTACTGGTACGGATCAAGACACCAAGTTTAGTAATGCGCAGCTTTCATTTCAAAAACGTGACCCATCCCAAAATATGTTGGGCCCTTTAAAGGCAGGTAAAGTTTCATTTGGTGATGTTAGTTTCCCTGACGTTCCTTTGATTGTAGGGCGTAAGAGAGGGCGCGGTGTTGCTGTTTCTTCGGAATCTGAGCTTGGATTTGCACAGTCTTTTGGCGCGGAGAAATACAATGTTGATGGTGATGCGCCGATAGGTTGGGACGCAGAATTATACAGGAATGGTTATTTTATTGCTTTTCAGGAGATTGACGAAAGCGGGCGTTATAATTTTGAAGAGATTGATTTAACGCGCGGATTTAACCTGTTTCAAATAGTTTTATCAGGGCCTGAGGGGCAAAAACGCACACAAACGCAACGTATCGTAAGGGGGCCGAAAATGTTACGGAAGGGCAATGTGCGTTACGCTTTTGCAGTAGGGCAGCCGGAGGCAGATTTCCTTCCTATAGCAGAAAATAGTGAATCGAATGCTGATTTCGGAGGGAGTGGCCAAATATCTTATGGTGTGAAAAACTATTTAACGGTGGGGGCCAATGCGTACACAGGTGCGGATTCAACCAGCAATCTTGATACTCGTCAAAGCTCAGTTGGTGTCTCGGCGGTTATGGCGTTTCTTGGCCTTAAAACCAAAGTGCAGCTTATGGGCGCCAATGAAGGACGTAGTGGTTATGATGTTGAAGTCACGACGCGCATTTTAGGGGCAAATGTTACGGCGGGCCATACGGCTTATCAAGGCTTTGATGCGGATGATAAGGATATTGTGTCTACAAGTCGGCTTGATGCGAATAAAAGTTTCGGTATCGTGTCCGCGAATACCGGGGTCGAGAAAAATGTCTATCAAGATAAAGACGATGAAATTGTTTTAAGTACGAGTGTGTCGACCAATTTGGCGGGGGTACGGTTTACAAATTCTGTAGAACGCACGATATCAGATAATAAATCGCAAGAAGATTTTAATGGTAACCTTGCCGTTTTGACGAATATATTGGGTTGGCGTGTCCGTGGGAATTTGCGTTATGATTTACAAAGTGGCGCGCAAGATACGCTGCGTAATTTTAATATGTCTACAATAAAGACCCTTACGCCGAATAGCTCTTTGCGCTTAAACGGTGTTTATGATTTCCCTGCCAACGCGACAACGTTGGATGTGCGCTATTCGAAACAATTTGAGAATTATTCCATTGATCTCAATATGGGGGGCAGCACACAAGAGAACTATTTTGGTGGTGTCACGTTCCGCACCGGATTACAGCCAGACCACCATGGGAAGTATAAAATGGTTAGCGCACGCGATAGTGGCCGTGGCTCGGTCGGTTTGCGAGTTTATCTGGATGAGAATGGTAATCATAAATATGATGAGGGTGAGAAGCCTATTCAAAATATTGCGTTCCGCTCTAATCGGGGGGCTATTGATGGGCATACGGATGAGGGTGGCTCTTTATTCGTCAATGGTTTGAGCGAGGGGATAACTCGCTTATGGATCGATAATACTAGTTTAACAAGCATTTATTTAAAGCCCTATGATGATTATGTAACCATCATTCCCCGCAGCGGTGCGGTTGCAACGCTTGATATTGGATTTGAGCAATTGGGCGAAATTGATGGGTTTGTGTATGTGCAAAGCAGTGATGGATCGCAGAAACCCTTTCCGGGTTTAGAAATTTTGTTGCTTGATGCTGTTACAGGTGAGGAAATTACGTCTGTGAGCAGTGAATATGATGGGTATTACGTTTTCTCGGCGCTCGCGTTGGGCAAATATGTTGTTAAAGCGATGCCGATTTGGGATGAGGAAACATCTGCTGTTGATGTTGTTTTGACAGGGGAAGAGCCAATTGTCACGGATATGAATATTATTTTACCTGAGGTTTCTCAAAATGGACTAGATATTGCGTTACAGGATGGCCAAGTTGATGAAATTGAACCAGCATCTGGTGCGTATACTGTTATGAATGTAGTGGATGATGCGCCGTTACCTGTGGTCACGGATGGGACAGATGTTGCAACTGGTGAGATATTGCGTGGGTTATTTATTCATGTGGGATCGTTAGGTGCRTTAAKTGATGCGCAAGCCTCACAAAAACGTTTATGGCAGAAATATCCAGATATCTTGGGCGATGTTCCGATTTATATTTATAAAATACGTGTTGGTRAGMAAACATATTAYCGTATTATTGGTGCGMTCAGCAGTTACCCGCAGGGCAATAARCTATGTGATGTGTTGATTGAGCGTCATGAAGTTGGGGGCTGCWCTYTGGTGGAGCTTTARCGTTTTTCATTTTGGTAAACRTAACTGARATAGCTATCAATGCCTGCATATATGGCGGCAGCCATCTTTTTTCTATGGSTATGTTGGTTMAGGAGTGTTGCTTCTTTTCTATTGGACATGAAACCGGCCTCGATTAAAATTGAGGGGATGTCTGGTGCTTTTAARACCGCAAACCCTGCATAGCGATGCGGRTTCTGCAGTGTGTAAATGCGGGATGATTTGAGTTTAGAGACCAGTTTGTTGGCAAAAAATTTAGATTGRTTCATTGTTTCATTCATGAGGAAGTCTCCTAGAATGAATGCGACTTGTTCATCCTCTACGCTTAAGCCAACGCCGCCAATCAGATCGGCCTGGTTCTCTTTTTCGGCTAGTTTCGCCGTTTGTGCATCGGAGGCTTTCTTTGACAGCGTGTAAACGGATGTTCCATGTACATTGGCTTTATGAATGGAATCGGCGTGTAATGATATGAACAGATCGCCGCCATTTTTGCGCGCAAATTTTACGCGATCTTTTAGGCGAATAAAGACATCGCGATTGCGCGTCATTAAGACATGATATTTTCCGGAATCCAGAAGTTTTTTCTTCAGTTGTCGTGCTAAAGCCAGAACAACGGTTTTTTCGTAAATACGGCTATGTCCTATTGCACCGGGGTCTTGTCCACCATGACCAGGGTCGATAATGATGAGCGGTTTTCCCCGTGAGGCATATAATGGTCTGGATGTATTGGCTGGTGGCCGCGGGGCTTTTGTATTCTGTGCGGCGCTCTCTTTATTTATTTGATAGTCTTCAATCTTTAGAGTGCCATGAATAATATTTTTTGTGGCGTTAAATTTTTGCACCGTTGTGCGTTTATAATCAATAACAATACGGTTTTCTTTTGCACCTTGTTTGGGGAGAAGGAAAGCGGATTGTATGGTTATGGGGCTTTCCAAATCAAATACTATGCGTGAAATACCGGGGACAAGTTTCCCCTGCCTAATGTCAGAGATTATGGCTTGTTTCGGTTTTTCAACGCGCCCTGCCGTCCAATGAAATGTTGGAAGGTCGATAACCATGCGGTAGGGTGAGGATAAAACAAAGGCGCGATAATCGGTCACATCACTAATATCAAGCACCATACGAATTTTGTCGGGGTGCGTACCGAAACGGATCTGTTTGACTTCTAATGCTTGGGCGGGCGTTCCTGTTAGGGTAAAGCCAAGGCATAACAAAATTAACAACATGTGATGTGTGCGGATATATAACACAGGATATTACTCAGCTTTCGATCCTAAGGGATTAATTACAGATGACTATACTATGGGCACCCCTGATTAATACAGAGCTTGTGTGATTCTTATCCATAGCTTGATTCAATATATAGATGATTTGCAAAAATTACGATTCAATAACTTGAAATTCTTTTAGGCAGGCATAACCATCTTGGATACTTATAATGATTTCTCGTGCAGAGGATCGTAATAATGTGCCGGCTGGGTGAGTGTGTGTTTCTTTCCAGGTGGTGAATTGAAAAACGGCCAGAGTTTGTGCTTCATTCATATTGTTTGTGACGGTTGCTGTGACACCAAAACGTCCAAAAGCACATCCCTTTAGGCGAAGTCTTTCTGCTGTATCTTCCCAGTTTAAATGGCGTATTTTTGTATCGGGAATGCCGTAGGTGGAGGCCTTTTCATGATCTTGGGGTGTTGCATTTCCCCAATAATTTTTAATATCTTTGATAATAAATGCGATGGCATCAGGGGCGCGCACTGCGATACGGGCACCAAGCGTTTCTACATCTGTGTGTTTATCAATCGGGATGGCTTCTTGATATAAAATATCGCCAGCATCAAAATTTGTTGTGAGTTTATGCACAGTAAATCCGGCAGATTCCGGTTCATGCATAATAACGAAAGGCAGGGGCATTATGCCGCGTATGCGGGGTAATAGGGTTGGGTGTATGTTTAGGCCATAGGCTTTTTCGTTATCTATTTCAGGGATTTTATATGGATATCCAGAGCATAGAAAAATTTTGCACCCTTGATGAATGAGTTTGTCTATATCACTCGATGTGATTTTTTGTTCTGAAATTGGAATATCGAAATGGGCGGCGAATGATTTTATTTGTGTGTTAAAGGAAAATATGCCGTCACAGGGAAATGTGAACATATGGATAATCTCATGTCCGTCAGCTATTAATCGCTGGGCAATGTCTAATGTGTAATCATATCCGAGAAAGACAATTTTCATGTTTGTCAGTGTGTCAGGAATGATGGGGTGGGATCAAGTGGTAATACGATCTTATGCATTGGCTTTCGCATCGGAAGAGTTGCTTCAATCTTTAAATGTTTCAAGTAGTTCGTCGAATAGCTCTCCGGCAACTTTTATTGTGCTTAAATTCGCTTTATAGGATATCGCGGCCAGTTTTATGTTTACCAATTCTTCTGCAAGGTTAACATTGGGAACGCCAATTATGCCATTTTCATCTGCAAAGGGTGAATCGGGGTCATATGACGGGGTGAAGGCTGGTTGTTGCGCGATGAAGGCTGTATGTACGCCGCCTATTGAACCTAAAGCCGTGGATTGTGTCGTTAAAGGCGTGTACGGCGCGTTGTCTGGATCAGTTAAAGAGCCGGATGTGCTGATATTTGCGATATTAGATGCGCTAGCATTTAGGCGCAGAGATGCTGAATTTAATCCTGTTAATGCTATTCCAATGGCATTTGTCATCTTTTTAGGATACCATATAATCCGTTAAAATGTTATTGATAAGATAATATGGAATTAAAGGGATATTAAATAATGCGTAAATTTAGTTTTTTGATGGTTTTTGCCGCACTCTCACTAAGTGCTTGCTCATCAAAGCCGTGGAGCGGTGATGATTTTAAGCCTTATCTCGGTGAGCAGCAAATAAGACAAAGCTCTTTGTGGGAAGGTGATAACTGGACACCTGAAGATTGGCTTAAAGAAGAAGGCGATGAAAAACGCGTTATGCATGATTTATATGCTGCAAATATTGTCACCGATCAATACACAGATAATGATAATATTCCTGTTCTAGAAGTTGGAGAGCAGTTTATGAGAATGTCTGGTATCGATCGTTATCGTGTTCTTCAATTCATGGATCATGTTTTTGAAATCACAACATCTTCACCAAATGGTATGTTTTATGTTATTTATAACCTAGATGATGATGATCCTGTTGGACTTTATAACAAGCATGGTTTTCAACGTTATTAATTATTAGTTGGCTTTATAATGCTTAATCTTGATATCTCTGCCGGGCAGACGGTTCAGGTGCAGAAATGTGCCCATGGCTTTGCTGCTTTTGACGCTAAATCATATGATGATGCGATTTCATTATTTAATGAATCCTTAGAGGCATGCCCTAGTAAAGATGCTTATTTTGGTCTGGCTAAGGCTTATAACGCGCAAGGTGAGTTGGTTAAATCGGTCAAAAATTTGACGAAAGCACTTGAACTTGATCCTGCGGCGCATGATGTTCTTTGTTTTATGGGTGATATATATTGCGCGCTATCTCAAGGAACGCCCGCGATTGAGAGTTATGCGCAGGCTGTTGCGTATGATCCGAGTGTTGAGACATATAAGCAAAGATTAGTGAATGTTGTTGGGACGCTTAAGTTTAAGAAAATGAGTCCAAATCTGAGAGGTGTTCTTCTTGAATGTTTGGAAAGCGACGGTGTTGATTTTCCTCACTTTGGGTTGGCGTGGCTTAGTATTTTTTCCTCTAATGCGTCACTTTCGCCGCTCTATAAATTATCAAAGCACAGTAATTATGGTTCTTTTAAGAAGGGCATGGATGCATTTGCGAATTATGATGCGCTGATTGAGCCATTTTTCTTAACAGGGCTTGGAAAATTTATTGTACCTGATGTCGGGTTTGAGCGTTGGGTCATGCATTTGCGGCGTTATTTTCTTGAGGCAGTTTCAGCGGGGCGGACTGTATTTTCTGATCCTGAAGATATAGAGCTGATGACATGCGCTTTATCGAAATACCATTCTTTGACGCGCTATATTTCCAGTATATCCGAAGATGAGCTGTCATTAGTTGAGGCGTTAAAGCAGAAAGTTGTCGCAACCGATACGCCGGCATTGTCCGATCTTGCTTTACTGGGGTGTTATGAGGAAATTTATTTGTTGAGTAATGCGGCGGCGATTGCAACAAAACTTCAGGGTGGTGACCATGTCTCGCAAATTCCAAAGTCCCAGATAGAAGATTATTTTGCGCGGGTAGAGATTAAGAAAAATGTTCCTGTTTTAACAACGGTTCAAGATACAATGTCTTTGGCCGTTCAGGCACAATATGAAGAATTCCCTTATTCATATTGGGATATGCCCTCTAAGGATACGTTTAATGAGAATATTGAAGGCCATTTGAAAGGCCAAGAGGCAGACATTTTGATCGCGGGCTGTGGCACAGGTAAAGAAGCCGTGCAGCTGGCCTATATTTTTCCGGATGCACATATTGTTGCGATTGATTTGAGCTTGGACAGTCTTGCTTATGCGATCCATAAAGCGCGTCAGTTTGGCATTGAAAATATTAAATTTAAGCAAGCGGATATCATGGAGCTTGGCACGATTGAAGAGCGTTTTGACTATATTGTTAGTCCGGGCGCGTTGCATCATTTGAGTGATCCAAAATCTGGGTGGGCGATCTTGTCTGGATTGTTAAAGCCTAATGGATTAATGCGTGTTTCATTATATAGTCAGATATCGCGCTGGGCTGTGAATGAGGCACGCTCTTCCATTAGGGATAAAAATATTGGCTCTGACGTTCAGTCTGTTCAAAATTTTCGTGCAGATATTACAGATCATATGAAGTATAAATCGATTAAAGAGCTTGAGGATTTTATTGATTTTTATGCCCTTGCGGAATGTAATGACCTTTTATTTCATGTGCATGAGCATCAATTTGATCTGAGTGAGATTAAAAATATTTTGAATGATATTGAGCTTGAATTTGTGCAATTTCATCTTTCTCCTAAAGT
The DNA here is from genome assembly GCA_002747015.1 of Zetaproteobacteria bacterium. The sequence continues at coordinate 35,209 of NVXI01000006.1, forward strand.
CCTGGGTAAATATAAAAGGCGCCATTCGGATGATCCTAATGCCACAGATTTGGATACTTGGGCACGATGGGAAATGAAAAACAAAGATGTTTTCATTCCGATGTATAATTTTTGGTGCAAAAAGAATGCTGCTTAATCCGTGTTCATGAACACGCCAGTTTTCTTTCTGATTTTGGTTTCCCGATATATAATAAAGATGTTGCTTGCGATGATAATGCTCGCCCCAATCATAACGTTTGCGGTGGGCATTTTATTCCAGAATAAATAATCAAACAGCATTGTCCAGATAATCATGCTGTACATGATTGGCGCAATGACACTGGCCTCACCTAGACGAAAACTCTGTGTTTTTGCGAGCAGGGCGAGTAATCCGGTTATGCCTAGTCCGATAATGATCCAGAAGGCATCTAGTGAAAAGCTGTTGGGCTGTATTTCTGCAAATGGTAAATGCATGCTGCATGTAATTGAACCGAACAGGACAAAGTAAAATACCGTGGTGGTGGCATTCTCTGTTTTACCCATCCAGCGCAGGCATGTGTCTACACACCCTGCAAAAAAGCCCCAACTTAACCCTATAATGATGCCGATGAAGGGTAGTGCCTCCCCCCCTGAGCTTGGGCTTGCCATGATGATAACACCTGAGAACCCGATGAAAACTGCGCCTAAACGATATATGCCCACTGGTTCTTTCAAAATAGGGTAGGACAAAAGGACGACGAATAGAGGGGCCGTGAACAGTAAAATGGTTGTTTCTGCCAAGGGCATGATCGACAGAGCCCATGCACCTAATATAATACCGACAGTTCCTATAGCACCTCTGAATAGATGGGCAAATGGTCGTTGTGTTTTCAGTGTGGTTAACTTTCCGGTGAGAATAAACCATATGAACAACGCACACAGCGAGAAAATATTGCGAAAGAAGGTCACTTCGACGGGGCCAAAATACGTGGCAAGGAGTTTTGCAAACAGGCTCATCCCTGCCAGCATAAAGGCATTAATCAAGGCAAATACAATGCCCATCATCAGCTGGTTTTGGGGTTGGCTACTCATATTGATTATGCCTCTTTATTTTATTGATGTACTCACGATAAATTATATAAAGTTGCGCGGTGATGATAAGGGCGGCCCCAATCATCAGAGGAATGAATGCGAGATCGTATTCCCAAATATAAATATCGATCAGAACCGTCCAGAGCAAAGCGGTATAGCTGAAAGGTGTGACCAATGATGCTGGCGCATATTTATAGGCATTGGATAGGAATATTTGCGCGATGCCACCAGAAAACCCTATGAGCAAGAACACCCAAATTTCTTCTGTGATGATTGGCTTTGCCACCCAGGGCATAAATATGCCCGGTATTAATATTCCGGCAATTACAAAATAAAAAGTAATGGTAATGGGGGATTCAGATTTCAGGCTGCGTAATATTGTGTACATCGCGCTGTGCAAAGCGGCGGCGGTTAGGGCTAGGGCTAGGCCGATCAGGCTGATTGTGCCGCTTGGCTGTGCGATGACTAAAACACCGCACATGCCGATGGCTATGGCGGCCCACCTATGAATGCCGACATGCTCTTTGAGAAAGAAAAATGCCAGAGCAGGCGTTAAGAACGATGAAGCAAAGAATAAAACTGTTGCGTAGGCCATAGGCAGTTGGGCAAGTGCAGCGAATGTCACCATAAGGCTAACCCCGCCAACGATTGCGCGAATTGCAATTAATTTGGGTTTATTCGTTTTGAATAAATGCCTGTTTTTGCGGATGATCATGAACATAAAAAAAGGCACAAAAACAATAATGTTACGGTAAAAGGCAATCTCGGCAACGTGGTGTGTTTCTGCCAAATATTTGGCACATGTGCCCATGATCGCAAACATGAAATGTGCGGCGAGACAACATATGATAGCAGTAGAGATGCGATCTTTGGGCGCGCTCATATCTTTTACTTTCAATAAATATTTATATCTTTCGTTTTAACGCAGCATAAAAAAGCCCTCTGAAATGGAGGGCTTTTTCGAATATCTGTATATATCGGGAAAACCCTAGTTTTTATCTTTATCGACTAGCTTGTTTGCACCAATCCAAGGCATCATCGCACGGAGTCTGGCACCTGTTTCTTCGATTGGATGCTGTGCTTCGCGCTCACGAATTTCAACAAGGCGGGTTAGGCCTTCTTTGTTTCCGCCCATGAAATCTTCTACGAATTTACCAGATTGAATGTCGGCAAGAATGCGTTTCATTTCTTCTTTGGTTTCTTTTGTAATAATACGTGGACCTGAAACATAATCACCGTATTCCGCAGTGTTGGAGATGGAGTAGCGCATATTGGCAAGGCCACCTTCATACATTAAATCAACGATCAGTTTAAGTTCATGCAAACATTCGAAATATGCCATTTCAGGTGGATATCCTGCTTCGACCAAGACTTCGTACCCACATTTGACAAGTTCAGATGCGCCACCACATAGAACGGCTTGCTCACCAAATAGATCTGTTTCGCACTCGTCCTTGAATGTTGTTTCGATAATACCGGAGCGTCCACCACCAACAGCAGAGGCATAGGATAGAGCAAGCTCTTTTGCATTGTCCGTTGCATCTTGTGCAACAGCGATCAAACATGGAACACCGCCACCTTTTTGGTATTCACCGCGCACTGTGTGGCCGGGGCCTTTTGGTGCAATCATGAACACATCAAGATCGGCGCGTGGTTTGATCAAATCGAAATGGATGTTCAAGCCATGTGCAAAGGCAAGCGCAGCACCTTGTTTTAGGTTTGCTTCCAGTTCATCACGGTAAAGATCGGCTTGATGTTCATCAGGCACAAGGATCATAACCACATCCGCATCTGCAACGGCTTTGGCTGGAGACATAACTTCAAATCCTGCTTTTTCGGCTTTGGCAGTGGATGAAGAGCCATCACGAAGGGCGATGATAACGCTTTTAACGCCACTATCTTTCAAGTTTAGGGCATGTGCATGTCCTTGAGAGCCGTATCCGATGATAACGACTTTTTTGTCTTTAATTAAGTCGATATTACAATCTTTGTCGTAATAGACATTTAATGGTGCTGGGTTCGCAGGTGTTTCCTGCGTGGCTGCATTCTGTCCCATAGTAAAAACCTTATCTTTTGTTCTGTTGAAGAGTCGCATAAAACAAGGTTTTGAATGAAGAATCAAGCAAAACCTTGTGTGCATATTTCAAGCCTCCCCTCCTTATTTGACAGGATATGCGTAAAACGTGTACGTTTTCCCATCATATGAAAAACAGGGGTATGTAATGGGTAACAAAAATACAGAATTTAAGATGGGTGATCAGGTTAAGGATCGCTTTTCCGAAATAGCAGGGGAAATTGTTGGAATTGAAGCAGGCCGAGAATTTAATCAGGAAAAGGGCTATGATATGAGTGTGCCTGAATATGTCGTTCAGGTTGAAGGCGAAGAGTGCCCGAGACGCTATAAAGCGGGTGCTATAGAGGGTATGGAGGTCGGCTAGGCCTGACCAACAGGGTGAACATGGTTTGTCTGAAAATTATGTGTAAGGGTGATAATGAATGAGTAGTGATATCTTAAAATGTTCAGTGAAACATCAGCGTTTTAATAAGTATCAAGAGAGGTTGCAAACTGCACAAATGGATATTCCTGAATTGGTTCGTTCGTTTTCTAGTGTTGTTAAGGGGCAAGATGATCATTCTAAGGAGGTTCATTTTGCTGCGCTTTCTCGTAATAATCAGTATATTTTGCATGACATTACAAGATCGGACAGGGTGTTGGAGTCAATTGATGAGCATTATCAAAATATTCCTAACGCAGGTTTGGCGATTGCGGATGTTTGGGAGCAGAGCGCGGACATTAAAGTTAAATTTGATGAAATGCGCAGCCAGTATGAGAGTAATCGTGACGAGATATTGCAACGCGCCGAGAATATGAAGGTATCATATGACCAATTGGAGCTTTTGATAAAAGAGGGTAATGGTGTTTCAGAAGAAGATTTTGCAGCAATCTCTTCGGATTTGCAGGCTTCTACTCTTGATGCGTAGTGTTATGAAAGCCTTGTTTTTACTCTCCAATAATCTTGTCGCCTTTTGAAATGGCGGCGATTCCTGTGCGACTGACATCGATAAGGCCGTGAGGCTTCATAATTGCAATAAAATCATCAATTCTTCTGGCTGTATCTGTGGCTTCAAAGATAAAAGAGTTGGGCGTACTGTCAACCGTGCGTGCGCAAAAGGCATCGGCATCACGCATCGCATTTATGCGCGCATCGCCTGTGCAAACGACTTTCAGCAGGGCGAGTTCTCTTTCTATATATCGGCCTTCTATGGTTAAATCCGAGACCTTTAAGACCGGAACAAGGCGTTGTAATTGCGCCTTGATCTGAACGATGACCGCTGGTGTGCCTTTGCAGGCAATGGTAATGCGCGATAGGTGTTCGTCATGGTTGGTTTCGGCAACGGTCAGGCTTTCGATATTATAGCCACGCCCAGAGTAAAATCCAACGATGCGTGCTAGAACGCCCGGCTCATTATTAACGAGAACCGCCAGTATATGTGTTTCCTCGTCGGCTAGTTCTGGTGTTGGTGCATAAACGCTTTTGTTTTTCTTGGTGCTCGTGCTGTCTTTGCTCATTACTTATCCTTATTTTTCAATAGTTCTTTTGTTGAATATATTTCTTCGTACTTATCGTAAGTATATTCGGTATCCATAATGCCGTCTTGATTGCTGTCAAATTGTGCGGAGATCATTCTATCGTCACTATAATATGTAATTTTTACAAGTTTTGCAGTTTGTTCATTAAAAACTTGAAGTGTTTTGAGGTTGCCGCCTTCATCATAGTGAAAGATACGGTCGGGGAGGCCATCATTGTTATCATCGATGGTTGTTTCTAGGGGGTTGTCATTTTTGTAAGTTATAACTGTTTCGTAATATTCATCATAATTGGCATCTATTTCTGCTTTTTTAGTTAAACCACTGCGATCGTAAAAATATTTTACGTCAATTTTCCCATCGAAATTTGTGTCGGCCTCGGTTCTTTTAACATCTCCGTATGGGGGATAAAAATGTATATCGATAATACCATCGCCGTTATTATCGTACCCTTGGCTACTAAAGGGGACATGATAGTAGATGATTCCAAGGATGAACCCTATGGTTAAGCCAATGAAAATGCCGGACAAGAGCGTAGGGTGGTTAGAGTTTTTGTGCTCTGTTTTACCATTATTAGAAGGGTGTTCTCGTTGAACGGCCTCCCATTCCTTGATGATTTGTCGAGCTTTTGTAATATTATTTTCATTAACCGAAAGTTTTATATGTCCTGTGACAGGAATTTCTCCAACAGCACCTTGCAGGTATTCTCCATGTATTTCTGCTTTAATGTCCTCACGTTCCAGCATATGCATAATCATGTGTGCTTCTGCTGCATTATCGGCACTATAGATATAGTTCATGATGGCTTTCCTGCCGTTAACTTTTAGGTTGTCTACACTAAGCTTTTATCAAACGCATCGGCGTCCGGTGAGAGGATCATTTCATTATGTGCCTTTCCAGAAGGAATCATAGGGAAACAATTCTCTGTTTTTGCCACTTTGACATCAACAACTGTGAGGCGATCATTACTCATCATTTCTTCGATCACGCCGTCTAGTTCATCCACAGTATTTGCGCGAAGTCCAACGCCGCCATAGGCTTCGACCAATTTAACAAAGTCTGGAAGGGCTTCGGAATAGGTCTCTGAATATCGCTCTCCATGTAATAGCTCCTGCCATTGACGCACCATGCCCATCCATTCGTTATTAAGGATAAAGACCTTAACCGGTAGGCGATATTGGATCGCGGTTGCCAATTCTTGAATATTCATTTGGATGGAGGCCTCCCCCGCGACATCAACTACGAAGGCATCAGGATGTGCCATTTGCACGCCGATTGCGGCAGGCAGTCCATATCCCATTGTGCCAAGGCCGCCAGAGGTCATAAAGCGGTTCGGCTCGTTAAAGGGCAGAAATTGTGCCGCCCACATTTGATGTTGGCCAACTTCGGTTGTGACATAGCAATCGCGTTTGTCTTCCTCCATATAATGGGCAAGACGTTGCAACGCATATTGTGGCTTGATAATTTTATCGTCTTTTTTATAGGCGAGGCAATTTTTTGCGCGCCAAATTTCGATCCGCTTCCACCATGCTTTCATGGCATCTTGGTCGGCTTTGTATTTCTTTGCACGCCAAACTTTCAGCATCGCTTCAATTGTCTTTTTCGCATCAGCAACAATTGGTATATCAATCGGTATGTTTTTGTTGATTGAGCTGGCATCAATATCAACGTGGATTTTTTTGGAGTTTGGTGAGAATTTATCAGTGCGTCCTGTGATGCGGTCGTCAAACCGCGCGCCGATGCAAATCATAACGTCACAATCATGCATCGCTAAATTTGCTTCAAAGGTTCCATGCATGCCTAGCATACCAAGCCATTGCTTGTCTTTCGCCGGATAGCAACCAAGCCCCATAAGGGTGGAGGTGATGGGGAAACCTGTTTCTTGGACAAGCTCACGCAACAGGGTGCTGGCCTCTGTGCCTGCATTTATAATGCCACCGCCAGTATAAAAAACCGGACATTTGGCATTTGCCATCAGTTCTACGGCTTGCTCTATGGTCTTCATGTCTGGGTCTGTTTCAGGTTTGTAATGCGAATGCATAATCGCCTGATCTTTTGATACATAGTTGCCTTTCGCGAATTGTATATCTTTTGGGATGTCAATAACAACAGGGCCAGGGCGACCTGATCGCGCAATATGAAAAGATTCATGCATTGCACTGGCAAGATCATTTTGATCTTTCACCAGAAAGTTATGTTTTGTACAGGGACGGGTAATACCAATGGTATCGGCCTCTTGAAAGGCATCTGTTCCAATTAGAAATGTTGGGACTTGTCCTGTGATACAAACAAGCGGAATAGAATCAAGCAACGCATCGGCCAAACCAGTGACCGCGTTTGTTGCGCCGGGGCCAGATGTCACAAGCGCGCAGCCAACCTTACCGGTAGAGCGGGCATATCCCTCTGCGGCATGTAGTGCGCCGCCTTCTTGGCGAACGAGGACGTGCTTTATTTTGTCTTGTTGAAACAGTGCATCATAAATGGGCAGGACAGCACCGCCAGGATAACCAAAAATCGTATCAACGCCTTGTTCGATCAGGGCTTCAATAACCATTTCCGCGCCGGACATTTCCTTCGCTCTTGGTTTTTCTGCTATCTTGTCCTGTTTTTGTGTCGCTTCCATTTTCATATCGCTTTCAAATTATATTATTGCGGTAAACTACATTATTTTTATTGTGTTGTTTAGTGCTTCTTTTATGCTTTAGGCATAAAAAAACGCCCCGTTTTTAAGGAGGGCGCTGCGTGTGTACTTTATGCCATAGGCTAAGTGCGCAGCTCCCTTTTCAGAAGGACCACGAGGTTCACGATAACGTTCACAATGTTTAAAATAATATTAATCATATTTGACAAGTAACGCAGCCTTGAAAATTATGCAAGAGTTTTTGTGTTTTTGACATCGGTGCTCTCAATATTATATGTTTACAATATAAAATACGGAAAGAGCATAATGCATATTAATGGTAGAAAATTTGACTTGGCGTTTAAGGGGTGGGTACATCCCCCGCAAGAAGAAGGCGGTAATGTTATCAGTATAAATGATGATAATCTTCGCGCGTGTTTTTCCAGACATGTATGGGATGCGTCCGAAGGCAAGGTCGATATGGGTGATGTTTATCACAGTGTTGATGCCCTTCTTATGCAGGAGGAATGTTTAAGTTGTGATAAGGATAAGATTAGTTTTCCCGTCGAACTTGAACAAGTTGTGAATGCGTTGAAGGCTTATAAGGGGCCGGAAAATACAACGCCCCATCTACATTCTTATCATGATGAGGGATATGGATTTTATCCTCGAGAGATGGAAATATAAGTTGAGATTTATAATATGATTGTTGAGTTATTTTATCCGTCAGAGTTAAAAGATGTTATTGAGGACCTTCGTGCGAATGATGATTTGAATGAAGAGGCATTGAGGTCATTGAGTTCTTTTGTTCATAAACATATTCTTGGCTATGTGTTTATGGCGGTTAGTTTGTTTTATCTTGGAGAAGTAAATATCTCAATTCTATTGTTCTTGCTATTTCCTCTTTTCATTTATTTCGATTTCCGACTTCACGTCAAGCGTAAGGTGATGCCATTTGTTACCGGAAACTCCGCTAGTTTAAAATTGGTAAAAAGAAATTCGTATAGGTTTGGAATTGTTCTATTTTTTGAAGATAAGAATGGAGAAAATATTAGGACTCCAAAGTTGCCAGAGTTATCTTGCGGGGCAGATTTTACAATGATAGGCAGGAGTGAAAATTGCTATATAAACGCAATATTTCCCTCAAGGTGCATGCCCTGTGAAAAAGTAATTTTAAAAAAGTACTGTTTAAAAAAATCGATGATAAAAGAACTTCTTAGGCATTGATGTTTACATAAGTTTTTCACGTGGAACAAATAGAGAACATTTGTATTGAATACGTTAATCTTCCGTATTTTTCTTTGCATTCAAAAGTTGATTTCTGAACCATGTGACTTGTTGTTTTGCGTATTGACGGGTGCGGGCTTGGGATTGAGTGATGGCGTCGTCTTTACTGATCTCTCCTTTGATATAGGAGAGCAGAGGGCGGTAGCCTAAAGATTTAACAAGTGCTACATTGTCGCGTATTTCCCCGCTCTCTATGCGTTTACTAAATTCTTCGACCTCATCCAAAATGCCATTATCCATCATCCACAGGAATCGGTCGTTACAGCGTTGATGTTGTACAGTGCGTTCGGGAATGATGACTTCGATATTGAAATCCCAATCCGCAGGTGGTGCAAGACGTGCTAGTTTTTGCCATTCTGATAGGCTTTTGCCTGTGGCTTCTAAAACTTCCCATGCGCGGATTAAACGGGCGGTGTGAAAGGGATGAAAACGCCCAGCCATAACCGGATCACGTTTTTCAAGCTCTGCGTGGAAGGCTGGGTTTCCTAATTCTTCTTGTTTCTTGACGGCGGCATCACGTATGTCTTGTGGGACATCGGGCATAGGGGATAGGCCATCGGTTAAGGCGCGAATATAAAGACCAGAACCCCCAACGATGATCGGCGCTTTGCCTTGTTTTAAAACATCATGAATGATTGGCTCAACGATTTCCCGCCAATTGCCGGCAGAACATGTATCGTTCGGGTGAAAGTGACTGTAAAGAAGGTGTGGCACACGTTCTAAATCTTTGGTGGAGGGCTGCGCGGTTAGGGTTTGCAAGCCATCATAAATTTGCATGGAGTCGCAATTAATAATAACGCCGTCCAGCGTTTCGGCCAGATTAATCGCACGCGCGGATTTTCCGCTTGCCGTTGGGCCTGCAATAATGTGTATTATCTGCTTGTTATCTTTACCATTGTGCATAATGCGCGGAATTATAAGCAGAATTTTGAGAAATGACCAAGAATAAAACCAATATAGCGATATTTGTTACGCTGCTTGCTTTTGTTGCATTTTCCATCAGTGATGGTTTGCGTAAATTCCTGTCGCAAGATTATGCGATTATTGATATTTTGTTCTGGCAAGGAGTTTGCGGGATGGGCTTTGTTTTGTTGCTCATGCCGTTTATGGGGGGCAGGGCATCCTTGTTTAATGTTACCAATATTAAATGGCAATTATTGCGTGGGATATTGTTTGCCCTTAACACTACATTCTCCATTCAGGCGGTGAGCCGTATTCCGATGATGGATGCGTATACGATTTTCTTTCTTACGCCTTTTGTAGTGAGTATTTCTGCGGCAATTCTATTTAAAGAAGCGATAGGGAAATATAGAGCGTTTTCGATTATATGCGGTTTTATTGGCGCACTCATTGCATTTCGTCCAGGGTTTGCAGTGCTTAATTCGGCGTATTTTTATGCTCTTTCATGTGTTTTCCTTTTCTCATTTGCGAGTATTATTGCGCGGTATATCGGGCGTGAAAATGGCCTGTTATCTTTCGCTTTTTGGCCTTTTCTATGTCTTATTTTTGGTATCCTGATTTATAGTGGTGGGCAGATTCCACCGATGCATAATATAGAGTTTTTGGCTTATATGGCGGTTATGGGTGTGGCCTATGGCTTGGCGTTGATTTTGATTTCGTATGGTTATACGCTTGCCGCTGTGGCCACGGTTGCGCCATATCAATATATACAAATTGTTTTCGCTCTTGGGATTGATTACTTTTTGTGGTCGAGTGTTCCTGATTTGCCCAAAATAGTCGGGAGTATTATTATCGTTGGTTCGGGGATATTTTTATTCATCAGAGAAGGGATGCGTAAGCAGGGTAAGGGTAGCGCGTTGTGAATATTGTATTTGTGCATGGTTGGGGAATGAATTCGAAGATATGGGACGCGATGTCTGCATCTTTCCTTGAGGCGGATTGTTCTGTCGTTGATCTTGGCTTTATTGGTGGAGACGAGAACACACAATGTTCTAAGGCGATTTATATTACGCATTCTTTGGGCACGATGTGGGCGTTGAAACATCATCTATCCGATATTGAGGCCTTGGTTGTTGTGAATGGGTTTTCATGTTTTCTTGATTTTGCGCAGGCGCGTGTATTACGCACGATGCAGAAAAGATTACTGCGCAATCCGAGTGTTCAAATGCAATCATTTTGGGAGAGTTGTGGTGTGCCAGATGATGCGCAGAATCAGTTTAGCGATCCTTTGAATACGGATAAATTGCATGAGGGGTTGGAGTGGTTGATTAATTGGGATCTGAGCGAGCCACTGCGCGCGTTGCAGGCGCCTGTTTTATCCTTAAGTGGTCGTAATGATTTTGTTTTACCGCATAATAAAATGAAGACGCAATGGGCGGGCTATGATATGCAAACTCATGAACATGGTGGACATGTTTTACCGTTGTCACATCCACAGTGGTGCGCGGATCAAATAAAGGGATTCATAAGTGAGTTTGAGTTGGAAAGATAATGTTGTTCGGAGTTTTGCTCAGAAGTCCTCTGTATATGATCAAAATTGTATTATTCAACAGGATATTGCCCAAAGTCTGGCCGATGATCTCCCTGTCTCTGGTGTAGAGAGTATTCTTGAAATCGGGTGTGGTACTGGGAATTTAACACAACATTTATTCCATAAGTATGCAGGTAAACGTTTATGCATTACGGATGTTAGTGCCGAAATGGTTTCTCGTGCAAAAGATAAGTGTCTCGATGAAGAGGCACGATGGGTGGTTATGGACGGCGAATGTCCAAACGTGCAGGGGAAATATGACCTGATTGTTGCAAATATGGTATTTCAGTGGTTTGAAGATATTGGCGCGGCGGTTGATCGCCTGTCGGGTATGTTAAACTCTGGTGGCTCTATTTTTTATAGTATGCCAGGCCCTGATAGTTTTAGAGAGTGGAAGGAGACCCTTGATCGCCTTGGCTTGCCTCTTGGTGTTCTCGAATTTCATAAATCATCTGATATTTACAGGGATGAGATCATCATGCATCAATATAAGGATGCGGTGGATTTTTTACGCTCAATGAAAACTATTGGCGCGGGAACGGCCAGAAAAGATTATACTCCCCTAACGCATACAGAAATGAAGCAGGCTTGCGGCGCACTTGATCAAAGTCATGGTGGGAATATGACGTGGCATGTATTATATGGCCGTATTGATGGATAAGGTTTAAATTATGAAAGTTGCAATTGTAGGTGCGGGTATTTTGGGGTTGAGTACGGCCTACATCCTTGCAAAAAAAGGGTTTTCTGTTTCTGTATTCGAGAAGCAGGCTTTCCCGCCTGAGAATGCTAGTTCAATTGCAGGGGGGATGCTTGCTCCGTTTAGTGAGATTGAAACTTTGCCTGATGATTTTGTGCGTGCTGGTTTAAAAGGCATTGAATTTTGGGATGAATTTTTGGGTGATGATGCGTCCGATATTTTGCAAAAAACGGGCAGTCTGCTGATTGCTCATCCAGAAGACGGGCACATGCTTGACCGCTTCGCGCAGCATTTGCATTCTGTATCCAACCATTGGGAGGGGGTTGATCGTGCGCGCATAGATGTGTTGGAGCCTTCCCTTGGCGGGAAATTTACAAAAGGGCTGTATCTACCTTTAGAAGCGAATGTGAACCCTTTGCCTGTTTTGACGTTGCTTGCACAAAAATTGGGTGAATTGGGCGGGGAAATTATTCATGCAGAGGCACATCTCGATGACTTAAAAGAAGATGCGACCTATGACTGGGTGATTGATTGTCGTGGTTATATTGAAGGGCAGGATCAGGATTTGCGCGGTATAAAAGGTGAAATTATTTTGCTGGAGAATGATGAGTTTACTTTGCAACGCCCGGTGCGCTTGATGCATCCGCGTTATCCGCTCTATATTATTCCGCGCCCTGATAATGTTTTTGCGGTGGGGGCAAGTGTGATTGAAAATTCTGATGGTGATGATGGTTTTGTTCTTCTACGCTCGGCAATGGAGCTGATGAGCGCGGCATACTCTTTGCATTCTAGTTTTGGGGAGGCGCGCATTTTGGATATGTCTTCTGCGGTTCGTCCAGCCTATCTTGATAGCTTACCACGCATTAAAGTCGATCATGATCAAAAATATATACGGTGTAATGGTTTGTTCCGTCATGGTTATTTGCTCTCACCTATTATGGGGGAATGTGTGGCGAATTTGTTGGATAAGGGGGAGGAAAATATTTATTTCTCTTTGTTTAGTGGGCGGTGTCATGGATAAATCAGAACGTTATAAACGCCAAATTGTATTGCCTGAAATTGGTGAGGTGGGTCAGGATCGTATTAACGCCGCATCTGTTCTTGTGATTGGTGCGGGCGGGCTTGGTTGTCCGGTGTTGCTCTATCTGGCTGCGGCGGGGGTTGGGCGAATTGGTATTGTTGATTATGACAGTGTTGATGAAACCAATCTGCAAAGGCAGGTTTTGTTTAATATTGATGATATTGGTGCGAATAAAGCGCACGCCGCTGCCGCGCATTTACGTGTGCTTAACCCTACGATCGAGATTGAGGTCTTTCCAGTGGAACTGGACGATACCAATGTTGAGGATTTGTTTGCGTGTTTTGATATTGTTATTGATGGGACGGATAATTTTGCGGCGAAATTCTTGATTAATGATGCGGCGGTTAAGACGCAAACGCCCTTTATTTATGGCTCTATCTTGGGGTTTGATGGGCAAGTATCGGTGTTTGGTGCGCCTGATGGCCCGTGTTATCGTTGTCTTTTTCCGCATGCTCCCAGAGGGCATGTCCCTAATTGTGCAGAAGCGGGCATTATCGGCGCGGTTGCGGGTATGATCGGTATGGTGCAAGCAATGGAGGCTATTAAGGTGATTGCCCCGCATGAGAGTTTTCAATCTCTTATTGGTAAATTGTTGACGGTTGATATGCGCTCTATGGAAAACCATATACTCATGTTGTCTAAGAACCCTGATTGTTCGGTGTGCGGTAAAAATAGGGATGAAATTATTTTGGAATATACCTCGCCCGTGTGCAGTATTATCCCTGAAATAGCGCCCGATCAAATACAGGCCAGTGATGCGTTGATCATTGACGTGCGCGAACGTGATGAATGGGACGCAGGCCATATTGAGGGCGTGGATCATGTGGCGTTGTCATGGTTATTGGCGGGGAATGTGCCGGACGTGCCGAAAGATCAGGATATTATTCTTTATTGCCAAAAAGGGATGCGTAGTCTGCAAGCTGCGCAATATCTTGCCGGTCTAGGGTTTTCAAACCTTCGCAATATGACGGGTGGATATGAAAAGTGGCTTAAAATGAATTAAGCCACTCTTTAATTTCTTTAATCTCGTGTTGCAGGGTTATGCCGCATCACGTCTTTTATTTGCGCCGGAGAAGTTCTTCTTTCCGCCAGTTGATCCGCCTTTATTATATTGACCGTATTTTTTGCTGTTATTGTTACGATCATCTTTTTTGCGCTTGTCGTCACGACCGAAGTTTCTGCCGCCTTTGCTTGGTTTTGCGAATTTTTTACCTTCGCTGCCACGCTCTTCATTGTTAAAGCTCTTGTCTTTATTGAAACTACGGCCTTCGCTTTTGCGCCCTTCATTGCGATTTTCCCCATTGCGATCATCACGTTTGAAGTTTTTACGGCTTTCACCATTACGCTCATCACGGTTGTTATAGCTTTTATCTTTGTTGAAGCTACGGCCTTCAGTCTTGCGACCTTCGTTGCGGCTCTCGCCATTACGATCATCACGATTGTTAAAGCGTTTGTCTTTGTTATAGCTGCGCCCTTCATTGCGATTTTCACCATCACGGTCATCGCGTTTAAAGTTTCTGCCTTTATTGAAGCTATGACCTTCATTGCGATTTTCGCCATCACGGTCATCACGTTTAAAGTTTCTGCCTTTGTTGAAGCTACGACCTTCGTTACGATTTTCACCATCACGCGTATCAGTGCGCTTTCCTTTGGAGAATTTTTTGTTTGAGTCAAAGCGTTTATTCTTGCCGTATTTTGAATTGCCTCTGTTTTTAGTGCTGTTATCGTTACGGGCTGGCCCGCGGCTGGCTGATTTTTTGCTTGGGTCCATAAGGATTTCAATTGCGTGCCATTTACGACCATCTTGCGGTGTAATCATGCATAGGGATGAACCCTTTGCACCTGCACGCGCGGTTCTGCCGATACGGTGGATATAATCCTCCGGTACTTGCGGTAAGTCATAATTGATAACATGTTCGATATGCGGAACATCAAGGCCACGCGCCACAACATCAGTAGCAACCAGAATTCTAAATTGCTTATTACGATATTCTCTGATGACACGGTCACGTTTGCGTTGTTGCAGATCACCATGAATGGCGCATGCATCGAAATCATCGTTGCTTAGCTTTTTCGCCATTTTATCGGCGCCGCGTTTGGTTTTCACGAAAATGATAACGGATCCGCTGCGGGCATGAAGTTCATTAATTAGCTCGGGATATTTTTTGTCTGCGGCAACGTGAATGATATCTTGTTTAATATTTTCCACAGGATTAAAGGTTGAGCCAACGGAAATGCGCTCTGGGTTATTCTGATATTTCTTAGCCATTTTGATAATGCTGTCAGGCATTGTGGCAGAGAAAAGCAATGTTTGGCGCTTTTCAGGCATATATTTGACAATGCGATCGATTTGAACGCTAAAGCCCATATCAAGCATGCGGTCCATTTCATCTAATACTAGGAATTCTGCTTGGTCAAGATCAAGATTGCCGCGTTCCAAATGGTCGTTAATACGCCCTGGTGTACCGACAACAAGACGTGGACGTTGGCGCAATTGCTGGCACTGTCTGTGCATGGCTTCGCCGCCAATCAGGAAAGCGGTTTTGATTTTGCTTTTCGGGCCAAGCATTTGCTGCATAACCTCCATAACTTGTTTACCAAGCTCTCTGGTTGGTGTCATGACCAGCGCAGTGCCGCTCTCTGTGTTTAAAAGTTTCTCAAGTAATGGAATAGAGAACGCCGCCGTTTTACCCGTTCCTGTTTGTGCAGAACCCAGAATATCGCGTCCTTGTAGAGCGATAGGGATTGCCTGTGCCTGAATAGGGGTCGGTGTGTCGTATTTCATTTGTGTTAGTGATCGTGCAAGCACGTGGTGTAGGCCGAGGCCATCAAAATTTTTCATTATTCATCCTTTCGCCGTTCATCATCCATAATGTTATTTTGACGTCGTCATGTGTCTTTAAACGTATTTAAAAAATACGCATCGTCACACATGCTTAGTCCAAATAAAAATTTGAACGATTATGCGTTTTACAATTGTTATGAACTTTTCGGGAAAGGTGAATTCTAAGGCTCACATAATATCTGGTTCAGATATTTACCTAAAGCTCCGTTTGCGTGTACATCACACCAAACTGGCGCGGAACATCGCAGGTTTTTTATGTAATGTCAAGAAATTAAACGATTTCATTAAGGTATGTGGACATATAGGCATATAAAACCTTGACTTCGATCATCTACAGGCTTCTTTTAATATGATTAAAATATGAAGGTGTTTGGCTAGGATTTAGGATGGCGATAATGGATCATGATATTATAATTATTGGAGCAGGCCCTGCGGGTCTGAGTTTTTCTAGGGCAATGGCGGAAACTAAACTCGATATTTTGTTGATCGAGAAGCAGCCGGAATCTGTTCTTGCCGATCCGCCATATGATGGGCGAGAAATCGCGCTGACGCACTTGTCGCATAAAATTATGAATGACCTTGGGATGTGGAACCTTGTCCCTGAAGAGCATATCTCTTTGATTAAAACGGCGAAGGTCATGAATGGGAATTCGCCCTATGCTTTATCTTTTGATCATACGGAAGTTGGTGAGGAAAATCTCGGTTTTATGATTTCTAATCATCGCATCAGGAAGGCTGCTTATGAATCGGTGAAAGATTATTCCAATGTAACGTTCTTGAACGAGGTTACGGTTTCCAAAGTTGATACCGATGATGATAAGGGCTGGGTCGAATTGTCCGATGGGCGACGTTTGGAAGCTCCGCTGATTATTGCGGCGGATAGTCGCTTTTCAAATACGCGCCGGATGATGGGGATCTCTACGAACATGCTTGATTTTGGGCGCACTTGTATTGTTTGCACGATGGAACATGAATTACCCCATAATGATACGGCGTATGAGTGTTTCCATTATGATCGCACGGTTGCGGTTTTGCCGCTGAATAATGGTCAGGTTTCTGTTGTTATGACCTTAACGTCCGAGGAAGATGCGGGTGTTTTAGCAATGGATGAGCAAGAATTTTCCGATGATGTTGCGCGACGCATTGATTATAAATTCGGGCAGTTGAAATTATCGAGCAAGCGTTATCCATATCCGTTGGTTTCGACTTTGGCGAAGACATTTTGTGCCAATCGTTTTGGTTTGATCGGTGATGCCGCCGTTGGTATGCATCCGGTGACAGCGCATGGATTTAATCTTGGTTTGCGCGGGGCGCAGACTTTGGCGAATGAAATTCAAGAAACGTTACAAAGCGATGGTAGCTTTGCCCCTAATATTGCGTTGGAACGGTATAGCCGCAAACACCGCAGGCATTGCTTGCCACTTTACCATGGTACGAATGCGTTGGTACGGCTTTACGCCACAACGCAGTATCGTACGGCGAAATTCGCGCGCAAGGCGTTGTTACGGCTTGGCAATCATATTAAACCGGCGAAACGCTTTATCATGAATCAGTTGACTGAAACCAAGGATATCTAGCGCAAAGTTGCCAGTGTTTTGACAATCAGATGATGAATGGCGTATAATCCGAGCAATTAAAAATGCGGGAATGGCGATAGATAATGATAACAGCACTTAATTTTGGCAATGCCGTTGGTGTGAATGCTGATGAGGATGAAGAAACGATTGCGTTACAGGCGTTGAATAAGTTTCTGGAAAGCCCGCATTCAATAGGACTGGATACGATCAAAGAATCTTTGCGCAATATGGTTCAGTTGATGATGGAGCTGAAAGGTTATGCTACAGGCTTTGCGCTACAGCATTTAGTGCATGGTGAGCACTCATCCATGGCCGTGGATGGGGGATTGCGTGATGATGCAAAGAAGAAAAGGCTGTTGCAGGAATTCTGGGATGAAATGTTGCGCCTTGAACGTCTTATGATGGCGGGATTTGAACATGTTTTGGCTCATGTATCTGCGGAAATTATAGAGATTAAGCAAACGATTGCAGAAGAAATCAAAGCAATTGATGTAAAGATTGAAGACGTGACTGATACTGCGGAAGAGGCGCTAGTCTTAAAGGCGAAAAATACAAAGCGTAAGAAACTTGTTAAGTTTAAAAAGCATATTGAAGAGCATGAAGTCGAATTGTATGAAGCTGATACGACGCAAGAGGTTATTGAGATCCAAAGCAATGTGTATGAGGATGTGCAGGATTTTAAAGAGGATCGGTTTAATCCGCATAAAAACAAATTTGATATTTTTGCTCCGATCAGAGAGATCATGGAGGCGAACCGCGCCAGTAATGATAGTGATTTTGATCTTGACTTGGGCGATGATGATTTTGATACATCTGCGTCATGGAAACGCAAAAATAAGCGTTATGATGAGACCGGTTCTTCGGATACGGGCTCTGGCTCGGCTGGTGATGAAACATCAGGATCAGGCGATGATACCGCGGGCAGCGGTGATCAGGATGAGGATGTTAAACCGCCACCTGTCGATTTTGATTTTTAACCGATTATCGGTGTTTTATTTACGCCGCGTCGGTTAATTTCTTCGGTAGATTCACTTTTAAATGCAGGTCTTTGAGTTGCTCAATACCGACTTCGGAGGGGGCTTGCATCATTTGATCTTCATATTGTCCGTTCATGACAAAGGCATAAACCTCACGCAAATTCGGTTCATCGGCGAGTAACATGATAATCCGGTCAACACCGAAGGCTAAACCACCATGCGGTGGTGCGCCGTAACGCATTGCATTTAGCATTCCGCCAAATTCTTCTTCCAGAACCTCTTTACTGTATCCAGCAATGCCGAAGGCCTTTTCCATGATTTCAGGTCTGTGATTACGGATTGCGCCGGAGGCCAGCTCAAACCCATTACAAACACAGTCATATTGCCATGCATAGATATCGGTGGGATCTTTATTTTCCAAATCATCCATACCGCCTTGTGGCATTGAGAATGGATTGTGGGAGAAATCGATTTTCTGTGCATTTTCATCAAATTCATACATCGGAAAGTCGATAATCCAAGCAAGTTTGAAAACGCCTTTTTCACGTGCAGAGGGGTGATCTTCGGGCAGAGCTGTACAAATGGCATCACGCGCCGCGCCTGCGAATTTCGCTGCTGGTAATTCTTGGTTACAGATAAAGAAGATTGCATCGCCATCGATGCAACCAGAAATTTCCTTGATGGCCTCTTGCGCGGCCGCAGGGATGAATTTCGCAATTGGCCCTTTACCTTCACCGTCTGTAAACAGGACATAGCCTAGTCCCGGTGCGCCTTCGCCTTGCGCCCAGCTGTTGAGTTTGTCAAAGAAACTGCGTGGTTGGTCGGATACTTTTGGTACGCGAATGGCGCGAACAGCGCCGCCCTTTTTAATAACATTTTTAAAGGCATTGAATTCAACATCATCGCGGGAGAAAACCTCTGTTAGGTCGCAAATTTCCAATGGATTACGCAAGTCAGGTTTATCTGATCCATATTTCAACATTGCATCTTTATAGGGTATTGAATCACACCATATAACGTCACGTTTTTCACCGGTAAAGCCTGAGAATTCTTCAAAAATACTATGGATAACAGGCTGAACTGTATCAAATATATCTTGTTGCGTGACAAAGCTCATCTCCACATCAAGTTGATAGAACTCGGCCAAGCGGTCTGCACGGCCATCTTCATCACGAAAGCATGGTGCAATTTGAAAATATTTGTCAAAGCCCGACATCATCAGCAGTTGTTTAAATTGCTGTGGTGCTTGCGGTAGAGCGTAGAATTTTCCTGGATGCAGGCGTGATGGCACAAGGTAGTCGCGCGCGCCTTCGGGGGAGCTGGCGGTTAGAATAGGGGTTTGGAATTCTTGGAAGTCCTGCGCGTGCATTTTTTCGCGCATGGTGCGGATAACATTGTTTCTAAGGCGGATTTTCTTTTGCATACCAGATCGACGTAAATCAAGGTAGCGGTATCTGAGGCGGATATCTTCGCCTGCGCCGTCATCTTCATAGACTTGGAATGGGATAACATCGGCGGCGGATTGCAGTTCTGCCTCATCAATATAAATTTCAATCTCACCAGTTGCCATTTTGGCATTGATGGTCTCATCAGAGCGCGCACGAACTTTACCGACAATGGTTGCAACGGATTCAATGCGCCATTGGCTGATGGTTTCAAATAGGTCAGAGCCTTCCTCAATCACGCATTGGGTCAAGCCATGTGTGTCACGTAAAATTACGAATAAAACGCCACCTAAATCATATATGCGGTGTATCCAGCCAGAAAGTTTGACCGTATCGCCTGCATTTTCTTTTCTGAGGGCGTCGCATTTATGCGTTCTAAAGGCGTGCATGATTTTATCCTATTATTATATAAGTTATGAGTAAGCGTTGATTTATAACGCATCATTGCACAATGTCACGCCTATTTTTAAAAAATTAATGCCTTTATGCTGGACGAAAAGGTGAGGGTTTGTATGATGGACTTCTCAAGATTTAAGGATATTATGCCCATACTTACAAAATCAGACGATGTGGCGGCTTTTTGTGAAGAGTTGTCGGTACATGAATTCGTGACGATTGACACAGAATTTCTGCGTGAAAAGACCTATTACCCCAAGCTATGCCTTGTGCAGCTGAGTGGGCCAGATAAAAAGGCCAAAGCCATTGACCCGTTAGTTGAGGGGCTTGATCTCTCGCCATTATTTGATTTGTTGGATAATAAAAATATCCTTAAAGTTTTTCATTCTGGGCGTCAGGATTTAGAGATTTTCTACAATCTTACGGGCAAGGTGGTGCAATCATTTTTTGATACACAAATTGCGGCGATGGTTTGCGGGTATGGTGATTCGGTTGGTTACGAGAATATCGTGCGTCAGGTTTCCGGCTATCAGGTGGATAAAAGTTCTCAATTCACCAATTGGTCGCTGCGCCCTTTAAGTGAAAAGCAAATCACTTATGCGCTCGGTGATGTGACGCATCTTTGTGATGTTTATCTGTATTTAAAAGAAGAGCTGGAAAAGCGCGGTCGTACGCAATGGGTTGTGCAGGAAGAAGAAATTCTTAATAACCCCGATACTTATGCGAATGAGCCTTATAAAGCGTGGGAACGTATCAAGATAAAATCGCCAAAATCCAAGAGCTTGGTTGTGTTGCGTGAGCTTGCTGCATGGCGCGAATCTCAGGCGCAAAAACGTGATATTCCTAAGGCATGGGTTATGCGCGATGATGCGTTGTCTGACATGGCGAACCAAGCACCACAGAATAAGCATCAGTTGGCGAAGATTCGTAACGTTTCTAAGGATTTGGCAGAAGGTAAAACCGGCGCGCAGTTGTTAAAAGTGATTGCGAAGGGATTGGATACGCCGAAAGATACTTGGCCAATACCAAAGAGGAGGGTTTCGCTTTCTCAAGGGGCAATGGCGATGGTTGATATTTTGAAAATGTTATTGAAGGTGCAAAGCGCAGTGCATGATGTTGCACCGAAAATTATTGCATCTGCCGCGGATATCGAGGCGATTGCACTGGATGATAATGCCGATGTACCAGCATTAAGTGGTTGGCGCAAAGAGGTGTTTGGCGCAGACGCATTGGCGGTGAAGCACGGAAAATTGGCGATTGGTTTAAAAGATGGTAAGATAACTGTTTTTAATATTGCAGATTTATAAGGGATATATTAGAGGAGGCGTTTTGATATGCCATCATCTGAATTTACAGGAAAGCGTCTTTTTTTATTGCGTCATGCAACGGCTTTGGCGCAGACCAGTAGTGGAGATGCCGAGCGTCTTTTGGCGCCAAGTGGGGTTGAGGATGCACAGGCGCTGGGTGAGTTGATGTCGGCGGAGGGTTGTGTTCCTGATGCCATCTTGTGCTCGACTGCGATGCGTACGCGCCAAACATTGGTCGGGGTGTTGCCTGAATTTGATCAAGGGAATGTTCAGTTTCTTGATATTCTTTATGATGGCAGTGTCGGTGATTATCTTTATGAGATTCAAAAGGTAAGTGATGCGTATCAAAATATTTTGCTGGTTGCGCATAACCCGTGTATTTACGAGTTGGTGATTTTATTGGCGGCGCAAGGCCATGATGCAGTGATGCAACGATTATCCGAAGGCTATAGGCCTGCGTCTTTTAGTGTTATTCATTGTGCATGTGATAAATGGTCCGAGATACAGCCTGCGGTGAATGAGCTGGCTACTCTTGTTGATCCCATGGATTATAATGTGCCTGCACGACCAACACGTTGGATGTAGGTCGTTTTATATAGACCAGCTTTGCTGTAATTCTGGTTCTTTTGTGTCTGGTGGCATGACGGAGCTGCGTGGTTTTATAATGGTGGCGCGATCAGGGTGTTGTTCCATATGTTCAACACATTTTTTCAAGAAAATTACCATTTTATCGATGCCTGTTTGTGTGGCAATAAGATCGTGACGTATTTCCAGACCTAAATATTGTAAATCATTATTGGCGGTAATCATGGGGGCGGCGTTTTGTTTGCGCTCTGCAACGCGGTAGGGTTCACCAGAAACGAAAAGATATTCAGATTGCTCTCTTAGGTGGTTTTCAAATGCGCGTGAGAATGGTGTCTTTTCGCAGCGTAATGTGCCAAGCTCTACATTACGTTTCTTTTGTTCCCATGTTGGAGAAAAGCTGTGCAGATCAAGGACGATGGCTCCGCCATATTGTTCACGTTTTTCATTGATCGTGGTCGTTTTAGCATTGTGATAAGGCCAGAATACAGCATCCAATCTGCGGGCATGCTGGTCTTTACAGCATATGTCCGGTTGGTTTTGCGGAATTGTGATTTGTACATTTTCTGGCGAGTGTCTTGTTATGGCATAGTCAGGCAGGGCATTAAGATCACAGACAAGGCGTGAGTAATTTCCTGCAATGAGTGTGACATTTTCGCAAGATTTTTCCAGCGCAGAAAAAAGCGCGGCCATATGCAAATCCATGGCCTCATGCGCTTTATTGAACCAGTCTTTGTTCGTGCCCATACATGGTTCAAAGCATGTGGGAACGGCGCATCCATTGTGCGGGCCAGAGAAAATGAAGACCCCTTTACGTTTTGTGATTTTAACGGGGGCAGGATCTTGTTTTTGTAGTAAGTCAGCTTGTTTGCTCATAGTGCTTCGCAGTGTAGTTCGTAGTTGTTAAAAAACCCTTATTAATAGTCGTAATGTGCAAATATAAAATTCCTTATTGTAAAAGAGGGCGCCTCTGCCTAAAGTCTATCTTATGACACAAGAAAATACGCGCAAGAGCAAGAAAAAATATTTCGGAACAGATGGAATACGTGGTCGGGCAAATAGTTACCCTATGACAGCGGATATGGCGTTGAAGGTGGCGATGGCAACGGCCAGTGTTTTACGCCAATCGCGCGGTGGTAAGCATATGGATCGGGTGGTGATCGGTAAAGATACGCGGCTATCTGGTTATATGTTGGAGCAAGCGATGAGCGCAGGGTTTATATCCATGGGTATGGATGTGATTTTGGTTGGACCGATTCCGACGCCGGGAATTGCAAAACTTACACGGTCTTTGCGTGCGGATGTTGGTGTGATGATTTCCGCGTCTCATAATCAGTATCAGGATAATGGAATAAAGTTATTTGGTCCTGATGGTTTTAAGTTGGAAGATGCAATTGAGCGGGATATTGAAGTTAAGATAGATGCAGATTTGAGCGCGGAGCTGGTTGCGCCGGAAGATCTTGGTAAGGCGAACCGTTTGGATGATGCGCTGGGGCGTTATATCGAATCGCTTAAACGCTCTATTCCGCGGCAAGAATCACTGGCCGGATTGAAAGTCGTGGTCGATTGTGCACATGGTGCAGCGTATAAGGTTGCGCCGCAAGTATTGTGGGAATTGGAAGTTGATGTTATTGCGATTGGGAATGCGCCCGATGGACGTAATATTAATGATGGTTATGGGGCAACCTCAACAGGTGCATTACAGGAGGCCGTGGTCGATCATGGCGCGGATCTTGGTATTGCGCTGGATGGGGATGCAGATCGTTTGATCATGGTGGATGAAAAGGGCGATAAAATTGATGGTGATCAATTGATGGCCGCTTTGGCACTATGGTTTAAAGAACAGGGGACATTGCGCGGTGGCGGTCTTGTCGCGACCGTTATGTCAAATCTAGGATTGGAGCGTTTGATGAAGGCCAATGGTCTTGATTTTATTCGCACGGATGTTGGGGATCGTTATGTGGTTGAGCATATGCGCAAAGAGGGTTTTAATCTCGGTGGGGAGCAATCCGGGCATTTGATTTTAAGCGATTATTCAACAACAGGCGATGGCTTGTTGGCGGCTCTTCAAATTCTGAACTACATAAAACATAAGGGAATACCAGCCAGTGAGGCATTGAATATGTTTGTTCCTTGCCCGCAACGTCTTAAAAATGTTAGATTTTCTGGTGATAGCCCATTAAATAGCGATACGGTTCGAAATGAAATATTATCTGCACAGGAAAGATTCAGCGGATCGGGGCGTGTTTTGGTTCGTCCATCAGGCACAGAGCCTTTGATACGGGTGATGGCAGAGGGTGATGACGCCGATATGGTGGACTCTGTTGTCAATGATTTGTGTGACGTGATTAAAAAAGTGGCGGCAGGTTAATGCATTCATTGGTGTCGTTTAATCAGGCATAGAGCAACAATAATCCTGAACTCGTTTTCCTTTTTCATCTTTGAATAAGTCACCGGAGATTGTTAAATTTTGGATGCGATCAATTCTGAAATTTCTGAAATCGTTGCGTTTTTCACACCATGCCAGTAATAGCCAAACGGAGCCGAAGAAAATTAAACATAATGGTCGTACTCTGCGATTGGTCAGAGCTTTGTTTTCATCTTCATAGGAAAAATCGAGTTTGTTTTTACTGCGAATTGCACGGCGCAGAGAGGTGAAATCAATGTTGATTTTTACTGTAGCTCTTGACGGCATTGAGAAAAGAAAAGTTTGTTCCAGTTCTTTTTGTATAGATTCTGGTAAAACGGCGGTGATTTTATCGATGGCTTGGCTTGCGGCCTGTGCCAGTCCTTTATCACCCCAGCTTTTAACCATCTGCGCGCCCAGTATTAGCGCGTCAATTTCTTCCAGTCCAAACATGAGTGGCTGCACTTTGTGGTCTTTGCTCAGGATATATCCAACGCCTGCCTCACCCATTATAGGGATGCCCGATGCATTCAAATCGGCGATATCACGGTAAATTGTGCGTGGGCTGACTTCCAGAATTTCGGCAAGTTTTTGGGCGGTGACGACGGTGCGCCGTGCTTTTAAATACTCGACAATACGAAATAACCGGTCTGCTCTGCGCATGGTAATAATCTCCTTTAACGATATTTATTATAGTTTACACCAACACTACTGACAACACGCTGTCAGTAGTGTTGTGCCAGTATGAAAATTAACGGCAATGATGCCGTGTTTTATTTAAATTGGAGATAAAAATGACAACAAAACAAGATATTGCGAAAGAGCTAGTGGATGCGTGGAGCACAAAGAATGAGGCGATTGTGCGGAAATACCTTCATGCGGATTTTCATTTTAAAGGGCCGATGATGGAATCTAATGGTCTGGAAGAATGTATTGCGTCCATGGCGAATTGTCCATTTGAGAGTTCTTGTCAGAATAGTGAAATGATTGAGCAAGGTGATCAGGTGGTTCATGTGTTCGATTGGGTTGTTACTGCGCCTTTTCAGGCAACAATACCGACCGTCGAAGTGATGAAATTTGAGGGTGATCAGGTGAAAAAATCACGAATGTTTTTTGATACTGCGCTTTTTCCTGTTGAATTTTTAGAGCAAATGAAACAGCAAGCCGCATAATTTAAGTATGAAGTTATAGAGACGTTGTCAGGGATACCCTCTGGCAGCGTTTTTATTTACGCGATTCTGGTTTTGAAATAGTGCACTTCACTTTTATTGTTGCAAAATTATGGGCTTTTCAATATTTAAACTGGACTTTGGTGGTACATAGAGATAAGTTTTGGCGGTTTGCAAAGTGTTTATTGGTCTTGAAAGATATGAACAAAAAAGATGACAGTCTGGCGTTGTTGCCAAATGGTTTTGCCGATCTTTTACCGCCTTACGCGGAGGAAGAGGCGAAGTCTATTCAGGCGTTGATGGATCGGTTCTCTGCTTTTGGATATTGTCGTGTGAAGCCTCCCTTGCTTGAGTTTGAAGATAGTCTTTTGGCACCTGGTCCGGGCGAGCGTTTGGCCAATGAAACATTCCGCCTTATGGATCCAGTGTCGCATCGTATGATGGGAATTAGATCCGATGTAACGGCGCAAATTTCGCGCATTGTTTCTTCCCGTTTGATGAACGCGGCGCGTCCTTTGCGCCTTATGTATGCAAATGATGTATTGCGTACACGCGGAAGCCAGATGCGTACTGAGCGTCAATTTGCGCAAGTAGGTTGTGAATTGGTTGGTAGTGAAAAAGGCATAGAAGCCGATGTTGAAATTTGTGTTCTTGCGGTTTTAGGGCTTAAGTCCGTTGGCATTAAGGATATTACGCTGGATATGACCATCCCTGGTTTTGTGTCTTCTGTTCTGCATGAGGGTGAGGTAGAGAATCGTGATGTTATTGCCAAAGCCGTGGCACAACGTGATATTGATACTCTACAAGCGCTTAAATGCGCAAAAGCGCAAATTATTGCACAATCTATGGGGGCTTCGGGTGGAGCAGAGCAGGCGTTTTCTGCTTTGAAAAAGATTAAATTCGATAGTCGTATGGCAGGCCATGTGTCGCGATTACAAGAGGTGTCTGTTGGTGTTCAGAATGCATTATCGGATATGGGTATTGGTGATGTATCCTTGACGGTCGATGTTCTTGAGCAAGATGGCTTTGAGTATCACAARGCCCTTGGYTTTACATTGTTTTCCTCGAATGTGCGCGGTGAATTAGGGCGYGGCGGGTGCTATGACATTCATTTTGGTCAAAATGAGACGAGTGAAATGGCAACGGGGTTTACYCTTTATATGGATACGATTTCACAAGTATCTGCGCCGCAGCCTGATTGTGACAAAGTATTTGTGAAGAGTAGCGAATCGTGGAGTGTGATTGCTGATTTGCARGCGCAAGGCTGGACGGTWATCCGCGGCGTAGGYCGTGGCGATGYGTGYCAGTCGTGCACACATRTTTATGAGCAYGAAAAAATATCAAAATTGGTTRAATAACAAGGTTTTAGCAAAGGTTTTAAAATGGGTAATGTAGTCGTTATAGGGTCACAATGGGGCGATGARGGCAAGGGCAAGATTGTTGATTGGTTGTCGTCACGYGCGGATATTGTTGTRCGTTTTCAAGGTGGYCACAATGCGGGGCATACRCTGGTTATTGATGGTGAGGTTTATAAGCTGAACTTGCTGCCCTCTGGTGTTGTTCGTAAGAATAAAAYATCAATGATTGGYAATGGYGTGGTTGTGTGCCCTTGGTCATTRCTCARTGAAATYTCAATGATTAAAARGCAAGGCGTTGAAATAACGCTTGATAACTTTGTGATTGCAGAAAGTGCGCATTTRATTTTGCCMGTTCATCAGGCCTTGGATCAAGCSATGGAATCTGGGCGTGGCGCGGATAAAATTGGTACAACAAAGCGTGGTATCGGGCCGGCTTATGAGGATAARGTTGCRCGTCGCGGCATTCGGGTTTGTGATTTGCGTCATCCRGAATTGTTGAAAGAGAAAATCAATAACATGATGTCTCACCATAATATCTTGTTGAAGGGCATGGGCGCGGAGAGCGTATCTGCRGATGAWATTTAYGARAAGYTGATGGARATMTCCAATGATATTCTTCAATATKYAGGCGTGGTTTGGCGTGARTTAGACGAAGCGCGAAYWGCGGGTAAGAAAATCTTATTTGARGGCGCGCAAGGAACGATGTTGGATGTTGATCATGGAACATATCCGTTTGTRACATCATCGAATACGGCGGCGGCGCAGGCTTCTTTGGGTTCTGGTGTCGGCGCGGATTGTTTGAAATATATTTTGGGCATTACAAAGGCCTATACAACACGGGTTGGATCAGGGCCATTCCCAACCGAGCAAGATAATGAAATTGGCGAATTCCTTGGTGAAAAGGGCCATGAATTTGGCACGAATACAGGGCGTAAGCGTCGCTGTGGCTGGTTTGATGCGGTGATGGTGCGCCAAGCGGTCAAGGTGAATGGTATCCACGGTATTGCGCTGACGAAGTTGGATGTGCTTGATGGGCTGGAAGAGCTTAAAATTTGTGTTGGGTATCGTTTAAACGGTAAAGAGATTGATTATTTTCCTGCGTCACAAATCGATCAAGCCGCAGTTGAGCCGATTTATGAGACAATGGATGGTTGGAAAGACAGCACATATGGTGCGCGCACATGGGGCGAATTGCCTGCGGCGGCGGTAAAATATGTCCGTCACATTGAAGAGCTGATCGGTGCGCCTGTCAGTATGCTGTCCACCAGTCCAGAGCGTGATGATACAATCTTGATGCATGACCCCTTTATTGGTTAGATGTTGGCTTCCGGCTTAGCTTTTATGCCGCAATGATCTTGTTCAATGTGCTTTTTACATCTTCGATATGGCCTTTGACTTTAACTTTGCGCCATATCGCGACGATTTCCCCTTCTGGATTGATAAGGAATGTGGAGCGCTCAATACCCATGTATTTTTTGCCATAGAGGCTTCTTTCACCCCATGTACCATAAGCTTCGCAAACCTTGCCCTCTTCGTCAGAGGCAAGGGGGAAGTTTAAATCATATTTGCTGACAAATTTATCATGTTTGGTAACGCTGCATTTTGACAGGCCGATAATGGCGGCGTTCAAGGTCTCAAATGCAGGCAAGGCATCACGAAAGGCACATGATTCGATGGTGCAGCCGGGGGTGGAATCTTTGGGGTAGAAATATAGAACAACATATTTCCCTTTAAGTGAGGACAGGGATATCTCGCCATTGTTATTGGTCGGTAGGGTGAAGTCAGGGGCTTCATTCCCTATTTCTAAATCTGCCATCATGTGTGCTTTCGTATAATTTCGTGGGTTTTATCAGTAAAGCAGGATGGTGATATGGTCAAATCCTTTGGAGTGGGATAAAATAATGGTTCGACGTTTTGTATCTTTGAAAAGGAAATACTGTGCCCAAAAAAAGGTGGCATTTTTATTGGCATATTAGCCGTTTTAGCCTGAGCATGCTGTGGTTGTTGAGTATGGTTGCGGTTATTTTGGTGACGATATTTGTATGGCGTGTTTCGACCAAGCCCTTGGATATTGGTTTTGCGAAAAATTACATCGAGTCTGCTTTGCATGATGAGGAAACAGGCAATTCAATGCGTATGGAGCGCGTGGTTTTATACTGGCCAGAACTGCGTGGGCCACTTTATTTGCAATTGCATGGTGGGCAGTTGGTTAACCAGCAGGGCGCGGTTATTATTTCTATTGATAAGGCTTCGATTAGTTTCTCGCGCAGTGGTTTATTAGCGGGTCGTATATTGCCCAAGGCGATTATTCTGGAACAACCGACTTTGCAGCTTATCCGCACTAAGAACGGTGAATTTAATCTGGATTTAGGGCAAAATGCGCCGGAAGAGAAGTCGCAAGAGCAATTTGATCTGACCACTCGTATCTTTGGTTATATTGCGCGCCCAGGGCAGGAGAGTGCAAAACGTTCTATTATTTCGCGCCTTGAATCTTTTGAAATTAAGAATGCGCGATTTTTTATTGATGATCGCATTGCCCACCAGTCTTGGTCATTGCCTGATTTTAATGTTGGATTTCACAGTACATCTGTTGGCATGAAGGGATATGTGAATGCAAAATTGCCTGATGTTGGTCTGGAAACATCAGAATTCCACATTGATATGAATTATATTTGGGATCAAAAAAATGTTGAGTTGTCAGCAGACTTTAAAAATATAGATATTAAGGCGACGGCAGAAAAAATACCAGCGCTTGGTATTTTGGGGCAGCAGAATATTGTTTTGAATGCGCATATTGAAACCATTTTGGATGAAGCCTTTATGCCCGCGGACATCAGGCTTGAGATAACATCACAGGGCGGGGATATTATGCATCCTGATATGTCGGATGATCCTATTCCCTACACCGACTTATCCTTGCATGCATCTTATAATTATGGCGGTAAGGCTTTGGTTTTGCGTGATACGCAAATTACTGTGAAGGATGTAACGATCTTTGCTAAGGCTGATATTACACATACGGATGATCGTGTGAGCGGCCCTGTTAAAATATGGTTGGCTGATTTGAAGCAGTCCCAAATTGCACCGTTATGGCCGAAAATTTTACGCGGAGATAATAGTGAAAAATGGATTGTGAAAAAAATGTCGCATGGGATGCTTCACGATGTATGGCTTGGCTTTGACTTGTTGGCAGATAAAAAGATATCAGAGGGGAGTAAGAAAATATATGGTCCACGCGTTGCGCCAGCATGGAATGTTGATGTTGAAAATTTAATGGCGGAGTTTGCCTTTAAGGATATGAGAATTGATTACCGTGCCCCCTTGGATGCAGCAGTAAATGTATACGGTTCGGGTCGTTTTGATTTAAATAAGGATGAGCTGACTATTGATATTATTAAAGGGAAGCTGGGTGTTATGCCTGTATCGGCTGCGACGTTGTTGTTTGATCAAGTCGCGGCTGTTGGTAAGGGTAGTGCGGATGTTAAGATTAATCTGAGCGGTGATTTGCAGGATATTATGCGCTATATTTCGAAAGAGCCGATTAACCTTGGTGATGATATTAATATGGATATCGCGCAGGTGAGGGGGCAGGCCGATTTGAAGATTGCTCTAAATTTCCCGACGCAAGCTGATGTGAAACTGACAGAGTTTAAAATCGGCGTTGATGGGATGCTCAGAGATGTTTTGTTACCTGATGTGATCGGGACGTTGGATTTAAGTGGTGGGCCTTTGGTGTTTTCCGTGAAAAACGGATTGGCCAGCATGAAGGGCAAGGCGATGCTGGCAAAACGCCCTGTGGATTTTTCCTGGGAGGAGTTTTTAAACAGCAAAGGTAAGCCATATAAGGAAAAGGTTACGGCAAAAATTACGGCTGATCCCAATATTAGGGAGATGCTTGGGATCG
Source organism: Zetaproteobacteria bacterium (assembly GCA_002747015.1). The sequence goes on from NVXI01000006.1 coordinate 65,991, forward strand.
ACCTTAATGATTTTATAGAAGGATCCTTGCCTGTTAAGGTTGAATATGTGTCCTATAGGGATGGATCGGGTCGCGCTGATGTCCGCGTGGATGTTACGCCGGCATTGTTCTTTGTTGATCCATTTGATTTTGAGAAACCTCCTGGTGAAAAGGCTAACGCGACATTTATTGCCCATCTTCAAAATGGAAACTTGCAGAAGATCAGTGACCTTAAGGCACGTGGTGCACAGTTTTCTATATCCAAAGCAGAAATTGTGTTCAAGACCAAAGAGGGTAAGACTGAATTATCTAATGGTCGTATCCCTCATTTCACTTTGGAGGATACGACAGGGAAACTTGATTTTGTCTTTGATGATGATGGTGCGGTGAATATTGTTTTGGACGCGCCGTTTTTGGATGTACAGCCCTTTATGGATGCAGAGGAACCGCAGGGGGAATATCAGGAACCACCAATGGTGATTTCTGTAACGGCTAAAAAATTACGGACTGCGCCGGATGAGGTTATAGAGGATGCAAAGCTGTTCTTCGATATTGATGGGCAGGGACGTTTTAACCAGATGGAGATGGATGCGAAGGTCGGTACAGGCGGTCTTTATGTGCGTTTTAAACCTGATAAAGAAGGTAAGCGTACGTTTCGCCTGAAGGCCGATGATGCGGGTGCATTTCTGAAAGCCTTCCAAGTGTACAATGATATTCGTGGTGGTACGATGGTGATTTACGGTGAGCCTGTGCGCGGTGTTTTGGATCGTAATTTGCGCGGAAAAGCAGAAATTTCCAATTTTAGAGTTGTGAATGCGCCTGTTTTGACCAATTTATTGAGTATTATGTCTTTGACAGGAATAGGAGAGGTTCTCGGTGGCGATGGGTTGGCCTTTGATAAGTTGGAGGCAAATTTTAGCTGGCTCTATCGTAAAGGTGGTAGTTTACTTATCCTGAAAGAGGGGCGCACATCGGGGAATTCGCTTGGTCTGCTGTTTGACGGGACGTTCGATAATCAAAAACGTGAGGTTAATGTGTCGGGTACGGTTGTTCCAATGTCGGCGATAAATGAAATTATTGGTGCAATACCGATTATTGGTGATATTTTGACTGGCGGGTCGGGCGGGGTGTTTGCCGCAACATACACCGTTAAAGGTCCATCCGAAAAACCTGTAATTTCTGTGAACCCGCTTTCTATCCTGACCCCTGGAATTTTACGCCGGATCTTGTGGGAGTAGTTATATTTGCAGTGAACAGGTATATATTGTACCCTATTACGTAAAGATAAAAATGGGTAGATTATGGGTGAGAAAATAAATCTCAGTGGAAACTTTAGAGAGCAATCCGTAGACGGGTTTGCGAATTTTTATGATGGATCTTTGAAGGCACAGGATAATCCTAATTTTTTGGCTGCGTATAAAGACTTGTTAGTAAAAAATGATCGTGTGTTGTATCTGGATCAACATCTGCAAGTGGAGGGCAAGGAGTTTATGGCCTCCGATCAACATATGCGTATGTTGGAAGATGCAGGTTATGAGTTTCATTTGATTGAATATGATCCAAGCCTTAATCCTGTTATAGAATCATATGAGCGTGGTGAAATACAAATCGAGGATGTGCGACAAGCTTTAGTAGATTTCCAAATGGATGCAAGTCGTGATGAAGTTGAAAACATGATTTCTTCTGGGCTTGTTACCAAAAAAGAAATAGAAGAGTCTTTTGATAAATCTCTTTCTCCTTTTGTGGATGCCATTGAAAATGCGTATGCACATAACATCAAGGTTCGATTTTTTGATGATGCCACGGTGATTGGTAATGATCTGAATGAGAACGATGAGAATGCGCATATTGATAATCCACTTTTTCGTAGGGATGATACATGGGATCCCTATATCGAAGCACTGACAAAAGGCGCGAAGGCTTCTATGTTTATTGGGGGAGGGCACGTCGCATCATCTTACGGAATTGATGAATATATGGAAGCGCGCGGATATAACGTTGGTACATTCTCAATTTCAGCCGAGGTATCAGATAAAGGGATTAGTGCGGAAAATAACGGTATGGTTAATTCTTTTGAAAAGATGCTCGCGCGTGATCCTGATGGGTTTGATCGTTCTGATTTTGTTGTTGATTTACTCTATCACGATACAGCAAAAACGGTTGAGTGGCAGAAGATGATGGCGGAAGATACCAAATGGCGTGAGCTTGAAAATAATATTGAACAAGCTGTTGAACCAAAATCTGAGCCAGATGAAGAGGTTGTTTTATTGAGTTTAGATGCACCTCTTAAGCTTTAATTCCGCAGGCGATACCCCGTCTTGAAAATCCATGCGATGATGGCGATACAAAGCGTTAGAAACACTAAAATCATGGTTACGCTGGTTGCTAAACTTACATCTGAACTCTCGTAAAAACTCCATCTGAAACCACTGACCAGATAAACAACGGGGTTGAACAGGGATACGCTTTGCCAAAAGGGAGGGAGCATGCTGATCGAATAAAAGCTGCCGCCCAGAAAGGTCAAAGGCGTGATGATAAGCAGCGGGATGAGTTGTAGCTTTTCAAAGCCGTCCGCCCAAATACCAATGATAAAGCCAAGTAGGCTGAAGGTGACGCAGGTCATAATCAGGAAGAAGGCCATCCATATCGGATGTTGGATTTCCAGTGGTACGAAAAACCCTGCGGTTGTTAGAACAATAATACCGATGATAATGGATTTGGTTGCCGCCGCGCCGACATAGCCAATGGTAATTTCGACGAATGATAATGGCGCGGAGAGGATTTCATAAATTGTTCCGGTAAATCGCGGAAAGTAAATACCAAAGGATGCGTTGGCGATGCTCTGGCTTAAAACGGTCAGCATGATTAAGCCCGGTACGATGAACGCGCCGTATTTCACGCCGTCAATATCGCCGATGTTACTGCCAATGGCAGAGCCGAAAACGATGAAATACAGGATGGTCGAGATAACGGGGGAGGCAATGCTTTGCCCCAAGGTGCGCATTGTGCGGCTCATTTCGAATTTATAGATGGAGAGAATACCGTGAAAATTCATGATTGGCCTACTAACGTAACAAAAATATCTTCTAATGAGCTTTGGCGTGTGTCGATGTCTTTGCATTTGATCCCGCTGTCTTTGAGGTGATCGAGTAAGTCGGCCACGCCGTTATTTTTCTTTGATGGATCATATGTGAAGGTTAAACGCTTTCCATTCTCGGATAAGAGTAAATTATAGTCCGCGAGAGGTGTCGGGATTTCGGTGATTTTGGAATATAGCTCCAGAATAAGTTCCTTCTTCCCCAGTTTTTTCATCAGGCTCTTTTTATCTTCAATTAAAATCAGCTTGCCCTTATTGATGATGCCAATACGATCGGCCATTTCCTCGGCTTCTTCGATGTAATGAGTGGTCAGGATAATGGTTGTGCCGTTGTCACGCAGGCGGCGAATTTGCCGCCACATGGATTTACGAAGCTCCACATCTACGCCCGCGCTTGGTTCATCAAGGAACAGGATTTCGGGCTCATGGGACAGGGCTTTGGCGATCATAACGCGGCGTTTCATACCGCCCGAGAGCTTGCGTATTTGCTCGTCTTTTTTATCCCAGAGTGATAAATCCTCTAGTATTCCCTGAATATAGGCGGGGTTCTTTGGTTTACCGAACAGGCCGCGGCTGAAACTTACAGTGTTCCAAACGGTTTCAAATGCATCCGTTGCTAATTCTTGCGGGACGAGGCCGATTTTACGCCGCGCGATGCGATATTCCTTGGTGTGATCGTGCCCACAGATTTCGATTGTGCCGTCACTGACTCTGAGAATACCGCAAATAGCACTGATGAGCGTGGTTTTCCCTGCACCATTGGGACCGAGAAGCGCGAATATTTCGCCTGATGCGATATCTAGATTTATATCATCAAGGGCGACTAACCCGTTATCATAGGTTTTCGTTAGGTTTTGAACAGAGATTGCTGCTTGTGTCATGGTTTTCTAAGATTTTCTTGGAGTTGAGAAGAAGGTACAATATCGAAAGATTGTTGTATACGGGTTATTTTGGATCTCTTTGGTGCTTTCATGGCGATAACATTGCCAAATAAGGTTAATATAACGCCGCATACTGATAGTTGCGTCCACGTATAATTTTCAAATATTGTGGAAATGGTGAGCGCGACAAGGGGGAAGAGGATAGCTGTATAGGCGGCTTTATCTGCGCCGATATTTTTGATAAGGGTTAAGTAACATCCAAACGCAATCGCAGAGCCAAAGATGGCCAAATATATCATGGATAGGGTGTATCCGTAGGTTATCTCGAATGTAAAAGATGCGCCCATCATGATGGCAAGCAAGAGAGAAAATCCGGCACCATAGAGCATGCCATATGCGTTTGATTCCATAACGGGAATTTTATCGCGGCTGTTTTTCATGGAAACCATATTTCCTAAAGATGCAAAATAGCTGGCAACAAGGCATAGAATAATGCCTTGGACAATGTCGTCACCCAACTGTATGCCCGTAACCTCCGGCCAGAAAACAAGGAGTATCCCGACGAGGCCGATAAGGCTTCCCAATAAAACCTGTTTCTTTATTTTTATTTTAAAGAATAAAGCCTGATTGAAAATATTCATTAAAGTCATGGTTGAGAATAATATAGCAACAAGGCCGGATGTTAAAAATGATGTTCCGAAATAGAACAAGACATAGTTTAGGCTAAATAGAAACAGTCCTTGAAGTGCGATGAATTTGTGTTGTCTGTATGAGAATTGGAATGTAGGATTCTTTTTAAACAGCTTCAGAAATGCAAATAAAACGCAGGATGCCAGCATGAAACGATAACCAACAGACACGACGGGATGTACCTCACCTAATTGAAAGGTGATGGCGTACCAAGTTGATCCCCAGATTAGAACCGTGAGAGTATAAAGCATTGTATTGTTCATGGTTTTGCCTTTATACCCTCACCAAAGCATGTCGTTTCTTGCCTGATGAGACTTTGATATGATCGCCGTTCATATCTGTGAGTGATGCGGTTTGATCGATGCTGGAGACTTGTACATCATTGATGCGTGCGCCGCCGCCCTTGATGAGGCGTCGAGCATCCCCTTTGGAGGAGCAGAGTCCGGTTTCAACCAACAGTTCTACAACCTCAATACCATTTTCAAGGAAGTCTTTACCGACTGTGATGCTGGGCAGGTCGCCGCCGACACCGCCTTGTTCGAAGACTTCTTGCGCGGTTTTAACGGCGTCATTGGCCGCATTTTCACCGTGGCAAAGCTTGGTTGCTTCGAAGGCTAGAATCTTTTTGGCTTCGTTGATTTCTGCGCCTTGTAGATTGCTTAGTTTTCTGATTTCCATCATATCCAGTGTGGTAAAGCGGCGGAGCAATGTATCAACCATAATGTCATCGACATTGCGCCAATATTGATAGTAATCATATGGTGAGAGCATATCCGCGTTCAGCCATACCGCGCCGTTCAGGGTTTTACCCATTTTCTTGCCGTCCGGTGTGGTTAACAGAGGTGCGGTTAAGGCAAAGAGCTGCACGCGGTCGGCTTTGTGTCCCAGATCAACACCGTTAATGATATTTCCCCATTGGTCGGAACCACCCATTTGCAAAATAGTGCCGTGGCGGCGGTTTAGCTCAAGAAAATCATATCCTTGCATCACCATATAGTTGAATTCCAGCAGGGTTAGCGGGCTTTCGCGCTCCAGGCGTGTTTTTACGGAGTCAAAGCCGATCATGCGGTTAATGGTGAAATACCGCCCGTAATCGCGCAAGAACGCCAGATATGATAACTCGTCCAGCCAGTCATTATTATTGACCATCTGCGCGTCGCTCTCGCCTTCGCCGTAATTCAGGAATTGTTTGAAACAGGTGGCTTGGATGTTTTTGATGTTGTCGTTGATCGTATCATCATCAAGAAGAACACGTTGCTCATCCTTGAATGAAGGATCGCCGATCTTGGATGTGCCACCGCCCATCAGAGTGATTGGTCTGTGTCCGCATTGTTGAAACCAGTGCAACATCATAATGCCCGTCAAATTTCCGATATGCAGGGATTTTGCCGTTGCATCGAATCCGATATAGGCGCTTTGTGTGCTTTCGCATAATTTTTTATCCAAGGCGTCGAAATTAGAACATTGGTTGATGAAGCCGCGTTCTTCAAGGATGTTTAGAAAATCTGATTTATAACTGGTCATGCTTATTCACTCTGATATATTATTTTATCTTATTTGTATAACAGCAAATCTAAAGGACTCTCAAGGGGTTTGTAAGTATGGGCGAACATAAAGTATATAGAGCCATAGGATTAATGTCGGGAACGTCTTTGGATGGGGTAATTGATGTTGCCCTGATTGAAACGGACGGATATGGATATGTGAAGCCATTGCGCTATTACGCACACCCGTACGATATTGCGGTTAGAGACAAAGTGCGCGCCTGTTTTGGTAAGACGACGCGTGATGTGCAAATTGATGATGTTGAAAAACTTGTCACTGATATTCATATTGAGGCGGTCAAATCGATGGGGGAGGATGCGGATATTATCGGTTTTCATGGTCAGACGATTACGCATAACCCCGATGAAGGTTTTACGTGGCAGCTTGGAAATGGGGAGGCTTTGGCCAAGGCAACTGGTATGGATGTGGTGTGTGATATGCGCCAAGCCGATATCAAAGCAGGCGGGCAGGGCGCACCTTTATTGCCACTGTATCATCAGGCTTTACTTTTTACGTATGAAAAGCCAGTAGCAATTTTAAACTTAGGCGGGGTTGCGAATATTACATATATCGGTGTGGGTGGTAATTTAATTGCATTTGACTGTGGCCCTGCTAACGCATTGATGGATGATTTTATACGTGCGCGGCGTGGTCTTGATTACGATACGGGGGGGTGTATTGCATCGCTGGGGTCACCTTTGGATAACGTTGTGCAAATATTTTTGTCTGATGAATATTTTGCAAAGAAGCCACCAAAGTCACTGGATCGCGATCATTGGTCAACTGAATGTGTGCGTTATGCTTCAACGGCGGATGGTATGGCGACATTGTTAGAAATGTCGGTTTGCGGAGTTGAACGTGCGATGGATTATCTACCACAAAAACCTGCGCGGATTTATGTCGCGGGGGGAGGGCGTCACAATGAATTTATGTTGGCGATGCTTGCCAAGAATTTGGATATTCCGGTTGAAAATATTGATGTATTGGGCTGGGACGGCGATGCTATAGAGGCGCAAGGCTTTGCTTATCTGGGCGTACGATCGTTACTTGGTTTGCCCTTAACTTTGCCTGAAACAACTGGCGCGCCGCAGGATATGATCGGCGGAGTTCTGTGCGCCGCATAGGTGCTTAATGGCTTGATTTTAAACATGGAACATGGTTTTTATCCTTTATGACACGTATTTTAGCACTGAACGAACAATCCATTATCGAGGCCGCATCTATCTTAAGGGGCGGCGGTTTGGTCGGTATGCCGACGGAAACAGTTTATGGTTTGGCGGCGAATGCGTGTGATGGCGTGGCAGTGGCCAAAATCTTTGCGGCGAAAGGTCGCCCACAATTTAATCCGCTGATTGTCCATGTGAATGACCTTGATGCGGTTGCCGAGTTTGCACATATGAGCGTACAAGATGAGGTGATTGCGCAGAAATTTTGGCCGGGGGCTTTGACCTTAATTTTAAAGTGCAAAGAAAATTGCGCTTTATCTGATCTGGTTAGTGCAGGCTTACCAACGGTGGCTGTGCGTATCCCATCCCATAAAGGTGCGCGGGCATTGATTAAGGCGTGTGGTTTTCCGATTGCCGCGCCTAGTGCGAATAAATCAGGAAGCTTAAGCCCGACAACCCCTGCCCATGTTGCGCAAAGCCTTGGTATGGGCGTTGATTTGATTTTAGCGGATGGTGCGTGTGCTGTTGGTTTGGAATCAACGGTGGTGGATTGCACGGGGGATCGCCCCTATGTTTTACGCCCCGGCGGCGTTACGGCAGAGGATTTGTCCGAAGCGCTGGGGGAGGATGTTGGCTATTCTCTTGGTGGTAATGATAAGGGTGAGAGCGTTAAATCTCCTGTTAAATCTCCGGGGCAATTGCTTAAACATTACGCGCCGTCTATTCCTGTGCGCCTTAATGCGATTGATCTGGAGGAGGGGGAGGCATTACTTTCCTTTGGTTCGATTAAATTTATGGGCGTAAAGGGCGCAGGTGCGGCCTCTGATTTGTCCGATGATATGGTGCAAAACCTTAGCAAAGAGGGTGATTTATACGAAGCTGCGGCAAATTTGTTCGCGATGATGCGGGCGTTGGATAAGCCAGAACATAAGGCCATCGCGGTGATGAATATCCCCGATAATGGCATAGGTGTCGCGATTAATGATCGTTTAAAACGCGCGGCGAATTCTTAAGTTCTCAAGCCTTATATTTTCGGATAGTATGCACACATGATATCACGTAATCGCAATAATACAGGCATGGGGGAAACAAAAGCGTTCCAATATGCGCTGTCTTGGGTTTTATGGCCGTTTCTTTTTGTGGGCTGTATGTCTATAACGGCCTACGGTTTTTCGTTGGATCATCCATATTTACCGTTTGTGTTTTTTAATGGTGCTTACTCCTTATTGATTATCAGTCTTTTATGGTTGGAGCGTGTGATGCCGCATGAGCGCGAATGGCATAAATCTGATGGGCAAATATTTGCGAATATTGCGCATACCCTGACCAGCAAGGGAACAACACAGGTTTTATTGGTGGTGAATGCGTATATCGGGGTGAGCATTGTAACGGGCGGGGCGTCTGGTTTGTTGGGCGCGCAAGTATGGCCATCCGATTGGCCGTTATGGGCGCAGGTGATGCTGGCGGTTGTTGGCTCTGAATTTATGTTGTATTGGGCACATCGCACGGCGCATGAGTTTATGTTTTTGTGGCGTTTTCATGCAATCCATCACAGTGTTAAAAAGCTCTGGATTGTGAACACTGGGCGTTTCCATTTCGTGGATAGCCTGTATAGCATCGTTTTGGGCATGTTGCCGTTGCTGGCGTTGGGCGCGTCGATGGATGTTGTGATGTGGCTGGCTGCTGTGACGGCATTTATCGGGATGCTAACCCATTGTAATGTTGAGATGCGCTTTGGTATTTTATCGTGGGTATTCAATACGCCGGAAATTCATCGTTGGCATCACAGTAGAGTCCTGCGCGAGGGGAATATGAATTATGGTGAGAATGTTATGCTGTGGGATCATGTGTTTAGAACGTTCTTTCATGAGGATCGCCGCCCGCCCGCGCGTATCGGTATTCATGAACATATGCCCCATAAATTCTCGGAGCAACTTATCTGGCCTTTCCTGAATAAGGAAAAGCGAAAGGTGATAAGCGAGATTCATAAGGCCAAAGAAAAAGAAGCCGTGGACGCAGAAGAGTTTCAACAGGCGGCGGAGTAATATATTATGGGTGCAGGCTGGTTGGATACTCCATTATCTCTTACGGGTAAGTGTATTTGGGTTGCGGGGCATAATGGTTTGGTCGGGTCTGCTTTGCTTCGGCGTTTAGAGCGTGAGTCTTGTGAGGTTTTAACCGTTGGGCGTGATGATCTCGATTTGTGTCGCCAAGCCGATGTTGAACGCTGGGTCGAGGCACAAAAACCAGACATCATTGTGATCGCGGCAGCTAAAGTGGGTGGTATAGGCGCGAACTCCGCGCATCCAGCACAATTTTATTATGAGAATACAATGATTGCGACCAATATTATGCATAGTGCGTATTTGGCGGGGATTGAGCGATTATTATTTTTGGGTTCATCATGTATTTATCCACGGGATTGTACACAACCTATTGAGGAGAGTGCTTTGCTGTCCGGTACGCTGGAGCCGACAAATGAGGCTTATGCGCTTGCGAAAATCGGTGGATTAAAAATGGCGCAATATTACCGCAAGGAATATGGTTGTGACTTTATTTCTGCGATGCCGTGTAATCTCTATGGCGTCGGGGATTACTATGATGCGTATAATTCTCATGTTATTCCTGCATTAATGATGAAGGCGCATAAGGCAAAAGTACAACAAGATCAGGCGTTAAGTGTTTGGGGCAGTGGTATGCCATTGCGTGAGTTTTTATATGTTGATGATTTGGCTGATGCTTTGGTGGTGTTATTACAACGTTATAGTGGTGCCGGTCATGTTAATATTGGGTCTGGGCAGGAAATTGAAATCAAAAACCTTATTCAAGGTGTGTGTGATGTTGTTGAATATAAAGGAAAAATTGTTTTCGATGAATCTAAACCGGATGGAGCCCCAAGAAAAATATTGGATAGTTCTCAATTATTTGAGACAGGCTGGAAACCTGAAATAGATTTAAATACTGGTATCAGAAAATGCTATAATGATTATCTGCGAAGATTTGGGAATGAAAAAGGCGAAAATAATGGATCAAAACCCTACAAACGAGCACCTTAATAAGGAGGGTGTTCGATATTCTTTTGAAAATGACTGTCGTCGTATAACCCACACTGAGGAGGCTTTTGATGAAAAGATGGATCGCAAATCGATCTTTTTAAATCCAGGGGGTAGTCATTGCCTTGATAGTGATCATGAAATGATTGTGAGCGTCGTGGGTGCGGGCGTTTGCATGACTATTTTTGATGAGAAACTCCATTTCGGGGGCATGGCTTGTCCGCTCATAACGCCGAAAATGTGTACAGATTTTCCCAAATTTGATCACGTTGATGATGCTTTAATTGCAAAAATTGTTGCGCCGATTGATCGTGTAATATCCGAGATGAAAAAGAATGGCGCGGCAAAAAGTCGTATTCGTATTCGTTTGTTTGGCGGTGCAAACTTGCCTGATGATGCACATGATTGTGGAACAAAGAACTATGTTTTTGTTAAAGAATATTTGAAAAGCAAACAGCTTTCTGTGATGGGTGAGGATATTGGTGGCACTGACTTGCGCCGTGTACATTTTTTGCCAAATGTTGGTAGTGTCACACGTTTTTCTCTTAAGAGAACGCGTGATTTTTTGGATTTGAAACAGGCTGAGTTATCGTATTTTAGTGCATTGTAAATTTATTTTGTTTTTGTTTTGTGTGTAAAACAGCTACAAGGGCTATATGTCTAAATATTGAAAGGGAATTTTATGTCTGCTGTGAAAAAGACTGCGAAAGTTAGTTTATATTTATTGAGTTTCTTTGTCATTCTATTGGTTGGCGGTATTGTTTATTTGTATACCAATATGGATTCTCTTGCCAAACAATTGACCGAGCAGATTGCAAGTGATGCGCTTGGCGTGCCGGTACGTGTTGGCTCTATGGCTATTACATTGGAGAATCTTAAAGTTGTCGTGCAAGACATACGTATTTCAAACCCCAAAGGATATACAAACCCAGAGGCTATTACGATTAAATCTATTACAATTGATGGTGATAGTTTCACAAGGGAATTACTTACCTTTGCGCGTATTTCTGTAGATGGTACGCATGTTAATCTTGAAGTGGATAGTGATGGCACAAATTTGGGTGATATTAAAAATAATATTGCGAATCTCTCTTCTCCTTCAGCCAGTGGGAATAGTAAAAATACGGGTGGTGATAAAGGGGATGGTATCAAGGTTATTGTTAAAAAATTCTCTTTAACAGGCGCGGAACTTAGCCCATCGGTTACGTTGTTGGGTGGTGCTACGCTTGCGACCATTACTGCGCCGGATATTCGCTTGACGGGCGTAGGTCAAAAAGAGAACGGTGTGTTGGCGCAAGATGCGATCGCGCAAATTATGGATGCGGTTTTGCAGCAATTTAATCAGTCTGCAAATGGAGCGGGTTTTTTAGAGGGGATGTCTCTGGAGATGTTGAATTCTATGGGTGTCAGTACTGCTGATGTGTTTAAGAAGAATTTGAAGAAAAGCTATAACAAAGAGGTCGAGGGGTTTAAGAAAGGTTTCGGTGATCTTAAGTCTCTGTTTGAGTAGAGTTTTTCTGATATGTCTTTGGTTTTAGGTACATTATTGCACCAAATTAAGAATGGGTCGATCAGCATAGATGGTGGGCGTATTGTTTTTCTCAATGCCGTTTTTCACGCTGATTTGTCTACGTTATGTGCGGATGAATTAATACTTCAACAACATTTTAAACCATATGAAAACACGTTGGTGAAGGCTGGTTTTTCTGTATGTTCGGATATTCCGTGTGATGATGGCTCTTATGATGTTGTCTGTATTTTGACGCCGAAGAATATGGTGGAAGCGTGCTATTTTATTGCAAAGGGAATGCGGCTATTACGCTGCGGTGGCGTGTTGATCTGTGCTGCGGATAATAAGGCCGGTGGATCGCGTTTGAAGAAAATGATGCATGGATTTGGTGTGCAGGATTTGCAAGATGATGCGAGAAATAAGGCGCGTGCGGTTTGGGGTATTGTTGATGATGCACAGATAGATGAGATCGAAACAGCATTAAGTGCAGGCGCCGAACAAGATATTTTGGATGGAAAATTTATATCGCAAGCGGGTGTTTTTGGATGGGATAGGGCTGATAAAGGTTCTGAAATACTCACACAGCATCTGCCGCAAAATTTAAAAGGGCGAGGGGCTGACTTCGGGTGTGGCTATGGCTATTTATCAGAATTCCTTTTGTCGAATCGTGTCAAAATAAAGCATCTGACTTGTGTGGATGCAGATTATAGGGCATTGCGCTTATGCCAGAAAAACCTTAAGGGATTTCAGTGTGATAAGAATTTTATGTGGCATGATTTAACGCAACAGGATGGCGCATTGAAGAATCTTGATTTTATCGTGATGAACCCGCCATTTCATGAGGGTAAAAAAACCGATTTGTCACTTGGGCAGGGGTTCATTGAAACCGCATTTCATTCTTTGCGCCGTGGTGGACGTTTATGGATGGTTGCCAATAATCATTTGGCCTATGAAAATGGATTGAACAAAGTATTCGGAGAATTTTCCAAGGAATATGAAGGTCAGGGGTTTAAGATTCTGAGCGCACGGAAACAGAGGTAGCGTCTGCAGATACAGCAGGGGAGGCTTTTTCTTCTGGGAGGGGTGATGTCGTGTCTTTATTTTGATGTTCCTCCATCTTTTCCTCTATTTTCTTTTCTAAAGTTTCCTCAAGTTTTTCAGCTAGTTTTTGTACAATATCTTCTGCGATATTGGATTCATTGGGGTTTGTCTGTTGTTCTTGGTCCGCGGTTTCTGAGGTCTTAATGATTTCTTTTTGTTGCTCGGCTGCTTTTTCTTGTTCTTCTTGAAACTCTTTGTCTATTTTGACGTCTTTTAATTTAGAGGATGGGTCGTAGACCACTTTTTCTTTTATTTTAACTTCTGCTATTACTTCCCCCTCTAAAATTGCAACTTCATCGCTGATTTTGCGTAGCATTTTTTCATCATGCATTGCCTTTGCGTTTAACCCTGTTTCACGGGCAACCATGTAATATATTGATTCAACAGTGACATCTTGATTTATTCCCACATGCATGACGTGATATGCGAGCGCAGCATCCGCAGTGATAATGGATTTATCAGGTTGGTTTCTTTTGCGCATATGTTCTTCGGTCAAGCGCACAATCAACATCAGAAGGTCATTAGGAATCGTGACTTTATGATGTTTTTCTAGGCCAGGGCGTAATGCTTTCATAATCGCGTAAGTCTCTACGGCATTTGGTGCCTTCAAGAATACTTTTTGAAAGCGTCGATCCATCGCAGGGTCTTGCGCGACATACAGTCTAAATTCGTCCAGTGTTGTTGCGCCGATCATAAGTAGATCGCCCGCGGTTAGATAGGGTTTTATCGTATCTGATAGGCCTGCATATGAACTGCCGATACAATTGGGCATGATTTGGTGCATTTCATCTAAAAATAAGATAATGCGTGGTTTATCGGGATTATGATAGCGTTCTGCCACACCCTTACACAGGGGGAGAAAACGATCTTGGAATTCTGCGCGCGAGGTTGTACCTGATGCCATGCGTGCAAGGTCGACTTCTAGAACGCGTGCATTATGTAGGTAATCAGGCACATTATCTGCGACAATTGTCTGAGCCAATCCGACAACGGCGGCGGTTTTACCAACACCGGCAGGTGCAAGAAAACAGACATTTTTACGCCCTTTTTGCAGAAGGATCAAAATGCAGTCACTGATTTCTTTATCGCGACCGGTAATGGGGCCATAGCGGCCTTCCCTTTCCAGCGCAGTAAAATCAGTGCAATAGCTTTTGATGAGCCCTTCCAGCTTTTCATCTGATACGGAGTAATCCCATTTTTCGGTCATGGTGGCTCTTTCATTCGTCATTTTGATGAATAGTAACGCATAAGTTAACAGTATTCTACAATAGCGGTAGAAGATTAATCAGACTTTAAGATAAACGCTATATCGCTGCAATAAATTCTAAATATTTTGGTCTTATCTTATTGGACAAAATATTGACTGGAATAGCCCTGTGCGTAAAGAGCGGCGGTTAAGTCACCATATAGAATGCAGTTGCCGATATCTTCCTTTACCGTTTCTTTCGGGTGGTAGCCAATGCCTAATTCTGCCATTTTCAGCATGGGGAGGTCGTTTGCGCCGTCGCCAATTGTTAGGCAATCTTCGGTGCTAAGGTTTAGGTCTTTGATATAGTGTTCTAGAAATTCAATTTTAGAGAATTTATCCAAGATAGGGGGGGTAACATTGCCTGTAAGCGCGTCATCTATAATTTCGAGAGTGTTTCCGTGGTTGAAATTAAAACCGCAACGATCTGCGATTKCTTGTGTGAAAAATGTAAAACCACCAGAGACAAGRAYACATGCYGCGCCTGATTTTTGCATTGTTTGYACGAATGTTTTGGCACCGGGGTTAAGYTGTGTTTCATCCAGTGTTGCGCGTAGGGCTGTTGTCTTTAGACCTTTGAGCAAGCCAACACGTTGACGTAKGGCATTATGGAAGTTTAATTCRCCTTCCATAGCGCGCTGCGTTATTTCAGCGATTTGATCTTTGATACCGGCATATGCGGCTAGYTCATCCAGTGTTTCGGAGGAGGCAATGGTGCTGTCCATATCGGCGAGGAGAAGTTTCTTCTGACGGTTTTGGTTCTTTGTGACAAAAAAATCTATGAGATCTTTTTYAAGGAACTCACGTAGRTGCGCAAAYAGAGAKGATTRYGCACTGTCTGAAATCGCAACTTCTGCGGCAATGTCTTTRTCCAGCCARATTATTTTRCTGGTAAATTTTAAGTTATAGGCATCGATAATATGCGCAATAYYCTTGAAATGCTTTTCGGTTACAGGTGCTGTTTTTGTTGAGGCAACCAATGTCAGGATATAACTCATATTGAAAATTTCCATCTTTTACTTTTTTATGATGATAAATTAAAGAAAAACACTTGTCAGCGTCGCATAAATTCCGTAACGCTTTGTACGTTGCTCTTTAATTAAAGCACTTACATATTAATTATATATCAATGACGGTGAAAGCAAATGGAAAAGCCAGTAATAAAACCTAAAAACCCTAATTTTTCTTCAGGTCCTTGCTCAAAACGTCCGGGATGGAACTTTGAGAAGCTATCAGGCGCTATGCTTGGTCGTTCACATCGCGCGGCGCCGGTGAAGGCAAAGTTGAAAGAAGTGATAGAGCTGCATCGTTCTTTGCTTGGCATTCCTGCCGATTATAAAATCGGTATCGTTCCCGCATCTGACACAGGTGCGTTTGAAATGGCTATGTGGTCTATGTTGGGACAGCGCGGCGTTGATGTTTTTGTATGGGAAGCTTTTTCCAATGATTGGCTGAAAGATATTACTGGGCAATTGAAATTGGATAATGTGAATACATATCAGGCCGATTATGGTGCGCTGCCGGATATGTCGCAAGCAGATCCTGCACGTGATACGATTTTTGTCTGGAACGGCACGACAAGTGGAGTACGCGTTCCAAATGGTGACTGGATTTCCAGTGATAGAGAAGGTCTAACATTTTGTGATGCGACCTCTGCTGTCTTTGCATATGATATGCCGTGGGATAAGTTGGATGTCACGACGTGGTCATGGCAAAAAGTTCTGGGCGGGGAGGCTGCACATGGCGTG
Source organism: Zetaproteobacteria bacterium (assembly GCA_002747015.1). The sequence goes on from NVXI01000006.1 coordinate 82,007, forward strand.
ATTGTTTTATCACCACGCGCGGTTGAGCGTTTAGAGAGTTATGCACCGGATCGTCCATTGCCAAAAATTTTCCGTATGACGAAAGGTTCTGGAGATAATATTAAGCTCAATAATGGTATTTTTGAGGGGGCTACTATTAATACGCCGTCAATGTTGGTGATTGAAGACTGTCTTGATGCGTTGAATTGGGTTGATCATATTGGCGGTGTAGATGCCAGTATTAGACGCTCCGAGCTTAATTATGGCACATTAAAAGAATGGGCTGAAAAAACGGATTGGGTTGATTTTCTTGCTACGGATGAGGCAACACGTTCAACCACCTCTGTTTGTCTGAACATTGTTGATGATTGGTTTACTGCTCTTCCAGAAGAGGGCAAAACTCCGTTTATTAAGGCAATGACGAAATTGCTGGACGTTGAGGGTGCGGCCTATGATATCGCAGGATACCGTGATGCACCTGCAGGTTTGCGGATATGGTGTGGTGCGACTGTGTCGATGACTGATTTGAAAGAGCTATGTCCATGGTTGGATTGGGCATACGCAACGGCGAAGGCCAATGCGCAGGGGTAATATTCCCTTATTGTTCTAAATCATGAGAAACGGAGGTGGCAGCATACCAAAGCCACGGCGTTTCTTTTCCGATGTCTTTAGCGGCATTTAAAATTTGTTGCGCATGACTTGGGTCGTGTGCATGAATATTTTTTACAACAGCAGAGAATTTGGCATCATATGAATGCCTGATTTCTTGGTTCGTTTGTCCAAGAACAGAGCATTCGGCAATGGATTGTAATGCTTCTTGTTGTGTTGCGCATCCAAACATGACATCTAGTTCGTTTTTACCATTATCTAGTGTTATGCTTTCGCCTTTATTAATACGTAAGGCTGCGGCTTTTAACCATGACATCATTGTTGTTCGTGTGTTTCCTGTGAGCATGTAATCACCTATTTTATTATTTTACGTATGGTATATGTGTGGCGTTATCAGTGTGCAAGTAAATTATTAATTTTGACGTAAGAATTACCTTTACATTTTCTTTGAACGTGCGTACTCCTGAAAGCCTGTTTACCTAAACAAGACAAAATTAGGAGTATGAAAATGCCAAAAGTCTTAATCAGCGACAAGCTGGATCCACTTGCTGTGGAAATATTTGAAAAAAATGGGGTTGAAGTTGATTTCAAACCCGGTCTATCTCCCGAAGAACAACTTGCAATTATTGATCAATATGATGGCCTTGCCATTCGTTCATCAACATTTGTAACACCTGAAATGATTGCCAAAGCAACGAATTTGAAAGTTGTTGGTCGCGCCGGAATTGGTGTTGATAATGTTGATATCCCTAGCTGCACATCTGCAGGTGTGGTGGTTATGAACACACCGTTCGGTAACTCTATCACAACGGCGGAGCATGCCATTTCCATGATGATGGCTTTAGCGCGTGATATTCCACAAGCCAATGCGAGTACGCATGCTGGTAAATGGGAAAAGAAACGCTTTATGGGTACCGAGCTTTATAACAAGACATGCGGTGTTATCGGATGTGGTAATATTGGCGGTATTGCCGCCGATCGTGCATTGGGATTGCGTATGAAAGTTATTGCATATGACCCGTTCCTGACCGAAGAGCGTGCCGCAGAGATTGGTGTTGAGAAGGTTGAGCTGGACGAGTTATTCGCCCGTGCGGATTTTATCACTATTCATGTGCCAAAGAATGAGCATACAACAGGTCTGATTAACAAAGATACGATTGCAAAAATGAAAGATGGTGTGCGCATCATTAATTGTGCGCGTGGCGGTATTGTTGTTGAAGCCGATCTGAAGGACGCGCTTGATTCCGGTAAGGTTGCCGGTGCTGCACTTGATGTTTTTGAAGTCGAGCCAGCAAAGGAAAATGTGTTATTCGGTCACGATAAGGTTATTTGTACACCGCATTTGGGGGCTTCTACAACTGAGGCGCAAGTGAATGTAGCGATACAAGTGGCCGAGCAAATGTCGGATTATCTGGTTCGTGGTGGCGTTACAAATGCGCTGAATATGCCCTCTGTTTCTGCGGAAGATGCACCGAAATTGAAGCCGTATTTGAAATTGGCAGAACAACTGGGTTCTTTTGCTGGTCAAATTACTGACCATGCCATTGAAGCCATTGAAATTGAGTATTGTGGAACAATTACGGATGTAAATACAGATCCGATTACATCGACTTTGATTGCTAACTTATTGAAAACGCAGCTTGATTGTGTAAATATGGTAAATGCTTTGCAAATTGCGGAAAGCCGCGGCATTAAAATTAAGCAAAGCTATGATAATAATGCGCAAGAATGGCGTTCGGTTATTAATATTATCGTGAAAACAACTGAGCGTACCCGCAATGTTACTGGAACTTTGTTTACAGGCAAAGAGCCGCGTATCGTGAATATTGAGGGTGTGCCGATTGAGGTCACATTGGCGGAAAACATGTTATTTATCCGTAATGAAGATAAGCCAGGTTTAATTGGTGGTCTTGGAACGATTTTGGCAGATGCGGGGCAAAATATCGCTGGTTTCCATTTGGGTCGTCAAGATTCTGGCGAGACTGCGATTTGTCTCGTTGCTTTGGACGGGCCATTATCTGATGCGTTATTTGATGAAGTTGCGCGCTTGCCGCAAATACAAAATGTAAAACGTTTGAGCTTTTAATCTCACGTATTATTGCTAATTTTTATTAGAGTCCGCATCTTGTATGCGGGCTTTATTTTATGCGGCGGCTGTTTTTTTCTTTAATTTGTTCTGTGATATTTTATATTTTATATTCATATAGCGCGTGAAGGCACTCTTTAACTCTTTTTGTAAATTGTCGCCGTCTTGTTCCAATTCTTCTTTCTTTTTGCCGCTAATCAGGTGTTTTAATGTGAGTTGGTTTGCGTTAACTATTTGTATAATTACTGGATCAACATCATTAATTTTCTCAAGAAAATCTAGCATGATATCTGCAAAGCTGCCTAGTAGTTCGTGGTGGCATATGCGGGCGTTGGCTTTTATTTGCATGATAGGGGATATAATTCTTTCTATAGATCGTCTATTGGGTTCTTGTTCTGTTTTCATGTTTTCTGTCGCTATAAATAGCTGGTGCACAAAATGTGTGGCAATGGGGACGAAGTCTATTTTGTTTTGGTTTATTACTTCTTGAGACCTGTTTATTACTTCTTTATTTATTGTTCCTGTGCCGACTTTTGTTTGTAAATCGTTACTTGCTTTTATTGTTTGTATTATATCTTCTTTATTTAAATTTTCTTTATGTGTGTCTCTCTCGGGGCCGGAGTAGCTTGCTGTTATAATGAAATCGGTTGGGTGATTTACTATATGTGCGAGGCGTTTGGCAAGGTCGCTTGCGGAAAATGGTTTAACAATGAAAGAGTTCACGCCGCTGTCTAGTGATTGTGTAATTCTTTCTTTTGCGCAAAACCCTGTCATCATAATGATGGGGGTTTCTTTTCTTGGGGATTGTTTTGCACGTCTAATTTTTTGTGTAAGTTCCAGACCGTTCATTCCTGGCATTTCCCAGTCTGTTATTATTATATCTGGTTTGCCTCTTAGATATGCCTCATATCCTTCTTCTCCATTTTTTGCGGTACTAATTTTACCAACACCCAGCATTGTTAAGCATTGTTTCATGAGTGCGCGCATTGGATCTATATCTTCAACGATAAGAATATGTAGGTTTTTGAACGTCATCAACATGTTTACATAATACCATACTAAAGGATGCGCACCAACTACTCTTAGGTATATATTCTTAAGGTTGTGTGATGCATTTTTATGCACGTTGTATGTATTCGGCTGAACTTGGGTTTTCTTTTGATAGGTTATTCCCATATGTCAGCGATGTTTTGTCATAATTTGTTTGACAAGTTGCTAGCGGTTTTGTTATGTACACTCATCAATAGTTAATGAATGGTTAATAACACTCGAGACGCGCAGGCGTGGTTTCGGGCGTGAAGAATTAAATTCGAGTTTAGGGAGTGTGTTCATAATGGATAAATCAGAGCAAGGCATTAATAACAATGTGAATGAAAATACGGTTTCAGAGGTATGTGAAGTGCCTGTGAATGGTTTGGACGGGGATGTGTCCATTGTGGATTTGCGTGAAGAGTTAGGTCTTGTTGTTGAGCAGGTGAGCGATGATGTTAAGTCTGCTTCTGTTGCGGGTGAGAATGATGCAAGTTATACTCAGATTGATGTTGCTGTAGAAGAAAGTGACGTGGATGTTTCTGCTCCTTCTCAAGAAGAGTTAATATCTTTGGCAAATAAAGCGCAGGAGCTCTCACAGATTGAGCCTGTTGCAGGTGAAGCAGTTGAAGAGGTAGAAGTAGAAGAGGCATTATCAAACATTGCGAAAAAAGTTGCTGAAATTGAGCCGGAAGCCGGTACTCAAGCATCACCACCTTCAAGTGGTAATGCATCTGGCGGTGGTTATGGATTTCAAAGTAGCTTTGATGCGCAAGGTGTTATCAATCTTGATGATGTCGGGCCGATTGACCCAACGCAATTGCAATATGGTATTGATAACCGTAATGATGAATTATTTGTTTCTGAAGAATCGGCAGAAATTCCACCGTTAACTCCTGTTTTAGAGATTGGTGATTACCAAGTATATGAAGATGGTAGCGTTCGTGTTGCGGCATTTGCGGCACCGGAAGTGGAAAATAGTGACATTACCGTTGTGATTTCAGGTATTCCTGCAGGATGGTCTGTTACGGACGAGGCTTTTGATTTTTCTGATCTCCCTATTGGTACAGGCGTATTTGATGCGGCGGCAGGGACTTGGACGATAACATTGACTAATGGTGCGGTTCTTGATGGTGGGCCTGTTTTCTCACCACCCGCTGATAGTGATGTTGACGCATTAAACCTTGTGTTTAGTGTTAATGAAAGTAATCCAGATGGAAATTCTGGTTCTACTTCGGATGTCTTTGATATTATTGTGGACGCGGTTGCGGATAAACCGGATGTCGATGGGCAAGATGATAGTGGCGCAGAGGGCACGACCCTTGATATTGATGTGTCTGCATTAACCGGTGAAGAGGTTAATAATGGTGCAGGCGCAGATGATGGTTCTGAAAGTATCACAGGTTATCAAATTTCTGGTGTGCCGGCAGGATTTACTTTATCTGCGGGAACTGAAACTGCGCCGGGTTCTGGTATTTATAATTTAACATCTGCGGAAATTGTTGGGTTACAAATCACACCGAATGATCCTGATTTTTCTGGTTCTATTGGTTTGGCTGTGACTGTATTTACGACTGAGAACGTTCCGACAGATAGTGAATTTGATTTAACGAATAATGATAATCAGGATTCAGATAAGTTTATCTTAACGTGGAATCCGGTTGCGGATAAGCCAACGTTGAAGGTTGCCGATGCACAAGTGAAGGAAGATAACTCTGTTGATATTCCGGTTGAGGCAACATTGAGTGATACGGATGGTTCTGAATTTTTAACAATTACTGTGACGGGTATTCCGACAAGCTGGGGTTTTTCTGGTACAGGTTGGGTGCAAACTGCCCCTGATACGTATGAGGTTGTTGTTCCTGCCGGTGATAATTATGCGGATTTCTTTACTCTGACACCGCCTGCCGATAGTGACATTGATTTGACAGGTATTACCGTTACTGCGACGTCGACAGAAGTTGCAAATATGGATAGTGCATTTATATCCGAGACAATAGACGTTATTGTGGACGCGGTTTATGACGCGCCGGATGTTGATGGTTTGGATAACGCTGGTAAAGAAGGTACGCCACTTGATGTTGATATTACGGGCTCTGCCGGTGATACGGATGGTTCTGAGAGCGTTGTGAAATACGAAATATCAGACGTCCCAACAGGCTTTAATTTTAATCAAGGTACTGATCTTGGTGGTGGCGTTTGGTCATTCACACCAGCAGAACTCGCGGGTCTACAAATTACACCGCCTGCTGATTATGTTGGTGATATTGACCTAACGGTTACTGTATTCACAACAGAAAATCCGGTGGATAGTGAATTTGATGCAAGTGATAATACTGCAACTGAAGCTGATATCTTTAATCTGGAGTGGAAGCCAGTTGCAAATCCGCCATGTGTTCAGATTAATCAAGGTGTTGATGATGCGCTTGTGAAGGAAGATAATTCAGTTGATGTTCCAATTACTGCGACACTTGATCCTGCGGGTTCGGGTAATGAAATTCTAACCGTTACTGTGTCTGGTATTGATGCGTCATGGGGATTTACCTCCATAATTGGTACATATGATAGTGTTGCCGGAACATGGACGATTACTTTGCCAGCGGGGCAGAACTTAAGCACGGTATTCACTTTTACACCGCCCGCAGATAGCGATGTCGACATGACAGGTTTGGTGGCAACGGCCAGTGCGTATGAGCCTTCAACAGACACAACGGCCAATGCAACGCCTGATGGTTTCCAAATTATTGTTGACGCTGTTGCGGACGCGCCAACGATTGATGCTGCGAATGATGGTGGTAATGAGGGTGATACTCTTGATATTGATTTAAGTGCATTGACTGGTGAAGAAGTTAATAACGGCGCAGGTTCTGATGATGGATCAGAAAGTATTACTGGTTATCAAATCTCTGGTGTGCCGGCTGGGTTTGTTCTTTCTGCTGGTGTTGAAACAGCACCAGGTTCAGGTATCTACATTTTGACACCTGCGGAGATTGTGGGTCTTCAAATTACGCCGACGGATTCAAATTACTTTGGTGCAATTACGTTGACGGCAACTGTGTTGACAACAGAAAATCCGGTATCTGACGGTGAGTTTGATCCTAGCGATAATAATGCGCAAGCTTCTGATACGTTTACATTAGAATGGTGCCCAGTGATTAACCCACCAAGTATTGAGGTTAATAACGGTGTTGATGATGCATTGGTTAAAGAAGATAATTCAATTGATGTTCCGATTACTGCGCAATTAGGTGCAAATCCTGCTGCGGGTGAGTATCTGACAATCACTGTAACCGGTATTGATGCGGCGTGGGGAACATTTACCTCTACAATTGGCACATATGACAGCGTTGCCGGAACGTGGACGATAACATTAGGTGCAGGCGAGAGTTTGGATACAGTGTTTAATTTTGCTCCGAATGGCGATAGTGACATTGATTTGACTGGTTTGGTTGCGACAGTTGTTGCGACTGATCCTGATGCTGGTATTAGTGCGAGTGCAAATGATGACTTCAATGTTATTGTTGATGCGGTTGCGGATACGCCTGATCTTGATACATCAAAGGCAAGTGGTGAAGAGGGCACGACAATTCCTCTAACAATTACCACATCTGTTAATGATACGGATGGATCAGAGGTAATTGAAGTCATTAAAATCGGTAATTTACCTGCGGGCGCAACGTTGAGTGCGGGAACTTATAACGCTGTTGATGGTGTTTGGGAATTAAGCCCTGCTGATTTGATTGGTTTGGGTATTAATATTCCTGATGGTGTAACGGGTACTTTTGAGTTAACGGTTGAGTCTGTTGCTTATGAACAAAATACAAATGGCACAGAAGTTGATTTAACAGATAACCGCGCCAGCGCGTTTGATGTGATTAAGGTGTGCGTTGAGGAAGATGATATCCCGGTTGTTGAAAATGATGAGGTTACGGTTGATGAAACTGACCTTGCACCGACAACATCTGCGTCTGGTAATATAGTTGCGGATTTTGGTTCGGATGCACCAGGGTCAATCGAAGGAAACGGAACGTATCTTGTTGGAAGTCTAACATCCGGTGGTGTGGCTGTCGTTGTTGCGTTTGATGCATTATCAAATACGTATACTGGAACGGCGGGCGTGGAGACGATCTTTACCTTGGTGATCCAATCAAATGGTGACTATACATTTACGCTTGAAGGGGTAATCGATCATCCTGATGAAATGGACCACAATGATTCTCTAGCGTTGGAGTTCGGAGTAACGGCAACAGATAGTGATGGCGATGAAGCAAATGCCGTAATTACTGTTAATGTTTTGGATGATGGCCCGGTTATCTATAATAAGTTCGCAAAAGTTGATGAGACTGATCTAGAGAATGGTCCGATTGGCTATACGAAAACGTTGGACTTTGACTTTGGTGAAGATGGTGCGGGTTCTATTGATCCTACTGGTAATTTTGTTGCCAAGTTCCAAGTTGGTGGTCCTGATGTGCAATTAACATCTGGTGGTGTGGTGATTGACGTTGTTGCGACGGCTGATGGTTATGTTGGTACGGCGGGCGCGGAAACGATCTTCACGCTTGTTCTTGATGCTTTGACTGGCGAATATACTTACACTCAATTCACAACGATTGATCATCCTGATGCGACAAACCATGATGATGTGATCTGGTTGAAGTTTGAAGTTCAAGTAACGGATGCGGATGGTGATACGGCAACGGCGATTATTGGTGTTGATGTTCATGATGACGGTCCTGTTGCCCATGATGATTGTGTTGAGTTTAATGCCTCCGAGGGTGTTTTGGCCGGTAACGTTGTTGATAATGATGATTTATCACAAGATGCTGATAATACGGTTACGCAAATTAAGTTCGACGGGAATGTATTTGATGTTCCGGCGGATGGCTCTGACATCACAATTAATGGTACGTTTGGTTCACTGACGATTAATAATACGGGTGAATATACATATGATGTCTTTGGTGATGCGTTTTCAAATGCTGGCGGTTCGTCATTAGATCCTGTGTCATCTGATGTTACGGGAACTCAAACATCAATTACCAAGGATGGTATTACTGTCGAAATTGCAAATGCAGGTGATTACGATATTAGTTGGGTTAATACGGCAGATGGTAGCGGTCTTGGTATTGATAACCTTAACAGTGGTGACAGTACAAAGGTTTGGCCGAAAGGTGAAACATTTGATGTTTCTTTCGATAAAAATGTACAAAATGTGACCCTGACGATTGCAGAGCTGGGTAGTAACAATGATGGTGGTCAGCATGGCCTTGATTATGTTGTGACATTGGCCGATGGAACGGAAGTTGTTGGTGAACAACAATTCGTACCAAGTGAAATTGTTGATGGTCACTTTACCTTTACATTGGATGCGTCTGATTTTGGCGGTCAATTGATTACAGGGATTTCAATTAATTCTGTTAATGATGGTCAGTATTCAGGTGCGTCATTCTTGTTGAATAATGTCGAGGTTGAGTATCCGTATCTTGAATGTGTTCAAGATCAGTTCGAGTATGTTTTGACCGATGGTGACGGTGACACGGATGTTGCGGTTCTTAAAATCAAAACATTTGCGCCAGATGATGATTTGATCGTTGGGCGTAATGTAAATGATAATGCAAATTCTGATGTATCGCATTTGGTCAATGGTGATGAGGGCGTGATTGAGGGTGCTGCTGGCAATGATATTCTTGTTGGTGATGCTGGTGGTTCATATCTTGAGCCACAGACACAAGATTATAACTTTGTGTTTATCCTTGATGTATCCGGCTCTATGGGAAGTGCAAGTGATGCTGATTCACGTATTTCATTGTTGAAGGCCTCGGTTGAGAAATTGCTAAATGAATTTGGTGTTTATAATGGTGGTGATATTAAAATTCATATTACACCATTTGCAACGGGTGTTGGAACGGCAGGTACGTTTACAGTCACAGATGCCCAAGGTTTGGTGGATGCGTTGGCTTATCTTGATACGTTAAGTGGTAGCGGTTATACGAATTATGAGGCGCCTTTAGAAGAAGCGAATACTTGGTTGCAAAGTGGAGATCCAATTGGCGGGGATGCGATTACAACAACGTATTTCATTTCTGATGGTAACCCGAATAGATATCTTAATGCAGATGGTAATAACACTTCTGGTGGTGCGAGCACAGTTATGGCGGAAATCACAGGGGCTGATGGTTCGGATGAGGTTGGGTTGCTTCATAGTTTAAATGATAATGTGATTGCGGTTGGGGTTAATGCTTCTGCCTCTGTTATGACGCGTTTGAATGTGATTGATATGGACAGCGATGGTGATGGTGTTGGTGAAGCGATTAATATTGCTGATCCATCGGATTTGACCATTGTGTTCGCAGATACTAGCCCATTAAACAAATTGTCTGTTGCCGGTTGTGATACAATAGAAGGCGGTGAAGGGCGTGATATTATCTTTGGTGATGTTCTCTTTACTGATGATCTTGCAACATTACATGGTTTAACTACGGATAATGGTTCTGGTTGGGAAGTGTTTGAACGTCTTGAAAATGGTGAGAGCGCAACAAATATAGGATGGTCGCGTGATGATACGGTTGCATATATTCGTGCGAACGCCGAGGCTCTTTCCGAGGAGTCTATAGATTCAACCGGTGGTGCGCGTCCTGGTGGTCATGATGTAATCAATGGCGGAGCTGGTGATGATTTGATCTTTGCTCAAGAGGGGAATGATATTATCTCTGGCGGGCTTGGTAATGATGTTATCTATGGTGGTGCAGGCGCAGACATATTCTTGTTTGAGGCGATCAACGAGGGTGTTGATACTGTAAAGGATTTTGATTTCTCTGAAGGCGATGTCGTTGATTTTTCTGCATTGTTAAGTGGGTATGATTCGCTGAGCGATGATATTGCGGACTTTGTAATTGCAACAGAGGTTGGTGGTAATACGATCCTTTCTGTTGATCAAAGCGGAAATACAGGTGTAGGCGGTTCGGTGGAGCTGGTAATACTAGAGGGTGTAACGGGCTTGGATCTGGATGCATCCATTAAAACAGACACAGCGATTGTGTGATGATGTTTGTTTGATTAAATTCTGGGGCACCCTTTGGAATATTTAGATATTTTTAAGGATGTCCTGTTAGAAGTATGTGGCAATATATATTGCCAAGCGGTTGAATCATTTGTAGTAATGCCTTGCGTAAACGCAGAAAAAAGGGCATAACAGTGAGTGTGAAAGCCATAGGTTTTTTATTTAACAATGAGGTAACTACTGTGATTTCGAGTAAAAAAATGCGCACTTTATGTTTAACAACTGCGGTGTCAGCGTTAATGGCTTTAGGCTCAGGCCAAGCTTTATCCCAAGATAATAAGGTAACAACATTGCGCGATGCATTGGTTGTTGGTGTTGCAACCAATCCTGAGTATGGTGTTGTGGCCGCGAGCCGCCGTGCAACAGATGAGGAATTGACACAGGGTGAAGCCTTGTTCTTGCCATCGATTGATGTGAATGGTGATATTGGTTTTGAACATAGTGATGATCCAGGCACACGCGCCGGTACGGGTGATGATACAGAAAACCTGTTCCGTAAGGAAATCGGGATAACTTTGACGCAAATGCTTTTTGATGGTTTTGAAGCGCATTACGAAGTGCAGCGTCAACAAGCGCGCGTGATGTCTTCTGCGCAACGTGTTCGTGAAACGGCCGAGTTGGTTGGCCTTTCGATTGTGGAATCGTATTTAGAAGTTCTGCGTCAACGCCAGCTTCTTTTGATCTCACGTGAAAATGTGTCATCGCACCTGAATATTCTTGATCAAATTCAAGATGGTGTGAATGCTGGTCGTTCTACACGGGCGGATGGTGAACAGGCAAAGGCACGTTTGGCTGCCTCTCGTGCGACCGAGTCTAGTACTCGTCAAGCACTTAGAAATGCCGAAGCGCAATATCGTGCGGAAGTCGGTGATCCTGCAGGTGATCTGGATATGCCTGTTATTCCTTATGAAACACTTGCACCTGATGTTGATCAAGAGATCATGGTGGCCTTGGCACATAGTCCGACATTGGATATCTTTACTGCCGATATAGAGGTTGCCTATGCAGAAGCGCAAGGGACAAAATCTACGCAATATCCGCAATTGGATTTACAGCTTAATGCGCGTACAGGCCATGATCTTGGCGGTACGGAGGGGCGTGATACAAGTGCGTCTGCTCTTGTTGTCTTAAACTGGAATTTATATCGCGGTGGTGCGGATGTGGCGCGCGGACGTGAATTTGTTCACCGTCATCAGCAGTCCAAAGAATCTCGCGCAGAAGCTGCACGCGCTATTGAAAATGATGTTCGTCAAACTTGGGCGAGTATGGTTTCCGCAGGTGAGCGTGCAAGTCAATTCGCTGCGCAAGCCGATGCGAATACCGAAGTTGTGAAGGCGTATAAGGATCAGTTTAATCTTGATCGTCGGACATTGCTTGACGTACTTGATTCTCAAAATGAGTTGTTTGTGTCGCGTAGTAATACGGTGAACTCTGAATTCCTTGAGATTTTTGCTGTATATCGTTTGATGGCCTTGAAAGGTCGCTTGCTTCCGATCCTTGGTGTCGAGTATCCTCGTGAGAGTGTTATTGCTTCTGATGATACATGGTCTTATAAAGAGCAGCAGAAGGCGCGGTAATCTAGTCTTTAACGTTATAAAGCGGGTCAAGAATTAGGTGACAAATACGAATAAGGATAATGAGGGAGCCACTGGTTCGGTGGCTTCTGAAGGTGAGGGCTCTCCTGCGCAGGAGAGCGTTTCCGTTTCTGTTGACTCTGATCAACTAGGATCTCCCCCTAATCATATGCAAAGTGAAGCACGTCCTGATAAACGGGATAAAGCCGCGCATGGTTGGCCGTTACAGGCAGATCGTATGGCCATTCAAATGCCTTTGATTGAATGTTTACAGGTGATGGCTGGGCATTATGGTCGTCGTAGCAGTGCTGCGTCGTTGACTTCTGGCTTACCAATTCCTCCGCAAGGTATTACACCGGCGCTATTTGTGCGCGCGGCTCAGCGTGCGGATTTACGTGCAAAATTGGTGGAACGCTCTCTGGAATCTCTTGCGATTGCACCGAATTTACCTTGTATCTTATCTTTGGAGCATAACCAGGCCTGTATTATTTGGGATGTTAGATACCCGAAGGGGCATGCCCCTAAAAAGCAGGATGCCAAGAATGCATTGGTCCATCCGAAAACAAAATTCTTGGTGCAGTTTCCAGAGACTAGTGATGAAAAACAAGAGATGACGCTGGATGAATTGGCGGATCTTTATACGGGCTATGCATTTTTTGTGCGTCCGACGGCGCGTGTCGATGATCGTGCGGGGCCCGCTAAAATTGATACGGAGCGTAACTGGTTCTGGGCGACCTTTTGGGAGAATAAAACACTTTATACTGAGGTGATGGTTGCTGCTTTGATGATTAATATATTTGGCTTGGCCAGTTCTATTTTTATCATGAATGTATATGATCGCGTTGTTCCTAATAGTGCGTTTGAAACGTTATATGCGATGTCTGCGGGGATATTTATTGTCTTCATTTTTGATTTTATCCTTCGAAATCTACGTGCTCATTTTCTCGATCATGCGGGCAGGCGCGCCGATGTGAAAATATCTGCATTGTTATTTGAGCAGATTATGGGCATGAAAATGACGTCCAGACCACCAAGTGCCGGGGTTTTGGCGAGTAATATGAAAGAGTTCGAAACGCTGCGAGAATTTTTTACTTCGGCGACCATGGCAGCATTGATTGATTTGCCTTTTGTGTTTGTTTACATTGCTGTGATTGCGATTATTGGCGGGCCGATTGCTTTTGTTCCGTTGGCGGCGATCCCGCTTATTGTCGGGATGGGACTGTATTTGCAGAAGCCTTTGCGCAAGGTCACAAAAGAATCCATGCATGAAAGTGCGCTGAAAAATGCGCTATTATTTGAAACCATTATCGGTCTTGAAACCATTAAGGTTCAAGCCGCAGAAGGGCATACACAGCGTAATTGGGAAGAGTTAACGGATAAAGCCTCTCGTACGGCGGTGAAATCGCGGCAACTTTCGGCTTTTGCGCAGAATTGGGCCGTATTTGTTCAACAAATTGCCAGTGTTGCGATTGTTATTGTTGGTGTGTTTCTTATCAGTGATGCTACAATTTCTATGGGCGCGTTGATTGCCTGTGTGATTTTATCGGGTCGTGCAATGGGGCCATTGGCACAGCTTGCTGGCTTGATGACGCGGTTAAATCAATCAAGAGAAGCGTTGATACAGTTAGATGAGTTGATGAAAAAGCCGGTGGAGCGTCCTGCCGACAAACATTTTGTGAGCTTGGATCATGTGCGTGGTCATATTGAGTTTCGTGACGTAGTGTTTAGTTACCCAGGGCAGGAAACTCCATCGCTGAACAATCTTAGTTTTACCATCCAACCGGGGGAGCGCGTTGGTATTATTGGCGCAGTTGGCTCAGGTAAGACCACGATTGAACGTCTGTTGCTTAACCTTTATGAGCCTTCCGCTGGTTCTGTTCAGATTGATGGCACGGATGTGCGCCAAATTAATCCGGGTGATTTGCGCCGTAATGTTGGTGCGGTTCAACAAAGCCCGCAGCTTTTCTATGGATCTGTGCGTGATAATATCACTATGGGGCATGAGACCGCCCCTGATAGTGCGGTGATGAAGGCGGCGGAAATCTCTGGTGTGATCGAGTTTTTAAGGGACTCGTCGGCTGGCCTTGATACGATGGTGGGCGAACGCGGTGAGGCATTGTCAGGTGGGCAACGTCAGGCGGTTGCGATTGCACGTGCACTTTTATACGATCCGCCGATCTTGATTTTGGATGAGCCGACAGCCTCTATGGATCCGGCCTCTGAGAATCGTTTGCGGAAACGTCTTGAAAAACTTTGTGAGAATAAAACAACCATTCTGATTACCCATAAGGGCGCGATGTTGTCGATGGTCGATAAGTTGATCTTGATTGATCGCGGGCGTATTGTGGCATTTGGCCCCAAAGATGAGGTGATCCGTAAATTGCAGGCACGTGAATATGGTACAGCGGCGGAGAAAACAGATGTCTGAGCAGCAAACCTCTGAGGAACAAATTCAAGATGAACATGGTGAATGGACCGCCATTCGTCAAAACTGGGCGAAGGAGCAGGTTGACCTTGCGCAGGCTCATGCCATATCATTTTTTGATGCTGATGATCAAGTGCCGCTATCCAAGCATTTTCTATTGGTAGCAATAACCTCGTTCTTTGTGTTGTTTGTTATTTGGGCGAATTGGGCAACGTTGGATGAGGTCACGCGCGGCGATGGTAAAATTATTCCTTCCAGTGAGGTTCAGGCTTTGCAAAGTCTGGATGCAGGAATTGTAGAAGAGTTATTGGTTAAAGAGGGCGATTCGGTGATACAAGGACAGGTTCTTGTGCGCTTGCGCGATATTGAGGCATCATCTGATCTTGGCGCAAATCGTGCGCGATATTTGGGTTTGCTGGCTTCTATTACCCGATTACAGGCGCAGGCCAAGGGACATGAAACCGTTGAATTCCCTGATGAAGTGCAAACGGGCGCACCACGAAGTGTGGTTGAGGAGCGAAATACCTTTCGTGCGAATAAGCGTCAGCTTGTTGGGCAAATGAATGTTCTTAAACAACAAATGACCCAGCGTACGCAAGAAGTGGATGAGCTGAATGTGCGTATTGGTGATTTGAAAGGCGTGATTTATTTGCAACGTAAAGAGTTTAATATGATTAAGCCGCTGGTGGAGCGTGGTTCTGCGCCGAAGTTGGAGTTGCTACAATTACAGCGCGGCATAAAAGAGCGCGTGTCTGAGCTAAACGGTCTTAAATCTAGCCTGCCGCGCGCGCAAACGGCTATTGATGAGGCCAATGCCCGTTTGGAAGAAATTGAACAAACAGCAAAGGCGGAGGCGCAGGCAGAGCTGTCTACGAAATTGATGGAACTGAATGAGATTCAAGAGCGTTTAAGCGGTCTTGAAGAGCGCAAAGGCCGTCGGGAAATTAAATCCCCAGTGGACGGTATTATACAAGAGCTGAATGTGAATACAATTGGCGGAGTTGTACGCGGCGGCGAGGATTTGATCAAGATTGTCCCATTGGATGATCAGCTGATTGTTGAGGTGAAAATTAAGCCTTCGGATCGTGCCTTTATTTATCCGGGGCAATCCGCGATCATTAAAATTACGGCCTATGATTTCTCAATTTATGGTGGTTTGAAGGGTGAATTACTGGATATTTCTGCCGATACGATAGAGGATGAGCAAGGCAATCCGTTTTACCGTGTGCGCCTTAGAACCTATGAAACGGAGCTAAAGCGTAAGGGTGAAGTGCTCCCTATTATTCCGGGGATGGTGACAAGTGTTGATATTCTAACGGGGCAAAAAACCGTGATGCAATATTTGCTGAAGCCTTTTGTGAAAACCCTCGATAACGCAATGAACGAACGTTAGTCCAAAGATATTTATCTTATTACAGCGTTACTTCGCCCCTTACATATAAAATATACGCTGCAGATCTTGTTTCTTGTACTAAAATAAATATCTTTGGACTATGAAAAACTGTTTATTGGAGATTTTCCTCATTTTCATAGTCGCGTATAAATGCTGTTTCCCCTGAGGTCTGATGGCATATTAGTTTGGGAAATTTCCTATAGAGTCGCCACTTTCTTTATAGAATTCTTTGTATTCTTCCTGTGCTTCTTCCTGTGCTTTATCAAGGATTTTACTGATAGAGCGTGTGACTTTACTGCATAGCGTTGTTAATTTCATAATTCTATCATGTGCTTTTAGCATGGATTTTTTAAAGATTTTCCCATGATGTTGCGCCCGTTCTGTTCGATCATTAAGTAGATCAATCCATTTATTTTGCATCTCAATTGAATGTTGACCTCGGTTTACCCATTTTGGTATTAAATAATGTTGTTTTGCCACGAGTTTGAAGCGATATATACCACACACGCCTTTTCCTACCTCAATAGATTTATGTGTTGCTTTGACAGACCCAAGCATGCAAGAAAAAACAGGGTTACGGCTTCTACTTTTGCATGGTTTTTTCATTACTTTTGTTACTTCAGCGAGTAATTTTGACGGATCGGATTCATTAACAGAATAATGTGTAACGTCTTTATTCAGCATGTATTCTGCCTTAACTGGGCTTGAAAAACAGAGTGTAAGAAGTGTCGTGAATAATAAATATTTCATAATCTAAGACCCTGATTACCTTGTGCGCGGATTGATAATTATTCATAACATATATTTATGGGCAGGGCGATAATCTCTTCTATCAATGCCCAACGTCTGTCTATCTGACCTCTGCGCATAAATAAATGCGGGGTTTGGGCTGTCGATACGCGAAATACGCTGGATTTATGGTGTAGTTTTTACTATATATGCTAGTTGATGAATGATGTAAGCGGAGCAAGAGCGTAACTATGGCGGATAATATTAAAATTACAATGCCTGATGGATCAATCAGAGAGTATGACTCTGGTGTGACGGGCATGGAGATTGCGCAAAGCATATCAAAATCTTTGTCCAAGGTATCGATCGCAATTAAGTTGGACGGTGAGTTGAGTGATTTGTCATTACCGATTACCGTAGATACTTCGATTGAAATTATCAAACGCGCCGATGAAGATGCACTGGAAATGATCCGTCATGACGCGGCGCACGTGATGGCAGAGGCGGTACAGTCCTTATTCCCAGGTACGCAAGTGACCATTGGCCCATCGATTGAAAATGGGTTTTATTATGATTTTGCACGTGATGAGCCATTTTCAACGGATGATTTGGCCGTTATTGAAAAGGAAATGCGTAAAATTATTGAACGCGGATCGGCCTTTGAGCGCGAAGTCTGGGACAGAAATAAGGCGATTGCCTATTTTAAAGATAAGGGCGAAGCCTATAAGGCGGAGCTGATTGAAGATCTTCCCGAGAGCGAAGACATATCGATTTACCGTCAAGGTGATTGGCTGGATTTATGCCGTGGGCCGCATATGCCGACAACGCGCAATGTTGGAACGGCGTTCAAATTGTTGAAAGTTGCGGGCGCGTATTGGCGCGGTAATTCCGATAATGCGATGTTAACGCGAATTTACGGTACGGCGTGGCGTGATGATAAGGAACTAAAGGCATATTTATATCAACTTGAGGAGGCGGAAAAGCGCGATCATCGTAAGTTGGGTAATGAAATGGATTTGTACCATTTCCAAGCAGAAGCGCAAGGCTCTGTCTTTTGGCATCCAAAAGGCTTTACGATTTATAATCAGTTGGAAGGCTATATCCGCAGACGGTTGAATGATGTGGGGTATAAGGAAATTAAAACGCCGCAGTTGATTGATAATAAGCTATGGGAAGCTTCCGGCCATTGGGGAAAATATCGCGAGAATATGTTTGTTGTTCCCGATGAGATTCCAAATACGGATGATGACGCGCCTGTATTGAGCGATAAGGCATTTGATAAATTAATGGCTTTGAAACCGATGAATTGCCCAGCCCATGTGCAGGTGTTTAATCAGGGGACAAAGTCTTATCGTGATTTACCTTTGCGCTTGGCGGAGTTTGGATGCTGTCACAGGAATGAGCCACATGGTGCGTTGCACGGTCTAATGCGTGTGCGTCAGATGACTCAGGATGATGCGCATATATTCTGCACGGAAGATCAAATTACTAGCGAATCTGTTGCTTTTTGCGACCTTGTAAAAATAGTTTATTCGGATCTAGGGTTTGAGGATGTGAAGGTGGTCTTGGCGTTACGCCCTGATGAACGTGCAGGTACGGATGAGGTTTGGGATAAGGCCGAGGATGGTTTGCGTCGCGCTTTGGTTGAGGCTGGGCTTGAGTTTGAAGAAGCAGAGGGTGAAGGTGCCTTCTATGGGCCAAAAGTTGAATATCATATTCGTGATGCGATTGGTCGCAGTTGGCAGTGTGGAACGTTGCAGCTTGATTTTGTTTTACCTGAACGCCTTGATGCCTCTTATATCGGTGAGGATGGTGCGAAGCATCGCCCAGTGATGTTGCATCGCGCGATTTTAGGCTCGCTTGAACGGTTTATCGGTGTGATGATTGAGAGCTACGCAGGGAAGGTGCCGCTATGGCTTGCACCTGTGCAATGTGTTGTGGCGACAATCACGAGTAAGGCGGATGATTATGCGCGTGAGTTGCACCAAGCGTTATTGGATGCAGGTATTCGCGCGGAACTGGATATCAGGAACGAGAAAATCAACTATAAGGTGCGTGAGCATTCAGTGAAAAAAGTTCAGAATCTATTTGTTGTTGGTGCACGTGAGGCGGAAGAAAAGACTGTAGCGATTCGCAGGCTTGGCTCTAAAGCACAATCTATAGAGGATTTTGATGTTGCAGTATCCGAGTTGATGAATGCCGCAAAACCACCATTTTAGAGTAGTTAATCAAAGGTTATTCGATTTGGGGGCTGTAAAGGCTTGCAGAGAGCGATAAACCACCGTATTAATGATTTTCTAAAGAATTTTGTGTTTAATACTATTTGATGTGAAAATAATTAAAGGAGAGACTATTATTTCTAGACCACAACGACCAATGCCCAGAAAAGATCGCGGGCCACGTAGAAATTCTGATATTACTGCCCCAGAGGTTCGTCTTGTTGATGCCGATGGAGAAATGTGTGGTATTGTTACGCTGGTTAAAGCGCAGGAGATGGCGGATAATGTTGGGCTGGATTTGGTTGAGATGTCTCCCAATGCAGAACCACCAGTTTGTAAAATATTAGACTATGGTAAGCATAAGTACGAGCAGCAGAAGAAAGCGAATGAAGCGCGTAAGAAACAGAAAACAGTTGAAGTTAAAGAAGTTAAACTTAGCCCGCGTATCGAAAAAAATGATTATGATGTGAAAATGCGTAATGCGACCCGTTTTTTGAATGATGGGAATAAGGTTAAAGTGACGATGCGTTTTCGTGGTCGTGAAATGGCGCATCAGGATATTGGTAGAAATATTTTCAAAAATATCCGTGAAGAGTTGGCTGAACTATCAAATGTGGAGTTAGAACCTAAATTTGAAGGTCGCCAAATGATTATGATTTTGGGGCCTAAGCCTTAGATTGTGTTGTTACGCAATATTGTCCCAAGAGTATGGTATTAAAAATATGATATTGGGATTTCACCATGATAAATGATGAACATGTAAACGAACCTTTTGGGAATGCAATAAGAGGTGAGGAATATTTATTACGTTCTGTGGTTCTGATTGCACATAAGAGCGAAGAAGTAAGACGCGATCTTTCTTTGGTATTGCAAAGTGCTGGCATAGAGGAATGTGATATCATTGCAGAACCTAGTGGTGAGGTAGCTCTAACAGCCTTGTACGCCGCAAATGTTAAGGTAAAGGCTGTCATCGTTGGATCTGATGTTTCGAATGATCTGGGTGAGAGTAGCGCTTTTATGCGTACAGATTATAGCGGTGTTGAGGTCATTGAAAAAATCCGTGAGAATAATACAAATAATGAGCCCATTTCATTCATTATTTATGACTCTGATGAAGAGCTATCATATTATGATGCGGAATATTTACGTTCTTTGGATGCGACTAGCATTCCTATTGGCCAACCAGATAAAGTTATTGAAAACATTACAGGGGCTGTTGATGTAACAGAAACTCCTTCTATTGATGTTGAATAGCAGGTATTGCATAAGTCAAATGACGACACCATCTTAAGGTCGGTGATTTTAAACTAAAGAAATTCTGACTGTATGACTATTATAAATATTTTTGAGACAGTGTACTTTAATTTGTGCGCTGTTTTTTGTTGATGTGGCACGGGGATTGCATTTTTGTGGTTGTCGGCGTATTTCTAGTACTTGTAAAAAATTATGAAATGCTTAGATTGTGCCTGCGTTTAAAGTAATAGAGGAAAATTTTTATGATTCTTGATGTTATTGTTATTGTTATTCTTTTGATATCAGTGGCTATCGCCTTTTTACGTGGGTTTATTCGTGAATCACTTACTATTTTTGGTATCGGTGGTGGTGTGTTGGCGGCTTATATCGGTGGGCCGTTATTATTGCCATTGATGGATTCTTGGCTTGGCCTTACGGGGAATGGTGAGGCAGAGATGCTGTTCGATATTATTCCTTATATGTATGTGTCTTACGGCTTGTCTTATGGCTTGGTTTTTATTGTTTTTGTTATCATGTTGTCTATCTGTAGTCACTTTTTGGCGGAATTCGCCAAGAATATGGGGCTTGGCGCACTGGATCGTACATTAGGGGTTGTTTTTGGTGTTCTACGCGGGGTTTTTGTGTTGGGTTTATTATATTGGCCGTTATTGCACCTTTTAAGTGATGAACAAAAAGATGAGTGGTTTTCGGGTAGTAAAACGCAGAATTATTTGGAGATAACATCAACATGGATTGATGGAATTATTCCTAAATATGTTGATGATACGATTGAGGACGGTGTTGAGAAAGTCAAAGGTCTTTCGGGGATGAGCAGAAAATTGGAAGAGATGGACTTGCTAAAGAGTACGCCTGAGATGATGCA
Organism: Zetaproteobacteria bacterium; assembly: GCA_002747015.1. Next base: position 103,226 of record NVXI01000006.1, read on the forward strand.
AGAAAAGAAGGATGGCTATACATCTGACTTTAGAAAGAATATGGATGAAATGTTTGAAGAAAATGCCGATACATCACCGGATTATAATGAGTAGATCCGCTTAGCTATTCCCATGAAGATCGATGCACCGCGCATTATTATCACCCATATTATCTTGCTTGCGTTTGTCGTTTCTATTTTCTTCTAGTCTGGCGAAGTATAGATCATCAATATTTCCGGTAATATATTTCCCGTCAAATACAGAGCAATCAAAATTGCGACTGCCAGGCTGTTCATCGCTTGGGGTTGCGGCCTTTATCAAATCATCTAAATCCTGATATATAAGCCAGTCGGCGCCAATGGCTTGTTCTATTTCTTTTGTGGTTTTACCAAAGGCAATCAATTCTGTTTTTACAGCCATATCAATGCCGTAGACATTTGGAAAACGAACGGGTGGAGCAGCTGAGGCAAAATAAACTTTCTTTGCACCGGCGGCACGTGCCATCTCAATTATTTTTTTGGATGTTGTCCCGCGCACAATTGAATCATCAACGAGGAGAACATTTTTATCCTGAAATTCTAGACTAATGGGGTTGAGTTTCTGTTTAACAGACTTCTCTCGCTCTTCTTGTCCAGGCATAATGAATGTACGCCCGATATAGCGGTTTTTGACAAACCCCTCGCGGAATTTAATGCCCAATTTATGTGCAAGTTCCATAGCACTAGGGCGACTGGATTCAGGGATTGGAATGACAACATCAATGTCATGATCTGGTCTTTCCAGCATAATTTTTTCGGACAGATATTCTCCCATACGCACGCGCGATTTATACACCAAACTGCCGTCCAGAATAGAGTCTGGGCGTGCGAAATAGACATGTTCAAAAATGCATGGCGTATATGATTGCGCGTTTTCGCTGACGTAAGTATGTAGCTGGCCATGTTGATCGATATAGATTGTCTCGCCAGGCATGACATCGCGCTCAATTTTAAAACCCAAAGCGTCCAGTGCGACACTTTCAGATGCGATCATATATTCTGTTTGACCGTCTTTGTTTATTCTTGAGCCGTAAATTAGTGGGCGAATACCATTGGGATCGCGAAACCCGACCAGACCATAGCCTGAAATCATTGCAACGATAGCGTAGGCGCCTTGACAGCGTGTATATAGTTTATCAATGGCGGAAAAGATATGCTCTGCTTTTGGGGTGAGTTGTCTTTGTGATTGTAGCTCATGTGCAAAGACATTGAGCAGAGCCTCGGAATCTGAGTTTGTATTAACGTGGCGTAAATCTGTGCGATAGAGCTCTTCTTCTAAGTCATGCTGGTTTGTTAAGTTCCCATTATGCGCCAAGACAATGCCGTAAGGGGAGTTGACGTAAAATGGTTGTGATTCAGCCGAGCTGGCACTGCCTGCTGTAGGGTATCTGACATGCGCGATCCCCCTGTTACCTTTTAGTTGGGTCATGTGTTCCAGATTAAAAATGTCTCGAACCAGTCCGTTACTTTTACGGAGGCAGAATTTTCCTTGATCTTCGGTGACGATGCCAGCAGCATCTTGCCCACGATGCTGTAAGACAGTCAGCGAGTCATAGAGGCTCTGATTGACTGGTGAGTAAGCATAAATTCCGACAATTCCGCACATGTCTTAATCTTTCTTATCATGGAGCACATTTGCTCCGCTCTTGAGAAGACATAAGATATTGATAAATCGTTTGTTTTTCAAGTAAAAAGAGCCACCGTTGGGTCGCTCTTTTCTGTTTTTGTATATTATAGCTGTTTAATCGTCGGATCAGGATGAAAAAATGGCTATATTGGGTTGTTTAGGCGGCTTTCTTTTTTGTCACTTCTTTTTTCTTTGGAACACTTTTTTCAGTTTCGTTTGCCGGTTGAACCATTTCAATTGTGCGTGTTGGGAAGGGAATTGAAATTCCGTCTTTATCTAGCGCTTCTTTTATGGCCTTCATTGTATCAGCTTTTATAGATGCAACATCTGATCTGTCTGACCATATGCGTAATGTTATATCCACAGATGATTCGCCTAAATTTGTAACCATTATTTTTGGCTCTTTGCCATCTTCTGTGAAAATACGCTCATCTTTCGAGATGGTTTTTTCAATGGTTTTGAACGCCTTGTTTATATCATCATTATAGCTGATACCGAAAATGAGGTCTTGGCGACGGGTATCGTTGCGTGAAAAGTTTTTGATGTCTGTGTTCCATAATTTGCTGTTTGGTACAAAAATATACACATTTTCAGATGTGGATAGTTCTGTCACGAAAAGACCGAGTGATTTTACAGTGCCTGTTGTTCCACCACATGAAATAAAATCACCGACATCGAACGGACGTAGAATAAGCAGCATAACCCCTGCGGAGACATTACTGAGTGTTCCTTGTAAGGCAAGACCAATGGCAAGACCTGCTGCGCCTAAGATGGCCAGTAGGCTGACTATCTGTACACCGAATTGTTGAAGAATCATCACACTGGCTAATGTCAAAATGGTATATTTTGCCATGGCACCAAGAAAACTTTTTAAGGTGTCATCCAGTTTTTTAATATTCTGAATTATYTTGTAAACATAATTACCAAGCRTCCATCCTGCCATCAGGATAAGGCTTGCTATAATAACATTTGTTGCGACAGTGATGAAGTAATCCATAGGGACTCCCGTATTTATAATTGAAATATAGTRATYAYTCATAGATKARTATGGTGYRTTTCGCAAGTATAACCCTRTAAAASCAYTGCAAATTTGTAAGAATCRCCATTTGTCTTGTATACTGRKTGGGTAAGAATTTNTTTCTGTTTAYAGTGATGGRGGATGYTTATGTTTACAAAARAAGAGTGGAAACAAAATTTAATCGGATGTATGGAAATAACTTTATTCATGCCTGTRGGRGTGGAGAGGTTTAGATCATCGCGCAGTGCWGCGATYAAATCCTTTATTATTCCAGTGGTGCTATTGCCTGTTTTGATTGCYGTTATGGTGGCGATGTCGGCTGGYTTCTCTGTWGGAGTTGTTGTTTCGTTGCATTTGGTTCGTGTTATTTTTGCCGCAGCTTTRTTTTTTACYGTGGTCTATTTTTTAAGCAARCAATTTGAACGACAAGAACAYTTYTTAAAATTTGTGATTGTGGCGAATTGGTTAAATATTCCTGGTGTTTTGATGACATTGCCTATTTTGGGTGCATTGATTATGGGGGCCGATATTACGGCGTTTGAATCTTATGCTGTTTTTATAACCATTGTTGGTTATGTGTATTCGGCGTTTATTCTGACCTATTGCTTTCGTTTTCCTTGGGAAATGGGTGGGTTTATCGCGATTGTGGGTTTGGCGATTGATCAAAACTTATTGGATGTGACCGTGTATATTCGCGATATAATTGCGGTATAGGGTGTTTTATCTGGGTAGAAGAACATGGTAGTAGTAGTAAGTTCCGGCGGCGTCTTGTGTACATAACGCATTATATCCTATGGCACCTTGATCAATATCTGTGTTGGAAGAAACATTGAAGATACCTTGAAATGCTTTGCTTTCATATGCTTGACCGTTATCTTGTACAGGGATTATGTCTGATCCACTTAAACGTTTATTGAGTTTTTGACAGGTGCTTTTTCTTAGGCCGCCAAGTACAATCAGTATTTCGTGGCACTCTGATCCGCATGCCGTTTGGTCTACGCCGATACCTAAAACGCGTGTCTCTATATACGCCCATTCTCGACCATCATTTGCATTCTTTGGTGGTTTTAGTGTCGCTGCTCGTCCACCGTTGGGGTGAAAAATATGGCAGGAAAAATTGTTTGGTGCATTTGTATTGACATAGAGTGGGTCGGAACCATCAAAGGGAGCGCGTTCAAAACTAATCTCTTCGGCAGCGCATTTTTTTGAAACGAGTAAATAAGTCACTGCGTTTTCTAAAGTGCTGCCATACTGAACAATCTCAGCAGAGGCGATCAGTGTTGTTTCGGAACTTGCGCTGCTTTTGCTCGTGCGGCTGGATGATGTTACCGCGTAAGATAGGGCGGCGAATAATGCCACGGCTATGAGTATAAGAAAAAGGACATTACCAGAGCTATTATTATGAGTCTTATTTAAGTACATCATTATTTAGCATAAGGGTTTTTACTGGCACGTACAAGCAGTCGCAGGGGAACACTTGGTATATCAAAATCACGTCGTAGGCCATTTGTGATATAGCGACGGTAGGATTCTGGTAATTCTTTTGGACGAGAGACCCATAGAGCAAAAGTAGGGGGGCGCGTTTTTATTTGTGTGATGTATTTTACACGGTTGTGGCGTCCAGATACGAGTGGTGCGGGGTTTTTACTCTCCATAGAGGCGAGCCATCTGTTTAATCCACCTGTACCGACGCGTTTGTTCCAGATCTCATAGGTTTTTAAGGATTTATAGAATAATTTATCAATATTCTTACCGTTTAAAGCAGAAATAGTGGCGAATTCAATGCCTTTGGTTTGAGAGAGAGAGGTAGAGAGTTTGTGCTTTATGTCATCTAGAACGTCAGATCTGTTTTTTACGCTGTCCCATTTATTAACGGCGATGACCAAGGCTCTTCCTTCGCTGGCGACATGTTCTGCGATTTGTAAATCTTGTTTTTCCAGTGCCTCATTTCCATCCAGAACAAGAATGACGATTTGTGCAAGGCGAATGGCGCGAAAAGAGTCTTCAGTCGACATTTTTTCAATATTATTTGATATTTTAGATCTTCGGCGTAATCCAGCGGTATCGACCAGCTTAAATTTTCGTCCCTGATAACTCCAGTCAACGGCAATGGCATCGCGGGTGATGCCTGCCTCCGGCCCTGTCATAACGCGTTGTTCGTTTAGTATTGTATTTAGTAGGGTTGATTTACCAACATTTGGTCGGCCAACAATTGCAATCTTAATGGGTTTGTCTGGATCATCTTCTTCTTGTGTGAAAATATAATCTTCCAAGCCTTCAATATCATCTAGATTATCAAATTGACTCGCAACGTTTTCTTCGCTTTCTTCTTCCTCTTCTTCCTCTGGGAAGTAAGGATATAGTGCGTTATATAAATCGTCGAAGCCTAAGCTGTGCTCAGCAGAGACGGCAACAGGATCGCCAAACCCTAAGGAATACGCCTCACCTACGCCGCTTTGAGATACTTTGTTGCTTTCGCATTTGTTAACGGCAAGGACAATAGGTTTTTTCTGTTTGCGGAGGAAAGCGGCAAAATGCTCGTCTGTTGGAGTCACTCCTTCTCGTCCATCAATGATAAACAAAATTAAGTCGGCCATATCAAGAGCAGCATTTGTTTGTTGGCGCATGCGCCCTTGTATAGAATCGTCAAAAGTTTCTTCAAGGCCCGCAGTGTCGATGATGATCATTTCTTGTCCGAAAAGAGTCGCCTCGGCTTCTCTCCAGTCGCGGGTCACACCTGGTGTGTTATCAACAATGGCCAGTTTTTTTCCGGCCAGTTTATTAAATAAGGTTGATTTTCCGACATTTGGTCGGCCAACAATCGCAATTTTTAACATATTTATTCTGCTTTTCTACGTTCCAAGCATAACTTATTTCAGCGTAAATTCACCKAAAGCCATGCATTTGGGATGGTCTTACCATATATYTTATTTATATGCTAATAAAGTTCCGTCTTCTGATAGCAGGTATAATGTTTCATTTGCGATAATTGGTGCAAGCTGTACATTYTTCTTTGTTTTTGTTGTATGTAGTGYTTGTCCATTTCTYGCATCTATTTCKATRAAATAGCCATGAGAKCCTGTGGCGATCAATCGTCCGGATGCCATAACAGGRCCGCTCCAGTAAATTGGGYCTTCTCTGTCTTTTGGRTCTTCAAATCTTTCMAGTTCATGTATCCACAGGATTGCGCCATTTGCTAAATCTAAGGCAATGATTTGACTATCAGAAGAYAGGATGTAGACAATGTTTCCTGYAACCCAAGGMGTTTGTGATCCGCCGATTTCTCTTTGCCAAATGCGTGTGCCGGTTCTCTCATCTATCGCGGCGATCTTCCCACTGAAACTTATCGCGATGATTATRCCATTACTTAGTACCGGCATAGCTTTTATGTCTGATAAATTTTCCAGCCCACCACCATARCGTCGAACATTTGCRAGGTTATCTGACCATGCAACTGAGCCGTTTTCAATGCGCAAGGCAGTGACTTCTCCGGATGAAAAYACAGGTACGACAATGTCGTYATTWGCGGCGGGRCTGGCTGCGCCCAGTAATCCTGTTGTTTCACTAATACCYGTATATTSCCAWAGGCTGGTGCCATCTTTTGCGCTCAAGGTAACAAGACGGCTGTCTATTGTTGAAATAAAGACACGCCCGCCAATGACTGTTGGTGCTGCTCTTGATGGAGCAGGTAGTCTTTTACGCCATTGTATGTCACCGTTTTCTGGTGAAATGGCTAAGACTTCATCATATCCATTTGTGACATATAAAGTATCATGGGCAAAGGATATACCACCACTAATTACAGATTCTCCTTCATCCTCTTTTTCGATATTCTTTTTCCAAATTCTTTTTCCGGTCTGTGCGTTGAAGGCAGATAATCGGGAGTCTGTATCCAATGTATAAATAATGTTATTGGCAATAATGGGCAGTGCAGTTAAAGGCAGGCCGTTTGAACTTCCCGATCCGATATCAGCAGACCATGCGCGTTTTAATTGTGTGTTGGGTAGAGATGGATTTTGCATGGCGTGGTTGGGGTATCCCCCTGCTTGAGGCCATGATGTATTTGTCCAAGTTTTGGGAATGGTATAATTTTTCTGATTCTCTTGCGAAATTTCGGGTGCTAATGTTTTTTGTAATGCTAAAACAGAGATACGTTTTCCTTCTAGCTTTGGTGCTTCGTCTTTTTCAAACATGCCAGAAATACCGGAGCAAGAATTTAGCATTAATATAGAAAATACGGTTAGTAGCGTTTTGTTTTTTAACATCCTGTTATTCCTGTATTTTTAAGCGATATTGAAATGGTGGGTATTTTACCTGTATGGGGCTTAAATTTTTTCCTTTAACGCATATAATATGTCCAAAGAGTGTGCTTTTTGTTTGAGTGTTTCTGGTGTTATTTTGCTTTTTAATATGTTGGATAGATGGCTGCGTGCGGTTTTATAGTCATGAATAGAGTTCGCCTGAACCAGTGCGATATCCAGCATCGCATGATAGCGCCATGGGTTATTTGTATTTGCAATAATGGTGTTTAGTTTTGAAATTTTATCTTCTGCACTTAAATTTTTCGCAATAGAAGTGGCCATATAAACTGCGAGTTGCGCAATGGTTGGATCGGTATTGATGTCTGCACCCAAATTTTCATAGGTTTGTAATGCTTTTTCTTCGTTACCTTCTTCGAGGTATAGGCCTGCGGCATGAATGCCTGTGACACTGCGTAGTCCTGCTTGTAAATTTGGTGCAAGGGCAATGAGGTCATCGGCACTGTAATTTGTTTTGGTGGTTACGGCGAACAGTAAATCTGTCTGTGTAGAATTTTTTGATGTTTGCCAAGATTTATATCCAGCATTCGCAGCAGTTCCCAAGATAATGACGCTGAGAAGTCCGATAAAAAATCCGCCATATCGTTGCCAAATTTTTTCCATCCGTTCTTGCTTTAACGCCTCATCTACTTCGATAAAAATATCTGCCATACTCTTTAAACCTTATTTTATGCTTTCATGGATGAGGGCATTGTAATGATATTTACGGGCAAAACCAGTATTTTTGAAGGAGGGGTGTAACTTTATTCGGTTTATTATGTTCTCCATTTTATTGAGCACCCCATTGATGGTGTTTGGGGGGTAGAGATGTGCCCATTATTTTTGAGTTCCAGCATGGCATTTAATAGTTCTGGCACGGTATGATCATCGGTGGATTTATTGGCTGCGTTGTCTAGTCTGCCTCGGTAATGTAATGTTTTATCTTTATCAAAACCGAAAAAATCAGGCGTGCAGACAGCACCATAAGATTTGGCTATTTCTTGTGTTTTATCAATAAGATAAGGGAATTCCATGCGGTACTCTTTTGCATATTTTTGCATATTTTCAAAGGAGTCTTGGGGGTATTCTATTGTATCATTTGCCATGATCGCAACACAGCCAATGCCTTCTTTTTGTAGCTGGTTACAGGTTATGACGAGGCGATTTATAACAGAGATAACATAGGGACAATGGTTGCAGATAAACATGATGACAAGGCCATGTTTYCCCATGGATTTTTCAAGAGAATATTCTGTATTATCRATGTTTTTTAAAGAAAAGTCCGGTGCTTTGAAATGATYTAATTTCTCAGGTGTATGGAGTAGTACCATGCTTTCTTCCTTTCTGTGTATTAATTTGGTACAATGATATTATGGTATTTGAAGTCATTAACAATCCRGCATTTGCYCAAGCCCCTGGTTTTACACAAGAACAATTCCGTAAGCTCGAYCAAATTTATTGTTCTGCTGCGTCTCAAAAAACATTGAATTATAGAACKGTTGAGTGCGATTTTGATGAAGGTGTGGCGACATACACYTATTATGTATCTTCGCAGCATGCRCCGTTTTTGCAGTTCATTATCCGAAAAGTAGGGCCTCAGACCATGATGTATGAACTTTACAAGCAAAGTAAGGGGCGCATTGCGAAGTCRGGGGTGTTTGAYCGCACCTATGATCGGCTTTGTAAGGAAATTGATAGTCTATAGCTCTCTTTAGGTTATTTATTTCATTTATAGGGTGTTTCTCCGTAAAATTCCTGTAATATGTGCTTTGCATATTTTTACAGGATATMATGATGCGTYTTAATTCTTTTAAGTTTACAATMTATTGTTCAGTTATGGCTTTGGCTGTGTGTTYTGCGCCKCCGTCTTTTGCCGATTATAAGAAAAACTATATTGGTGATATGGAAACATATAGCGCAGTTTATGAGGATACGCTTGTTCATCTTGCGCGTAAGCATAATCTTGGATTTGTAGAGTTACGGGCGGCGAACCCCGACCTTGATCCGTGGATACCGGGCGCGGGTGCAGAAATAATTTTACCGAAACGCCATTTATTACCTGATACGCCGCGTGAGGGATTGGTGATTAATTTACCGGAAATGCGGGTATATGGTTATTTAAATGGTGATGATGCACCTGTGACATACCCATTGGGCATTGGGCGTGAGGGGCTGGATACTCCGATTGGTAAGACGACGATTGTGCGAAAAAAAGTGGGGCCGACATGGCGGCCTACGCCTCGTATGCGAAAAGCTGACCCTGATCTTCCGGCGGTTGTTCTGCCAGGCCCTGATAATCCGTTGGGTACGCATGCCCTATATTTGGGGTGGGCGCAATATGCAATTCATGGGACGAGCAGGCCTTATGGTATTGGCAGGCGGGTGAGCAGTGGGTGTATACGTATGTACCCAGAAAGTATTATTAAGTTATTTGAGCAAGTGCCCGTTGGAACAAAGGTTAATGTTGTTAATCAGCCGATTAAGGTGGCATGGATTGGTAATGAACTATATCTGGAAGCGCATCCGGATATGGAACAGGCGATTAAAATGGAAGAAACCGGTGTGGTGGAGCACCAAAAATTGGATGATAAAGATATGGCGCTGATTATTGATAAAGCGGGCATGTATCATGATCGTTTGAATTGGCCACGTATCCGCGCAGCTGTACGAAATAGATCAGGGTATCCTATTCGTATTGCGCGGTATTTTGACGATAAAGAGGTAGAGGAGGGCGTCGAAGTTCTCGTCGATGAAACGCAAGTGACTTCCGTACTTTCATCTCAACCTAAGACAATTATTATTGAGGCAGTGGTCTTGGCGCATGGCGATGGTAATGCGCCTGTTTCTCCACCTAGGAAGCCGGAACAGTAAATCCTCTGTGGCTTTAATTATAGGTTGAGAGCAGTGTGATGCTGGATATAAGCGGTACAATGATAGGCGCTGCTAGGAAGAATATTTTCCATTTATTCTTGGTGAAGAAGCTGTAGAAGCTGAATATCGCGCAAGTGAGCCACATTAACATAATGACACTCATGTCTACTTCTTGATTTAGAAGAAAGTTGGATGTTTCAATATTCACAAAACCGTATATAGGCGCGATAGCATATAATAYGATGATCGTGGCATAGCCGATAAAGTTWGCTGTAAAGAACAGAAGAACAGGGGTAATGGTTTTCATAGTGCGCTCATTTTTAAATTCTTTCACTATTATATAATAAAAAGACCATCACAAGGACAGTCTTTTCTTATATTTTATACTTTTTGCAAGGAGCTTACTTTGTTTGTGCTCTTTGGAAAACGCGCTCAGCAGGTACAACAGCAGTTGGTGTCGCAGCCATTGGCATTTCACTTTCGTATTGTGCTGTACGATTATATGGTGGAGCCGTGTCAACGTAGCCTGTTCCTGTAGTGTCACAAGCAGATAGCGCAAGTGTAGAACCGACTAGGCAAAGTGTCGCGATTGTTTTTTTCATTTTAATTCCTCATTATATTTCTTTTATTAATTGTAGGCACCTTGCGAAGAAGGTAATATTTCAAAACCTATACACGATTCATTATACTATGCTCATAGTTTTTCAAGTTATTTTTGATCTTTTTGCTACACATGACTGAATAAGTGCAAAATGGCAACACTTGCGAAGGTTGATTGGCGTATGGGATACGTTTGTGTTTGAAANTTTTAATTATACTTTTTAAGTGATTCGCTGTTTATGTATTGCATAGAGGTGCCATTGAAAATGTCGATNAAAAACGGGGATGGACTTRTTATGGCAACATAGGGGGTAAAGTTCTTCCATTCTTGTGATAATTTTAAGATTATAATTCTAATATGTAGCAATCTGAAACTGTAAAAAGGCGTAGAGACACAATGAAACAATCGACCAATCATCTGTTTATGGTTGAGCCAGCCGCATTTTATGCCAACCCGCAGACAATGGAGACGAATGCKTATCAAATCGAAGGGGATATTGAGGSGCGCGATGTCACGYTGCRTAAGGCGCGCGAAGAATTTCGTRCCTATCGTGATATGYTGGTCGAAAAAGGGGTGGTTGTGACCTCCGTCTTGGGGCAGGAGGCGTGTCCTGACATGGTGTTTCCCAATTGGGCGTCAACATATGATAATGGGCAACTTATATTATATCCGATGCTTAATGAAAACCGTGGCGCGGAGCGTACACCAGAGATAACGGATTTACTAAAAAAGCTTTATTCCAAGACCGAGGATTGGAGCGGGGAGGAAGCCAATGGCCTTGCCCTTGAAAGTACCGCAAGCATTGTTGCCGATCACGTGAACCGCAGGGCATATTCGGGTTTATCCCGTCGTACATCACCGGAATTGGTGAAAAGATGGGCGGATTTCACAGGCTATGATGTCATTACATTTGAAACACAGAGCCACGTTGGTATTCCTGTCTATCACACGGACTTTTTAATGTATATTGGTAGTGAAATGGTTGGTATTTGTACGCAATGCATGACGGATGATAATGTGTGTAGAGATGTCGTTGATCGTTTGGCGCAAACACATGAGGTTGTTGAGTTTTCAATGGCGCAATTACAGGCCAATTGCTGTAATGCGTTGGAGGTTGTTGGAAAAGATGGTGAGCGGATGTTAACTATGTCTTCGGCGGCGTATGATGCGTTAGATCCAGCCCAACTTAACGTTATTAAGGCGCATTACAAAACGTTGATATGCCCTGATTTAACAACGCTTGAGAAATATGGAGGGGGCTCTGCCCGTTGTATGTTGATGGAGCTGTTTTAACGTAATTTTAAGGCAATAAACCGGACATTACCGTTATCATTAACCAGTAAGAGGACGGATTTTCGGTTGTTCTTTTCTGCTTTCTCGACAATATCGATGACATCTTGCGGTTCTGAAACGGGTTGTTGATTGATCTCAATAATGACTTTCCCCTCTGATAATCCTTTTTTTGCTGCAATAGAGGTGTTTTTGACGTCAGTGATGACAACGCCATGTGTTGCGTTGTCGATGTGATACTTATTACGTAAATCGTTGTTGAGAGGTTTGAGTGTTAGACCGAGTAATGGGATAGTTACACCTGTGTCGGTTGAGTTAACAGAGCTGGTAATTAGGCCATCTTTTTCTGCTTTTTCAAGCTCACCGATTACAGCTTTGGTTGTGTGCTCTTCTTCATCTCTCCAATAGGTGATTCGTGCTGTTGAGCCAATTTCATTCTCTGCGATAATTCGGGGTAGAGATCGCATGGTTTTAATGGTTTGATCATTAATTTCAAGAATAACATCCCCTGCTTGCAGGCCAGCTTGTTTTGCAGGGCCGCTTTTGTTGATGCTGGCGATTAGGGCGCCTTTAGGTTCATCAAGACCAAGGCTTTCAGCGATTTCATCGGTGACTGTTTGAATACGAATACCAAGCCATCCGCGTCGTGTGTGTCCGTATTTTATGATTTGTGCAATCACGGGCTTGGCTAGGTCGGATGGAATAGCAAACCCAATGCCGACAGAGCCACCTGTCGGGCTGAAAATTGCGGTATTTATGCCGATCACTTCACCTTGCATATTAAATAAAGGACCGCCGGAATTGCCGCGGTTAATGGATGCATCGGTTTGCAGAAAATCGTCATATGGTCCTGATTGAATATCGCGCGCACGTGCGGATAATATGCCTGTTGTGACTGATCCTCCAAGGCCAAATGGATTACCAATAGCGAGTAACCAGTCGCCGACGCGTAAGGCGTCACTGTCGCCAAGAGATACTTTTCTAAGATTAAGGTTCGTTGTATCAACTTTTAAAACTGCGATATCTGTTTTTTCATCTATGCCGATAATTGTGGCATCGACAGTGATATCATTTGCAAAGGTTACGTGGACATTTTCAGCATCACGAACAACATGATTATTGGTGATTATATATCCTTTTTCTGCGTCAATTATAAAGCCAGAGCCAAGCGATGATGTCGGCGTGGTCGGCATTCCACCGCCTCTGCGTTCCATGAATTCTTCAAAGAAATCCTCGAAGGGTGATCCATTTGGAAATTGTGGCATTTCCGGAAAATCATGGGGTACGATGGTCTTTTGTGTTGAAGATATGTTTACGACCGCTGGAGATAGTTTTTCGGCTAAATCGGCAAAGCTGGTCGGTACCATTACAACGGTTTTGGAAGCGCTTTCTTTTGCTAGGATAGGGGGGCTGTAGGATAATGATAGAAGACATAGTGCCGAGAGAAGAAAAGATGTCTTGTTGCGCATAGAATTCCCCTTATTATCTGGTGATGTTTAAGTTAAGAAAAAAGCCCTTGTTAAGAGCGCTTTTTTACAAAGATATTAATTGCTGAAGTGCTTAAAAAACGCATTGTCCGGTGATAGAATCAAGCGGGTCTCAGAATTTGCCATTGTCTTCTTATAGGCTTCCATTGAACGGAGGAAAGAATAGAATTCTTTATCAACATTGAAGGCATCTGCGTAAAGTTTAATGGCTTCTTTATCACCTTCACCGCGAATGATTTGGGAATCACGTCCTGCTTCAGCCAGAATAATGGTTCTTTCTTTTTCTGCTGTAGACCTGATCTCCAACGCGCGCTCATTCCCTTTTGAGCGACGCTCCGTTGCACGTTCATTCAACTCTGAAATCATTTGCTTTACTGTAGACTGGCGCAATTCATTGGTTAAATCTGCACGTACGATGCGTACATCGACAATTTCAATCCCTARGGCRTCTTYTTGAATTTTGTCGTTTACGCGTGTGCGGATGTCACGCATAACAGATGTTCGGGCATCGGAGAGTAATTCAACCAAAGTTGTTTCACCAAGAACYGCGCGGGTTGAATCATTTAAKATGCTTTCGATTCTTCTRTTTGCATCGSCCACAGTGCGCAGTGTTTTCATRAATTGTAGRGGATCAACAATTTTATAACGTGCGAACGTGTCAACGATGATCGGCTCTCCGCTGACATTGTCTATRYTTGGRCCYTTTTTGCCGTCTGTTTTGTCTTCTWGAYCTTGTTTTTCGATATACGCACTTGAAATAACCACTTGTTCTGGTGGTGGATCAATAGAYAGAACGCGKCTATCGAAATAACGGACATTTTGAACAAAKGGTGTTTTAAAGTGAATGCCAGGGCCGCGAGGCTCACCTTTTGGYTGTCCRAGTTGTAGGACGATGGCTTGCKMRCGTTCGTCMACAATGAAGAATGATTGCGAKCCGATTAAGAGAGCGACGGCGATAATGATAAATAAGACGGGTGCTTTGGTGTTCATTGTATGTATTCCTTTTATTTCTTCGCGCCGAGTTCATTTAGAGGTAGGTAGGGGATAACGCCCTGACTGCCAGCTTTACTGTCTATAATGATTTTCTCTGCATTACTGAGCACTTCTTCCATTGTTTCAATGTAGATGCGTTCTTTTGTGACATCTTTTCCTTTTAGATAGGCTGTGTGTATCGCGGAAAATCGTTTTGCATCACCGGTTGCTTTTGCAATTTGAGACTGCTTATAGGCTTCGGCTTCTTGTTTTAACTTGATGGCTTGTCCGCGTGCTTCGGGTAAAATCCCTTCACGGTAGGCGCGTGCAATGTTACCAGTGTTTTCCGCGTCTTGTTTGGCGGATTGAACGTCTTGGAATGCATGTTGCACCTCAGGATGTACTTCGGCTTTTTGAATAAGGACCTGTTTGATATTTACACCAGAGTGGTATTCATCAAGGTTCTTTTGGATAATGCCTTTAACCTGTGCAGATATTTTTGGGCGACCTGTTGTTAGGATCGTAAACATTTCAGTTTGTCCAACCACTTCGCGAATCGCACTTTCTGTAACTTTCTTGATTGTATTTTCTTGTCCTTTAATCTGGAACAAATAATCTTCTGCGGATTTAATATCCCATTGGATGGTCATGTGCAGATCAACAATATTGAGGTCAGAGGTCAACATCAGGCTTTCGCCGAGGATATCGGTTTTTCCCATACTCAATCCGCTACGTCTTGATGGGGCGTTCTCAGAGTATCCGATACTCATACTACGCTGTTCACTAACATTGATCTTGGTTATTGCCTCAATAGGCGCAGGGAAATGGTAGCCTAAGCCCTCGTCTGCTTGTGTACGAGACCACGCACCGAATCTTTGTATAACGCCGTGTTCACCTGGGTTTATGATATGAAAACCACTGGCGAGCCATAACATGACTATAGCAAGGAGCAGAAGAATAACCGCAAGGCCACCATTCATATTCCCGGGGAGTACATCACGTAGTCCTTCCTGTGCGCTTTTAATCATATCATCAAGGTCTTGAGGATCATTGCCTCGACCGTTGTTTCCGCTACCAGGTGGGCCACCCCACGGGTTATTACGCCCCGGTTTCGAACGGCCATCATTACTGCTATTTCCCCAAGGGTTTTTTCTATCGTCTTTCGACATATTATATTTTCCTATTGACGTTTGGTGTAGAGTAACAATATCTCTTTTAGTGTCGAAAGCAAGTGCTTCGATATGAAAATTAATAATATATAGGCAGGATTATGAGCGATAAAGTTCGTGATGAAATTTTACAGGTTTTGTGTGACGTGATTGACCCTGATTGCGGCGAGGATATTGTGTCTTTAAATATGGTGTCTTCTCTTCAAATTAATGATGAAGGTGAGGTTGTCTTATTGATCGAGGTTGATCCTGAGCGTGGTGCAGCCCTTGAAAATCTTCGGCAAGATGCCGAGCGTCGGTTGATTGCTCTGAAGTCCGTGAAAAAAGCGTCTGTTATTTTAACGGCAAAAACCCGACCGGCACCGCCGAAGAAGAAGCCTGCGCATGATCCGCATGGTATGGATAAAAACCCGCCTATTGATGTGCCTGCGCGCCATATTATTGTCGTTGCGTCTGGGAAGGGTGGTGTTGGAAAATCCACTGTAGCAGCCAATATTGCCGTATTTTTGGCCGGTAATAGCCAGTTATCCACAGGGTCAGGCGCAGGTCAAAATGGCCAAGTTAGGGTCGGTTTATTGGACGCGGATATCTATGGCCCGTCGCAGCCCGTGATGATGGGAGATGAGGATTATAAACCCGCACTGAATGCGCAAAAAAAGCTTATTCCCTTGGAGCGTCATAACATTAAAATTATGTCGATTGGCTTTATGGTGGAGAAGGAAAAAGCTGTGGTGTGGCGTGGGCCAATGGTGCAGACGGCGTTCTACCAAATGTTGCGTGATGTCGCATGGGGGAGCGAGGAAGAGCCTCTGGACTACTTGATCATTGATTTGCCGCCCGGTACGGGAGATGTGCAGTTAACTTTGGCGCAGAAGGTGCGGGCGAGTGGTGCGGTGATTGTATCGACCCCGCAAGATATTGCGTTGATCGATGCGAGGCGTGCGGTTGAGATGTTTGGAAAAACGGGGGTGCCTGTTCTTGGTTTGGTGGAAAATATGAGTACGCATATATGCTCTAACTGTGGTCATGAAGAACATATATTTGGCCATGGTGGAGCTTCGTCGGAAGCGCAAACTCTAGGTATTCCCTTTCTTGGGGCGATACCGTTGGCCAAGAACATCCGTTTTTGTGCAGATGAGGGAATGCCGATTGTTCTAGCAGAACCTGAAAGTGCGCAAGCCAAAGCTTTTGGTGATATCGCACACAATGTTATTGCCGCTCTAAAGTGATGAAGCTGTAGGGTGGATCATTGTCCATGTTGTCAATGCGCTCGCTTATAAGCCATTCTTTGTCGTTAAATTCAGGAAAGAATGCATCGCCGTCGACTTTTCTATGTACTTTTGTTAAATGGATGCGGTTTGCATATTGAATGCTTTGGGTATAGATTTGTGCCCCGCCGATGATGAAGATTTCTTCTTTATGATCTTCACGTGCGATTGATTTTGCGTGGTTGATGGCGTGTTCAATGTTTGAAAATACAGGGACATTGTGTGTATTGTCGAATCCTGAGCGTGAGATGACAATATTGGTGCGTCCGGGCAAGGGTTTGTTTAGATAGCCCAAAATCGATTCGAATGTTTTGCGCCCCATAATCATTGGATGCCCTGTGGTCAGGGCTTTGAACCGTTTTAGGTCATCTGAAATATGCCACGGCATTTGGTTATCTTTGCCGATGCATCGGTTGTTTGCCATTGCGACTATTAATGAAGTTTTGATCGTCATGATGATGCCTTATACTGCAACTTTACCTTTGATATGCGGGTGTGATTCGTAACCGACCAGTTCAAAATCCTCAAATTTAAAGTCGAAAATGTTGTTTATGTCAGGGTTTATCCGCATTTCAGGCAATTTATAGGGCGTACGGGAGAGCTGAAGCTCTGTTTGTTCTATGTGATTCGAGTAGAGATGCGCATCTCCGAGTGTGTGAATAAATTCACCGACTTGTAACCCTGTGACTTGTGCTACCATCATGGTTAGCAGGGCGTAGGAGGCGATGTTAAATGGTACGCCAAGGAATATATCTGCGCTGCGTTGATATAATTGGCAACTTAGTCGGCCATTAGCGACATAAAACTGAAAAAACGCGTGACAGGGTGGTAAGGCCATTTGATCGACCACACCTGGATTATAGGCCACGACTAATAGGCGGCGGCTGTCTGGGTTTGATTTTATTTGCTCAATCACGTTGCTGAGCTGGTCAATGGTTTGTCCGTTGGCGGTCTTCCAGCTCCTCCATTGCTCCCCATAGACAGGGCCGAGATCACCCTTCTCATCCGCCCATGCGTCCCAAATTTTTACTCCATTATCGGAAAGATATTTGATATTGGTATCACCAGCGATAAACCAGAGCAGCTCATGAATAATGGATTTAAGGTGGCATTTTTTGGTTGTCACCATAGGGAAGCCATCAGATAGATCAAAACGCATCTGATGCCCAAAGACAGAACGCGTTCCCGTGCCTGTACGGTCTTCTTTTATTGCGCCATTATCTAATACGTGACGCATGAGATTTAGGTATTGTTTCATTACGCATTCCTTTACACATGATTCTTCTGATCATTATAAAGAAGCAGAGTAAATCTGTAAGGGGGAGAAAGCTTGCAGGGGTTTACTTATCCATGTTATTTTATGTTGGTTATATGTTTTTTTGACTTTTTGCATATAATGTATTAAAACAGCGGTAAATAAATAATAATTATTAGGTGATAAATATGTCGGATGAACCACAAGATTTCTCTATCGAGGATGATAAGCTAACCTATCGTGCGCAGGTTAGTATTCCATATGATACGAAGGCTCTAACCTCTGAGTTTGTAGATAAAGCAATTGTCGGTGCGCAGAAAAGTGGATCTATGTTCCTTCGGGATGAAAAAAGCATACTGATCGAAGATAGTGCACATGATAGTAGCGCATACGCCCATAAGAAGACGGCGGGGCAATGGGTTATTGATCTTGAAATTGGCGATGAAGAATCTGCGCAAGTGATTTTGGGGCGTGCATCTGGCGTTCAGAATGTTAAGGAAGCCGCAGCGCATCACTTGGCTGTTAGTGTTACGGACATCGGTAGTATGTTAAAGCATGCGGGTATTGTCGATTTGAAAGAAGCAGATATTGTTCATATTAATGTCGGTGAAACGGATCGTGTGATCGAAGTTAATGCGGAATCTGATGTAGGGGGCTTAACCTCTCAGTTCATGGTGTTTGAAGCAACAATTGATATGCCGCAAGAATGGGGCCTCTATTATGATCGTTTCAGAGATGGGGCAGTGGTTAAAGAAGCACAAGGTACGGTAACTGTCGGGGATACTGTTTCGGGTAAAATCCGTGCAGATGAACAAGATAACGGCAGCTGGGTTGCAATTGGGCAGGGTGATGTTGACTACCGCCGTGTCTTTAAAGGTGAGGAAGCCGATACGGATCATATCGCGGTACAGTTATCGCAAGATCTTGCATCATACGAATTGGGTGATGATGCGATTATCAATCATATCAGACGTCACCAAGTTACATCGGAAGAAATTGATTCTGTTGAACTGGGAGATCGTGTTTACCACCGTAATGAAGGCGGCGAATTTGAGCTTGATATGTAGATTTAGCGAATAAAAAAAATATGAAGCGGCTCGGTTGAGCCGTTTTTTTATGGCTCAAATTGATCTAGGGCGTATAGAGACAAGGCAATAGCGGTGGTATTATTTGATAAATCCTGTGTTTTTTGGTTTTCTCTCAGGTTTCCTAATATTGCTTCTGCTTTTTCTTCTACACCTTTGTATAGTTCTTGATGTGTTTCGTATTCTTTTATGATTTGTACTAGGGTTAGCCCTTCAATTTGACGCTTGTCTATTGCTGCCCAGCTTTTCTTATTAAGCAAAGTTTCATCTTCTATCTTTTCTTTTGTTCTTTGGTTTGGCCATTTATTCTCACTATCTGTTGTTTTATGTATTATGGCAGAGATGATTACATCTTGTTTTGTAGCTGGCCTATCTTTTAACCCGTTTTGTTCGAAGAATGCAGGGAGGCCGCCATTAATTTTGGGTAGTCCGCGATTTCCATTAACAAACGCCATATGAATGTGTTTCCATCTTTCATCTACTAGAGGTGCAATGGTTATTTCTTTTGTATCATTGCTTCCAGGTAGGCTTCCTGTCGTATTTTTTATTATTCTTGCAACACTTAAAACGTCTTTTTGATCCATATCATTACTACATCCGTTAAGTTTAAGAACTGTATCTAGGGTTGTTCCCATTTCTCTTAGCTTATTGTCAATAGTTACCCATTTGAATCTTGAGATTCTAGGCAACTCAATTGCTTCGGGAGAGTTTCTTGTCGGCCATGTTTTATATTTGTTTTCATGTTGCCATGCAGATTCAACAACGTCTTGTATTTCTATGTCTAGAAACCTGTTATCTTTCATGAATGTGTGAAGGCTTCGCCCACCTTCTAATCCATGGTATCCATAGATTAGAGCATTATCTATATTTCGCCATCTCTTGTCGATTAGGTCGCCATGTTGAATAGGGTTCTTGTCTTTTTTTGATGGTATTATGCCAGATATGTTGATTTGTAGTTCTGCTGAATTTTTTATCATATCATCAGTGATAATTGAGCCACTTGTATTAATATCTGCTTGGGTGACTTCTGTGTCGGTTGGTTTAGGGTTTGTTATTTTCTTTTTTTCTACTAAAGGAGGCTTTTCTATTGCTATTAATGGCATTTGTTGATCAGTTGTTTTTAATGCTTTGGTGCGTGTTTGTCGCGCGGGTGTTGTTTTTGCCTCGTCTACTTCTACGCTTGGTTTTTTGGTTGGTTGGGCGGGGCGCGATTTTGGAGCGGCTGGTGTGTAGGTGGTCGCTGGTTTAGGTGTATCAGCGATTTTATCGAATAAGAGGCTGATTGTATTTGTTTTCTTATGTGGTGCAGGGGCATTTTTTATGAAATGAGCGTTAAGGCTGTTTTCTAATGCTCCGATTTTGGTGCATTCATCTTTATATTTCGGGGCAAAATAATGTAATAGCGCTCTGGCTTTCTCATTATATTCTTTTTGGGTGCTGCTTTTTCTGATGCAATTGGCGCGAAGATTATAATGCGCATTGGCAAGGTGGTCATTTAATGTGTTGAGTGCAGGGCTTGGGTCTTGTGTGTATAGGCCTATACTAAGTAGGCCATCAAGAAGCGTTGCTTCTGCGACTTTATCTGATTGATTGTATTTTTTATCAGTACCCATTTTTCACCAATATTCTTTTTGAGGTGATTATATTGCTTTCCCCTTATAAAAAGCAATTGGTTTTCCATATTTTATATTTACATTGTTTGAAGTGATTTCTCTTGGAATTTATATCGGGTTGGGCGTATAATGGTATTGCTGGCTTGCCAGCTATGACATTACACGTTTACATGGAATAAACGTTGCGGACCCGGGGGCGGTACCCGGCGACTCCACCATCTGGGATTTGGGTCTTTAGGACATAAGATTTTAGGTGATGGGGTCGAAATAGGATCGACGCGCGCAATAAAGATGTTTTAACGGTGTTCGGCATAGTATCCGCCGTTATCGGGCTAATTTTACAAACGCAAACGATAATAACGCGTTCGTAGCAGCTAACGACAACTCTGTTGTTGAAGGTGAAGTTCGCAAAGCTGCCTAATTTGGCAGTAGCGATGCTACAATCTAATCCCTGAAGGATTAACGTCCCTCAGGTGGGGTGTGCCCACTACCTCGCAACAGAAGTGTGGGCATTTTTTTATGCTCTAGACAGTTATAAACACGCAGTATAGGCAGTATTTTAAGGTAACAGGCGGGTTATATGGTTGACCAAGTTAATGAACAGCATGTTGAATATGGCGGTGTTCCTGCGCGTATTCATAGCCCCGAAAATCCAACTGGCTTAACTTTTATTGCACCGGGGGCCTTGGTCTCGATGGACGCGCCACTTATTCAGGCTATTCAAAAGGCGTGTGAGGAGGAGGGGCGCACGGTTGTTGTTGCTGATCTTGGTAACACGCCTCTTATTACGAATGATCCTTCAAATGTTCATGGTAATTTTACGAAGAATCTCCAGCAGGTCATTGATGGCTATTGTGAAGATAGTAATTATGAAGATAATGATTTTGGGCTGATTGGCCATAGTATGGGCGGTGCGGCGGTTTTATCTCTTGCGGATGATTATGCGGTGTCTGCGGTTACTGTTTTAGATCCAATGCCTGTTCCTTCTGAAATATTGCAAAATATCGATTGTCCTGTGAATGTTATAATTTCGAAGGTGCGATCTTATAGAAATCCGGGTAAGCGTATGTTTAATGAACTGGATGGTTATAGCGATCAGCACATGCTTCATGAGGTTGAGACCAGCAAGGACATGAAAAGCGGGCATATTTTTGAAGGGCAAGAGGGCGAAGTTGCGAAAATTATTCGTGATTATGTTGCACCGGTTAATAAACCAAGCGGTCCTGATGTTTCTTTTGATTTGGGTGAGCCGGGGTAATTTATGGATTCTTCTGAGATATACCACGCGCCAAATTTACTTATCCTTATCTGTTTTATGAGTTCGATGGCCTTTGTTGTAAGCGCATCCCAATGGTTATGGCGGGTGAATAAAAATACTGCCAATGAATTGAGCGTTGGGTTTGATTCATCTATTTGGCGTGGCCAGATATTTAGTCTTCTTTTTGTTATGGTTCTTTCTATCTTGATTGGATTATATGATTTCTATGTATATGCGCGTCCCGTCAATATTTATGGTGAAGTTTTAATATTGGGGGTGTTTTTTGCGTTTTCCTTTTTTGTGAAAAAATCTGGAGGTACGCGTCGTGTGTTATGTGTTGCACGTGAGGTGCTCTTTTTCGGCTTTGTATGTTTATTTGCGTGGGGGGTTACGATTGGTTCCGGATTTATTATTGCGCAAATTCTTAAAACCATTAGCGTGATAGAGCGCGATAATTTTTATGTGTTTGTTATCTTTTTATCCGGTGCATTGTGGAATATTCCGATTTTATGGGGGCATCGTAGGGCTTTGCATAACTCTGATGTGCGTGGTGCATTACAGGGCAGGGGCTTTCATAAGTTTCTTTGGCCAGTGTTGTTGGCCTATATTGTTATTCTTATTCCCTTGATGATGCAGGATATTTCGAATTCTGATAAATGGCATGATATGCATAATATTAAGCCGATGCGTCAAATCTAACGCCCATGTTCTTGTATTGTTCTCTATGGGTGTATCTCCTTTTGTATAAAATTGTAAAATAATCAAAACGGCTCTTGATTTATATCCCTAATATTTGCGACATATAATGTATGAATGAAGATGATGATATTTTACGCTATGACAGAATGGTTGAGAACGCACTGAGAAGTGTGGTGCGCACTGCTATTGAAGAGGTTATGGAGAGTTATGATGGATCAGGCGGTATGCTTGGTGATCATCATTTTTATATAACGTTCCTAACGGACTATCCCGGGGTTTCTATCCCTGAATATTTACGTGATCGTTACCCAGGGGAGATGACCATTGTTTTACAATATCAGTTTTCCGATCTTGCGGTTGATGACGAGAAAATGCAAGTGACCTTGTCTTTCAATGATGTGCCGGAAAAACTGGTTGTACCTTTAGGCGCGATTAGTATTTTTGCGGACCCATCTGTTAACTTCGCACTACAATTCCAGCCCCTTGGTGATGTTTTGGAAGAAGATCTTATCCTTCAGGAAATGCCTGATGGGGACGATGATCCTGATGATCCGAACGGATCGGGTGGCGGTAATGGTAAGACAGGAGAAGTTATTTCTCTTGATCAGTTCCGTAAGAAATAGGCACAGTTATTCTGTTTAACTCTTTATTATGATATTTGTATTTATCGTATTTAAATGTGCCTATGTTCCTTAGAGTTTTACGCACATGAATGGGAAAGATGATATATGAGCTTATGGACTCCAGAGGCAGCGATTCGAAAAGAGCCTTATAGGGTTTTGTTGAAGCGCGGTGAATTCATTGATGTTGCCCGTGAATCGCGCGCGGTTGCATATAAAATTTATTATCCAGAAGGTCATGATCTGGATAAAATTCCAGTTATTCTATGGAGCCACGGTTTCGGTGGTAATCGCGATGGCGCGGCATTCATTTCCCGTTTTCTTGCGGGGCAGGGCTATGTCCTTGTCCACATGACTCACACTGGAACAGATAGTAGTCTGTGGGAGGGAAAAGGCGGCCATGCGTGGGACGTGTTACAAAAAGCGATCATATCGCGCGAAACAACTCTAAACCGTATGTATGATGTTCCTTTTGTGTTGGATCGGCTATCTGACTGGGCGCTGGAAAACCCTGATATTGGGCGCTATATGGATATGGCATGCATTGGTATGTCAGGGCATTCATTTGGTGCGATGACAACGCAGGTTATAGCGGGGATGATGTTCCCTAACATGGACGAGCAACTAACGAGTATGCGTGATGAGCGGATTTCTTGTGGTATTATCTACAGTCCTGTACCTATCGCACACCTAACAGCTGCGCAGCCAGAAGATATTTACGCCGCGATTGATATTCCGCTGCTTCATATGACGGGAACCGATGATTCGTCGCCATTGGAAGATTATGGTTATGAGCATCGCCTGATTGTTCGTGAGTATGCGAACCATCCAGAGCAATATTTGCAGGTGTTAGAGGGTGGTGATCATATGGTTTATAATGGTACGCGTGGTAAACTTGCCAAGAATCCAAAACGTGATGAACATGAAGAAGAAATCAAGCATGCCGCTCTTGCGTTTTGGGATGCGTATTTAAAAGGGGATGATGCGGCCAAATTTTGGTTGAAAGAGAATCTCTAGATCATGAAAAATGCGATTGAAATACGGGGTTTGAATAAGACTTATAAGGCAACGAAACGCACGAGCGAAAAAGTTGCATTAAAAGATATTACGCTGGATATTCCAAGAGGCTCTATCTTTGGTTTGCTTGGCCCAAATGGAGCGGGGAAGTCTACGATCATCAATATCATGGCGGGGTTGGTGGTAAAAAGCTCTGGCTCAGTTAAAATTTGGGGTTTTGATATTGATGTGAATGAACGTAATGCAAAGTCATGCATTGGCGTTGTACCGCAAGAAATTAATTTTGACCCGTATTTTACGCCGTTAGAATCGTTAGAGCTTCAGGCTGGATTATACGGTGTGCCAAAGGCGCAGAGAAAATCTGAAGAGATTTTGAAGATTGTAGGGTTATATGACCAAAGAGATGCTTATGTGCGCTCGCTTTCTGGTGGTATGAAGCGCCGGATGCTTATGGCGAAGGCGATGGTGCATAATCCGCCTATTCTTGTTTTGGATGAGCCAACTGCGGGTGTGGATATAGAGTTGCGTCGCCAGCTTTGGGATAATGTTAAAATGTTGAATAAGCAAGGCGTAACGATTTTGCTAACAACGCATTATTTGGAAGAAGCGGAAGAATTGTGTGATCGTATTGCTATTATCAATCATGGCGAAGTTGTTGTGTGTGAGGATAAGAAGGCGTTGCTAGATCGTGTTGATTGCAAGTGTGTGACTTTCCTTCTTGATCGTGATGCTTTTAATGCGGTAGAGGAATTATCACAGTTCGATTGTGTGTTGAGTGGTGATCGTGGTTTAAGTGTACGATATAATTCTACGGCGTTTAATGTAGGGAAAATAATCGAGGCAATCCAAAAAGCAGGATATGGCATTGTGGATATCACAACGGTACAAAGTGATCTGGAAGATGTTTTTCTTCAAATGGTTTCTTCTTCCAGATAGGCTGTGATTCTTTTTAAACTTATTCCAAGTTTAGCACTTCTTTGTATAGGTTGGAGGAGAGAGTAAATATCATGGGTTGCTATCGAGAAATTTTTGTGATTGTATAGAATAATAAGTATATATTTGAGTGGGCTCTTTGCCCTTTGCGATTGTTTAATAGTGGTAAGCAGTTTTGATGGGTTTGAGAAATTAAGTATTATAGTTTCCTAGGTTGAGAGCGTTCGGCGTTTTGCGTCGGGCGCTTTTTTCATTTTTTGGTGTTGATCTGAGTCTAAGTGTGACTGTAAATTATGACCTGATTGTTCCGTTAGTTTATAGTGCGAATGATAGCCTTGGTTGTAGAAAATGGGTTCGTCCTTCTATTTTTTCAGTTTAGTACAGAATCTTATAAAATTATCCAGTTACGGTCCTTCCCAAGATAAGTTAGATTATTTTGACCATTATCTGCCATTGCGCCGTATGGAGCTTTTATTTAGGCATTACCAGCAAGGAATAGGGACGTGATAACATTCAGTATGGAACACACACGCAAAACGTCATGGTAATTCTTTATATGGATTGGTGGCGTGTCTACGCTATATCTTGCTTATGCGTGGGTCATATTTTACTCTCCCTTCCTTGTTGATGTTAAAGCGGTTTACACTAGGGTGAGATTTGTTTACAAGGGTGATGTTCAACATTGATAGGGCAGATGATTGTCTGGCGCCTATATCTCATTTGAGCAGAATATCGGAACTTGAGGGGGGCCTCGAGTTATTATTCAGAGCAATTCGCGCCCGTAGCTCAGGGGATAGAGCACTGGTTTCCGGAGCCAGGGGTCGCAGGTTCGAATCCTGCCGGGCGCACCATTTAAGTGTTGTAAGATCAGTTACACTCACTACGGTAAGTACTTACGCGATCATCTTCAAAAAAGTTGTATGGGGGAGGACTGATTGGATCTCCATTACACATTTCGTATGTACATGAAACTGTACCATTGCCGCAATCCGTTACTTTACATCTCCATGATTTGACTAATATATCTTCTGGAGGAAACAGCGAATCTTCTTCACATGCGCATATGCCTGTATCTTCTGGGGGTGGTTCACCACTTTGAGGGCATACGCAAGCGTCTTGAAAATTATCCCATTCCGTACCGCTTTCTGGTGCACAACACTTACGCTCTAAATCCGGAAATTCACTCAAATCAAAATAATCAGGTGGACTTTCAGCTTCTCCACAACGTTTATATGTGCATTCAACTTGTCCGGTATTACAATTCTCGTAACAAGCAGGTGCTTCTTTAATCATAATATCAAGCTGAGGGAAGTGAACGTCATTCTGGCAATTACATTCATTTCCAGATGGAACTTCACCATCTGGGCAAATACATGTTTTACGCCAATCATCCCATCTTAACTCTTCGGTTGGACAGGTCGGTGTATTAGGGCAGAGTTCATCATATCCGGTATAAGTACTGGGAACAATGGATAGCAGTGATAGATCAATATTTTTTGGTCTTTCACCACATCGTTGATATGTGCACTGTAATGCTCTTTTACCTTCGCGGCAGTCAGGGATGCATTCAACGGTGTTTACCCTTATATTGACGGCTTGTGCAACACTAGGGCGTCCTAATGCCGAGAATAAAATATCATTTGAACAATCGTCCCGACAACGATGAAGGTCTGCAATCGAGCCATCTTCACAGCATTCTTCCATACTATAATAGGGCTCACCATTTTCGCAACGACCAATCGGGCATTCGTCACTATAAGGAAATGTTCGTGCTCCCCCTATTTCACAAACGCAACTTCTTGCTTCCTCGTTATATTCCATATTTCTTGGACATTCTGGTTCGGGGCATGCTGAGGAATAGCCGCGAACGCTTCCTACAGGAATGGCATCTAAAGATAAACCGGAGAGAAAAGTGGTGGGGCCATCACATCTTTGGTATTCACAGCTTAAGCGTCGTGTTTCACAGTCAGGAACACATTCAATGTTGTTAACATGTATATCCCATGGTTCAAAAAAAATATCATTGCGACATTCTTCTCCGCACTCTCCATTTTCATTAGGTTCTGAACCATCGGGACAGAGGTCGTCTTCACACTCTCCTTCAGCATGATTGGGTGGTGATGAACCATCAGGGCAGCGGAAATCTTCGCACTCACCTTCTTCGTTGGGTTCTGAGCCATCAGGGCACATATCATCATCGCAGTTATCATCTTCGTTGGGTGCCGATCCGTCGGGGCAGCGGTTATCTTCGCACTCTCCATCTTCGTTGGGTTCTGATCCGTCGGGGCAGCGGTCATCACATATTCCATCCATTCTAAAGGTACCATCAGCACATGGTTCTGGCTCTTCCCATGGGCAGCCAGGAGCCTCAAGCTGAGGGTCATCACAAGGGTTTACACAATCATGACTGTTATCATCATCGCATCCCCAATCTGCACCGCAACGATCCATTGCGGCTTGCATTTCTTGTGGGTACCCAACGCCTGTGGGGTAACAGCCGCATATGGGATTATCTGGCATGGGCACATTTTCTACGTATGGTGCCCCGCCTCGCGGCCCATAGCCACAAGGGCATGTCCATTCAGGATCTCCACATATCGCAAATGCATTTTGGATGAGACATACAAACAAAAGAGAAATAAATACTAAGAGAGATCTTAAGTTTACGATTTTCATATGGGACGAGATATCAGTATGTTATTAGTTGCTCCAAATACACGCATAAGTCTATTTGATTTTGTAGGAGAATGCTAATCACTATTGATAGTTATCGACAGGATAAAATTTATTTTCTAACACTCGGCACCGGTTTATGAGTGTTGTAATTAAAGTGTTCGTATCTACCTTCACTAAGGCACGCCATTATATCACAGATGTCATCACTGCGTGGGCGTGCTTATGACCTTTTTAAAATCTGATTTCTAATTTCTTCGTCTTCTATTTCATCATCATAGGCCAGCATGACTGCTTTGTTTAGAATAACGATGAGGTAATCATCATCTTCATAAGGAATGAAAACATTGAATTTATTTCTATTATCATCAGGAATTTCTAAAATGCATAAACTCTGGTCTTTTTTATCAATAAGAACGCTACCAGTACTCAGGTGAATCTGGTAAGTGCCGAGCCGCCCCGTTACTTCGAGGAATTTTTCACCAACATGACACTGTTTTGCGATTCCTAAATCGGGTAGAATTTGTAATAGTATTTCTTGTCTGGTGAGTGTGGGAACATTAATCGTTTTATAGAAAAATGTTTCCCAATATTTATTCAGTTTACTATTATCACTTCGCCAATTTGGATCGTTACCTATACTGCAAACAGATATAAACAAATCGATATCTCTCATTACTTCAGATAATACAATTTGAGGAATAGATTCTAAAGGGAGAGTTTCTTCGTCTAAAGAGAGCCTCTCTTTGCCTTTGAAGAAACGAAGTCGATCTGTTGTGATGTATTTGTAGATCATGGATTCTGTTAGTGGGTGATCTTCTCGATCAACGGCTAGCTCGGCGGTTATATTCCATTTATCCAAATAAATTGAAGCAACACTAGTGGAATCGAAGTCGCCT
This sequence comes from Zetaproteobacteria bacterium, assembly GCA_002747015.1. The sequence continues at coordinate 131,897 of NVXI01000006.1, forward strand.
TGGAGCGAATACAGCCAGTTTCTTTGCTTACAYAAGGCATTCNATTTGATGTTGTTTTAAGATATGGGAAGYGAAACGAGTTGAATAAAYCTTYATATTTCTTTCRGAGTTCGTAAGTCTATAAACTTCTCTGTGTGCTTGTTTAAAAGGCTGCGTGATTTTTTGTTTATACAGATAATTCCGCCATGTTATTACTTCCCCGACATTTGTGTTTATAGGATGCCATAAACGAACTCGAGTGATATTATCTTCTGTAGTGATTTCTTCGTTATTAAGGTTAATGAACTTATTGCCCTGCCATATTACGRTTTGAACACGYCCATGCGTTTCAAAAGACCAAATTAGCTTCTTTRCCATATGTTTTAGGAGTGGATGCTCAAAATATCTTTTTTTCCAGTCATAAAATAACCAAGGCTCTGGACGTAATAAWAGGCGTTCAATACGCCAACGTTGGATTTCTAGTGCAGAGCGTATATCTTTAGATAGTTTCTTAAGTTCTTTGATGCTCTCAGCGTATTGTTCTTTTATTTCCGWTGGAACGGATTTTTGCACTTTTCCGTCTTCYTTTTTCCATTCAAGGGTGACGTTCATTCCATCCGTAATTGTTAATATTGCGGTGGCGGTGCCTATTTCTTTGAATAACGTTCCATTGGGGGTAATGTTAAATGTCGGTACTGATATTTCATCTAAATCATCGCGTGACAAGTCATGACGCTTAGCTGCTGAGTCTAGTGCTTTTTCGATGAGTTTTTTCGCGCTAGGGTATTTTATCTTTTTTAGCATTTCATTTAGAGCGTTAATACTTTGAAGGCTTGGTAATTCACCCAGAGTATAAATACAAACATTTCCTATTTTGGGAGATATTGCTCCCCACTCAGGAATTTTTTTATAACAAAACAGCCCTAAATTGGCAGTATGTTGATTAACACTCTCATCGGGGCTTGCTAAAGTAGACCATATTAAGCCTTTAATAAGTGTACGGTTTGTTTCATTACTTAAAGGTAAATCGCTATCTGACCTTGTGCTTTTAATTTTCTCATTGCGGATATGTGTAAACCATAGCTCTATATATTTTTTGTAGCTATTAAATCCTAGCTCTTTAATGAGAGGTTGTATATTTTTTAGCCACTTTTGAGATGGTTTTGAAGAGGTGGCGGTAAGTGCATGTTTTAGTATTTCCTGCCAGTCTTTATGTTCTTTGGCGGTCATTTCCCTCAGGTCATTGATAATTATCTTTGACCAATTATGATCATCTATAATGACAATGCCGTTATCGCGATCAAGTAGTTTTTGAGCGCGTTTTTCTAGTGTTTTGTACTCGCTATAGGAGTGCGAATTTATTTCGGTAATCCTTTTGCATTCCTCTATATGATTTTTGATTTCGGAGGGTATGGGCATGTCTTTATATTTTTTTTCGATAACCCCAAGGATGTTATTTTGCGGTATCCATATAATATTTCTACTAAGAGCTTCATTTGCAAAAAAGAGAAAGTGAGCAAGGTCATTATCAGTGAAGGGAAGTTTCTTTCTAATATTTTGTGAAAGAATAAGTTGCAAGATATAAAGGCCAGCGTGCTTATAATTTGTCATCCAATTGTTAATGTCCTTTGGTTGTTGTGATAAAAGGTTAACATAGACATCGAAAGCCATATATATAAGGTCAATAAGCTCATTTTTATTCAAAGTTGAAATTTCTTTGTATGCTTTTAGATCGCCTAGTTTAAGATTATAGGGATCATTGTTCTGTACAGCTTCGTTTATCGTATTTTCTACGATATTAACGACATTATCATTGTATTCTCGTTTTTTAAGAGAGCTGAATTTTTCTGACATATAAAAATTATTATATGTTTGGGGTGGTAATGTCCAAAATTTAGATCAAATATTTCATTTTCTGCCTTGCCCTTTGTATTCTCTAATTCAAAACATGGAAGACATGAGCTATTTACTTAGTAGGGTAGAGCGCATATTATATCCTGACAATTATATAGAATGATTAATAATAATGATGAGGTTTCTATGCGCTTAATTACAAGTTTAACTTTGTTATCTGTACTTATGTTAGGGTCATATACAGCGTTTGCTAAAACGGATAAGCCTGAAACAACAGCAATTGAAGATGTTATAGAACGTGTTTTTGGCATGAAAGAAAAGGCCATAATAAAAGAATATTTTGGTCGCAAAGAAACAAGAAATGTACATCACCAAAAGAAGGGGAAATCTAAGGAATTTCCTCCTGGTCTTGCTAAAAAGAAAACATTGCCTCCAGGCTTGGCCAAGCATTTAGAAAAAAATGGTGTATTACCACCGGGTTTGGCCAAAAGAGATTTGCCTGAAGATCTGAGAAATCGCCTGCCTGAATCTAGAAAGGGAACCCATCGTGTTATTGTTGATAATGATGTTGTTCTCATTGAAAAAGGCACGGAAATTATTCTTGATATCTTAAAGGATATCGTGGAGTAAGTGATTTGCGGCTTGTCGTTAAATTATATCACTTGATCAGGGACAATATTGATAAGTAATATTTATGGATGATTCTATTTTTTTAGTGAGAGTTTTTAAGAATAAAAATTTATAATAATTATTATCAGGCCGCAGGCGGTGGTTACTGTGCATAACGGCGTAGTATTAAGGTGAAAATGTGCATTTTGATCTCCCTTACATTTTAATGTCTGCGCAGCGTAAGCGAGAAGCTATGCTCTCTTATGCGATGCAGGATAAATTCTTTGCTGAAGTTACGCATAATCTTGTTGATTTTGGTCATGAGATTAACTTTTCTTTACGCGGCGGGGCTGGCGCATATCAGCCTTTTTCTTTGAGTACGGAGAAAATTGACACACCGGAAAAGCAACAACAATTCTCGAGTGGTTTTTGGGATATGGTTGAGCAGGGAAATATCAGTGCAAAGCTGTGTTTTTCTATGCTTTCGAGTGCAGATGTGAATGCCCATTATTTTTTGCATGAATTGATGCATTTTTATCAGGATATGCATGGCCTTTATTTATTACCCATACATGAGCAGGGCGTATTCCCAATCCTTCTTGACGCTAAAAGCGATATAGTAGCAATTTTATTCTGTGAGGCATGGGCAGAGGTTGAGGCAATACGTACGTCTTGGGCCTTGCGGGAGAGCGGGCATCCAAGTGGTTGGAACGGAGCGATGGCCTCTGCGGATTGGAGAGGGTTGGCGTGTGCCTATGATGATGATTTGAATAGTGGTGTTGATGAAGCCAAGGCCGCGGCAAATACATTTCACCGTTGGTATGAGGGGAAGCATCGTCGTTTCTACGAAAATCATGCTTTAAGAATTCACGAAATTAATTTGGCACGTTTTAAAGAGGGCGTAGAGAACATAAATGAAGCAGATCTGACACAGAATTTTAGAGCGTTGGAATTGCCTATGTTGATTGCCCGTATTCCAAAGGGTGGTATTCCTAAATTCTTTCATCAAATTGATTGGGAGAGTGATGTGTATGCTCAGGTGTCTACGCCTGATGTTTGTGCACGTGTACAGATACTGGAAGATGTTTATGGCGTTGATGATAATCCTAATATTCAGGATATAAAATGTGGTGCGCCGCCGTATTTGTGGCATCGTTTGCACGCTGCACAGAAGGCGGCCTCAGAAGTTCTACCGCAGTGATTGTCTCTATTGTATTTTTGTACTGGGAGGTTATTTTCTAACACACCGTGTTTTTGTATCTACATTTTTATCAAAGCTAGCTTGTGTGCCGTTATACATTCTTTGTGTACGTGCATTTGCATTACTAATTTCTGTGGATGACCAGTAATATGACCCAGAGACTCCATTTGCAATATCGCCGATTGTTGGCGCACCACTATTCCAAATTAGGTTCAGTTCGTCTTCTGCGGGTAGGTACCAGTCACTATAACCATGCGCGGTTAAACTGTCACAATATTCTGCGGCGGCATGGGTTGTTGGATCGGCAACAAGGGCGGCGGTGTTGCCATCACCGTCGGTTAAGCTGTCTGCGGGGGCATCATCATACGTTGCATCATCCCATGGCCCAGAAGCATTTTCATAAGTAATATTTGTCATATACATAGGCGCACCGCCATCAGGAGAATTCCCGACATGGTAAGATCCATTTTTACAAAGAGTATTGACGTTAAGTGGCGTTGCCAGACAAGCATCATTACTCGCTTCGTATATAATTTGGATTTCTGGCTGTGTTAAAGCACGGTTATAAAGGCGCATGTCATCCATATTGCCTGAGTCAAATGTGCTAGACCAATTTGAACGTGCGAAGCCGATTAAGAGGTCGCCAGAACCTGTGTCTGGGGCAACACTTATCGCTCCTGTATAAATAAGAGTTGCATTTAAATAATAATTTACGGCGGATCCATCCCACGTAACGGTTACATAATTCCACGTATCTATGGGGAAAAGCCAGCCTGTATAATCCGAGCTCGGCGCGGAGCCGTCTCTGTTATGTTGAACTGCTAAGCGTATTTTACCGTTTATTATATTTCCGCCGCCACTTGTACGCCCTATAATCCATCCGCTACCCCATCCACCAGTGTTATTCTTTGATATAAGGGACGGTCTGATTGTGCCTGCCACCGTGCTATCAAAATAGACCCAGCTACTCATTGTGTAGGCAGTGTTAATGTCTAATGTCGCATCATGAGAAACTGTAATTACGTCATTGGTTTCATCAAAACTAAGTGCGGCGGCATTCACGCCAGAAATTGTTTCTTCCGTGGTATCATCATTTACGCCGTCACTCCATATTCCGTTATTACTGGCGCTGGATGAATCTGCGATTGTTGATCCCGTCGTTTCATTCATTGTCCAATGTGCTACAAGACCGTTTTGCGGTATGTTCACGCCTTGTCCGATGACAGATATCCATTCATCACCCTCACAATACTGTACAGTATCAAAGTCAGTGTTGTAGCGTAGTTCTGCCGCCAACCCCGTTGGATTTGTACATCCGCCGCCGCCATTACCCGCTGGGCCCATCGCGATCCAGTTGGATCCATTACAATATTGCATTACATCATAATCCGTATTGAACAGGATTTCCCCTTGTAGCCCTGCAGGTGAGGTGCAGTTACGTGATGTACATATTCCGCCCGTGCTTCCATATAATTCGGCAATTTCTAAAGAGGTTAGTGCATCGCTATATATGCGAAAATCATCAAGACTACCAATACTATTCATTATCCCAACTTCAACAGATGTCCTTATATTTGCAGTATTTGAGTTGCTATCTGTTTGCACGCCATCAACGTATGCTGACATTCCTGTTGTATCAACTACAACGGCGTAATGATGCCAATTAGTATCGGCCGGTACACCATCAAAGCAAAAATGGCTTACATAATATTTGCTGAAAGTAATTTGAGTTGATGTGCAGCCACTTTGACCAATACTAAATTGATAGCCATCTGTTCCATCAATCCCTCTTCTAAACATACGGTTAGTTTGATTTGCGGTTGATTTCTTTATCCATCCTGAAATGGTCATTGTATTATCTGTTATATTCAGGTTGGCATCATTTCCTACATTTATTGAGTCATCAACACCATCGAACGCAATTGCTGTACCGTCTTGGCCGGCGATAGTTTCCTCGGTAACGTCGTTGTTCACGCCGTCCGTCCATGTTCCAGTGTTTGAGTTAACGGAGGAGTCTGCGATTACTGCACCACTTGTTTCGTCTAGTTTCCAATGTCCAATTAGGTTGGAGGTTGTCGCGGTGCATGATGAGCCAAGGCCGTATAATTTACTAACCTCTGTGGCTGATAAAGTTCGATCATACATGCGAACATCGTCAATATTTCCTGTGATATAGTTTCCGCCCCCTTGACGCGACCCAATTGTTACGGGGTGCGCCGCATCGGACACGGCTGTTCCTACGGGGGTGGACGGTGTTGATACGGCTAAGCTGCTTGCGTTAATATAGATCGCGGGCGTGTTTGTTGTGCTATCACTATTATAGGCGATGGTTACATGGCTCCATTGATTAAGGGGAAGTGTGCTTGCACCAGTTTCCCAATCGCCATATGTTGTCGAGAATGCATGAGAGAATTTAATAATACTTGGTGTTCCTTGAGAATGCCATCCTGCATTAGGCGGGAATGTTCCAGTATCACTTTTGTCTATGACGCGGCCAAATGTGCCCCAATTGGTTGGGTACACCCAATATGATATTGTTCCACCGCCGATGAAAATATCATCGAAATTATTTGCTGCTGCGCCGATTACTATGTTGTCATCTCCATCAAAATTTAGAGACGTTGATATTTTACCTGATGTTGTATCCGAAGCCGCATCCATCCCCCCGCCCATTGACCCATTATTACCTGAGGAGGAGTTGTCTGTTACGGTTGTGCCACTGGTTTCATCCAATTCCCAATGTCCAACAAGACCGTTTTTTAAAGTATCAGCGGGGCCAATGCCGACCCAACTGGATGAATTGCAATATTGTAATGCAGAAACATCGGCGTTGAATATCATTTCACCTGTGACACCATTGGGAGATGTACACGTATAGTTTGTTCCGGTGTAGTTATAAAGCGCCGTTATATCTGTGGCAGAAAGGGTGCGATTATAAACGCGTACGTCGTCTATTGTTCCATCAAAGTCCCATGCCATACTTGGGAAATAACCTATATACATTCTGCCTGTTGAACCACCGGTGGGGTCGTTGGCATACCCTTGCGTACTGACTAGGGTTCCATTTAGATAAACACTAATTTGATCGGTAGCTACATCACGCGACATCACTATATGGTACCAAGTACCTGTTGTCAGTGTTGTATTATACGTTAAGCCAACATTCGAACCTGCGCCGTATTCATGTGTTATAAATATATCATTACCATCAATGGTTAAGGCATATAGGTTGTTTTCTACTTCTGCTTCCCCTGCGCTTTGCCAGCCGACTATTCTTTGGCGTCCTGAAACACTATTTGCGTTAATCCATGCCGATATAGCCATATCTCCGGTAATTTGCAGAGATGCATCATTGCCCGCGTCAATACCGTCATCGCTACCGTCAAATGTTAGACCCGTATTGATTTGTCCCGTTATGGTTTCTTCGGCGACATCGTTATTTACCCCATCAACCCATGTTCCGGTATTCGATCCAGAAGAATCTGCGATGGAACTTCCTGATGTTTCGTCTAACTCCCAATGTCCTACAAGTCCGGTGGTGTAATCCGGAGGAGGTGATTGTGCATATGAGGCGCCGGGACAGAGGAGGGCTATTCCAATTAAAGATAGTTTTATAAATCTGACAGGGGATAGGCGCATTTCTTTCACGCCCCTATCTTTGTTGCTTACGTTGAATAATAATCATTATTCCAATACCGCCAAGTAAGCCAAACAGCATCATTAGGTATGGCATCATGGATGCTTTGCCTACATTATTGCCTGCCATTTTATTAAGCAACGCGACTTGTTCGTTTAAGTTGGTAATAGCTGCATTGGTTTCTATTTGTGCAGATTTAAGGGCTTTGTTTTCCGCGTTAAGCTCTTTTGTGGCTTCGATCATTGGCGCTATTAATCCAACATAGTTTACCGATTTTGTACCCATTTCATCTTGCGCAGTATGCACAAGCTCAGGGAATATTTTTTCTAGATCTTGAGCCATTACACCGAATTCTAAACGAGCATCCTTATCGTCTTTCATTCGGAATGAATAGGTGTCGATTTGGTCAATTTTATTTAACAGATTACCGGATATAGTTAGTGGCTCTATATCTGTTTTTAAACGACGATCAGATACATCGGTGATTGTGCCAGTGTATTCAATGTCACCCAAAACATCTAGCTCAACGCCAGCTGCCGGAACTTGCCCAATACCAATTGAGTCCGTGCTTAAGTCACCATAAAGCGTGTTACCAATATTCAGATGGTTTGATGTTGTAATAAGAGGTGCATTAATGCCATTACCAATAAAGATATTACCGCTACCAGTTGTTGTAAGATTACCAGCTTGATACCCAAGGGCTGTATTGTCATTACCGAGTGTATTTGCAGCAAGAGATGATGATCCTATGGAGGTGTTGTTGTTACCGTCACTGTTAACATAGAGCGCGTGATGCCCAACGCCGACGTTATCAGCGCCGGATTCGTTGTCGACCATTGCGCTAGACCCCATGGCAACATTATGAGTACCGTCATTGGCGGAAGGAGTGGCAGAGCCGCGCAGGGCTCTAAACCCAACGGCGACGTTGGAGCCGCTATTGCCGGTGGTTTCATCATCGGCGTATTCCATCGCGTATGCACCAAAGGCGGTGTTTTTGTGTCTACCCACGCTGCTATCTAATGCGCCATACCCGCTGGCGGTGTTGTCGTCACCCGTTGTATTGTTATAGAGCGCTCTATAACCTTGTGCAGAGTTACGAGTGCCATTTGTATTACTACGCAAGGTAGCAGTACCATGAGCGGTGTTATAACTCGCAGTCGTATTTAAGTATAGAGCGTGGTAACCGGTGGCTGTATTTGAAAGACCCGTTGAGTTGACCGATAAAGCTTCCATACCAAAGGCGGTGTTTCTGTCCCCTGTGGTGGTGCCAGCGCCAGCGGTGACACCAACAAATGTGTTGTATTGTCCGCCGCCAAGGATGGCTGCACCAGCATTTTCGCCCATGAATAAATTGTCATCCACGCCGTAATCCGCGTAGGCGTCGGATAGGTCGTTGATGGCGCTTGCTCCGCTGCCACTGCCCATTTCACTAAACGTTGAACAGTCATGAGAGTATTCCATTTTATCTGATGTATCGTTAAAGCGAAGACAACCGGCCTGATTTCCTGCGCCGCCATCAAGACGGATATCACCGCTTGCGATGTGTAATTTACTCTCAATACTATCAGAGGAAAAATCACCAAGACCCATATCGCCGTCTGCTCTTTCAATATGCATAACTTCTGTTGTTCCGCCGCTGTTGAGGACTTCCATAACGAAGTGATCGCCAGCTGCGCCATCATACGCCAGGTTGAAACCTCGTGCGTAATCTCCGCCATTTCTCTCACGTAGTTGAAGTTCTGCTCTTGACGTATTGCTGTTATCAACACCTGAACCAATGCGAAGGATTGTATCGGTAGTGTTTCCAGCCGTTATAACATCAAGTGTTCCAGTGGGAGAAGTCGTGCCAACTCCGACACGGCCATTATCACCGATAAACATTTTTGTATCTGATCCTGAAGTGCCACCTGTGCGGAATTCAAAACCATCGGTGCCCATGTCGTAGTTAATATCACCAGATGTGCCATCGCCATTTGTAAAATGTAGTCGCGCATCATTTGTTGTATTTACAAGATGTAATACGGCGGCAGTAGCGGGTGTAACAGTGCCTATTCCTAGATTTCCACCCATAATGGCCATTGTATTGGCTTGTGATAAGTCAACACCGTTTTGATCATCCATGAAGATACCAAAGCTGCTTACTCCTGAAACAATGGGATCAACGCCGATTGGTGCACCCATACCAAAACCAACCGAGAAATCTCCCGTTACATTGACTTCGTTAATCATCGCAACACTGGAAAAACCATTGGCAATTACATTACTACCCATGGCAAACGTATTATTTCCGGAAGCGGTTGAGCTGGAACCCATAGCGAAAGCGTTGTTTGAGCTTGCTACCGTCCAAGACCCCATCGCGACGGCCTGTTGTCCGCTGGCAATAGTATTTGATCCAGCTGCAAATGAATTATCGTTTGTTGCTCTTGTATTGTAATTAGTAGCAAAGCTTCTCGAGCCAATGCTGGCATCATCCCATTGTGTACCATTGACTGTTCCAGCTCTGAAAGATCCTTTTGATTTATCAAAGAACATGCGGGCATCATGATTGGTATCAGTTGTGTCGGCAAGTTGAGTTGATCCAAAGACAAAGTCGTCGGTGGCATAGGCCACAGCAGAGCTTTTAGCGCGGACAACATTGCTGCTCACTTCGAATAATCCAGCGCCAGAGCCACTGGCAGCGCCCATTTCTGCGTATGTTGAACAATCGTGAGAATATTCGATTTTTGTGCTGGTTGAGTTATAGCGGATACAACCTTTATTCGCGGATGCACTAACATCATCTATTTGGAATTCTCCACCAATTACGGCGAATTTATCGCTGGCTGTGAAATCATAAGCGCTGTTGGATTCAGCTACGCCGCCGCCAAAGTAAAATACAGCAGATCTATTTCCGCTAACCAATGGACGTGTTGTCTGGTTAGTGCTATGTAAACCAACGCCAATTGAGCTGGCACCACTTACTTCTGCTGATCTACCTGCTGATAAACTATCAGACCCTGTTGCTCGTGTGTATCGTCCCATGGATGTCGCATAATCTGCAGTGGCTCGTGTTAGATGCCCCATGGCGGTGCTGTCTTCACCAGTTGCTTGCGTGTAATGTCCGAAAGCTGTGCTGTGTAATCCGCTTGCAGTTGTTCCTATGCCCATGGCGGTACTAACTATACCAACATTGCCATCATCCCATTCTGTTCCTGTAACATTACCGGCGCGGAAGGCGCCCTTGGATCCGTCAAAGAACATGCGGTTGTCTTCTGTGCCTGTCGTTGTGTCGTCAAGTTGGTATGACCCAACGATGAAATCACCATTCGCCAGATCACCGCGGATTAGGCCACCGATATTGAGGTGGTTGGATGTGGTGGCGAGTGGGGCGTCAATATCATGACCAATAATGATGTTATCAGAACCGGATGTAGTGAGATCACCAGCTTGGTATCCAACGAAAATGTTGTTATCTCCAGTCTCGATTAATGAACCAGATCCTGTACCAATAAATACACTTTGGTTAACGGCAGTGCTGACGCCGTTTGAACCGAGCCCAGCCTCATAACCAATGGCCGTATTTGAAGTACCACCAGCAATATACCTTAGAGCTGCGTTACCGACTGCTGTATTGAAACCAGTTGTACCGCCATTATCGTATAATGCTGTCCTTCCGACTGCTACATTATTATCGCCGCCGCCATTATAAAGCGCTTGATCACCAACCGCTACGTTGTAATCTGCACCGTTTCCTGCATTCCCAAGGGCATCGTTTCCGATTGCAACTGTTCTAAATGCTACTGTGGCAGTGCCATATGCGTTGTAGCCAACCAAAACATTTGCGCCACCTGTTGTTACGGCTGCACCAGCATTTGATCCAATGGCAGTGTTTTGTACGCCGGTGTTGTTAGCAGCGGTTGTGGAACCACGTAGTGCATCAAAGCCAATGGCTGTATTGTTTGCATCACTGGCTACAGCAGTGCTATCGGCATAATACATAGCTCCAGAACCAATAGCCGTATTTTTTTCTTTTGCATCGTTTGAAAATAAAGATTGATACCCATATGCAGTATTATCGCCACCTGATGTATTAGAGTACAGGGAATTATATCCAGTTGCTGTATTATTGGTACCGCCAACATTGACGTACATTGATTGTACACCAATTGAAATATTACGAGCACCAGTAGTGTTGCTGTTTAGAGACCTATAACCGATGGCAACGTTGTCACTTCCCGTTGTTAATGCTGTTAATGCCGTATACCCAATAGCCGTATTTCCATCTGTGGTGGCAGTGCTATTTCCGCTTGTCGCTCCCGCATCCTGACCGATGAAGATATTAAATTGTGCGCCTGATGTTAGAGCTGCCGCACTGGTACGACCCATGATGATATTATAATCGGTGGCGTAGTCGGCAAGGGCATCGCTTAGATCATTGATCGCAGAAACGCTGATGCCTGTGGTAAGAGTTATCCAATTATCAGCGCCATCACAAAGGCGATATGTGTCATCTGTAGTAAAATAGGCTAGCCCGCCTTCGGGGGAGGCCGGGGAGGTACAATCCGCGTAGGCCGCGTTCGTTAAACCGATGCACATAATGGCAAGAACTGATGCGCTATAAGCCAGTTTTTTGATATTCATAATGCGCACTTTCTTAGGATCGTTATTATTTACACCATTTTTTTGCATGTTTTTTTCGCTCCAGAGGTGATTTTGTATCGCTGTGTTTATGATGTTTTTCATGAGCGCGCCCCTTTTCTACGGATAATTAATACCCCTCCCAGTGAGCCGAGAATTACGAGGAGAGCGAGAAGACATATCACTCCATCTTTGAAGTCGTAACCGGTATGTGATTTCATGCCATTCATGTTTTCTTCGAATGATGCCATGCGCGCTTCCATTGCGGTAAAGCGATCATCACGTGCATCTATCTTCGCCTTAAGGGCATCATTCTCTGCCTTAAGTTCTTTGGTTGCTTCGATCATTGGTGCAATTAGGCCTAGATAGCTTACAGACTTCGTGCCCATTTCATCATCGGCAGTTTGCACAAGCTCAGGGAATACGCGTTCGATTTCCTGCGCCATTACACCGTATTCGATTTGGCCTTTTGTATCATTCTTCATGCGGAAGCTATAACCCGTGATTTGGTCAAGCTTATCAAGTAGGGTTCCTGTATCACTAAGTGGTTTGATGTCTGTTTTAAGACGTTTATCTGAAATATCGATTAGAACACCGGTAAAGCGGATATCACCAACCACGTGGAGTGCGGAGTCAGGGGCTGCCGTTCCGATACCAACCTCTCCGCCAGCTAGGTCACCATAGATTAGTCCGCCGATGTTAAGGTGGTTTGATGTGGTGGCGAGGGGGGTATCCGCACTATGTCCTATTAAAATATTATCTGTTCCTGTTGTGACGCTATCACCTGCTTGGTAACCAATCATTGTGTTGTTATTACCGTTTAGTAAATTACCGGCTTGATAACCGATTACCACGCCCTGTGTCACTGTTGAGTTTCCAGTTAGAACATCATTACCAATTGCAACCATATCAGTTGCAGTTAAAGTTTCAGCAGTGCTTGGAGTTCCTGCGTTTGAGCCAATAAATACACTATTTGTGATTGTTTTTGCCCCAGGGTTTCCACCACCACCAGCATTATAACCGAGTAGAGTACTTGCACTTACAGTAAGGTTGGCACCCGTTCCTGATTTACCGGCAAAGTATCCTAGTAATGTACTTGTGGTTATGGCCGTCGTTGCGCCATTACCGCCACCTGCATTATGGCCAATGGCCGTATTTCCACTATTATCACCTGCTTCGGATAATGCACCAGAACCAATGGCAATGTTATCGCTTGCCGTAATTATATTACTTCCTGAGGACTTACCAATCATAACATTATCATCACCTGTTGTTACGATAGATCCAGAATTGTCTCCTAATGAAGTATTATCATTACCTGATGTTACATTAGTTAAAGTTCTTGATCCAATTGCGGTATTTCCTGTACCTGTGTTATTTGCTGCAATTGAATTACCATGAAGGGCATAATACCCAACGGCTGTGTTATTGGCAGATGTTCCTGATGTCGTACTATCAGCGTATCGCATAGCCTCAAAACCAATTGCAGTATTTTGTGTTTTTCCGACATTCGTGCGTAAAGCTCTGTACCCTATTGCAACGTTATCATCTCCCGTTGTTGTACTCTCTCCAGCACTTTCACCGATGAATATATTAGATTGCCCACCACTAGCTATAGCTGCACCGGCATTTGATCCCATGAACATATTATGATCTGTGACATAATCAGTTGCCGCGTCACTTAAGTCGTTGATTGCATTTGCCCCACCACTGCTCATGTCACTAAAAGTTGAACAGTCATGTGAGAATTGTATTTTATCCGTGGTGTCGTCAAAGCGTAGACAACCTGCTTCGTTCGCGGCGCCCCCATCAAGGCGGATATCACCACTTGCGATGTGTAATGAGCTTTCTAGTGTGTCAGAGCTAAAATCACCAATACCCATATTTCCACTAGAGTCGATTTTCATGCGTTCTGTAAGACTTGCAGAGTTTGTGGCTGTGGTACTGAAAACCAGTGACGTCGGCAGGACGCTGCTGCTGACTGTATCATCAACATATCCATGTATTGCCGCACCTAATACTACTGTTGATCCCAATGATGTTGTGGTCATTCCTGCAAAACCAATACCGGCAAGATAGTCACCTGATATCATGGCGACAGGGCTGGTGTCCCAATTGGCATCTCTGTTGGTGACATTAATTAAACCATATTGGAAGTTTTTATCTGTTGGGCTGGAATAGCTGGAATTCGCTGTATGGATAGCACCTGTTTGTGATTGATTATCGTTGAATACGTTTAATGAACCAGAGTATCCGACTCCTGAGCTATGAGAAATTACAACTTCATCTGTTGCCATATCTCCAAGGAATATTTTTTGGTCACCGCCAGATAGTCGTAAATTCAACTGATCTGATGCGCCCATAGCGCCAGCGTTATTAAACTGTATTTCTGTGTCTGCTCCTGCTGGTGCTCCTCCAAGAGCTGTCGCCGCAGTACAGTTATTACCATCCGCATCACAGTAATTATCTGCACCGATATCACCGGTTACGTCAAGCTCAAGGTTTTGTACGCCGCCTGTGCTGACTGTACCTGATCCTATGGCTGTGGCACCTGTATTGTTAATAGCGAAGAGTGTTGTGCCGCCAACGCGCAGGTCAAGTAATCGGTTGTCACCTGTGGCGGAAATACTTGTTTCTGTAACATCTGCGAAAATTGCAGAATATCCGGTTGTTGAAGCTGTATTAACATTAACAGTTGGTGATACCTTTAAGCCCACCATGGGTGCACTGCCGTTATATGTGTCATTGGTCCCTGCGCCAAAGGTCGCCCCAAGTTCCATAGTTGTCCAAGCTCCGGTCGTTGTAAGGGGAGCGCCTAGATCTCTTGAAAAAGTTCCTGTCGCGTTTATGATTTTTGCATCTGTCGCAGCAGCCAGAGGGCCTGTGCCTATGCTTACGTTGAAAAAGTTTTTCTCGCCTGTACCACCAGGTTGCCAAGAACCAGCCGTTGCGGTGATATTTACATCACCATTATATGAAGGGTTTAAATTAATATCACCGCCAGTTGCGGATAATGTTACCCCGCCACTTGGGGTATTGATATAGAATGTGCCGCTAGAGTTTGTACCAAGTTGCGTGTATTCGCTTGCGTCATATCCAAGACGCATTTGATATGTGCCAGTACCATCTAGTACGTGTAATGGATTGCTTGGTGCAACAGTTCCAATACCAAATCCACCGCTTGCGCCCATAAAGGAAACTGTATTCGCATCTGTTAAATCAACACCAGATTGATCACCCATGAATATCCCAAATGAATTAGCGGCAGACACTTGAGGCGCTACACCAGCGGCATCACCTAGACCAATAGCTAAAGATTCTGTAGCTGTTCCTGTTGTTCTAACTTTTCGTCCTAGCGTCGTGCTATATGATCCCGCAGGGTCAGAATCATAACCAATACCTACAGAACGATAACCAGAAGCCGCATTATAATTACCAAGCGCTATTGCGTCCTGTCCTGATGCATTGCTGAAAGAACCTATGGCAATAGCACGTGCATTGCTCGCAGTGTTGCCAGAACCAATCGCAATTGAATTTGTTCCACTCGCAATTGAGCTCCCTGCCATAGCTACACTATTTGTACCAACATTCGCATCATCCCATTGAGCTCCTGTGGCGGATCCAGCGCGGAAAGCGCCTTTAGATTTGTCAAAGAACATGCGGGCATCATGATTAGGGTCGGCGTCATCGGCGAGTTGTGGGGAGCCGAACACGAAATCTTCTGTTGTATGATCCCCTGTATTTCTAACAACACCGGAGTTTAGTTCGAATATACTAGAACCACCAAGTGAGTTAATGGCGGTGAACGTTGAACAATCATCCGAATATTCCAATTCATCTGCGGTATCATTAAAGCGTAGACAACCAGCTTCGTTAGCTGCGCCGCCATCAAGGCGGATATCACCACTTGCGATGTGCAAAGCGCTGTCTATTATGTCGGATGAGAAGTCACCAAGGCCGACATAGCCTGTTGTGGCATCTATTTCAAAACGATTAACATCACCTGTATCCGAATCCCATATTGCAAAATCTATATCGCTGCCACGTATACCCATTGACCATTCATTGTCAGAATTAGAATTTCCAAAACCAACGAAAGCCGTACCATCTTTTGTTGAATTACGCATTAACCGTATGCCTGCCGCGCCAAATGCCGCATCATTTTGAACCTGAATAATTGGTGGATCTGCTGCATCGCTTTTACGAATGTGGAGTTCTTCAAGTGGTGTGTCTACGCCAATACCAACGTAGTCGTTTGCCAAATCTCCGTAGATTGTATTACCAATATTAAGATGGTTTGATGTGGTGATGAGCGGTGCATTTACTCCATCTCCAATGAAGATATTGCCGTCACCAGTTGTTGTAAGGTCACCTGATTCATACCCAAGCGCGGTATTATTAGAGCCGCTGGTTAAGTTGTTTAGAGTTCTATTACCAATTGCAGTATTTCTGCCTCCGCCAGTGGCTGTGCCAAGTGATGCCCAACCAACGGCCACATTTGATGTTCCCCAAGTCAGACTGTTTAGAGCCGCTGATCCAACAGCTGTGTTTTCAAAACCGGATGTGGTCGAGCTAAGCGCTAGAGTACCAATAGCCGTATTAGATGTACCAGTGTTATTGGCAGCGGTTATAGAACCCATTAGTGCTTGGTACCCAAGCGCGGTGTTATTACCGTTCGCAGTACCGGCGACACTGTCAGCGTAGCGCATCGCTTCATAACCAATAGCGGTGTTTCGAGATTTCGCAACGTTGCTAGAAAGCGTCAAATGGCCGATGGCGGTGTTGTTACTACCAATCGTGTTGGAGTACATTGTGTTGTAACCCATTGCCGTGTTATTGGACCCGCCGATGGTGCTATATAATGCGGAATCACCGATACCGATATTGGTGCCAGTTGTGCTATTGTTAAGGGCTTGTCTACCAATTCCAATACTGTAACCGCCGGTATGGGCAGATAATGCAGCAGCCCCGATCGCTACGTTGTTAACACCAGTTAGGTTTGCTTGTAGGGTATTGATACCAAGCGCTATATTATAATCCCCTGTTGTGGTGATGGCACCTGCATTTTGGCCAACGAATAAATTATTTTGACCGCCGGCAAGAATTCCTGCTCCCGCGCCAGAACCCATGAACATGTTGAAGTCGGTAGCGTAATCTGTTGCTGCATCACTTAGGTCGTTGATTGCAGAAGCTCCAGCTCCAGCTCCCATACCAACCCAGCTACCATTTTCGTAGCCTTCAAGCTGATTTGTTGTTGAGTTATAACGCGTCATGCCGTTTACGCCAGTCCCCGGACGTTGAGCAGTTGTACCTGATGGCAATGCAAGTGCCGCAGTACCGATAACCGCAAGATCACCTGTGCTCATATCGCCTGTGATAACACCGCCGATATTGAGGTAGTTTGATGTGGTGACCAATGGAGTATCAACGCCAGAACCAATCAGGATATTGCTTGCCCCTGTTGTAACGGTTAGACCTGCATTTGTACCAAGGAATGTATTATTATCTGCGCCTGTGAGAACTGCTTCACCTGCTTTGAAACCAACAAAGACGTTATCTACGACTGCGGAAGAGGCTGCTACACCTAAACCTGCAGAGAACCCTAGAGCTGTGTTGCGTCCTCCAGTGATGGCACCAAGCGCGGTATATCCGACGGCTGTTCCGAAATGACCACCAGTATTTCCAGAATATGCAGAATGGCCAACTGCGGTATTACCTACGCCGGTTATGCTTTGTTGTAATGCCCCATACCCAACGGCGATATTGTATTCTGCACTAACATTTTGATCTAGAGCATAGCCACCAATCGCGATGTTTTGATTACCCGTTGTGTTTGATAGTAAAGCGCGTCCAATTGCAACATTTGCCCAGCCTGTAGTACTATTTAGAAGTGCATTTGTTCCAACAGCGGTATTATCGTCGCCGCTTGTGTTAGAAGAAAGAGCACTGGCACCAATGGCTGTGTTATTTGTACCTGTATTATTTGTAGGAGTAGGGGAGCCTCGTAACGCTATATAACCTAAGGCAGTATTGTAAGAATTTCCTGGGGTGGAGCTATTATTGGCGTAGCGCATAGCTTCATAACCAAATGCTGTATTTCTTGAAAGTGCTATATTGGTTTGTAATGAACCATATCCAACAGCAGTATTGCGATCAGCAACAGTATTTGAACCAAGAGATAGATAACCTTGTGCGGTGTTAAAGCCACCTGTTGTATTATTACCAAGAGTATCTGCACCTATGGCGGTGTTATATCCACCTGATGTGTTTGTATCTAGTGATCTACCACCGATCGCAGTATTATATGTTCCTGTGTTGTTTGTGGCG
Organism: Zetaproteobacteria bacterium; assembly: GCA_002747015.1. Next base: position 150,121 of record NVXI01000006.1, read on the forward strand.
GTAGTGCTACCGTATAATGCTTGAAAACCAACGGCGGTATTATATGCATTGCTGGCAGATGCAGTACTATCTGCGTAGAACATAGCATTATGGCCAATCGCAGTGTTACGAGATTTTGCAACATTGGTTCTAAGGGCAGAGGCTCCAATTGCTATGTTTTCGTCTCCCGTAGTGTTGGTTCTAAGGGCAGAATCTCCTATAGCGGTGTTTGCGTCTCCTGTTGTATTAGCTTCAAGTGCTCTATTACCTGTCGCGCTGTTGTTTATTCCAGATGTGTTTGCAGCGAATGTATTATACCCAAGTGCTGTATTATAATCACCTGTCGTGGTTGCTGTACCAGAATTTTGACCAATAAATACATTTTGTATACCGCCACTTGCAATGGACGCGCCTGCGCCAGACCCCATGAATAAATTAAAGTCGGTTGCGTAATCGGTGTAGCCATCACTTAAGTCGTTTATAGCAGAAGCGCCAGCTCCTCCACCCATACTAACCCAGCCACCATTCTCGTAACCTTCTATTTGATTTGTAGTAGAGTTGTAACGTGTCATCCCGTTAACGCCAGTTCCAGGACGCTGCGCGGTAGTACCGGATGGAAGGGCAAGTGCTGCCGTACCTATAACCGCAATATCCCCGGTGCTCATGTCGCCTGTGATTACTCCTCCGATATTGAGGTAGTTGCTGGTTGTGGCTAGAGGCGCATCAATGTCGTAACCAATAATTATATTATCAGCCCCTGTGGTGGTGAGATCACCAGCTTGATAGCCCACGAAGAGATTGTTATCACCGGTGGTTAATGCTTGGCCACTTCCATGTCCCAGAAGCACAGCATTATCAAATGTTGTTACGCCGTTAACCCCAGTACCCGCACGTCGTCCTATTGCTACAGTATTGTTTACAGGACTGGCATATCTAAGCGCCTGGTGCCCCATTACTGTATTGCTACTTCCATTGGTGTTGCCCCACATCGCTTGCACTCCGTAGGCAGAGTTGAAGCTACCTGAAGAGTTAGAAAATAGTGTTGATGCCCCAGTTGCTGTGTTTTCTACTCCTGTGTTGGTACCTAGCGCAGAACTCCCGATTGCTGTGTTCTGCCATCCTGTTATGTTGGCATCGAGCGAGTTGCGACCCAGAGCAACATTATTGAATCCTGTGGTGATGGCCGTACCGGCATTCAGGCCGATTAAGACGTTATAATCTCCTGTGGTAATGGCCGTACCGGCATTTTGACCTATAGCGATATTTTCTTGACCGCCAACAAGGATAGAAGAACCCGCGCCAGATCCCATGAATAAATTGAAGTCGGTGACATAATCGGTGTAGCCATCACTTAGGTCGTTGATTGCACCAACCCCGCTTGCCCAAGTACTGTTTTCGTAAGCTTCCAATTTGTTTATCGTTGTATTGTACCTAACCATTCCGTTAACTGCTGTCCCAGGACGTTGAGCAGTTGTACCTGATGGCATAGCAAGTGCGGCAGTACCTATAACAGCTAGATCACCCGTGCTCATGTCGCCGGTAATAACGTTGCCGATATTGAGGTAGTTTGATGTGGTTACCAGCGGTGTATCAACGCCAGAGCCAATAAGGATGTTGCTGGCGCCGGTGGTGACTGTTAGGCCAGCTTGATAGCCTATCATCACGTTGTCATCTGCACCGGTCAGGACGACATTGCCGGCGTTGTAACCTAGAATTACGTTGTTGTTGATGTCAGAGGATGTGCTTGCGCCTCGGCCTGCGCCATTACCTATGGCAACGTTATTAACACCACTTTGATTATAGTACATTGTTTGAGAACCTATGGCGGCATTCTGGTCGCCTGTGGTGTTTCTGGCTAGGGCAGATAGACCAATAGCAGTGTTTGATATGCCGTTTGTATTTGCTTCAAGAGCGTTACGGCCGAAGGCCGAGTTGTTGTTTCCTGTTAGATTTAAAGCTAACGCTCTGTGACCAACTGCGGTGTTTTGGTCTCCTGATGTATTTGTTGTGAGTGCTTGAAAACCAACGCCGGTATTTTCGCGACTAACACCATCATCATTTGCCCCTGCGCCGTTGCCTAGGAAGAGGGAGGAGTAGTCATCGGTGTCATGTCTGGCATCGCCTAGATCATCAATGTCAAGTGCGCCTGCTGCGACGGTTCCAAATTCAGTGTAGGTAGAACAATCGTGAGAGAATTCTATTTTCGTGTTGGCGGAGTTATAACGGATACAGCCCTTATTCGCGCTGGCACTCACGTCATCAATCTGAAACTCGCCGCCGATAATCGCGAGTTTGTCACTGTCTGTGAAGTCATATGTGCTGTTCGCATTGGTGGTGTTGCCATCAAAGAAGAACACCGCAGAACGATCACCGGTGATAACAGGTCTTGTTGCTTGTGAAGCGGATTGTAAACCAACTGCGAAGGTGTGGTGACCATGCCCCGCGCCGAGTGTGCTGGTTCCATCAACAGTACCTGAACCTGCCATGGCGCCGTATCCCATGGCTGTGCTGTAAATACCGCTGGCTCTGTTATTTCTTCCCATTACTGTGCTGTAATCGCCGCTGGCTGTACTATCTCTTCCCATTACTGTGCTGAAATACCCTGGGGCGGAATTAAATCCACCTAGCGCTGTGCTGTTATCGCCACTGGCGCTATTACCAACCCCCATTGCGATGCTTCTAGTACCAACATTGGCATCATCCCATTCTGCTCCTGTAACGTTACCCGCGCGGAAGGCACCTTTGGAAACGTCGAAGAACATGCGGGCATCTTGGTTGCCTGTGGTCGTGTCATCAAGTTGGTACGAGCCGATGATTAAGTCACCGCCCAGAATAGCCATCGTATTGGCGTCTGTAATATCAATACCACCTTGATCACCCATGAAAATACCGAAGCTGTTTGCGCCTGATACTACCGGATTTGCACCAGCAGTAGATCCCAGACCTAAACTCATAGAGTAAGCGCCTGTTGTTGTTACATTTGTTCCAAGGGCTATGGCATGAGTTCCAGAAATAGTGGCACTACTATGGCCTATTACAATAGAACTATCCGATACAGCGGCACTGTCTTCACCGATGGCGATAGAGTTATCTCCAGTTGCAGAAATTCCCCAACCACCAATGGCAACAGATGATGCCCCTGATGCTAAAGATGCTGCGCCCATTGCTATACTATCGTTGCCGATAGATGCATCATCCCAATCTGTTCCTAATTGTTGGCCAACGCGGAACGCACCTTTTGATTTATCAAAGAACATACGGGCATCATGGTTTGCATCGCCGTCATCGGCGAGTTGTGGGGAACCGAAGACAAAATCAGCGGTAGTGTAGGGGACATTAGCATCGATTGAACTTACGACCTCTGATCCTGCGCCGCCTGTGACTTCGAATATATCTGATGATCCTGATGCCGCACTTGCCGCAGTGAAACAGTTATTACCAGCAGAGTCACAGTAATTATCTGCGCCGATATCACCAGTTATATCTAGTTCAAGATCTTGCACACCTCCGGTTGAGGCCGCCACTGAGCCAATTGCAACAGTTCCGCCCATTATCACCATTGTATTTGGCGTGGTTATCTGTCTGTATGTGTTGTCCAGTGACAGACAGATGGAATCAACACCAGCGCCGCTAATCTCACATTGACGCCCCATAGAGATGGAATAATTTGCGTTAGCGGCAGCATTACTACCCATGGCAAATGCTCCAATTCCACCTGCTCCACCGTTGCCCAGTGCAACAGAACCTGAACCTGAAGCATACCCACCTAGAGAGAATGATGCATACCCAGAGGCAAGTGCGTTTTCACCGGCTGCAAAACTGAATACTCCTATATTGGCTTCGTTCCATGTTGTACCGGACGCGCCGCCAATACGAAGGGCACGTTTATCTGTGTGCCAGACCATAGCGTTACCAACCCCGCCGTCAAATCCGGCGGTGGTCATTGTTGCTCCCGCATCTAGAATGTGCATATTTTCTCTTGTGACATGGGTTGTATTATCCGTCCAAAGACCGCCTGCGTTTGCCGCGGTGAAGCAGTTATTACCATCTTCATCACAATAATTCGTTGCACCAACTTCACCAGTACTGTCGACGTAGAATTTTTGGTCTGCTGCATTTTCAAATTGTAGGAAATTACCGGTAAATGTACCTGAACCATCTGCCATATGCATTTGGATAGCGTTGCTAGTCATCGTAGAGCTGCTATGCCCAACTTCCATTAAATTCCCTGTTGTTGCGCTGCTTGAACCCAAGTACATTGCGCGGCCATTTTGATTGTTCAATGCTACGGAAAGAGCTGTAACACCAGTGTCTGGATTGCTCATTGTGCCTGTGGCAATACCGTATGATTGACCTGTTCCTACATCAAAGGCGGTGACACTTATGCCGTATTCATTGCCGCCATTTGAGTAATCTAGGCGCACAAGATTATTGCCCACCACTTCTACGGATGCGGATGGCGTTACTGTGCCTATACCAAGACTACCACCCATAAGAGCCATTGTGTTGGCTTGAGCAAGGTCAACACTATTTTGATCGCCCATGAATATACCAAGTGAGCTATTACCTGATACAGTTGGGTATGTTCCCGTTGCATTCCCTAAGCCAAGTGCAAAAGAATATTGTCCTGTAACATTAGATTCATGTCCTAATGCAAAGCCATAAGATCCTGATGTAACTTGTGTATTTGTACCAATCGCAACCGCTCCATATTGTGTAGCTGTTGCCCCTAATCCCATTGCAATAGTATGTGTCCCACTTGCTGTTGTTTGAGATCCTAAAGCAATAGAGTTTGATCCTGTGGTATCCCATTGTGTGCCTGTGACAGTACCTGCGCGGAATGCCCCTGTAGATTTATCAAAGAACATGCGTGCATCGTGATTTGCATCACCATCATCGGCCATCTGTGGTGATCCGAACACGAAGTCATCATTTGTGTAATCTCCTGCACTTGCTTTCATACGAACAACATTTGCTACAACTTCGAAAATGCCTAGGTTAGATCCACTTGCGCAGGAAGCACTTTCCCAATCGCCTGTGCCATTGTTATAAACAAGGCAGTCGCCATTGGTAGGGGTGGCAACACTAACGTCGCTTAGATCATTAAGCGCCATGAATGTTGGCGCTGTACCGCCTGATGTGGAACCAACGCGTACACCGCCATTTACATCTAATGTTGTTTGCGGATTTGATGTACCAACGCCAACCTGATTTGCGCTGCTCGTACCATAATGAATGCGTCCACCGGTTAAATCTGTCCAAAGTCCGCTTCCAAGATCTGCTGCGGCGGTACAATTATTACCATCTTCATCACAATAATTCACTGCGCCTATATCACCTGTCACATCAAGCTCAAGGTCTTGTTCACCGCCAGTAGATGCAGCTGTCTCGGTAGCAGGTACTGCGGAATCAATTACGAGCTTTCCACCAGCCAATAACATTGTATTACTCGATGTTATATCTACATTACCCTGGTCACCCATAAAAATTCCGAATGATGAAATTCCAGAGACAGTCGGTTCTGTACCGGTAGGAGTTCCTAGACCAAAAGCAAAAGAGTGGTCTCCACTTGATATTGCGCGTCTACCAATAAACACGCTATTCTCTCCTGTAGCATTACCCCAATAACCTATTTTAACTGAACCTACACCAGATGCTTCGCCAAGTTCACCAACTGCAAATGATCCAGAGCCAGTAGCGCGAGATGCACGTCCGAATGATGTACTATATTGCCCTGATGCTCTTGATAACCACCCCCCAGAAAAACTATAAGCCCCTACATTGGCATCATCCCATTCAGTGCCCGTAGCACTACCTGCGCGGAAGGCGCTTTTGGATTTATCAAAGAACATACGAGAGTCGTGATTTGCATCTCCATCATCGTCTAATTGCGGGCTGCCGAAGACAAAGTCCTCTGTTGTGTAGCTTCCTGCGCTTGATTTCATGCGTACTACATTTGATACAACTTCAAAAATACCCGCGCCTGTGCCGGAGCAAGCTGCATTTTCCCAATCACCTGACACAGTATTATAAACTAAACACTCACCATCTGTAGGAGCAGCGGCTGCAACATCACCTAGATCATCTAAGTCAGGTACACCGCCGCCAGATCCACCTTGTAAATCTGTAACACAAGACCAGCCCGCGCCATTATTCCATTCCAGTTTTTGTGAAGAGGTACAATTCAAGGCGGGGCCTAATTGATCGCCATTTACATTAATGACATTGCCAGCATTAATATTGCCACTTGCAGTGATGTCAGAACCGCCAATATCTCCCGTGACATCGAGCGCTCCTGTAATATCAACATTATCGCCAATAGCAACATTTCCGGCTGAGTTTGATATTGTTCCTTGTGCGTTTAAAGTGCCGGCCAGGGTAGTTGCCCCATCGACATTAAGCGTTGTGTCAAAGTCTACGGCACCTGTCGCATCGAGTGTCGTAACTGTTGTACCAGCAAGGGTGGATGCTCCATCGACATTAAGGGTCGTGTCGAAGTCTACCGCACCTGTTGCATTTAACGCGCTTAACGTTGTGGTTCCTGTCACATTAAGAGTAGAGCCAAGTGTTGCGGCACCGTCTGCATTGAATGTTGAGTCAAAATCAACAGCACCGGTTGCATTTAACGCAGTAAGGCTTGTTGCGCCTGTAACACCGAGTGTACCGCCAACTGTTGCATTGCCTGATGCACTCAGATCAGCGCTCGATAAATCCCCTGTGGCCGCGATATTACCAACAACGTCCAGAGCTTCTGATGGCGTACTTGTTCCGATGCCAACTTGAAATGTTCCTGTGTCGTAATAAATGTCATCCCCTGTACCGTTTTGCCATGCACCATTGCCGCCGATTGCAACCCAGCCTGTTGGATCGTCACACAGTTCAAGAAAATCAGGGTCTGCGCTGGTATTGATGCGGATTAATCCATCATTCGCTCCGTTACAAGTGATGAGAGTTGCATCATTGGGAAATAACATTGAGGCGGCACCTAGAGCCAAGGCCGCACTACTGCCAGTTAAGTCAATACCCGCTGTAAAGGATGCCGCGCCTGTAATTTCTAAATTCTTGCTTATTTCCGCGGTTGTAGGGTCACCGCTTTTTATATTCCATAAGCCATCCGCGGCGGCTGTCGCCGTTGCATAAGTATATTCAACAACAAGATCATCGCCGGTTTTTGCGATTGCAGGGCTTGCGCCGCCTGTACATGTTGTGTTGAATGTTTGATCGGGGCCGGCAGAAATAATGGCGATAACTGTATATGTTTCATCAGTGGGGCTGCCATTTCCATCGAGGCGATTATTTGTACCGCTTGCATCGATATCACAAGCAATCGAATCAGTCGTAGAACCAGCGTCCCATGCGCAGTATCCATATTCTGTGCCCCATGGGTCAATGTGAGAAGAGGCGACCTCACCAGGAAGAAACCCACCGCCTACTGGGCCAAGGCCGGAGGCATCTGCAAATTCTAATGGCTCTACAAAACCATCACCATCACAATCACCTGCGCTGGCTAACTCTGTAGCTTCCAGTAAAGCAAGGTGGGATGCAATGGCCATTTCGCTTTCGGCCTGTGTACGGCTTTGAATCTCGACCATTGTGCTTAAGGGGCCGCGCATTGTTGACATGATGGCTGTTCCAAGCAATCCAACAATTGCAACTGCGCCAAACAAGACAAAAAAGATGTTACCATTTTGATTGTTTTTTAGATCAGACAGGTTTTCTTTTGCATGTTTTTTATAACGCAGATAAGAACGTATCTTTCTAAGCATAGTATTTAGTCCCCCTGAAAACAGCACAGATAAAAAATACTCAAGCAACACGATTATAAAATGCGCAAAGTTTTTTTTAATATACTTGTGCCCTCACATTATGAAGGGAAATGGTTTATAAAACCTTACGGTTTCAGTGTTTTACACAGATTTTTATGGGGATATGTGGATAATTTATATGAAAGTGCTTCAAATATTAATATCAAATTTTTTGAGGCTTTGGCTTTGGGTCTCTCGTAATTTATCAAGGCTGAACCCGTCAATAAGTTCATTAAACACCTGATGCCAGTTGATTTCAGCCTTTAAATGCAGGAATAAAGAGCCAAGCCCCAATGCCGCGCGATCCATAAATACGAATTCGCGGGGCACTTGTATGCTACCTAGTTCACGAAGTTTTTTATGTACTTTTTCTGCTGTTTCGCGTCCGTATATACCCTCTGTTACGACACCAATAGGGCGGACTTTATCTTCTAAAATTGGGCCGTATAAGAACTTAGCCCAGATATTTAAAGTTTCGATTTGCTCTTTGTTCAAATCTTTAAACCCCCATGTTTTATAAGCATGGGCAGCTAAGTCAAAATCATCGTTTTGTAAGGCGTGGTAGAGGTCGATAACGCCACCAATAAATTCAACAGGGAAAATGCGTACGCAACCAAAGTCTAGTAAATTTATTGAAAGATCATCGCGCACAGTATAGTTGCCCATATGTGGGTCGCCGTGAATAATGCCGTAACGATATAGGGGGACATACCATGCTCGAAACATGTTCATGGCAATGGTGTTACGTGTTTGTGTGTCTTCCTCGATATAGCCCATAATAGGATTGCCATCCAGCCATGTACTGGTCAGGAGGCGGTCTGTTGAAAGGCTATCAATGACTTGCGGGACATGTACGTGTTTTTCATCTCTTAAGATATAGTGGTATAATTTTGTATATTTTGCTTCTAGGTTATAATCTAGTTCTTCACGCAGGCGCTCGGATAGTTCACTATGAATTTGACTTGTTTTAATGGCCTTGTCGTATTTTTCGTAAAGTGAAAATATGATTTTCAACTGGTTTAAATCAGCATCAATAGCAGAATGCATGTCCGGATATTGTAGCTTACATGCCAGATGTTGTTGGTCATGTGAGACGGCTTTATGTACTTGACCGAGGCTTGCCGCTGCTGCTGCTTCTCGCTCAAATGATGCAAATTTGTCTGCCCAGTTAGTGCCGAGTTCGGCCTTCATACGTCTGCGGACAAAGGGCCACCCCATTGGTGGGGCGTTGCATTGGAGTTGTTGAAACTCTGCTGCGTATTCTTTAGGTAGGGCTTCAGGGATTGTTGCCAAAATTTGGCCAACCTTCATGAGGGGGCCTTTAAGGTTTCCCAAAGACTTCATGAGCTTACCGGCGTGTTCTTCGCGTGCGATATCCATACCGAAATATTTTTCACCAGCGAGTTTCAGTGCCAAATTGGCCATACTGCCTGATACACGGCCGTAGCGCGCGACGCGTTTACCGAGTGTGTTTTTCTCAAACTGATGCTCTTTTATGCTCATAAGCACAACTGTTAAGGCTATGTCGTGTAAAAGTCTAGTATCTTTTTTTGTGTATCTGTTCGTTTTTCTTAGACTGCTCTAGACAAAAGCCCCGTTTTCATGGTGAAATTACACTGAATTGGTTTAATTATTTGTGGTTTTTGTTATGCGCTATAAAGGTTTTTGTTTCGTTTTTGTTTTGACTGTCCTTGTGCTTACAGTTGGGAGTGCTCCGTCTCATGCTGGGTGGTTACAGTTCCTCTTTCCGGATTTTAGTAATGAGCCGCATCCGGCGGAAACATTAAAGGCGCCATTCGCGGATGATGATGCCGTTATTGTGGATATGGATATAACAGGAAAGGCGGCGAATAGGATGCCGTTACATCTCAGGCACCGGACAAATGCGGTGATGACGCGTTGGGTGCAACAGAATATCCCTAATATGTTGTCTTACAAGGCGCAGACTTATAAAAAGGCATATGGAGGAAATATTGTATATTTCACTAAGGTGGGGGCTGATGAATATCTTAAGTTTTTGCAGGATAAAAGTTTCCTGACGACGTTAGAAACTGGTCGATATGATATTGCAGGGTTTATTCGAGATTACCCTATTTTATTGAATGAGGGTGCGATTGATGGGTATTATCGTTGGTTATATCAAGTGAATATTATGGTGACATATATTGAAAGTGGCGTAAGCGATTATAATGCTTTGAAAAGTGGTGATGCCATCACACAAGAATTCGTTGTTAATTTTCAGTTGGGACGGCATAAGGATGTTGATAATGAGCATGGCGTTCTGATTGAAACGTGGAGTGTTCGCTCTAAAAGCCCGTAGAAATTTTGTGTGTTATTTTTTTGAAATGAGGGCTGCATTTTTGTAGGATTAATGTACAATTAGTCTCTTACGAATCAAATGAGTTTTAAGGAGTTATAAATGACAGAGAATGTTGCATCTTTTCCTGTGTCAGATCATCAGGAAGCACAGAATAATCAAGGTGGAGAAGTTAAGGATGTTGGCGGTGTAGCCGGTCAACGCCTTGCGTCATTTATTGAGCGTGTTGAGCGTTTGGAAGAAGAAAAAGCGGCTTTAATGGAGGACATCAAGGAAGTTTATGCCGAGGCAAAGGGTGTTGGTTTTGATGTGAAGGCGATACGTAAATTGGTTGCCCTACGCAAGATGGATACAGAAAAACGCCATGAGATGGAAGCAATTCTTGATCTTTATAAATCCGCTGTTGGTATGGTGTAGAATTCAGTTTCTGTTTTTAATATATTGAGTGAATGAGACGTTTATGCGTCTCATTTTTTTTTCGAGTGTGGCTGTATTCATAGTTTTGAGTGTGAACCATCGCAAAAAGGTGGTTTGGCCGTGTGTTTGCATTGACAGAGCCATGCTTTTCCTGTTTTTTCGGCGGTAAATTTGAGGGATTTAAGCCCTGTATCTTTGTGTGATCCGTCGCAGAAAGGTTGCTTACTTGACAGGCCGCAAGTGCAAAACCAATAATCCTTTCCTTCTTCCAAATTAACGCTTACTGGGGTTGTGTCGGCTATCTTGGGTAGGCTGGTCATATACACTCTTTCTTTTTTGAATGTGCTTTTATACAGTTTTCCGTGCGCGAATCAAGTCATCGATAACAGATGGATCGGCCAATGTTGATATGTCCCCTAAATCATCAAGGGTATTGGCGGCGATTTTGCGTAAAATACGGCGCATAATCTTGCCTGAACGTGTTTTGGGTAGGGCGGGAGAGAAGACAATGATGTCCGGTGTTGCGATTGGACCGATGATTTGGCGGACATTCTTGGTTATATCTGCTTTGGTTTCCTCTTGGTCTATATGCGCGCTTTCCATTAATGTCACATAGGCAAAGATGCCTTGTCCTTTTATGTCGTGAGGGAATCCAACCACGGCACTTTCCGCGACATCTTTATGCTTGTTGATGGCGCTTTCGATTTCGGCTGTGCCCATACGGTGACCGGAAACATTTAGGACATCATCTGTGCGTCCTGTGATCCAGAAGTCGCCATCTTTATCACGCCGCGCTCCGTCTCCGGTGAAAAAATATCCAGGGAAGTCAGAAAAATAGGTTTTCTCGAAACGTTCTGGGTCGTTGTAAACACCGCGCATTTGTCCGGGCCATGAAACCTTGATCACAAGTGATCCCTCGGCCTCACCGGCGAGTTCTTGTCCGTTTTTGCCCAATAATGCGGGCTGTATTCCAAGGAACGGTTTGGTTGCTGATCCGGGTTTTAAATCAAAGCTTGCCAGTGGGGTAAGCATATGGCCACCCGTCTCTGTTTGCCACCACGTATCAATAATCGGGCAGCGTTTATCGCCCACCACACTGTAATACCATTCCCATGCTTCTTTGTTGATCGGCTCACCAACAGTGCCCAAGATACGTAATGATTTCCGGTCTGTACGTGTAACCATATCATCGCCACAGGCCAGTAGGGCGCGTAAGGCGGTGGGGGCGGTATAGAATATATTGACCTGATGTTTGTCCACAATTTGCCAGAGCCGTGAGGCATCAGGATAATTTGGGATACCCTCAAAAATAAGGGATATCGCGCCATTGGCTAAGGGGCCATAGACAATATAGGAATGTCCGGTGATCCAGCCAACATCGGCTGTACACCAATACACTTCGCCGGCATGATAATCGAATACATATTCATGGGTTAGGCTGGCATACACCATATAGCCTCCGGTGGTGTGCAGCACGCCCTTTGGGGTTCCTGTGGAGCCGGAGGTGTATAGGATGAAGAGAGGGTCTTCGGCATTCATGGGTTCACAGGGGCAATCGGCGCTTTGTAGATTAACGATATCATGCCACCAAATGTCACGTTCTTCGTTCCAGTTGATGTCCTCGCCTGTGCGCTTTAAAACCAACACTGTATGCACGTTTAGGCAATCTTTGACGGCTTCATCTACATTGTGTTTCAGTGGAATGGTTTTATTGCCTCGATATGCGCCATCTGCGGTGATGACGATGTTTGATTGGCAATCTATAATACGGTTTTTTAGGCTTTCGGGAGAGAAGCCGCCAAACACAACAGAATGAATTGCACCAATGCGTGCGCAGGCAAGCATTGCGTATGTGGCTTCGGGAACCATGGGCATATAGATGGTCACACGATCGCCTTTTTTAACGCCACGTTCTTTCAGGGCATTGGCAAACCTGCATACTTCTTCTTTTAGCTCTCCGTAACTGATTTTGTAGGATTCTTCGGGGTTGTTACCTTCGAAGATCAGGGCAGTTAAGGTTAGTTTTTCGGGCAGGTGTCGATCCACACAATTATAGCAAGCGTTCAATACGCCATCTTCATACCATTTGATGGAGACTGGAGATGTAAAACGGGTATTCTTGATAATGGTGGGGGGCGTGAACCAGTCTAGACGTTTGGCCATTTTGTCCCAAAATTTATTGGGGTCTGACACTGAGTCTTTGTATAATTTTTCATAGCTTTTGCGCGATATTTTGGTTCTATTTAATGTTTTTTCGGATGGCTTGTATATATCTGTCAAGTGTATATCTCCTTAATTTATAACGGTAATATAGGGCAGTATTGGATAAGGGTCGAGTTATAATTCATTGCCCAATGGTCTGTGCATCATATCGTTTAGGGCAAGCTCTAGGGGGAGGCTTTCGTGTAGGCATTTATAGAGCGTTGCAGATATCGGCATGTCCACATTGTATTTTTTTGCAAGCATTGTGGCAGCTTTGGCCGTGTAGAATCCTTCGGCGATACCCTTGCTATTGTTTAGTGCGGTTTTAATATTTGTTCCAGACCCTAAAGCAAACCCAAGGGAGAAATTGCGTGACTTTTCGGATGAACAGGTCAGCATCATGTCACCAACGCCGCATAGCCCCAAAAACGTATTTTGGTTGGCACCCATTGCTACGCCAAGACGGGCGATCTCTGCGAGGCCACGTGTGACGAGGCTTGCACGGGCACTTTCGCCCATATTCATGCCATGGGCTATGCCGCAGGCTATGGCGATAATATTTTTGAGCGATCCTGCGATTTGTGTGCCTATAATATCGTGTGAAATATAGGGTCTGAAATATGCGCTAGCAATTGCTTTTTGTAGGGTTTCCGCCAGATCTTCATCTGCGCAAGCCAGTGTTGTTGCAGCAGGTTTTCCTGCTGCGATTTCGTGTGCGAAGTTTGGCCCGCTTAATACAGCGCATGGTGTGTTTGGAAGGATGTCCTTGGTGATGTCGCTCGTGAGTAGGCCTGTTTCGGCTTCTATGCCTTTTGAGCATAAAATCAGTACGTGATCATTGCGAATGAAGGGCTTCATACTACTTAGCACGGTTCGAATGGCTTGGGCCGGGGTGACCATAAGCAATATACTGCTCTCTAATGCGATTTCAAGGCTGCTGGTGGCGTTTATGTGAGGGCTGAGCTGGATATCACCTAAATATGGTTTGTTCATGTGTAGGGCGTTTATTTCATCAGCCAGCGTTTGTGTGCGTGTCCATAGGGTGACATCTTTTTCATGGGTGGAAATGACCTGCGCCAATGCGCTGCCCCATGCGCCTGCTCCAATAATGCTGATATTGCTCATATTGAGGTTCCTTTATGCTTTTACCCCTGCACCGTGACGTGGTGCGGCGTTGGGGTCAAGCGGCCAGCGGGGGAGCGCCTGAAAATTCAGAGGATCGTTTTGTCCACGTTTTAATCTCTCAATACCTGCCCATGCGATCATTGCGCCATTATCACCGCATAGAGATAGTGGTGGAGCATTAACAGACATGCCGTGTTTTTGTGCCAAATCGTTCAATGTCTTGCGAATTGTTTGATTGGCAGAAACGCCGCCGCAAACAACCAATGTTGGGCTATCTGTTTTATGCCCATACTCTCGTAAGAACCGGCTCATCGCACTTTCACATCTATCGGCCAAAATGCTGGCCGTTTGTTTTTGCAGTGCATAGGATAAATCTGCGACATCTTTCGGAGCAAGATCGCCCTGAGGCAGCTTTTCAATGTGGGTGCGTATTGCGGTCTTTAAACCGGAAAAGGAAAAATCATGTCCTTTGCGGCCTTTTAAGGGGCTGGGTAGGGGGAAGCGTTCTTGCGCGGCTGTTGTATTTTTACAGTTTTTGGCAATTTTCTCGATGTTGGGGCCACCGGGGTAGGGCAATCCCATCATTTTTGCGGATTTGTCGAGGCATTCGCCTGCGGCATCATCCAGTGTTGTGCCCCAACGCTTGTATACGCCGACATCCTCTGCGATCAGGATTTGTGTGTGCCCTCCAGAAACCAGCAAGAGTAGGTAGGGGAAGGCAATATCATCGGATAGGCGGGGTGTAAGGGCGTGCCCCTCAAGGTGGTTAATGGCGATAAAGGGGATGTCCATGGCCGCTGAGATTGCTTTTGCGCTCATCATGCCGATCATAACCCCGCCTATCAGGCCAGGGCCACAGGTCGCCGCCACGCCGTCCAGCTGGTCAAAGCCTATACCAGCATCACTTAGTGCAGCTTGGATAACTTTATCAATGTGCTCTAGATGCGCACGCGCGGCTATTTCTGGTACAACACCGCCATAGACGGCGTGCGTTTCCAATTGACTTAGTACGACATTAGAGCGTATTTCTCTAGTGTCGGTAACTATTGCAGCCGCTGTTTCATCGCAGCTTGTTTCAATGCCAAGAACGTTCATAATTTAAGAGATAAAGCGATACACTATGACTGTCAAATCTGAATATACATATCCCGAGAAGGTCGTTATCGGAACGCGTGGTTCGCCTCTCGCTTTAGTTCAGGCCAATATGGTGAAAGACGAAATAGTTAAAATTGGTCAAAATATTGACGTTAAGCTTGTTATTATAACAACTTCCGGTGACTGGAGGCCAGAGGATGGCGAGGTGCGTTTGCAGGCCCTTGAAGGGGGCAAGGCACAATTCGCAAAAGAGATTGAAGAGGCGTTGTTGTGTAAGGAAATTGATATCGCTGTGCATTCGATGAAGGATATGGAGACTATATTGCCGGAGGGTTTGATTATTCCCTTCATGTTACCGCGTGAAGATAGTCGAGATGTGTTGTTGTCTGTTAATAGCCAAAATATATTAGATTTACCAGTGGGTTGTACTGTTGGAACTGTTAGTGCTCGCAGGCAGGCTTTTTTGCTTAATATGCGTCCCGACCTTAATGTCGTACCACTTCGCGGGAATGTACAAACTCGTATTGATAAGTTAAAGGCCGGTCAGGTTGATGCAACGTTTCTGGCGTGTGCGGGGTTAAACAGGTTGGGGCTGTCTCATGAAATAACATCGATTATTGAATGTGATGATATGTTGCCTTCTGTTGGTCAGGGCGCGATTGGCATTGAAATGAGGGACGTAGATATGGAGCGCCTATCCTTTATTGGCCAATTTTCTTGTGAGAATACATTTATTTGCGTTGAGTGTGAGCGGAGCGTGCTGCGCGCATTGGGTGGCTCATGCCATACACCGATTGGTGTTTCTGCGACGTATGATGGTGGAGAAATCCATCTACGTGTGAAGATTATATCTGTGGATGGAAAAGATGTCTGGGTGGAGGATGTGCGGACGGAGATTGGTTCTTATGCAGATGCTGTTCAATTTGGATCGAATGTTGGAGAGCGCCTAAAAGATGTGGTCCCTAAGGAGGTTTTGGGCTGATACTGTCCGATATTTATTATGGTGTTAAAGAAAATTGTTATAACGCGCCCAAAGGCACAGGGGAGGGCTTTTGCAAAAAGCATGGTTGTTGAAGATTCATCGTGTTTTTTGATGGAGCCTTTGCTGGAGATACGGTATTTGCCTGTTTTATTACCTGAGCCTGATCGCTATGATGGTGTTATCGTAACCAGTGTGCACGGTGCAAAAGCGTTTCTTGGGGCGAATCGTCAGTGGCTGGAAAAACCCTTTTATTGCGTTGGTGAATCCGTCGTTGTGGCTCTTCAGGATGTGGGTGTTCAAAATATTGTCTTTGTTGCGCCGATCGCGTCAGATCTAGCAGGGAGAATCAAAGAGCATATTGGTGATTTTAATCCGAAGTTACTATATATGCGTGCGCAGGATGTTGCCTTTGATTTTAAGGGAGCCTTAGGGCAGGGGCACTGTCAGTTTGATGAGCTTGTCTGCTATGAGGCAATTGCTGTTACTAAGTTCAGTGATGGGTTTATTACGGCGATTAAAAACCGAGAGGTTTCGGCCATTACATTTTTTTCGAAAAGGACGGCAAAAGTTTTTCTTGAGTGTGTACGTGTCTCTTCAATTCAACAACATCTAATGGACATTCAGGCTTTGTGCATTAATGATAGCATGATAGAGTGTTTATATTCTATTTTTGGTCAGAATATTGAAATTTCTGATACCTCGGATGCGGATGGAATGTCGCGCATTATACGTTCTTTTGTTTGAATGATCGTGGGGAAAAGCTATATATTATGCTTATAGACTTTGTTTATGGTATTATGTATGTGCTATGAATATGGGGATAAGGAAAAGAGGGATTACATCATGAGTAAAGCTAAAAAACAACCGATTGGAAATGCTGCTGGTATTATCGAGATGTTTGGCGGTATAAGGCCCATGTCTGCAAAGGTTAATGTGGCTGTGACAACAATTCAGGGTTGGAAAAAGCGTGATGCGATTCCTGCGGTACGTAAAGACGTTATACTTGATGCAGCCAAAGAGCATGCAATTGATTTATCCGAGTTTTTTAGTGATGCGCCGTCTATTGATGTTGATGTGAGTGATGTTTCTGATGCGTCTCAAGATGCTGTCAAAGATAAAGCAGATAATAGCTTTGATATATCCATTCCCAATATTACAAAGCCCGCGGCTTCAGGTGCTGCTCCTATACCAGCAGCCGCTGTACCAGAGAATGAGACCGTCGTTATGGCTCAAAGAGTTTCCGAGGGTGGAAACTATACGGAGATATCGGTTGAGAGCAAACGTCGAGGGGTTAGTAAGAATACGGCTATGGCGGTGGTGATGATTGTTGTTTTCGTTGGTGCTGTTATTGCTATGATGTTGCCCAATCGAGATGCTTCTGATGCACGAAAAGAGCAATTGGCGGTGCTTGATGGCGATTTAGGGAATGAAAATCCATCTGCATTTAAGGGGTTGGTGCCTGAAAATTGGTCTAGACAGTTGGACGATTTGAAGGCGCAGGTTTCACAAGCAAAACAGGCCGCAAATGATGTTGTTGAAAGTGTACAGGTGGCGTCTCAGAAATTTGTTGAAGATAATGGTTTAGAAGAGCGCGTAGTGCAGTTGCAATCATATGTTTCTGAAATTGCCGATGAGAATGGAATTTATGGCCTGTTTACGCATTTCGAGGGAATGGATGAAAGTGATACCGGTCGGGACTATCTTGATGATTCTGTGCTGGAGTTATCAGATATCTTGGGACGCTTAAGTGGTAAGGAAGATTCGTATGTGAATAATGCGATTTATGCTGCGCGTGCGCAGAGTGCTGCGCTTAATCAAACGCTGGGTAATGTTCCTAAGAATGAATTGAAGGCAGCCGCGATGTTGCTGGCGTTGACGCAGGTGCGTTCGGCTTTAAATAGACGTGATGAGGCGTTTGATGACGACTTGGGCCTGTTGATGGGGATGGTCGGTGATGGAAATGGTGATTTGTATGCTTCTTTAGAAAAGCTGGCGCCCCATTCAAAATCTGGTGTTTTATCTGTACGTGGATTACAAGAAGAGTTCAGGTCTGTTGCTGGTGATGTTGTCGCGGCATCATTGCGTGGAGAAGATGTTTCCTTTTCTGAGCAGGCAAGCGCGCGTTTGAATGATATTTTACAAATTGAAGTTGATGGTGAATTGGTCAGTGGTACAAAGACGCAGGTGAATGTAGATAAAGCTTCAAAAATGTTGGCGCTTGGTAATATTGATGATGCGGTAGAGTTTTTGTTAAAACAGTTGAATTCGAAAGAGCTTGCGCCACTTCGCCCATGGATTAAGCGGGCTAAGATTGCACTTGTTGCGAAGAAGGCTAGAAGGGCTATCGAACAGGCTATTGATCTGAGTATTGGGAGTGGTCTTTTAGGTGGGTCCCAGTTGTTAAATGATGATGATTAAAGTTATTCTAAGTTCGGAATCCCGAATTTAAATTATAAAAATTAAGGGGAATATTATGATTCGCGCATTGTGGGCCTTGGCTAAAACAGGGGTTGTCGTGGCGTTGGTGCTTTGGGTTGCTGAACGTCCAGGAACGATTTCGATTGATTGGATGCAATACAAGGTGACATTTCATGTCGGTCTTTTCTTACTTTTTATGATGGCTATTGTCGTTGTCGGTATTATAATTTTTACGCTTATAAAGACGGCACTTGATATGCCTAAAACGATGCTACGTTATCGTGATATTACGAATAAAGATAAAGGGATGCGTGCGTTAAGTATTGGTTTGACGGCGGTTGCTGCGGGCGATTCGAAAGCCGCGTCCTATCAGGCGCATCGGGCAAAGAAGTTTTTGGCTAAGGAGAATGCCTTGTCACAGTTGCTTGAGGCACAGGCGGCGCGCCTTGACGGTAGAGAAATGGATGCTTCGCGGGCATTTATTGCTTTGATGGATAATAAAGACTCTGCTTTCTTAGGGATTAGAGGGTTGCTACAATCTGCATTGGATTGTGGGGATTACAAAGGGGCTTTGGAGTTGGGGCACCGCGCTTTGGTGCTTCACCCAAAACAAGACTGGATACTATGTGTTGTATATGATTTGGAAATAAAGGCGCGTAATTGGGATAGCGCACGGAAAATTCTTTATCGTGCAGAGAAATATAGTTCTATTTCTACGCGTAAAGCGAATAGTGACCGTGTTGCGATGTTATTGGCGGAAGCCGAACAAGCCAAGGGAAATGGCGATGAAACGTTATTTTTTCTGAACTTAAACAAAGCTTATAAGGTTGATTGGTATTTTGTGCCGACAGTTTTACGTTTGGCGCGTATGTATTTGGAGCGAGGCAAGAGGAAAGCTGCGATCTCTGTTATCGAAAAGGCGTGGAAACATTGTCCGCATCCTGGGCTTGTTGTGTTATGGGAGGAGACCTATAAGCCAGCGAAAGAAAATGATTTGATGGCGCGGGTGCGCTGGTTTGAAAAGCTTCTTGGTTTTAGTCCTGAAAGTGTTGAGGGATTGCAGGCTTTGGCCAGTGCATTAATTCAAGAAGGGTTATGGGGCGAGGCTAGAAAGCATTTGGAAAAGGCTGAGGAAATCCGTCCGAATGTTAATTTATATAAAATTTGGGCCACATTAGAGGATCGTGCAACACATGATGAGGATGTTGTGCGTATGTGGCTTGAAAAAGCGGCAGATGCGCCGCGTGAACGTGTGTGGATATGTTCTGAAACAGGGCGTGAGTACGATCAATGGGCACCTTTGTCTGATCAAGGTTTGTTTAACACGATTATTTGGGATTTCCCGCAGGGACGCGTATTTGTGCCATCGCTGTTTGGCGCTATGCCACTACATGGCTCTGCTACTAATCCTATGCTTGAAGCTCCGAAGGAGTGATTACCGGGAGGCGCGTCCCATAAAACTATTTACTCACAAATACCTAAGGAAAGAAATTTATTACTATCTATTTTTAGGCCAAGGCCAGTTTCGTACACAGCATTTGTTACAGTGGATTCTATCATTCCTATTTGCTCTGCTAAATGCACCATTGCAGCCTTTTGTACTTGAATACCAGAAAGACTGGGAAAAGGTTCTTTAAGTTCTTCCATAGCTGATTTTCTATTTTGGGGATATTCATTGTCAGGCTTAAACCCTGTATATTCTAAATAGCTTTGGTAACCATTTTGATCTAATAAATCAAAAATCAAAAATGACACTCCATAATGTCCAAAAGGTGCTTCTACTTGAGCGCCACGTTCCATAACCCCTGGGATCGCTTCCATTTTATTGCGCAATTCATTCATTAAATTTTTTGTTGATTTGATTGCATTATCTGTGACTTCTATAGACCCATCATCCCTGACCATAGACTCTGTATTAATATCTAAGTTGCGAAAAATGAAAGAGACTTCATGGATACCCTCTCCTTTATCTTGAAGGTTTATAAATGTAATATTTTCAGGATTGTTGCCTGATCCAGTACATATTCTTTCATCAATAAATCGGTATGAGGGGTGTAGGTCTTTTTTTTGTTGCACATGTACCTTAGAAGAAAAACCTGTAGAGAGGTCGCCATTATTTTGTGTGTCTAAATAATTATTACTCATTGTTACCCTCAATAACAATTTTCTTATCAGTTAACATACATGAAGTATACTAAAATTACAAAAATGTCTCGAAACAGGTTCTGTTACACACTCATTTTGACGTCCTCGGTTGCTTGCAACAGGGTTATAAATTAACAAAGCCGATAGTGATTGACTACAATCGAATCACGCCTTTTTTCCAAAGATGGAATAACCCTATACCACCCCAAAACCCGCCGATATGGGATTGCCATGCGGTGTCGCTGGAGATAACACCCAGTCCGATAATAATTGTTGACCATAATAAGATAAAGGGTAATGGGCCGCGTTTTTGCACCTCTGGGCCAACCATACCGCGTTCAATCATAATCATAAATGTTACCGCGAATAGGCCACTAATCGCGCCGGAGGCTCCGACAACAGGGATAGGTGATCCGGGGTTAAGCAGTAGGTAAGTCAAGTTTCCGGCCATGCCACATGCCAGAAAAAATATGGCGGTGCGTTTTGCGCCAAATTCTCGTTCGAAAAACACCCCCATGGCCATCAACATTACGATGTTGAAGGTCAGGTGCATCCAGCCACTATGTAGAATAAGGGTTGTAAATGGAGCAATTAATGCGCTCCAGCTCCATTCGATGTCACCTGTGTACATTGCTGGCACAAAGCCAAAATAATAGAGCGCGGAGATTCTATCTGCGCTGCTGAGCGCGAATGACATGATAAGTTGCACGATCAGGAGCGTTCCAATTGATATGCGTGTAAATATCGGTATTTTGTGCCAGTTGATGAACGGTTTTTTACCTGAAGCGCTATATTGTGCATTTTGGCCTTGTTCTTTTGCACGCTCGGCGCGGTATTGTGTGCGGTACTGTTCTTCTAGAGCGTCTTGTGTGCTACGTTTTTTACTGATGTGTTTTGCCACGTGCTTTTCTGATTTTTTCTTTTCTTTTTTTAGATTTTTTCGTTTATCCAGTTCAGGAAAATAAATGATCTTTTCATCGTCATCTTTTTTACCATTCATGTGCTTTTCTCCTGATGGGATCTATATATATTGACCTTATATAAGGTATCATTAAATGGAGCAAGTTATTCGGCAAGAGAAAATCACCGAATGCGTGGGGCGTTGCGGTGATTCCCTTGAAGTATGGATTTGTTTTTTATGTGTAGTGTTATCCAAGCGACATTTTAAATCCTATATCTGCATTTCTATCACGATCATAGTTATATAGTGCGGTCTCGTCACCTTTTGGTTCTATGAATTCTGGTGGTTGTACACGAGTTACCATGTCTGCTGCTTTTGCTAGAACTTCTGTCATAACCAGATGTGCATGGTGAATTTGTTCGGTGAGTTCGGCAAAGGCTGCTCCGAATGCATTCTTTGCGATTTCAACGCCCATGATAACCATTTCCTTTATGTTACCTTTTGTTGGGATTTCTCCTTCAGCGCTGTCACCAAAGCGTGCGGCAATGACCTCTATGTCTTCCAATTTTTTTCGTGCTGGTTTTTTACCGCCACCACCACTTTTCCCCTTGGACTTACCTTCGTCCTCCTCATCCTCATCCTCATCCTC
This sequence comes from Zetaproteobacteria bacterium, assembly GCA_002747015.1. Next base: position 172,156 of record NVXI01000006.1, read on the forward strand.
ATCCTCATTGCTATTGTCATTGGTAACTTTAATGACGACATGCGTTGGCATTTGAAAGGAAACAGGGTATTTCTTAACGATTTCTGGGGCAAGATGCTTGCCACTTAATCCTGGCTTTATATCTATTGTGATGGTCTCTGGGTCACGCCAGTCTACAATAACGCAATGGTTTTTATATTCACCGACTTGTTTACATTGCTTTATGATGCGTTTACCTGGATACACTGCTTCTGTGATATCAGCGTCTATTAGGAATTGTTTTACGTTTATTTGCATTGTATTTACTCCAAAATCACCATGTTAAAGCTTAGTGTTGCGTATTGGTGTTTACATAACTATAATGAATAATCTCCTGAAAACATTAAAAATCGTTTAATTTTACATAGCATTTTATAAGAAACTTTGTTTCTCTTTTGCACATTGAGGAGTATTACTGTTATAGTGGTGTGTCTATATTGTGATTTTTAAGTGAGAGATGAGAATGAAACATCGCATTATTTGTTTTTTGATGGTTTGTATTTTTACGGCTTCTACGGCGCAACCTTTTATGAATGCTGGTGCTGCTGAGTTGTGGAATAAAGGGTCATATGGCAAAAAGAGCGGGAAAACATATTTCAATAAGTCAAAATCTACACACCAAAAGAGCCATAGTGCTCTGTTTAATCGTAAAGGAATATCCTCTAAGATAGAAAACAGAACCACGGCATATAAAAGCTATGGCGGGTATGGCTTCTATAAAGAAGTTAGGATGTCTAAACAAAAACCATCTAAGCAGTGGAGGATGTTGTCGTCTACGGCCGCACGTAATAGGCAAAATGACACAGATTTTGCATTGCAGCAGGAGTATCGTATTCTTAAAGATACTGCTCAAAAAATGAATATAGAAATCAAGAAAGAGCAAGCGGTAGAATATCAAAATTATAAAAACCATCAAAAAAGAATTGCACAATATAAATTGGATAGAGCCCAAGGTAAGCTGGATGAAGAAATAAAACGGGATCAGGCTTATGCTAGACTTACTGGAAAGAAGAAGAGCCACACGTATAGTCGTACATCATCTAAAAACAGTGGCCGTAATTCAGGAACAAGGGGTAAGTCGACTGGTCTGAAAAAACCTAATAAATTGTTTAATGATATCCATTAGATGATGGTTTCATATTGGTTATGAATAGAGCGCGGTTGGTTTGCGCTCTTTTTGTTGTGCTGACGGATATTGTATGAGTATAAGGGTGTGTTATGCTTTGCCTCTAGTGGATTTGCTATGGATTTAATGACAGATATTTTACCTTTAGTTGGCTTGCTGATGTCTTTGGGCGTGGTTGCGGGGTTCTTGGCAGGGTTGCTGGGCGTTGGTGGTGGTATTATCCTTGTGCCGGGGCTCTATGCTGTTTTTAATTTGTTACAGCCTAATATGGGATTTGATGCAATTCATTTGATGCACATGTCGGTAGGAACATCATTGGCGATTATTATTCCGACGGGTCTGTCATCGGCCTTGGCGCACCATAGGCGCGGTGGCGTTGACCTTTATCTGGTTAAGGTGATTGGTAGTGGCGTTGTTTTTGGTGTTATTATTGCGACGTGGATTGCTAAAGGTCTTGATGCGCAGAGTATGAAAATGATTTTTGCAAGTGCTATTCTTATTTTGGCGGGGGTTATGATTGTAAACCCTGCGCGCTTTCAAATTAGCAAAGAAGAACCTAAACAACCATTTAGCTCTTTAGCAGGTCTTATTATTGGCGGGTTATCGACATTGATTGGTATTGGTGGCGCGACGTTGAGTGTTCCGTATTTAAGCCTACATGGCGTATCTATGCATCGTGCCGTTGGCAGTGCGTCTGCTTTGGGGTTGGTTATTGCTGTGCCTGCGACAATTGGGTTTATGGTTATTGGCTCAGGGCAAAGTAATTTGCCGCTCTTTTCTATAGGATATGTGAATTTTATGGCGTGGATCGCTATTATTCCTGTCAGTGTTTCGGTTGCGCCGCTGGGTGTGCGTGTAGCGCATAGAATAAGTGTAAAGCGTCTAAAGGTGATTTTTGCGTTTTTTATGATGGCTGTGGCGCTTAATATGTGGCGTAAAATATTAATGGGGGTGTGAGGTGTGAGTACCATTCTTGTAAATGGCTCTATTCAAAATAATATAACATTTCCGTTTCATTTTGATTCGTATGATTATCGCGCTATATGCTTTTTTACGGCGTGTATTATTTATGCGGTTGCTGGATCGCCAACGCCGGATAATTTCGGATGGGTTGAGGTTTTTATAGGCCTGTTTTTGGCCTTGAGTGTTGGTATCGGCCGTGCGCGTGATGCGATATTACAACCCCTTAAAAACCGTTTTTGGAAGACCTCTGGTCAGGTGTTTTTAATTTATGGATTGTCTGTTCCGCTGGTGGTTGCGGCGCTATCAGGGCACAGTATTACAGTGATCCTCAGGGATGTCTTTCCTTTCTTGTTTCTATTTTTACCGATGTTTTTATTGCCTCTTATTCGGGCACGCCCAGCATATTTCATTAGTGGTATTTTTGTTATTCTTTTGATTGGTTTTTTGTTTTCTCTGCGGTCTTTAGTGATGCATTTTATTCCAGGATGTCCGTTATGGTGCGGTGATGAATTATTGTATTTAGAGAATATGCCAACGGTGCTGTTTGCGTGCTTATTGATGATTGGCTCTGCCATGACGTTTATCATGCGTGGTATTACCATTAAGAATATTATAATTTTCTCTGGTTTGATTTTTTTGAGCCTTATTCCTATAGCAGCGATGGAGATTACTCTGCAACGCGCCAGTCTTGGGGCTGTTGTCATATATATTATTGTGATTTACGGATATTTTTTAAATAAATCTCCTGCGCGGGCGTTAAGTTTATTTGTTATTGGCGCTATCACGTTATTGGTTCTTAATTTGTCTTTTTCGTCTTCCTTTCATGCGCTGTGGGTCAAGACAAGCACGGTTGGTCTAAATATGAGACCACAGGAATTTGAAGCTGTTTGGTCAGTTGTAACGTCCAGCCCATATAGATTTTTATTCGGTATTGGCTGGGGCGGGCACTTTTCTTCACCGGCGGTTGGAGGGTTGAGTGTGAATTTTACACATAATTTTTTCTCAACCGTATTGTTGAAAACTGGAATTTTGGGGATTATATTCTGTATCTCTTATATAGCAGGGATTTTGGAGAGATTATCACGTGTGGTTTTAATGAATCCAGTACTTGGATTTGCTCTTGCTGCTCCAATTTTGATTGATTTATGCTTGTATGCCAGCTTTAAATCATTAGACTTTGGTTTGGTCCTTTTGATGATTTCCAGCTCTTTGGTATACTTAAGGCAATCCGAATCACTTCACGTTTAAAGATGTTCTAATGCGTAGACCGACCATATTATTTATGAACCGAGTATATCCACCTGTGCGTGGTGCGACTGGCCGAGTTTTGCAAGACTTGGCGGTGGCATTCGCGCGTGAGGGATGGCATGTCACGATTGTGTCTTCTGGCCCAAAAGCAGGAGAAGAACGCCTGAATGGGGTGCGCATTCTTCGTGTGAAGGGGCCTGAACGTCCAGAGGGGACATTTTCCTATCTTTGGGTTTGGATCAAGATGTTTTTACTTGCTCTGCGTTTGAAGGGGCGGCACATCTTGGTGACAATGACAGATCCACCTATGCTTATTGTTGCTGGGCACATGGTGGCAAAATTTAAAAGAGGTCGCCATATTCATTGGTGTCAGGATCTTTATCCTGATGTTATGCCTGCGCTAGATATGCATATGCCGGCACTTTTGATGCGATGGTTTAAAAGGTTGCGTATTAAGGCGATGAAGCGGTGTGATAAAATTATCGTCTGTGGACGCTGTATGGTAAAGAATTTGACGCGTGAGGGGCTTGATACGCAGAAAATTACCATGGTCGCGAACTGGCCAGATATGGAGTTAACGGATCCTGAGATGGTGGCTGCTACGGGTATTCCATATCAGGAACTTGATTCGGATATTGTGCGGCCATTTGAAAAACAGGTTAAGATTAAGCAACGCTTTCGTGTTCTTTATGCGGGAAATATGGGGCGAGCACATCCGATTGAAACAATTTTATCTGCAGCGGAAATATTTGAAGAACGAGGTAGTGATATTGAGTTTGTTTTTGTTGGTGATGGGGCGCGATTTGATTATATAGCAGAAGTACGGGCGAAAAAATGCCTTGATAATATTAGATTATTGCCGTTTCAGCCGACCTCACGCCTTCGTGAGATAATGGAAAGTGGTGATGTGCATTTGATCACGCTGAAGGAAGAGGCAGCAGGCTTTGTTGTGCCGTGTAAGCTGTATTCTGCGTTGGCCGTTGCACGCCCTAGTATCTTTGTTGGGCCGGTACACTCAGAAGTGGCAAAGGTTATTCGTGATTTTTCAACAGGTTTGGTTGTTGCCACGGATGATGTTGATAATTTAGTGAATGCAATCCAGCATTTTAGGGAGAGCGGTGAGGCGTGGTTTGAGGCGCATCGCGGTGCGGTACGTGCGCGTGAAGTGTTCACACCACAGAAATCTATCGAGGCGTGGATGGATTGTGCTTGGGATGTGGTTAAGGATGATCTGGAAACATAGTTAGGAACGCCCTTTTTGACTTTTTATGTCTTCTCGTGTCATGTATTATGTATTTGATGTGTAAGAAATAAAATGCAGGAGCATCCATGACATCACCACATGCGGTTTTGCCAGAAAAAACATTATTTGATGTGTTACGCGATGTTTGGCGGAGCAGGTTTTATATGGCTTTTTTCGTTGTAATATTTTTGATTTCTGCGTTTGTATTTTTATCTTTTGCACAAAAATTCTATCGTGCGGAAATGATTATCGCTCCTGCCACACCTATGGGGCAGGGGATGAGGGCGACGTCTCATATTGGTGAGGGATCTATTCAGGTTCAGCATGAAAATTTACAAGGGACGGCGGCTTTTATACGCTTTGAAGCCATTTATGATGGCATGTCTGTGGCCTCTGTTCTGATGCAGGATAAGGAAATATTGGCGGCGATAAGGTTTGATCGAACGTTTGAGTTTTCTGCGCCACGTGTGGTGTTGGGGGTTGCAAACTTATCTGAATATTTAAAAAAGCGTGTGACGTTGGAGCCGGTTAGCGGGACGCCCTTGCGCCGATTGGTCTATTTGCATCCGAATAAAGATTTCGCAATGTATATGATTGCGCGCCTTCATCGTGTTAGTGATGAGATTATTCGCAGGCGTATTTTGCAAGAGGTTGATGGGCGCATTGAGTATCTGGATCTCTCTCTCGCCGCAACTATAAACCCTGATCATCGGCGTAATCTAACGGCGTTATTGATCGAGCAAGAGCGTCTTAAAATGCTCGTTTCTTTGGATCAACCATATGCCGCAACAATTATAGAACGGCCTTTTGTCTCTGCCACGCCACGTTGGCCAGACCCTTATATTATATATTCTGTTTTCGTGTTTGTTGGTTTGTTGTTTGGCTTTATTGTGCATGGGTTGCGTCATCATGGGTGATATCCCGATTTCGGTGCTCATCACGACTAAGAATGAAGAAAGCAATATTGCGCGATGTCTTGATGCATTGAAATATTTTTCTCAAGTCATAGTCATTGATTCGCACAGCAGTGATAATACTTGCGATATATCTCGTCGCTTCGGGGTGGAAACGATCCTCTATAAATGGAATGGGCAATATCCTAAAAAGCGTCAATGGTGTCTGGAAACTCTTAATATACAGCATGATTGGGTGTTTTTTGTTGATGCAGATGAGGTTGTGACACCTGCTTGTGTCGAGGAGATAAGAACCTTATTTCAAGAGCCACGCGCAGAAGCTGGGTTTTTTGTGAAGGGGGAATATGTCTTGGATGGAACCGTATTGCGCCATGGATTAAAGAATAACAAGCTCGCTCTGATTCACCGTGAAAGGTTAGAGTTTCCGGTTGTTGATGACTTATCTATTGATGGTATGGGAGAGATTGAAGGGCATTACCAACCTGTTCTGAAATCAGAGTACGCCCGTGCAGATATCGGGCAAATCTGTGCGCCGTTGCTTCATTATGCTTATGAAGATGATAAAGAGTGGTTAGAACGTCATGAACGTTATGCAGCGTGGGAATCCGAGATGACAAAACGTGGTATTTGGCCCAAGGATCCGATTCTTTGGCGGCAAATGGTGAAAACGTGGCTTAGAAAGTCAATTTTTCGTTCATATGCGATGTTTTTGTACTCCTATATTGTAAAACTAGGGTTTCTTGATGGTAAAATGGGGTATCGACTTGCTCTTAGTCGTCAAAGATATTGCGCGCTTATTTACCGAAAGTTGAATTGAGTTTTACGCTCAAAGTTATGATGTCGTGTCTTTATTTTTTGAATCAATAACTTTAAGAATGATTGACTTTAAACCTCTGTAGAATGCTGGCGCAGCGTTCTTAAGTCGCCATGATATGGTTTGCACACATAAAATCCATAGATTTTTAGGCTGTGGTATCATGTCTAGATTTTCGCGGATAATATATTGCTCTTTACGGCCTAAGGTTGCGTTTTGTTGCGATATGCCACCCTGTTCAAAGATGCATATTGGTTTGTTTATATAAACTATCTTCTTGGCTTTGAGTAAGAATCTCACCGTAAAATCATAATCAGAAGCAATTTTGTATCGTAAGCTGTAGCGGAGTTTAAAGTCGCGAATTGTATGGCGACGATAGAGCATGGCTTGATGATGGGTGATCATTCCCCATGCAAGGTCTTTATAGCGTCTAGAGGCTTTATATATAGGTTTTTTTCTGTTGGTCTGCGGCTCTAGTGCATCGCCATAGATAAAACTTGGCTTCTTTTTTGTGAGTGGGTATAGGGTTTTAAGGGTATTTTCGTTGGCTAGTTCATCTCCTGCATTTAAAAAGAGGAGGTAATGCCCATTTGCCTGCGCGATCCCTTTATTCATTGCGTCATAAATACCGTGATCCTCCTCGCTGATGAAGGAGAAGGGGATTTTATCGGATCGTGTGTTAGTGCGCCTTTGACGCAAAAAATCAACTGTGTCATCGGTAGAGTTCCCGTCGATGACAATCCATTGAACGTCCGTAAATGATTGTTTTTCAATGGATTTATATGTTTTTTGTAACCCTGTTAGATTGTTCAGGGTGATTGTTATGATACTGAACGTGGGGAAGTGTTTTGTGTAGGTGCTCATGGGGAAACTTAATCACGTATGTCATTAATGAAAACGGAGGTAATGGCCAGATTGCTTAAAATTTGGCTGATATCTTTTGCGCTTTCAATAAAGTCAAAGGGCTTTGGATCGCGCGGTACAACAATTGTGGAGCCAGGCGGTATAAATATAGGTGTGTGATTCCAGCTATTGACCTGTAATGGTTGCGCACTACCATCTGGGTATAGGACAAAGGTACGGTTCTTATCGGCGTGGTATGTAAAGCCGCCTGCCTCATGAATATAATTTAGTGGATCTTTATCTTTTTTGAATTGTAGGCTTGCCGGTGATAATACATCACCGCTAACACGTACAGTGAGAGGGCGTTTTGGAATATATATGCGATCACCTTTTTCAAGGAGCATATCAAGTTCTGGCCGTGTGGCTAATATAGCGGGGTTTGTTTCTACGGTAATACGACCGACAGCCTCTATATTATTTAGCCTATTGGCAAGTTTACGGACCATGGCAATTTGCGTTGTGTCAGGTGGATTATTCTCACGTTCTATTGCGAGGGCAAGGCGTTGCTCCATATCATATGCCGCATTTCTAAAGCGCATTTCTTCGGTACGGCGTTCTGATTCGCGGCTGAAAATTGTGCCGGCGGGGTAGGCTTGGTCTGTGATACCGCCAGCGCGTGCGATGAGATTTGAGACTTTATCACTTGCCAATAAGTCATATTGACCAGGGTGATAAACTTCACCGATGATCAACACTGTTCTGTTTTCCATTTTGCGGAATTTCTGATTGATGCGTATGGCGTCTCCTGCTGAGATGGCGATGAAATGCGGGTCTGTTTCGTTGAGGTTAATGAGAGTTCTTTGGGTGCCGCTTTTCCCATGTGTCTGATGGCCTGTTCCTAAATTTTTGGACGTGATTTCGATGCTCTCATGGTTGGCTTCTAATGTCATACCACCTGCAACGGCGAGGATATTATCCAGTGTTGTCCCTTGTGATACGGGATATAATCCAGGGCGACGAACTGCCCCGCGAACAAAGACAGATCGTTCTTTTAGGAAAGATTTTAAGGCCGGATCATTTGTCGCATAATGATCATTTATGCGCGATCCTTCTTCTGTTATTATGGCTCTGTTCGAATCGTCATTTTTTTCATTGTAAGTATCTGAAATATCTTGATTTGATAAGAGTATAACAACGTCATTATCTTGCATTTTAAGATCAAATTCATTTTTCAATACGAGACGAACCGGAAATTCAATAAACGTGGTTGTAAGCTGTTCTTCATCCCATCGTTCTATAATGCCGATAAGAGGGTATATATCGTCCCCTAAAATATCCTTATTTTGTAGAAGACTGGTCAATGTTTTGTTTTTACTTAAATCATGTAGACCTGGATTTCGCGTTGCCCCGATCAGTTCTATCGTACCCGTTCTTTTTTCAACGCCTTTTAATACGCTGAGTATTGAGCTGTCACCGAATATAGGGGCAAAAGAGTCTGATATCTCTGTGACGTTTTCTTGTCCAGCGGCAGTTAAAGTAAGCTGGATAAAACGGTTGTTTCCCTGTGTGAGAACACCACCTGCAAAATCCAGCATTGCATTGAGGCTGAGTTTTTCACTGTTTTGACGAGTATGCTTATTTATACCATGCGTTAACTTTTTGATTTCATAGATGCCGGAGCGTTTCACTGCGCCGGCGATGGCAACAGTAGGCCCGATTGGTGGTACGATGATACGATCACCATCGCGTAAGCGCATATCCATGTATGGTGCGCCATGCATCAACAAAGAATAAAGGTCAATAATTGTTCCGCGCCCGCCTCGTACGAGTTTGATGTTGCGTAGTGATCCATTTTTTTGTACGCCTCCGGCTTGCATAAGGACATCAAGTGCGGTGTGAAAGGCGTTCACTGTTTTTCTTCCGGGATGCTTAACATGCCCGACAACAAGAACACTTATTTGTCTTATAGAGGAAAGTGAGACATATGCCTGTGTGTTGTGGAATGATGATAAATGTGCATTTACTGCCCCGCGTAATTGCGCGATTGTCCGCCCTGCTGCTGGAATTGGAGGGAATTCTTTGATTGATAATATGCCATGCGTGTTGATTTTGTAAGTGTCTTGGTCTGACCTGCGCCCTGTAAAGGTTATTTGTAGCTCATCACCACTACCAAGGACAAAATCATCTTGCACCGCGCCCATTGGTGTTTGCGTATTGCCTATATTTTGTGTGGTATTATTGTCTGCGAATAGATCATAACCAAATTGTTTTGGTTCATCTATCAGGCGGGTTGCATATATTGCTTCTAGTGCAGATGGTTTTTCGAAGAGGTGTTTGAGGTTTTCTTTTTGTGCATGATTGTATTTTGTCTTTAAGGCTTCTCTTCGATGTTTGGAGGGTTCTGGTGGTTTTGTGTGCTGTTCTTGTTGCCATGGGGAATATGTCGGCAGAGTGTCGGCGCGTACTGTATGCAAAAGCGTTACGGTACACAGTAGAAAAAGAAGCACTATAAAAGTATAAAGTTTCGGCATAATTATTCCGAAGTGAGAATTACACAATAGATTGACTATATCTGCTTTGGTCCTGATTGTGAATCGTTCTTGCCTAATAACCCACAGTTAATGCTTTAATCCAAGGATTCGTCTTTGTGGGCGCGATTATGTGTTTCGGCATTTTCAAGGATAGCGTAGGCGATGGTCGTGACATAGCTGTTTATGCGGCGATAATCTCGAATAATGTCGGTGTGAAGGGCGCTGGTTGATAGTGTTTCAGGGATACCCTCACGCAAGCGTTGAAAATGTCTTTCCGAGCTTTTCATCGCAGCTTTGCGAACCATTTTTTTGCCTTCAACGAGTTGCCGTGCGAGTATGGGGTCTTCGGACATGAAGATGGCCTGTGCAATCTTCATGTTTGTCAGGATTGTCTTGTGAAATTCTTGTATTTCTTTAAAGCCGGCTTTGGAGAACCTGTTCTTTTTATTTATTTTAAGAAGAACCAAATCGACGAGACTGTTATCTATAATATCACCAATATGTTCTATATTTGTTGAAAAGGATAATATTTGGACAAACCGGTCTGATTCTTTGGGGTCTAGTGCCTCTTGATTGACGCGAGTCAGATAAAGTTTGATTGAGTTGTGAAGTTTGTCGACAATATCATCTGATTCTTTGATTCGTTCTGTTATGCTTATGTCTTCATCTTTTAAGGCGGCCATTGAGTCGGTAAACATATCTTCAACGATTTTGGCGATTCGTAGCGTTTCTCGCGCTGCGCCTGCCAACGCAATGGTTGGAGAGGATAGGGCGGTCTCATCAAGGTAAAGTGGTTTTTCTTTTTCATCAATTTGCGTGGGTACGTAGGGTACCAGATTCTTACATAGTTTTGATAGTGTGGGGATGAAGGGTAAAAATATACAGGCGAGTAGCACGTTGAATATTGTATGGAAATGTATGATTTCGCGACTCGCTGCAATTTCAATGCTGCTGAATGTGTTTATAAGTATCCCAAGAAAAGGCAGTATTAATATAATGCATGAAATGCGCATGATGAGATTGCCGGTTGTTATGCGCCGTGCTCGCGCATCCATTTTGAATGTCATTGCGTATGGGATGATGGCGCCGCCTAGATTTGCGCCAAGTACAAGCAGGAAGCCAAGATGCATATTGATTAGTCCGCTTGAGGTGAATGAAGCAATGATAAGCACTGCGGCCAGTGATGAGTGAAGCATCCATGTCATTAGTCCTGCGATGAGAAGTGCCAAAAGTGGTTCATTCTCCAGTGGCTTCAGGATAAGGGGGAGCGTCTCTGATTCTCCTAAAGGCAGTGCACTTTCTTTTATGATACTTAAAGAGAGTAATACGAGGCCTAGGCCAATAAGGGCACGTGCGATGTGTTTCTTGCGACCGCTGTGTTCGTAGCGGTGATGCAAAGCAACGCCCGTAAATATAAATACGGGCATAAGCCACGATAGGTCGAATGTTAATACTTGCGCGACAAGGGTTGTGCTAACATCAGCGCCAATGATAACGGCAAGCCCCGCCGCGGTGCCAATCATTTTTTTAGATGCGAAGGATGCACATATCATTGCAGTTGCAGTGGAGCTTTGTAGAATGGCGGTCACACCAAGCCCTGCGAGGAATGCTTTTATACGGCTATTTGTGTTTGTGGCGATAATACGTTGCAGTGACGTCGCGTAAGCGCGTGTAAAGCCGAGCTTGATCATTCTGGTTCCCCAGAGGAGTAGGGATACTGCCCCAATGATTTTGAGCAAGGTCAATGTGACGGATGTCTGTATTGCCTCAGGGGCGATAGTCTCTATAAGTGGTGTATTGATTATCTCTGTGATGATTGTGTCTGGCATGAGAACCGCTGTACGTTATTCTTGATTATTTATGTCGTAGAGAATGACACTTATCGTGTGGGTCGACAAGAGGGTGTGTTTTTTCTCTGTGTTGCGCCGCATTTAATTTAGATGAGTGTTTTTCAGTGCTTATTTATCATCTTTTGGGTGTTGTGGGTTTACTATAGTAAGTCATCTGGTGAGAGGGGCGGCATACGATTGGTTGAATGGTGTATTTGGGCGGTCTGGCAGGCCCTGTAAGTGTCTGATATTTTTGTGTTTTTAAAAAAACTTTAAAAAACTTTAAAAAAACGCAAAAACTTGTTTGACAGGTGAGGATCATCTGCGTATAAACCCCACACGTTCTGCGGACAAGCAGTGTTTGAAAACAGAGCGGACGGCACTGAAAAATATTTTAAAATAATGTTTGACAGGGACGGGAGAGACAAGTATAACCCCTCTCACGCTTCACTAAAACGACTTAGAAATGAAGCATCTAAGGGCTTGAAAAAACAGATTAAATTAAGTCTTTTTCTTCAAGTTTTAGGTTGACAAGCAAATGAGCTTATGTTTATATGTGGCATCAATCAAAAAATTGACTAGACTGGATTTATTCAGTTGCATGCGACTTAAGTCGGGCGGAAGTTTTGCCTTAAGTAGCGCGGTTCTTGTACATCGTGAATAGGAAAGAAGAGATACGCAGGCGGCAGTGTTTGTTATTGCATTGGGTGCATTAACTAAGAAAAGACTGTTTGCCACTCTTAATTCAAAAGCGCTTCGGCGTGGATGGTTTTGGGTAAAATGTGTATCTTCTATGACGCACAGTGATCACCTTTTGATCCTTCGTACTTGTACGAAATTTGAAAGGCGCGATCACTAAACCGTGACTTTGGATTTATTTGAAGTCACAAACAGCAAAATGTAATATCTTTTAAAGATGTTGCATCGCAAGCAAGCAGGTCTTTTTGAATACTAAATTACTTCAAAAAACCAAAAAATTTCTTTTTTGAGCATTTTGATGGATACAAACTTAAGAGTTTGATCCTGGCTCAGAACGAACGCTGGCGGCAGGCCTAACACATGCAAGTCGAACGGACTCTTCGGAGTTA
>NVXI01000019.1 GCA_002747015.1 Zetaproteobacteria bacterium
AGGTGGTGATCAACTAATCACGCATCTCTTACCAGACGGGAGTGGTTGGGTAGAACGACGCAACGCTTCAGGTGTGTTGAAATCATCGTCCATTGCCTGCTTAAACTGATCAATAGCAGCACCTTGGTTTTGCAAAAGGGTGAATGGTTCTATTCCTATGCCATCATTATCAATACTAGGGAGTGTTTTCAGTATATCACCATAATTATGTTCAAGTTTTTCAAGAATTTCAGGATCAGTATTTGGATCGGCCAAGATGTCTTGTAAGGCTTTTTTCTCCAAGACATCTAACGCTTCTCCACCGTTTATTTTTTCCATTGCAATAGCAGCCTCCARATAAACTGGGTTATTTATAATATGGGCACTTTGTTCATCATTCTCATTGGYCTCAATCACCATATTTGAGCTCTGTCCATCGTTTGATTTAGGTGGTGTTGAAATGGCATCTTCAATGCCTTTATCCTTAAGAACATCCGWTAGCGCTTTTTCTTGTGTTTTCACYTGTTGCCGCTCGGCTTCATCTTCAATAGTCTGAAGGTGATGAATATCCGGCCTCCAGTAAGATTGGTAAGTCTCTCCCATTTGCGTCACGGTTTGACGCGGGCTATATAATGCAAGATCAATGTCGGTGTCCTTTAAACCAGATGCACTATTGTATATATTGGCATCTTGATCAACAAGTAGAGGTCTCTTTTGTGTTCTAAAAACACGCGTATTATCATCCACGGTATAACTTGAAACACGCCCTTTATGATCTAACGTAATTGTAGCGTTATTATTTTGTAATACACGGTTATTTATATCATTTTCTGCCAATGATATTTGATCTTTCATAGATGCCAATTGAGCCGAGTATTGCTGTTTCATATCGGCAGCGCTACTCAGCATTGCTTCAAGACGCTGTTTGTTTTCGTCGGTAAGAATCATAAACTTGTTACCATCAATTTCAACACCATTTTCCAGTATATCTTTTATTTTCAGTTCATAAGATTCAATGTCTTGTATTTTCTTTTCGGAAGCTTGCTCGAGTATTCCAGATATTTGCTTGAGAGTTTCGACAGTATTCGCATTTGGGACAGAACGCTCCTGTTCTTTTATAAGGCTATCCTGTATTTCCTGCATATTACTATACATATCTTGATTTACAATTGAGACGATAGCCATACTATGCTCTGTTATTTCTATGGTGTGATCAGTGATATCCAGCTTGGCTTGGAATAATGCACTTATCCTTTCATCACTAATATCTATCGCCAAATTGTGCATAGATTGTGTGCCTGTACTAAAACCTTTTATAGTAGGTATTATTTCCGTATCAATTAAAATTTGAGCCTTTAACTCTTCTATAGCCGCGGCACTTTCAGCAGCTTTCATAGCATGATCACTGAGTTGTTCTGTTGTTTTATGCGTATCAATCAATTCAGAAGTTCTAGTATTTATAACTCTCATTGTTCTTAAATTATGTTTAGCATATTCTTGCGCGTAATCGTCATCTCTTAATTCTCGTTGCTCACTTGTCATGGCTCTTAATGTTAACTGAGAGGCATTCATTTGTCTGAGCTCTTTTGCATGTTGTTTTTGTAGGGCATCTATATCCGAACGTGCGTCCCTTAATGTCTGTAAGTCCATTTCACCAGATTCAACAAGTCCCATAAGAACAGCACTTTTTTGCATTAACTCGTTATCTGTATCTCCATTGTGATATACTGTATTAATTCGCTCTAATTGCCCTTTCAATGTTGTTTCAAAAACCTTCTGTGCATCGGCGGCCTGTTTCGTATGGATGTAATCTTGATATTCATCAATATGTTCTCTTCTTCCCGTTACCGCATTCTGTACTGAAACAATATTATCTGTAGATTTCTGAGAAATTTCTTCTTTTGTTCTCCCGTATTTGTCACCCAGCTTGTCATTCGTCAGTTGTAAAGTCATAATGCTTTTATGTGCTTCAACTAAGCCAGCTCTATCTTTTGCTAAGCGACCGAGTGCTTCTGTATCGCCCGCATCTCTAAGACGCCCTTCTTTCATATCGAGAAACGCATATCTTTTCTGAATAAATTCTTCTACTTCATTTAATGTTCTTTTATCGTCTGCCGATAGAAAAGCACCTTGTACATTATCGGTTAATTTAATCCGCTTTCTTTCATAATCCGTGGCGGCATTCTCTAATGCAGCAATTCTTAATGAATCGATGGCAAGAATATCATCATGATTCATTTCGCTTGTATCAAGCCCATCAAACTTTTCTTCTAACACTTCATAGGCGGTAGCAGCTTCATCTTCTAATGCCATGAATTTTTCTAAATTTTCACCAATGCCTATAAATTTTTCTAAATTTCTCTTTTGATCAGCCAATGCTTTGTCATCAAAGTATTCTTGAAAATCATCATCTAAATATTCACCGCCAGCGTAACCACCGCCAAGCGCCCCAGCTATACCGCCAATTGCGGCACCAACACCGGCACCAACACCAAAAAACCAAACACCTATACCAGCACCTATAGCAGCGCCACCCAAAGCGCCACCGCCGGCACCGACCGCTTGTCCAGCGCGCTTACCGTCTTCATTAGTTTCTGCAATACTGTATTCTAAGCCCGTTGTAACAACAGTTATACCCAGTCCAACCGGCCCAGCAAAACGTGAAAACTTTGAAACTGTAGACAAGCCAGAGCTAAGCTTTGCTGCATCTGCCAATGTATCCGCCGCATACAAAAGTTTCGTCGCTTGCAGTGCCTTAGTACCGAGAACGACGCTATCCATTGCAAATGCAGTGGCATCAAGGGATAAAGCAGTGATAGCTCGCCCGTTAACCTCTTCATTTCCAAAATCACGCTTAAATGTAGAATTTTCATCAAAAAGCTGTGTTTTTAAATGAAATGCACTAAGCGCAAACCCTGCACCAGTCATTACATGCGTCGTTACATTTCCGTAGCCACCAGCATTATCGACTGCCTTCGCCCACTTACTGGTTGGTAAATCATCAACATCTACTGCTACTGTTGTTTTTAATGCTCCATCTACATTGAATTTACTCGTTAGCGTTTCTGGAGTCTCTACAACTAAATTCTTATACTCTTGAGCTTTTACCTCAAGAGATTTTGCCTCAAGAGCGAGGACAGCTCCTTTAGCGATTGGACTAACTGGAAGGAATTCTATATCTACACCTAATCCGCTGTATTTATCAGCAGACACATTCATATTTCTTAAAATTTCTGGATTATCTGCTAAAATACGATTGTTTTTAGTATCCCAAAGCACCCTGGGTTTATCAAGGCTTGCAACTGCGAGATCACTTATTTGCAGTTTATCAACTGTAATACCCATTTGATCACGCAGATTTTTATACGCCCCTCCACCGTCCGCCTTAGTGATAGCAAGAAAATCTGGGTGCTCTTGCATAATGCGACTATATTTAGTACCGGGTTCGATAGTGCGCCCAAGTATAAAATCTGGATTGTTTTTTAGACGCGTTGAGTAGTCTGTATCAAGTCTTTCTCGCCCCTCTTTATTTAACAGCGCATCCATACCAGCAGTTTGAGCAGCACCGCGATCATGAATATCTTGCGCAAAATTGTTAAGTTTTCTACTTCTAGCAAGTTCTTCGGGTGTTAAGTCCCTATTTTCAAACTGCGCTCTTTTCTCGATTGCATCTATTTCTTCATAAGCATCATGTGTATATTCACTTGCGGCAAGCATATCACGTTGATTTATCTGAATCTCTGCAATATGCCCATTCTCAAGCTCTATACTTAAATTGATATCACGATAATGTGATCCGCTCGGTTTTGCGAAACGATCCTTAACTTTTACAATGCCAAACTCAGCATCATGCTCTAATAAAAACTTACGTACTGCTATAATTTGTTCCGGCGTATCAACGATAATACGACCACGAACCAAGTCAGTAATACCGCTCGTACGTGATTGATCGACTTGTCCTGCGGTATTAATTACTTTTGCCGCAGCACGATCAAAGGTTTTAATAGGCCCTTGTTCAAACGTAACGTCACCAAGAATATCAGGAAATTGATTCTGCATAGCAGATGTAATTGCTTTACCACTCTCATTCAACAGTGGAGGTGAAACATTTGCTTGCTCATACAGCAATGAAAAATCAGTTATTTTTTGTTTTGAACCATCCCCCATAGATGTCACCCCCACACTAAAATCACATCCCCGGACTATCTAGATTGCTATTATGTTCTTTTTTTTTATCCACCAGATCTTCGCAAAGAGTATAGAATTCATCTTTAGAGATTTTATCGCACAAAGGATCAGTTGTTACCTGACTCATCATTGTCACGTCTCTGCATAACTCACCTGTCTCTGAATTTAATGCATCTGCACTAATAAAGTAACCGTCATCATCCAAGACAGTCCTTACCGGGTACCCACGAAGATTATAATATTCATATCCAGCACTATCTTCCTTATTACGATTATCCACAATCATGACGATCAAACCCCTTCATTTTTATTTTTATTTAGAGTACTTATTTTAAACCACCATGTCAAATCTAGTTCTTAACCTAGCACAGATAAAAGTTATTCATAACACACCTGTATAATAGGGTAATTTCACTTTAGTGAACCAGAAATTATTAAACTATGAGCTTATATAATAAACTAGCAACAAGCTACTCCGCGTTCCATTTCCAGAACATTTTCCCCTTCACAACACAGACACGGCAAACTTTTCTAAACCATTTTAATCATCAACGTCACATAGAAAATGGACATTACTTTAAAAATCTTAGACAAAATTCAGTTGAACAATGTCGTGAAGGTTTTAAGAACTAGAATTACCCGCCAGAGTTTTAGGAGAAAAGTTAGCGCCCGACTACAAGCACTGCCATTCAGTCTACGTTTCAACCATATCAGAGAATATTTGCCCATGAGGCCCGCGTGTTGCGGCGCTTCCCGCTTATGCCATTTTAGAAGGACTCCGGAGAACCACTTTTCATCACCTATATGTCGCCTATTCTCTTCGTCCTATTTTTATGCTTGAGGTTACCACCTCCAAAGACAACAACCAACAATATGATTAAGTATACCGGTATGAGTCGGAGAAGAATGCCTATAGCTAGAACGACAATCAGATAACTTAAGTGCTGTTATAATACAAGGTGACCATTATTGATAAGGTCTGCTAGAGTTTCTCCCTGATCGTCAAAGATAGCAAAAGACTGGAATGAGCTTCCGTTTGCATTACCATCAACGTCAACCAATAGAGTTACATTTCCTAATCCATTTGCAGGATCCCCATCAGCATCAGCAACAAGCTGAACAAAATCACTAATCAAGTCACCTAAATTTGAGTCATAACTGATTATATCCGATATATCGATCTTATCGCCTTCAACAACATCGAAATCAGAAATCGTATCTGCAACAGTTTGACCAACATTAAACATAAACGTATCCGCACCATCCTCCCCATAGAGAATATCAGAATGTCCATCCGCGATAGTTCTGAAAACATCATCGCCTTGTGATCCATATATAGTTTCTATCGAATTATCATCAGTTAATGTAACGTTTAATACGGCGCCAGCAGCAAAGGAAGATAAATTCAATGTAGTGCCACCATCAACAATAATTGTATTATTACCAGCACCTAAATCAATATGTTCGACATTAGTAAACGTTGCAATACGCATAACGTCATCACCCGCTGTACCTAACAACTGATCATAACCAGTTCCACCATCAATCGTATCATCACCATTCTGTGTGCCGTTTACCACAAAGATGTCATCACCA
>NVXI01000013.1 GCA_002747015.1 Zetaproteobacteria bacterium
GCATCTTAAATTAGCTGCTTAATATTTAACTTAATCAGAAGCCAAAACCTCCTGATCATATTAGACCTATATGTCTCAAATCATTTGACGACGGACAAAGCATTGATTTTGTCACAAAAATTATAAATATCAGCCTCTTTTCTATACATGTCTCTCAATTTAAGAGTAACATTCCACTGTGTTGCACAAAATTCATTATGTTACAATGGGTTACGTGTGTATTGTGTTGGCATGCGCTTTGCAGATGTATTTAATAGAGGGAGTACATATAATGAATAAAAAATATAGTATTATGGTGGTTGATGATGATCCGCTGATTGGTGGAATGATTTCACGGTATTTGGATGAAAAAAGCGGTTTTGAGGTTCGTTATTTTGAAGATCCGAAACAAGCTTTGAAGCAAGTCGTAAAACAGAGGCCAGATATGATTATTCTGGACTGGGCTATGCCGAAACTCTCTGGTCTTCAGTTTTTGCTTCGTTTACGAAAAAATAAAAAGATAATGGATACACCAGTATTTATGTTAACAGCCAAGCGTACAGGGGGGGATTTCGAAACGGCTTGTACTGCTGGCGTTGATGGGTATTTGACTAAGCCCGTGGATTTTAACCAACTGAACAACCGTATTGTGGGGTATTTTGCAAATGCCTGATCCTCAAAGTTATATCGCTATGGATGATAATATTATTGATCAAACGATTTTAAACGCTTTGCGATCCGCCATTGGTGAAGATGCAATGCAGAATTTTCTTGGTCGTTTTTTAGAAGATTGTAGGGTACGTACGAAAAGAATTACAGAATTTTACGGCAAAGGCCGGTTCTCAGAAGTAGAACTTGAGGCGCATACTTTGGGCAGCTCTGCTGCTACTTATGGCGCAATAAACCTTGAAGCAATATGCCGGGAAATTGAGTTTTCTAAACCAAGAAGAAATCAAAATTTTCAAGAGCGCATTGATCGCCTTAATGTTCTAAGTGAACAGGCTCTACAAGCATTGCACGAGTATATTATTTAGGCCGTGTTTGCGTGTTCTACTTTTTCCCAAGCGGATTTTTTACGATAAATTGTAGCTGCGCTTACACCCAAATAATGCGCAACTTCTGGGATATTTCCATCGCACACATGAATAGCATTTTCAATTGCCATCCGTTCTAATTCCTCTATGCGCACTAGTGTTTCCGGCGTTTTTCCAAGTAACGAATCTGGGCTGTCTTTTTGTGTGACGGACTGTTGAACGATGACAGAAGAAGATTGTAGCTGTGTTTGTTTTGGCCTGATTGGAGGTGCGCTGGCTGGGTTAATGTTGTTCAATGGTGCCGGTAGAAGGTTTAAAGAGACTGTCTCAGCATCGTTTAAAACCACAACATTGCGTACGACATTTTGAAGTTGGCGTACATTTCCTGGCCAATCATAGATCCTGAAGATGGATTGAACATCTTCATCAAAACCTTTGAAATTCTTATTTTCCTCGGCCGCATGGGTTTTAAGGAAAAATTCTGCAATCTGAATAATATCATCATCACGCTCACGCAAAGGTGGCATCTCAATAGGCAGTACGTGAAGGCGGTAATAAAGATCCTCACGAAAACGCCCAGCCTTCACTTCTTCCAATGGATCGCAGTTGGTGGCGCAAATAATGCGTACGTCAACGTTGATTTCTTGGCTGCGACCAACTTTCATAAATTTTCCGGTCTGCACAAAGCGCAAAATCTTGGTCTGTAAATCCAGATCCATTTCACCGATCTCATCTAGGAACAATGTTCCGCCATCGGCTTTGGATGCTGCACCATCACGATCCGCATTTGCACCAGTAAAAGCGCCTTTTACATGACCAAATATTTCTGACTCCATCAGATCACGTGGAATAGCAGCACAGTTAATCGCACAAAATGGTTTACCCTTGCGGTTACTTTTCTTGTGAATGGCTTCAGCACAAACTTCTTTGCCTGTACCACTTTCTCCTGTAATAAAAACAGTGGCTTTGCTACCTGCAGCAGAATCAATAATGCGGTAAACTTCCTGCATCGGCAATGAAGATCCGATAAACCCGCAATAATCATGGCGATCAATCTTCTTTTGATAAGTTTGGATAATTTCCTGCATTTCCAGACTATCCAGTGCATTCCTTAGCGTGATAATCAGACGATCTTTACCAGTTGGCTTCATAAGAAAGTCCTTGGCACCAAGTCGCATCGCGTCAATCGCCGTGTTCATCGAACCTTGTCCGGTAATTACAATCACTGCGCATCCCATAGCTTTCTCATTGATGTGTTTTAGTATGTCAAAACCATCCATATCGGGTAGTTTTAGATCAAGCAACACTGCGCTGAAAGAAGTATTATTTAAGGCATTTAACGCATCTGCGCCGTCTTTAACTGTTGTAAGTTGATATGGCTCATCCTTGAGGTATTCCTCAAATAAGGCCGCCATGTTTTTATCGTCTTCAACAATCAGGATTTGGGACATAATAATTTTCTTTGGTTTAATATTTGCATGGTTACTATATTATAGAGTGTACCTTAATAAAGTCTTTCTCAAAATGAGAAATTTGAAATTATGATTTTTTTAGATAAAACATATGTTGCTTCTTTAGATTCTATCAGAGCCATTCGTACGGATTTGGAATCTTGTCTTGGATATTTAACCTTTAGTGACAGAGTACGTGACTCTTTTATACTGTGCGCGTCTGAAATATTTACGAATGCTCTGAAACATGCAGATATACAGCCAAAAACTTTTAAAATTGTCCTGAGAAAACAAGGGAAAATTTTGCATTTCATCCTAATGGATGATGGTAGTTTGTTTGAAAACTTTGAAATGAAGCGACATTGTTCAGTAGTACAAAGTACAAAAATAGAACCCTGTGTTCTAGAAACTGGTGGTATCGGTTTGTTTCTKGCAGGGCGCGATTTTGATGACTTCGCATACARAAGAATGCAGAAATGGAACTATTACCACCTATCTACATCTTCGCCSTTTTCTGAGAAAAAWCCMMTTGTCCTGATAATTGATGATGATCCGGTGCAAAGAGATCTTCTCGCACTTTATATTTCGRAAACTTATACTGTTAAGCATGCTGAATCAGGGAGAGCYGCRATGGTATGGTTGAATGAGGYAGATGAAAAACCAGCTTTGATCTTATGTGATGTAGTGATGAGYRATAGTAATGGCGTTGAGCTTTGTATGGAACTACAAAAAGATAAAAAKATGGCTCTTATYCCWTTCATATTCATGACAGGAGAACCGGAAAATCCGGTRGCAAAAATTGCTGCCGATTTACCGGYYAATGATTTTTTRGAAAAACCAGTGCAAAAAKATTATTTGTTAAAATCTCTTAARCGCACTCTARGTAAAGCTCAACAAGATCAACGACTTTTAGGTGATAGACTAGATGGTGAAWTAACGTCCGTTCTTGCACCATCATTACCGAAAAAAATTGGYTGTTATAAGATTTCCTTGAAATGGCAAGCAGCCGAAGCCGGCGGTGGYGATATTGYGCTRCATTYTCCGGGTAACGGATACGATCATATCATTATGATGGATATCATGGGGCACGGTGCGCAGGCTAAATTTTTCTCTCACAGCTTTGTCGGTTATTTACATGGGTTTTTATCAGCACAAAGAAATGTACAGGATCCAGGTSARRTTTTAACTGCATTATCACATTTCTTGCATACGGATAAAATTGGTGAGAAAACAATTTTAACGGCGCAAATTCTTATGATCTCGAAAGATGGCACGTTCAAGATTGCCTCTGCKGGACATCCTGCACCTTTACTGTGTRATAGTGAAGGTGTTCGTGAATTAGAAATTGAAGGCGCCATGCCTGGTCTTATTCCTGATACAGTTTATGAAAGTATCAAGTTATCTCTGAAGCCGCAGCAACGTCTCATTTTGTATACTGATGGTCTTATGGAAGTTGGAGGAAGTGCCGAAGATATGGAAACTCATAAAAACARCATGATTGATGTTATAAAATCGGTGCGGACTATACCTGTTTGTGAGAGCGCGGAACAAATTTGGAATAATTTTATAGAAAAAACGGCAGGATCGCCAAATGATGATGCGCTTTTTATTATACTTCAGAGGGATTGATTAAGAAAAGCGTTTCTATCGATCCAGCGCTTGAGAAAATCTGTAATGTGTGGAAAACGCGGATGAAACTTATTAAGTTGGCGTTTGAGCTCTTCAGGCAGTGTTGGCATGAATTGGTCATTCATTACCGAACCCAGAATCTTAACCTCTGCTTCATCGAACATCTTTTTCACTTTTGTCATTTCCATCTCAATAGTTTTTCCTGATAACGCTATAATCATAGCTGCATCAAACGCCGCGCATAAAATTTCTACCTGCAATTCACTCTCTGGCTCTAGAATGCTGGGCATATCGGCAATTATTAGATCATAGTCTTTATTCAGGCTATTTAACATGTGCCGGATATTATCCTGATCTTGAAATGGCCACGTGTCTTTTACTTTTTGAGGAGAACTAAGAACAGCCAAGTTGGTATTTGATATATTTTGAATTGAATATGCTTCAATCTGTACAGATGGGTTCCAGTCATGATGTTCTAGCGCCAGGGCTTCACTTTGCCCGGGATGCATAAAATTCAGATCAATCAGTAAAACTTTTACGCCAGCTGTAGCTGCACGCCTTGCTAGCGCATAGGAAAAAGCACTGACACCATCATGTCTACGTACTGAGGTAACAGCAATACTTTTTACACCTTCTCTGTGTATTTTATAAAAGGTGTTCTGAATGGCTTTTTCATGAATCGCTATGGGGGTCATATTATTATCCTTTTAAAATCCAGTTGCTAGCGTGCGTATTAAATTAACCACGCTGATAATATCCGATAAATTCTCTCTAAATTGTGCCCGCTCACTCTGACTTTCATCGGGTACATATATCGTATCACCAACCCGAAGAACCGGCAGGCGATTATAATCACCACTTTTGGCGAAATCGACTAGATCAAAAAGCTGTGCTCGTGGTTTGCCGTCGACTATATTTACTACAACAATTCGTTCTTCCAGTGCATCTGAGCGTGGTCCTCCTGCTTCAGCCAACAGGTCAAGAATGGTCATAGAATTGTTAAACTCATAGCGACCCGGTGTACCCACAGCACCGAGCACACGCACCGTTTGTTCTTTTGATTTTTGCTGCCAAGCACGGTTTTGATCAGGAAGATAAATTACATCTTCCGCTTTCACTTTCGGTAACAGACTGTCATCACCGGTTTCAAAATAGAGCGCGAGATTAACTTTGGTGACGCGGCTGCCGTTCTCCTTGCGATGAGATATACGAATATGTTCCAAATCTGCCGTCGTTCTTGGTCCCTGTGCTTGTGCAAGAATATCGAGGAAATTTAAGTTTTCATTAAAAGCATAACGCCCAGGAGCAATAACTGAACCCATAATGTAGATGGAACGGTTGCTTTCCTGTCTTATCCACTGGGAACGGTTATCATTCGGGTCTTTCGGTAGTTCTGGTACTTCAACCGTGTAACCGGCACCAAGAACGGGTATATCTTCTATATTACCGCCTTTGTTCATGAATTTTCCAAAGTCAAAGTAAATGGGTTTTTGGTTATTTTCATTCGGGCGAGGCATGATTTTGATTTGCGATGTATCGGCCGTTGATACGGGGCCGCCGGCATGAGCAATAAGATCCAGCAAGCTCATCTCATTGGCCCATTCATAACGGCCTGGCCGTTTCACTGCACCAACGATCATAATCGCGCGGTTAGGTGAAATTTTAAGCCACGATTTTTCATTAAGATCCGTTTTTTCTGGTACTAAAATAGCATCTCCGGGATTAATTACAGGCAGTTCAGGTGTGTTTTCTTCCTGCTCCGTATAAGCTTGAAAATCGAAGTGATCCACACTGCCATCCTTGCGCAGGATGCGCATCTGGCGAACTTCTGCAAATCGTGTCGGACCACCTGCATTGGAGAGAATATCAAAGAAGGTTGCCCCTTCCTTGGTTTCATATGCGCCAGGGATTTTGACTTCCCCAATCACATAGACCGTGCGGGCCCCAACTTTAATTTGATCGCTCATCTGCGGAACAAAGACCGTATCGCCTTTGCCGACTTTGGGCATTAACTCAGGATTTCCGGTATCCATATATTCGCGCATATTAAAGGGTTGTGGTACACCGCCGACAATGACACGGATTTGTTCCACACCTGCATAGCGGGTTACACCGCCAGCGCGCATAAGCATATCGATCAGCGACGCGCCTTCTTTATATTTGAAGATGCCGGGGCGGTGTACTTCACCAAAAACTTTTATGGCATCATGGCTATCACCGGCATCACCAGAAGCTGTCAGCGTTAAGGCATCGAAATCTACTTGCACATTACCCGTCAAAGGCGAGGCAGGCACAAAAATATTATCTAGAGGCTTTAATGTAGGCAAAATACTTAAATCACCCGTATCAAGATATTTCTTGTAGTCAAAGACAAGAACTTCTGTCTCTCCAAGCTCGTTATTGCGGCGTACTTGAATTTTATCGAGTTGGGCACCTTGCTCTAGTCCACCGGCATTATTAATAGCTATTTGCACTGTGGCTTTTTCTGTCAGGTTCACAGGGCCAGGTTTTTTTACGTAACCCAACACATTGATCAGTAGACGGCGTTCTTTGAGAATAACCGAGATACGATCAATATCCTTATATATGGATGATAGGCTGAGACTTATAAGCTGTGAAACCTCCTCGATTGTTTTACCGAGTACTTGTAAACGACCGGATTCCGGCAGAACTAGAAAGCCATCACTGTCAATTTGGAACGGTTTAGAAAAGCTATCTTCACCGGGGAAGTCGATTACGAGCACATCACCAGGGCGTAAGTTTACGATTTTAGGTTCAAGGAATGATTTTCTAAATGGGCTGGAAATGTCATCCTCAGCCTTCACCGTATCGCTAAGTATAAAAATACATAACAACAGCGCTATAAGGTATGAAAAAGATTTGAAATTTATTTTTTTATATTTTTGTTTCATGTTTATTCTCCCTAAACCCCCCGATGTCTAGGTCTGTCGTTTCTCCATCTTGTCCTGTGCCTGTTTGATCAGGTCTTTAAGTTTCACAAGGTAATTTTCTGTTTCTTTGTAAAAATGCCCTTCAAATTCACGTTCAATCAAGACAAACTGCATATCAATGTTATGCATCAGAGCCGGATGATATTTTACTGCATCATTATGCTTAAGAATATGGATGTCCTGGCGTGCATCCGTAATCTGCATTTCAATCAAATCGAGTTGTTGGCGTTTGTAATGCCAGTGAACCATATGCGGATGTTCTTCAGCCATGCCGCTGTGTCCGTGCTGGGGCCAGTAGAAATTTGAACAGCCAGAGCACATGAATGCGGTGATTATTGTCCATTTTAGGGACTTGGGAGCTGGGCTGAAGTTCAATTTTTTAAACATTATGCTTGCTCCTGCTCAGAAAATTCAGTTGTAATGGTTTTATCAACGCGTAAGGACTGGATCAGGCGTGCAGGTTGGCCGTTAACACCGCTTAAAACTAACTCGCGGTTTTGCGCTTTTAAACGCTTATACAGAAATACGATACTGCCGATACCTGAGGAATCCATGAAGTCAACAGCGCTGAGGTCAATAATTAAACGCCCTTTACTCTCTTTAACAAGAGTTTGAAAATCTTCTTCTAATGCTGATACTGTCTGTGCATCGAAATACCCTGTAATGCCGAAGTTTATATCTTGTTTTTCTAAAGTTTGAGCATTCATAGCTATTCTCCCTGTTAATGTTGTTCCAGGTTAAGCTATGCAAGGTGAGTGCCATGAAATTCTAACGTTTTATTGTTTAGTTACATTGGTTTACGTGTTTTGTGTAAGTCGTTCCGTATATTATTCTTAAAATGAGAGTCAACACGATAAAAATTTTATCGAAAATCTGTAATGATGCCCTCTAGTGTTTCACACACTGGATAATGTGCAGAGTGTCCAACGCGGCTATGTATAAAGCCTTCTGTTCTGCTTCTCTTTTGTCCAGTCCACAACCCTGTATAAGCTAAGTAATAAGAGTGAAAGTAAACTTGATCCAGCTAAAGGTGCAGGTGCGGAATAAACCTCTCCGGGGCCGATAGCGTTTGTTGGGATATATCCACCCTCAATTTCGGCTTCAAGCTTTTGTTCAAGCGCAACAGTGAAATCGGCAAAGTCCCCAGCCTGCAGAACAAAGGAATCCGTGCCACCAATTACATTGTTTGAAAACCAGGTGGTCAGATCCATATCACCAACTTGCGCGTAGTCATAGGTAATGGTCAGACCGTTGATTGTATCAATGCCGCCTAGCAGGGCATTATCGCGCGCGATAGACGTATCACCGCCATTAAACCACCATCGATCGCTATACATATAGTCATAGCCATAACCATCACCGGACATATCAATCACACTGCGCGTGCCGTTAAAATTATTGTCGGTAAATAAAGTCGATCCATAATCCAATGCTTCCGCATTATAAGTCGCGCCGGAAAATGGCCTGCTCATATTGTAGAGTGTATCGGCATAGCTGTTGATACTGCTGGCACTATCTAGCAACGTCCAGTCGGTCATGGCCTGTTGTGTACCTTGAGAGGACCACATTACTGTTTGCACAGCAATGGAGCCGTAACTTCCATCGCTTGTATCAAGGATGGCGTCTTGGATGCTGCTCTCCTGAAAAGCATAGGAATAGCCCCGCATTTGCAAATCATATTCCTGTGATGAAATACTGCCAGATGTGTCAATCAGAAGCTGTAACTCGAGGTCAACATCTTCATCCGCTAATGCTGGGGATATAGATATACAGCATAGAAGTGCAACACCACTTAAAAGTAAGTGTTTATTATTCATGGTGTTTGTCCTTTAGTCGAGGAGGCTAGAATAGGGTAATCCTCTTCCGTACTCAGCATGCCTGGAGTTTTTAGAACATACCAAAGTGCTAAAAGCACAAAGGGTAGGAATATAAGCATTAGAAGTATTATCAATATTTGTTTCATAACTTTTCCTCTCTATTTTGTGAAATCATTGTCCTCTGCGACCAACAACGACACCTATAGTTTGGTAAATGATTAAAGCATCATTCATGATCCAGTTTTTAAAATCGCTTAACGATAGTGCGTAGGAATGGTCATATCCTACCTTCTTGCGAACATCGTCCATGTTCTCGTCATAGCCATTATGGATTTGCGCTGGGCCGGTGATACCTGGGCGTACACCGAAAGTGCGTTCTGCAAAGAAGGGCACTTCGCGACTTATTCTGCCGTATAGTTCAGGGCGTTCAGGGCGCGGCCCGATAATAGACATATCAGCAATCAGGACGTTCCAGAGTTGGGGTAACTCATCTAGACGTGTTTTACGCATAAATCTGCCCATGCGGGTAATACGCGGATCGTTTTTTTGTGCCCATACTGCACCAGTCATTTTCTCAGCATCGACCACCATTGTGCGGAATTTATACATCTGAAAAAAGCTGATAAAATTCGAGGTGGACAGGCCAACACGTTTTTGCTTGAAGATTACTGGACCCGGGCTGTCGAGCTTGATCATTGCGGCAAGCAATGGAAATAATGGTGCAAGCACGATTAGTCCGGCCAGAGAGGCAGAAATATCAAAGGTACGTTTACAAAAACGTACAGTCATAGGAGAGTAAGCCTCACCTGTGTTTTGGATCGCAGCGCGCTCCCATTTCCCTTTATGCTTTCCTGTCGCATAACGATATAGACCGATTAATCCGGCGATATGCCCGCTAACCAGATAGTGTATAGCTTCAATAATCTTATGCTGCGGCAGGGCTGATTTAAACAGTGCTATTACATAAATTAGAATCTGTGCAGTGAATCCTGCACTAAAAATACTGGAAACAATGCTGTTTTGAGATTGGATTAGAACGAGTGAGCCAATCAAACACATTATCAGCAACACTGGCATAAAGGTGCGTAGTGCTTTGCCGGAGAAAAAGCTAAGCGCTATGCCACCATACTTGGGGTTTAGAAGATGTAAGAGACGGGTAACCTGCTGCACATTGCCTGTGGCGATGCGGATGCGACGGTTAAAATTCTGCGTGCTTTCGGTTTTTTCCAGTTCCAGCGCCATGATTTTAGGTTCATAAATCCCTTTATATCCTTGCCCTAAAATTTTCATCGGTAGCATAAAGTCATCATTCACCGTGTCTTCGGCTAGAGGTATAAAGAGTTCTCGGCGGAACAGGTAGAAGGCGCCATGGCAACCAATAGGACCACCAAGTGCTCCTTCACCTTGTTTTATGCTTCGCTGGTAACGCCAATAGGTTTCTTCACCGATAGAGCTGTATTCGGCAAAATCATAAGTACCGCCCACAAAACCAGCGTTCTTATCCTCAAAATGTTTTGCTGCGATTAAAAGTGCATCCATAGAGAGTAAAGCCGAAACATCACTTAAAGCCACAATGCTGGTTTTCAGGTCAGGAATGATTTTATTGAGTGCTGCAATTTTGCCTATATTGTATTCTGCTTCAATTAGCTCCACATTTAAACTCTGGCAAAGATCAGAATAGATAGCACCTTCCGCGGCAAGTACCGTGTAATCAGTACAACCGTCACAATAAACAATGACATTTAATTTTTCAGATGGATAATCCAGCATTGCAAGATTGATGATTTTATCGGCAATAAATGTCTCTTCATTGTAGGCGGGAACAACAATGGTAATACTGGGATAGTATTTTGTTTTCGGTAAGGAAAACTCTGCATGATATTCTACTTTCTTACACAGAATTTTTAGAATAATCGGGAAAATAACATGTGAGTAGACGATTAAGAAACCGCTTATCATTGTGATTCCTATGATGCAAATTTCAAAACTCGTTATTTGATCAAACATTTATTCTCTCCCTAATGTATMGTCTGTGTTTGTAARTTGATTKGTATTATTTTCTGACTTACCAAGCTTTYGGGGGATTGATATAGCTCGTCGTAAATCATCGCAACGTTGTTYAGATCAAAACGCTCYAAAATAAATTGGCGYGGTGACTGRCCTRTTTTYTGAAGYAAGGMTTGTTCTAATTTTTCAGATAAATCCTTTGTATTTCCTGCTTCAGCSAGAAAACCAGTATCTGGGCACAGTGCTTCGCAGCATCCACCAACATCAGAGAGCACTGCCGGGATACCGCAAGCTTGCGCTTCCAGAGGAGACAGAGGGAATCCTTCRTTAAGTGAGGGTAAACAGAACATATCTAGCGCTYGGTAAAAGTTGYGCATATCATCAACGTGGCCCAAKAAATGAGTRCGGTCTTGAAGGTYTAATTCATATGCATAAKCTTTAAGATTATCTTTTAAGGATCCGTCCCCTGCAAAAGCAACATGTATATCTTCTGGTAAATATTGTAAGGCTTCGATCAAATTGCGCTGCCCTTTCACTTTTTCCAAGCGACCAGCACAGCCGATGATGCGCACATCTCGTGGCAGATGTTGATTAAGGCGTGCTATGTTTTTATCGCCTTCAGAAAATTTGTTCGTATCAATGCCGTTATAAACCACACGCGGCATAGGTGTGTGACATTCTTTGACAATACATTCCCCTACATGACTTGCTACGGCTATTATAGAGGGTTTAAGCCAATTCATAATGCGGCTTTGTAGCTTTCCGTTCTGTTGCAAATGCCAACCATCATGCTCCGTATGGACAAGACTGCGGATACCACATAAACGTGCCGCCAGCCCCCCATAAATCATCGGGCCAATATGATGCGTATGAACGGCTTGTGGTCTATAGCGAATAAATAACGTGATCAGTTTCAGAATAGTCCATAATGACAAACCGGAGTTCTTATTTAGGAAATGTAACCGATCTTGATGTGTGTGCAAAATGGGCCAATGCGACAATGCTTTCGTCTTCGTGTCCTCCAGAGCAACAATATGTAGGTCACGGCTATCACGTAATGTTTCGAGTAAATTCAGCGCTAAAACCTCAATCCCGCCGGGGCGCAAATGCTGTACAATTAAGAATGCGGGACGTTTGTTTTTATTTATCATGATGCCACCTGTACCTGCTTATTTACATTTATAGCTTCCAAATCCAGTAAACCGGTTAACGCATCAAAGCCATGCACCCGTTGTAGTGGTATGCGTCCAATCACTGGAGCATTCAAGATTTTGGTTAGTTTGTCTGTGGTGTAAATACGTGTATCTGCCACCTCTAAAATTGCGCCTAGACCACAGCCTAATAACCCACCGGCAATTACCCCTGCAATCACATACAGGATTATCGGATAATTAGATGGTTTGGTTGGTTTGAACGGTGGATCAATCATTTTGACCCGGTCGCTTTCCTCAAATTTTCCAAGAGCACCGGTAACTTCAGCTAGTTGATGACGACTGGCGAGGTCTTCGTAAATTTTTCGTTTAACGGTAATATCACGCTTTAGAATGGTGATTTCTTTTTCGTGTTTGCCGAAATTACGAACTTTGAGATTGTTGTCTTCAAATTCTTTTTTCAATGCTCGTACTTCTTCTTCTAGCCCTTGGATTTCATTTTCTACAGCCTGAAGTTGCTTAAGCTGCTCAACTAAAAGAGGTGCTTCACCCTTATCGGTTTGAATCATTGACGCGCGATCCCAGAGGCGTTCAAGATCCCCAATATTGATTTTTTGGTTGCTAGACAGCGTTCGGGCACGTTCATTTTCCAGTGATTTAATCTTGCGTATCAGTGCGCGAATTTTGGAGTGATGATCCGTATAGCTGGCACGCAGAACTGCCAGCTCACCCATCATATTAACAATCTTTTCTTCAAGACGACCAATTACTGGATTAGTCTGGGACACACGTTTACGCAAATTATTATATCGTGCCTGCGCCCCCTTCAAAGCTGTTTGATGGCTGGATAAAGCATCCTTAATTTGTGTTAAACGTATGACATTACGAGCATGGAGCTCCGGCAATTCACTGGCAAAGTCGGATTTATAGGTGGCAAGACTTTCTTCAGCTTTGAGTAGATCTATGTCGCGTTTTTCAAGTTCTTTCTTCAGAAAATCTCGGGATTTATAAATTGAATAACGTTGCGGCGCGATTATACGTTCAACAAAGCGTAAGGCAATCAAATTGAGCGTATCGACCATGCCTTCGGCCTTAGGTGCTTCATATTCAATTCGTACCAGCTCATTGCCTATTAAGGTAACTTTAAGTGCCTTGGACAATTTAGAAATTTCATCTTCTTTTTTGTATGGGTCTTCTTCATTCTCTTTAATCATGCCTCGTTTAACAGCAACCTCAGTCAGAATATGACGGCTATGGACTAGAGCGGTTAGCGCTTCCATACGTTTTTTGAGATTGGTTTCCACCATAAGATCTTTTAGAAACGGATTTTGCATCGACGGCTCTTGTATCAGAATCGTCGTAATTGTTTTGAATTTACGAGGGGTTGTGGCCCCGATGATTATACCAAGAATGGGCATAATCAGGATCGGTAATACAATCACGTAGCGCTGCCTCCAAGCGGCGTTTGTAATATAGAACAGGCGTTTAAAAACTAAATCACGCATTATGTTTTTTCCCTTTAATTACGATTTTTAAGGTTCCTGTTGGTTGAAGTGGATCAAATCTAATACTGATTTTAATGAAATCATCCTTCAAACTCTTACCAATAGAGTTTGCCATAGCCATTGCCAGTAGCGAGGCAATTTGCATGTTTTCAGCGTGTGCGATTGGTCCAAGAGATATCTCTGCGCTATGATTTGTACCTGCATGTCTTTGCGTTTTCTTTTTGACATTGGCAATAATTTGTTCATCAAGCTGCAGATAAATTACGTCAATAATTTCCTGTGTAATTGCTATATGAATCGGTTTTTTTGGTGGTAGAGGGGATTTATTAAATGCAGGTGTCACTAAATCTTCTGTTTCTATAGGCGATGGTGTTAACGATACGGTTGTTATAGGCTCTATTGGTTCTAGGGGAATAGATTGTACTTTGCCTTCTTCGTCACCAAGTCCTAAAATAGACGCCAGCATGACCTTGACGCTCACAGCATTTTCCTTCTGCTCATTCACCTGATGACCGTTTTTTATATCTTTTTCGATTAATATTTTG
This sequence comes from Zetaproteobacteria bacterium, assembly GCA_002747015.1. The sequence continues at coordinate 14,070 of NVXI01000013.1, forward strand.
GTTGTATCCGGTAGATAGTCCATCGCCATTTTAGATCCAGTGGAACAAGCTTGTAGGCTTAACGACAACGCAGTAAGAAGTGCTATTTGTGAATAATGTTTTAGTTTTCTCATATCCCGTCTCATTTTGATAAATTTTCTCTTTATTTGGCTCTAAATTAGTATTTCCATAAACACTTGCAGCAAATATGCCAAACCGCCTGTAAGGTTTTATGCAATAAAATTAGAGAGATAGAAGGTGCTTCTCGACTAATTTTGCTTTGCAGCCCCAGGTTTGCATCTGCATTGTGTTGTCAGGTTTTCGAGGGCCGGAAATTGAATCTTTGAGGTTGTTAAGGATAGTTATAAGTTCGTTGGCATTGCGCATAACATGCACATTCTTTCGGTAAGGTGTGAGCGCAGGAAATTCTGTACTCACAATAGGTCGTCCTGCGGAAAGATATTCTTTTAGCTTTAAAGGGTTGCAGGCACGGATTTGCTCACAATCTTTAAAGGGCAGCATGGATACCTGCCAGTGTTGGATATAACTTGGTAGATTCTTATGTGCACGCGCTCCCAAAAACTTTATATTCTTGAGTGTTTTGAGTGAACTAATATTAATATGCACATTGCCGATAAAAACGAAGGTCCACTCTGGGCAAGCTTGTGCCGCTTGAACAATAATACCCATATCCAGCCAATCATGAATGGAGCCATAAAATCCGGCAATTAAGGGGTGATCCGGAAAATCTGGTGCGCGTGGTGCGTCTGTAGAAAATAGCTCATAATCAACACCATGTTCGAGTAAAACCGTCTTTTCTTCCGGAAAACGCTTTTGTAATGGTTTGCTAGCGACGATGATTAGATCTGCTCGTGCCGCCAAACGTTTTTCCATTTTTTCAACTGGGCGATGATCCACACCGGCCAGTGCGCGAAAATCATCACCGCAATAATACACGACCTTGTGATTTGGATAATTGTCAATTGCGTTAATAGCACTCGGCATAGATGCCCAAAGGATTGGCATGTTAAAACCGCGTGTTTCAATGATGCTTTCAATTTGTTGCCCTAGAAGATATCTGTTTAAAAGCGAGGCCAGCGGATTTCCTGGCCATGATATGGCGCGTGGATGTACAATATGAGTTACATCGGTTTCATTTGCTTTGAAAATTGTATTTTCATTCCTCTTATGTAGCATATTTTTGAGTTTGTTACAGGCGCGTTTAAAGTCTTGTGCATTAACTTTTGGGCGACGCAGGCCTAAAGAGTTTATCCAGACAATGTCATGATTTGGTATCAGGCGCTTTATTATATGCTGAGTTGAACTGGGGTGAGAGCCCCAGTCCTCGCCGAAAACAATTATTTCAAGGCGTTTATGTGTTTGAGGCGAAGATGCAAAGTGCATAAGATCAGAGTTCCTCATTCAGGTTACTCTACCGTGACAGATTTTGCTAAGTTACGTGGCTTGTCAATATTACAGCCTCGCGCTAATGCAACATAATAGGATAAAAGTTGAAGCGGCAGGACATAAAGGAATGGTATTAAAAATTCATGACATTCCGGCATTTCAATTGCAGCCAACATTTCAAAATCAGCCTTTCTGATCGTTTCTTTATTACTGATTAAAATAATTTTACCTCCTCTGGCTTGTACCTCTTTGATATTGGATAGCGTCTTTTCAACTAGCTCTCCCGGTGATGCAATAGCAATTACGGGCATATTTTCATCAATTAAAGCAATTGGGCCATGTTTCAATTCTCCTGCACCTATCCCTTCCGCATGAATATACGAAATTTCCTTGAGTTTTAGTGCTCCTTCAAGTGCTAGCGGATAACAGGTACCGCGCCCGATAAATATTGCAGAGATGGCTTTCTTTAGAACATTACCAATATCTTCGTAAACATCAGTCACCCTCAAAATCTCCTGTGCTTTATAAGGCATGAGTTTTAGCGCAGTGGTTAATTCACGTTCATCATTTTTGCTTAAAACACCTCGCGCACGGCCTGCACGGATTACTAATACCGCCAATGCAGCAAGCTGCGCCGTGAATGCTTTCGTTGAGGCGACACCGATTTCTGGCCCAGCTTGTGTGAGTACAACTTGATCGGAGGCTCTGGCAATAGTACTTTCTGGCACATTTATAAGGCTAATAATTTTCTGCCCTTTTTCTTTCGCGTATTTTAAAGCTGCAAATGTGTCTGCCGTCTCACCAGACTGCGAGATGAACAGCGCCGCACCTCCCTTTGGAAGAGGTGCTTTACGATATCTAAATTCTGAAGCGATATCAATTTCGACTGCTAAGTTTGCGTAATTTTCAAACCAATATTTTGCGATATGACCAGCATAAAAAGACGTACCACACGCCACAATGCGCAGAGCCGATATGTTTTCGAAATCAATATCTGTTTCGTGGTTTTTTTCTGCACCAAGGCTGATTTCTACAACATCAAGTAAAATTTTCGGTTGTTCGTGAATTTCCTTGAGCATGTAGTGGTCGTATTTACCTTTATAAGAGACATCAGCATTAATTGACGTTTGATGGATTTCACGGGTGACAGCGCGCTCATCTGCATCATAAATCTCTAAACTATTTTGTGAAAGGATTGCAAAATCACCATCGTGCAAATAAGAGACTTGATTTGTCATTGGCGCCAAAGCCATAGCATCGGAGGCTACATACATTGCCTCTTCACCATGACCTATTGCCAATGGACTTCCTTTACGTGCCGCACAGAAAAAATCATTTTCTCCTTCGAATAAGATAGCAAGAGCATAGGCACCATCTAACATGTTAATGGCACCCATCGCAGCTGCTTGAGGGCTCAAAACTCCTGACTCCATAAATAAAGAAATTAAATGTGGAATAACCTCACTGTCTGTATCACTTACAAATTTGTATCCTTCATATTCAAGGTTCTCTCGTAGACGTTCATAATTCTCGATGATTCCATTATGAACAACTGTGACCTTATCGCTGGAATGGGGGTGTGCGTTGGTGGCAGTCGGAACACCGTGCGTAGCCCATCGTGTATGTGCAATACCGACACGTCCTTCAATGGGGTTTTTATCTAAAGCATTTTTAAGGTTTTTTAATGCACCTTGTGTTTTGCAAGTATAAATGTGTTTATCTTTTACAATTGCAACACCGGCAGAGTCATAACCGCGATATTCGAGGCGCTCCAAACCACTGATTAGATCGTTGACTACCTTCGAGCCATTAATGACACCAACAATTCCACACATAGCTAAATTCTCCCTTTTATAATTTACAATCTTGATAACTGCAAAGGGTATGCCGAGTATGTATCGTTTAAAATCAGAGTATTACAAGGAATCAAGGCTGATAATTCATAGAAAGCATCTCAATTTGAGAAACAATTTGGCGTAGTGCCAGAGACAAACCGAACATGATATAGAATGGCCAAATAAAGCCCATAGTTAGAAAGGTGCCAGATGCACAAAATCCTGCGAATCCGGCAAGAAGCGCCATTGCCATCGCATAGAGATAATGGTGGTTTTGTAGGCTTTCCAACGTTTCAACAGCCCTGATCATATTACGCACACTCATAATGATAAGGCTGATGAACAGGCTAAATCCTAAAAACCCTGTTTCAGCCAAAACACCAAACCATGTGCTGTGTACGGCATGATTTTTTCCATCCCAGTAATGAGAATATTCCCAATAATTATAAATAAAATTGCTGATTCCGATGCCAGTCAGCGGCTTATGTACAGCCATCCAGAATGCGGCTTCCCAGGCATACAAGCGCCCTTTGGCAGATTCATCAAAGCCGCCCTCATGTAACCCTCCAGAGGCGCGTTCGCCAATACCTGCGACGATGTAAAGCAGAAGAACACCGCATAATCCACCAGTAATCAACAGTGTTTTAGATGGCACCTTATACCAAGCGAATACACCCATAACAGCTAAGACACCTAATAATCCGCCACGGCTTTGCGTTGCTAAAATGGCAGCAAACATCAGGGTGATTGTTATTAGACCAAGTGCACGATCATACCATTTGATATTCGGATTTATCACATAAGAAAGGCCAAATGCCGTTGGAAAAAGCAGAACAAGTGCCAAATCATTCGGGTCACCGAGCATTGAGCCTATATCTCTGCCAATGGTAACACGCGTGCCTTCAACCAAACCAATTCCATTTGCAGAATTATAGAGTGTGATTAGAGCCACTAAAATACCAGAGCAGCAAATCAACAAACTKGCCAATTTAAATTCCCGTAAACCTTGTGTCATCCAGGTAATGGCAAGTACAATAATGGCGATTTTTGCATATGTTCCGGTTAAGGATTCAAAAGCCACAGTGCGGTTTGTTGCAAGGATTGCACCGACGACTACAATTGAGAAGAAAGCAGCAAAAACGCTTAGCTCCTTTGTCCAGAAAACTTTTATTTTYCCAGAGAATATGTTCCATGCTAGCACTGTAAAGCTTACTAGTGCTAGCAATATAGGTAAACGAAATGGCATCAGAAATGGAAAGATTTCATGAATGCGGAAGAACGAAAAAATKATAAAAGCGAGCACGACTAAAAACGCATTATTAATCGTGATCAACACGGCAATCGGCAGCAATGCTAATGCAATAGGGATCARYAGATGTCCACCCGTCTTCCAGAGTACAGCAACAACAATGCACGTACTCAGGGCCAAGACCATCTGTCTCCATAAAGGGTGCAACGAGATATGAGGCATTTTTATGAGCTGCATTTTTTTGCCTCCACTCCAATATGTAATTTTAATGGGGGAAGTAGGCCTACATACAAGGCATAAATGATAAGAACGAAAAACCCTAGGCCGCCTATCGCAATATGTGATAATAAATCAAATTCCTGTGCCAAAACACCAACGACCATAAACGTCAAACTGCCCAGACCGCTCAGTACAACGCCTTCATAAGGCAAAGGTGCAATACGTTGTGATAGGATTAGGGTTGCTGTGAAACGCAGAGTTAAGGCTATTGCTGTTGCACTAATTGCCCCCCATGCAGCGAATAACGGGATTAGGATAAGGTAACCGGCTAAGGCAATTCCAGCTGCGCTCATATCAATAATCGCAGGCCATTTTGTGATTTTAACGTTATAAATTCCAATATTCATTAGCAATGTTGCGGCGTGAATGCCTGCTAATGTGGATAAAAACGGGACATAGATAATGGCATCATGATACGTGTTGGGAGTCATGACTGTAATCGCTAGCGGCGCACCCGTTGAGATACATAAAATTGACAGTGCAACAATTACCAGTCCTGTAGAAATATTTTTAGCGCATATCTCTGGGCCATTATTGTTGTTCAAAACTTCAAAACGTTTGGGGTTCCACCATAGTTCAAAAGGCTGCACCAAAAGCGCGGTTAGTAATCCAAATTTTGCCGCCAATGCATATTTGGCCATTACCTCCGGCCCTGCGGCTTCTGCTAATATCCAGCGATCAAAACTACCTAATATAAATCCGGCTAGCCCAGTTAGAATAAGTGGTGAGCCATAGAGAAAGAATTTTCGCCAATATCTGAAATCAAATGCCGCGCCATAATCACGTATGAAATCATAAGAGACCTTTATTGAACATATTAAGGCAGCTAATGCACCTGCTGCCATAACACCCGTTACTCCAAAACCAGCATATAAAAACAGTGCAGACAAAAGTGCTTGTATCATCACACGGGCAGTCGAAAGTATAAAATACTGTCCTGCGCGATCTTTCATCCGATGCCAGCATAGTGGAATAAGCAAACAAGCAGAGACACTGAGGCTGATCAAAATAAAGCGTGTTTGCCAGATTGTAACATCGCCAGGTAAAATTGTTTGTAGCATCGGAGCGCACAGTTGAAGGATAATTGTGCTTGCTGCACAGATAAACAAAGCCATACCGAAAATATTTGCAGCAACCCGTACTTTTTCTTCTTCGCTACGTGCTTCACCATAGAATTTAAATAGCGTATCACTTAGTCCCATAATTAAAACAATGCTGAGCAAATCCGCCAAAGTTTGTAGAATATCCAATCGTCCGTAGTCTGCAGGTTCTAGAAAATGGGTGAAAACTGGAATCATAAGAAACCCTATCCCCTTGGAAAAAAAAAGCGCCAGAGCATATAAAACACTCTGGCGAAGGGAGAGTGGAATGAGATCAAAAACGCTAGTATTGACAAAGTGGTTCAATATTTTTGATTTGATCTTCATTCGTTATCCCTTTTTAGTTTGGGGGTTTAGGTGGGTAAAACTCTAAAATATTCATTTATTCTCATTTTAATTCTCATTTTGTCTAAAACACATCCAAAACTCGTATTTTTGGCTATGTACATAATTAAACTGCAACGTGCAGGCCAGTCTTTCTGAGAATACCTGTCATCAATAAAATCACCATACTGATAAACCCACACCCCGCCAAAGGAGCAGGCGCGGAATATACTTCCACATTCGTACCGGCCATAGCACCGGTTGGGTCAGAACGCACCAAAAACACCGCATCATTAAAATCATCATCACTGCCGTAAAGCCTGTGAAGATCCTCAAATCCCATAATCAATGTATTTCTATCGTCAGACTCAAAGGTAAGTGCTACGTGTCGCGCATTATAATTAATTGTGTCAATAGTAGCATCCACATCATTCTCTGGGTTTAGAAAATCAAGAGAGTAATAAGTATAGGGATCACCAGCTGTGCCGTCCCAGCCATCAACCGTGCCGACGCTGCCGTAATCATTCCAGGCGTTTGCTGCTAGAAAAAATCCAACATTTGTTCCAGCATCAAAAACCGTTCCATTCGTGATTTCCCAGCTATCAACCGTAAACTCCAGATCGCCGCCGCCAAAGACATAGGTATCCCCCATATTCAAAAGTCCGCCACTACCGGATTTTGAAGAATTAGGAAAAACCATATTTGCGCTCACGCCACTAACAGAATCTATCTCACTGGTTGAGATTCTTCCAGAATTATCCGTATCTATGTCTCCAAATGTTAGAGCGGAAAAACTATCATTCGTGTATGAAAAATATCCAAGAGAGTTACGATATCCTGCCCCTTCATCAATAAAAGTAATGGCTAGTTGGGAATCCAGACTGAGGCTTATATTGGGATCGTAAGTCTGATTAAGAAAATTCTGATCAATCTGTCCCGTTTCTTCAGGCAGTACATCGCTGATCGTTTGTAACAAGGACGGCGCAACGGTAAAATTTTCAATTCCTGTTGGCACTTCATCCAAATATTCTTGTGCGAAAGCTTGTCCAGTACTTGCCGTAACCAAAGCCATTACACATACACTTGTTGAAAGATATTTTTTCATATTGTGACTCTCACTTTGTTAAAAATCAGATCTAAAAACTGTCAGAACACGGAATGTTGTAAATTCTATTCCGCGGCATTTAAGATAATTTTGGATTTTTTACTAACCTGGCCTGTAAATTTTTTGCGCATTGTCATGAAAGGTTTTTCGATCGCATAATAGGAGAAAAGTGCAAACCCAAAGACAAGAACAATATTAATTGGCCAGCTTGCATACCAGTCTCGTACCCATGAATTTAAAAATGGCTCTTGCCAGAGATATAGAGAATAACTCAAAGTTCCGATCCAAACGACAGGTGCCCAATTCAGAAGTTTAAAGGGCAATCCTTTGCGCACAGTTATAAAGCGCCAAATCAGGGCCGCGGCACATATATTAATTATGCTTTGGCCGAGAATATAAAATATGGGTGGATGGAACTTGCTTAAAAGCGCCGGAATGATAAACATGCACAWTGGCACGAGATAAAACCAGAGGCTTGTAAACCAGCGCGGAATTTCAGTATTACTTTTGTAGAGATAAGCCAGTACACATCCGGTGGCCAGAGCATCGGCTACGGCCTGAAATTCTCGGGTCATAGCCGAAGGTGARGCCTCAAACCCATACCACATAARTGCTCTGATTAATGGTACAATGTAAATAACAAGTATGGCAACTGTTCGAGCGTTTAGTTTTCCGATGAGCAAAAGCAATAATGGCCAGAGGAGATARAATTGTTCTTCTACCGCCAGAGACCATGTATGATTGAGCCACCAATTGCGATCATGATGATAATTCATCGTATAGGTTGCTGCGTGGAAAAGATCACCTGTCCAGAGTTTGATCAAGCCCATATAATGTGCCGCCGCCATACAAAACACGAAAAAATAAAAAGCCGGAAACAAGCGAAATGTACGGCGTATATAAAATTCTTTTAAATTAATTTCACCAGTTTTTTCACGTTCTATCAGCAACAAATACGTAATTAGAAAACCTGAAATAACGAAAAAAATCTTCACACCAAAATTACCGAGATTGTGCAGCGGCAAGAGAAAATCTGGAGCACCAACTGTGCCTGCTATATGCCCTACGCAGACCAGCATAATCGAAAAAGCGCGCAGACCGTCGAGCGAAGGTAGTCTATTTTGCAGGCTCATAGTTTGTTCTCCTTTTGGCAATGCCCAAATTGGCGCATGGCAAAAACAGGAGCCGTGCTACTGTCGCTTAAACCAATAATATACTTCACGGCGTTTGTTTTCTGGGAAAGCCATAAACCAAGATCGGGAAAGGCCTCATATGTTTTACCGCCAAGTAAATAAAAAACCGGTCCCATCGGATAATTACTGTAGACTCCTTGCCGTGTAAAAAGACTTACCGCTTCACTGTTGCGGAACATCGGGCTGATCAGCCAGCCACCATCACATTTTTTATTGTGGTAGACATGGGCAGTGAATGAGCCTTCTTTATTTAAATTAAAAATCTCAGTAGGTATTAAACCGCGTGTGCTCATATATTGCGTGAGAAGTTTTATTTCTCGTTTGTGAGAACGCGCAATATTCTCTCCCTCCATCATTTTTAAACCAATGCCAATAATGCCAATAAACAGAAGTAGGGAGATCAGTACACATTTATGCCACATATGATTTCTCCTTGTATTTACGYTTTTCAAAGTAAATGGAGAGAACTGCAATATTGAGCGCCACCAGTAGGGTTAAGGCGTTGACAATATCCGCGCCTAGGCCCTCATGATAAAAGAAATACTGTTCCTGAGAGAGCGCCATCATTGATAACCGTGCAATATTAATACTCATAACAAGCGCGGTAAGCGGGATGATATAAAATGTTAGTGATTTCCTCCAGCGTAGGATTTGTGTGCGTACAATTGTAAACCAGAGTAGTAACGCTAGCGAAATATTGGTGAAGGAAGCACAGCCTGTCATGATGAGCAACTCATGTCCGCCGGGACCGATAATAATATTGCCTTCCCGGATAGAAGCAGGGTCGATCATGCTTAAAAGAGACAGGGTAGCTGCTGCGTCAAACTGTAATAAAACATCAGCAGACAATTTTAAAAAAATATCTGAAGTTGGCACGCGTAGTGAGGTTGCTAGCATAATTAGACAGGCATTACGCTCGGCAKTTTCACTGTGAAAAACAAAAAAACTGCAATAGGCGGCGAAAAATGACAGGGCCAGCCAACTTAAAAATGCGCTGGGGATTAGAAACAAAACTATTGTCAGAGACACYATGATCCAGTCATGACGGTTGGCTCGTTGATTTGGAAGTCTTCGTAGAAGATCAAAGCTACAATAAATCGCAAACCAGACAATAAAGCTGATCCCAAAACCATCGATAAGACTATCGATAAAACCGAACTCAGTAATATGCTCACGGACTGGTCTGATCATAGCATTGATTAGCCCCAGTACGAAAACGATTCTAAAAAGCCTAAGTTGTTGCATTRACTGTACCATCTGTTTTTAAGTTTTTATTTGCCATARGGGCATCATAAAGCTCTAGAAAATCTGGAATGAGCGCGCGCTGGCTATAGTGTTCTTTAATCGTTTTTCGAGCGTCTTTTCCGCAAGATTTAGCATGGGAGATTGTCAAGCCACGCAGAACAGATTCCATATCCGCTACATTGACTTCGTTCTCTTCGGGGGAAGGTAATACCCAACCATTAACATTGTGGCTAATCAGCTTTGGCAAAGCGCCCGCGCCATAGGCCAAAACCGGAATACCATAGGCCATAGCTTCCAGCGCGGCCATAGGCAAACCTTCCTTGCGTGAGGGCATGCATAAAATGTCTATGGTCTTCCATGCCGTTTCCATGTCCTGCACATGACCGTGAAATTTAACATTTTTCGGGGCGAGAAGCCTTAAATCTTTTTTTATCGGGCCATCGCCGAAGATGTGAAATGTCATTTTCGGGAAATGGGATGCCATATTAATAAAGCGGTCCGGAGCTTTTTCATGGCTGAGGCGGCCGACAAAACCGATGTTTTGAATACGCTTAATAGTTTTATAATGCAGTGGTAATGGTACAAAATTATCTATGACTTGCGGTGTGCCTGCAAGAGTTTGTGCAATGAATTCGTTGATAGCAATGGGTTGACTTAAAAACGCTGTTTTACGGTCTAGAAATGTATAGAATTTCAGTCTTAAGGTTTCACAATCGCCGGCGTGGAAGCTGGATATGGTCGGAATTTTATATAATTTCCCCACAATTCTTGCTACCAGATTGCTTTTATAACCATGGCTATGAATAGCACAGGGCTTAAGTAAGCGAACATGTTTTATGAAATCCGTAATGCCTGCGTATTTCATATAAGGAATGTTTTTGTTCCGTAATTTTTGTTCCAACGGATGCGGGCCGTAGTCATTCATAAATACAACACAGACATGACGTTGATTTTCAACCAAAGCGTTGGCCAAATAAAAAATATGACTTTCAATGCCGCCGTAACTTCTACTGTCCACGACCTGCCATATTTGTTTTTTAGAATTACGGTCTTGCATTATGGATCTTCCTTTCACTTTAATTATGATCGTGCAAAAGAAGTGCCGAAATAAAACCATTGAAAATGCTTGGTTTTTTAAAATTACAGTAAGACTTTTTCGCAAAATAAGAGTCAGAACGAGAAGTAACGGAGACATTATCAAATCTGATAACACTTAACTCCTTGATATGCCGTTCAAACATGATCGGCACAATATTTGCCATATAAATAACAAAAGGAGACTATTATGGCAAAATATTGCGTAACTGGCGGATGTGGTTTTATTGGCTCTAACCTGACAGACGCCCTGATTGCAGCGGGTAACGATGTTGTTGTTCTGGATAATCTATCCAGTGGTAAGGCCGAGAACTTACATCCCAAAGCTGAACTTATTGTGGATGATATTTGTAACCCTCAGGCTGTTGTAGAGGCTATGGATGGGGTTGACGGCTGTTTCCATCTGGCGGCTATTGCTTCAGTTCAAAAATCAAACGAAGAGTGGGCGTTAACTCATCAAACAAACCTAACGGGTACTATCAATATTTTTGAGGGCTCCATACAGGCAAAAAACGGTAAGGCTGTGCCTGTTATGTTTGCATCCTCAGCAGCCATATATGGCGATAATGCTTCCGTTCCTTTATTCGAAGCCGAACGTCCTAGTCCTATAACAGCCTATGGAGCAGATAAGCTGGGTTGTGAATTGCATGGTCGTGTTGCAAATCTGGTCCATAAAGTGCCCAATTATGGTTTTCGGTTTTTCAATGTTTATGGCCCACGCCAAGATCCTAAATCTCCTTATTCTGGCGTAATATCAATTTTTGCCGATCATGTTTTGAATCAAGAAACGATCCATATTTTTGGTGATGGTTCACAAACACGGGATTTTGTCTATGTCGGTGATGTTATTCGTTTTCTGATGGCCGGTATGAGGCACTGCAAAAACGATTATGATATTTTCAATGTGTGCACCGGTGTTAAGACAACGATTAAAGATCTTGCCAGTGCAATGGGTAATATTGCAGAAAATAATCCGAATATAGAGTATTTACCTGCTCGTGTTGGCGATATTAACTTGTCTCTTGGTTCGCCGAAAAAAATAGAATGTGCTTTTGGTATCAAAGCCGAAACCCGTATTGGTGAAGGGCTGGAGGTCGTTCTATCCCATATGATGCAGGAAAGGAATGTAAGTCTAATAAATAAAACGAAAGGGGACAATTATGTTCACACTTGAAAAAAAACAGTTGGCTTTTTTGGTTAATGACGACTTGTTTGCTGAAACTATGTTAATTCGGCTGCAAAAAAAAGGATTTTACACTAATATTTTTTATACAAGTGTATCCCTTAGGTTTGCCATGGAACATAGTAAATCTTACCCAGATGTACTTGTTATAGATATGGATTGTTTTGATTTTGCTGATCTTCCTGTAAGACGGGATACAAATATGCCTAAAATTTTTGCACTGAGTAATAGGAGTGATATGGATACTAGGCTAAAAGCTGCTCAGGCTAATGTTAGTGATTTTGTTCTTAAGCCGATTGATGCTGATCAATTAACGGAAAAAATCGTAGACTCTTTTGGCGTTAGAAATAAGGTGGTTTATGACGTTCTGATTGTTGATGATGATCCCTTTACGCTCAGATTGCTCCAAAAGCTTCTGGAGACGGAAAATATCAGGGTGCGTTTTATTGAAAATCCGGTTAAGGTACTTGAGGAACTGGAGCATCATAAGCCCGATTTGATTTTACTTGATTATTATATGCCCTACGCAAACGGTCTTGATATTAACCGAGTTATTCGTCAAATTTACAGTATATCGGAAATCCCAATTTTGTTTATGACAGGTTCTAAAGATCCTAAAATATTATCGGATATTCGCAAAGAATCTCATTTTGAACCTATCCTAAAACCCGTCAGTCCGGGCGGTCTCGTTGAAAGAGTATTAGACATTATCATATGATTACGCTATAGGCCGTTCCAAATCTCCTGCACTTGGCTAGCCAGCGTTGTAGAATCAAAGGGCTTAGGGATAATATTTGTCGCGCCTAGGCTAATTAAACGATCAACCTCATCAGGCTGACATTTTGCTGTCATAAATATCACAGGAATATCAGCCACAGGACGGGGTGATAAAGCCCTTATAGCACTCAGTGTTTGTGGTCCATCCATCTCAGGCATCATCACATCAAGTATAATTAAATCTGGTAAATCCTCATCTGCAAGTGCATTGAGGTAATCAAGAGCCTGTTGTCCTGAAGGTTTTGAGATTACATSAAAATCACCTTTTTTCTTTAGCACCAGCGTAGCCACCATCCGAATGTCAKCATCATCATCAACAGTGAGTATTGTTTTAAGTGGCTTTATCATTATCTTCTTCTTCTTCTTCTTCAGGGGTGTCATAGTAAGGTAAATCTAWATAGAAKGTAGTGCCTTCACYGGATTTTGTTTCAAAACCAATTTCGCCACCATGAGCTTCAACAATCTTTTTAGTGATATAAAGCCCCAGACCTGTSCCGGGCAATTTTCGYACATCTGACGAATCYTGCTGTGCAAATTTTTCAAAAATATGTTTCTGAAACTTCTTTGAAATACCATCACCATAATCCCGAATAAAAATACGCACGATATCGCTGTCTACATTCAGKGTGTGTGCGCYGATATCMACYTGTTTTGGATCTTTAGAAAATTTAGAAGCGTTGGATAAAAGGTTGGCAAAAACCTGTACAATTCTTTGTNTTAWSWNASAYKTNTRTMNARATYCGGTAAATCATCAATAATCTTAAACTCAACTCCGTATTTTTCGCCATAGGCTGTATTAAGATGGACACTCTGTTGCACGATATCAGCGAGTTTGTAATCTTTTGGGTAAAAGCGCATTTCACCAGCTTCAAGCTTTTCTGTGTCCAAAATGTCATCGACCAGAAATTTTAGACGCTCACTATTGCGATAAGCCACAGATAAAAGTGCCCTCTCTTCGGAGTCCTCATCTCCCTCATAAAAGTCGTTAATCAGCCCAAGGGAACCATGGATAGAGGTTAGGGGAGTACGTAACTCATGACTAACCGTTGAAATAAATTCTTTTTTCATCGCCTCCATGCGTTTGCGATCCGTAATGTTATTYTGGATGCCGACGTAATATTTTAGGCTGCCGTCATTGGAAAAAATAGGGTTAAGACTTAGCTCGTTCCAGAAGGTTTCACCATCCTTTTTATAATTGAGGATTTCAACCGTGACCGGATTTTGGCTGCGAATAGCGTYAGATATAGTTTTTACAGTATTCKGGTCGGTTTCAGGGCCYTGCATAAAGTTACAACTAAAGCCCAGTATTTCTTCCATGGGCCGTCCGGAGAGCTCTATGAAAGCTTTATTGCAGAAGATGAGCGGTTGGTGTCTTTGCTTRCCATCGCTGATTGTTACGCCCARTCCAATTTCTTCAATAGCTCTGGCCATAAGTGTGTTTTGCTCCGCCAGTTTCAAGATTTCTTTTTCCTGCCTTTTGCGATCCGTAATATCCGTAGCTGTAATAATGAAACCTGTAACTTTGCCTTTATGGTTTTTTAGAGATGTCGTTGATAGAATATAGGGCTTTGTTTCTGTACCTTTATTTATAAYCCGCATTTCTATTTCGTGTGTACCATGTTTTTTGGGCAAGTAAAAAAAGGTGTCGCCTATATTYTKGGGCGTATAGGCAAAGTGAGATACTAATTCTTCCTGATGTTTTTCAAGGTCTTCGTGAAGGATCCAAYCCTGAAAATGATCCGGTAGMTCATTCTTTGAGTTCCTAAACATAGAAAGAACAGGCTGGTTTGTTCTAATAATACGCCCATTTGCATCGGTTACAAAAACAGGTAATGGCATACCGTCAAAAAGCGTRTCTATGTAATCTTTGGAAACTGTTGTTTCTTGTAATTCTTCAGCCATTTCATTATAGGATCGCTCAAGATCAGCCAGCTCCTTAATAGCACTCACCTTAATACGCTTTGAAAGATCTTTTTCTGTTCGCAGGACTTCAATTTGTTTTGCTATAATACTCAGCACGCTGGTAGCCATCTGCCCAGACAAGCTGACGGATAGTAAAATCCCGCCTAAGGAAATAACGATGAATGTGATAAGGGCATATTGTACATCTAAAACAGCCTGAAATACGACTTTTTTTTCCTGTTTAAAGACAACAGATAAACCAGAAGAGCTGTGGATCTGTTTTTGAGAAATAACCCATTCTTTAAAGTGTTCTTCTTTGTATGTCTTATCAAATTGAAAATGCTYTTGTCCGAGGGAAGAGAAAAGAACATGGCYATYCGCATCAATGACGCTCATATAGCCGCTGGCAGAAGAAACTTTCATAAAATTGGTTAACATTGATGCATCAAGTAGTAGAACAATGGCACCCTCAGGCAAACCGTTAATGATAATAGGCTCGGCCATAATCAATCCCTTATAAGAAATTGATTTATAGCTTTGGCCTTGCAGAACATTGTCCAGCCAGCTTATATCTATCTTTTGAGATGTCTTAATATTATTGGTTGCCAGACTATCTCCCTGAAAATTAAATARCTCTATGCCTCCGCYACTCTGCGGGCCAGGCACACGTAGTGTTTNAAAAAGCTGCGGGATGTATTCTCCTGCTCCTCTGGGATCAACCAAYGAATTTACGACCATCCCGTTTTGTGCAAGATTTTKAAGCCATTTTRTTGTTGTTTGGATACGGCTATCTAATGTTTGTTGTGCGAAGGATAATTCAGCTTCAATGGCCTCACGCTTTTGCTCTTCAATCGTWCGATAAGTGAATTCATAGGTTAGAAAAAAGGCAATCAGCAAGACCGGTACAACAAGTGGTAAAATGCGCTTGATCATATAGCGCAAAATTGTTGTATTTTTTTGATTTTTCTCCATTTATATTTAATCTGCCYTTATTATTTCACCATCACGATTATAGCGGTAAAGACCAAAATCAGAAATATTTAAAGCCTCACGATCGGTTTTTGTAAAAGGAAACTTATAGGTTTTGATTAAGCCGTCATGATACTCAATGTTTTGCAATTYCTKCCAGATTTCATTACGAGTTACYGCGGTTGTTTTTTCTAACGCCTTGGCAAAAATATGAGTGAGATCATAGCTATGTGCYGTACCAACTGGCGCTGGGAAATCAAGTGCAGTTTCACACGGTCCGAATTCTGCGCAATATTTTTTTTTGAATATATCAGCRTTCTTATGATCYAAAGACCATGTTTGTARGAAAGACAGATCAATATGGTTTARTGCCTCTCCTGTAAATTCAGRAAAATTCCCTGATGTAATACCCCAATGCGAAATTACAGGTGGACGTTTGTCCTTCGGCACTTTGGCYAGAGCCTTTATGAATTCTGCACCTTCTGTAACATTAGCAACCARAATAATGGCATCAGTATTATAATTTAAAAGTTTTTCCATGCGGACCTTGAAATCAACCTCTTTGTCTCCCCAGAAAAACCATTCAGTAAAAGCAATTTCGATTCCGGCCTTTTTAGATTCTCTAAGAAGGGCTTTGTGATTAGATCGTCCCCAACCTGTTTTTTCTAAAAAAAGAATAATGTTCTTATAGCCACGCTCTTGTGCTTTCTGAATAAAAAATGGGGCAGCATCTGCATCACGTACAGATAAGCGAAAC
Source organism: Zetaproteobacteria bacterium (assembly GCA_002747015.1). The sequence goes on from NVXI01000013.1 coordinate 30,469, forward strand.
ACGTAATTGGGATCATAACCATTATCAACGATCGGAGTTCCTGCAGCCCAAGCCCCTAGATATGGAATTTTATGTTCATGGATTTTGGGTAATTGTTCCAATGCTACAGGCGTGTGTACTCCGCCAATAATTGCCAGTATATCTTTATCCTTAGCAATTTGTTCAATATTAAAAATACCGCGAGCAGGGTTGGCGCGATGGTCAAAAATTTTTAGTCCCAATTTTATGCCATTGATACCACCAGATCCATTAATCTCTTTCAGTGCAAGCTCAATCCCGCGCTTTAAAGATTTGCCCGCATCTTTCGTATTACCTGACATATCCGCATCTAGCGCTAGATATTTAATGGGCGCACTGGCGGCATCAGCTTGCGCGCTTGGTATCCATAGAAAACTTAAAATGAGACACAGAATAAAAACGTAAGATCGGAGCATCTCTATAGAAATTCTTCGCAACGTATTGATCATTAATATATTTCTAAACATATTTTTATCTCATTTCATGTTTATCATTGTGGTCTATAAAAGAAATAAAGCAAGAAGCATACCTGTGTATTATACGTGCATTTTCTTCTGGAAAATCAACGCAAAGTATATCATGGTAACGGCATGATATATACGCGCCGTTCACTTTATTTTTTTTCTTTATTATGTGGCATTTTTGTTCTTACTTTCCAGACCGCTTGGGCTGGAGATTTTGTTCAGTTTCATACCACTAATATTCAGGCATTGCGCGGGAACCATTATGAATTGGGGCCTAAAAAGCGAACGATTATAACGTTGGAACATGCCAGTGGGTGGAGTTTTGGTGATTTATACACGTTCTGTGATCTCTCTCTAAAAGAAGGCGATAGTAATGATGATCTTTATTGTGAGTTTACGCCGCGCCTGTCATGGAATAAAATAACCGGTAGGGACATATCCTATGGCATTCTCAAGGATATATTATTAGCAGCTCAAACTGAGCAAGGTGAAGACGGTTTGGCACGCTATAGCTATGGTCTCGGGATTGATCTTAACTTGCCTTATTTTAAATTTTTCAAGGTCAATAATTTTATTCGCAATAATCCAGACCGAGAGGATAAAACTTTTCAGATTTATACAGCATGGAATTTGCCGTTTGAAGCCGTAGGCGCAAAATTTGTTTTTGAAGGGTTTGCAGATGTTTTTGGTGAAGAGGGTGGTACAACTGTACCCAGTCAATTGACACAGCCGCGCCTTCTTTTAGATATCGGTGATCTGCTTTGGAACAAACAAGGACAGTTCTTTACTGGTGTAGAATACCAGTACTGGCATAATAAATTTGGCGTAGACGGGGTTACAGAATCCACTCTACAAGCCCAGATTAAATGGGTTTTTTAAGCTCTCTATCACGAAAAACATGAAAATTCAGGTACGTTCTTTGCATTCCTTCCTTAAAAGGGAGAAAAAACATGGATTCATTCTTAAAATGCGAGAAGTTGCCATTACAGAGAAAATATAAAACGTGGCTGCTTATAATAATCGGTGTTTTAGCCGGCGCTGCGTTCTTTGTTCCACCAGGCTTTTGCAAACCCTATATTGATCTTTGTAAAGAGTTCGAGTTTTTCATACATTTCGACAAAGTTTTTCATTCCATGTTTTTTACAGGCTTAGCGTTGAACATACCGTTAACTAGAAATATGTTTGGAAGAATCTTGGCCTTTATACTACTTATAGCATTGGGTTTCAGTATTGAGGTCGTACAATATTACATTCCTCACAGAAGCGCCAGTTTGTATGACCTAATCGCCAATATTATAGGCGTTCTTTTTGGCTTCATGTTGAGAGCTTTGTCTCGTTAAATTTTGTGTTACCCAAATCAGGATTAAAGAGGCTCTTTTAAATTGAAAGAGGAAATAATAGTCGATAAACGTACGCCACAGTATTTAGATATTCACGAATTCTCATATTGTGAAAAATTATAAGAATATCCGTTGTTATGTTTCTATATAATTGTTTATTTTCAATGTCTTATCTCTGGCGCACCCTTTGCACCTTATTAAACTACAGAATATCAATGTCATTAAAGGGAAGCCAAAGAGATGAACCTTATCATGAGACTCAAAAACCGAATTAAAGTACGAGATACGGCACTGACAAAGTTTCTATATACGCTTGCCAAGGGGATTTTAACGTTCAACATGCCGCCGATCTGGTATATTCACAAACCGCTTCATATGGTGATTTCATCTGCCATTAATGTTGTTCTTTTCATTATTCGTACACTTTATTGGAAACCGGTTTTTATAATGCAACTGCGTAACAAACCGCGCCGGATGTGCTTTGAAGGTATTGGTATTCCTTTCCGCGTAGGGCCGCTGGATATTACAATTGGTGATGATTGTCGCATTGCTGCCCGTATTGCGCTGATTGGCCGGGCAGCAAGCAAGGAAACACCGCAACTTATCATTGGCGATAATGTTGGTATAGGGTGGCGCAGCGGCATTTATGTAGGAACCAAAATAATCATTGGCAATAATGTACGTATCGCTGGAGAGGGAAAACTCTCAGGCTATGCAGGACATCCCCTAGATGCAAAAGAGCGAGCGGATGGTAAACCGGATATGGACTCTCAGGCTAAAGATATTATTTTGGAAGAGGATGTTTGGCTTGGAACTGGCGTTGTTGTTAATGGTGGTGTAACGATCGGAAAAGGCACAATTGTCGGTGCAGGCAGCGTTGTTACTAAAGACCTCCCTCCCAGTGTTTTGGCAGGCGGTGTGCCGGCGCGTGTTATTCGCAAGCTTGAACCTGAAGAGAAAGAATGTGAGACCATCCTGGAGGTTGTGTCTTGATAGGTGCGCCAGTTATAATTTTGGGGGGGTATTCTGCAGCGCTTGATATTGCTCGGCGCCTTGTGCAGAAAGACATTGATATTTATATCCACGATCTTGCGCCTGATGCGATTGCTCTTTTATCCCGCTCGGCAGGTCCATTATTTGAGCATGAAGGTAAGCTTTATCGTCCGGCCCAAGACGCGAAGGAACGCTACGGTTTTGGCCTTGATATCAATGAAGTATTACAGCTTACTCCTAAAAAATACTGTGAACGTATTATCGAAAGGATCATACCGGATTCCGACATATATGACATTTATGGTATCCATACGTTTAGCAGTGCCGGTGGCCTGAGTTGTGTCGATTTTATTCAGGGTGTAAGTTTGAAATTTATTCTCAAATTGTGAAAAATTATGAGATTTTTCTCTTCTTATGTGCAGGGCACTTTAAGATTTGTTTTCACAAAAATACATTAAGTATCTGAAAAGAATAAACTTTATTAGTTATAATAATAATTTTTCTTCTGGCATTTCCTTTGCATTATGTAATTAAAGGATTTCTCAGTAAAGGAAAAATGAAATGTATACTCAAATTAACCTTCAGAAAAATATAACGGCGCCAATGCCGATTATGAACCATGTTGCCAAGAAAGAAACATGTGAATTGCTCGTGCAGGAAACTTCTCAAACACAGAAGGTTTTTAGCAAAGAGGCTTTAGCATTTCTTTTTGATCTGGAACAAAAATTTGGCCCTACGCGCAAAGCGTTGCTTGAGACCAGAAAAACGCGTCAACGACACTATGATGATGGCGAGTTTCCAGATTTTAATTCCGAAACAGCACATATCCGCGAAAACAACTGGACCATTGACCCTGTGCCCGAAATTTTACAAGATCGCCGTGTAGAAATTACCGGTCCAGTTGATCGTAAAATGATGATTAATGCCTTGAATAGCGGCGCCAAAGTTTTTATGGGTGATTTTGAGGATGCCACAACTCCTACATTTGAGAATATATTAAACGGCCAAATCAATGTGCAGGACTACGCAAGCGGCACACTTGAATATACCGATATCAAAACTGGAAAAAATTATCAGGTTAATAATAAGCCTGCCTTAATGATGATCCGACCGCGCGGCTTGCATCTGGAGGAAGCACATCTTGAAATTGATGGTGCGCCATTATCGGCCAGCTTGGTTGATTTCGGACTGCATATTTTTCACACCGGAAAAACTCTGGCTGAAAAGGGGCTTGGGCCATTCTATTATCTTCCAAAATTGGAAAGTCATATGGAGGCACGGCTCTGGAATGATATTTTTGTCTATGCGCAAGACTGCTTAGGCATCCCACAAGGAACGGTCAAAGCAACCGTCCTGATTGAAACACTGCCTGCTGCTTTCGAAATGGATGAAATCCTATATGAGCTCCGTCATCATGCAGCTGGTTTGAATTGTGGACGTTGGGATTATATTTTCAGCTATATAAAAACCTTGCGCAATCATCCTGAATTTATTCTACCCAACCGTGCCTATGTCACGATGGATAAGGAATTTCTAAAAGCCTATAGTGTGCTTCTTATTAAGACATGCCATAAGCGCCATGCGCATGCAATGGGCGGTATGGCGGCGCAAATTCCGATTAAAAATGATGAATTGGCCAATGCCAAAGCCATTCAAAAAGTTCGCGCTGACAAAGTTCGTGAGGCCGAGTTATATCATGATGGTACATGGGTTTCGCACCCGGCGCTTATCAAACCCGCTATGGACGTTTTCAACATGTCGATGCCGCGCGCCAATAATTTACATAGAGAGTGTAGAGAGAAAATGCCAACGGCATTGGATATGCTTTGCCCGCATGATGGGAATATTAGCGAACACGGTGTGCGTACAAATGTGGCTGTGGCTCTGGAATATATCACGGCTTGGTATGGTGGACGCGGCGCAGTACCAATTAACAACTTAATGGAAGATGCTGCTACAGCAGAAATTTGCCGGGCTCAGCTTTGGCAATGGTTAAGGTTTAATTGTCCTTTAACGGCTGATGAAAACCATTATGTGGATAAATCGCGCGTTATTACTATGACTGCATCATTTTTCAAATGTGTTTTACAGGACGAATTTGAAAAACTGAAATGTTTGATTGATGATAATCAAGTACAGCAGGATAATCTGGAAGCCGCAAAAAATACCCTTGAAGAAACTGTTTTATCGGATGAGTTCCAGGATTTTCTTACTCTTCCAGCCTACTCTTGTTTAACGAAACGAAGCGTTTAGAATTAATTTTAAAAGGAGATTAAAGCCATGTGCAAAAAACAATCGTATAAACAAATTTTTCAAGATGTGCAAACCCGTTATCAGGGGACGCATACACCAGGTGGTATCGCAGTCGAACATATAACACAGCTTAAGATACAAAATACGTATGAAACACATCTGGACATTGCCAAAACTATGGCAAAGGTTATGCGTAAAGATATGGCAGCGTATGATAAGGATTCATCACAATTCACTCAATCACTGGGGTGTTGGTCCGGTTTTCATGCCCAGCAAATGATTAAATCCGTTAAACGCATGAAGGGCACATCCAAGGGTACCTATGTGTATTTAAGTGGCTGGATGGTTGCCGGTCTACGTAACAGTTTTGGTCATCTTCCAGATCAAAGCATGCATGAGAAAACGGCGGTCACTGATCTTATTCATGAAATTTACACCTCACTACGTCAAGCCGATGAGGTTGCCCTTAATGACTTGTTCAATGCGCTTAAAATCGCGCGTGAAACTGGCGACGAGCCACGTGAAATTGAAGAAATTATCATGAAAATCGATAGCTTTGAATCTCATGTCGTACCAATTATTGCCGATATTGATGCTGGATTTGGGAATGAGCATGCTACCTATTTGCTTGCTAAAGAACTTATCAAAGCTGGTGCTTGTTGTATTCAAATTGAAAATCAGGTTTCCGATGCCAAACAATGCGGTCATCAGGACGGCAAAGTTACTGTGCCGCGTGAAGAGTTTATCGAGAAGCTCCGCGCTGTACGTATGGCCTTTGAAGAACTAGGCGTTGATGATGGTGTTATTGTAGCGCGCACAGATTCGCTTGGTGCAGGCCTTACACAAAAAATTCCAGTTTCTACAATGAGAGGTGATTTAGCCTATGAATATATTAAATGGCTGGAGACTGAGGATATTACGCAGGAAAATCCATTGCAAGACGGCGAAGTGGCTCTGCAATTTAATGGCAAGCTTGTTCGTCCAGTTCGTATGCCTAGTGGCCTTTATAAATTTAAGGAAGGATCAGGCCGTGACCGTGTGGTTGAGGACTGTATTGCCAGCCTGACACTTGGCGGTGCAGATCTCCTCTGGATTGAAACAGCGACGCCAGATGTTAAGACGATTGGCAGTATGGTTTACGACATCAGGAAAGTCGTACCAGATGCCAAGCTGACCTATAATAATTCTCCTTCCTTTAACTGGACATTGAAATTACGTCAACAAATTCGCGCTGAATGGGCGGAAAGTGGTGAACATATGGTGCATTTCTATCCTCAGGACATTGGCCTTATGGATGAAAAATTTGATGATGATCCTTTGGGACAGGAAGCTGATTGCCGACTGCGTAATTTCCAGGCTGATATAGCAAGAGAGGCTGGTGTGTTCCACAATCTTATTACGCTGCCGACTTTTCATCTGACAGCCAAAGCGATGGATGATTTGTCTCGTGGGTATTTCGGAGAGGATAAAATGTTGGCTTATGTGAATAATGTGCAGCGCGAAGAAATTCGCGCAGGCGTCAGCGCCGTCAAGCATCAGCACGAAGTTGGTTCCAATATTGGCGACAGTTTCAAGGAAATGGTTGCCGGAGCACGCGCCCTTAAAGCTGGAGGAGAGCATAACACAATGAATCAATTTGAGATGAAAAAGCCTAAACCTGAAACATCTGATTCTGATGAGATTACCTTTATAGATCATTCGTCTCAAACGCTCAACGGTCACGTAATAGCTGCGGCAGAATAGGGGGGGGGGCTGTACACGAAATAAAATTTAAAATAGGAAGAGATAAATGAGTAATGAAAAGCAATATTTTAAAACCGACGGTATTCGCGGTAAAGCGAACCAGTTTCCGATGACAGCAGAAATCGCCATGAAAGTTGCTATGGCCACAGCCTATGTTATTAGGCAGAAACACAATAAATGCGAACGCACAAACCGCGTTGTTATCGGCAAGGATACACGACTTTCTGGCTATATGTTTGAACAAGCCATTACCGCCGGATTTCTATCTATGGGGATGGATGTAATTCAGGTCGGGCCAATTCCTACGCCTGGCATTGCTATGCTAACCCGCTCTATGCGTGCGGACTTAGGCATAATGATCACTGCTTCTCACAACAAATTCCAAGACAATGGTTTGAAGCTTTTTGGAGCAGACGGGTTTAAGCTATGCAACGAAACGCAAAAGGATATAGAAGCTTTGATAGAAACGGATTTTACTGATCATCTATCGGCACCTGAAGACTGCGGTAAGGCTAAACGCTTAGACGATGCGTTGGGACGTTATGTTGAGCATGTTAAATCCAGCTTCCCAAGAGGTAAGACTCTTGCTGGCATGAAAATTGTTCTCGATTGTGCCAATGGTGCGGCTTATAAGGTTGCACCGCAAATATTCTGGGAACTGGAAGCAGAAATTATTACAATTGGCACACAGCCCAATGGCCGTAATATCAATCAGGATTGTGGTGCGACTGATCTTAAAGCCTTGCAATGTAAAGTCATTCAAGAAGACGCCGATATAGGCATTGCACTGGATGGTGATGCGGATCGCCTGATTGTGGTTGATGAAAGGGGGCAGATTTTAGACGGTGATCAACTCACAGCGTCTCTTGCGCTGGCGCTAAAACAATCTGGGACATTGGGCGATAATACTGTGGTCGCTACGGTCATGTCCAATATGGGTATGGAAGCCGCGTTGGTGGCTCAAGGCATTGAAGTAGTGCGCACTGCTGTTGGTGATCGGGCCATTATAGAGGAAATGCGCAAGAGTGGTTTTTCTCTTGGTGGTGAGCAATCCGGTCATATTATTATGAGTAAATACAGCACGACTGGCGATGGTATCTTGGCAGCCTTACAAATTTTAGCGATTCTTAAGGAAACAGACAAGCCAGCAAGCGATGTACTAAATGTTTTCACCCCTTATCCGCAGATCCTTAAAAATGTTCAGGGTGTTACGGGGAAGACCCTGAGAGAAAAGGCAGTACAAAACGCAATCCATGCAGCACAGGATAATCTTGCAGATCAGGGACGCATTCTTGTGCGTCCTTCCGGTACTGAACCGCTCATTCGTGTCATGGTCGAAGGTCAGGACCTATCCCTTATTGGACAAATTGCCAGTGATTTATGTCAGGTTATTGAGGGTAGTGCTCATGCCTAAAGCCCGTCAAGCATCCCTTGCTTTGACCCGCAAAACCCAACGTTCTTTAGCGAAAATAATGGAGCTGATAATCTGGAAGAGTTCATAAATTAAATATTCTCATAGAGGTATATTTTATAATGTTCATTTTCCTCAGAACTATTCCTATATATAATTTAACTTCTGCTAAGGGCGCTTAGCGGTTATTTATAACCATAGACTGATCTTAAGCCCAGCTAAAGCATTATAATTGCACTCATTTCTATTATTCCAGTTGATGCCTTTTTACATTCGAGCTAACCTACTCACGTGAATGTAATTTTGCATTCTCCGGGGCTTTCAAACCCTGCGTTAAGCGGTTGATATCGCCGTTATGATGTCGCCTTTCGGTCTTATGATCGGGAGGCGGCGATGTATGTCCAAGCCTCGCGGCTAAAGATCGTCGCGGTTGTCTTAACGCAACTTTGAAACTCCCGGTCACCAGAGCGTAATGCTCCGGTGACTTTTTATTAGATTGAAGGGAGTTTAAGATGACCAAACCAACAAAAACCATATTACCTCTATTAGCACTAGGCACATTAACTGCGTGCGTATCAACAAGTTGGAATGCCACTAACCATTACGATGATTTTACGGATATCAAAAGTTGTCGTGTAGAGCAGGGGACGCAGGCCGGACGGGATTTTGCACGTGGATTTACGGGCATTTATTTCACCCAACAGTTCTATGCTGAAAACCATAATGGCGAAATTCGCGTAGGTGTGCGTACAGAGCCGCCATTACCAATTGGCGGTGATATTCAGATTAAGGTCGGGGCAAGGCTCTATACTTTAACATCACAAGATACGCCGATTGATGTCGCGCCCACAGGATTCACGAACACAGATGCGATGGAAAAAACTATGGGTAAAGAATATGCGGATTCCATAAAGGCCATGACGAAAAACATTCAACAATTAAGCTCCCCATACCGTGCCTATACAGGCAAGAAAGCCGAAGCATTGCTGCGTGATATTACCGACACATCAGGCGAAATCAAGTTCCGCGTGATTGGTGTTAACAGCGTTACATCCGGTACAGGGGCCTTTACAGTAGGCGAGGATTTTAAACGCGCATTGCAGGCCTGTAATATCAAACTTCAAGGATTATCCGAATGATTACACTTCAAACAATATTAAGTTCCCAAAGCCCTATACTGGATAATGCCAAAGTTAAACTGGTGCGACATAAAGACAGTCGTGAGCAATATCGTGATGTGATTAAAGATAAACATGCACTAATTGCGTATCAAAAAGAACAGGGCAAAGATGTTTTTAAGGGCTGTGACTATATTATTTCTTTTATAGGTCTGGAAATGAAGCGTTCTTTATTCTTCGGTGTGTTCAAGGTGAATGGAGTAAAAACCAGTAATCGTAAATATTACTATGACCTCGAATATGTTTCCGAATTTGATGATCTGGTTGATCGATTGATAATTAATTGGGGCGCGGCTGCAAGGAATTGGCATCAATGGTACGATATGCAACCCAAGGAAGTGGTGGAAATATTGCCACAGGGCTATATCGGCAGCTTCCCCGGTCTGTTGAATTTTGTTCTTGAATTTGACGAACTTAAAAGATTAACCAATAATCCCACTGCCAACTATGAATGGCGAAATCAACTCTCTGCCGTAAACGGTATTTATTTAATTTTGGACAGCAAGACAGGCCAACAATATGTCGGCAGCGCAAACGGCAAAGGTGGGGTTTGGCAACGCTGGAGCGAATATGCCGCTAATTACACTGGTGGCAATAAAGAGCTAATCGCGTTTATCAAAAAAGACCCGCATTATTACCGTCATTTCCGATATTCAGTTTTACAAACACTGCCAAGTAACATCACACAACGTGAAATCGTCGCTATTGAGAATCTGTATAAAGATAAACTCGGTTCGAAAGCCCATGGTCTGAACGTGAACTAACATAGCCGATTTGACAGCCACAAAAGTTTCATGTAACTGTGAGAGTGCTTAGGAGAGAGAGTACCTTTAACAAGGTCAGCCCTAATGCTGGTGGCAGTCCAGGACTAAGCCGGTGAAAACCTAAACGTGGTGGTTTTCTTAATGCTAACGTAGCACCTTAATTGATAAGGTCTAACCATACAGCACCGACATTTAAGCAATCGTTTTTAACGAGCGCTGAATGTCGGTTTTTGTTTGGCCAATTTTCATTCATTTTTCGATATTCAGCTCCGACATATAAGGAGAAAAGAAATGTCGAGACATAACCAACTACAGATGGAATATCTGAACCCGCGTGAATTGAAGGACCCTGTCCGTCAACTACGCAAACCAACTGATCAACAAATACCTAAAACCAAGAGAATTATTGATGAAGGCGGGATACTGCCGATCATTATTGATACGAATAACTACATCATCGCAGGTTGGCATATGGCTGAAGCCGCCAGACAGATGAAAATAGAATCTGTACCTGTCATTCGTTTTGATCACCTTACTAAAGATCAAGTCCGTACCCTGCGCATTGCCTATGACCGTGTTGCCGAAGAGGCGGAATGGGATAAGGAAGTGCTTGCTGCAGAATTTTTAGAACTTCAAATTCTTGTACCGGACTTAACCATTACAGGGTTTGAGTTAGATGAAATCAATCTGGTTCTTGATATACTGCCGGACACCGATCCAAATGACATTGCACCGGCGGTGGCAGAAGGATCTGCTATAACGCAGTTAGGTGACCTTTATATAATGGGTGATCATAAGTTGCTCTGTGCGGATTCATTGGAGGAAGATAGCTACAAATCCTTACTTGGTGATGAGGTCGTGCAGATGTGCTTCGTCGATATGCCCTACAACGTAAAAATTGATGGGCACGTTGGTAATTCCGGCGATACAAAACACCGTGAATTTGCGATGGCCAGCGGTGAGATGAGCGAGGATGAGTTTGCTCGTTTTCTTGAAACAGCTCATGAGAATATCGCTGCGCATCTTCAAGGTGGCGGGATAACGTTTTCGTGTATGGACTGGCGTCATATGGGGGAAATGCTGGGCGCTGGTGCACATGCAAAAATGCATCTCATTAATATGTGCGTGTGGGCTAAGGATAATGGTGGGATGGGTAGTCTCTATCGCTCTCAGCATGAACTAGTCTTTGTATTTAAGAAGGGCAAAGCCAAACACATTAACAATGTGTCTCTAGGCTCAAACGGCCGCTATCGCACCAATATTTGGCAATACCCCGGCGTCAACTCCTTCGGGGGTGGACGCATGGATGAGCTAAAGCTCCATCCAACGGTCAAACCAACTGCCATGGTTGCCGACGCGATTAAGGATTGTTCAAAACGCAGTGGGATCATTCTTGATCCGTTCGGTGGCTCCGGTACAACGCTGATTGCAGCTGAAAATACAGGGCGTAAGGCCCGTTTAATTGAACTCGACCCTCATTATTGCGATGTCACAATTCGTCGCTGGCAAGAGCTTACAGGGCTGAACTCTGTTCACGCTGAAACAGGCAAAACTTTCAATGAAACACTAACAGATGGAGAAAAATAATGAGTGATGACAACAACAAAAAAGACTATGACGTTGGCTACGGCAAGCCACCTAAAAGCACGCGCTTCGGTGCCACAGATGGAAACCCTGGAAATACAAAAGGGCGTCCGCCGGGGCGTAATGTTTTGGAGTTTGATCGCCTTTCCGAAGAGGCCTTATGGCACTGCTTCCACGAATCCGGGCAAAAACCGGTGTCTATCCGTGAAGACGGAAAAGAACTTGTTATCCCGCTAATTATGGCTATTGCCAAGGGTATGGCTACAGATGCGGCAAACGGAGATAAACACGCCAGAAGGGATTATTTGCGCTATCTTGAAAAAGCCGTCAAAGGTAAAGACAAGGTTCTTTCTGAAGTGCATTCAATTTTGGCTGATTACCGCGAACGCAAGCTTTCTGCCATGCAGAATCCGGGGTCATTGGAATGTGTTAATACGTTCTATGAGTGGTTTATGATCAAAAAAAACCTTCGTGCAATGGATGGTGAAGATCGTTGGCCTTATGAAGATGGCGAACCTGTCACGGATGAAGACTGGTTAGTCTTTATTGAAAAATACGAGTTGTTGAAAGAGAACTCCGATTATCAAGTGTCATGGCCGCTGAAATACGCCGATGATCTTGAAGCTGAGCGTATTGAAGGTATGACCCGCAAAGAGCTCGCGCAAGAGCGTCTGAGAGTATTTAAACATAGAAAGGAAATGCGCGAAAAAGAAGGCGCTCTCAAATGGCCGTTCCTAATAGAAGAACCGGTTGATGGGGAAGACTGGGAGAATTTAGAGCAATATATCCAGGACATTTTAGATGGCAAAGAAAGTTCCGCACCATGGCCTCCATCTTATTGGGATGACGATCCAGAAGAGTAGTCTTTCGACTGGACTTCCATCGCACAGCAAGCGTGTATGGCCCTAACGTTAATAAACGAAAGGGCCATATTCTTTGCAGGAATTATCAATCAATGAGCTTAGGCAGCGCTGGACCGAAGCATGGGGGCAACAGCCACATATTCGGGTCGGGCGGGTGATGCTGGAGAAAAGTCTTGCTTATAAGCTTCAGGGAAATTTGAAGTCAGAACAGCAGGCGCGGCTGGATCAACTGATTAAAGAGTATAAGCGCAATCCAGCCTGCTTTGACGAACGTGTGGGTGCACTAAAGCCCGGAACGCGGTTGGTGCGCATATATAACGGCAAAAAGCATAATGTTCTGGTGAAGAGTGATGGGTTTGAATATCGAGATCAGACATACAGTAGCCTTTCAAAAATCGCTAATGACATCACTGGATCACGATGGAATGGCTGGCTGTTTTTCGGTATAAAGAAAGCGGGGACATCATGAAAAAGATTTGCGCGATATATACCCGTAAATCTACAGACGAGCGCCTGGATATGGAATTCAATACTCTGGATGCGCAGCGTGAATCTTGCGAGGCCTATATTATTAGCCAGAAGTCGGAAGGGTGGAGGCCATCTCCAACGCAATACGATGATGGCGGGTTTTCGGGGGGAACACTTGATCGGCCAGCGCTTAAC